>CAWKCP010000029.1:0-33949 GCA_963848115.1 uncultured Chloroflexia bacterium | reverse complement strand
TGGCCTGTTACGCTGGTCTGGATCGTAGCTGGTGATGATGGAGAGAAGTTCACTCATGATGGCCGTCACCCGGCTTTCGCTGTCAATTCGCGCTGGGAAGCAGTTCCAGCAGCATGGACAACACCTGTTCTCGATCTCTGCCGTTGAGAGCCAGCGCCAACTGAGCGTTGAGCAGGCCATATTTTACGCCCACATCATAACGTGAGTACTGTTGCTCCAACGCCAAATAGCGCTCGCGGCGCGACAGTTGGGCCAGCGCATCGGCCAAGGTGATGTTGACCGCCCCCCCCAAGGCTGCGGCCTCAGCGATCAGCTCACCGAGGATCTCAATGACCGTCTGCGTGAGCACATGCATACCGAAAAACAGAGGTAGTGTCCGGCGCGCAGACCGGGGACGATCAGTCGTTGTTCGGCAACAGTGGGCGTCGGCTTCTCAATGACAGTCTCCACCTCATACAAGCCGGGCTGCCCCTGAAGGCGTCGCCCACCAATCGCTCCATAATAGGGCAACAGCGTCTCACGTGTTGACTGGACAGCAGACAGGGCGCACTGTTCCGCCTCAGCAGCAGCCACCAGTTGCTGAGCGCAGCTACGCTCTTCGTGGCTCACATAGAGGTGATCTCCCACGAGATGGAGAAAGGGATCTCGACCCACGAACTCGTGGGCGCAGTGAACGGCGTGGCCGTATCCAAGCGGCTGCGCCTGCTGCACGAAATGCAGACGGGCTGCGTGATGCCCGACAATCGATGCATAGGGTTCTTCGTCACCCGGTCGCACGACCAGGCAAACCTCTTCGATGCCGGCATTGTGGACTTCTTCAAGCAGAATCGCCAGGACTGACTTTTCCTGGCCATCATGATCGATCAACGTCTGCAGCGGCAGCGTCTGCTGATTGCGACCTGCGGCTGTGATCACAGCTTTGGTGATGTGCATCGCGGACATCCTCCATGAATCAATGTCAAAAATCATAGGACCCAAGATCAAAGATAGGGCACACAATATCGTGTGACGGTATGCAACTCTCCGGTCATCGATCCTCGATCTTCGATCTTTGCTCTTCGATCTTCATCCCCTACCTATTCATCATACCCCCGCGGGTACGCTTGTCGCCACTTCCAGGCGCTCTCGACAATGCTGTAGAGGTCGGGATATTGCGGCTCCCAGCCCAAGTCACGACGGATCTCGTCGCTGCCTGCAATCAGGATCGCGGGATCGCCGGCTCGACGCGGTGCGTGCTCGGCAGGGATCGGGTGGCCGGTGACGGCGCGCGCTGTCTCGATCACTTCTTTGACGGAAAAACCTTTGGTGTTTCCGAGATTGTAGGTGCAGCTGCCCTCAGCGAGCGCATACACGGCCAGGATGTGTGCACGCGCCACATCACTCACGTGGATGTAGTCGCGGAGACAGGTGCCGTCCGGCGTGTCGAAGTCGTCGCCGAAGATGACGATCTTATCGCGCTTGCCGAGTGCAACATCAAGTATCAACGGTATGAGGCGTGTCTCCGGATTGTGGTCCTCGCCTCTCAGTTCCGAAGCGCCGGCAACGTTGAAATAACGAAGAGCAGCGTAGTGCAGTCCTTTTGTGCGATCCAGCCAATAGAGCATTCGCTCCAAAATAAACTTGGATTCGCCATACGGGCTACCGGGCACAATGCGCTCGGACGCTGTAATGGGCATGCTCTCCGGTTCGTCGAAAAGATTGGCCGTCGAAGAGAGAATGAAACGTCCCACGCCGTGCTCGACCGCGCTCTGCATCACGTTCAGACCGTTGACTACGTTGTCGCCCAGGTAGAGAAACGGATGAGCCATCGACTCGCCGACCAGAGCATTGGAGGCGAAGTGCATGATCGCATCAGGCCGGTGCGTTGCCATGGCAACATCAATAGCCCGGCGATCCGCCAGTTCACCTTCTACCAAGACGGCGTCAGGATGCACCGCCTGTCGATGGCCCTGGGAGAGATTATCATAGACGACGACCTGCTCGCCGGCCTCAACCAACTGATCTACGACCACGCTGCCAATGTAGCCGGCGCCGCCGGTGACGAATACTTTCATGGGAGCCCTTTCGTGGGTGGGGATGGTGATCAGGGACTGGGGATTGGGGACTGGGGATTGGGAAACAGCGATTCTGCCTAGGTCTCGACCCTTTGAGGATCCCCAATCCCCGATCCCCATTCCCCGATCACCAGTCACTGCCCATACACATTCATATATCGATCATGCAGTTTGGCCACATCTTCAGGCGGGATCTCGTCGGGCTGGCCCAGTTGCAGTGCAAAGTGCACGGTACGGGCGATGTCCTCCACCATGACAGCAGCCTTTACGGCAGACTTAGCGTCCTTGCCGATGGTGAAGACGCCGTGGTTCTTGAGCAACACGGCTGCGCTGTCCCCAATGTTATCGACAACCTGCTTGCCGATGGCCTCGCTGCCGATCAATGCGAAGCCCGCGCAGGGAATCGGACCGCCGAACTCGTCGGCCTGGGCGGTGAGATAGACCGGAATCGGTCGCCCCACCGCGGCAAAGGCTGTGGCGTAGGGCGAATGGGTGTGTACGATGCCGTTGACATCGGGTCGCTGGCGATAGATGTAGAGATGGCTGGCCGTGTCCGACGACGGCTTATACTCGCCCTCGACCACGTTGCCTTCCAGATCGAGCACGACGTGGTCTTCGGGTTTCAGATCTTCATACATGATGCCGCTGGGCTTGATGACAACCAGTCCGCTTTCCGGGTCGCGGGCGCTCACATTGCCCGACGTCCACGTGACCAGTTCTTCCTCCGGCAACACCAGATGCAGTTTCCAAAGTTGTTGTTTGATTGCTTCGAGCATGATTGGGGTTCCGTTGGTTGAAGTGAATGGAGATCTGGGGATCGGGGATTAGGGATCGGGCAGAGACGATCTTCCTGCCTATTCCCCAATCCCCAGTCACCAATCCCCACCGTTACGCGTTGGCCACTGCCCCGCGCTTAATCGCGCGCAGCCGCTTCATCACATCATTGGCGCCGCGACCGAAGTAGTCGTAGAGAAGCTTGTACTCTTTGAAGAGTTCGTCGTATACGGCGACGTTCTCCGGGATCGGCGTGTAGACAATGTCTTTCAAACCACCCATCTTCGCAGATGCCTCAAAGATGTCGGCATAGCCGCCTGCCTCGACCCCGGCAGCGACCGCGCCGTGCATGGCCGAGCCGAGGGCCGGGCCCTGGCTGCTGCGCGCGACTCGAAATTCGCGATTGGTCACATCGGCGTAGATCTGCATGAGCATCTCGTTCTTCTCAGGCAACCCGCCGGCAGCCACGATGCGATTGACCGGCACGCCGTTCTCAGTCAACGCGTCGATGATCTCGCGTGTGCCGTAGGCCGTCGATTCGATGAGCGCCCGGTAGATCTCCGGGGCGGTGGTGGCCAGCGTCGCGCCGACCAGCAGACCGCTCAACTCCACATCAACCAAGGTCGAACGATTGCCGTTCCACCAGTCGAGCGCCATCAGGCCATGCTGGCCCGGCTTCTGACCCTTGACCTCATCTTCAAGCACTTGATGAACGCTGACGCCCTGCCGTTCCGCTTGCTCAAAGTAGGATCCTGGTACGGCGTTGTCCACAAACCAGGCAAAGATGTCGCCCACACCGCTTTGACCCGCTTCATAACCGTATGCGCCGGGCACGATGCCGTCCGCCACCACGCCGCACATGCCGGGGACGGTCTTGCGCTCCTCGCCCACCACCATGTGACAGGTGCTGGTGCCCATAATCATGACCATGGTACCGGGATCGGTGGCCTGGGCCGAGGGCACGGTGACGTGAGCGTCGACGTTGGCCACGGCCACGGCTGTGCCGGGATTGAGCCCGGTCCACGCAGCGGCCTGAGTCGTGAGTCCGCCCGCTCTGGATCCGAGCGGCGAGATCTCCAGCGCCATCTTGGTCTCGACGACGTCGGCGAAGTCGGGGTTGAGTGCGCCCAGATATTCCTTGCTCGGATAACCTTCTTCCTTCCGATAGATGGCCTTGTAGCCGGCTGTGCAGGAGTTGCGAGTCTCGCGGCCGGTCAATTGCCAGATCACCCAGTCGGCTGCCTCCAGGAGTCTATCGGCCGCGTCGTAAACCTCGGGCGCTTCGTCCAGGATCTGCAATGCCTTGCTGAAGAACCACTCCGACGAAATCTTGCCGCCGTAGAATTCGAGCCAGGGCTCGCCCATCTCTTCGGCAGTCTTGTTGATGAGATCGGCCTCGGGCTGGGCAGCATGATGCTTCCAGAGCTTGATCCAGGCGTGGGGCTTGTGTCGATATTCGGGCAGCCGGCAGAGGGGCGTACCGTCCGCCTTGACCGGCAGCATTGTGCAGGCTGTGAAGTCGATGCCCAGTCCGATGACATCGGCCGGATCGACGCCGCTCTCGGCCAACACGGCGGGAACGGTGCGCTTCAGCACTTCGATATAGTCGTCGGGATCCTGCAGCGCCCAGTCCGGCTCCAGTTTCACGCCGCTTTCCGGCAGAACGTCATCAATGACACCGTTGCTATATTCATGCATGGCCATCGCGATCTCGCGTCCATCAGCCACATCTACCAACAGCGCCCTCCCGGATTCGGTACCGAAGTCGACGCCTGTTGCGTATTTTGGATCCATTTATTGTTCCTTTTGCCGCTATTTTTTGCCACAGATGGACACAGATAGGTTTAGATAGGACACAGATGATGAGAGACAGATTCTGAGCACTCTAAGTGAAGTTTCGTAAGTTCTCAGGGTTTGTTATCACTGTGTCATGAGATTCATTCCCTGGGAATCTCTGAAAACTTACTTAGTTGACGAAACGTTTGATTTGGATTCTGGACTGTCCGAAGTTGAGAAGCAAGCAAATCGGCAGACGAGTCGCTTTCAGATAGTTGATGCACTGGGCATGATGAACTGCGACCAGAGTTTCGACAACTTTCAGTTCGATTAGCACCGATTCATTGACCAGCAGATCCGCTACGAAGTCGCCAACGACGATGCCGTCGTACATGACGGGTATCCGGAACTGTTGGCGAACAAGAAGTTCCTCCTTGCGCATCTCATGGGCTAGCGCATTCTCATATACTTTTTCCAGAAACCCTGTACCTAGTCCATTGCTCACGGCAAAGGCACAGCCAATAATCTTCTGCGTCACCTCATCCAGAGACTGTCCGACGGGGGATCCAGACATATTTCTCTCCTATTTCACATTCTCCAGCATTTATTGCTCTTCATCTGCTCTTCATCGGTGAATATCTTATCCTCATCCGTGTCCATCTGTGGCAAATTCTTAACTATGCCGGTAGACATCCCAGCCCATGTACTTGCTTAGGGCTTCGTTGACCGCGGCGGCCACGCGGGACGGGTTGACCGAGACGTGGTGCTCGAAGCCGTTCTCGCAGATGTAGTGGAGCAGCCCCTGCAGATCCGGTACCTTGACCACGCCGTAGCCGCCGAAGGTCAGCAACGGATCGTCAGTCAACTCGCCCTCGCCCACGTAGGCCGTGATCCTGCCCGAGGTGTCATCGGTGCTGACACGCAGGTAGGTGAACGGATTGGCGCTGACGCGGCCGTAGACCGTGCCGTAGGTGTTCTCGACGCCCACGGTGCCGGCGATGATCTCCTGGTACTGCATGGCGGGCTTGTTCTCGCCCTCCTGCTCGAAGATATCCTTGGGCAAGTTACTGCAGTGGAAGATGACGCCCTTGTCTGGGTCATCACCGTAATTGTTGTTCCAGTCGACGATGGCACTGGGCATGCCCGCTGCATTGGCCAGTGCAACCATGGCGACGGTGCCCATGACATCCACCTCACAGGCGCTGGGAATCAGCTTGTTGCTCATCATGCTCATCACCGTGCAGGGGACGATGCCAAAGAACTCTTCCATGGCCGTCCAACACTGGATGGCTGTGGCGTCCAACTGGGCCTCATCCATCCAGTTGTCGACGGCCACACCAAACTTGGCCATCTTGACCAACGCATCGGCCGGCACGCTGGCTGTCTCGACATAGGCCTTGATATCGGCCAACTTGTTCTGGACGGCTTCGTCATCATCGGCCATGGCATCGACCCAGCCGAAGAGTTCGAAAAGGTCCAACGTGTCGACGCTGATGCCTGCATTTTCAAGCAACTTTTCGCTGTACCGAACGGTATTGAAGGCTGCCGGTCGGGCGCCAAGAGCGCCAATGCGCAAGCCCTTGAGGCTTCGAACCACACGACATGTCGCGGCAAAATCGACCAGATCCTGCTGGAAATCCACGCTCTTGGGGGCCACGGTATGAAGTTTGGTCAAGCTGAAGGGCATGCCATACTGTCGCAGATTGTTGCAGAGCGACATCTTGCCGCAGAAGCTGTCACGGCGGTCGGCGATGGTCATGATGTCGGCCTCGTCCGGGGTGGCCTGGACCAGGATCGGCACATTGAGTCCGGACCAGCGCAACGCATTGACCATGGCTCGCTCTTCGCCGAAATTGGGCAGCGTAATAATGACGCCGTCGATCTCCTTGCGATGTGCGTCGAAAAGATCGGCGCACTTGCGCGAATCTTCCATGCTCTCGACGCTGCCGAAGGTGGTCTCTTCGGGCGTCAGAGCGACGACCTTGAAGCCGGCTTCCTCCAACACTTCGATCATGTCCGTGCGGCCTTGTTCACACAGATGGCTGGGGAAGAATCCCCGGTTGCCGACGATCAATCCTACAGTCACGGGTTTCATGGTTTTCTGCTCCTTTGAGTTTGGCATTAGTGATTGGTGATCGGGGATCGGGGATTGGAGCAGCAAGCGTTCCAATCACCTATCCCTAATCCCCAATCCCTATTTATCAACCGTGTCCCAGCCGGCGATTGAGCATGCTCTGGATCGCCACCGAGCCAATGATAATGATTCCATAGATAAGCTGGGTCCAGAAGCCGGTCAGTCCGATGGCAACAATACCGGCTTCGATCGCCCCAATGATAAAACAGGCAATAAAGGTACCGAAAATGGTGCCGACGCCGCCAAAGACCGAGGTCCCGCCCAGGAAGACTGGGGCGAGCGTTCTCAGCAGATACCCTTCCCCCAAGGTCGGCCAGAAGTAGGAGACCTCCATGCTCGACAGAATCCCGCCCAAAGCAGCGGCCACGCCAACGAGCGCGAAGACCAACATGCGCGTCCGTCCCACGTTTACGCCCATCAGTCGAGCACTCTGCTCATTGTCACCAACCAGGTAGACATGGGCGCCGAATCGGTGGCGGTTCAGCAGAATCCACATGAGGATGGCGATGGCGATGGTCCATACCATTTGCATTGGGAAGTAGCCGCCGATGCGCCCCACCATCAGCGAGTGAAAGGCTGTATCCTTGACCGAAACCATCGATACGCCGGCACCATTGGTCAAGATCAGCACGGCCCCACGCCAGAAAAATTGGGTACCGATGGTGGCCACAATCGATGGAATCCCGAGTTTGACGATGATCCATCCATTGCTCAATCCGATCAGATACCCGGTGAGCAGTGCGGCACCAGCCGACAGCCAAGGATTGCCGGTACGCAATAGCACGGCAGAAAATGAGACCATGCCCATGGCCATGATGGATGGAAAGGAGAGATCCATCTCGCCGGCGATAATCACCAGGGTCAGTGGAATGGCCATGACAGCAAAGAAGGGGATGGTTGACATGTAGGCCGCATAGATATTGGCCGATAAAAACGTCGAGGGCGCCCCGATGATGAAGATCGCCCAGACCAACACCAACACGCCCACGATCGCGATCTGTTGGCCGTATGTACGCGCAAACCAGCCGATCGATCGGTTCTGCTTTGGCAGAGCAATCACGGCGGCATCTGTTCCTTCGCTCTGTATTGCCATGGCGACTCGGTCCTTGATGATAAACGATCGATTAATCCATGCTGCCGGTGTGGGCGACCCGATACATCTTCTCGATAAGTTGATCCATCGTGATCTCTTTGGTCACAAATTCGCCTGCCACCCGTCCTCGATCAAGTACGACGATGCGGTCGGCCACCGAATAGACATGAAAAATGTTGTGGTCGATGAAGATACAGGCTTTGTTGGCCTCCTTGATGCTGCCGACGAAATCGAGCAGCTTGGAGGTTTCGGAAAGAGAGAGACCCATGGTCGGCTCATCCAGGATGATTAGTTCCGCTTCGAAATAGAGCGCACGTACGATGGCAACGCCCTGCTTCTCTCCACCCGAAAACGTACGCACCACCGAGTCGGGCGTGACCGCGGCCGAGGTGAAGCCCATGGAACCAACCATCAGGCGCTGGGTCTCCTCACGCATCTTCTTGACATCGAGCAGGCCCAAACGGGTCTTCAACTCACGGCCCATATAGATATTGCGCCAAAGCGGCTGCAGATCGGCCAGTGCTCGCTCCTGGAATACGGTCTCGATGCCCAGGTCTCTGGCCTTGGCAACCGAGAGGTTCTCGATCTTCTCGCCCTCATAGATCATCTCGCCGGTATCCGGCTGATGGTAGCCGGTGATGATTTTGATCAGCGTCGACTTGCCGGCGCCGTTGTCGCCGAGTAGACCCACGACCTCACCGCGCGAGGCCTGAAAGTCAACATTGCGCAACGATTTCACTTCTCCAAATGACTTGGAGATATCCTTCACTTCAAGCAGTGGCGCCATGGAGTTTGCTCCGTTCTGGTGATTGGTGATTGGGGATTGGGGAAGGGGATCGGCGATTGGTGATTGGTGATCGGGAACAGAAATGCGTTCCCGATCACCAATCCCTATTCCCCAATCCCTATTCCCCAGTCCCCGATCCCTATCCCCTCTCCCCAATCACTGAGTGCTATCGAATCTGAGCCTCAACCAGTGGGGCCAGTTGTTCGACGTTGTCCTTGTGGGCAAAGCCGGACCCCGTGTCAATGTGCAGACCGGAGAAGCCATATTGTTTGGTCATGCAGATCTGCACGATCGGCAGATAGCCCTGTAGGAAAGGCTGCTGATCGAGCACCAAGTCTGTCCAGTCACCACGGATGGCTTCCAACGTGGCCGACGAAAGATCGAAGCCGGCCGCATAGATGTCACTCTCTCCCATACCAGCTGCCTTGAGATAGGTCTCAAAGGTGGCCGTCAGTGCGCCGTGGTCGGTGACGATCATCTTGACATCCGGATTGGATGAGACGTAGCCGGTGAAGGTCGGTGTACCGGCTGCAGCATCGGCATTGGTGGTGGAATCGATCTCGATGTAATCGACAACCATACCGACTTCTTCCAACGCATCAAGTACACCTTGCGTGCGAAGGCCACGCGTCGGCTGCGAGACAAGACCCCAGACCATCGCCCGGTCGCCTTCCTGCAGGCCAGAGCGCCTGAAGGCTTCCATGCCTAGCGAGTAGCCCGACGCATAGAGCTCCTGGCCCACATAGCCGAAGCCGTCGCCCTTGTAGCGTTCCTCCAACCGATCCAACGTGGTGTTCTGGCTGGTAACGATGATGCCGTCGGCTCTGGCATCATCGATGACCGTTTCGAAAGCATCATCACCGGGATGTCCCATGACTGCAATACCGTCCGGGCTGGTGGCGGCTGCTTCCTGGAACTGGCGTACCATCTTTTCCGGATCCCAATCCGACCAGACGTACTCCACGTTGGCGCCGAGATCCTCAGCCGCAGCCAAGGCGCCATTGTAGACAATGGTACCAAACGGGCCTCCCGGAGGGCCACCCGGGAAGAAGACAATGTCAACGCCCTCACAGCGGTTGGCATCAGCCATAGCTGCACCGCTACCGCCAGCACCGTCAGCAGCCGGTTCTACAGGCACGACACAGCCGGAAAAAACCAAAGCCATCACAAACATCACAACCACCATCCGGGCCAAAACTCTGAGATTCATGTTTGCCTCCTGGGACTATAGAAATTTGAAGTTGATCGAACGATGGGTGGGTGCGGACTGGGAAAGGGTAACCCGTTAAAGATCCACCCAATCGCAACAAATACATCCGTTATGTCAATAGGCAACAGCGGATCAATTTCCCTGTGCAAGGTGTCGCAGCTAATCGGCTGACACATTGCGAACTGCTGTACGAACGATCCTAGCGCTCCGGCAGTAATGCCCTACAGGTCGGAAGCAAAGAGACGTACACCCCGGGGCGGCAGCGTCATTTCCTTGCCGCTGCACTGCGCTCCATCAAGCAGATCCACGAGCCCGTCCCGTAGGTCGATCTGCCGCTCCTCTGCGCTATGGTTGAGCACGAACCAGATCTCCTGATCACCCTGACGGCGGCGGGCGATCTCCACGTCGGCTACATCGAGCGCCATGGTATCGATCTGCGCCGTCGAGCACCAGCGCGCGGCCAGCGCCTGATAGAGCGCCCCATTGCCGAAGGTCGCGACGTAGTAGGCCGTGCCCTCGCCGTAGCGGTTGGCCGTGACCGCGGCGCGACCGGCGTAGTATTCCTGCGTATACGTGGCGATGACATCTGCCGTGGTCGGTTCCAGCACGTCACACCAGGCGCCCGCAAGCGCAGCAGCAGCAGGATCCAGCGAATCATCGCTGAATTTCAGCGGCTGACTGCTTCCTAGCGGCAATGAATCATACTCCTCAACCTCTACGCCACAGACCTCTGCCAGCAGGCCAGGCAGCTTCATGTTGACGACATTGTTGCTCTCGTCCTTGACGCCGCTTCGTGCGGTGACGACCAGCATGCCGCCGGCCTTGACGTGGGCTGCGATGGAGGCAGCAACAGTATCATCCAGCACATACATGGCGGGAACGATCACCAGTTTGTAGCCACTCAAGTCAGCGTCGGGTCGGATGATATCCACAGCAACGTTGTTACGATAGAACGCGCTGTAGACGTTATTGAAGTGAACACGATAATCAAAGCCAGGATTGTTGGGCTGGATCTGGAAGGCAAAGCGCGAATCATAGGAAAGCATCATGCCAACCTCAGCTTCAACCTTGGATCCCTCAATTTGGTCACCGATCTTTGCCAACTGTTGCCCCATGGTCTTGACCTCTTCATAACGTCGACCGGGGATGCCATGATGGTCGAGAATGCCGTGCCAATACTGTTCCGTACCGAAGCGAGCCGTGCGCCAGCGGAAAAAAATCATACCGTCGGCTCCGTGTGCAATGGCCTGATAGGCCCACAGGCTCAACTCTCCGGGTCGCACTGCCTCGCCGACCGTGTCCCAGCCGCCCGAACCCGATTGTTGTTCCATGACCCAGAAATTCTTGCCCTTCAATCCACGCATTGTATCGTGGCCCAACGCCGGCCAGCTTGGCACGATCGGGACGCCCAACGTCCACTGCATGCGCTGGTAGTTGTCCCAGGTCACGAAGTCGAGGTCTGCTGACAGATCGAAGTAGTTGATCAGGTCGTAGTTGAAGCCCATCAAGTTGTGGGTCACAAAATGTTGCGGACACCATTGGCGCAATATCTCCAGCTGTTCATCCTGAAAACGAACGTAGGTATCAGACATGAAGCGATAATAGTCGAGACCCAGTCCGGGATTGGGCGATCCGGCAGGACCACGCCCGCTGGTGTCGACAGGCACCGGAATCTGCGACCACTCAGTATAGACATGGCTCCAGAAGATGGTACCCCAAGCCTCATTCAGCGCATCCAATGTGCCGTACTTCTCTTGCAGCCATGCCTGAAAACTACGCCGGCAGATAGGACAGAAGCAGCGACTGCCGAACTCATTGTCGGTCTGCCAGCCGATGACCGTGGGATTGCTTACATAGTGCCTGGCCATCGCCTCAGAAACGATACGACTGCGTTCTCGGTAACCAGGATGGGTCGGGCAATACTCACGGCGGTTGCCGTAGGTACTTACATGGCCGTCCTGCTTCTGCAAGAATGCATCAGGGTACGTGTCCATCACCCATGGAGGCGGCGAGGCGGTGGGCGTGCCCAGCACAACCTGTATGTCGTGTTTGGCCAAAACGGATATCGATCGATCCAGCCAGTCGAAGTCAAACTCGCCAGGCGAGGGTTCCAGTCGACTCCAGGCAAACTCGGCCAGGCGGACCGTGTTGAAACCAGCCTCCTGCATCAATCCGGCATCAACTGCCCAACGTTCCTCAGGCCAGTGTTCCGGATAGTAGTCTGCACCGAAACGAAACATGGATCTTCTCCTTGCAAAATGAAAAGAAAGTCATGGAAGGTTGATCAACTCTGCTTTTGAACGACCATGGCACGTGCGGCCTCGCGGATGGCCTCAAGTTTGTACTCTTTGCTCCACCGATTGACCGGGATCAGATCCCAGACACTGGCTCGTACGTGCTGGATCCAGCGCTCCATGCTGGCAAGACAGGTGATCATGCCGCCACCGCTGCCGCCGGCAGCAGCCACAGCCAGCACAGGCTTGCCGGCCAGTGCACTCTCATCCCCGAGCCGCGCCTCGCAACGGCGCAGGCGATCCGTGAAGCGCTTGGCCGATTCGCTCAGATCGCCCGATCGACCGGTGTGACCAGGATATAGCCATCGGCATTGCGTGTGCGATGGTGGAGAGGTTGAAAGCCATCGATGATCTGACACTCGTGCTCATCCCGGCAGGTCCCCCAACCGTCATTGCACGCCTCGCACATGCCGATGGGCAGATCGTTGAGACGCACTTCCTCGACGGAAGCGCCACCCTCCCGTGCGCCTGCCGCTGCCGCAGACGCGCACGCCGCGGTCAATCCATCAACGTTGGGACTTGAACTCAGTACGATGATATCCATAGCAGTATCCTCAAATTCACCGTGCAGGAAGTTAACAGGTTTCGTACGAAAACCGCTCGAAACGGCAATAGATCTTTGCGCTGTTGCCTTCGATCTTCGGTTTTTCCTCACCCTTTGACGGCACCCAGCGTCAGCCCAGCCATGAAACGGCGGGTAGCGCTTAGGAAGACGATAAGCATGGGCAAGGTGGCCATCGCCGTGCCCAGCATAAGCACACCAGCATCATAGCCGCGACGGGGATCCTGGCGCAGCAATGATAACGCCACCGGCAACGTGTACATCTGCTTCTCCTGAATGACCAACAGTGGCCCCAGAAAGGCATTCCAATTGCCTACAAAAATCATGATTCCCAGTGCCGCAAAGGCCGGCGTCAGCAGCGGAGCGATCACCCGGAAGAAAATCAGGAATTCTGGGCAACCATCGATGCGCGCGGCGTCGAGCAGTTCTTGAGGAATAGACTCGGAGATATATTGTCGCATCCAAAAAATGCCAAAAGCGCTGGCAGCACCGGGAATGATCAGTGCCTCGTAGCGATTAATCCAATGCAACCACTTGCTGATCAGAATGAACCAGGGAATAATGCCGGCCAACCACGGGATCATCATCGTGGCCAACATAATAGCGAACAACTGCTTGCGACCAGGAAAACGATACATGGCAAAGGCGTAGCCGCCCATCGAACAGAAGAGCAGTGCCAGGGTCGTATGCGTGAAGCCTTATCAAGTGCCATTTGATCATGACAATTCATCATGGTGAACGCTGTTTTGAATCCGATCCAACCACGCTCATTGCAGAAAAAAAACTGGTTTCTGAGGGATATTGCTCAGCAACCACCCTTGACACAAAGCTACCGTGGGCGTACAATGGTTAAAACGTTTTTTTTCTTGTGTAATATACCATACATTCACTCATCATGCAACCGAAAGATTTCCCCATAAGGGAGTCAAAATGGGTACCCCGTCCCAGCGCATCACTGTCAAGGATGTTGCCAAAGCTGCCGGTGTTTCGCCCGGAACAGTTTCCAACGCCCTCTCCGGCAAGCGTCCGGTCTCCGAAGAGACCCGACAGCGTGTGCTGGATACCATCGCCGATCTGGGCTATCGACCCAATTTGCTCGCACGGGGTCTTGTCAACCGCCAGAGTGGCACCTTGGCCGTAGTCGCTGCCGGACTCGAATACTACGGACCGTCACGCACGCTGGTTGGCATTGAGCAGCAGGCTTCGGAACTGGGCTACACGCTCTTTCTCGATCTGATCCATGGCAGCGGCGATGAAGATGTCGACCATGTGCTGGACACGCTAGCCGCCTATGGAGTGGATGGCATCATCTGGGCCGCGCATGAGATCGGTGACAACCGAAGTTGGGTTGTGGAGGAGCGCCTTGCTCAATTGCCGCCACTTGTCTTCTTGACCATGGAGTCCCGCCCCGGCCTGTCGGTATTGAGCACAGACAACCGACGCGGGGCCACGCTGGCTGTCGATCACCTCTTGGCGGAAGGCAATCGAGAAATCGGCATCATCACGGGGCCGCTCGATTGGTGGGAAGCCCGGCAGCGTCTTGATGGATGGCGGAGTGCCCTGATTAGCCATGGCCTTGACCCCCAAGAGTCGCTAATCTGCGAGGGAGATTGGTCAGCCGCCAGCGGTCAGCGGGCCATGGGCGTGCTTCTGGAAGGCAACCCGAACCTGGATGCGATCTTTGCCTGTAACGATCAGATGGCCATCGGTGTCCTACGAGCGGCCCACCTAGAACAGATCCCCGTTCCTGGCCAGCTAGCGGTGGTCGGATTCGATAACATTCCCGAGGCCCCCTTCTTCTGTCCATCGCTCACCAGTGTGCGCCAACATCTCTCCGATCTGGGTAAGCTGGCAGTGATTCAACTTCATGCCATGGTCCGGGCCGGTCTTGACGATGAGGCGCAAGCCGTTCCAGCCACTCAACCGATCACGCCGGAGCTGATCGTGCGTGAGAGCAGCGTTGGGCGCAAGGTCAGAGGGTGACAGGGTGACAGGGCGACAAGGTGAGGGGGTGACACCGAAATAGGAATGCTCTTCGCTGTTCTACCCCGTCACCTTGTTACCTCTTCACCGAACTCTGACCCAGATTGTATCGAAAGGCACACAGATGCATCCCACACTCAAAAATATCTACGTCAGCACCGTTGAACATTTTCGCCGGGATTCGCGGATTTTGGCAGCGTGGGAGTTCGGTTCCATCGGCAAAGGCACCGCAGATGAATTCTCGGACGTCGATCCGGTCTACGTGGTCAAAGATGAACTGTTCGACGAAGTCGATCAAGAACTGCGTCCGCTGCTCGCAGGATATGGCTTCCGGATTGCCCTTTGGTGGCCAGAAGGCTTCAATGCGCCCGGCATCAAGAACTATGCTGTGCTGCTCGGCGGCGACGACCTACTGCAAGAGGAACTGCTACAATATGACATGACGATTGTCGCCGAATCTGCCACGAAAACCGGTTTCGGCAACATGCTGCTGACCTCAGGCGCCGTCGAGATTCTCTTCGACAAGATGGGCCTGCTCGAATCGCTACTGGACACACACGAATCCACGCCCTATCTGCCAGAGAAACTGGTCTGGCAGATCGAACGCTACTGGGTCTACGTCTACATCCATGTGAAGTATCTGCGGCGCGGGGATCTGTTCAAGCTGCTGTACGGGCAGCAGACCCTCTTCCAGAACCATCTCGACATACTGCGTGCCCTGCACCCGGACGAAAGTTGGGGGTGGTGGCCTTGGACGGTCAAGAACGTGCTGGACTCTGAAAAGCAGGCTGCTTTGCTCGTCTATTTTGGCGATGCAGACTGCGATGCAATTGCCGTGGCACTGCGGCAGGAGGTGAGTCTCTTCGCGGATGACGCCCGCCAGGCGTGTATGGCCTGGGAACAGGAGTATCCAGCGGATCTGGAAGCCGACATTCGGGCCTACATGAACAAGTACGTGTAGGCGAACGCATGGAAGTCGGACTCATCTGGAATCGATGATGTAGACAGAACAGTGAGGCGTGAAGCGTGAAAACGTGGCTTGACACCCATCACGTTTCACGAACCATGGGGATACTTGCGGTATTCACGCAAAGCTAAACCAGTTACCGCCAAAGAAAGGATCGCAAAGATGCGCTTGGCAGCCTTCGACCTGGAAACTGCAAAAATACTTTCTCCCGACGTGAGCGACCTGAAGGCTCACGCGCCGCTGGGCATAGCCTGTGCCGGCATTGCTCTGTCCGATTCTGATGATGTGGACATCTGGTCCGGCTCGCCTCAGATGAGTGTCGGCGAGTGCTGCGATCTCGTAGGACGCCTGCGACAGCTTACCGATGACGGATATACACTGGTCACCTGGAATGGCGCCTCCTTCGACTTCTTCGTATTGGCCCATGAGTCGGGCATGTTTGAAGAATGCGGCGATCTCGCACTCGGCCACATCGATCTGATGGTTGCCGTCACCTTTTCCAAGGGCTATTATCTTGGACTCGACACCGCATTGGCAGGAGCCGGGCTCCAAACCAAGTTGAAAAACGTGCGCTTGAACGACGGGAGCATCCTATCGGACATGAGCGGAAGCCAGGCCCCCGCGCTGTGGAAGGCTGGGGAAAAGGATGCAGTGGTTGCGTATCTGACCGGCGACGTCACACAGTTGTTGGCGCTGGCGTCATCGGTCGAGAGCAGCAAGATGATCCGATGGAACAGCAGGCGAGGCAAACCCCAGTTCGTACGGCTCGAGAAGGGACATACCGTCAGGGAGTGCTTTCAGATTCCCGAACCCGACACATCGTGGATGAGCAATCCGCCGCGGCGAAGCAGTTTCGTTGACTGGATCCCCGGCTGGGGGAGCAAGGTTGGGTGAGGGGTCGTACTACCCCACCATTTGCGCAATCTGTCCGGCGTCGGCAAGGAGATTGAGTTATCCGTTTCCGAACCGATCACACAACGGTCCATCCTGGATGCGTTGGAAGTCCAATATCCAATGCTACGCGGAACCATCCGAGACCACTCGACGCAAGAGCGACGGGCCTTCCTGCGCTTCTTCGCCTGCGAGCAGGATCTCTCGCATCAGTCGCCCGACGAACCGCTGCCCGAAGCCGTTGCAACCGGCAAAGAGCCGTTCCTGATCGTCGGCGCGATGGCCGGCGGTTAGGGGCGGTCGGCCAGACAGAAGATGAACATGTCAGCACCTGAGACCGATGCAGAGACACCTGAGACCTTGGAACATGCAAATTACGATTGACAAACTGCGCACCATGGCTTTTCTCAATTCACTGGATGACGACGCCTTCGCTGGCCTGGCACAAAACGCCGTCTGGCGAGAGTATGCGCCGGGCGCCGTCATCTTTCTGGAAGGCGAGCATGCAACGGCCATCTACTATCTTGAATTTGGCTGGATGAAAGTAATCAGGAGCTCGCTGGATGGTCGAGAACAGATCTTGCGCTTTCTGGGACCGGGTGAGGCGTTCAATGAACTGAGCGTCTTTGCCAACAAGGTGAATCCGGCCACTGCCATTGCGCTGGAGGCGGCCGGCGCCTGGCTGATCCCGCGGGCAGCCGTGCGGCAACTGCTCACTTCCCATCCGGAGGTCGCCGTCCACGTGATCGAGAGCATTGCAGATCGCGTGATTTCCCTGGTCTCGCTGGTGGCCGATCTCTCGCTGCATTCTGTGGAGGCCAGGGCAGCGCGCATGCTGTTGGATGAATGCGAGGATGGTGTACTGACACGCAAACGCTGGGCGACCCAGACTGAACTGGCCGCGCGCTTAGGCACGGTACCTGATGTGCTCAGCCGGGCGCTGCGCGGCATGGTCGAAGTCGGTGCCATTGAGATGAATCGCAATGAGTTCCGCATCCTCGATCGGCAGGCTCTGGAGGCGATGGCGATGGTGGAAGTATAAATCTCGATTATCAGTTTCCCTGCTCCTTTCCAAAACCTTACCAATCCGACCAAAGTCGAATACGCATAGAGGTTCAAGTGATACGCTATCAGCGTACAACTTGAACCTCTTTTTCTTGATCTCTGGATGCCCATAAGGGAGCAATCGACATGTCGAAACAACCAAGTACGCCAACCATTTTCTACGAAGATACCATTGCACAGGCCACCTTTGGAGAAGCCGGTCCACAGCCGCGCTTCCTGCTCGATAGCGAGCCGTTCAAGGTGCTTGTAGTCGGATTGAGTGCCGGCCAACAGGTCCCGGCCCACCCTGAATCAGCTGCCATGTATCACATTCTGGAAGGCACGGGGACGATGACCGTCGATGGCCGTCGATTGGCCGTGGGACCAGGCGCGACCGTGATCGCCCTGGCCGGTGCTGAGCGCGGCATTCAAGCCGACGCCCGCCTGGTATTTCTGGCCGCCAAGGTCGAGTGACAAGGAGGTACACCAATTTTGGTCGGCGGCACACTGATCTTCACGGCCAACCATGACACTTGTACAATCTTCAGGTTCTGCTTTTCAGATAGTCAAGGAGGTTACCATGACACCATCCCAGACGTCCATCAGAAAACGCTCACGCCGGCTGACGGCAATGGCGATCTTTGTCATCCTCTTCGGCCTGCTGACCATCATGTCCGGCGGCGCGGCCCTTTTCAACGCCAAGGCACAGGCGCTTGCCGGCGACGTCATCGGATTCGTGCTCTGGTTCAACTTCCTGGCCGGATTCGCCTATGTGATTGCCGGCGCCGGCCTGTTGGCAACACAGCGGTGGGCGTTCTGGCTATCGATTACGATCGCAGCAGCCACGCTGGTCGTGTTCGCCGTATTCGCTTTGCAGGTGTGGAGCGGCCGCAGCTTCGAAATGCGCACAGTTGGGGCCATGGGATTTCGAACATTGGTCTGGATCATCACCTCGTATGTGGCGTACAAAAGTCGATTGGGTTCAGCCCGGGCGCAGATCCAATCCTGCCTCGCTTTGTAATCTGTTCTCAATCTCTCATTCACATCTCCACATTTTTGCGCGATACTATGAGTATGCGCCTTGCTTTGCGTTGGAGATCCCGAAACGGCAGCGCATCTATGCGCCGGTGTAATGATTTCCCAACTCGTTCGTTAGTCAGTTAAGCGATCCTCTGGTCATCTACCTTGAATGCAGATCAAGACTGACGAGGCGTATCTGACGATTTGATGCCATGGCGACAAACAGCAGAATTGCAAGCAGAAAACTCAGCACAGAGACGCTGCGCAAAGAGGCGGATGTGATTCAACTGGCACAGGCCGGTGATGAAGATGCATTCGGTGAACTCTATGAGCGCAACGTAGATGCGATTACGCGCTTCATCCAACATCGTGTCAATGACCTGGAAGAAACCGAGAATTTGACCCAGATCGTGTTCGTCAAGGCTTGGCAAGCGCTGGGACGCTATCAGCCCACCAAAGCGCCGTTTCGCGCCTGGCTCTATCGCATTGCCGGGAATACGGTCATCGACTACTATCGAACCCGTAAGGATGCAACCGACATTGATAGCCAGTGGCACTTGGCCGATCAACAGACCTCACCGGAGGAAGCGGCACTATCGGCTGAACGCAGCGAAACTGTACGCAACGCTCTCACTCAGCTCAAGCCCTCGTACCAACAGGTCCTTTCGCTTCGGTTTATTGATGAACGGGACTACCCCGAGACAGCGCTGCTGTTGGAGCGCAAGGTCAATGCAGTGCGGGTCCTCCAGCATCGTGCGCTGGCCGCCTTGCAGGAAGTGCTGTCGAATGAACAGGCCCACTGGATCGTCACGTTTGTCGCGGTGCTCACGTTGGCGTTCGGCGGCAGCATCACCCTTGCCGCAGAGGGGTCAGTACCGGGAGACTCGCTCTACCCGATCAAGCGGACCATCGAGTCCTTGCTCCTTGACGTTGCCGGCAATACGCTTGATGTCCGCCTGCAAGTACGATTCGCCAATCGTCGGGTTGAAGAGTTGTCCCGTCTGATTAACTCGGGTAGAGAGGCGGATCTGACACTATCTGCCACTGAGTACATTGAACAGGTGCAATCGATGACGGCCAGTCTCCTGATGTTGCTGGAGGCGGAGCCTGGCCCACATGACACGCTGACAGCGGATGTCTTACAGGCCCTGGAGGCGCAGACCCAACGCTTATCAAAGTTTTCATCCCGCGGAGCAGACGCAGTTGCGCCGGCTGTGGAGCAAAGTATGGCAGCCGCACGCCAGGCACAGGTCGCCATCAAGCAATTGGCTCCAGCCGAACAGGTGCCCACGCCAATACTTCCGACGCCGCCCAGTCCCCCTGCTGCGACTCCGGCGCCCAAACCGAACTCGGTTTCGGAGCAAAGTGAGTCGCCCGGTCACGCTGCGCCGGCAAGAGTATTGGGTGCGCCCGCCACGACAGGTGATGGAATCGAGGGCGAATCAGCGCTGATCGCCCAGCCTGGCGGACCCATAGCTGGAAGCGACGATGTTGAAGGCGCACCCGGCCCATCGATCCGTACAGACAAACAGTTGTCGACGCAGCAACCACAGGATCGAGCAATCCCAGCGCGACAACAGAGCGAATTACAGACTCAACCGATCGATCTGCTTCCGCAGGCGGCTATGATGGTTCAGACGCTGCTGACAGATCTCGATCTAACCTCAAGGCCAAGTGCGCCGTTTAGCCCGCCTCGGGTTGCACCGCGGCAGAAATCGATGGACAGCGCGCCGTCAGGACTTGAAAACGAATTGCCTACATCGAGTAACCAGCCTCGGGCACAAAATGCAGTCTCACCCCCCCAACAGGGACCGCACTCGAATCAACCAGCACCTGTCCATGAATCTAATGAAGCGCCGCCGAACCCCGACGCCGCGCCTTTGCAGCCCCTGGCCGGATCAGATCCAGCCGGAAATGAATGGGCCCCAGACCAACAAAATGATGGCAGTCCGCAGAATCGCGAAGCACAGGATAGCAAACACCAACAGAATGCCGAACAAGGCCGGAATCACGCTTCAACCGACACGCCGTCCACCCAGCAAGCCGCAGCATCATCACAGCCTGACACTTCGCAGACTGACACTGCGCAGCCTGCTACCTCAGAGTCCCAGTCGGCCGGCCCGGTCCAAGCGGCACCATCCCAAGACCCCGGTGGCGACGAAGCCGATGTGGACCACAGCCAGTCCGAACCATCACAAAACAACGAAGCCTCCTCGATGCAACCAAAGGACCATGGCAAACCGTAACGGAGTGGGGAATTCTGACGTCACCGATCTCAAGATTCCTCGCTTCGTTCAGAATGACAGGCATTGCCGCTTGTATGAACCTCAGCGTCAAACCTTGGTTTGATCCAAATCTGAGTTCAGAGACCGTTTGGATAGCTTCTAGGGCCATTGCAGCCAAATAGATGTCCCGATGCAAGTCCCCGCACGGCCCAGTTGACATCGGGTCCGGATATCTCGTTTGTGGGCCGTGCCAGGGACTTTGGGAGAATCATTCCATTGAATTGGCCTAAGGCCGTTTGGGTTCCCTTCCTGCTGCCAAGGACCATCGGCTACTTGAAATCACCTTGCAGAAAACGTACGGCGAGCGCCCACTCCAGGACTTCCCATCGGAAAAATGTAATGAATCGCCAGAAAGATCGTTAGTCCTGATGAACTGGACTCGCGGCCAGCTCCCGCGAGTTGGATCAGCCGACGGTTTTCCAATCAAGAAGTGAAAGGAACCCACCTCATGTACTCAAGACAGAGACGATCCTATCGAACCTGGCGCAGGCTTGGCACGCTTGTAGTGGCCGGCCTACTGACACTGGCGCTCACGCTGACATCGCTCTCAATCGGCGTGCTCGCCGGCGAACAGCCAACGGCGCCCGGTGAACCAGATCCACCTGGCCAAGCTTCCGGCCAACAGATGACAGAACGCGTGCGCGTATCGTTGAAGCTAGCACAATTCTTGGATCGAGAGGCGCTCATCATTGATGCGCTGGACATCACTGCTGAGGAATGGCAGGCCGCTCAGACAGAAGGCGTCGGATTTGCAGAACTTCTGGATCAACTCGGGATCGATCGAGCGACGCTCAACGAACGACTGATAGAGGCCTATAATGTTGCAGTGCTGAATGCGGTTGATGCAGGGGTCATCACCACTGAAGAGGCTGAACTACTGCTCAGTCGTACCCAAGGCCAGGCACGCGAACAAAGACAGGGACAAGAGAGCGCCCCGGATGCCAAGAGTCTGGATGGGGAGCAAGCCGCTGAAGGGCCGCTTGGCGACCAGGATGGAGACGGGCCACACGGCGACCAGGATGGCGACGGTCCATACGGCGACCAGGACGGCGACGGTCCATACGGCGACCAAGAGGGCGACGGGCCCCACGGCGACCAAGAGGGCGACGGGCCCCACGGCGACCAAGAGGGCGACGGGCCCCACGGTGACCAGGACGGCGACGGTCCATACGGCGACCAAGAGGGCGACGGGCCCCACGGCGACCAAGAGGGCGACGGGCCCCACGGTGACCAGGAAGGCGACGGGCCCCACGGTGACCAGGACGGCGACGGTCCATACGGTGACCAGGACGGCGACGGGCCCCACGGTGACCAGGAAGGCGACGGGCCCCACGGCGACCAAGAGGGCGACGGTCCACACGGCGACCAAGAGGGCGATGGGCCACACGGTGACCAAGAGGGCGACGGGCCACACGGCGACCAGGAAGGCGACGGGCCACACGGCGACCAAGAGGGCGACGGGCCACACGGTGACCAAGAGGGCGACGGGCCACACGGCGACCAAGAGGGCGACGGGCCCCACGGCGATCAGGAGGGCGACAGTCCCCACGGCGAGCAGGAGAGCAATGGGCCCCATGAGGATGAAGACGAGGACACTGAAGAGCAATCTATGTCCACCGACAGCGACGGGGACGGCGGATCTGGAAATGCCGGGAAAAGCACTCAAGCTCAGAACAACAGTGGAGATGGATCCCAGGGACACGATGACACCTCTAGCGGTTCCGACAACTCCCCAGGTTCTGATTCATCCGGCGGCTCTGATTCATCCGGCGGGTCCGACAACTCCGGTGGCTCTGGCAATGGCGGCGGTGGAGGAAATGGCGGCGGGAAGTGAAACGAAAAGCGAGCCTGCCTGAAAGTTAACTGATATTGACAGAACTCTGGAATACAGCGAAGCCGGATCGACACGGGGATCCGGCTTCGCCGCCTTCAGAAACGTTGTCATCAAGCATGAATTTGATCATCGATAGCCTTCGAGATTCCAGGGCTTACTGCCCAAGTGATTTTAACTCTCCTGAGGCCCTACGCAACACGCACGATCTAGGTCGAACCGCCATTCTGGTCAAGCTGTGGTAGGATATATGCAGATTTGAACAAACGAAGCCAACCGTCTGCCATGCAGGCAGGCCGACCGAGGAAATGAGAGAAATTTGAGTAACCCAAGCAACCCCGTGATCGAAGAACCCCAGAACGTCCTTCCCGAGATGACGATCGACAAATTGTCCCAAGTACAACAGGATGCGGTCGCTCGCGCCGGATGGGCGTCGTTGATGCCCGTACAGTCGCGCGCCATGCCATACATGTTGGCCGGCCGCGACATGATGATTCAAGCCCGCACCGGCAGCGGCAAGACCGGCGCTTTTTTGCTGCCCATGCTGGAACGGCTCAACGCCAAAAGCAACAAATGCCAGGCGCTGGTGCTCGTGCCCACGCGTGAACTGGCCCGACAGGTGGCGGCGGAGGCCGAACTCCTCTGTAGCGGCACCGACTTGCGCAGCGTGGCCGTCTATGGCGGCGTCGGCTACGGCGAACAGAACGAGGCGCTGAAAAAAGGCGCACACATCGTCATCGGCACACCCGGCCGCGTGCTTGACCATCTGCTCCGGCGCACATTCACTCTTGACAGCCTCAAGATGCTCGTCTTTGACGAGGCCGACCGCATGCTCTCCATGGGCTTCTACCCGGACATGCGCGAACTGCAACGCTACCTGCCTGATCGCAAGCTCAACGCCTGTATGTTTTCGGCCACCTTCCCCTACCATGTGATGCGCACCGCTCGCGAGTTCATGGTCGATCCGGAATTTCTATCGCTCAGCAGCGATCACGTCCACGTGACCGACGTCGATCACGTCTACTATCATGTGCCCGACATGGGCCGCGAGCGCAACCTCGTGCGTATCATCGAGGTCGAGAATCCCACTTCGGCCATCATCTTTTGCAACACCAAGGTCGATGTACACTTCCTGGCCGTCGTGCTGCAACGCTTCGGCTATGACGCCGATGAACTGAGCGCCGACCTTACCCAGAAGGACCGTGAACGCGTTCTCCAGCGTGTGCGAGAGGGCAAGCTCCGCTTCCTGGTGGCAACCGACGTCGCCGGACGCGGCATTGATATCCCCGAGCTTTCGCATGTCTTCCAATATGAGCCGCCGGAAGACATTGAGAGCTACATCCATCGCGCCGGACGCACCGGGCGCGCAGGCTCAACCGGTACCGCGATCACCCTTGTACGCATGATGGATCGACCGGCCATCGCACGCATCCAGAAACGCTATGAGATGGAAATGCGTGAGGCGCCCCTGCCGACCGATGAAGACGTGGAAGAAGTCGTCACCGAACGCCTGACCACGCTGCTCGAAGCACGACTGCGTGATCGGGACAACTTGCAGGCCGAACGCAGTCGACGTTTCATTCCCCTGGCGCGCAGACTGGCCGAAAATGAGGATGAGTCGGCCATCATGGCCATGCTGCTGGACGACTATTACCAGCAGATGTTACATGCCCCCGTTGTCGGGCCGACCGAGACGCCCGCATCCAAACCCAAACAACAGTCAAGCCGATCTCGATCCAACGGCAGAGGCGAATCCGACGGCGGCAATCGACGGCGACGACGTCGTCGCCGAGATTAACAACATAAAGTCGAAGCAAGAAGGGACGCCGGTCTTTCCAATGATCGGCGTCCCTTTTTTTGTTTCGATATGATGAGATAGGACACGGTTGACACAGATTCATCCATCTCCTATCTGGTCGTCAGCTGAATCGTAACCATGCCGCTTCGATAGGGGCCAACGCTGATCAGAGACCAACGTCCTTTCTGCAAACTCGACGATGAGTTTGGGCCACCCTATTGACATTGCGGACTCTTTGAATTAGAATATGACTGATCGGTCACATGACTGATCAGTCATATTTTTCGATTCTAGTTTTGTCGGGAACGACGCCATGCCCAAAGAGACGTTCTTTAACCTGCCTGATGACAAACGTCAACGTATTCTTGACGTCGTCATCGATGAATTCGCCGATAACGATTACACCAACGTCTCGATCTCCAGGATCGTGGCGCGCGCCGGCATCGCCAAAGGCAGCTTCTACCAATACTTCGACGACAAGGACGATCTCTCCGCTTATCTCGTCAGTTACATTGCTGAGATCAAGGCCGAGGCATTCTCATTGGATCATCCGGATCCCGAACGTATCGGCATCTTCAACTACATGCGCTGGATGATCGCCAACAGCGCCGAGTTTGAGCTTGCCTACCCCCGACTGAGTCGAATCGGTTATCGCATGCTGAACGGCAATACTGACGAAAACAAGATCTTCGCCCAGGCTATGGAGAACGCGCAGCACTATTACATCTCCTTGGTCACGCTGGGCAAAGCCCAGGGGGATATCGATCCTGAGCTGGATACCGAGATGGCTGCCACCGTCTTCCGGGTGATCTTGTCTGAAATGGGTCGGTACATCGTTCAACGAATCGTCGCCCAATACGGCACAGACTGGCAGGGTGAGCAGGCGATCTTTGACTTCCCGGAAGCAAGACAGATGTACGAGCAACTCTTGCAGACGCTCGAATTTGGCCTAGGCAATCGACGATAGAATTCACCACAGATCTTGCGGATTCGACTGATATCGGCGGATTCTCCATACAGGAGGAAGAATCCGCGTCAATCCGCTTAGGCTTTCCCAAAATAGTAACCATACGGGAGTTGGCAGAGCCTCAAGCCATTCCAGGCAAAGATTTCCTTGCAACGGTTATTTATCTCTCTGGAATGGCCTTAATCCGGTCAACTTGCAGTGAATTGACGAGAGGAAACACGCATGATCATGTACATCAAATTGGCCTGGCGCAACATGTGGCGCAACTGGCGACGGACGCTCATCGCCATGGTCGCCATCGTGCTCGGTCTGGTGTTGCTGCTCTTCTTCGACGGCTTCATCGCCGGCTCGGATCAGGCAATCTACGGCAATGCCGTACGGCTCTACGGCGGCAACATTCAGGCCCACGATACCGGCTATCGAGAGAAGGCTAGGCGTTTACCCATCCTGCCGCTGGCGGATGCGGATGCGGTCGTGGCTGCGGCAACGGCCCAGCCTGAGGTGGTCTCCGCTGCCAAACGCATCAAGACCGCGGGCATCGTCAGCAGCAGCGAGGGCGCGTTCCCGGTGGTGATCAACGCCGTTGAGCCTGAGGTGGAAGAGACATTCAGCATCCAGGCCGAAAATGTGGTCGATGGACGCTATCTGCGCCCCGGCGAGGGCGATGCCATCTTCATCGGCCGCGGGCTGGCCGATCTGCTCGAGGCAGGCGTCGGCGATCGCATCAATGTGGTCGGGCGCAGCAAGCAGGAACAGATGCGTCAGCGCACCATGACCATCGTCGGCATCTATGACATCGGCATGCGCGAGCTGGAAAAAGGCACGATCTTCATGACCTTGGACGAGGCACAAGATCTCTACAACCTACGCGACCAGGTCACCGAGGTGGCCATCAATTTGCAGTCAGTAGGTCAGGAGTCTCAAGTTTTGCCTGCGCTGGTGGCCATGCTGCCGGGCTATGACATCGACACGTGGGATTCGTTGCAGCCGGAGGTAAAGGAGACGTTGACCACCAAGCTGGCCTTCACGACCGTCATCGGCTTGATCGTGATCATTGTCGCCAGCATCGGCATCCTCAACATTCAGTTGATGGCCGTCTTCGAACGCACGCGTGAGATGGGTGTTCTGGCTGCGCTGGGCATGAAGGGCCGACAGATCATGGGCCTGTTCCTGCTGGAAGGCACCTTCATCGGTGCGCTGGGCGCGTTCCTGGGCTGCCTGGCAGGCGTTGCGCTGTTGGCCTGGGTGGGCCGAACCGGCATCGACATCTCGTTTGTTTCCGGCATGGGTGAAATAACGGCTTTGATGGGTGACCGGCTCTATCCCTATGTCTCACTCGCCGGCGTAGTCAGCCGCGGCATCCTGGTCACCTTCATCGTCATGCTCGCCTCGCTCTATCCTGCCTGGCAGGCATCGCGCAAAGAAGCGGCCGAGGCCTTGCATCATGTATAGCGAGGGGCGTTGTGATGGGGACTGTTCTAAGAAAAACAATGACAAGGTGAGGTACTCAACATGGCATTCGGTAAACTATGGACTATCGCCTGGCGTGACCTGGGGCGCAATCGACGGCGGTCGTTCTTCTCGATCCTGGCTGTGGGTCTTGGTTTGGCACTGCTGATCGTGATGGACGGTTTTATCGCCGGCTACTTCGGAGACACGTTGGAGAACACCATCCGGCTGGAAAGCGGCCATCTGCAACTGCGCGCACCGAGCTATGAGATTCAGAAGACGAGCCTGCTCTGGGAAGATCTCCTGGAAAGCCCGACTGCGCTGGCTGAGCAGGCTAGTGCGCTCGACGAGGTGGATGCAGCTGCCGCCGTCCTTTGGGCCAATGGCTACCTCAACACCCGTGACGAGTCGGTCGGCCTGCGCATCTACGGCGTGGAGACTGATTCCAAGATCTACTCGCCGTTTCGAGACGGCATGATTAGCGGTGAGTTTTTGGCCGCCGATGATCGCAGCGGCATCCTGATCGGCAAACGCTTGGCCGAGAGTTTGGGGTTGGGTGCAGGCGACACGGTCAGCGTGGCCATCATCAACTCGGACGGCCAGCCGGATGAGACCAATTTCACCATCCGCGGCGTCTACGAGACCGGCGTGTTCAGCTACGACGACAGTTCATTGCTGATGCCGCTCTCCAAGGCACAGGCGTTCGCCAACACGGGCGGACGCGCCAGTGCGGTCACACTATGGCTCAACGACGAGGAGGACGCCGATGCCGTCGCTGCGGTCCTGAACAGCCCTTCGTTCAGCACACTGACATGGCGCAACCTCAATGAAATACTGATCCAGACCTTTGAGACAGCCAAGGGCATGTACAACATCATGTACGGCATTGTCATCCTGATCGTGGCTGTCATTATCGCCAACACGCTGCTGATGGCCGTCTTTGAGCGCATTCGTGAGATTGGTATCCTGGCAGCGCTGGGTATGAAGCGCCGCCAGATCAGGACCATGTTCCTGCTGGAAGCGCTCATTCTCGGCGTATTCGGCGTCATCCTAGGCAATCTCATCGGGTCCGCCGGCGTGGCCGCCTTGGCAGCCAACGGCATCCCCACCGGCGACATGGGCGCGGCTGCTGAAGGCATGGCCATCGGGGCCAGCCTAAACGCCGAGTTCCACCCAAGCGGGATGATCTTCCTGTCCGCCTGGACACTGGGCATCACGTTGCTCGCCGCTCTCTACCCGGCCTGGTACGCCGCCCGACAAGAGCCGGTGGACGCCTTGCATTCGTTGTAGTCAGTAGGCTGCTTCGCAAGAATACTCAAGATAAGCTGAGTGAATTAGAGATATCTGATTCCAGGAGAATCCAAATGGCAGTTATCGAACTCGACAACATCACAAAATCCTACACCATCGGCGAGGTGGTGACGCACGCCGTGAATGGCGTCAGCCTGCGCATCGAGCCGGGCGAATTCACGGCGCTGGTCGGACCGTCCGGCTCGGGCAAGACGACCACACTGCAACTCATGGGCTGTCTCGACAAGCCGGACAGCGGCGTGATCTTGATCAATGGTGAGGATGTGACTCGCTTCAACGCCAACAAGCGCGCCGATCTGCGCCGGGAAGAGATCGGTTTCATTTTCCAATTCTTTGCGCTGGTGCCTGTGCTCAACGCCTACGAAAACGTGGAATTGCCACTGCTACTCAATGGCGTGGGCGGGGCCGAACGCAAGGAGACCGTGTCTGCCATGCTGGAGGCCGTCGGACTTGCCGACCGGGCCCACCATCGCCCGGATCAATTGAGCGGCGGACAACAGCAGCGCGTGGCTATCGCCCGTGCCCTGGCCACCGGACCGGCAGTCGTGCTGGCCGATGAGCCGACGGCCAATCTGGACACGGCCAATGGCGAACAGGCCATGGACATCATGCAGAAGCTCAACGAGGAAACGGGCACTGCCTTTATCTTTGCCACCCATGACCCTCGCGTTATGAGCTATGCCACGCGCACGATTCAGATGGTTGACGGCAAGATCGTCGACCATGGCACCTACAATGGCGATATCGCTTGAGGAGACAAGAATGATAGTCCGTAATCGCCGTGTGGCCCCTCTAGCCCTCCAAGGTTTTGTAGAACGCTTGCCAACGAAGCCGCCATGGGCCTCACCTTGCTTCGCCTCCTGCACGGAGGCTTCGCGTCCCTATCCACCAGGTGGAGAGGGACAGCCACGGCGCTTGAAGCGCCGTGGCAGGGTGAGGCAAGATGTGGGTATAGCCTCCCCCAGGATTGGGGGCCGGGGGACCGAAAGGGTCTGGCTGGCAGTCTTGGCCTTGCTCTTCGTCACGCTGTTCGCGGTCGGATGCAGTTCCGATCCCACGCCGACGCCGACACCCGCGGCCACACTGCTGCCTGATTTTGCCCTGAATTCGAGCGGGGGCGCAGTGCGAGCATCCGGCAATATCGAACCAGCGCAGATGGCTGAACTGGCCTTCCCCTATATCGGCCGGGTGCAGGACGTTGCGGTTGAGCGTGGCGCGCCGGTGGCCGAGGGCGACGTACTAATCGTGTTGGACGCTGCTGAAGCCGAGGCCGAGACGGCACAGGCCCGCTCTGCACTCTTCGAGGCCCAGGCGAGTTTGGAAGATATCACGAGCGGCGCACGCCTCGAAGAGATCGAGCGGTCGCAGGCCAACGTGGACGCGGCTGAAGCGCGACTAGCGCAACTGGCCGAGAGCGCCCGCCCAGAGGCTGTGGCCGCAGCCGAGTCTGAAGTGCGCGCCGCCAAGGCCGCCTACAGTCAGCTCTTCAACGGCCCGCGCGAATCTGAACGGGTCGACGCCCTGGTGGCCCTCTCCAATGCCCAAGCCGCCGTGCAACAGGCACAGTCCGCCTACAACGGCGTCTCGTGGCGAGCAGATGTCAGTGCCCAGCCGGAGAGCCGGGAGTTGCAGCAGGCGACCAACACACTGGAGGCTGCCCAAGCGAGATACGACGCACTCTACGCCGCGCCGGATGGAGATCTGGTGGCGGAGGCGCAAGCGCGCATCCAGCGCGCCGAAGCCGAGTTGGATCGGCTGTTGACGCCCGGCAGCGACAATGAGGTGGCCGAAGCCGCAGCCCAGGTGCGCAGCGCCCAGGCTGATCTCGACCTACTGACGGCGGGCGCCAGTGATTCTCAGATCGCGGCCGCTGCCATGGCGGTCACCCAGGCGGAAGCCAGGCTAAAGAGCGCGCAGGCAACGTTGGACGCCAAAACGCTGCGTGCCCCCTTTGACGGGACGGTCACGACCGTCCATGTCAATCCCGGCGAGGCGGTGCAGCCCGGCGTGTCAGTTTTGACCATGGCCGATCTGGACAATTTGCGCATGGAGACCACCGATCTGAGCGAGCGCGATGTGGCGCGGGTTGTCGTTGGCCAGCCTGCAAGCATCTTCGTCAAACCGCTCAACGAGGAGTATTCCGGCGAGGTCGTGCAGATTGCACCCCAGGCCAATGTGATTGGAGGCGATGTGGTCTACACAGTCGTCATCGAATTCGAACAACAGCCGCGCAATCTGCGCTGGGGCATGAGCGCTGACGTGGACATTGAATCAGAATAAGATGGGTATGTTCAAATACTTCAAATTGGCCTGGCGAAATGTATGGCGCAACAAACGCCGTACCGTCATCGCGCTGATCGCCATTGTGATTGGGTTGATCCTGTTGGTCTTTACCGACGGCCTGTATGGGAATATCATCCAGGTCACCTACGGCAATGCAGTGCGTCTGTATGGGGGCAACGTACAGGTCCACGCCCCTGGCTATCGCGACAAAGCCGATCGGCTGCCGCTGCTGCCGATAGAGAACGTCGACCAAGTGGTGCAGATTGCCAACGCCCATCCGGAAGTGCTGCTGGCATCTAAGCGCATCAACACCGGCGGCATGATCAATGCACGCGGCGAGACCTATCCGGTAGCGATCACGGCCATCCAACCTTCGATGGAGGCGCCGACCAGCCTGATTGCCGAGACCATCGTCGCCGGTCGCTTCCTCCAGGATGACGATCAGGATATGGTCCTGATCAGCAGTACATTGGCTGATGAAATGGAAGCCGGCGTCGGTGATCGCATCACCATGGCCGGGCGCAGCAAGAATGAGAGCATGCGTCAACGCACCATGACGATTACCGGCATTTTCAATCTGGGGATGGGGGAGGCCGAGGAAGGACTGGTCTTCATTAGCCTGGCCGAAGCGGGCAACCTCTACAACCTGCGCGATCAGGCCACAGAAGTGACCCTCGCCTTGCACGCCGTGGGAACGGAAGATCAGGTGATCAGCGACCTCCAATCCGACTTGCAGGGCTACGAGGTCGATTCGTGGCTGACCCTCAATCCCGGTCTCACATCATCGATGGCCATGTCGCGGCAGATGGCGAGTGTCTTTGGCTTTGTCCTCATTTCAATTGCCTGTATCGGCATCCTCAACTTGATGCTGATGGCCGTCTACGAACGCACGCGTGAGATGGGCGTATTGGCCGCATTGGGGCTGAAAGGCCGTCAGATCATGGGCCTGTTCCTGCTCGAGGGAGCCGTCATCGGCCTGGTGGGCGCCGTGATCGGCTGCACACTGGGCTGGCTGGCGATTCTCGCCTTCAACGCGACCGGCGGGTATGATATGACGGCCTATTCTGATATGGGCGAAGTCTATGCGCTGATGGGTGACGCCATGTATGCTTCCGTCGACCCGCTAGGCATCGTCCAGCAGGGCGTCATCGTGGTGGCGATGACGACTCTGGCTGCATTGATTCCAGCGTGGCAAGCCTCGCGCAAAGAGCCGGCCGAGGCGCTGCATCATTTGTAGGTGAGTCTGCTGAAAAAACTCTTTCACCACGGAGGCACAGAGATGGCACAGAGTCCATAGAGGAAAAACATCTACGTGCATCTCGCCTCTTGAGCTATCCAAAGGTCTCACGTCGTATTCTGATGACAAGAGAGTGACTCAAATATCATCTGTGAATATCAGTTTTTTATCAGTGTCCATCTGTGGCAAATTCACAGTTCCTGCAATAGACTTCTCGATAAACGACCAGCCCAGCGGAAAGAACGAGAGATGGTGAGGGTGTGATGGCATTCAGAAGATTGTGGACGATCGCCTATCGAGATCTGGGTCGCAACCGGCGACGGACCGCGCTGACCATGCTGGCGGTGGTGCTTGGTCTGGCCCTGATCATTCTGATGAACGGCCTGATCGCGGGCGTGTTTGACAGTGCAATCGCTAGCGCCATCAGCCTGGATACCGGCCACGTACAGGTGCGGGCCGAGAGCTATGATGGTAAGAAGACCTCCTTGGAGTGGCAAGACCTGCTGGATGAGAGCGATGAACTGCTGGCAGTCGCCGCTCAACTCGACGGCGTCACAGCGGCTGCGCCTGTGTTGTGGGCCGCCGGTTTCGTGAACACGGCCGACGATTCGCTCGGCGTGAGCGTCACCGGCATCGATCCGGCGTCAAGTTTCCACGATCCGATCCGTTTGGGTTTGGTGGCCGGGGAATACCTGGCCGCGGACGACCGTGAGGGCATCCTGATCGGCCGTAAGTTGGCCGAAGAGCTAGGCATTGGTCCCGGATCCAGAGTTAGCCTACTGTTAGGCACTTCCGATGGCGATATGGATGAGGATATCTTCACCGTGCGCGGCGTATTCTCTACCGGGCTGATTGCCTACGATGCGGGAACGGTCTATATGCCGCTCTCCAAGGCCCAGGCGATGACCAACGCCGGTGACCGTATCAGTGCCGTGATCCTGTTGACCGACAATGCCGAGGCCGCGGATCCGGTGGCGGCTGCGCTGGCCGGCCCGGGCCGCAACGTGGTGACCTGGAAAGAGATGAATGAACTGGTGCTGGCGGCCCTTGAGCAGGGCAGCGCGGTCTATGCCTTCATCTATGGCATCGTCATTGTGATCGTGGCCGTGATCATTGCCAACACGCTGCTGATGAGTGTCTTCGAGCGCACACGCGAGCTGGGCATCCTGGCTGCGTTGGGGATGAAAGGTCGCCAGATCACGGCCATGATCCTGCTGGAGGCGGGTACGCTGGCACTGATGGGAACCATTATCGGCGTCATCTTGGGAGCGTTGGCGATCTGGTATATGTCGGTCAATGGCATTGTCATCGATGATGAGATCGCCAGCATGGCCGAGGGATTCGCCTACCCCAGCGTGATGTACGCTAAATTTGTGCCCGCCAGCGTGATCAAGCTATCGCTGGCAATGCTGGGCATCGTATTGCTCTCGGCGCTCTATCCGGCGCGTTTCGCTGCCAAGATGGAACCGGTGGATGCATTGCACACGGTGTAGGGTTTGGTAGAATAGCGTGCCAATCGCGGTGAGCCGACCTCCGGGAGGTGTCGCGGCGTTTGCCTGCGACAGCCGTTATCGCACGCACGGAGAGAGAGCATGCCGGCACGAAAAACTCAATTTGGACCGGGGTGCTACTATCACCTCTACAACCGTGGCGTCAATCGTCAGAGCATCTTTCTGGATGAACGGGACTACGTCGACTTCCTACTGCGGGTCAGAAAATACTGCGAGAAATACACGGTACAGCCGATTGCTTACTGCTTGATGCCAAATCACTTCCATTTTCTGGTGCGGTAAGAGAGCGAACAGCGTGCCGGGTTGGTGATTCAGGATGCCTGCAATGGGTACGCACAGTTCTTCAATCGCCGGCATCAGCGACAAGGCTCTCTCTTTCAAGGGCGCTTCCAGGCCGAATTGGTAGATGACGACGCGTATCTGCATCATCTCTGCCGCTACATCCATGCCAACCCGGTCAAGGATGGCTTCGCGCTCAAACCTGAACTCTGGCCCTATTCCAACTATCCGGAATGGATCGGGGAACGAGACGGTCGACAGTTCGATGCCGAGTTCATCATCACTCACTTCGGAACAGCCGAACGGTATGTTGCCTATCTGCACGACTATCTGGTCAATACCCAGGCCATCCCCGAGGAAATGCGGCAGTATCTTGCCCAGTTCGAGGACTAGACGCGCCACCCCAAAA
>CAWKCP010000028.1:0-213657 GCA_963848115.1 uncultured Chloroflexia bacterium | reverse complement strand
CGATTCCAGCGGCTTATGGTCACTGGGTGCGACCGATGGCGAATCGGTCGTGGGGACAATCACGACCGCTTACGGCTTGGCGATTGATGAACAGACGATTGGCATACGAATTATTCGCTGTACGTAGGGGGCGGTACACTACTTCGGCGGCAACATCGGAATCGGCATTAGCGTGCTTGAAGTTCGGCGTATCGCGTTTACCAGTATTCGTCCGCCACAAACAGTTCGACGACGCCGAGCACGCTGATGCGAACAACTCAGACGGCAACGCGGCTGGCATTCAGACGCTTTACAACGTGGGGCTGGTGGATGTTGCTTCGGGAGGAATCGGCACGTTCCAAGCGTCGCACGCGACGCCGCTTGTCAAGATAAGTTGGTTGCGTATGTCAACTCGGACGCGGCGGGCATTTTAGTTTTTACACGTCCGCTGCGAGCCAAAACGTTGAGTTTGTCGGCGGCAGTTCAAGCAGCGGCATCGTGATGGGCGCCGGCAGCATAGTCGTTCAATGAAGACGGCGCCGACTTGAACTTCCGCGTGGAGTCTCTAGGCGACAACGTGATAAATGTTGACGCCCAGGGAACAATTCAATCGTGCTTGGACCTGCTGGGCAGGCGGTCACCTTGAATTATATAACACGGGAAGCACCTATTACGATGCGGACCTGCACACGTTCCGCACGCAGGCGGCAAGCGCCTCATCAACGCTTGATTCTTCGGGCTTGACAAGCACAGATCGCTTCGTTCATTCCTTGAGCCAGTTCAGAGGCCGCATTCATCGCGTCGAATCCCTTATGAGCGGTATCGCGTCCGGCACGTACTCGCACTGGGGCACGGGAGCGACTGGCTATGACATTTATTGTGGCATGGCTTTTACTACGATACTGACCATTGGGTGAGTCAACATCCGACGATTCGAGGCGTAGACAATATTCATGCAGCGAATACGACGTACTGGGTTTCTGCCGACCGGTTATCGGACCCAGCGGTCATTGACGTACCACATGTCTCTGACACGGTCACCAATGTTTTCTATACGCAGATCCGCCGTGACGGTGAACGAGAACGGCGTTGCAGCGAACGACTTTCGCGCTGAATCATCCAACTTGACGCCACGTTTGTTTGTTGACGCGAGACCGATTCTGTCGGCATCAATGACAGCACGCCAGACGCACAGCTTGACATCGTAAGTGATGCAACGGGCAAGCCAACGACACTGCGACTTGAAGCGGCGGCGAGCCAGGCGAACCCGTTGGTTTTGATGGTTGATAGTGCGAGCGCAACGCAAGTGAAATTTGGTGCGGAGGGTCGCTTGTCGTTTGAAGGTGCGATTGAAGACAAGATAAGCCTGTACGAAGACCGACTTGGACTGACGACCATGTACGGGTTCGGTGTTGAAACCGGGGCGCTGTACCACAAGCGCCGTCGTACCACCGCTTTTATGTTTCAGCAAACGCTGACGGCGGTTCTGGTGACGTGTTTGAGATTGCCGCGACGACTTCAACGGCGCTTTATGGTGCGACGTTCAATGAGTCTGGCAGTGACAGCGATTTCCGCATTGAGTCAGAAAACGAAAACAATATGCTGCGGATTGACGCGGCGGAAGACTTCGTAGGTGTTGGCGGCTTGCCGACAGCACGCTTCACGGTGCTTGACGACGACGAACCAGTGCTGCGGCTGACGTCTGAAGATACGCTTGTCGCGACGGGCGAACATATCGGACGCATATCGTTTTACTCAAGCGACATCACGACCAACGGCGCCGGCGAGAAGGTTTACATCGAAGCTGTTGCCGAGAACGCTGGGTCGCAGTATTCGTTGGCGTTCGCGACGAGCGACCACACAACGTCAACCGGCGTCGAGCACATGCGGCTTGATGAAAAAGGTCGACTGGGTATCAACGACGACTCGCCCGATGGCGTGCTTGACGTTTACAACGACGTGGACGCGACCGAAGAAATCTTGGTTCTGCAATCACACGCAAGCCAGTCTGGGCGGATTATTCAGGCGGTAAACGGCGCGGGCACTACGATCTACGAATTGGGCGTCACTGGCATCGCTCAGTACGGCGACGCTCGGCCGGTGACCGTCAACGGCGCGACTGGGCTTATTCAGATTCAAGCAAGCACCGGCGGTTGGGTTATGGGTTATGACATCCTCGGAAGCGGCGGCACGGCGTTGTTCGCTTTGGGGGCTTATGGCAATGCCGATGCTCTCACCTACGGGTTCATCGGGCCGGGAACAAGCGGTTACGCGACGCCGTGGATAGCTTTCACAGCCAGTGAAATCGCGGTCAATCAATCCGGCCTTGATCAAGACCTCCGCGTAGAGACAGACACCACATACAACGCCTTGGTAGTCGATGCCAACGAAGACGACATTGACATTGCCGTTGAGACGAACATCGCCAACGATCTAAACGTGACAGGCGACCAGACGCAGTACGGGGGAATCAGCGTCAAAGGAAACGCTGCGGCAACTACTATTTCCGCTAGTAGTACATACTATCAAGTAACGGTGTTCAACACCGACGACCCAGAGAACGGTGCGGACGCTGACAACACCAGCGATGACATAACAATTGCCGTTACTGGATCATACTATGTGTCAGTTGCCTGCTCATTTAGCGGTGGGGCAAATACGACCTACCATGTGAGCGCCTTCAAGAATAATGGAGCGACACAACTCAATAATGTCCACTGCTCCAGAAAATTGGCGCGGGCGGCGATGTAGGGTCCGCTAACGCCTCTGGTATTGTCTCGTTGACTGCTGGCGATACCCTCGAATTGTGGGTTGAGAACGAAGACAACACAAACAGTTTGACGATTCACGATTGCACACTTTCCGTTTTCAAGCTGTAGGAGAAGCGTTGTGAAGCGATGCTTGATTGCATTGATGGTTGTTTCCAGTATGGCGGCTATTGCCAAAGCGGCAGACGCTCCAGACTTGGACGTGATCCAGCGAATGCGGATTGTCTTGGATCTGATGAAAGACGGCGACGTAACGACGCCGGCCGCGTACGCGCAGTGCGATCTGATCGATCCGGCGACGGGCGTCAAATGGGTGGATCCGCTCATCTGGGCGCATCGGCCACAGTATCGCGAGCAGCTCGACGCGGGCACGCTGACGAATCAGCAGAAAGCCGCGCTGATGCTCAATATCTTCCGGCAGTTCTTCCTGGACGCCAAAAAGGCTCGCGACGCTTCGCTGGCCGCCGATGCGGCTCGCAATCAGGCGATCACGGATGTGACGACCGAAGGCGAGACCGAGCTAGGGCAAGATGAGACGGTTCCTGAGTCACCCTGAGGGAGTGCGTGATGAAACGAATGTTAACGACGGCCATCGCTGTGTTGGCCATTGCTTTGTGCGCGATTGCTGGCGAACAACCTGACGCGGAACTGGACGCGCCGGCGGCCACGACCGCTACGATCGTCGAATCGAACATCTCGTGGTCGAAGCGAGCCAAGCAGCTGTTCGAGACCGTGCACGGCCAGGAGGTAACCGATGCCGAGCTGGAGCTCATTCTGAACATGTTCTGGCTGGCCAATGCTGAGCAACAGGGCAGCGACGACCAGAAGGCCGAGCTGTTCGTCCGCAGCGTAGGCGGTTTTATCGGCCGTGTGGTCGAAGAAGGGGCGAAGAAGCAGGGCGTAGCTGTCCTTCGCCGGCGAGCTGAGCCGTTTACGAAACGAACCGAAACGTGAGTAGTTTTACCGTCAACAACTTGACGCCGCTGCGAGCGATCAACGCCTCCAGCGCTTCGGTGACGGAGATCCTGCGTCTGTTGGGGACGGTGATCGATGATTGGCAAACGGGCGCGTACCACGGCGGCAACTACGTGATTCAAAGCCTGTCGCCGCTTCGCAGCTTCAACTGCCAGTCGGTCGGCCTGGTCGGAGATTGTGCGGGTTGTGGCGACGCTGATCAGCGACAACGCGGGAGTTTTGCTGCGAAGGGGAGCGGCGTACGAAGTTGTGAATCCGAGTTTGTTGTGGCAACTGAACGTTGCCTCGGCGAGCTTGAATAGTGCGGCAAGCGTGCTGGCGGCGCTGTTGTCGGTTGATGGGCTCACGCGACTGTCGCCGCGCGGCGTGAGCGTGGCGCGGGTCTCCTGGGGATCTGTCGCAGTCAGTCGTGTTGGCCCCGGCAGCCTGGCAATCGTTCATGGATGAATGACATCGTGGCGAGTTTCGATTGGGGAAGCATTCGGATTGAGCGCGGTCGCACGAGCGACTATCAGTTCACGATCTATGAAGTGGATGGAGTCACAGGAATTGAATTGGCGGCGAGCGACGTGGTGCGATTCAAGCTGTATCGTGACGACGATCCGTCGCCGGTGTTGGATTTGGATTCGGTGCAAGCGACAGACAATGGTTCGCTGGTCAGCGTTGATCAGCGAACGCCCGCTCCAGCGTTGGCGACGGTTCGCTTTGCACAGGATGACACGAGCAAGTTGGTTTATCGAGAGTATCGCGGCGAGCTGACCGTGGTGGACGATAGTGAAACGACGCCGCCCGATGCGATCAAGACGGCGGGACGGGGACGCGTGAAGGTCGCGCCGAGCCCAGGCGGCGACGTGGGAATCAATTAACGAGAACGACAATGCCCTATGCAGCGCCTCGAGCCTGTCCCTGCGGCGGACGTATTCGCCGAAGCATCTGTGATCGTTGCGGGCCAACGCGGCAAGGAGACGACCAATCGCCCCAAGGCCAGCGAGCGTGGCTACGACTATCGGTGGCAGAAGTTCAGCCGCTGGTTTCGCACGGCGCAGGCAACCGCTGTGCATGGATTGTCTTGACGAAGGGCGCATCACGCCATCGAAGGAAGTGCACCACGTGAAGAAGATCAGCACGCATCCGGAACTGAAATACGATGAAGCAGAACTGTCGAGCGCTGTGCAAAGCGTGTCACTCAAGGCGAACAGGTCGTGGCGAGTGAGGCTGAAGGCGAGGGGGAGGGGGTATCCCAAAATCCCCAGATTCGCCCGCTTGACCGATCGCCAGCGTTCAAATTTTGGTCACGGGTTTTGATATGAGGGGGCAAGCGCGATGGGAAAGCGCGGTCCGCGGCCGACGCCTACGGCCAAACTGAAACTGAGCGGCAGCTGGCGCGGGGCGAAACCGGCGCGAGCCGCAACCGGAGCCGCGCCCTTCCCAGTTGCCCGACCTGGCTGCCGCGGGAAGCCAAAGCGGAATGGAAACGCGTCGCGGCGGAGCTCGTAGCGATGGGACTGATCACACGGGCCGACCGGGCGCTGTTTACCGCTTACTGTGAAACGTGGGCTCGCTACGTGCAGGCGGTCAAGCAAGTGGAAAAGGAAGGGCTCACGGCGGTGACGGATAAAGGCAACGTGATCCAACACCCGGCCGTCGGTGTGGCCAATAAACAAAAAGCGGAACTGCGACGACTGGCCCAGGAGTTTGGCTTGAGCCCGTCGTCGCGAACTCGCATTGAAGTTCCCAAGCAAGAGGACCAGGTAAGTGGTAAGGCGCAGGTTCTTCCCGACCGTGGGATAAGCTCACGCCGCCTGACTTCGATCCCTGGTCGGTCGGAAACGACTATCGATTCGATGCGTTGGCCGCGGACCAGGCCTGCGACTTTTTCGCGGAATGTCTGACCCATTCGAAGGGCGCGCTGGGAGGTAAACCGTTCGTGCTTGAAGCTTGGCAAGAGTCAATCGTTGGCCACCTGTTCGGCTGGAAACGCCGCGACGGTCGTCGTCGCTTCACCGAGTGTTTTCTGTTTGTGGCTCGCAAGAACGGCAAGACCCATCTGGCGGCGGGCGTGGCGCTGTTGCTGCTATTCTGCGACGGCGAGCTGGGCGCGGAGGTCTATTCGGCGGCCGCCGAGCGGGAGCAGGCGGCGCTGGTGTTTGACGCCGCCAAGCAGATGGTGCTGGCCGAACCGGAACTGGCCGGCAAGGCCAAAATCTATCAGCGGTCGATTGCCTACGAGCAGATGGCCGGATCCTATAAGGCCATTTCCGCGGAGGCCAACAGCAAACACGGCTTCAACGCCAGCGGCCTGGTGATCGATGAACTGCACGCTCATCGAAATCGGGAATTGGTGGATGTATTGATGACCTCCACCGGCGCACGCGCGTCAACCGCTGACGATTCATCTGACGACGGCGGGTTTCGATAAGAACTCGATCTGTTATGAAAAATACGACTACGCCAAGAAGGTTCGAGATGGGCTGCTCGAAGATCCTCACTTCCTGCCGGTGATCTATGAGACGGATCCGGAAGACGACTGGACGGATCCGGACGTATGGCGGCGGGCCAATCCGAACCTGGGCGTCTCGATCAACCTGGATTACCTCAAGCGGGAATGCCAGCGAGCCAAAGATTCTCCGGCTTACGAAAACACATTCCGGCGGCTGCATCTGAACCAGTGGACCGAACAGGACGTGCGCTGGCTGAATATGGATCGGTGGGATCAGGGCGCCGAGCCGCTGCCGGATCTGTCGGGCCGCGAGTGTTGGGCGGGTTTGGACCTGAGCACCACCACCGATTTAACGGCTTTGACATTGGTGTTTCCCAACAGCGACGGCATGTACTTCGTGTTGCCTTATTGTTGGGTTCCGGCGGAAAACGCCCATCTGCGCGAGCGGCGCGATCGCGTGCCTTACACGGCCTGGTCGAGGCGGGGGCAGCTCGAAATGACCGAGGGCGATGTCGTTGATTACGACCTTCTTCGCCAGCGGATCAATGAACTCGCCCGGCAGTATCCCATCCGCGAGATCGCCGTGGACCGCTGGAACGCGCAGCATCTGATCACGCAGCTCGAAGGTGATGGGTTTCAAATGACGCCGTTCGGCCAAGGCTATCGCGACATGAGCGGACCGGCCAAGCAGCTGGAGCGGCTGGTGATCGATGGCAAACTCCGCCACGGCGGGCATCCGGTGTTGCGATGGTGCGCCGGCAACGTCACCGTCGAGCAGGATGCAGCCGGCAACATCAAACCCAGTAAGGCCAAATCCAACGAACGAATCGACGCCATTGTGGCGCTGATCATGGCCCTGTCCCGGGCGATGACCGCGGAGCCCGAGAGCGTCTACGCCACGTACGGAAACCTGAGACTGTGAAAACTGTCGGCAATTGGTTGAAGCGAAACCCACGAACGGCGCTCGACCTGGCGATCCTCGCGCCTTCGATCGCGGCCATCGTTGTCGGGTGCCTGCTGATCAATATTTCGCTGGGCCTTGTTGTCGGAGGAACGCTGGGACTGACGTTGGTGCTGGCTCCCAAGGTGTTACGGATGGCCCATACGCCCAGGAGCAGCCGGTGAGCGTATTGGATTGGTTTGCGCAGGCTTCGCAGGTGGAGGACATCACCAGCGCCGGGGAGAGCTGGTGGTGGACCGGCGCGGCGCGTCAGCTCGCCTCCAAGGTGAAGGTCGACAACCAAAGCGCTTTGAACTACTCGGCCGTCTGGGCGGCCACGCGAGCGATTGCCGAGACTATGGCCAGCCTGCCGGCGGTGGTATACGAGCAGGTCAGCGACGCAGCCCGCAGTGCGGGCGAAAGGAACGCGGCTCTACCGGATGCTGCACGACGAGCCGAACCCGGACATGGACGCGATGACGTTCTACGAGCTGCAAACGGCCCGGCTGGTCAACCAAGGCAACGCCTTTGCGGAGATTGAGCGGAACCGTGGCGGCGAGGCGATCGCCCTGTGGCCGATCCACAACTCGCGCGTCAAAGCCTGGCGAACAGGGGCGACAACGTCGCGGCGGGCAGTTCTAGCGCGGGAGAACTCGAGTATCACGTGCCGGCGGACGAGCGGCGGCTACTACGTGATCCCGCGGCGCGACATGCTCAACGTGGTCGGCACGCATAGCCACGACGGCATCTTGGCCCCGGGCGTTATCCGCCACGCGGCCGAGTCGATCGGCCTGGGCATCGCGACCGAGAAGATACGGGGCTTCGTTCTTCGGCTCCGGCGCCCGGCCGCCGGGCGTGCTTGAGCATCCGGGGCACATCAAGGATCCACAGATCCGCGCCAACATCCGCCGCGAGTGGAACGAGGTCCATGCGGGCGAAGGCAACTGGCAGAACATCGCCGTCTTTGGGAGGGGATGAAGTACAAGGACATCGGCGTCAGTCCCGACCAGGCCCAGTTCATCGCCACGCGGCAGTTTCAACACGACGGTGTCTCGCCCAGTGGTACGGCGTCTCGCCGGCGATCCTGCAGGACTTTCCGACAGCAAGTTCCCGACGGTCGAAGCCCAGCTCAAGCACTTCATCATGCTCAGCGTGCGGCCCTGGGCCGTCCGCTGGGAGCGGGCCGATCAATCGGCAGGTGATCGGCTGGATTCGCCCTTCCTCGTGGAGTTCGTGATGAACGCCCTGTTGCGGGGCGATCCCGAAGACGCAGGCCGAGACGAACCAGATCAAGTTCATGCACGGGGCGCTGTCGGACGACGAGTGGCGAGCCCAGGACAACGACAATCCGCTGCCTGATGGCAAGGGCCGTCACTACTACGTGCCGCTGAACCTGGGCAAGGTCGAGGACGTGGCCGAGCGGGCGAGCGCAGCGAGGAACAGAAGATGGGACAACAGAGAAGGAGCTGATGTGACGGAAACGGCGATCCAATCCCTGCGACAGGTGCTACGACGAACAGATCGAGCGCGAGCGGGAACGGACGGAGCCGCCGTTGCCCAATGCGAGAGCCTTCGGGAGATAGCTCTATTGAAGTTCCAGCAAATACTGGCCAAAGACGCCGCCCGCATGATCCATCATGAGATTGTCGCTGTGCGACGGATCGCCAAAGTCAGCCCGAGCGGTTTGTGACGAGGATGGACCATTACTACGAACAATTCGAGCCGAAACTATGTGAAGCGATCCAGCCGGCCGTCGAAGGTTGCCTGGCTGTCATGGGAATGGCCGGCTCAGCCGAAGCATTTGTCAGCCTGCTTGCGCGCGCCACGTGGCGGAATCACGCCGACAACTGCTCGAGGCGTCCGAGTGTCAGGCGGATGAAGTGGCCGACCGCATCGCCGCCTGCACGTCCAGTTGGGATCAGCGAACGATCGAGCTCGAGCCGCTGGGAAACGGCGGATGATTAGGAGACATCGAGGATGATTAGCGCCATGCCGCTTGCCGGGCTCTTCAGCTCCACCTGGCTGATGCCGACGGATCGGATCGCTGCGCACGTCGCCGCAGTCCAGAACCGGCTTGAGTGAGCTAGATGTCAACCAAGCAGAACGTGAGGGAAAACGTAAGACAACTTGATCGCGTGGGTCTCCAAGTCCGCGACGGCGTGGCGCTGCTTTCGCTTCGCGGAGTGATTGAGCAGCGCACAAGCCTGATGGGTTGGCTCGTTGGCGGCACTTCGACGGAAGTGTTTTCGCGCCAGTTCCAGATGGCCGTCAGCGATCCGGATGTGCGGGCGATCGTCATTGAGGTCGACAGTCCAGGCGGAACATATCCGGGCATTCCGGAACTCGGGCGGGAGATCTACGAGGCCCGCGGCGCCAAGGGCGAGGGCAACATCGTGGCGATCGCCAACAGCCTGGCCGCCAGCGGCGCACTGTGGCTGGCCACGGCGGCCGAGCGATTCGTGATCACGCCCAGCGGCGAGGCGGGTTCGATCGGCGCCGTGATGGTCCACAGCGAAATGAGCCAAGCGTTTGAGGACGCGGGCATTGAAAATACGGTCATCCGACGTCCAGAAGCCAAAGCGGAACGGAACATCTACGAACCGCTGACCGACGAAGCCCAGCAGCATGCACAACAAGTGATCGACGAAATCTACGAAGAGTTTGTCCAGGCCGTTGCGAGTCATCGGGGCGTTGTCGCTGATACGGTGCGAAGCACTTCGGCGAAGGCCGGATGCTCAGCGCCAAGCAAGCGGTCGCCGTTGGCTTGGCCGATGGCATCGCCACGCTCGGCCAGGTCGTTGGCTCCCTGATAAACCGCCAAGATAACCAACAGCAAATCAGCACGACTGAATCGCGGAAGCTGCGTCGGAGACGTGTGAAACCTACGGAGCATTGATGGCCGTGAAATTCGCTACACGATTCAAGGAATCGCTAGATTCCAATAACAACTCAAAAGCAAAGCCTATTTGCGGCGTGCCCATGCACTCACCATCCGCAAGCAGGAACGACGGATCCAAAGCCAGCGCCCATGCGCGGCACGCGGACTGTCTGGCATCTTTCACCTACGAAAGTTTGCCGATAGCCGCCGCTGCGCATGGGCGTTTTTTGTTGGCGGCTCATCGGCGAGACAAGGAGATGAGTCGAAATGGAAATCAATTTGCAGGAGCTCGGCGAAGCCAATCTGGGCCTGCTTACCGACGAATGTCGACGTCCTACCGCAAGGGGCTGTCGACGCATTTGGACGAGATCCTGGACACGGCGGACCAGGAGCAGAACGGCTCGCTGACCGACGAGCAGCGGGAAACGTTCGACGCGCTGGAAGTTCGGGAGAAGGAAGTCTCCGCGGAGCTCGAACGTCGAGCGGCCGATGCGGAGCGTCGTGCTCGTCAAGAGGCGAGAAACGCGAAGCTCAAAGAGTCGGCCGGACGTCGTGCGCCGCCTTCCACGGCGGCGCCGCCGATCAAGACGAAGGTGTGGAAGAGGAACGAGACGTTGCCGTCAGGCAAGCCGCCACTCCGGAGGATCACAGTCTGGGCCAACCACAATCGGATCCCGCTCCGGGTTTCGTGCGGATGGGGCACCACGATCAGCGCGGGATCGCCATCAGCCGCATGATTCGCGCGGTGGCGGCCAGCAAAGGCGATCTCGATCGAGGCATTCGCTTCGCCCGTGACACGCTGGGCGATGAACGCGTGGCGCTGGCCATGGAGGCCGGCGACTTTGAAACGGGCGGTTTTGTTGTGCCGCCCAACTATGTGCCGGAGCTGATCGAGCTGTTGCGGCCGCGCTCCGTGGTGCGGCGGATGGGTCCTTCGGAGGCTCCGCTGGTCAACGGTAGTCTGACGTTGCCGAAACTCACCGGCGGCGCGACGGCCAACTACATCGGCGAAAGCACCAACATTCCGCCCTCGCAACTGACTGGCGGCCAAGTGAAGGCGACGGCCCGGAAACTGGTCTCGCTGGTGCCGGTTTCCAATGACTTGCTGCGATTCGCTTCGCCCAGCGCCGACACGATGGTGCGCAACGATCTGTTGCGGGCCATGGCGCAGGCGGAAGATGCGGCCTTCATCCGCAGCGACGGCGGCGGAACGCGCCCAAGGGTCTTCGCTATTGGGCCGCCTCGAGCAACGTGATCGCCGCCAACGGCACGATCAATCTGCAGAACGTTGACCTGGACCTGGGCAAGTTGATGCTGGCCCTGATGGACAGCAACGTGATGCTCGACAACCCGGGCTGGCTGTTCTCGCCGCGCACGTGGAACTACCTGACCACGCTGCGGGACGGCAACGGCAACAAGGCCTTTCCGGAAATGGAACGGGGCCTGTTGAAAGGGCTATCCCTACAGCACGACGACACAAATTCCTGTGAACTTGGGTTCTGGATCTGACGAAAGTGAAATCTACTTTGTCAACTTCGCCGATGTCGTGATCGCCGAAGATCCGCGATTCGAGTTGGAAGCGTCAAGCGTCGCGGCCTATCACGACGGCTCCAACGTGCAGGCCGCGTTCTCGCTGGATCAAACCGTGGTGCGTGTGATTGCCAATCACGACCTGATCATGCGGCACAACGAAGCGGCCGCAGTACTGACCGGCGTGAAGTGGGGCGCGTAGCTCCATCGTGATCTCGTTGGCAGAACATGAATCTACTTGAGTCGGAGATACGAAGATGATCAGCAGTCTGGGTAAAGACATCAAGGCCGAGATCTATCCCGCGGCCGCTTTGGATCCAGTCGCGCCACCGCTGGCGGCGCGGGCGATGGCACGGAAGTCGATGGCGTGACGATCGATCAGAATGCGCTGCCGACCAAGTTCAATTCGGTCGATTTTCAAATCGTCGCCAAAGCCGTCTTGGCCGAAGACAAGACGCTCACGGTAACTGGCAATCTGCAGGACAGCGCCGACGGTTCGACGTGGGCCGACATCACGACGCCCGCGACGCTGTTGACTTTAACGGGCGGAACCGGCGGCAGCACCGAGCGGGGCGTCGCGCGGATGGGCGTCGATCTCACGAAGTATCGGCGCTATGTCCGCTGCCAGGTCACGCCCGAGTTGTCGGCCACCGCCACCGACACGGCCAACCTGCAAGGCGCGGCCGTCTTCGGCGGCGGGTCAGTGCTGCCGCAGTAAGGGCGTCGTAAGCAAACCTCGTAAGGAGCAAATCCCATGGCAAAGATCGCCTGCCGGCTGCTGAAGAAGATGTTGCCCTACAATCCGGGCGAGATAGCCGGCTTTGAACAAGAGGAAGTCGACGACCTGGTGGAGCGGGGCGTTGTCGAACCGATTGACTCGAACGGAAAGGTCCAGAAAGCCCCGGCCCCGCCGCGAATCGAGACCGTGGACAAACCGCCCGATGTCACTCTCGAAGTGGAAGACGATGTCCACGTGTTCGATTTGCAGCTGCCCGATCGAGTCAAGCAGTTGCTGGTGGCCGCCAAGCTGGAAACGGTCGCTGCAGTGCTCGACTACCAGCGAGAGCACGGCGGCATGACCACGATCCGCGGCATCGGCAAGGAGACCGCGGACTTGATTGCGGCGGCCGTCCAGCCCTACGTCGATGACGCTTAGATGGAGCCTAGACGTGTCGCGACCCAGTGGTGCTCTTGTCCGCTTAACCGAACCGGCCGTGGAGCCGGTTTCGGTTGAGCTCCTCAAGAAGCACCTGCAAATCGATCACGACGACGAGGACGATTTTCTCGAGCGTCAGCTGATTCCCGCTGCGCGTCGATACGTGGAGGACGAAGCGCGGGTGTGTTTGATCGCCTCCTCGTGGCGACAGTCGCTACCGGCTTTTGAGCGGGTGATTCGCCTCGAGCGTCCGCCGCTGCAGCGCGTTGTCGAGGTGCGATACGTTGACGCCGATGGCGCGGAGCAAGTCTTATCGGAATCGGATTACCGTGTGGATCAAGACAGCCGGCCCGCCACGATCACGCCGGCGTTGGGAACCGACTGGCCTGCGACCGCGGATGTGTCCCGCGCCGTGCAAGTGACGTTTGTGGCCGGCTACGGCGATCCGGTGACGGCGGATCCGGTCGCCAATACGTTGTCTCCCTCCAGCGGACGGTATCGCGACGGCGATCTAGTTTTCCTGCGCAACTACGGCGGCCAGCTTCCTGGAGGACTGCACGTGCAGCCGTACTATGTGGTGAACGCCACCGAGACGACGATTCAGCTCGCAACGCTCTACGGCGGATCGCCGGTCGAGATCACGGACGCCGGCAGCGGCGTACATGTGCTGGGGGAGACGCCCATCGTCTACCGCCAGGCCATCTTGATGTTGGCCGGCTATTGGCACGCCAACCGCGAGGCGTTTCTGACGGGCGCGGTGAGCCGCGATCATGCCCTGTCGCTCGATGCACTGATCCACAATGCAGGGAGGCAAGTGTCGTACGCATGAAACATCGGGTGCAGGCCGGCAAGTATCGGCATCGCGTCACGATCAAGCGACCTTCGACGTCGCTGGGCGCCGCGGGCAGCGCACAGGCGAGGACGAAATTGTGGCCACCGAAGTTCCCGCCGCGATCACGGCCCTCGGCGGCGAGGAACTGGTCCAAGCGCGACAGGTGTTCGCGCGAGCCCGCTATCGGGTCGAGCTGCGGTTCAATCCCACGCTTGATCTGACCGAGCAGCATTACCTGGTGTTTCGCTCGCGGCGACTCAATGTCGGACTGGTGACCAACGTCAACGAAGAAAACGTCGAGTGGATCTCTGCTCTGTGCGGAGGACAAGTAGATGACGGCGGTCACGATGCGGCTGGAGGGACTCACTTCCGCTTTGGCGAAACTCGATTCGCTCGATCGGCGCATCCGCTCGCGAGCCGTGCGTAAAGCCGTGCGCGCCGGCGGAGCACCGATCGTCAAGTCGGCCCGCCAGCAGGCGCCGGTGGGCAACGGCACGCTCAAACGCTCTATCACGCAGAAAATCAAACAATACGGCGGCAGCGGCGTGGTGCTCTCGGTGATTGGGCAGCGAGTGGACAACGGCGGCAAAGGCGTCGGCTCCACGGGCAAGAAAGGGCGGCATCTCGGGACGCGGCGACCTGGTCCCGGTCCACCTGGTGGAAAGCCGCACCAAGCCTCATGCGATCCGCGGGCGCCAGAACATCACGCTCGCCTATCCAGTGTTGGCGTTTGCAGGCGATGGCGGTGCGCTGGTGATTCGCCGACGGGTCGCGCATCCGGGCATGCGCGGGGCGAAGTTCATGGACCGTGCGGCCCGCTCGCAAACGGCGACGGCCGCTTTGCGATTCCGAGAAAAACTGGCAACGGAAGTCACGGCGGAGGCCGCCAAACTATGAGCGACGTAGGTAAGAACTTGCGGACGTACCTGCTGGCCGATCCGGCGATCAGTTTTCAGCTTGCCGCGGAGCGAATCCATCAAAACAAGGTGCCGCAGGACGAGGCCTTCCCGTTCATTTCTTACTTCCGTCGCGGCACGCAGGACGAACACACGACCGACGAAGCCAACTCGGCCGAGCCGTTTCGCCATTTGTTTGACCTGGAGTGCGTCAGCGACGACATCGACCAGGCATTGGACCTGGCCGAACTGGTCAAGGCGCGACTGGGTGATCGCGCCGCCTATAGCGATTCATTCGGCCAAGGCGCAGGCGCAGGCCGTGTTTGTCCAGGATCACGATGATGATTACATCCCGCGTAGCGTCATGAGCGAAGAGGGACTCCATGTTCCCTCGCTCAGCGTTGAGATCATTCCTCGTTAAGGAAAGGAATCACGGCAGGTGGCAACCAAACAAGTGGGCCTGGGGGCCTTGGTGAAAGTCGATGACGACGGCGACGCCAGTTTCACAACGGTCGGGCCTGACGCGATCCATCACGCCGCCGCCCCGCAGTCGAGCGCTGGTGGACGGCACGGCGCTGGAGGATGACCTGGCGGTGAACGAAGCGGGTATCGAAGAAGCCAGCGAGCTATCGTTCACCCAGTTCTGGCATCCGGGCGATACGAACCACGAGATCATGGACACGCTGTTCGCCAGCAAGGCCAAGGTTGACTGGCAAATCGTGTACCCCTTCGCCACGCCGGTCACCGACGAGTTTGAAGGATTTGTTTCGGCGCTGGCGCCCGAGCAGATTGAACCGGGCAACATTATCAGTCGGCAGATCACGGTGCAGCGCACCGGAGCGATTACCCGCACGTAGGAGCGAAACGTCTCATGGCGATTTTGGATTTCAAGCAAATCAAACAGCATGCCGGCGCCAGGCCCGCGCATGTGGATGTGAAAGTCGAAGCCTGGGGCGGCAGCGTGCGCCTCGCAGCGGATGGGCGCGGCGGCCGGCGTGGCGCTGGGCCGGCAGTACCAGAGCTGTGGAAAAGAACGAGCAGGGTATCCGGCCCGGATGAAGACCTGGTCGAGTTCTACGTGTTGCTGTTGGCCAACTCGATTGTCAGTGACCACGGCGAGCGGGAGCTGCTCACGGCCGAAGGCAAAGAGTTCCTCAAAGAGCAGGACCTGGGCGTGTTGACCCAGTTGGGCCAGGCGGCGCTGAAGCTCAACGGCTTTGTGGATGACGAGGCGGTGGAGAGCGCGAAAAAAAACTCGCGCAAAGCCCCGACTGGGAGTTCTGCTTCAGCCTCTGCCGAGCCCTAGGTTTTCCGCACCCGAAGTACCTGCTGCCGCTGTTAGAGCTGGAGGATCTGTACGAGTGGATGGCCTATTACGAGCGTCAGCCGTGGGGAGAAGAGCGGCAGGACCTGCGCAACGCCGTGTTGATCGACGCAGTGCTCCGGCCTTGGCGAGCTTATGAGCGAATCGCAGATCTCCCTCGCCGCTGTGGCCATACTTCGAGGCCAATGATGGTTGGGACGATGCGGAGACGCGTGCTGCGATTCCAGCAGGAATTTGACCGGGCGCTGGCTGCTGGAATCGACGGGCGATACCAACTGACACGTACCATCGAAGAGCTTGTTGAGGCCAGCCGTGGCGCAAACGATCGCCAAACTGAACATTCACCTGGGAGCACAAACGGCGACCCTGCGACGCGACTTCCAGCAGGCCGGCCATAGTCTGACGCGTTTCGGCAAGACGACGCTGGCCGCCAATAAGAATGTCGCGCTGTTGACCCGCAGTCTGCGTTCGCTCACCGCATTCCTGGCCCCGGTGGCGGCGACGGCCGCATTGCTTGGGTTTGCTCGCTCCGCCGAAGCGTTTGAACAGTCGATGGCTTCCAGCACGGCCATCATGGGCGACTTGTCCGACGCCATGCGACGCTCGCTCGAGCAAACGGCTAAGCAAGTCGCCTTTCAAACGAAGTTCTCCGCCAAGGAAGCGTCGGAGGCTTACTTCTTCCTGGCTTCCGCCGGTCTGGATGCGGCGCAAGCGATCGCCGCCTTGCCGCAGGTGGCCAAGTTCGCGCAAGCCGGGATGTTCGATCTGTCGCTGGCTACCGACCTGGCCACGGACGCCCAGTCGGCCCTCGGCCTGTCGGTGGCCGATGCGCAGCAGAACCTGGCCAACCTGCACGCGCGTGACCGATGTGTTGGTGAAAGCCAACACCCTGGCCAACGCCAGCGTGCAGCAGTTCAGTGAATCGCTGACCAACAAAGCCGGTGCGTCGCTCAAGATTGTGGGCAAGGACATCGAAGAGGGCGTGGCGGCGCTGGCCGGCGTTTGCCGATCAGGGCGTGAAAGGCGCCGAAGCCGGTACGGCGCTGGGGATCGTGCTGCGCGATCTACAAACCAAAGCCCTCAACAACGCGCAGGCGTTTGCCGATGCGCAAGTCGCCGTGTTCGACGCCTCGGGCAAGATGCGCAACCTGGCCGACATCATTGGCGACGTGGAGCGAATGCTCGCGGGCCTGAGCGACGCCGCCAAGAAAGCGAAACTGCTGGAGCTGGGATTTTCGGACAAGTCGGTGATCTTCATTCAGACGCTGTTGGGAACTTCCGACAAGATCCGCCGCTATGAAGAGTCGCTTGCGCCGCCGCGGGAACCACCGGCGAGATCGCCTCCAAACAACTGCCGCAGTTCACGCGGGCCGTGAATCGCTTGAAGTCGCTGTTGGAGATCTTCGCCATCCAGGTCGGCGGCCCGTTGCTGGAGGCGATTGGCCGAGCGATCAACCGGCTCATCGATTCGCTCACCAGCCTGGAAGGCCAGACGGCGCGCAACATCGTCAAGGTCGCGGCCTTCGCCGGCGTGTTCAGCCTGGCGGTGGCCATTATCCCGCGCGTCGTGGCGGCGATTCGCGCGATCATCCTGGCGATTCGCGCCATGACCACGGCGCAGATCACGGCCCTGGCGTTTATGGGACCGCAAGGCTGGGCCACGATTGCGGCCAGCGCCTTGGTCGCCGCCGGGGCGGTCTACGGCGTGTCGCGCCATGGCCGATGTCAACTTGCAGGCCGAATCAGGCCGTCAAGCAAGCCGCCAGCGCAGCGAGTGGCGTTCAAGACGCCGTCGAAGGCGCCGAACACTCCGTCGCCGAGTTGGGCGACGCCTTTGAACTGGCAAGCGACAAAGCCAAAGAGCTCGAAGAGCGCGGCCGGCGCATCACCGAAGAGATGCGCAAACCCCTGGAAGTGTTTGACGATCGCGTGCGGGAGCTCAACGATCTGGTTCGAGCCGGGGCCATCTCCTGGGAAACGTATCGCCGGGCCGTCGCCAAGGCCGACCAGCAGCTGCGAGAAGCGGCGTTGGCCAACGATGAGTTTCAATCGCTCAGGCAAATCCAAGTCGGGGCGGTGACGCGGCAAAGCACGGCTGGTTTTTCGGCCATCCAAGCCGGCCGCGCCGCGACCGAGACCTCCCGACGGGCTGAACAGCAACGCCGCAAACAGATCGAAGTCTTGATGCGCATCGAACACGACGCTCGCCGTTTGGTGGAAGCCGAGCGCGATCAAGAGGCGATTATTAACAAGAAGGTAACCTTGTAATGTCGGTCATCGCCGTCACGCTGCACTGGAACGGCGCCACGGGACTCGCCAAAAGCGGCGACGAGCGGGAGTTCACGGCCGTCTATCGCGCTGTGACTAATGATCCGCGCGATGGCCCACAGGTAATCATTGACCACTTTCGCGATTCGCCCAGTCTGCCGTTCCTGGATTACAGCTACGCGTACGGCAACGACGTGCAAGTGAACGCCTTCTGCGATCGGATCGACCCGCGGCGCGTGGATGGCAGTAACGTCGTGTGGGAGGTCAGCCTGCATTATGCGCCGGCCGAAGGCGACGAGAGCTCCGAGCCAACCGAAGGATTCGACAAAGACGGCAATCGCACCACCGATCCTTTGGCGTTTCACGACGAGATCGCCATCAGCAAAGCCCAGTTCACGATCCCCGTTTATCGAGCCAAGATCTGGGGCGGGCTGCGAGGCCGAGCGCTCATTCGTCGCCCGGTGGGCACGGAGGAAGTGCCCCGCAACAGCGCCGGCGTGGTGTTTGATCCGCCGCTGGAGATGGATCATTCGCGCACGGTGTTGCGGCTCACCAAACGAATGGCCGCCTTTCCGATGGAAGAGTCCGAGGAATACCAGGACGCCATCAACTCCGATTGGTTTCAGATCACCAGGAACATCCCCTCGTTTTCCGCCACCTTCTCTCAGTATCAGCTGAAGATGCAGAACATTGGCGGCTCGTTCCAACGACAGAACGGCGTGTTCTTCTGGCGCGTGGACTATGAGATGCACATTGGATCGCCGCTTTGGCTGGCGAGTGGATGTGCCCGATCGCGGCCTGGCGGCCCGCGCCGACATCGGCGATCCCGACGGACGCGGCGGGCAGATCTATCAGGCGCCGCCAGCGGGCGCGCCGAAATTGCGGCGGCTGGTCGATGCGGCCGGCAATCCGCTTGTCGGAGCCGGTGCTGTTGGATGGCGACGGGCAGCCGCTGGATCCACCCGACGGCGAGCCGGTCTATCTGACCTACGGCGTGTACCAGGAAAAACCGTTCGCTGACTTCTTTCTATAAGGCTTGAACTGACTATGGCGGCTCCTAATCGCATTCCCGGCGACCTTCAGCTGGGCGGCCACCTGACGGTCGGTTCGCTGGACCTGCCGGCCAATACCGTGTCGGACAGCAGCGTGAAAACCAACGCCGCCATCCAGCGGAGCAAACTGGCCCAGGATCCGCTGCAAGCGTTCGCCGTTCCGCTCACGGAGTTTCGCGTCTGGGACGCGCTGCATACGCCGCTTCCCGGAACGCCGGCTGGCGATGATTTGGGATTGGTCGGGGGAACCTTCGGCTCGGCGTCGCCGATGCTGAAAACTCACGACCTCAAGAGCGCGGGAGCGACGACGCTTTACGCTCGTGTGGCCTTACGAGTTCCCGCCGAATTCGACGCGGGCGAGACCATGCAGCTGCGACGTTCGCGCCGGCATGCAAACCACGGTGGCCGATGTGGCGGCGACGCTGGATGTCGAAGCGCTAGAATCAGACGGAGACGGCGGCGTTGGGTCGGACTTGGTGACCACTGTTGCGCAGGACATCAACAGCCTCACGCTCTCGGACAATGACTTCACGATCGACGCTTCCGCTCTGGCGCCGGGCGACATGCTGGACGTGCGCATCGCTGTCACGGTCAACGATGCCGCTTCGGCGACGGCAGTCATCGCGGCGATTGGGGCTGTCTCGCTGCTCTGCGATATCCGAGGGTAACGGTGGGCCAAGAGATTCTGACGTTTGACCTGGATTCGATGCGGCAAGTTGCAGCGGGATCACCAGCGGCTTGCGCACCAGGTGCAGAACCTCCGACAGTTGCTCGCGGCTGATTTTCGCAGCGCGGCTCCGCCGGTCAGCTACATCGCCAAGACGTGCGTTTGTGGCGTGTCGGCTCGAGACGGCGCGACGCCCGGCAGCGGCCGAGCGGACATCTTTTGGCGCGGCGGAGATGGACTGCTTTCGCCTACGACACTCGCCGACCAGAAGGTGTACAACGTCGGCGAAGAGATAGATGCGGATACCTTGATCAAGATCGTGCGCGACCCGTGGGGCGACTGGTGGACCTATCAGGAGTCGGCGGGGATTCTGCGATGGGCGCGCACCCAGGCGGCCTGGCAGAAGAACAACAACGATCCGCGCGTAAGCTGCAAGGCCGTCACGGGTTCGCCCGTGCGCACGTCTTCTGAGGTTTCAGGAGACGCGTTCTACGTGTATCTACCTCGCAGCGGCGGCGATCGCGATCCTAATGTCGAGGCCGGCGAGAATGTGCCCTACTTGTTGGATAGCGACGGCGTCGCGACTTGCACGGGCGACTATCTGGACGCCAAGATTGGCGCGGTGCGGATGTGGGCTGGCGCGAAGGCCGCCATTCCCAAGGGCTGGCGTTTGATGGACGGCGTGGATAACGCCGCGCCGGCCGGAACGGGTTACTCATTCTTAATCGCCAGCCAGAAATGCTATGCCCGCTTCACCAACGTCGATCCCGCCGGCGGCGCCGATGCGGTTGGCACAACCGGCGGCAGCGACAGTTCGAGCATCCCGCCGCACTCCGCGGCGGCGTTGGCCGCGGCCATCGGCGATCACGATATCGCGGATATCGCCAACGCGCTGAACGATCACAGCTCGGGCCAAGTTGTGGCCTGCATTCAAGGTCATTCGGGCGCGGCCATTGCCGCCTTGATCAATGGCCATTCGGCCGGCCAACTGGGCGCGATGTTGGCCGCACACCCCAGCAGCGATATCGTGGCATGCATTGAACCACACAAATGGCCGAGATCGCCGCGGCTTTCACCGACCACACGTCGGCTCAGATTGCGGCTTGCATCGCGGACCACGATATGGCAACGGATATCATCCCGCTGCTCAACGATCACTCGAGCGGGGCGATCGCCAACGCCCTCGCGCCGCACAACGTTGCGGATGTCGCCGCGGGCCTCTCGGATCACACGTCGGCGCAGGTGGTCGCCTGCGTCGCGGATCACAACGGAGCCGATGTGGCGGCCGTGCTCACCGACCATCCGCCCAGTGATATCGCGGCGGCGGTGGGGGACCATGCGGGCGCCGCAATCGCGGCGCTGTTGTCGGCTCACACGTCGGCACACGTAGTGGCCTGCATTGACGATCACAGCATCGCAACGGTCGCCAATGGGCTGCTGGATCACACGGCGGCCCATGTGTGCGATGCGATCCAGGATCATACGGCCGCAGAAATCGTGGCTTGCATTGAGGACCACGAAGCGAGCGATATCGACGATCACGGCAGCGTAACGACGCCTCTGACCACGGACCCGGAGAGCACCGGCCTGAACTTTGGATCCAATCCCAATACTGAAACCACGGTCGTCAATGCTCACTCAGCGACGATATCCAGCGAGACAATCGCTGCTCACTCCGGTTCATTCACAGACTACGCACTAAGCGGCGTCACGGTCGATGAATCCGAGACCGGCATCGAGGAAGCGGATCCTGGTCACACGCACACGACCTCCTCCAGTCCCGCGGCATCGGGAAGCGACTTCGATGCGGCCGAGAACGACGAGGTGAGCGAGGAACAGATCGAGCTCGATGACCCGGGACATGACCACGCGATCACCGAACCCAATTCAGGCGCGGGACACCGCCACGGCTTCTCCACGCTAACGCACGCTTCGCATTCACATACGATTTCGGGTCTGACCCATGACGCGCACAAACACTCCATCCTGGCCAGCCAACTCAACGCGGCGATCGTCGATCCTCAGCACGATCACGATCTGCCAGTTCTGGTTCACAGTGGAACGCTTGCTCACGTTGCCACTCAAGAGGTGGTGGGCCACAATCCCACGGCGAACAATCTTGATCACTCAGGCGTCGGTTACGTTTCTCACTACGCGACCGGCGCCACGATCGATCACGCCGGCGTTCGGGACACTCAGCCACGTTGCCGGTGTTTCTGCCGTAGCGCATTCGGGCTTGGGCGCCTTGGCTCACTCGGCAAACGCGGGAGTGGTCATCGCCCACGCAGGTTCGGGAACGCTTGACCACGAGGGCAGTGGGACCGCAGTCATCCACGCTGGCTCCGGATCAATCACTCACGCTGCTGCACCCGAAGTCACCGTGGCGCACGCCGGTTCGGGAACGATCGATCACACCGCCGCGTCAGGTGTTACGGTAGCTCACAATTGGTCCGGTAGCCTTACTCACTCCGGTTCGGGCTCGTTGGGCCACCTCGCGACGGCCGCATCGCTTTCCCATTTTGGCTCAGGCGTGCTCGAACACGACACCAGCGATTTGGCGCACTCGGCAGTTGACATCAATCCGCCGCATTTGAATCTCATGTTCGAAGAGAGAGCGACCATAGAACTCGCTCAACACATCTTCCTGTGCCAGGTAGTCCATCACACGGCCGACCTGCTCAGGATACTCAGTGTCGCCGATCGCGACCAAGGCAGCACCACCGGGCATGCCGGTGCAGGCGGCCGGGCCGCAGGGATTGGGTACGGCAATCCAGTCAAAGGCATCGCCGATCTTTTCGTCAAACTGGCCGATCTGCCAGGAGCCGCTCATATACATGACGACCTGACCATTGATGAACTGCTCGTTCCCTGCCGCATAGGAGCCGCCGGCGCCCATCCACACATCGGGAATCATGGTGCCGTCTTCGTGCCAGTCGATGAGCAGTTGGGCCATCGTGCGGAAGCCCTCGTCGTCCAACGCCGGGTATCCTTCGGCGTCAAAGAGCTTGGCGCCCTCACTGATGGCCGGGCCGCCAAAGCGATGACCGGTGCGGTCCATAGCCATGGCATAGGGCGTGCCGGTGGCTTCGGCCACCTGGCGGGTCAGGTCGGCCCACTCTTCCCAGGTCACATCGCCGGTAGGAACTTCGATGCCAGCCTGGTCAAAGAGGGTCTTGTTGATGTAAGGGCCCGTCACGGTCAACTGGGTCATGAAGCCGGGGATGCTGCTCTCGTCACCTGCAGGGCGCAGCCAGGTCAGGAAGGGGCCGAAGTTCTCTTCCCAATAGGCCGGATCTTCCAGATAGGGCGTCAGGTCCAGATAGTACTGGGAAAGGCCGCCCAGGTCGGTGACACGAGCCATATCCGGACCTTCGCCCGCGGCCAACTGGATCGGCAGGTTCTGCAGGATGCCCGGATCGTAGGGCAGCGTGTCGATGAGTATCCTGATATCCGGATTGTCAGCCTCAAACTGATCAAGCAGATCTCGCAATACCGCGCCTTCATTGCCGTCATCGTACCAAGCGATGCGCAGTTCGACTGCTTCGCCATCGGCGGCCGGAGCCGCCTCTTCTGCCGGCACCTCGGTCGCTTCCTCTGCCGGCGCGGTTTCATCAGCCGGAGCCGACGGCGCAGGCGCACATTGGGTGAGAAGTAGCGTCAATGCCAGCAGCAATGCCAGAACGAGCCAACTTCGTGTTCTCGCCATGATCGATCCTCCTTGGATACTATGGTGATTGTTTGGGTGATTGTTTTCGATTGATATCGAGTTCGCGATAGATGAGCGTTGCAGTCACGTTGCGATAGACTTGCAGTTGGGAGAGCAAAATGCTGTCTGCTGATGGTTGGATAGGCTGGACCACTCCTTTCTCTGCAGTGTGTCTCAACTACTGTTGACTATAGCAGAATCCCGTTGCAGGTGCAACCGGATTTCGTGCATGGGATGCAATTCACCCTCGTGCGAGGAATCAGCAGCGCAGCTTCAATTGCGGGATCTCGAGTCAGCTTCAACTGGTTCTCTGTACGTCACGTGATCCCTCGACGCATGGCTGCTCGGATCTCACGATACCCGATCGGCGTGATCCCTTCCGCCGCCAGAAACCTCGTCGCCCGCTCAGACCCAAAATAGTCATGTTCAAAGGTCCGCCATGATGCGCTCTCCGGGCCGATCATCTCAATGTCGCCGGGTGCATTGGGATGCAGAGCGAAGTAAGTCACACCTGGACTTAGGTTGTGCAGCACCTCTTCGTAGACCTCGGCAGAGGGTTCGCCGGTTACCCCACCGTAGACCGGCGTGATGCGAAACCAGTCCGGAAAGAGCATCCCCTTGGCCTCCAACGAGGCAATTGTGCGTCTCAACTCATCCTGTTGCACGTTGTCACCATAGCCTATGGTGCGCATGTGCCCGTCGAGGCTGCGGAAGAGCAACACCGGCACCTGATACTCAAACCCCAACTGGACGTAGTAGTCGCGCAGTTCGGGAATCATCGGCGCGCCCATGTGACCATCAAGATGTGTGAAGTCAACGCCGGCCGCCCTAGCCCGCTCGATCTGAGCACGCATTTCGATCTTGGCCGCTTCGATGTCCAGACCATCACAGAATCCCTCTACGCTGGTGAAGAAACATCCCTCCTCATCCATCAGTCCGGTGGCTGCATCTCTTGTGGAGATCGGCCCCCAACGATAGTTGGACCACTCACTGGTAAGGGTAAGATGGACGCCAAGATCCAGATCAGATTGGGTCGCGGCAATCCGCAAGATCTCGGGCGACCAGGGACAGGGGACCATCGCAGAGCCGGTGCGGACATTGCCGACCGGCAAGAGGTCCAGGTAGGCGCGGTTGCTGCCGTGGCACATACCGACATCATCAGCATGTAAAATGACCAGACGGTCTTCGGGATCGTACCCTAGTTTCGCAACCAACGGATTTGTCATCTTTAGCTACTCGATTTTTCATTCAATCTTCAAAATGCCTCAATACGTCGAGTCATCTTACGTCAATTCCAGCACATCAATACCGACCAGGCGCGCGAAATCACGCAGCTCCTGGCGGTAATCGCCATAGGTAAGGTTGAAGTGGTGCTCCAACCCCGCACCCATGACCGTGTCCAGCACATCAGTGGCCGAGACATCAAAGCGGATGACGCCGCTGGTGCCGGTGAAGCTCTTATCAGCCCGCTGCATCTCACCTCCGCCGACCACAAGCCGGTATGCGCTCGCCCCGGCCGCGCCTTGGGTTGCGGTGCGATGCAGCCGCGCCAGTGTGACACGACCCGGCTTCAGCGGAAACTCGAATAACAGCGGCAACTGACGATTGCTGTGGACCGTCGCCAGAATCTCAGCCTCGGGGTCGGCCATGCCCGCAGGGGCCAGCCCGCAATGCCAGAGCACGCCCGTGTCGCTCTCGCCGTCAATCGAGACGAGGTCGCTGATGAAGACCAGACCGCCGCTGATCGATTGTAGAAGAAGGGAAGTCACGGTGCCGTTGACGTCGGCCTCACAGCTGGCTGGACAACGCTCATCGTTGAGCATGCTCATGGCTCCACAGGCGGCACAGCCCAGTTCTGTGAAGAACTCGGGCCAGCAACGTACGGCAAGGCCATTCAGCCCATGCCGATCAGCGGCTTGACGCAGTGCCACGTAGACTCCAGCAGTGCCGCTGACGCCGTCTGCATCCAAATCAGAAAGATTGTCGGCAAGTGAGGCGGCTCGGTCGACAACAGCTTTGCGAGCCAAAGCCGGTATACCGGCGGCATCCTTCAATAGCGAGTCAAGCGCGAAAGGCAGTACCTCTACGCCAAACAGATCAGCGAGATCCTGCACGCTGTACTCACACGTGTCGAAACCGTCAGGATGTTCGCCCATCAGCCCGATACGCGCGCCTTGCAGCGCACGCATCGCACGGCCGACGCGAGCCAGTCGCTCGATCGGGCCCAATGCCTGAGGATCAGCAGCCGCCATGTGCAGATAGTCATAGGCCATGCCCCGTCGGGTCAGCGTGTGGCCGGCCAGATTGATACCGCACAGACTATTGAGGCGCAGGCGTCCGCCGTCCCGTTCATCGGGCACGGCCCACAACAGAACTGGCACACGTCGACCACCGACAGCGGCTGCGATCTCAATGGCCATCGTGCTGTCGGCAAAACTAGCTTGAAAAATGACCAACAGATCGAACTGGGCAGAAGCCAATGCATCGATTCCTCGCTCAGCTGCATCAGCGTCCATGAGTAGCTCTGCACCGGTGCCGACAACGTCAAAGCCGGCGTCGGTCAGCAGGGCAAAGGCGTCATCGGCAACAGATTGCGCCAGCGGGACATCAAATGTGGGTCGGGCGATGGAGAGTAGGGCGACGGATAGATCCATAGTGAGTTGTGGTTCCATGCTGGAATGAGAGAGTAGCGGAGACTTCAGGACGGCCTCAAGGGCACGCACCTACGTGTTCAATGTGCCCTGAATAGGTGCAGACGATATTCGCTCATTGATGAATGACTGCACATCAACCACGGAACCGGTCTCAGCAGAGTGGTTGGCAGCCAAGGTTGCAGCGGTTGTCAAGAAGCCAGAGCGCAGTGGCGTCGAAATACCACTCATGTCATTGCGGCGCACGGCATTGACAAAGGCCCGATTGACGCCCAGGTGGAAGGGTTCGCGGTTCTGCCATGTCTGGATGCCCACAGGCGTGTAGTGGGTGACACCATCTGTGGTCAGGCGCACAAGCCGATCACGCAAGGCAAAGTCGGCGACAGGGCCAAGCTGGATCTCGGGGAAGAGTCCGTACGTACCGGCGCAGTTGCCCACAGCGCCGTTGACAAAGCGCAGGGTCAGGGCATACCCGTCCCAACTGTCGAAGCCTTCGTCGAAGTTGACCTGCTGTCGGTTGTAGGCGGCGTAGACGGTATCGATCTCGCCGGCCGATCCTCGACCCAGATCGATGAGATGTATATTCTGATCCACAATCTGGCCGCCGGCCTGAGTGCGATCCCACATCCAGCGCATCGGTGGCCGAGTCCAGTACCAGCGCAAATTGACCAAGGCAATCGGATCATCGCGCATCAACTCCTGAGCACGGGCGTAGGCCTCGGTGTAACGCCAGTGGAAGGCTGTCACATTGACCAACCCTCTGGCTTCAACCGCATCCACAAGCTGCTTCGACAGCGCCAGATCGAGATCCAAAGGCTTCTCGACAAACATATGCAGACCACGCTCTGCACATTCCAGGCCGATCGAAACATGGACAAAGGTTGGCGTGCAGATATAGACGGCATCCAGCTCATTTTCGTCAAGCAGGCGCCGATAGTCTGTGTACGGCTTCGCACCCCACTCTGCCGCAGTTGCATTTGCATGTTCCTCAGTCCGGCTGAAGACGGCCACGATCCTGGCGTCCAGTTCATCCCCGGTGAGATGCTCGGCATGGGTGTGGGCCATACGACCAGCGCCGATCATGCCGATGCGCAATCTTGAATCCATGGGTTTCCTTTATGTGATAGATCGTAAGGGCGACCCTTGTGGTCGCCCTTACTTCTGAGATCGCCCTTACTTCGTCCGATCAAATCCATCATCCGCTCAAGTCCGGGCAGGGACAAGCCCTGCCCCTACGTGTTGGGCGGTATATCCTTGAAGCGGATCAATCCCGTTTCACCTCAACCAACCCGGGTGCGATTCGGATGTTTCACCGGGATCGGGTCCAGCGGCTCACGCTCATGGATTGCACCCTGGCTGTAGGGAAAAACCGGGCCGTCAACCGGGGCGGCCCAGGCGACGGCATTGGCCAGCACCTGGCGCACTTCGGGCATGAAGTAAATGGGATAGGTCTCATGGCCGGGCCGGAAATAGAAGACTTTGCCGTTTCCTCGATGGTAGCAGCATCCGCTGCGGAAGACATTGCCGCCCTGGAACCAACTGACAAAGACCAAACTATCGGGCGCCGGAATATCAAAGAGCTCGCCATACATTTCCGCCTCGGGAATATCGATGTACGGTCCCAATCCTTTGGCAATCGGGTGTCCCTGTTCAACCACCCAGATACGCTCGCTTTCATCGGCCTCGCGCCAACGCAGGCTGCATGACGTACCCATGAGGCGGCGGAAAATCTTGGAATGGTGGCCCGAATGAAGGACGATCAGCCCCATACCTTCCCAGACTCGTTTCTGCACTCGTTCCACAATCTCGTCGCTCACCTCACCGTGAGCCTTGTGCCCCCACCACGTCAGCACATCGGTCTGAGCCAGGACCTCTTCGGTCAACCCATGTTCGGGCTCGTCAAGTGTGGCAGTGTCGACATCGTACCCGGCTTCACGCAGGCCTTCGGCAATCGCCATATGGATGCCGTCAGGATAGATGGCGGCGATCGACTCTTTCTCGCGCTCGTGACGGTACTCATTCCACACGGTTACACGGACCTTGCTCATTTGAAATTCTCCCTTGATCAGTGGGTTTTGTGGCTCATTTGGAAACCGCAGGATTGATAGAAAGCGTGAAGCGTGAAACGTGAAATCCAACCCGGACGTCCTTACGTTTCATTTGCCACGCTTCACGGACTGACCACGCGGATTCCCGAAGAGCCGATTCTATAACCTTCCACCATTGACGACCGGACGCCGTCCGTAGAAAAACTCGTCAAATGCCAAAACAGCGGCGCCGATCTCCCCAGAGTGAGCGCCGAACGTCGCCGGCAAAATGTCCACTTGCTTGCCGAGACCGGCAAACGCAAAGCGGCGCATTGTGTCGGCAATCGGTTCATGCAATAGATCATACCCTTCTTCCAGCAACCCGCCAAGCAGGATCAATTCAGGATTGAGCACATCGACCAGGTTGGCAAGGGCGACGCCTGTGAAGTAGGCAACCTCGTCCAACAGATGCCGGTAGCGCTGATGACCATCGCGAGCGGCCTGGAAGATCGCCTGAATGGGGCGTGGTGCGCCGGCCAATGGCTTCGGGTCCCTCGCCTCCGCTCGTTTGACGATCTCTCGTTCCGAGATCAGATCTTCCAAGGTCACTGGCGCACCCGAGTCATCATCATGCGTACTGGAAACGACCCAGTGGCCAATTTCACCGGCCCCATACCCTGCACCGTGGTAGACATGTCCATCCACAACGAGGCCCGCACCAACGCCGATACGCGCATAGACGAAGGCCAGCGCTCGTACACTTTGGCCTGCACCGTACATACTTTCCGACAATGCCATGCAGCGGACATTGTTATCAACAGCAACCGGGAGGCCACAGTGATCCCCAAGAAGTTGGGGGATCGGCACATCATGCCACTTCAAGTTGGGGGCAATCAGGTTGACGCCGGCATGTACATCGACAAGCCCGGACGCGCCGACGCCCATGCCCATGAGGCGTGGACTTTTGGGGTGATCGGCATTTTCTATGCCATGAAATTCGGTTTCGGCGCCAACAATCGGCCCGACTGACGAATCATAGCGTAGCCCATGCGCCTCCGCTAAAGCCATGGCAGCGTCGGCAGCACGCAACAGGTTGCCCGACGCATCCTGAGCGCCATTCACGTCGAGGACTGCCGAATCCAGGATATCCCCACCCAGATCACAGAGCGCCACGCGCATCCAACGGACGCCTACATGGAGGCCAAGGCAATAGGCGCTCTCGGGCACAAGGCAGAGCGCCAATGGCGGTCGACCTGCACCGCTGGTCAACGCTTCGATGTCAGTGCCCACTTCTTCGACATGTCCGTCTGCCATCAAGTCGCTAATCAGATTGGTCACAGTGGTGGTCGACAGGCCGATCTCGCGGGAAAGGCGGATACGGGAGATGGGTTGCCGTCGCAGAAGCTGTAACAATAAAAGACGGCGATTGTGTGCTCTGACAGTAAGAGCATTGCGTGCACTCTGCGATCGGTATGCCAAAGAGCCCATTCCTTGATCATGATTCCTGAACGTGAGTGGCATCAAGCGGGCAGCAAAACAAAGGAACCGCCCGAATTAATTTTTCCGTGGGATTAATACAGAATATCAAGGAGGACAATGCCTGTCAAATGAAAAACTCGACAGGCGACGACGAGATTCACTCCCAGACGAAGGTGCGAGTCAGGCTTGGAGGACTGGCGGCCTCTAGTTCTCGCCGACCATCAGGCATCGGGTTGACGCGCACCACGGAAACCAACCAAGTATACCCAGCGCTTTGACCCTCTTCAGGCGCAAATTCTGTGTCCAGGCGATAGCTGGTTCCCTTGGTCCAGATGGTTGGTAAGACCTGTGCGGTGCCTTCATTGGGGTAGATCAACAAAACATACCACTCATTGGGGGCCAGCAAGTCGACGCTGACCCAGCGCAGCAGGACAGGCTCCTCCCGCGATATCGTCGCTCGATTGGCAGGCCCGGTCAATCGCGGTTCAATGTAGATTGTGCCGTCGACGTCGTTGGACGCCAATGCAGACGGTCCGGTTGCCGAGCCAGTCGCTTCGGCGTCCGGCTGCGCCTCGCCATTGATTACCTCATCGGGTACGCCGCGTACCGGCACCGTGAGTTCATCATCCGGTCGAATGATATCAGTAGCCGACAAGCCGTTGGCCTCAAGGATATCCTGAATCGTACTGCCGAAAAGCGTGGCGATGGTGACAATCGTATCCCCTTCTTTAACCTTGTAGGTAAATTGATCGGCGATCGGTATATCCGACGCCTCCAACCCTTCACGAAGGACCGGGATGATCAATTCGTCGCCGACCCGGATGAGTACGTCTTCCAGGTTATTGGCACGCTGGATGTCTTCAACGGTGACGCCGTAGATGCCGGCTATCGACAAGAGCGTTTCGCCCGATGCGACGTCGTGGGTTAGAAAAACCTGTTCAGGCAAGATCGGCGTGGCGGTCGGTTCCGGTACCGGCGTGATGGTCGGCGTGGGAGACGGGGCCAGCAACGGAACGTTGGTAGGCAGGATATCGGAGATGGCAGGATCACGTGCCTCTTCAGCGCGCGGCTGCCCACCTATCTGCCACCAGAAGAGGAGGACGGCCAGCACGGCCAAGACAAGCACAGCATCTACCCACGAAACACGGCGGGTTCGACGAGGTTGAACACGCAGATCATTGCCGCATCGAAAACATGTCTCAGCATCCTGTGCGACACGCGTGCCACAATTTGGACATCTGCGCTCGGGGCTATTCTGTTCATCGGGAGCGAACTGATCCTGCACCATGGCAAAAATTATAGCACCAAACAGAGTTGGTTGCGAAAGCCGCTAAAGTGCTCTGCAACTTGCACGGACAGGCGTACTTGAAGGCGAAAAAGCATGTGGCGGGTGCAATCACCCGCCACATGCTTTCTGATTTCTAACTTGAGGGACTATTCAAAATAGAACCCTCTGGAATGACGTCGATGACTCTCACTCGGCAGTTGTGGCCTGCTGCTGCGAAAGCAAATAGGCGACCAGGTCAGCCTGATCATCGATGCTGAGCGTCTCGCCATAGTTCTGGGGCATAACGCCCTGGGGATAACCCGGCACGATGTAGTCGTTGGTCGCAACAATACTGTTGTGGATGTAGGTTGCCGGGCTCATACCCTCGATACGACCGACGGCCGTGTTGCCGACGTTATACCAAGTCGGTCCGGTCATCGTCGCCTCTGGGTCAAGCGCGTGGCAGCCAATGCAGCCGTTCACCAAGGCCAACGTTTCGCCATTGGACGGGTCCGACTCACCCAAGGCTGTCATCAATTCATCAGACAGGCCTGCGAAGATCTCCTCATCGGAGAGATCGGCAAGTGTCGCTGCCACCTCATCTTCCGGGACCGCCTCCACCGCACTCTCCATTTCGGCAGCGATCAACCGTTCGCCCAATTCCGGCGAAATAATCTCTGCTGTGGCATCAGGTGCACAACCGGCCAAACCAATACTGAGGATCAACAATGAGCCGATGATCCAGGTGATGTGGACCCTTTTCGGAGAGACCATCGCAACCTCCAAACCTGTACTTTGAGGGAGTCATATCACGACCTGTAATCCGGTCGTAGATTGTTCAAATGAAATTGTGGCTAGTTTATCATAGGGCATTGGACATGGACAATTTAACTTCTGTCCGCGCGATATTTCACAAGCGGTTCAAGTGGCGTTTCCTCAGGTCCCCAACTATGATACTATTGGGAATCGAAGGTAGGATGGTTCCGATTTTTCCAACTCGTTTCACTGGATTCCTTCGTTGCATTTCCGGACAATCAAGAAGCAGAGCAGTGCACATGCAAGCTGAATTCCCGCGCGAACTTGAGGCAAAGTACACGCTCGCCAAGCACGAAGACGTGCAAGCTCTCATCGACACGCCCAAACTTCCCGATGGATTCTCGGTGGGTGATTCACGCGTCGTCGCAGTGGCTGATGTGTATGTCGATACGCGGGACACTCGCCTGCTACGCCACGGCTACACCTTGCGCATTCGCTGGCAGGCCGGCAAGCATCTACTTACGCTCAAATCTTTGGAGAACCTGCATGGCGGGCATATTCAAGACCGACTGGAGATTGAAGAGCCTGTCGCAGCAGACTCGACGGGCAGGCTGATACCCGACCAGCAAGACTGGCATGAAGCGATCCGACGCATTGTCGAGGCGATCGCCGGCAAGAAGCCCAAGTTGCGGCCGATCTGCCATATACGTCAAACTCGCCACAAACAGTGGATTCATGATCGAGCTTCCGACTCACCAGTAGTTGAACTGTCGATTGACCAGGTAGCGGTGAGCGAAGACGACGACGTCGAACGCGTAATCAAGGGCGAAGTCAAAGACGAAGAAGAGCGCAACTGGACGACACCGGTCGGCAATCACGGATTAGTCCAGTTTTTGGAAATCGAGCTTGAACTCGTCGACTTGAATGAAGAGGCGAAATTTCGAACGCTTCTCCAGTGGCTCGAATCGTGCATTGAATTGTCACCGATACATACGAGCAAACTGGTGAGCGGCTTACGTGCGATCGCGGCCCAGCCTCTTGGTGCTGAGGTTGATGGATCGATCGAAGCGTACAACGCGGGTTTGGGGATCCAGCCACAGATGCAGATGGCCGATGCCTGTCGCCTCATCTGGCGACAGCAGATGACTGAGATGGTACTCAACGAGTCCGGCGTGAGAGCCGATCAGGATATTGAATATGTACATGACATGCGGGTGGCTACTCGACGCGCCCGTGCAGCACATGTGCTATTCGGCGAAGATCTCAGGCAAAAGCAGGTCCGCAGGCATGTCAAATTCTTCAAAAAGACGGCTCGAAGTCTTGGCGACGTCCGCGATCTGGATGTTGCCCTGCGCAAGCTAAAGGAGTATCGAAAGCGCCTTCCCAAAGAAGAGCGTGGGGCGCTGAAACCTGCCGCCAAACATTGGCAAAGAGAACGGCGCAAGCGATTGAGCGATCTGTGCCGGTGGCTCGACACGGATGCCTATGCAGAAGAGATCATCAAACTGGACAAGTTCTGCCGCACCCCGGGCCCGGAGACAGAACAACAAGCCGTTACGGCCGGCGAGCCGCCGCCTTTGGTCCAAGTTCGCCATGTCCTGCCCGGTCGTATCCTGGCCCGATTCGAAGCCGTTCGTCGCTATGAAGTTGTGTTTGCGCACACCGATCAGGCGCCGCTGGAGACTCTGCATGCATTGCGTATCGACTGCAAATATTTGCGTTACGTCCTGGAATTTTCCCAAGACCTTCTCGGCCCTGCAGGCGATGCGCTCATCATGCAACTTAAAACGCTTCAGGACATGTTGGGCGATCTCAACGACGCTGACGTTGCGCGTTCCATGTTGCTCGATCTGCCAAAGGCCATCCGCAACGAAGGGATTTCGGCGTACATCAGGGAACAAGAGACGATCAGCGACAGCATCCGCAGCCATATACCAGATTCATTTTCGACCTTTGTCACCCTGGAAAACCGTCTACTGTTGATGACCGCGTTGGCCCACCTGTAGTCAAATAGAAGAACAGACGTACCGATTCAGACAATGATGTGGCCCCAGTGCAGAAAGGGCTCAAGACACGAATTCACACAGACCTACACGAGTTATCACAAATCTTCTCTCTGAGGCAACGACACAATTCGTGTAAATTCGTGACCATTCGTGTCAAGAAAAGGCTTTTTGCAGCAGACTCATCTGTGACTGGACTTGGTTTTTGCAGTGGACTCATCAAGGTGTAACAAAGAGATCCAACCCATCCAAATAGCCGACCGTTCTTATCGATTTTGAGGAGTTTTATTGAGGATGAACGTTTATCAAGAAAAGGCGCAGCAGGCGCTTTCGCTATTGTCCGAATTCGGCCTCGACATGTGGATCACCTACGTACGCGAGACAGCCGAACAGACTGATCCGGTCTTGAAACTGCTTGGCCCCTTCTCCATCACATGGCCCGCCGCGCTAATCTTCACCGTAGATGGACGCAAAGTCGCCATCACCGGCCTGGGCGATGACGAAGCTGTGCGCAGAGAGAACATCTTTGACGAAGTGCGGCCCTACACCCAGAGCATCCAGGACGTACTGCTACCGTTCATCCAGGAGATCGATCCCAAGACCATCGGCATTAACTACAGCCAGAGCGACGTCAGCGCGGACGGGCTGAGTTATGGCATGTACCTCAACCTGCGCAAGTATCTGGCGGACACGCCCTATCTGGATCGCCTGGTCTCGGCCGAGGACTATATCGAGGCGCTGCGCGGGCGCAAGACACCGCTGGAACATGCGGCCATGCGCAAGGCGACCGACATGGCCATGGAGATCTTCGATGAGACAAGTGATTGGCTCAAGCCCGGCGTCTCAGAGAAGGAGATCTATGCCTTTGTCCACAGCCGTGTGGCCGAGCGCAGCGTCGGCACTTCGTGGGAGGCGAGCCACTGCCCCGGCCTCAATGCCGGCCCCGGATCCCCATTCGGTCACGTGGGCGTCTCCGACGAAACCATCGATCCTGGCGAAACGTTGAACATGGACTTCGGCGTTATCGTCGACGGTTTTTGCTCTGACAATCAGCGAGTCTGGTATTGCCTGCGCCCCGGCGAGACCGAAGCACCGTCGGAAGTCGTTCACATTTTCAACATTGTGGCAGGGGCCCTCCAGGCCGCGGCGGATGCCATCGTGCCCGGCATCAAAGGCTGGGAAGTGGACGCCGTGGCGCGCGAGTTCATCGTCGACAACGGTTTCGAGGAATACCCACACGCCTTGGGGCATTCGGTCGGCCGCTACTGCCACGACGGCGGCACCGGTTTCTATCCACGGTGGGAGCGCTACGGCAGCAAGCCCTATGGAACCATCATGCCGGGCAATGTTTTTACGCTTGAACTGGGCATTCGCTCCCAGTACGGCTATATCGCCTTGGAAGAGGAGATCATCGTCACCGAGGATGGCTACGAGTGGATGTCGCCGCCCCAGAAAGAGCTGTTGTTGATCGGCGGATGAGGCCGGAACACGAATGAGTATCACGGTACACGCAAGCGGCGTCTTGAAGGAGCAGATCCCGACTGAGGTGCAGGTCGAGGCCAGCACGGTCGGCGAAGCTGTGGCACAATATGATCTGTCAGCGGCCGGTGACGTGCTGATGATCGTCAACGGGCGCATGGCCCACTGGAACACAGAGTTGAATGATGGCGACGTGCTCAAGCTCGTGCCGGCCATTGGCGGCGGAGCGTGTTGAATCGGTGCACGAGGCCAAAATGGATTCTGAAGGTGTTCAGACAATGATCCGTGAATCTTTGGCGAGAACGAGAACGAGAACGAGAACGAGAACGAGAAACGAGAACGAAGCTTAATCTGGACATCGATAGCAGCTGAAAAGAGGAGAGTACGATATGAGTGTTGGCGGTACGTGGGGTAAGTTGCTGCATGTGGATCTAACCGAGGGCAAACATTGGGTGGAAGAGCCGTCCGATGACCTCTATCTCAAGCTGGCCGGCGGCCGTGGTCTGGTCGCCTATCTGTTGCTGCGCGACATGCCGGCCGGGGCCGATCCGCTGGGGCCAGACAACCTGCTGATCTTCGCGCCCGGTCCATTGCAGGGCTCGAACCTGCCGGGCAGCGGTCGCCACGGCGTGGGCGGCAAGAGTCCGCTGACCGGGGCCATCGCCAGCGCGGAGGCAGGCGGCTGGTGGGGACATGAGTTCAAACGCGCCGGGTACGATGCGCTCATCGTGCGCGGCGAGTCGGAGAAGCCGGTCTACCTCTGGATCCAGGACGGCGAGGTTGAGATCCGTGACGCAGCCCACCTATGGGGCAAGGACACAGCCGACGTCGAGTGGGCCATCCAGGAAGAACTGGACGACGATCGCATTCGCGTGTCCCAATGCGGCATCGCCGGCGAGAACCAAGTGCTCTTCGCCAACGTGATCAACGACATCAATCGCGCGGCCGGACGCGGCGGGCTGGGTGCGGTCATGGGCAGCAAGAACCTCAAGGCCGTGGCCACCCGTGGCACCATGCGTCGTGCCGGTCTCAGAGCGCAAACGCATGGGTGCGGTCTCCAAATGGCTGGCCGACAACTACCAGACCAAGGCCAAGTGGGCCATCGACATCGGAACCGTGCGCGGCGTGGCTGCGCTGGGCGAGGTCGGTGCGCTGCCGACCAACAACTTCGGCGAGCCCATGTTCGACCAACGCGACGGCATCACCGGCGAGCTGATGCAGGAGACGATCCTCCTGGAACGCGACACCTGCCAGGTCTGCCCCATCACCTGCAAGAACGTGGTTGAGTTCGGCGACGAACGCGACCAGTTTGCGGACAACCCCTACCTCCGTTCCGATCTGCTGGAAAAGATCAAGATCGACAAGGCATACGGCGGCCCCGAATACGAGACATTGGGCAGCTTCGGCAGCGCCTGCGGCGTGGACGACCTGGTCGCCGTCGCCAAGGCCAATGAGACTGACGGCTCGGTGGGGCATGGACTCCATCAGCCTGGGCATGACCATTGCCTACGTCATGGAATGTGTCGAGAACGGCCTACTGTCCTATGAAGAGGTCGATGAATCCGTCTCCGGCTGGGGTGACGCAGCGGGTATGTTGAAGGCCATCGACCTGATCGCCCACGCGGAGGGCTACGGCAAGATGATGGGCCAGGGCAGCAAGCGCATTGCGGCGTCGATTGGCGAGGAGGCCGAGCAGTATCTGGTCGAGGTCAAGGGCCAGGAACTGCCCATGCACGAGCCACGGGCCAAGATGGCGCTGGGCGTCGGCTACGCCACCGCACCCGTCGGAGCCGACCATATGATGAACATCCACGACACCGGCTACACGGCCCCAGGCGACGCGCTGGAGAAGGTGGCCGAGGTTCAGCGTTTCGAACCCATGGCCTTCGACGATCTGGGCCATCAGAAGATGGAACTCTTCTACCACGAGGTCAACTGGAAGCATACGTTGGACAGCGCCATCGTCTGCCACTTCTACCCCTACAACTACGTCCACGTGGCCGAGGCCCTCAGCGGCGTCATGGGCCATGACTATGATGCGCGGGCCATGCTGGCCATCGGCGAACGCACACAGACGCTCTGTCGCCTCTTCAACCTGCGTGAAGGTTTCACCGCCGACGACGACAAGCTGCCCAAGCGCATCATGAAGGCGTTCGAGTCCGGGCCGCTGAAAGGCGTCGAGATCACCGACGAGGCCTTCTACGGGGCGCGCAACTACTGGTATGGCCTGATGGGCTGGACAGAAGAAGGCGTGCCGACAGCTGAGCGAGTAACTGAATTGGGACTTGATGGCCTGATGGATGGCATTTCGGTACAGACTGATTAGGCCGTGGAAGCCTTGAGGGTTACAGTTAGCGCCAGAACCAACCGTCGAAGAGGTGGACTCGTTCGTCGGTGACTGTTTCCCGACGTCAGAGTCCAGGTTACCGATTGGCATTCATGTCCACAATGATAGCGCCCTTGGCGATCCGCCAGGGCGCTTTTCAATTGGCTGTGCTTCATCCAAACGTGCGTGCCGACAGTCAGTACCTCCGATAAAGGAACGTTTTGAGAACGCTCCATCGGGTATGCTGCTCTCAACGCTCAGAAGCTCTAAAACTTCGCTTGTCCCGTTAGAAAAGACGCACTCGGTTCCTTGCGTTTGAGCGCTCTACGTTGCCGACCGTGACCCATGAAACGCTGATGAAACGCTTTTGAAACGCACGGCATGATAGGCTCGTCCCAACCGACGGATCTGCGAACCATTGCGGTCAGGCACATCGCTGACCTGCGACCGGGGCGGCAGATCGGTCGGAAGTATGTGCTGAATGCCAGGGCAAGTCTCTGCTCTCGCCGTGCTCGTGTTCTCCAGTGGTGAAGGCCTATGTCGCAACTTGAAGAATATCTAGATTCTTCCCAAATCGAACAGCAATCGACTCACAAAGAAGACTTGGAATCTCATGTCCAGCGAGATGAAAAAATCGTAAAGGCGACCATTAAAAACTTGGGCAGCATTGTCCAGAATTCGCCCGACTTCATCGCGTTGGTAGATCGAGATCTAACGATTGACTACTTGAATCGGTCGGTTCCAGACCTAGATCCCAAGGAAATGGTTGGGCGGAACCTGCTCGACTTCATCCTGCCTGAATTCCACGACCTGGTGCGAAAACGCAACGATGCAGTCTTTGCCACGGGAGAGGGTACACAGTTTGAGATAACAGGAATCGGACCCGATGGCACCATCGCATGGTACGCAAGCCGACTCGGTCCCGTTTTGATAGATGGACGGGTTGTTTCCGTCGTACACACAAGTAGAGATATTACGAAGCGAAAATTGGCTGAAGAGGCGCTACGCGAGAGCGAGATGAAGCTCAGATCGCTGCTCAACGCGTTACCGGACACGATACTGCGCTTCCACAAAGATGGAACCTGCCTTGAATTCAGGCCGGCGCGCGGCGGAGGCCGTGCCGGTCTGCCGCGGGACGCTGTCGGCAAGAAACTAACGGAGATATTGCCCGACAGCGCCGTTGACCAGGGACTGATCTGCTTCGCCTCAGCTTTCGACGAAGACAGGCCGCAGCAATTCGAGTATCAATATGAACATCGGTATTCCAAAGTGGTTCGAGACTACGAGGCTCGCTTCGTGACCAGCAGCGATGATGAAGCGCTGGTCATCATTCATGACACGACCCAGCGTCGTCAGGCGGAGCGGGCCGCACTAACCACGGAGAGTCGATTTCGACAACTGATGGATAGAGCGCCGGTCTGCATAGTTCACGTCGACCTGACGACTTCTCCGCCGATCATCCTGTCTGCCAATCGGCGCACAGAAACCGTCTACGGGATACCCCTGGACAGGCTCAGATCTCGTCAGTTGTCCCAACTGTTTGCCACTGAGAACATAGCCGATCTCACTGAAATGGTTGCCAAAGTCGCCCTGGGCGAGACAGCCACGATGGAATCGCGCCATCTCCGTGCCGATGGCACTCGCTTTCCTGTACGCATCAGCGTCGCGCCTGAAGCGGAGACCGGGATAGAGCGAATGATCTTCACGGTGCAAGACATCACGGCCGAGTGGCAACGCAGGTCTGAGATCGAAGGACTCGACCAAGAACGCCGCCGCATCGCCCACGAGATCCATGACGGGCTGGCCCAGGATCTTTCGGCGCTGCGCCTCAGGTCAACACTGTGGCACGAGATGCTCGACGAGAATCCCAGTCAGATGCACAGTGAGTTGGATGAGTTGAGTGCGATGCTGAAGACCTGTATCAGCGAGGTGCGTCGGTCGATCTTTGCGCTGCGCCCTGTCGTTCTGGACGATCTTGGATTCGTACCGGCCATTCAGCAACTATTGGTTTCATTCGGCAATCTGTACTCGCTCCAGCCACTTCTGAACATAGATGGGCCGGCAGAACGTCTTTCTCCCCAATTCGAACTGCCGCTTTTCCGAGTGATCCAGGAATCGCTCAATAACATCGGACAACACGCCGACGCTACAACCGTGTCGATCACCTTGAACTTGCTGGGAACAGAGGACATCACGTTGACAGTTGTCGACAATGGCATTGGCGTCCAGCAGGAGCCTGAACATCAGGCGCTTATGGATGGACGCGTCGGTGTACAGGGCATGCGTGAGCGCATTGAAAGCCTTGGCGGCTCATTCTCAATCGAGAGCGAAGCGGACCAAGGAACACGGGTTCGCGTGGTCTTGCCGGCAGGCATTCGATGATTGATCCACTAGAGTATGCGCGTTACCCAACGCGCCAAGAAAGGGGGGGCGATCATGTCCCTATCCACAGTTGATGACCGACCGATACGAGTCCTGATCGCCGACGATCATCGGCTCTTTCGACAAGGGCTGGGCCAAATCATCGAAACCAGAGGCGGCTTCTCCTTGATCGGTGAGGCCAACAATGGAGAGGAAGCCGTGGAATTGGCCGGGCGACTCAAGCCCGACGTGATCCTCATGGATATCAGAATGCCCGTGCTCGACGGAGTCCAGGCGACCAGCATGATCACGGCCGCATCCGAGGATACCTCTGTGATCGTACTGACCATGTATCGCGAAGATCAGTACATTTTTGACGCCATCAGGGCGGGAGCGCGTGGTTATCTGTTGAAAGATACCGACGCCGATGAATTGCTTGATGCCATCCAGGTTGTACACCGGGGAGAGGCCCTCATCGATCCACTCATTGCCAACAGAGTACTTGAAGAATTTCGGCGTCTCAACGAACCGAATATGACAGAGCAGGAGCAGTTGGAGCGTCTCACTGACGGCGAGATGACCGTGTTACGTCTAGTGGCTCAGGGGGAAGACAATCGCAGCATCGCCGGCAGTCTCAGTCTGGCCGAGAGTACTGTTGCCAACCGCCTACGCGTAATCTATCAGAAACTACACGTCAACAACCGCACCCAGGCAGCGCTCTATGCCCTGCGTCGCGGCTGGGCGTCACTCGACGACGAGTCGTAGACCAACCCCTTACAAATTTTTACCCTCTCACCCACAAATTTATCCTGTCAAATTGAATCAGTATTGGTCTATCCAGTTCCACGGTCTGGGCCCATACTGGATGGGTATCGAAAAAAGGAGATCGTTACCCATGTCGACTGCCTCAGCGAAACCCATTCGCGTGCTCATTGCCGACGACCACTGCTTCTTCAGACAGACGCTGCGCAAGATTTTTGATGCAGCAGCGGATCTCGAAGTCGTCGGCGAGAGCGAGAACGGGGACATGGCAGTAACGATGGCCGGCACATTGAAGCCGGATGTGATTATCATGGACGCACGTATGCCGGTCATGGACGGCATTGTGGCAACCGGCCGTATCGTCACAGCCAATCCGGTCGCACGGGTTGTGATTCTCACGTTGGCTGAGATGGAGGACGATCTATATGAGGCCGTACAGGCAGGCGCTCGAAGTTATCTGCTCAAGGAATCCGACGCCCATGTGATCGTAGAGACCGTCCGCTCTGTCCATCGCGGCGAGGTGGTTCTCACGCCTCTATTGCTTGGCAAACTCTTCGATTCGATATGCGCCCAATCAGTCGGTCCAACCCCCGGCTGAAGTTTAGCGAACCAGGCAGATTTGGAGCGCACGTGACCAATCGTCGCGTGCAAGAGCAAGGAGAGTCCAGATGTTAATGAAGATATTCAGGATCTTGGGGATGACAGCGCTGATTGCCGGCCTTGTCATGCTCAATGTTGCAGTGGGCCAAGCGGCTGAAGAGCCGACAGCAGGTTTCAGTCCGGAGACCGCAATAGCGCCCACAGTTGGATGGACAACGATTGTACCAGGGGCTTCCCACTGGTACACCTTCAACTACGATTATGTTGACGAGGATGAAAGCACGAGCAATTCGCCGGAGCAGATTCTGGCGCTCTTGGAGATGGCGGCACCTGGCAGTGTTGAGTTCGTCGTTCAGACCATGGATCGTCTTGGGCCGTGGCTTGATGCAGACGATGATCCCGGCGTACTCGGACGCGGATCGCCGCTCTACCTCGGCAGAGACGACGACAACGACAGCGTCTTCAGCGCCCATGAGTTGGCATGGGCAGGCAGCGCCAGAACATCCGGCGACTTCCTGATCATCGTGACCGGCGATGGAGGCTACGAACTCACTGTTGAGGGCAAGACGGTCAATTTCACGCCCGATTCTCTGGCTGGTGCAGTCGCCTTCGTCGGTGCCGGACCTTCGAATATGGCAGAACAGACTGGCGAGGGACTGGCAATGGCACCAGAAGCCGGCATGAGCGAAACAGAGCCTATGCTCGAAGAGTTCGCTCTGGACATTATGCGGGCCCCGGCCCCGGCAGTAGTTGCCGGCTATAGCCCGGAGAGCGCGTTGGCACCCACGGTTGGGTGGATGACAGTGCAGTCGGGAGAGAGTCACTGGTACGCTTTTAACTACGACTACGCCAGTAACGACGATCACGATCCAGCGAAACAAGCGATCGCTACGCTGGAGATGGCGACACCGGGCAGTGTTGGATTCGTCGTCCAGACCATGGAACGGTTGGGCCCTTGGACGGACATTGACGATGATCCAGGTGTTGTCGGCGCCAGTTCACCGCTCTACCTCGGTACCGATGACGACAATGACAGCGTTTACAGCGACGTCAGAGTCGCATGGGCCGGAAGCTCGAAAGCATCCGGGACCTACTACATCATCGTCGAAGGAAACGGGGACTACCGACTCACAGTGGACGGTGAAACCGTCTACTTCCCGGAAGCAACGCTCGTAGCGGTCCCGACATTTGCCATGACAACAAACTGATCGGAGACCGTCTGCTTCAACCATCAAATCACCCGATGGGGATAGACATGAGAGGGAGCGTGCTCGCAGCGGCGGACTTGGAAATCTACGCAAGCCACTGCGACACACTCCTTCTCTGTGTGAGCATCGCTTTTTTAACCCTCCCTAGCAGTTTCACCACAGCGTTATGCACGCATGAATCATAGCGATGACAATATTTTCAACGATTTTCCAAACAGGGAGTACAAGGGGAGTGTCATGATCAGAATGCGTTTGGTGATTAGTCTTGCGCTAAGTTGCGTGCTCTTATTTGGCGGAAAGGCATACGCACAGGAAACCCCGTCTGGAGAGCAGCAGGCCACCCAGCTCATCACAGGCCTGGAAGGTGCATCGGGCAGCGCCATCGGTCCCGACGGCGCGATGTACGTCACGGAAGGCGCAGCCGGGAGAATCAGTCGTTTCGATCCGCAGACCGGAACAGTCACGACGTTCGCGACGGGCCTTCCAGAGTGGCTCATCGGCATGGGCGGCGTGATTGATGTCGCGTTTATTGACGAGACTGCGTATGCACTGGTCACTCTCGTCGCTGATGACGTCGGCGGCAGCGATGTCGTAGGTATCTACCGCGTAGACGGTGAAGGTAGCTTTACGGTAGTCGCTGACCTTGGTGCATTCTCTTTAGAAAATCCACCGGACACCGATTTCGAAGTGCCGACCGGCGTCCAATACGCCTTGGAAGCATACAATGACGGGTTTCTGGTCACTGACGGACATCACAATCGAATGCTGTACGCTACACTCGACGGTGAGGTCACAGAAGTGACGGCATTCGACAATATCGTCCCGACCGGATTGGCCGTGGCCGGCGACACAGTTTACATGACAGAGGCCGGGGCCCTTCCCCACTTACCCCAGGACGGCAAAATAGCGTCGTTCGATGCGACTTCGCCCACGGTGTCAGATACGGTGTCAGATGTGGCTTCCGGCGCCCGACTTCTCGTCGACGTCGAGGTTGGTCCCGATGGCAGTCTCTATGCGCTCTCGCAGGGCGAGTGGGCAGGGCCCGGCGAGGCTGGTTCTCCGCCGTTGCCCAACACGGGAATGCTTGTAACCGTCAATGAGGACGGAACCTTTACCACTGTCGTAGAGGGTCTGGACCAGCCAACCTCGCTCGAATTCATCGACGGCGTTCCATATGTCGTCACACTCTCCGGCGAGATCTGGGCACTGGATTCAATCCAGGAGCAATGCACGCTAGGCACGATCAAGGGAACCTATCTATTCCAGGCACAAGGTGTGGTTGTTGAAGATGGAGAAGTGCTTCCGTATGCCGAAGCCGGCATCTGGACCTTGGACGGCGAGGGCAATGCCGAAGGTGTGCTTTCAGCAAGCCTCAACGGGGAGCCCTATGCACGCGGAGACTCCTTCACTGCCACCTATGAAAACAAGTCCGGCTGTGTATTCACGGCGACGGATTCATCAGGACTTGAATATGACATGTTTACGACGCCGGCAGGCGAGACGATAACCTATTTCTCGCCGGGGTTCAGCGGCACACAGGTTAGGCAGTAAGTAAAGAAAGTCGAATATCCCGACTAAATGGATCGCGGATTGCGTGGATATGGTGGATAGATTTCGCCTGATACGCAACATCCGCGATCTATTTGGCGCGTACATCATCCAGATTATTGGTCAAGAACGCAGGGCTCCTGGACACACGGATAGATTGCCGAAATTCCGTCGATATCGCGCTGGGTCAGATGTCGTCTGCTGACGCCGGGTGCAAGCGTTGGATACATGACGCTATGCGGATCATTGGTGTGATTAAGAATCAGCCAGTGCCCAAACTCGTGCAACAGCGCACTCTGCAGATCAACCTTGTCACTGGGATGCTCACCGGGAGACAGCTTGCTGCCGGCATCCCAGCGGAAGTCGTCGTTGACCCAGATATCAGCTTCCACAATGGTACCGTCGTTTGTGAACCAAACCTGAGCTAGGGCGCCGCGATTGTCGACACCCTTTGGCATGAAGACAATTTCGTTGACGTGATTGTAGCCCGTCTCCGTCGATTGAGTTGTCCCCGCATAGTCCAGCGTGAAGTTTGCACTGGGTGTCTGATTCCACGTTGCCGCGGCGTTTATGATGGCCTGTTGAAAAGCGGCAGCGCCATCGCCACCGCCGGCCTGTGCCGTGTTGACATTGACCTTGAATTCAACGGTTGAATCCGGAATCTTCCATCTTCGGTCTGAACGGGGTTGTGACGCGGACGTCATGGCAATGATGTCTGTGATGGTTCGGCCATCCCCAGCGCCGGGAAGTTCGCCCAACATCATGCGTTCGTCGACAATGAATTTGCCGGCGGCACCATCAGCGATGCGATAGGACGCATCTTGCTTGTATGCGAAGATCAGTACTGTTTCACCCACAGCGAAGCTGGCTTCGTGTGGAGCAATCATGCCGATGTTTTCTTCGGCGATGAATCCCCCCTCTGTCTGCACAACAATCTCCATCGGCGCGCGCCCTTTGATCATCTGATTCAGAGTGATCACCGTCTCCGTCTCGATGATGGCGGCGTCCTCGCGCCAAAAACTGCGTTCCTGACCCACGCTTCCGAGGGCGATCAGTTCAGCATTGGCTGCCAATTCATCCAATCGCTTGGCCTCTGCAGCGGACGTGTACAATGAAAAAAATGGCTTCGAGTCGCCGTACAGCGACTCTTGCTTGTCGAGATCTCGGCCAAATGCAACGGAAGGGGGCGTCATGCCGATCAGACACGAGGACAGAAGAAAGAGAATGGTGGCGCGGAGCTTAGTTGAAGCCATAGTTTCCTTGCCTGACGTCGTTGGCAAGCAGTTGCGTGTGAACGATCGTTGGTCCGGTTAACATGGCCATTGGTGCCATTTCTATCGTTTTGGGGGTATGCATGCGATATGAATACGATGGCAGAAGTAGTCAAAAATCATGTCAGCCACAGAACAATTGCCCTACCGACAGGGCAATTTTACCTATTACAGAGGGTGATTCTGCCCGTCATTATAGGGACTTCACCCTGAACGACAAAATATGAGCGGCGCGCGCGTGAAATAAAGAGAGCGCCATGACAAATGTCATGGCGCTCTCTTTTCTTATGGCGTCCCAGAGAGGATTTGAACCTCTGGCCTCTGCCTCCGCAGGGCAGCGCTCTATCCGCTGAGCTACTGGGACACGTGGCGGGGAGGGAGGGATTTGAACCCTCGAGGGACATTGCTGCCCCTACCCACTTAGCAGGCGGGCGCACTCGACCGGACTATGCGACCTCCCCCCATTTGGTTGTTGTTCCTGCGGCCCTACTCAGCATCCGCTACGATGCCGATACATCTGCTTGCTGAACTAAGGCGGAGGGAGAGGGATTCGAACCCCCGGTGGCTTGCACCACAGTTGTTTTCAAGACAACCGCCTTCGTCCACTCGGCCATCCCTCCACGAAAGTTGATAGCTCTTCGAACACGCTATCTGTCCGACCATTCACCGTGGAGACATCACAAACGCCCGCAACACAGATCGCGAACCGCTAGAACGTCGTTTAGTATACATCCGGGGGGAAAAGGTGTCAAATATGGGCGCAGAAAAAGCCGTCCGTCTTCTCTGGATCGGGGATGTCGTGCGGGCGTGACGCGGGGCGACAATTTCGGTAGGATGCGACCCCTGTGGTCGCCCGTCATGGGCGACCACAGGGGTCGCATCCTACACGTCACACGAATCAATTTCCGCGTCTCGTCCAGGCGAACCAGCGTTTGAAGAGGCTGTGCACAGTGGGCGTCAGTCGCGTCCGATTGTAGGCGTCGGCGACCTTTTTGATGGCTTCAGCCTGAGTCGGATACGGATGGATCACCGTCGCCAGGGTCTTGAGGCCGATGCCTGCGGTGATGGCCAAAGTCAACTCGTTGATCATCTCACCAGCGTGGCCGGCGACAATGGTGGCCCCCAGGATCTGGTCGCTGCCCTTTTTCACGTGGACCTTGACGAATCCGTCCAGTTCTCCGTCAGCCTTGCCCCGGTCGATCTCGCCGATGGACTGGGTGAATGTCTCCACCTTGATGCCCTGTTCTTCGGCATCCTTCGGGTACATGCCTACGTGGGCGACCTCAGGATCGGTGTAGGTCGTCCACGGAACAACAAGGTCGCTCACTTTCTTGTTGGGGCCGGGAAAGAGCGCGTTCTGCAAGACGATACGGGCCGTCGCATCGGCGGTGTGGGTGAATTGGTATTTGATGGCTACGTCGCCTGCAGCGTAGACATTCTCATTGGTCGTCTGTAACGAGTCGTTGACGGTTACACCACGCCGGTGATATTCGATGCCGCCTGCTTCCAGATCGAGCGTCTCGATGTTGGGCGCACGGCCAACGGCCAGTAGAATCTCGTCGACAACGACAATCCGCTCCTCGCCGCCCAGTTCGAAATGGATGGCCTTACCGTCTTCGACCAATTCTGTCCCCGTGATTTGGGCGCCCAGGGCCAGGCTGATTCCCTCCGACTCAAAGACGCTGCGCAAGACCTCGGCAGCGTCATCATCTTCTCGACCGAGCACTCGCGGCTGCACATCGAAGAGGGTCACCTGGCTGCCGAAGCGATTGAACGACTGAGATAGCTCGGAGCCGATGGGGCCGCTGCCGATCACGGCAAGCCGAGGCGGGAGGATCGTCTGCTCAAAGACTGTCTCATTGGTCAAGTATCCGACCTCCTCCAACCCTGGAATCGGTATCACGGCAGGGCGAGAACCGGTGGAGATTAAGGCCTTGTTGAAGGTGAGCATTTGGCCATTCACCTCGAAGGTGTTGGGGCCGGTGAAACGCCCATCGCCCAGGTAGAGGTCGATGCCCAGATCCTTGAAGCGTACGGCCGAGTCATGTTCGCTGATCTCGGAGCGGATGCGCCGCATGCGGCGCATGATGGCTTCAAAATCGATCTCGACCTCTCCGGGGATCGAGACCCCGAGGTCGGCAGCCCGCATCAGTTCGCCCAAGACCTTGGACGAGCGGATCACGCTCTTAGAGGGGACACAACCTACATTCAGGCAGTCGCCGCCCAACAGATGGCGCTCAACCAGCGCGACCTTTGCCCCCATGCCGGCTGCGCCGGCGGCAGCCACTAGGCCGGCGGACCCGCCGCCGATGACTAGAAGATTGTATTTGCCACTGGGCGTCGGATTCTTCCAGGCCGGCGGGTGGACGTTGGCCACAAGCTTGCGGTTGTAGTCATCATCGGGCGCGACAACGATTCTGCTTTCGGCACTGACTTCGCTTAGTGGGCTGAGCGCGGGTTCTGCGCCGTTGCCAGACTTTGCGGGTGTCTCTATCAGATCTTGCATGCTTCTAGGTCCTTCCTCTTGGTCTCTGCAGCGGGTACTGGGATGCGGATGACGCTGACTCCGCCGGATTCTCACAGCATATCGCAACACAACCCATCCCGAATTATGCCCTGGATGGATAATCAAATGTGTAGGAAACGGCGCTTGAAGCCAGCAATGCGACAAACATGTATTGCCGAGTGCCAAGCAGTCTGTCTTATCCAAAAGCCAGACTGCTTTTCCGGCAGACCTTGCTGGTCGCCCTACTAGTCAGATGATGTCGGCTGCGTTGCCATCGGCGGCACTTCGTCGCCAGGCAGCATATCGATCTCGTCGCCCTTTTCACGGCGTTTGAAGAATTGGGAAAGCACCAGACTGACCACGAAGATGACGGCCGACGCGGCCAATACTCGCCAGTCCAGGCTGGGGATCTCTCCATTCAAGAAGAGATTCTCGATGTCCGCCGGCGTGGCCGACGCGCCCAGCAAGACGAAGGAGATGGTGCCTGGGATCGAGCCGAGGATGGTGGCGAGGATAAAGGCGCCATAGTGGATGCGCAGAAAGCCTGCCAAATAGTTGACCAGATCATACGGCAAGAAGATAAAGCGCATGATCAGGATTGTTTCAAAACTGTTGCTGCGCATGCGGTTGGCGTACTTCTGAATCAGGCTGTCCGATCCTTCGGTGTCCAGCGTGCCGCTGCCGAAATAGCGGCCAATGAAGTAGGCCACCGTCGCCGACAGATTGGCCCCGATCACTGTGTAAACGATGCCCCAGAAGGGACCGAAGAGGAAGCCGCCGGAGACAGTGAGCAACAGCGCCGAAAAGAGGGTCAGCGGTCGCAGCGTATAGACCAGGATATAGATCAACGGCCCGAACGCGCTGAGCTGTATGAGGTAGATCAGGTCAAGGATGGAACCGGCCAGCCCCTTCCCTGTGCTGTTGACATACCAAGTGAAGGCGGCGGCAAGTATGATCCAGAGGGCAAAGGCTACTAATTTCTGCCAGTGCTTCTGAAAGAAGGACTGTTCCTTGGGCGGTTCGGGTACACTCTCGTTCAGTTGACTCTCAGCTGTCACACTCATCTCTGCTCTCGTTTCTATGTCTGGATCGTGTATTCGAATCAGGTCAATGCAGGAAAATCGTTGTCCACAGAGGGGCCTGCTGCAAAAAGCCTTTTCTTGACACGAATGATCACGAATTTGCACAAATTGTGTCGCCTCCTCAGCGAGAAGACTTGTGAAACTTTGTGTAAATTCGTGTCCGGAACCCTTTTTGCAGCGGACTCACGGAGGAACACGATTTGGCGTTCGCTTCAACACTCTTCAACCGAGACGCATCTTCCTCAATCTCTTGGCGCCTTCCCTCAGACGATGCGGCAATACGATCTCTTACTCCGCAATCCCGAAACTTGTCATGCCAAATTTCGGTAGGCCCACCAGACACGCTGGCCGGCAGTAAAAAAGACCAGGACGGCCATGGTGACGAACAGAATGGCCAGATAGGAGGGAACGAGAAAGAAAAGACAGTAGAAAATGATCGTCTCCAGCCCTTCGATCAGGCCGGACGGCATCTCAATACTGGTCAGCCGACCCTCTGACTGATATTGGCGTTTCTCCAATAGCGCTGAGAGCGAGTTCCAGGAGAGCAGATTGATGACGTAGGCGGCCAACAAGGCAATACCGGCCCACAGATTGACCTGCGTCGGCATCACCCAGAGAAAAGCGATTGGGATGGCCAGATAGACGACAAAGTCAAGCAGCAGGTCGAGATAACCGCCAAAATCGGACTGCTTGTCATGGACGCGGGCGATCACGCCGTCCAATCCATCGAGCACCCGATTGAGCAGCCAAAGAACCAGTCCAATGACATAGAGCTGGTTGAGAATGGCCACAATCGTGATGACGCCCACACTCATGGCGATGAACGAAATCACGTTGGGATGTACCGAGCCAAACAGATGGCGCGCCAACGGCACCATCACGTCATCTTTCTTCTGCCTAAGGGTGGCATCGCGCATGGCAACTGGTCCATTCAAATGTGTCGGGAATCGCCGAAAACAAAACGCTACAGCTTTTTACTATACCCTCAGAGTAGCCTTCACATCTGTAAGACCCTCTACACGAGCAGGATAGCAACCGATAAGAGGGGCCAGGCAGAAAGACTGCCTGGCCCCTCTTATCGGCTTGATAGTATTCGATCACACCGACGGCTACTCGCCGATCACCTCAACGCCACCCATGTATGGGCGCAGCACCTCAGGCACGACCACTGTGCCATCCTCCTGCTGGTTGTTCTCCAGTATGGCAATAACGATACGCGGAAGCGCCAGGCCCGATCCGTTGAGCGTGTAGGGATATTCAGGTCGCGCGCCTTCTTCCGGGCGATAGCGGATGTTGGCCCGCCGCGTCTGAAAGTCTCGGAAGAGGGAGCAGGAGCTGACCTCCAGCCACTCGCCCGAACCTGCCGCCCAGACCTCGATATCGTACTTGATGGCAGCGACAAAAGAGAGATCGCCTGTGGCAATCGCCAGACGCCGATAGGGCAGTCCCAACCGCTCGCACAGTTCCTCAGCATCACGCGTCAGGCTTTCGAGCTCGTCGCGACCGTTGGCCGGTTCCACAAACTTGACCATCTCCACTTTCTGGAATTGGTGGACTCGTTTGATGCCGCGCACGTCCTTGCCGGCCGAGAACTTCTCGCGTCGGAAACAGGGTGTGGAGGCGACGTAGCGAAGCGGCAGCAGACCCGGCTCAATGATCTCGTCACGATAGAGATCGGTCACCGGAACCTCGGCTGTGGGGATGAACCAGAAATCCTCCTCAATGTCTCGATAGAGATTATCGCCGAACTTGGGCAGATTGCCCGTGCCGACCATGCACTGTTCACGTACCATGAAGGGCGGATAGATCTCTTCGTAGCCGTGCTCGCTGGTGTGGACATCCAAAAACCAGTTGGACAATGCCCGTTGCAAGCGTGCCCCTGCGCCCTTGAGCAGATAGAAGCGGCTGCCCGATAGCTTGGCGCCACGCTCCAGATCAATGATGTCAAGCGCTTCGCCGATCTCCCAATGGGGTCGAGGCTCAAAGCCAAACTCAGGTTTTGCGCCCACCTCCTTCAGGACTTCATTCCCAGCCTCATCCGGGGCCACCGGCACATCCGGTTCCGGCGGATTGGGAATGCGCAGCATGGCATCGTCAAAGGCGGCCTGAACCTCACGCAGCTGGGCATCGAGTCCAGCGATCTCATCGCCGATCTCGCTCATGCGCGCCTTCAAGGCGTTGGCCTCGTCCGTCTTCTTCTCACGGAAGAGTAACCCGATCTGCTTGGACCCGCTATTCAACTCTGCGCGCAACGTCTCAACGCTCGACAAGAAGGAGCGGCGCTGCGCGTCTAATTCGAGCGCCAGCTCCCAGGGAGCCTCCATGTCATTCAAATTGAGCATGGCCTCAGCCAACGCCTCTCGATTCTCGCGCATCCATCGGATGTCTAACATGGTTCTACCTCCCAGTGCTGACGAAACGCTAACCAATAAAAAAATCCCCTTCGCCTTTCAGGACGAATGGGACTCCGTGGTGCCACCTGACTTCGCAAATGCTGCCCGCCGAAACGCATCAAATACCCAATTTCCTCGGGCAGAACAGCAATTGCCTCAAACACGGTAACGGTGTGGTCCGCCCAGCCATTGCCTGCCGGGAACTGTTGTGGGGCTAATCGTTCTTCGTCCTGTTGTCTCGCACCCTCCGACAACTCTCTGTAAGGAGAAAAGACCGATCATGTCCACAATAAACGTCTTTGCGACATTTCGTTTGTCAAGCGCATCTGAACATACACAGACCGCCATAGATCGCCAAAATCGTATCACGGTGAGCGCTGCTAGGCAAATCTGTCTCGCGGACGCCAACAATTCCACCTATAGCGTTGGGGGTCGGCTTCAACAGATTTCGGCAGGGATAGAATCCCGCCGCTAACATCGAAAAGCGCCCTCAGGCGCTGAATCTCAGCCGCTGAGGCAGCTTTTCACTGTTAGCAGCCGGCTTCAGCTGTTGCTGCCTGCCGGTTCAAACCGGTGGCGGGTTTAACATAATCCTTGGCTTGATGCGCATGGGTTTCCTTACCCGTCGAGCTATGCCCGACGAAGGCTGGCGCCACGAATCAGAGATGGCCAAAAAAGAGATCGACGAGCCGTTGAATCCAGCCGGATATTCCTCGTTTGCGAACGACCAATCGATCAACAATCGTGATCAAGTCAGCCATGGCGAGCGATGGATGGCTTCGCACTATCGACTGATCGGGCACATCCAGGTGTCGAACCAACCATTGGCGCACGGCAGGCGGCATAGGCTCCTCGATGTCCAGACGCAAGAGGGACATTGGATCGCCACGATGAGAGGCATGGCTGTCATTGGGGGTCGGGGTCGGGCGTTCCATCCTTAGTATGCGAAACAGATACGTGCCGATCACATCCATCCCCGGAAAGAGCACGTTGATGTGATGGCGGACCACACTCTCCGACCAGGCGTAGACACCCGGACCGTATGCTTGTACGTCAAACCAGCCCCCAGCGATGTCGTCCCCTCTGCCCCGAGAGAGCGGCAGCCAGCGGGCCAGCGCCTCAGGCACCTGAACAAGCGCAAATAGAGGTCCATCATAGCGCAGATCATCGCCGCGATCATGCAATACGGCCAGCAGTGTGAGGTTGCCGCTCTCTAGATTTGGAAAAGGACGGCCCGGATCAACGGCCAGCGGCGTCAAGAGCGGGAAAATCTGCTGCATGAAACTCGTACACAACCAATCTTGCTGCTGCTCATCGAGGGAGTCCAGTTCAACAACATGGATCGATTCCTCTTCCGCAAGCTCCGGCAATATGGAATCATGCAGCATGCGGCCGATCTGATCAAGCCTTTCGCCAATCGCACGGGTCAGGTCCCGGCTTCTTTCACCAAAATCGGGATCCTCGCTGTACGTCGATGGCATCGTTGCAGAGACGAGGCTCTCTGAAATCTCGTCGGCCCGCATCGCCACAGTTCCTACCGCACCAAGACGAACGGCCGGTTCCTCAGTCACGTCTGCCGCCAAACTGATCAGGTCATCCAGTTCAGCTAGCCACGCAGTACAAAGGTTAGCATCAGGCAAGGATACGGCCCTGGAGAATGGTTCCTGCTTGACGTCCAACCCACTGCTCTCACGGGAAGGTGTTCTAGATTGTTCTGTTTGGATCTCCGGGTTTATCCGAGTAACCATAGAGAATACGCCATTTCAGTTGAGCGCGAAAGACCAGCATATCGTGTATAAATCGGCCGTGGCCCGAACCGATAGGCCGGTCCCAGGCCGTGCAATGCCCGACGATCATCTGGGTTTTGTTGACGTTTCAGATTCCGGGATGAATCCCGGTTCTAACAGCGAAAAGCCGCCTCGGCGGCTGGACCAAAGCGCCAGGACCCAGAGCAGCCGACTTCAGTCGATGCGCTCAAACGTCAACGGAACCTAGTGCTCTGTTAACCAAGATTCTGTCATTCCGATGAGCGAAGCGAAGAGGAATCTCAGCGCCGCATGCGCGAGATTTCTCGCTCCGCTCGAAATGACAAAATTCACCTTAACGATGTACTAGACCAAACTGTCGTTCTCAGCCGGCAATGCGTCGTCTTCCGAGGAGAAGGCCAGCCCCAGGCTTGCATCGGTCACGGCTCGATAGATAGCGGATAGATTGTCATAGACGTCGAAACTATTGTCGGCAAAATATGGCGGGCCCAGCCGGCGCAACAGAACGAGTTCGACCAGCGGAGAAACGATGTGATGCTGAAATTTGCGTTGCGAGCGAGACCGTCCCCAAAAATCATCTATCTCTGCATCCAACGTTGGTGACTCATCCAGTTGGCCTGGAACGCCGCCGGCTCGATAGACGAGCGCCTGCTCCTGTGCGCTAGGCTGCGGAGAGGCTGTACCAACAGCCTGGGCACGTCTGTTGCCGAGCTCATGCAAAATTTGTTGTCGATCCCGTCCGCGTAGGCGTAGCAAGAGCCACGGGTCATCAGTCAGCATATCGCCTACGGCCAAATAGGTGGCCAATGCGGGCCTACAAATGGCCTCATTGCCCTCGCAACAACTGCACGACTGACTGATCTCACTTCGATCGACAGGCAGCAGCGCGGCCCCTGCTTTAGCAAAGACCTGTTCAATCTCTTTGGGCATCTCACCGGCCAGCAGTTGGGCAGAGAACAACGCTTGACGGCTCAGGGCATCGAGCACAGCATCCCACTGCCCATCAGTGAGCTTGGATATCTCAACGCCAACCGCGCAATCCCCCAATTCACTGTGGTGGATCTCGGCATCAATTCGACCACTGGATAGCTCAAGCTGGCGGACGCGGTAGCCCTGAATCAACACGCGGACCCGCTCCGGCTCAACCATAACATTGAGCTCGCGCAGTACTGTGAGCCAGCGGCGTTCCCACCAGCGTTGGTCCTGCCGGCCTATTGCCGATCTATCGCTCGTCGATCTACTCATGCCGTAGATTACTCTTTCTGGTAACATCTATCACAGCAGTTCGCTGCGCAAGGAAAGCAGATCACGCAGCTGATCGTTGTCCAACTCGGTGAGCCAATCTTCGCCACTACCGACGATGGATTGCGCCAAGGCCTGCTTGCTCTCGATCATCTCATTGATCCGCTCTTCAAGCGTGCCCGACACCACAAATTTGTGGACTTGAACGTTGCGTGTCTGTCCAATACGGAAAGCGCGGTCTGTTGCCTGATCCTCCACAGCCGGATTCCACCATCGATCATAGTGGAAAACGTGATTTGCACTGGTCAAGTTTAGTCCGGAGCCACCGGCCCGCAGGCTAAGCACAAAGACGGCCGGCCCATCCTCTGTCTGGAAGAATTGCACCATTTCGTCGCGCTGTTTGGCCGTAGTGCCACCATGCAAAAATAGGACTTCAGTGCCCAACGTATTCTGCAGATGCTCCTTCAACAGATGGCCCATTTCTACGAATTGAGTGAAAATCAGGGCGCGATCACCCACTGACAGCGCCTCGTCCAACATTGCACGCAGGCGGTCGAGCTTGCCGCTACGACCGGTCAGCGGTTCGCTCTCGCGCAGAAAGTGAGCCGGGTGGTTGCAGATCTGCTTGAGTTTGGTCAGGAGCCCAAGCACCAGACCTCGACGCTGGATTCCGCTGCTTCTATCCAGCTTGTCAAGCGCCTGTTGTACGGTCTGTTCATAAAGGGCAGCCTGCTCAGTCGTCATCGAACAATAGACGACCATCTCATTCTTTTCCGGCAGGTCTGGAATGATTGTCGGATCCGATTTGAGGCGGCGCAGCAGGAACGGCTGAACCAGATGCCGCAACTTGGATGCACGCTCCTCGTCATTGTAGCGTTCGATTGGCACAATGAACTGCTTGCGGAAGCGTTCGAAGCCACCGAGATAGCCCGGATTGAGGAACTCCATGATACTCCAGAGTTCCGCCAACTGATTCTCGACCGGCGTACCGGTTAGGGCGATACGATTATGTGCCCGAATCCGCCGCACGGCCTGGGTCTGTTTGGCACGCGGATTCTTGATATTCTGGGCCTCGTCCAGAATCAAGTCGCCCCATTCAACCTGTTCCAGCAGATCGATGTCACGGCGAGCTGTGCCGAAGCTCGTTATGGCCAGATCATGCACCGCCATGGCGCTGAGAAACTCTTGCCCGCCCAAGCGATCGATACCATGGTGGATCAGGGCACGCAGGCTCGGGGCGAAGCGATCAATCTCATGTTTCCAGTTTGCCACGACGCTCGTGGGGCAGATCAACAGTGTCGGTGCAACACGCGTGCCGTTTCCACTGTTTTTCGCGGCGTGGCGCTCGCGGACGTAGAGTAGCAAGGCAAGAGCCTGAATGGTCTTGCCAAGCCCCATGTCGTCGGCCAAACAGGCCCCAATGCCCAGTTGGCGCAGATAGTTGAGCCATCCAACCCCTCGCCTTTGGTAGGGACGAAGCGAACCCTTAAATCCGGCAGGCTCGGTCAGTTCCTCAGGCGGTTCCTGATCGCGCAGTTGCCCCAGCACAACCTGGAGCCAACCCTCAACATCGACCGACTCCAGCGGCAACGTTGTCGGCATCTCGTCGATGAGTTCACTGCTTTCCGCAAGGAGCAGGTCGGGGCCAGCCGATGGTGCGGCGGCCAATTCATCCAAGATCTCTGCGCGGCCCATATGGCCTTGGGCCATGCGCAGCGACTGTAGAAATGTCATGGAGCCGCTGGACTGCCGCTGAAGAAATCGTTTGGCCGACTCAATCTGTTCCGGATCGAGTTCCACCCAACGGTCGTGCATGTTGACCAGCGGCGTCTGCAGGCCGACGAGATGCTCAAATTCGTCCTCGTTCAGACGATTACCACCCAGGGTCAACTCCCAAGCGTAACGCACAGAATCTGCCCGATCCGAGGCAACATCATCTTCCCAAAGGTCTTCCTGGTCCTCTCTCCCTGCCAGCAGGCGTAAACGCAAACCCAGTCTGGCATGTCGACGGCCGCTCCACCATTCGGGTAGAAGCAGACCAAATCCGCTTGCTTCCAACAACGGCCCGATTTCACGCAGGAAATGATAGGCTTCACCGGAAGTCAGAACGGCGCCTTCGGGTCGAGGGCTGCGCATGCTATCCGCGATCGGCGGAAAAAGCTTGCTTGCCACACCCAGACCGGCCAGCAGCCGCTCCTGAGGTCGGTCTAATCTTTGATTGCCAATTCGCAGGGCCGTATCCTGAGTCTCCCAAACATCCTGTGCCGAAATGAGAATGGTGGCATTGTCGCGTGACTGAAGGTAGTAGCGAAGGCGCCACGCATTGCTCGAAGCGGGTTCAGTTGTCGACCTCTCGTCGGAATCTGCCGAGTCAAGATCTGCTGAGTCAAGATCTATGGTGTCGACATATTCGGAGCCGTTGGAGTCTTCGTAGTAAAGCGCCTCGACACCTTCAGCATCTTCGCTCGCGAAGTGCTCTACCAGCGGATCTTTCACGCCCGGCTCAGTCAGAGCGAAACAGATGCGGAAGTTGGCGTCGCTTGAAGCGTGCAGTTGCTCGGTCCAGGAGCGCCAGTCGCGGTAGAGTTGATGGGCGGCCTGCGGGCCGAGAGGCATCTGGCGTTGCTCGGTCAGCAAACCATACATCCAGACTGAGACCGGAGCGCCTGTATAGGGCGGCAGCAGGTCGCCTGCCCACTCTCGTATCATCACATCGACCATGGTACTCAGAAAATGTTCGACAAGAAGGTCGGCTGGGGGCGCTTCCGAGATCATATCGATGTCGTACGCACGGCAGACTGGGGGCAGAATCCGCACGAGGTGTCCCACTTGCTTCTCAATACGGGCATCCAGCAAAGACGTCTGCCACGAACTCACGATACGCCCCATGTCATCTGGGCGCAGGCTGGGCAGATAATGCTGTCCGGCCAGAATTTCAAGCACCACTTTGGAGGCGTTGCTCCAAAATCTCAGGTCATTGCCAAGTCGTAGTCGACGCCAGGCATCGGGATTGTCGTTGGTGATATTCCCCGAGGAATGGTTGCTAAGATGGGTCAAGTAGACAAGCGCGTCCACCGCCTCCAGGCTGACGCCGTTCAACTGCCATGGCATCAGTCTTGGCTCAGCGATACCCGGAGGAGCAGGATCTGACTCGACCGCGGCCTGTTGAAGGACGCCGCGGCGTGCGGTGGGTTTTCCGTATTGGCTCGGCAGCCACACGACAGCAGTGGCCAGTTGAAGGGAATCACTCTGAAGTATGGGGCTCGAATCCAATAGCAATGCACGAACCTGCCCCACCGATGCTTGAAACGGGTGTGTTGGGAGCTTTTCGGTACGTATCCGGCCATTGGCTTCCGGCGCTAACGGCTCGACTGATTGATCAATGCCGTTGCCGTTTGGCCCGCCATTTCGGCCGTTGCTGATTGAAGAGTCTGTGTTTTCGGCCCAAAAAAGAGCCGCCCGCTCGAAAATGGTGTTTCTGCGCGCAACCATGCCGCGTGTAAGGTCAAAGACATAAAGTGTATTGTACCCTTCTGAATTGAAGGATCCAAATTTTTGTCTCGTTTTTTTCTATTGAAGTTTATTGGTCAGGAAAGTCTGGAGGTCACATGTGGAAGGAAAAGGGCAAACCCCCACAATTGAACGCCTGTCAATTCATAAACGCAGTAGCGATCGATTGGTGACGGATCAGCGAGGTGTAGCCTTGGAGGCGAGCGGTCTGGATGGAATGGATTCAGAGGCCGCGGCGAGGGTGAAATAGAAGGTGGTTCCTTGACTGAGAATCGAGCTCCTGCAATTCTTGACCAAGGCTGACGCCCTGTTCCTGGATGGATGAGACCAACTGTGAATTCTGATCGTTCAGTTGTTGTACCAACAAGCGGTTCTGCTCGGCGATCTGTTCATTGAGCCGAGCGTTCTCCTGCTGTAGTCGTTTGACGTTCAGAGCGATCCCAATAGCAACGATGTAGCCGATGTGACCCATCTATTTACCGAATCGTACAGGGTTCTGAAAGGTATCCGAGCGTAAAGCGATACCCTAATCCACGTTCAGTCACGATATAGGTTCGATCCTTGGCTTCGTCCTCGATCTTCTGGCGCAGGCGGTGAATGTGTACTCGCAGGCGATCCTCAAACACTTCGTCGCGTGGCCACAACCGGTTCAACAGGAACTCCAACGTGACAATACGATTCAGGTTATTTAGAAACACATGCAACAACTTGGTCTCCGTCGGCGTCAACAAGATTTCATTGCCGTCCACCGTCACCGACTTGCGTCCGAGGCTTACCTGAAGATGATCGTCAATAACAATATAGGGCGCCAGTGCGTAGTCAAACGAGTGTATGCGTCGTATCAGACGGTCGACACGCACCAGGAATTCTTGGGTAATAAATGGCTTAGTCATATAGTCTTCGGCGTAGCGTTCAATCGAGTATACAACGACGTCGGTGTCGATTTCAGATGTCAGTATGATAATCGGAAGATCGCAGAACTCTTGAATCCTACGGCAGAACTCCAGGCCACCCATGCCGGGCATATAGATGTCCACAATGGCAAGGTGGGGCATTCCACGATTTTCGACAATCTCTATGGCCTGCTCGCCGGAAAAAGCGGACACCACCTCATAGCCCGCACGCTCGAGATTCAACCGAAGTATGTTCTGCAGATTTCGGTCATCATCGACCAGAAGTATGCTCTTCATGGACTTGGAAATCCAGACAGGAGACTGCTGAAAACGGGAAACTGACACGAATTCACACCAATTTACACGAATGTTTCCTCTGGGACGACGACGCAGTTTGCGATAGCTCGTGCCTAGTAGAGATTCCCCCGCAGTAGAGTCATTGGGGTAAACTCTACGATTTCCTTACAACATAACGCATATATTACGCCGTGGTCAAGATTCGGTGGTGACAACACTATTGACCCGTTTTGCCAAAGAATGAACCTCGGACAGAAATCGGTCCAAAATACGGTCCGGAGCGCTCGCAAGCTTCTCGTCAATCACGATCCCCAGGGTCACCTGTCCATCATAGCTAATGATGCTGATACCGAGACCAATATTACCGGACTGCGGTACCCAGAACATCATTTGGCGCATCGGTGTACCGGCCAAATAGAGCGTCTCTTGCGGGCCGGGGACATTGGTGAGTACAGCCGAGGCCTTGGCAGCGAAAAGGTCTACAGCGTGGGCAGCCAGCTCACCCGGCAACGCCCCCAAGAGGTTCAACACCTGAAAGACGACGATCGCTTCTGGCGATCGCTTCAGCAGATCCATGCGCCGCTTGACTTCGAACAACCGCTGCAATGGGTCATCTACACTGACCGGCAAAGAGAGATAGACCATGCCAAACTGGTTGCCCAGCTCCAACGGCGCTTCCTGACCACGTAGGTTGACCGGCACCATTGCACGCAAGTCACCGTCGTCAATGCTGTCACCTTCCGCATCCATGAACGCACGCAGTGCCCCCGCCAGCGCCGCAATCAACACGTCATTGACCGTACTTCCAGTTGCATGTCCGATATTCTTCACCAGCTGCAGTTCCACCGGTTCCGACCATAGAACTTGCTTGGATGTTCCAAGCTGTCCCTGGAAGACTGATGTGCGATCGGACGGACTGACGACCAATCGTGTCAGTATGGCTGCGCCGGCTACGGTTAGCAGACCGGCACTTGCCAACGCGTCAATACGGGCGGATACCTTGGTGTCAACGTACTCTGAAGGATTCCGTACCGTTTCAATGCTCTCACGAATCAGACATTCACCGAGTCTCAGCGACCCAACCGTAGCCCGACGGGCCAACCTCGCTGCCGATCGTATCAACCCGTGCGGCTTGGCCCTGGTCTGCAACGGCAATGTGGTCACCGGCAGCACGACTTCGCCGGCCGCAGTCTGTGCCATGGACAACATCACGCGGACCAAGGAGACGCCATCGGCGAGACAGTGGTGGAAGCGCAAAAAGAGCGCTGAGCCACCTTCGCAGTTGTCGATCAAGTAGACCCGCCACAGCGGCTTGGTTCGGTCAAGTGAAATGCTCATCAGATCGCTGATAAGACGCTGCAAAGTCGATCTGGCACCTGGTTCCGGAAGGGAAATGTGGATCAAATGAGAACGAATGTCGAAGTACGGGTCGTCTTCCCAGAAAGCACGCCCTGAACCGGAAGAGAACCCGACTACCCGTTGGCGAAAGCGGGGAAAAGATCCTACCATTTGATTTTCGAACATGTCGCGCACGATTGCGTAATCGATGGATCCGTCAAAAAGCATGGCCCCGTTGATGATCATCAGGTTTGTTTCCCGATCCATCTCGAGCCATGCCCTGTCAACGCTATCCATCGACTGGCGATTGCTGATTGCATTCATATGATCGTCATCCTCACCACATCAACCGATGGAATCGATTGGGAATCTGGGATATATTCAACCTTGCGGAGATGGAGATCGACGATGGACGGCTACAGGTCTGGTTGCCGATAGTGCCCATTTTGACCTACGCGTGGACGGCGAGATTACGCCCTTCCTTTCAATAACAATCTCGTCGGTAGTATACTGCAAATGGCGGCGAACACCAACAGTACAGCCGTTCTTTCTGCCTGCGCATCTCGTGGAAAATTGCATCGAATATTATTGCTGTCTATAATGGATCGGATTACTCGAAAACAAACCAGCCGGCAGTCAATCTGGAATCAAGGCGGACCACCATTCGGCTGGGCTGGAAATACTGACTTAAATCACTGACTTAGAGGAAAAAGGTGCGAGCATGCTGAAGACACATACTTGTGGCGAATTGTCGCTCGACAACATTGGCCAAGAAGTATCGTTGGCCGGTTGGGTGAACCGGCGGCGCGACCACGGTGGGCTCGTCTTTATCGACCTGCGCGATCGATTTGGCGTCACCCAAGTCACGATTGGTTCCGACGCTGCGACCAGTGCTCACGACATCGCCAACCAAGTTCGCAACGAGTATGTGATCCGGGTTACCGGCACTGTTCAGCAGCGACCGGAAGGCTTTGAAAATCCGAACCTGGCCACGGGCTCCATCGAGGTCATTGTCGATACGATCAAGATCCTCAATGAGGCCAAGACGCCTCCGTTCTATATTTCCAGTTCCAACGAGGCCGACACTGATAACGTGGACGAGGCGCTGCGCCTGAAGTATCGATATCTCGACCTGCGCCGCTCACGCATGACCGACAACCTTGTCCTGCGTCACAATATCGTGCGCTTCATCCGCGAGTACTTTTCCGACCGGGACTTTCTTGAAATTGAGACGCCGATCCTGCTCAAGAGCACGCCGGAAGGCGCTCGTGACTTCATCGTGCCGAGCAGGCTCCATCCACATAAGTTCTATGCATTGCCTCAGAGCCCGCAGCAACTGAAGCAAATGCTGATGGTGGCCGGCATTGAACGCTATTTTCAGATTGCACGCTGTTTTCGCGACGAAGACCTGCGCGCCGATCGCCAGCCGGAATTCACCCAACTGGATCTCGAGATGAGCTTCGTGGAGGCCGGCGACATTCGCAGCCTCATTGAGGAGATGTTGGTTCAGCTTTCGGCACATATCAGCGACAAACAGATTCAGCAACAGCCGTTCCCAGTCCTCACCTATGCAGACGCACTGGAAAGATATGGCGTCGATCGCCCGGACCTCCGCTTCGGTGTCGAACTTTTCGACATCACCGATCTCGTACGCGAGAGTGGCTTCGGCGTCTTCAGCAAAGCCGCCGCGTCAGGCGGACAGGTCAAGGGACTGGTCTATCCCGGCGGCGCAGACCTCACTCGTCGCGAGATTGACGCCATGACCGATTTCGTCAAGCCGTACGGCGCCAAGGGCCTCGCCTGGATCGGCATTACCGGCCAACCCGACGAGAACGGCCTCTACGGTCCGGATTCGCTGCGCAGCCAGATTACCAAATTCCTCTCTCCCGAGGAGATTGCCGGCATCGCGAATACTGCCAAGGCGGAGGTCGGCGACCTGATTCTCATTGTCGCCGATCAGCCCTCAGTGGTCGCCCAGAGCTTGAGCAACCTGCGCCTGGAAATCGGACGTAGCGCCGGATTGATCGATGAATCCGTTCTGTCGTTCTGCTGGGTCATCGATTTCCCGCTGCTCGAATACAATGAGGATATGAAGCGATGGCAGGCCGTCCACCACCCATTCACCTCTGCACGGGATGAGGACTGGGACAAACTTGAGTCCGCACCGGGTGAAGTGTTGGCAAAGGCCTACGATGTGGTGATGAATGGATGGGAGATCGGCGGCGGCAGCATCCGAATCCATCGGAGCGACTTGCAGGACCGACTCTTTACAGCCCTTGGCATTCCCAAGGAAGAGGTAGATGAGCAGTTTGGACATCTGATTGAGGCGTTTCAGTACGGCGCACCGCCTCACGGCGGCATCGCCTTGGGCATCGATCGACTGGTCGCGCTCTTCGCCGAAGCGACCAGCATCCGTGATGTCATCGCCTTCCCGAAGACGGCCGCGGGCACCGATCTCATGGTCGATTCGCCCAGCCCGGTGACAGACGAGCAGATGGCTGAACTACATATCGCTTTGCGTGAGAAGAAGAAAAAGTAGATTTGCTGACCTTGTTCGATCTACACATCGTGTGCTATATTATTAGTGACTCTGCGGTTTCCGTGAAAGGATAGCATACGGGGCGAGCCAACACTTCAAATTTGGGCGCATGGTGACGCAGTGTGGATGTGATAGCCTTCCTCATGGAGGACTGGCAAGACGGAAGCACTCAGCGGCGCCCACCCTGCTTAGACAGGTTTGCACCCACTGTCCACACGATCCTGTGGAGTCAATGATTCATCAATGCCGCCTGCGTACGCAGGCGGCATTTTTATGGTCCGTGAGTACTTGCTTGCCACGCATTATGTCAACTACTTTGACGTCCTTCCGTTCGCTGTGATACAATCCACTTTGAATTTCGACCTGTCTCAGCGGAGGCAAGAGTCGCTTTGTGGGCCAATGGCTTCGGTCAAACAGCGCCCGCTCAAGTTACCACAGACCTGCGTCGCGACCATCGATGCGTCGTGACCATAGGCAATATGAATGAAGCGAGGAGTACGACGTGGCCATTACACGCACACGCGTTGCAGACGATACCTGGGTCTTTACAAGCAGCCTCTATGTTGAAGTGAACGCCGGGTTGGTCGTAACGCGCGAAGGCGGGATTCTGATCGACACGCTGCCATTCCCTTCAGAGACAAAGCAGTTAATTGCGTTTGCCAAACGCATCTGCCCTGCAGGAATCAAGTACGTGATCAACACCATCAGCCATGCCGACCACGTCTACGGCTCCTACCTTTTTCCCGACGCAGAGTTAATTGCCCACGAACAATGTCGCACCATGTTGGCCGACCATGGGCAACAAGCACTGGCGGAAGCGAAAGAGCACACACCCGAATTGCGCGACGTTGAGATTCGACTGCCCAAGGTCGTCTTCAACCGCGGCATGCTCGTACGCCTCGGCGGCAAGACCGTACATATCATCCATTCACCTGGCCCCAGCCCTGAAGTTTGCGTCGTTCATGTGCGCGAGGACAAGGTGCTCTTCGCCAGCGATCTCATCATGCCCGTGCCCGTGATCGCCAACCCGCTGAGCGATATGGGTCTGTTCAAACGCTCGCTGGCCAGTCTACATGAGTACAATCTGGAATCGATTGTCCAAGGGCACGGCGACATCCTTCTACGCGGTGAAGTGACCAGCAGCATCGATATAAATATCAAATACCTGAACGATATCCAAGCACTGATTCGAAGGCTAATGGATGAAGGCGCCACCAAGCATGACCTACTTGAGCATGACATTGAACAATTTGACCGTAGCCGGATCCCCCTGGGCGGCCTGGTCAAGCAGTTTCATGCCGCAAACCTGATGTACCTCTGGGAGCAAGAGCGACGGCAACGGCGAAGCGAGCGTCGGGCTGCTATTGCGGCCTAGGAGCTTGTCGTTCATTAAACAAGATTTTGACAATTGTTGTGATTCGCCTATCCAATTGACCGAAGGCCTCCTCGTCATGCAAAAACACGTTTCGCCAGATCTCGCTCACCTTGTCCTCGCGATCCAGGCGCTGTCGCCCAACGAGAGACGCCAATTGCTGCGACGTCTGAATGCCAGCGGTCTACTCGACCCCGACGAACTACTCACGGATCAGCATCGCCTCGACGTTGCGCCTGCCCTTGGCACGGCCATCGACCGTTGGCGGGAGCCGAGTCGCGCCGGCCAGCTTGTCGATCCCGTGCTCGAAGATGAGCCGCCGATAGGAGAGTTGGGCAAGAATCTAAGCGAAGACGGTGGTGAGAGCGACAGTTCGGTGCAATCGATAGCGACCCGAGGTGCGACCGAAGCAGTCGCTGAGCCCATCGCAGTTCCCAATAATGCGTCAGATGAATATCGATCACCGGTGAGCGGAAAGATTGTGATGGGCGCGCCGTCCGGGATTGTTGAGGACGATCCCTATGCCATGCATCCGGTCCCGGGTCAGGCGCCGGAGCGTCCGATCGTGATCATCTTTGACGGCGGCAGCAAGGGCAATCCGGGCAAAGGCTTCGGCAGCTACGCCTTGCGCTGGCCCGGCCAGCAGGAGCAGATCGTGCAGCTCCAGTTTGGGGATCGGGTGACCAACAACGAAGCTGAATACGACACGCTCATTGCTGCGCTGGAGGCGACCCTGACCCGACTCAACGATCTCGGCGCCAGCGCTGATACCGCCCAGGTGAGCGCCCTAGGCGATTCCCTACTGGTGATCAACCAGGTGAAGGGCGAGTGGAAGTGCAAGGAGAAGCGCCTTCAATTGCGTAGAGACCGTGCTCGAGCATTGCTTGGCGAATTTGGTCACTGGGAGCTGATTCACCACGACCGAAGCAACAGTGTACGCGTGCTTGGACACTGAAACATGCCGGTGTGCGCGTACCCAGGCTGTCTACGAGGTCGCTGCGTAGGTTCTGCTGACGCTTGTGTGCATCGGCTAAAGCCGGCTGCTAACAATGAAAAGCGCCCTCAGGCGCTGCAGTCCAGCCGCTTAGAACTGGCGACTAGACAACTCAGCGATTTGCCCGTGGGCCAGTTTAGCTAGTGCGCACGCCCACGTGCGAACGGGTCAGATCGACGAGCAGTCGCTGGTCATAAGCCGTGTGCACGTGGGCGTGCACACGGAACCGTATGGCTAGCAGAACCAATGATCTCGTAGTGCCTACAGTTTTGGGTCAAGGACCGTCTATCGTAGGGTACGACCCGTGCGGTCGCCCGTTGTGTGGAGCGGACAGGAGCAAGCCTCGCCCCTACGGGATTCATGGCTCATGAATGGGCAAATGGTATTACTGTTGCCCGATCAATTCCAACTCCTCGATCCAGAAACCATCAGAAGCAGTGGCGCTCAGAACCAGGGTTGTGCTATCCACCCCCGACGCCACACCCAATGCATCCAAATCCACAACTACTTCTTTGCCCTCCGGCGCTGACGGCAGGTTGATCCGACCCACATCGCCATTGGCTGAAGCGCTGCTGCTCAACGCCACATTGGCCGACACGCCCGGAACAGTCCGGTAGCGAATGCGCAAGGACGTGCCGTCCAGTCGATGACGAAAGATGAGTTCAGACGGCAGATTGCTCAGCATACGCCCACTCACTCCGTTTCCCGTGTTCGCAAACGGTCCCCAGTTCTCTGGGCCCAGCATCGGATAGGGCGCGGGCTCGTCCGGCTCATCCACCTTGTAGACCGTGATGCGATCGTCCTCGTAGACCGGCGCCTGGCCTGCGAAGATCTTCTGTGCCAGGGCCGTTGTCACCTCGCGTTCGTCCCCACCCGGCATCTTGTAGCGATCCAAGACAACGATTTCCACGCCGGCGTCATGTAGGACAGTCTGCCCCACGGCCCCCACGTCCACATCGAGTATGTCCGGTCCCAGATGACGGAAGTGCTGGAGCACCGGCACCCGTTCAGTCAGCGTGCGCGGATCCTCCCGACTGATATAGGCCACGGTGAGCGGGCGTTGGTGGACTGTCTGGTAGAGCAGGTAGCCCGGCCGATCATAGTTCATCGGCAGATTGAGAATTGCGCCATCGCCAGCTGCAAGCTCACCATAGTAGGCCGGCGTATCGGGCCGGCTGAGCGGATAGGGAGCGACCCAGAACTCGGCCAGAATGATGGCCAGCACAGCAGTAGCCGCAACGATCACAGCCCTCGTCGTTGGCAGATGCCGCAGCAGCGTGGCCAGCCCGATGCCTGCTAGCACAGCCATGCTCAGCTGCACCATCAATGCATAGCGACTGACACTGCGGGTGAGTCGGGCAACCGGCAGAAAATAGTTGAGCACGCCCAGCGGTGTGGTGTGCCAGGTCACATCCTCTGAGGTCGGGATGTCTGCCCAGGTGATGTCTGCGAAGTGAACGACCGGTCCCAGGGCCAACCCAAAGAAGACCAGCGCAGTGACACCCCAAAATGCAGAGCGACGCGGTCGCGCCAAAAGCCCGACCACTGCCAAGGCAAGTACCATGTATCCAATGCTGATCGTCTTCTCGCTGACCGGTGCGATCTGATTGCCCACCCACTCAAAGCTCTGCGGACGGAAGAGCGTGTGCAGCCGATTGGGGACCAGAAAATCCATCACGCCGGCGCTGAGGATATAGAGATCAGACTGAGGCCGGATCATAAACGAGTAGGCAACCGACTGGCGCACCATTGGCACGAGCCAGGGACTGAGCACGATCAAGAAGATGGTTCCGGCGATCACGGGCGGTGCCAGGAGACGGATGAAACGCCAGGTGTTGCGTACCATCGCGTGTAGTGCACTATCGCCCCGCCGAATCTCACGAATCCAGCTAATGCAGGCATCGACGAACAGCCAGAGCAACAGGAGACCGGTGAAGATCAGCAGGTAGAATACGAAGTACCAGTCGCACAGACCCGTGAAGACCAAAAAGAGGCCGGCCATCAACGAATTGCGCAGCCATGGCCGGCCGCTACGAATGGCCGCAGTCGCCCGCAACAGATAGAGAATGTAGAAGGCGATCCACTGAAAACTCATCACCTGCATGTGGCCAAGCAGGTGGGCCATGTGGAAGGGCGAGAACGTGAAGATGGCGCCGGCGACAAACGCGGAAAGGAAAGAGAGCAAAGATCGAAGATCAGAGATCGGGCCAACGGTCGACCCTGATCTCGCTGGAGCGCCTTGGCCAGAGATCGTCGTTCTTAGATCTTCAATCTTCCTTCTTTGCGCAAGCATCCAGAACGTCAACAAAAAGACGCCGTACCCGCCCATGATCCAACTGAAGAAGACAATGGCATTGTAGGCGGGTATCAGACCGGCAGTGAGCTGAATCGGCAGGGTCAGCAAGCCATTGAATGGATTGAGGGTGTGGAAATAGAGGCCGACGCCGGTGGGATAGTAGAGGAGATCGGTGACCAGCGGATTGCGCACCTGATCGACCAGTGCAACCTTGATCCACCACTGGTTCCAGTAGTTTTGCCAGCCGTCGAAACCATCGCCGGGGATGGCGGCGCCCAGGTTCAAGACGAGCGGCCATGTCATCACAACCGTCAGCAGCCCGTATGCGGCCAGCACGGCCATATGCCACTTTCCGCTGGTCCGTGGCCCGACAGCCGGGGATCTATCCTTGTCTGACACCATTTGTTTACTCATCTATCGCCGTTTTCAGAAGTACGTTTGGCGGAACCTGGCAACAGCCATCGATTATATCACTGACCGTATGCGGGTCAGGAAACCGGCCGTGGCCATCATTTCCCACGATACGCGTTAGTATTGCGTTAGAAGTGGCAAAGAAAGGCATTAGTTAGGGGGTTTTGTCTTCCGTTTCGCCTGGGAAATACCGATCTGTGTGGTAGAATTATTTGTTGCGATCAGGTAACGAACTATCGTACCTTGGGTGAGCTTCGCCACTCGTGTGAATACGGCTCAAAAGATTCGGAGCCGTTGACGCTGAGTCGTGTGAGGTAGACCTGTATCAGAATGGAACGGATCCTTTATGGCCAACGATTTCTCAAGCTTTGACTTCGATGAGTGGAATGAATCTGACGACGACGAGGTCATCTTCGAGTCTCAAGAATATAGCGAACGCTTTGAGTTAGAGCAAGAACCCAGCGAAGAGATTTTCTCTGATGACCTGCCGGTTCTTCCCTTGCGAGGTGTCGTAGTCTATCCGATGATGTGGCTGCCTCTGCCGGTCGGCCAGGAACGTAGCCTGCGCCTGGTTGAGGACAACCTCCCCGGAAACCGCATAATTGCCTTGGTCACGAGCCGCGATGAGGACGAAGACCAGCCCGGACCCGGACAGATCCACGAAGTCGGGACCGCTGCGCAAGTCCATCGCGTGCTCAAGACGCCCGACGGCACCGTCCGGCTGCTCGTCCAAGGGTTGGAGCGGATTCGCATCATTGAGTACCTCCAAGAAGAACCCTACCTGCGTGCCCGCGTCGAGGCCGTCCCGGAGACCATCGAAGAAGGTCTTGAGATGGAGGCGCTGGAACGCACCGTCGAGGATCTCTTCCGGCGCATCATCGAGCTTGAGCCGCAGATGCCGGAGGAGCTGGCCGTCATGGCCATCAACGCCGAGGATCCGCGACAGCTCGCCTACCTCACAGCCAGCAGCATGCGCATCGACCTGGAGAACGCCCAGGAGTTGCTGGAGATGGACAGCGTCCAGGACAAGCTGATGCGGCTTATCCTGCTGCTGAACAAAGAGATCGAAGTGCTTGAACTGGGTCGCAAGATCCAGTCAGAGGCCCATAGCGAGATGGATCGTATGCAGCGGGAATTCTTCCTGCGCGAGCAGATGAAGGCGATCCAAAAAGAGCTGGGCGAAGAGGATGAGCACACCGCCGACATCAGCGAGTTGGAGGAGCGTATCGCTGAGGCAGGAATGTCGGAGGAGGCCGAGAAAGAGGCCAAGCGCGAACTCGACCGCATGAGACGTATGCCGATTCAGGCTGCCGAATATAGCGTCATCAAGACCTATCTAGATCTGATGGTCAGCCTACCCTGGCAGACCAGCACCGAGGACAATCTGGAGATTGCCCACGCCCGCAAAGTCCTGGATGAGGATCACTATGGCCTGGATGAAATCAAGGAACGCATCCTTGAGTTCCTGGCCGTGCGCAAGCTGCGCGCCGAACGCAAGGAAGAACGCGAGGAAGACGACCTACGCGACAAGATTCGCCGCGAACGTGAAGGCGTCGTCCTCTGCTTCGTCGGCCCCCCCGGCGTCGGCAAGACCAGCCTGGGCATCAGCATCGCCCGCGCCATGAATCGTAAGTTTGCCCGCCTGGCCCTGGGCGGCGTGCGCGACGAAGCCGACATCCGCGGCTTCCGCCGGACCTACATCGGGTCCATGCCCGGCCGCATCATCCAGAGCCTGCGCCGCATCGAGAGCAACAATCCGGTCTTCATGCTCGACGAGGTGGACAAACTGGGCCGCGACTTCAGAGGCGATCCCAGCAGCGCCCTCCTGGAAGTGTTGGATCCTGAACAGAACCGCGAGTTCCGGGATCATTATCTGGATGTGCCCTTCGATCTGAGCCAGGTCATGTTCATCACGACCGCCAACCTGCTCGACACAATTCCGCCGGCGCTGCGCGACCGCATGGAGATCATCGATCTGAGCAGCTATACCGAAGAAGAGAAGGTCAAGATCGCCCAGGGCTATCTCCTGCCTCGCCAGATCAAGGAAAACGGTCTGCGTCCCGAGGAAGTGGTCTTCACCGAGGAAGCGCTGCGTGAGATTGTGCAGGGCTACACGCGTGAAGCCGGCGTGCGCGGCATGGAGCGTCAGATCGGCAAGGCCTGCCGCAAACTTGCATCCCAGGTGGCGGCAGGCGAAGCGCCCGAGACCACAGTCGTCGACCGCGACAATTTGGTCGACTTTCTGGGCCGGCGCACGGTACACAGCGAAGAGATTGTCGAGCGCACCGAAGCGCCGGGCGTTGCCGTCGGCCTTGCCTGGACTGCCGTAGGCGGCGATATCATGTTCTTCGAAGCCACACGGGTGCCGGGCGACAAGGGCTTCATGCTCACCGGCCAGCTGGGCGATGTGATGAAGGAGAGCGCGCAGGCGGCCCTGAGCTACGTGCGCAGCCGCGCCGATGTGCTGGGCATCGACCCCGAAGTCTTCCGTACATCGGACATCCATCTACACATCCCCGCCGGCGCCATCCCCAAAGATGGACCAAGCGCGGGCATCACCATGGCGACCGCGCTGGCCAGCCTGTTGCTCAAGCAACCGGTTCGTCCTTACCTGGCCATGACCGGCGAGATCACGCTGCGGGGCCGCGTGCTGCCTATCGGCGGACTCAAGGAGAAGGTGTTGGCGGCCGCTCGCTACGGCATCAAGACGATTGTGCTGCCCAAGCAGAACGAAGCCGATCTGGACGACGTACCCGAGGCCGTCCGCGACACCATGACCTTCATCCCCGTTGACACGGTCGACGAGGTCTTTGATGCTGCGTTGGGCATCGAAATGGGAAAGAGCAGAGATGTCGTTGAGCGACAATCCGCAGAGGCATAAGTCCGGGCGGGACTCGTTCTCCAAATTGTCCTGAGCGTTCGCCCGCCCGCTCTCGTGTCCAGTGCGCCAAGTATTGATCCCTTGGCGAGGGGCACGTGATGGGGTCATGCGCTGGACCTCCGGGAGGTGTCCAGTGGATATTTGTCACAGCCCGTCATGTGTGGACACCTCCCGGAGGTCCAGCCCCACAGTTCCTCAATCGACATGCATTTATTCTTCCCCGTATGCGCAAGGAATCACCAGCCATGAAGATTCGCCAGAGCAAGGGACTTACGTTCGACGACGTGCTGCTTGTGCCCAAGCGGTCGCATGTCTCCTCCCGCAGTGATGTGGACACGGCCACCTGGCTGACGCCGTCCATCCGTCTCAACATCCCGGTGGTTAGCGCCAATATGGACACCGTGACAGAGGCAGCCATGGCCATTGCCATGGCGCGCACAGGCGGGATCGGCATTTTGCATCGCTTTATGACCACCGAGATGCAGGTCAAGCAAGTGAGCAAGGTCAAGCGTGCACAGGGCTTCGTGGTCAAAGACCCCTATACCGTCTCAGAGAACGCCCCCCTCGCCGAGGCCGTGCGACTGATGAACCGGCGCGATGTGGGCGGCCTGGTCATCACCAACGACCAAAACAAGCTCATCGGCATGATCACCCAGCGCGATGTCCTGCTGGCCTACAACGGCGACACGTTGGTACGCGATGCCATGACACCCTATGACGAGATCGTCAGCGTCGGCCCGGATGTAACGCCGGAAACGGCGCGCGCCGTGCTCTATCAGCATCGGTTGGAGAAGCTGCCGATTGTCGACGAGGAGGGCAATCTGGTCGGTCTGGTCACGGCACAAGATGTGATCAAGTCCGAACAGTATCCACACGCTGCTACCGATGCCCGTGGACACCTGCGCGTCGGCGCGGCCATCGGCGTCAAGGACGAGGATCTGGAGCGGGCCGGCGCGTTGCTTGACGTTGGTTGCGATGTGCTGGTGCTGGACATTGCCCATGGCCATGCCGATCATTGCATCAGCATGGTGCAGCGATTGCGAGCTGCGCATCCGGACGCCCAGATCATTGCCGGCAACGTGGCCTCTAAAGATGGCGCACGTGAGCTGGCCGAAGCCGGAGCCGACGCCATCAAGGTCGGCATCGGACCCGGCTCCATCTGCACGACGCGCATTGTCACCGGCTTTGGCGTGCCCCAGCTGACGGCCATCATGGACGCGGCCGAGGGCCTGCGCGAGGCCGGGCTGGCGCTGCCCATTATCGCCGACGGCGGCATCAAGACGTCGGGTGACATGGTCAAGGCGTTGGCCGCAGGCGCCAGTTCTGTCATGATCGGCAGTCTCTTCGCAGGCTGCGAAGAAGCGCCTGGTTCACCCGTGATCCGCAACGGCCAGAAAGTCAAGGTCGTGCGGGGAATGGCCTCGCTGGGTGCAGCCATGGGTCGGCGCGCCGCTGAACAAGAGGGCAGCGGTCAGGAAACCGACGAGAGCGCCGAGGACCAGAGCGATTGGGACAAGGTCGTGCCGGAGGGCGTTGAAGCGGTCGTCCCCTACCGCGGCCACGTCCACGAGATTCTCTACCAGATGGTCGGCGGCCTGCGCTCGGGCCTCAGCTACGGCGGGGCCAGCACCATCACCCAGCTACACGAAGAGGCCGAGTTCATCGAGATCTCGCCGGCCGGCATCCGTGAGAGCGGTTCGCATGATGTGAGTCGGGTGTAGAGCATTTGCCACAGATGAACGCAGATGGGAAGAGGATAGGACACAGGAACGGATTCTGAAGAAGAGTGCGCTTTGGTATAGGGATGTGATTGCGGCGAATGGGTATGAGGGGTGATTGGGGAGTGGGGATTGGGGAATAGGGATTGGTGGACCGGGGCCGGATGATGTGGTCCCGGTCTTTTTTATGAAAGCATTGTTGCGACTCGAAACTCCGGGTCTACATGCATCTCTGTGATTTCCAAGTAGGTCGCGTAGGGACAAGGCATTGCGCGCCAATCCTACCTTTAACAGGCCAGTGCCAGATCTCTTGGCACTGACGCATTCCCCAAATGATCCTAGTACCGTGCAGCGCAAATGAGTCGATGGTTTGTAGGTCCGGCTATCAGCCGGACGACATTGACAACCTCTGGATCTGTCTGATGATTGAGCGTTGTCACGCTGGTAGCGTGACCTACGGATTCATGGGGCTACTTCCGCCGTCGCGGACAAGGAATGCCTTGTCCGCTGGAAGCTAGACCCGCTTCGCTCCGCCGGAATGACAATTCACTCGAATGCTATGGAGTATTCAGGCCGGTTTCTGTTGGCGGACAAGGCATTCCTTGTCAACCTTTGATCAAAGTCTGTTGTCTTCGCAGTCGTAAACTCTCGCGTGGACAAAGCGTCTGCGGGGAATGCCATGTCCCTACTCGTTCATTAGGTCGAAAGATAGTGATGCCAGAGGATGCGGGCGGCAACGGCACGCCAGGGACGCCATAGCTCGGCCAAAGCGACCATCTCATCAGCGGTGGGTCGCTGCGGCAACCGCTTTAGCTCTTGCATGGCGATGACCAGCGCCAGGTCGCCGACCGGCCAGATATCGGGCCGGCGCAAGGCCATGAGCAGGTAGACCTGAGCGCTCCATGGGCCGATCCCTTTGACCTGCAACAGCTGACGGTAGACATCTTCCTCGGGCATGATCGCCAAGCTGTCCAGATCGAGGCGGCCTTCGAGCAAATGCGTTGCCAGGTCCCGGACATAGCTTGCCTTCTGCCGGCTGAAGCCGATGGCACGCATCATCTTGTCGTCGAGAGCCAGCAGCGATTTGGGCGTTAACGGGGCTGTTGCTTCGACCAAGCGTTCGTATGCGGCCCGGGCCGAGGCCAGCGAAACCTGTTGCTCCAAAATGATGAGCACCAGAGTCGCGAACCCAGGAGCTCTGATCCAGAATGGCGGTGGACCGTGGCGCTCTACGACGTGAGCCAGATCATCGTCCAGCGCGATTAGCTCGGAAACGGCAACGGCGAAGTGCGGTTCTGTGAGTGCAGACTGCTGATGCTGGGTCATGGCGCATCCCGAGTTATACCAATTGTCCGGTCAATGATCGTGTATCGTAGGGGCGGTGATTGCCCCGTCCACTGGACACAGCGGGCGACCGCAAGGGTCGACCCTACGATATCATTGTTCGCGAATGGGATACCGGTCTTACAAAAACGGGGCCGATTCCCAGGGTGGAAATCGGCCCCGTTGAGCGGCTTCAGTTTTGGGGTTCGCTGACATTTGGTCAGTGGCGACGGTATTTGAAGGTTAGCAAATAATCACTGGCGTAGGCGGGTTGCGTTCAGAGTTTCCTCACCCTGCTTCGCCTCCTGGACGGAGGCGAAGCGTCCCTCTCCACCGGGTGGAGAGGGACCGCCGTGGCGCCCTTAGCGCCATGGCAGGGTGAGGCGAAACCGCTGCTCATCGCACTACTTCCGCACGACACGACTATGCAGACACAGGCTCTTCGGCATTTTCCATTGCGTCCAAGCGAAGGTCGGTTTCGCGCAGTACAGTCACGCGTTTCTTGGTGCCGGCTTCATAGGCCCGGACCGTCTTCAGCGCTTCTTCATCCAGGCCATCAAGCTTGTCGACAATCTCTTTGGCTGTCATCTCGTTGTAGTCGGAGAAGGGCTCAATCAGCCCCTCAATCTCTTCCTGAACCTCGATGACGGTGGCCGTGACCTCACTGCGAGACAAACCGACGCGGGACAAGATCTTCTCGAGTTCATTCTCCATCGACTTGGTGTTGTCCGTGATCTTACCCGAGACGCCTTCGACCTGGCTGTTGACGCGGTCAGCGACCTTCTTCACCTCATCGGTGGCCTGATTGGTATAGTTCTCAAGCTGAGCATTCAGCTCGCGCACCATATCTTCGCCACGGAGCTCGGCCCTGTCGATCAAGTCCTTGCCGATTTCAACAGCATCCCTTGCAAAATCGTAGCCAAGTCCCCAAAACCCGATATAGGTGAGCAGCGTCTTGTTGCCCATCGACTGTACCTGTTGAGCGCTATCGGTCACCTGCTCCTGAACGTTGCGCAAATTCACATCCATCTTTACATCCATTCTGTTGCTCCTTCGTTCTATCGACTCAATCGGTCCGATCAGTTCGGTCAGTTTTCGGCTGTTCGATCAGCGATTGCACCTGATCGAACTATGTGACGCATCGCGTTACGACCCCATTATAACGCAGCGCGTCAGGGCTGTCAAGGCAGACACGCGATTGTCGTCGTTAACCATGAATGACCCAGAACAATTGTTGGCGATTCCACTCGGACACATGTATAGTATGCGCTGTTGAACATTGGCGGACGCCAGGTTGAAGACCAACAACACGGCTTTCCGAGTCCAAACCCAAGGCGGCCCAGTACGGACGGTAGGTCTACAAAATGAACGCTGTATTGTTTGTTTGCACTGCGAACCGAATTCGCTCCCCCTTGTCTGAACACCTGTTTCGCCGTCAATTGACGGAGCTCGGCGAGCTACTTGATGATTGGCAGATAGATAGCGCGGGGACATGGACCCATCCAGGCCTCCCCGTGATGCCCCTCGCACAGCAGGCTGGTTCAGAGATCGGGCTGGACCTGTCAGAGCATCGGTCGCAGCCGATTGACGACGTTGCGTTGGAAAACTACCAACTGATTGTCACCATGGAAAGCGGCCACCGCGAGGCGATTTCGATAGAGTATCCACAGGTTGCCCCCCGCGTCACTCAGATCAGCCAACTTGCCCACAGCATGGACTATGACGTGGCAGACCCCATCGGACAGCCACTCTCTGCCTATCGAAGCACAGTAAAACAACTTGAACAGTTGATGGTCTTGGCAACACCCAAGATTGTCAAATTGGTTGGCGCCCAAGATGCCTAGCAAGACGAAGCCGGTCCTTGCCCACGGGTTTGCAAATCAGACAATCAATCGTAATATTTTGAACAATCGCGAACGTTTTCTTGAAGCAACTGGCCATTTTCCAGACGGGGGGTCCGCCTATGGAGATCGATTTCACTCAACAAGTAAGTGCACCGGACGATGTGCTCGTCCGAGTGCTTGATGGCGAGGCTGTGATTCTGAACCTAGAATCGGAGTCTTACTTTGGCCTGGATGAAGTAGGAACTCGTATGTGGACTTTGATGACTGAATCTGCTTCGATCCAAGAAGCCTATGAACAACTGCTGGCCGAATACGATGTCGAACCCGCGCAGTTGAAGGCTGACATGGAAGATCTAGTCCGTCAGCTCCAGGAGAACGGCCTGGTGAGGGTCGAGAATGGGCAAGTGGTCTAGATTACGTCAACTCCACGAGCTGACGGCAAACGACTGGCGCACCCTAATGACGGCCATGTTCATGCTACCGTTGATCGATGCGGGGCTACGGATCTGGGGATTTCGACGCGTCTACTCAGCGCTGAACGCCATGACCCCATGCCCGCCTGAATCCAACCCGTCCCTCTCCGATGCCGATATGACCGCTCTGGTTCGAATGGTGAATGTGGCCGCCGACCGTGGTCTGGTGCACATCACCTGTCTGCGGCGATCGTTGGCCGTCTGGTGGTTGTTACGTCGACGTGGCGTGGTGTCAGAGATCCAGATCGGAGTGCGCCGCGAGCAAGGTCTATTTGAAGCCCATGCCTGGGTCGAACGGGACGGCGTGGTGCTCAATGACCGCGCCGATATCGGTCTGGCCTTCGCAACACTGGCGTCGCCGGAGTCGATCGGACGAATGCACTGGGACTAGGGAGGACGTCGAAATTATTTGCCTGCAAAGCCGTCGCAAAGCAAGCCTTGTGTCAACTTGGCCGAAATGAAACAAGGATCCGAAGCCGATGAGTGGGATATGCGGGATCTTCAATCTGAATGGGGCGCCCGTCACGCGTTCCGAAATACAGAACATGGCTGCCACGCTACAACGCCGTGGTCCCGATGAGACAGGCACTTGGCATCAGGGTTCAGTGGGTCTGGGCCATACGATGTTGAGGACGACGCCGGAATCACTGCATGAGCATCCGCCGGTGGTAAATCGGCAAGGTGATTTGTTCATTACCGCCGACGTACGGCTGGACAACCGCGATGAACTGATCGATGTGCTGGGTCTGGTCAATAGTCCGCCAGAGGAGATAGGTGATCAAGCACTGATCCTGTGTGCCTATGAGAGGTGGGGTCGAGAATGCCCAACCAAACTGCTGGGTGCCTTCGCATTTGCAGTCTGGGACAAACGCGACCAGACCCTGTTCTGTGCACGGGATCATTTTGGCATTAAGCCATTTATCTATCATCACTCACCCCGGCGTTTTTTCACCTTCGCATCCGCGCCACGAGCGATGCTGGCGCTGCCACAGACGCCCTATCGTATCAACGAAGCACGTATCGCCGATTTTCTGATTACGCAGTTGGAGGGCATCGACAAGACCAGCACGTTTTTTGAGAAAATCTATCGGTTGCCGCCGGCTCACACGTTGATGGTCACACGGCAGGGAGTGCGCCTGCAACGATATTGGACTCTGGAACCCGCGGCCGAGCTGCGCTTGTCTTCTGACGAGGAGTATGCCGAAGCGTTTCTCGACATATTCACGCGAGCGGTGTGTTGCCGATTGCGCGGGACTGGCCCTGTCGGTTCCATGCTCAGCGGAGGCATGGACTCCGGGGCAATTGTAGCCGTGGCGAGCGCGCTACAGGCAGAGGCGGGACAGGGGCCATTCCCCACATTTTCCGCTGTAGCGCCTCACCGTGCGGACTGCATAGAGACGCGTACCATCTACGCCGCACAAACAATGGACGGATTGGATCCGCATATCGTGGCACATGGGCAATGGGATCAACTGCTGTCCGATTTACAGGAGCAGACGTGGGATCTGGATGAGCCTTTTGATGGCCACATGACGTTGGTGCGAGCCATCTATCTTGACGCCCGTCGCCACGGGGTCAATGTTGTGCTTGACGGCATCGATGGTGACACTGTGTTGTCCGAAGGCACTCATATCGCAAGATTGCTACGTCGCGGGCGCTGGATGACGGCTTATCGCGAAGCTGTTGGACAAAATCGATTTTGGCGCGGCGGATATCCGCCGACCTCTTACCTTTACAGAAGCGCTATCCAGGCATTCGCTCCGAAACAGATGCCGCGCCTGCACCGCCTACGCCATTCGTGCAGCAGCAAAGCCCGAGTTGAAAACAATATTCGTACCTCCATCATCAACCCCGACTTTGCGCAACGCATCTTCCTGGCGGAACGGCTGGAGAGGCTGGATTCACATCGTCAACCGCAACGCCGGCAAAGTCTTCCGGTGGAACGCGCAGCGGCCGTTGACCACCCATACCTGACTGTTGGCGTAGAGCGCTACAATCGTGTAGCATCTTCGTTGGGTGTTGAGCCCAGGCATCCCTTCCTTGACCGCCGGCTGGTCGATTTTTGCCTGTCGCTGCCGGGGGAACAGAAATTGGGCCAGGGTTGGCCGAAGATTATCTTGCGCCGTGCCATGGCCGGGCGGCTGCCCGAGGAGGTGCGATGGCGGCGTGGGAAGGAGCATCTTGGATGGGCCTTCACCGTTGATCTGATGTCTACGATGCAGACACGCGTGCGTTCGATCATCGACGACAATATGGATCTATTGTCAAAGTACGTCCACGAAGAGAAGATTCGGGAAATATGCCGAAGCTATTTTGAGCAAGGTGACCCGACACAGGAAGAGACGGTCTACGAAGCGGCCCATCTGGCAGCATGGCTGTCGCGCCCGATTGGTCCAACTTCGTTCGTCACCAAAAGCTCGTAGTCGTTGCATTTGAACCAGGCATTTGCTCTTCTTGAGTATCCGTATTCAAATCGTAGTCATCGCTTCCTGCCTGGTCTCTACTCCATTTTGAGAAAAAAGTGTCTCACGAAAACTCCGATCAAAACACCTCAAACGTTACAGAAAAACTTCGACCCTATCACGCTCCTCAGCTCTACGTTTACGGATCGCTGCACTTGTTGACTGCCAGTGGTTCAGATGCTGGACCAGAAGGGATGGGGATGGGAAACAAGAAGAAAAGGTCTTAAGTCAAAGTGGGCGTTTCGTACGAAAACGCAGTCCAAATGGTAGCATATGGCCCTATATCGATACGCAGATTTGACGATATCGAGCACGCTGAGCATCCCTGAACTCGCCGTTGCCGACATCAGACATACAGATACCCTGACCGTCACCTACAGGTATCTAGCCTCCGCACCGCCTGAGCCGAAAACTGCAGAGTGGCTCCACGATTGGAAAAACGAAGTCGGCGTGCCGACTCTCTCGCTTGCCAAAACCTGTTGGGGGTACCTACTGCGATTCCCTGGCCTGGCGGACTTTCAAATTCTTGCTGACAGCGGATCTATCGGAGTGTGGGCATTGCCTGGGATCACTGAGGAGACACTGCGGCACTTGATTCTAGACCACGTGTTGCCGCGCCTGGTGGCTCATCAACACCGGGTGGTGTTGCATGCCGGAACAGTACGCATCGGCAACCAAGCCATTGCCTTTGTTGGTCCAACGGGTGCCGGGAAATCAACGCTTGCGGCCAGTTTGTACACGGCCGGCTACCCGCTGCTATCAGATGATGCGCTGGTCCTGGATCAGTCTAGGGACAGCGTCCTGGCTTGTCCGACCTATTCCGGCTTGCGTCTGTGGCCAAATGCCATCGACAACCTGTTTGTGGAGACGCCCGCCTTCGAAACCATGGCTCAGTACTCATCCAAGCAGCGTGTTAGTGTTGATGTTGATGGCAGCGCAGGGGAAACTGTCGCACATTCGTGGTTGCCATTGGCCGCGCTATTCGTACTGGAACCGCAAAGCGAGATGGCAACATCTAGCGTCTCGATTGCGCCCATACCCCAATGCCAAGCGTGCATGACGCTCATAGCGAACAGCTTTCAACTTGATGTCACCGACAAACAACGTGCGGCCGCGATGTTCGCCGACGCCGGCATGATGGTGGCGGAACTGCCCACATTTTCATTGAGCTACCCACGAGACTTTGCCAGATTGCCGGAAGTGCATGCGGCCATCCTAGAAGCTTGTCGGAGTGGCACAGAATTGGGACGCTGACTGCAAGCGAAGGGAGCAACCAGATGGCTGAAGGCACAGGCTATGCCCTGACCAGCTACGGCGACATGATTACCGAAAGACCGCGAATGGATCCGTATGTACAGGCATTGCGCAAGGCTGTGGAACCCGGCGACGTGGTGCTGGACATCGGCGCCGGCACCGGTGTCTTCTCCCTGATCGCCTGTCAGTTGGGTGCAGGATGCGTGCATGCCGTCGAACCGGATGAAGCCATTCAGGTGGCCAGAAAAAGCGCCCAAGCCAACGGCTATGCCGATCGCATCGTATTTCATCAGACGCTGTCCACAGACGTGACCTTGCCGGAACGCGCGGATGTGATCGTCTCGGACCTGCGCGGTGTTCTCCCGCTCTTCCAACATCATATTCCTTCTATTGTTGATGCCCGGCACCGCCTTCTCGCACCGGAAGGTCGACTCATCCCGACGAAGGATACGCTCTGGGCGACCCTGGTGGACGCGCCCAAAGTGTACCAACCTTTCGAGACGCCTTGGCTGAATAATGAATACGGACTGGACATGCGCGCCGGACATCCATTGGCGATCAACTCTTGGATGAGGACACATTCCAAGCCGGATCAGATATTGGTACAACCCCAGGCTTGGGCCACGTTGGACTACTGGACAATTGAATCCGCCGACGTGAGCGGGAGACTGGCATGGACGGTCGAGCGCAATGGAACTGCACATGGCATCATACTCTGGTTCGATACGGACCTCTACGAAGGCCTAGGTTTCTCCAATGCGCCCGGGCTGCCCGAACTCATCTACGGGCACGCATTCTTCCCATTGGAGCGGCCTGTATCGCTGGACGCAGGGGACTATATCGACCTTCGATTGAAGGCGAACCTAGTGGACGGTGAATACATCTGGCGTTGGGACACACGAATTACAGATAGAGCGAGCAGCCAGGCGAAAGCCGAATTCCATCAGTCGACCTTCTACGGCACATCCGTCGACCCGAAGGAGCTTCATAAGCAGGCCAGCGGTTTTACTCCGTCAGTCAACCAGCAGGGACAACTCGACCGTTTGGCTCTCGAATTGATGGATGGGAACCATTCTCTCGGCAATATCGCTGAAGCGATCATCCAACGCTTCCCAGAAGTGTTTCCCGACTGGGAACATACATTGGCACATGTTGGCAAGCTCTCCAAAAAATATAGCCTCTGACAGATCTGTTTGATGCACCAATTTTTCCTTCGTTGATACTCGTGATTGCCGAGGCTACAATCAAAGCAATGTGAATTCGACATCCACACCGACATCGAACGCTTCAAGCGCGCCGACTATGGCGGTTTGGTCTCAGACGGCATGTACGCCCTGGGCATGCGCGACACGATCTTTGCCGACCGCTTCAAGCCGTTGCGTCAGGGCATGTAACTGGTCGGACACTGCCCATCAAGTTGCGCTCACAGGTCGACTACGAGCTGACGCCCGGTCTCAAGGAAGAGATGGAGGCCAAGTGGGAGGCCGAAGGCAGCCACCTGACCCGCTATGTGCGCGTCATGCTCGGCGACTTCCTCTTCGGCGACAACGACGGCGTCCAACTGATTCCCAAGGATCTGGTCGACGAGGTACTGCTGCGGATGGAGAAGATTTACGAAAAGGAGAACGAGGAGCGCGAGGTCCTGGCCTCCGGCATGCCGATTGACGAGGTGTATCGGGTCTACAAGGTGTTGCAAAGTGTGCATAGCAATCGACCCCAATCTAGTGTCCGTGCCCACTTGGGGAGCGTCATCACCTAGGGAGACAGGGCATTGCGGCGACGGCGCTTGTCCTGGGAGCGATTCGGGCTGCGGGGCTTAACGCCGTTCTCACTTCTGTTCACGTGGCCGGCGGTTGTTTCGTCCCCGACCTCATTCCCATTCTCCTGATCGTCCGTCCTTGCTCGGACCTGACCACTGCTGCGACCTTCTTGGTACCCATACTTGGCATAGTAATACTGATAATGACCCATATCCCGCGCCTTGACCTGGTTGAGCACCGGGGCGAGCACGTTGGCTCCCACTCGCTCAAGCGTATCGTGGGTCTTGACAATCATGTCCCGACGAGTGACACCGGCCTTGACCACCTGGATGGTTGCATCCGCGCGGGCGGCCATAATGACGGCATCGGTCACCGTCAAGGTTGGCGGCGTATCCCAAATGATGATATCGGCTTGCGACTCGATGACATCGAACAATGCTGATGCCCAGGATGTACCGAGAAGCTCGGCCGGGTTGGGTGGAATTGGCCCACTCGTCAAAATGCGGAGAGAATCAACCGGACCGGGCTGCAGGTATTTTTCGACGACAGCCGCCGAAGGGGCGTCGGCATCGATCATGAGATCACTGAGGCCCGGGTGTCTGGAAAGGTGGAACCGTTCATGCACTGTTGGCCGGCGGAGATCGGCATCGATCAGGATGACACGCCGGCCCAATTGGGCAAATGCCACGGCCAGATTCGCCGCGATCACGCTTTTGCCTTCAGACGGGCCGGCGCTGGTAATGACGAGACTACGGAGTTGCTGACCCGCGCCACTGAAGCGCAGGTTCGTAAGCAAGGCGCGGACAGCTTCAGCCGTTGGCGAGCGTGGTTGCGTCAGATAGACCACGTCTGGGCCTACATCTGCCCCACTAACATTCTTGGAAGAATCGACATCGATGGTGGCCAGAACGCCTAGGGGGGACTGGCCAGTCAGCAACTCGATTTCTTCCGAGCTGCGGACAGTGTAGTCCAAATAGTCCAAGCCGATTGTAAGGCCAATCCCCAGCGCCAACGCCGCGGCAAAGGCGTAGAGCATCGTATTCCGATTTGTTGAATTGACTGGATTCGTCGGCAACTTGGCCGCTTCCGCAATGGTGACGTTCGTGAACTGGCTCTCGTCGATCGGCGGCAGCAATTCAACCTGGCCAATCATGATCTGCATGAGCGTACTTTCATATTCGCTCAGTCGAGCCTGCTTGGCAGCCAACAGTTCATCGCGTGTCGTTGATGGCGGCTGTGCATTCAGTCGCTCGACCTCGCCACGCAGAGCGTTAACCTGTTCCTCGTAATAGTTGCGCTCCCGTTCCAGCTTTTCAGCCAGCAGGGCGTTGACATTGTCGACATCCCCGGTACTACGACGGGCGACCACGTCTGCTCGCTGTTGAGCCACATTCTGACGAATGAAGTTGTTGGCGATGGCAGTCGCCAACAATTGAGCCTCCTCAGGCGAGCCGGCCGTGGCGACAATCTCGAAAAATTGCGTCCCCTCAATCATGCGAACCTGTACGGCCCCGACAAGAGCACTGGGCGACATGTTGAGCTGCTCAGTCTCGATGACGCTTTCGGCAAACGTTTCGGTACGGAGATAGTAGATGTACGTCTCGGCCAGTTGGGCAGAGGCATCTGCGGGAGAATCCGCGTAATAGAGTTCGCTGAAGTTGGACGCTGGGCTGAGCAACAAGATCACTTTGCTGCGGTAAAAAAGTGGCTGATTCAGTGTGTAATAGGTATAGGTAGCCATACTGATCACAACCACCAGCACAATCAGCCACCAACGTTTGAGTACAATCCGTACATAGCGTTCGATTTGCATATCAGTCGGCTTCAGCTCAAATTTTCACACAGAACAGTTGCACGGAAAGGGGTCTAGAAATCGTACCTTGGCGCGCGCCATCCGTCAAGCTATGGTTCTCCCCACGGAGCACAAATCATGCGACCCGTCTTGAGCATTGACGTTGTTTCAATCGAACAACTGGGGTGTCGCAGGATTTTGCATCAAACAGAAACGGGTCTGGTCGGCAATGCCGACCAGACCCGTTTCTGTTTGACGCGTTTCAGACTCTAGCGAATCCCAGCCATCTCCTGCATGAGATGCCAGTTGGCCAGGCGATCGGTCTGGGCACGCAGCAGCGTCTCGGAGGGATTGCCCTCTTTGTCGAACTGCTTGCGGAAGCGGCCTTCGCTGCGGGCAAAGGTGATGAAGTCGATGGTCTCGCCGGTCTTGGGCACGGTGTACCAGTCTTCCTTTTGCGCCGGGTTGCCGGTCAGGCTCAACCGATCGCGGATGGTGTCGCCCTTGCGCGGGTCATACTGGAAGACTGGGAAGGCTCGGCTGTCTACTGCCAGCTTGGCCTGGTGGCGAGCCATGTCGTCGGCCACGCCGTGCTCCGGCTGGCAGGTGGTGAAAGTGTTGACCACGGCCGGGCCATCGAACGAGGCAGCCTCCAGAATCGACTTGTAGAAATGATTGGGGATGGCGGCCACGGTCTGGGCCACATAGGTGTTGGGGTGCATCATGGCGATGCGACCCAGTTCCTTGCGGGTCTCTTCCTTGCCGGGATGGCTGCTGCCGTAGGCATACATCTTGGCTTCCTGGCCGGTGTAGGAGGCCGTACTGGTCTGGCCACCGGTGTTGGAGTAGACCTGGGTATCGAGGACCAACACCTTGATGTTCATGCCGCTGGCCAACAGACGGCTGAGCGACTGGAAGCCGATGTCATTCATGGCCCCGTCGCCGCCCATGACCCAGAGTTGCTTGTCCTCCCAGCCGTTCTGGTCCCATTTCATGCGGATACCCATGGCAAAGGCCGGGCCATTCTCGAAGAGCGAGTTGCTCCAGGGCACGATGTAGGGGTTGTAGGGATAGGTACTGCCATAGACGGTATTGCACCCGGTGCTGGCGGCGATGCCGATGTTGTCGGCGCCATAGACATAGCCCAAGGCAGCGAGCCACATACGAATCACCGAGGCCTCGCCACAGCCGGCACACGAACCGGCGCCGCCGACGTAGAGCATGCTCTGCTCGGCTAGCATCATGTCGACGGGCACACGCTCGTTGATGAACTCGGCCGGCGTCGGCGGCAGGCTACGGAAGAAGTCGATGCTCTTCTGGTAGGCAGGCACCGTGGTGTCTTCCTTCTCGATCATGGCCAGAGCGTTGTAGCCCAGGTCATCGCAGGCCTCGACACATTCGGCGCACCCCTTGCACTTGGTCGGGTCTATGAAGATGCCAAACTTGCCCGGCGTCTGCTTGCGCCGCTCAGGCACTGTGTAGAATTTGTTTGTCTCGGCAAACTGGTTGGACATGAAGGTGCGCTCGGCATCATCACCGATCTTGCCCAGCGCGCTCTCAAGCTCTTCGACATAGACAACCTTGCCTAGGATTGCCGTGTCCGGGCATTGGTTGACACAAGTCATGCAGCCGGTACAGTTTTCCTGGAAATACTCGGGAATCTCGGGCGCGATATAGCTGAAATCACGCGCAATGCCGGTGCCGGCCGGTATGATGGAACGAGCCAACGCCGTATCGGCCTCCAACTCTGACGGCGCACTGCCGTCCTCGTAGCCGTCAAGAATGCGGCCAAAGAAATCCTCCACATCCACGACCGACGGATCATAGCCCTTGCTGCCGTTTTCGGTCTTGCTGATGGTCCGTACGTCGTTCAGATCGGTGGTTACACCCATGGGTTAGTGCTCCTCGTTATCGGGAAAAGGTGATTGGGGATGGGGACTGGTGATTGGGGACTGGTGATTGGGGACTGGTGATTGGGGATCGGGTCCGAACACGTAGGTCCGATCCCCAACCACCGATCCCAATCACCATTCCCCAATTCCCATTCCCCAGTCCCCAATCACCTGCCTATGCAAACAGTTCCAGCTTGGCGCCGGGCACGAAAATGTCGGCGTTGATGTCTTGGGCAATGACGTCGGCCGGGATCTCGAAGACCGAGTCGTAGCCTCGCTTGACGGCCCGCAGATTGGCCTGGACGACGGCCTCGCCACGCTTGCCAAAGTACTTGCGCAGCGCCTTCTCCGCCCGTTCCATCACTTCTTCGGTGGAGAAGCCGGATTCCTCGTCGAAAGGCGTCACCTTGAGGAAGATGCCCAGCAAGACGATGCCCTGCATACGCACCTCCAGGTCGGCGACCGGCGCTTCCTCACGTGCGATCAATGCAGCGTCGGCGGCGTAGACATGGATATTCTTTTCGCGGATGATGCGCTTGGCGTGGGGCGGAATGCGAGACCAGACGTCCTCTGGCGTGGTCCGATTGGACTGGACGAAGACCGCGCCGCCATCGGCAATGCCGCTCAATGGGTTGCTGGTCACGAAGGCGTTGATATCGTTCATGGGCACGAAGTCGACCTGATTCAGCTCGCAGTGGGTCAGGATCTCCTCGTTGGCCACAGTCAGATAGTAGGTCGTGGGCAGGCCCTTCTTCTCAGAGCCGTACTTGGGATAGGCCTGCACCTGCTTGCCAAAGACATCGCCGGCAATGGTGGCGATGACCTTGTTGGTCGTCACCGAGCCGTAGCCGCCGACTGAATGGCCTCGCATGGAGAAGGCGCCCTTGGGTCGCACATCGGGATCCTCACCCATCTCCAGCGCCAGCTCATGCTTGATGCCGACGACGAAGAAGCGCTTATTGTCTTCGACCATATTGTGGGACATGGCGATGAAGTCACCGGGGCGTACATCACGGCTGCCCAGCCCCGCGGCGCCGCTGAAGATGATCGGGACTCGCTCAATGGATGGATAGTCTTCACGACCGGTCAAAGCATCGACAAATGCCGCTTTGATATCGGTAGTCAGCGGGTTATTCTGAGCCATTGGATCATCCATGCGCTCCACAACTGTGAATGCCTTCACGTCTTTGAGCATGTCGACAATCTGAGCACCGGGGAAGGGACGATAGCAGGTCACGTGGACAACACCCAGCTTAATGCCTGCATTCTCACGAATCCAGTCGATGGTCGCCCGGGCCGTCTCCATGGAGGAGCCCATGCCGACGATAGCATATTCGGCATCTTCCATGTGATAGCTGTCGACCATGTCGTAGCGACGCCCGGTCAACGAGTAGAACTCGTCCATGGCGTCTTGAATGATCTGAGGCACATCGTGATAGTAGACACGTTGGGCAATCTTGCCCTTCATGTAGCTGTCCTGGTTCTGGACCACGCCGGTCATAATCGGATTGTCGGGATCGAAGAGGTTGATCAGCTTTTCACGCGGGTTACCGATGAATGATTTCATCATCTCCGGTTCAGGCAGCAGCACATCTTCGACCGTGTGTGTGGTCAGGAAGCCGTCCTGGACCGCAAAGAACGGTGTCTTGCTGTCTTCAGCCGCGCGGCGGCTGATGAGAGCCAGATCGCCTGCCCCCTGGGCATTGCGGGCGAAGAGCATGCCCCAGCCGGTATCGGCCACGGACATGACATCGTCGTGGCCGGCATGGACGTTGAGGCCCTGGCTGGTCAATGCACGGGCGCCGATGTGAAAGACGGCGGGCAGTCGCTTGCCGGCAATGGTGTAGAGCACCTCTTTCATGAGCACCAGGCCCTGGCCGGAGGTGAAGTTGCTCACACGGCCGCCGGCCAGTGCAAAGCCTTCACAGCCCGTGGCCGCGCTGTGCTCTGACTCCGGCTCCATGAACGTGAGTTCATCGCCCCACAGGTTTTGGCGGCCGTTGGCGACCGCCTGGCCATATCCGGCCCCCATGGTGGTCGAAGAAGTAATGGGATAGGCGCAAGCGCCTTGGGTTACGTGCGTGTCAACCCAGACCACCATGCCGGCGCCGTCAGACGTCGTTGGAACGCCGGGATAGGCCGGCAGATCCTCGTGGCCATTTCGGCTCAATGCTTGAGCACCTTGCTTTGTCTTTGGCATACCTGCTCCTGCTACCTCCCTGATGTTGTCAAACTGTCCCATTTCTGACACATTGTAGAATTTTGAATCATTGCCGGCCTGTGACAAACTCAGCACATAATCGACAAATTCTCCAGAAAAATATCGGAGTGATTTTATCACGCCTTGTCATTGATTGCAACGCAGATGGAACTTCACAAGAACAGGTTTGTGGGAGTGAAGATGATGCCCCATCCTCTAGTAGGCGAATTGCGCAACCAAATGGCGGACCAAGCCAACGCCGATGACGCCGTCGCCATGCAGGCGTACATGAAGACCGACCAACCCTTCTACGGCGTCAAGTCCAAGGCGCGGCGCGCCATTTTTCGCACCGCCAGAAGCGCCTATCCCATCACCAACCGCGATGCGTATCGGAAGGTGATCTTCGACCTTTGGCAAGGCCTCCATCGAGAAGAGATGTACCTGGCACTGGATGTGGCCGAGTTGGTCAAACCGTACCGAGATATCGAGTCATGGCCGACCTACGTGACGCTGATGGAGAGCGCCCCCTGGTGGGACACGCTGGACTGGATCGCAGGCAAGATCATGAGTCTGTTGATTCTGGAACATCGTGAGTTGGAAAGTGAGCTGATCCAATGGCGCGTCGATGAGAATATGTGGGTGCGCCGGGCCTCGCTGCTGGCCCACCTCAAACACAAAGCCGCCACCAATACCACACTTCTGGGCGAGACCATCGAAATGCTGGCCCACGAGGAGGAGTTCTTCATCCGCAAGGCCATCGGTTGGGTGCTGCGCGAATATTCCAAGACGGACCCGGCGTGGGTTGGAGACTTCGTGGCCGCGCACGAAAATGAGCTATCGTCGCTCTCCAGACGAGAAGCCGTGAAGTATGTGAAGTGACCGCGTATCGATCGTTGGTGCAACCGAAAGTCTACAGCATTGCCTGCTTCTCCTCCACCGTCAGCGTCAGCATCAATTCATAGACCGCTTCACTGCCCACGGGTCCGGCCTGCGCGAAATAGATGCCATCCTCAGGCAGGATCGCGGCTTAAATCAGCGCATCATGCCCGTCGTGGCCACCGCCGCTGTTGTTGTCTTGGGCTTTTCCAAAATAGCAACTATACGGGAGTTGGCAAAGCCTCAAGCCATTCCAGGCAAAGATTTCCTTGCAACGGTTGTTTATCTCTCTGGAATGGCCTTAGGCCAGCCTCTTTCCGTTAGGCACGATCAGCATCAGAAATGAATCGAAGAGGCCATAATCATGCGACACTTCAAAATCTGCTCAAAGGCATGGTACAATGGGTGTGGAATCGTTGGCCACATGTTTCATGGACATTGCTGAAAGGCGGAGCAACCTGACGCTCATTGTGACAAGTACATCGGATGATACGATATCTATGCCGGCTTGGCTTTTGCGATCACTCAATTTGGCCGACGGCACTGCGGTGAAAGCAACGGTCGACGGGCAGTCAATTAGTCTATCGCCAATCGCTGAGTTCCTTTCATTGCGCGGCATACTTCACGACGACGACGCCTTTGAGGAAGCGATCAACTCGTTGGATGATCAGTGGGATTCGTGGACAACCAAACTCTCTGCCTAGATACCAGCATCCTGATTGCCTTCCTGCGCGGTCAAGAACCGGCGGCGACTTCGGTCGTTCATGCGGTTCAGAATTACCAGTGCTGTGTGACCGCCATTACTTCCTACGAATTACTCTTTGGCGTCCGCCGCTCAAGCAAGGAGATCGGTGAAAACGCGCTACTCGGCTTATGGAAATCTGGCCGTTCGATCATCAATCGGCGGAAATGGCTGCTGAACTCCACGCAGACTTGATCGCTCGCAATCGAGATATCGGCATCAAAGACGTCCCAATTTCTGCTATTTGCTTGGTACACTCGTCGCCGATCCTAACCCTCAATGCAAGACACTTCGACCGCGTTCCATCGTTGACCGTATACACGCCTGCAACTTTGCCATAATCGCACGGAATACCCGAGCATCAACCGAAGAGATGGCGCCGAAGTGGACTGCACGCGTCAGTTAGATAGTGATGGGCGACGCCGGCCGCAATCGGCGGCGGCAATTTCAGCTGCGCCTGGCCTGTGTTCACCCGCATATTGCCCACAACGATATCTTCCGAATGACAGCACGAGAATCGAGGACACCGATGAACCCCAAGTCGCTCTTCCTAGCCCATGAATTCACGCCGCGCCACAGTTTCACCGACGGCATCGAAGGCCCGGCTTGTGACGCCGAAGGCAATCTGTATGCCGTCAACTATGCACGCCAGGGCACAATCGGCCGAGTGACGCCTGACGGCGAATGCAGCGTCTTTGTCGAATTGCCCGAGGGCAGCATCGGCAACGGCATTCGCTTCAATGCCGCCGGCGAAATGCTGATCGCAGACTACACAGGCCACAACATCCTGCGTGTCGACATGCAGACCAAGGCGATCAGCGTCTACGCCCATGAGCCACGGCTAAACCAACCAAACGACATTGCCATCACCAGCCAAGGCGTACTCTTCGCCAGCGATCCCAATTGGTCCGATGGTACAGGCCAACTCTGGCGCATCGGGACCGATCGAGAGTTCGTACGATCGGCAGAAAATCTTGGCACAACCAACGGCATCGAGGTCAGCCCGGATGAACACACACTATACGTCAATGAAAGCGCGCAACAGTCGATCTGGGCCTATGATCTCGCGCCCAACGGTGACATCAGTAGCCGGCGGCTGTTGATCGCATTTGAGGAAGAGGGTCTCGATGGCATGCGCTGTGATGTGGCAGGCAATCTCTATGCCACCCGCTGGGGCGCAGGTGTCGTGCTCAAGCTGTCGCCTGCTGGCGAGATTCTGCAGGAAATCAAGCTGCATGGCAACAACTGCACAAACCTGACCTTCGGCGGGCCGGACGGACGCACCTGCTACGTCACCGTGGCCGATACCGGACAGGTGGAACGGTTCCGAGTCGATCTGCCCGGTCGACTCACGCCGCCCTATTGATCCGAAACCATGGTTTCGTTGACGTTTGACACGGTCGGCTGAAGCCGGCTACTAACAGCGAGAAGCGCCCTCAGGCGCTTTGGTCCAGCCGATTAGGGCGCTTCTCGCTGTCAAACTTAGATCAGTTGAAAACCTACGGTTCGGCAATGCGATCTTTGGATCGAAGAGACACTTTGTCATTCCGAACGAAGTGAGGAATCTTGACGCCACCGATCTCAAGATTCCTCATTCTGTTAGCGCTTTGCGCCCACTTCGTGAACGGGTAACATGCATTGTTGCTTCTACAGAACCTGCTCTCAGCGATACGTTTCAATCTGGCATGAGTAGCACCAGGATTCACCTCGAAATCTGAAACATCACCTAACCCACTCGATCAGACAATCGATCAGACCACAATGTACCGATCTTTGCTTCGATTCGTGATGCGCTGAGATCGGGCGGCGACAGCCTGGCCGTGGATGGCGTCATGCCGGCCCTGCAAACGCCCGGCCGGCGTGTTGAAACGCCCCAGTTGGCGATTGCCTATCGACCTATGATATGATGCCCGCCGCCGACCAACCCCTGCCATGATCTTGTCGCACTATGAACTGAACAATTTCAGTAGCTCACGAATTCAAGCCAAACAAGATGCTTCGCCGGTAGCGTTCCAAGGTGAAGGGATTCTGCTGACCCGCTCAGAATGACCAATCGTGAAGTACTGAATTTCGCTTCGACACATGATTCGGAGTCACAAATGAACCAGAACGCAGCAGACGATCGCATCAATGCTGAACAAACCTCAACGCCCTCTTCGACCGACGCAGTCCATGCCGGCGAGGCACGCTTCCGCAGCCACGACAGTCTGACCGTGCCCATCGTCCAGACGTCGGTCTATACCTTTTCCACGGCCGAGGCGCTGGTCGAGTACACCGAGGAGAGCATGTTCTGGGACGAGCCGGAACGCGAGGAGTATGGCCGTTACGGCAACCCGACGGTACGCGCGGCGGAGGCCAAGCTGGCGGCGCTGGAGGGCGGCCAGGACGCAGTGCTGGTCTCCAGCGGCATGGGTGCGGTGACGTCGGCCCTGCTCTTGATGCTCTCGGCCGGCGATCACATGGTCCTCACCGACGAGTGCTATCACAGCACGCTGGTCTTCTGCGAAAAGTTCATCCAGCGCTACGGCGTCGAGTGCAGCATCGTGGCCCACGGCGACTACGAGGCGCTGGAGGCGGCCATCCGGCCCAACACCAAGCTGATCTTCTCCGAGTCGCCCACCAATCCGTTCATGCACTGCGTCGATCTGGACCAGTTGGTGACCATCGCCAAGCGTCACAAGGTTAAGACCGTCATCGACACGACGTTTGCCACGCCGGTCAACATGCGCCCGCTGGAACACGGCATCGACCTGGTCATCCACAGCGTGACCAAGTATCTATCCGGCCACAATGACCTGATGGCCGGCGTGCTGATCGGCAGCTACGACATGATCACTCCCCTGCGTCAGGCCCAGGGATTGTTTGGGCAAGTCGTCGCACCCCATACCGCCTATCTGATCCTGCGCGGGGTCAAGACGCTGGCGCTACGCGTTGAACGTCAGAACGCTAACGGCCTGGCCATTGCCCGTTACCTGGAAGCACACCCCAAGGTGCGGCGAGTCTGGTATCCAGGGCTGGAAAGTCACCGCGATCATGAATTGGCGAAGCGGACCATGCGGGGGGCGGGCGGCGTAGTCAGTTTTGAGATCGAGGGCAACACAGATCAGGCCTATGCATTCCTCAACGCGCTGAAGACCCCCGTGATCGGCCCCAGCCTCGGCGGCGTCGAGAGCATCATCAGTCCGCTGGCCGTCATGGGCTACGCCGACCTGCCGCCGGAAGAACGGCTGACGCTGGGTATACGGGACGAGTTGATTCGGTTCTGTATTGGAATCGAGGAGACAGCGGATCTGATTGAGGATTTGGAGCAGGCGCTGAAAAAAGCGTAAATAATGGTGAATTGACAATTCTCAATGGTTAATGTCGTCATCGACTAGCCCACTAACCATTCACAGTACTTCACGATTTGTCATTCTGAGCGGGTCTACAGAACCCCTTCGCTCTGGAAAACAACCAGCGAAGAATCTTGTATTGCTTGAATTCGTGAACTACTGATTCACAATCAACCGTTCACGCCATTAACCATTATTTCTGTCCCACCGGTAGTCCTACTGGAAGTCCTTCTAGCGCCATGATCTTTAACGCATTCGTCGTCGGACAAGGGCCGGAGCGCAGCTTGTAGTCGAAGACCATGCGCTCGTCTTCGATAGCGTCCCGGAAGTGGTAGTTGCGCACGGAGGCCATCTCGTCGGCCAGCTTGACCAGGTCAAGATCGTGGGTTGAGATCAGACCGGAGCCATGTTTGCCGACCAGGGCATGGATGAAGGAACGGCTGCCCTCCAGTCGTTCCCGATTGTTGGTGCCGCGGAAGATCTCATCGATGAGGAAGAAGAGCGGGAGTTGCGCCACTAAATCGTCCATTGTCTCGTCTTCCGGCCCATCGCCCGCCTCTTCTCGATCTGCACGTCCATCCCCAAGTCCACCTCCATCTAACGCTTCCAACATTGCCTTGAGCCGCTTGACCTCGGCATAGAAGTAGGAGATTCCGTCCGTGACCGAATCACTGACTTTGATGCACGTAAAGAGGCGAAAGAGGTCCGTCTGCAGGCATGTGGCATCCACTGGTCCCCCGGCAAAGGCCAGCGCCAGATTGACGCCCAGGGTCTTGAGAAAGGTGCTCTTGCCGGCCATGTTGGAGCCTGTGAGGATGATCACCTGGCCCAGGTGATCCATGACAAAATCGTTGCAGACCTTCTCATCATCTGGGAGGAGTGGATGGCCCAGTCTGGTCGCGGAGAATATTTTGGCGACTTCCCCCCGCTCCTGCTCAACCGGCAAGACGACTTCAGGTTGCGTGTACTGCGGATTCACGTAGCCTAAATTTGCCAACGCACAGAGCGCCTCCAATTCGGCCCAGACATCGAGCCACTGCGGCACATAGTCAACGACCTCGGCTTTGGTGCGATTCAGTTGGTAGGCGAAGAAATAATCCCAGGGCACGACGGCATTGAGCAGAAACCAGATGACGGGGTTGCCCTGAACGCCGGTTGCGGCCGCAACCGTCTTGATGCGATTGAGATAGTGGGTCGGTCGTGACGATTGATCGAGAAAGGGCAAACAGAGTGCTCGCAGGTAAGGCGTCCCGACATAGGAACGGCGCTCCAACTGGCCGATCACAGAGGCCAGTTGCTCCAGCGCGCCCTGCAAGGCCGTGGCCTCGTGGAAGACACCGCGTGCCGGCTTGGATATCAGCATGTAGACGCCAAAATAGAGGAGAAAGGTGAAGTACCACCAGGGCTCAATCAGGCCAAAGAGAGATGTAGCGACAGCCACCAGATTCAACAGGGCCAGGCCTGATAGTAGCCAGAGCCGGGGACGCATTTGCTCAGTCGACTGGTGGTGCGACAACCAGTCGAGTAGATCGTCGGGCTGCCACGTTTCACGGTCGGCCGCTTCCGGATCCCCGGACGCAGTGGACCCATTGATCCACAGCCGCAGACGGAACAAGGACCGTGGACACAACTCCGCCACCAGCGCTTGCCGATTGCCGATGGTATCCAGATTCGGCGCGGTGCTGCCGAGCCAATCGCGCAGGCGGAGCGAGCCGCCGTCAAAGACGGTGGTATCCATCAGTCGATGCAACGAACGCTCGCCCACCAGATCCAGATCGCCTTCGAAGGGGTGCCCGGATCGAGGAGCGACCTCCCTGGTCGGCGGCAGTTCAGACCAGGCAACCTGTACTCTTGCCGCTTGGATGCGGTGATATTCCCGTGCGAGTGTGAACGAGCGCATACTGCGCTCAAGCCGACGATGGAAATAGATGACGCCGGCAAAGAGCGCCACTGCGACTCCCAACAGCAGCCAGAACAGCCCGGCCCCCACAACAAAGAACCCGGTTGCCGAAATCACCAGCCCACCGAGAAAGACAATCGCACGCGCCCACGAATAGCGATTGTTCACCCCGTTCATCGCAGCAAGGCTGCGATCCAGGCGGTCGATCTGGCGTTGGTTGGCAGCGGTGCGGGCGGCTTTCGTGGGCATGTGGTGGCTCCAGCGTGATTAGGGATTGGGAATTAGGGAACGGTGATTGAGGACTGGGGACTGGGGATTGGGGATTGGGGATTGGGATCAGTGAACAGGGACTGGGAGTGCACATTCCAAATTCCAAATTCCCAATCACCAGTCACCAATCACCAGTCCCCAATCTCCATTCACCTACGCGGCCAGCCGCTCCAACAACATACAGTACGCGCGCTGACCTCGCTCGAAGCTGCTCAGGCGGTAGAATTCGTTGGGCGAATGGATGCGTTCGTCGCCGAGGCCAAAGCCGAAGTTGACCGTATAGACGCCCAGGTTGTCGAGGAAGAGGCTACAGACGGGAATGCTGCCCCCGCTGCGGGCGTAGAAGGGCTCTTTGCCGTACAGTTCCAGATGCACGTCGCGGGCGGCCACGTTGCCGAAATGATCGGCGGCCATGAGATAGGGCGTGGCTTGACTGGCGATGGGGGTCACCGTAACCTTGACGCCCGGCGGGGCGTGCTTGTGCACATGCGCAGTCAATACTTCGACGATCTTGGCCGGATCCTGGTCAGCCACCAGACGACAGGTGATCTTGGCATGGGCCTGGCTGGGCAGGACAGTCTTGACGCCGTCGCCCTCGAAGCCGCCCCACATGCCGTTGACCTCCAGCGTCGGACGCGCCCAGCGCCGCTCAATGGCGCTGTAGCCCGGTTCGCCGAAGCCTTCATCCACGTCGATCTCGGCCAGAAACTCGTCCTCTTCAAAGGGGACAGCGCCGAGCAATTCACGATCCTCATCGCTGATGGGCAGCACATCGTCATAGAAGCCATCGACCAGGATCTTGCCGTCGTCCCCGCGCATGGATGCGATGATCGCCGCCATCGCATGCAGCGGATTCTGGATGACGCCGCCGTACATGCCCGAGTGGACATCATGGGCAGGGCCGACCAGATCGATCTCGATGCCTGCCAGGCCCCTCAGGCCCACCATCAGTGCAGGCTGATCCTCGGACCACTGGCCGCCGTCCGCGCTGATGGCCAGATCGCAGGCGAACTTGGCCTTGTGCTCGGCCACGAAGGGCGGCAGCGTCGGGCTGCCGATCTCCTCCTGGCCTTCGAAGAAACACTTGACGTTGATCGGCAGCGATCCCTCGGTACTGAGCAATGCCTCCAGGGCCAGGATAGGCACCAGCATGTTGCCCTTGTCGTCGCTGGCGCCACGAGCATAGACACGGCCATCGATGACGGTCGGCTCGAAAGGCGGATGATCCCACAGATCGATAGGATCAACCGGTTGGGTATCGAAATGGCCATAGATCAGCGCAGTCGGCTTGCCCGGCGCGTGCAACCAATCGGCATAGACGACGGGATGGCCGCCCGTCTCCATCATCTCGATATTCTCCAGACCGGCGGCGTCACAGCGCGCCATCACCCACTCACCCGCGCGGCGCACGTCCGGCGCATTTTCGGGCAATCCCGAAATGCTGGGAATGCGCAGAAAGTCGAGCAGCTCATCGACGTATTGATCTTGGTTTTCGGCCAGGTATGCCTGCCAGGTGCTCATGTTGTGTATTGCTCCTTGATAGTGGGGATCGGGGATTGGGGATACGGTGATTAGGGATCCGGGCGCCGTCAAGTCTCTGCCTGCTCCCCAATCACCGATCCCCAATCACCGATCCCTAACCCCCGATCCCTAACCCCCTAAACCTTCGTCGCCTTGGTGGCAATAAATGTCGGCATATACTCAGAGAGCGTTGTGCCTGTCCAGTGGTCCTCATAGAAGCCGGTGATGGCCAGACCGGCATCGATCTGACCGCCGATTTGGTCCTCCAAAGTGTGGCTAAACTCCAGAGGCTGCAGGTCATCAATATAGGCATCGAGTTCCTCCGACGTGAGGCTCTTGAGATCGGAGTAGGGCAGCGTGTGCCGGACTTCCAGGATGCCTTCGTCTGCCCGCGCCTGGTCGAAGATGTAGTTCACAGGGTTGTTGAATCCGGCAAGCAGCGAGCCACCGGGGCGCAACACGCGCGCCACCTCAATCCAGACCGGTCGCACATTGGGCACGAAGAGGTTGGAACAGGGATGAACGACCAGATCGAAGGAGGCATCGTCGAAATGAGAGAGATCGCGCATGTCGCCCTGGACGAGGTTGATCGCCAGTTCCTCGCGTTCGGCGACGAACTGATCGCGTTCAAGCTGTTGGGGCGAGTTGTCAATCACGGTGACGTTGGCTCCCGCCGCGGCAAGGATCGGCCCTTGCTGGCCGCCGCCGCCGGCCAGGCAGAGCAGATTCACACCCTGCATGTCCTGCGGAAACCAGGCGCGCGGCACCGATTTCTCCGGGGTCAGGACTATCTCCCAGACGCCGGCGCGGGCATTCTCGATGGCCTGCGGGCTGACCGGGATGGTCCATTCGCTGCCGCGCTCGACGGCTTTGTCCCAGGCTAGGCTGTTGTAGTCGCGTATGTTGAAGTCAGTCACAAGATAATGGTCAACTTTCAATTGTTGATGGTCAATTGTCAATGGTAGGCGGGAAGAGGGTGAATAATGGTTGATGGTGAATTGATGATGGTCGATTCTTAATGGGTTGAGTTTTATGATGCTATTCATCACGGCATCTTGATCTCAAGCCATTGACAATTCACAATTGAGCATTCACCATTAACCATTTTCCTTCCGTCAATTATATCTTTACAGACCGCAAAAACGCAGCGCTCTCCTCCGGCGGCGTTGTGTTGATAAACATACCGGAGCCAAGTTCGAACCCCGCCGATCGGGTCACACGCGGAACAACTGTGACATACCAGTGCAGATAATCGCGGCCGTCGTCGTGGAGCGGCGCAGAGCGGATCACATAGTTGAAATCGGGATCGCGCAGGCCGACATAGAGCTTGCGCAGCATCTGATGCAGAATATCACCTAGATCTGCCAATTCACCATCAGTTGTGCGTAGAAAAGTGGACTCGTGGCGACGCGGGAGGATCCAGGTGTGGAAGGGCGAGTAAGCTGCATAGGGCACCACGGCTACGAAGTGCTCGGTCTCCAGAATTATGCGGCTGCCATCGGCTATCTCATTGTCCACCATCTGGCAGAAAACACAACGCCCTGTGTCGTCGAAGTGGTGGCGCGCCGATTCCGCCCGTTCACGGATGCTGTGGGGCACCACGGGCAAAGCGATCAACTGGGCATGGGGATGGATCAGTGAAGTGCCGGCCCGCCCCCCATGGTTCTTGAAATAGGTGATGTGGCGCATACGTTCATCGTAGGAGATGACGCGTCCACGCTCTCGGAAGGCATGCATCAGCATCGAGACGTTTTCCTTGCTCTCGAGCGCATGACAGGTGTTGTGAAGTCGAGATTCAATCAAGATCTCGTGGTAGCCCACCGCTGAGATGCTGCGATGAATGCCGTCAAAGCTGCGCTCGACCTCACCATTCAGTTGAAGCGCCGGGTATTTGTTGCCAACGACCCGCACCCGCCAGGATCCATCGCCCGGAATGGACATGATCCCAAGATCGTCTTCCTCGTTTCCAGGGCAGAAGGGGCAATTCGCATCCCATTCAGGCCGCGTTTCGATTCCCGGCTTCGGATCGGCAATCAATTCATGGGGACGCCGAGAACGATCTGTCGCGATGATAACCCAGCGTTTCGTAGCCAAACTTTGACGTAGCTCATCCATTGCTGTTGTATTCGGCCCCTGCGCGCTTTCTACTGCAAAGCTTGGTAAACTAGTACCCCAAAATCATCCTCAGCCCGGAAGGTACCGGAGGGCATGTACTGGGCCATCAGGATGCCAATCAGATCTTCAGCCGGGTCAATCCAGAAGATGGTATTGGCAGCCCCGCTCCATCGATAGGCGCCGACTGAACCGAGGCCGCTGTACTCACCGAGATCGGTCAGTACAGCGCCCCCCAGCCCACTGCCGTAGCCATGAAAACAATAGTCGCCGATGCGCATAGGACGCAGCGCCGCCGGGAGATGGTCGGTTCTCATCATTTCCACGGTTTTGCGTGACAGCAGGCGACTTCCGTCCAACTCGCCGTTGTTGAGCAACATCCGAGCAAAACGTAGGTAGTCGGCATTGTCCGACACCAGGCCACCGCCACCTGAGATCAGCGCAGTGGGGCGAATGTAGCGGCTAGATGCAGCCGAGTCAATCGGCGCCAAATGGCCACCCTCATCATGACCGTAGACCGTCGAGAAGCGGTCGACCTGATCGCCCGGCACATCAAATCCTGTCGACGCCATACCCAGCGGTCCGAAGATGCGTTCGGCAAAGAACGCGTCGAGTGGCATATCGGCTATCAGCTCAACCAAATAACCGAGCACATCGGTGGAGACGCTGTAGTTCCAACGCGTGCCGGGCTGGCAGAGCAACGGCAGGTCACACAGGCGATTGATCAGCTCGGACAGCGGCTCATCTGCATTAAACAAGTCAGTGTCCTGATAGAGCGCATCGACCGGATCGTCCTCAAAGAATCCGTAGGTGAGTCCCGACGTATGAATGAAGATGTCCTTGAACGTGATGGGGCGATTCAACGGCTCAAGTTCCAGCCCGCCGACGCCGAGCCGGCGGAACACCTTCAGATCGGCAAAGCCGGGAATGTATTTATCAATCGGGTCATGCAGATGAAAGCGCCCTTCCTCGTAGAGCATCAGCGCAGCGACCGCCGTGATCGGTTTGGTCATGGAATAGATGCGAAAGATTGTATCCTCGGCCATTGGCCGGTTGAGTTCCACATCTGCATGGCCACAGCAGTCGAAATGGACAACCTCTCCACGCCGCGCCACCAATGTTGTGATACCGGCCAATTGGCCTCGCTCGATATAGCCGGCCATGGCCGGAGCGATTCGTGAGAGTCGTTCTGCGTCTACGCCAACTTGTCCAGGATCAATCGTCTTCATTCTCTGCTCCTACTGGCCATGAGTCCACTTCAAGCCGAAAGGAAATTTGCCATGGATCCCCATCACTCCTCTATATCGAAGCCGGCGTCCTGCCAGGCGACGATGCCGCCCTGCATGTTGTGCACGTTTTCGTAACCATTCTCTTCCAAATACTTGGTCACCTGACCACTGCGATTGCCGCTACGGCAGGTCAGCACAACAGTTTTGTCTGTGGGAATCTCACTCAAGCGCGCCGGGACATCGTTCATGGGGAAATGGACAACCCCGGGAATGTGACCTTCATCGTATTCCCATTGCTCGCGCACGTCAAGCACGACCACGTCATCCCGATCCTTGATCTCAGACACGGTCTGTACATCAACGGTGGCCGGGAGATCCAACGGTGCATCAACAACTTCGGCAGGAGTTTCAGCTTCGTTCGCCGCGGCCGGTGCGTCCGCAACTGGAGCGCTACATGCCCCCAACACCATTACCAGAGCGATCAAAAGGGCAATCATCACTGCTTGCTTAGTCTTCATCATACTTCTCCGTTTCTTGTACATCGATCTCTATACTGATCTCTAATTACTGCGCTCAACGAGGCGGATTTCGAAAATTGTCGGCCACCATTTGCCGGTGACAAAAAGGCGGTCACCTTCGTCATCATAGGCGATTCCGTTAAGCACATCAATGGGCCCTACAGCCTCTTGCGCAGACAAAAGTCCTGACAAGTCTATCCATCCCGTCACCTGACCGCCGGCAGGATCGATCTTTGCGATCTGGTCAGTCTGCCAGACATTGGCATAGATCTCGCCATCAATATACTCCAATTCATTGAGTTGAACCACGGGGCCTGAGTCATCATAGACCTGGATGCTCCCGGTCACTTCCAGCGTGTCCGGGTTCAAGAAAGTGATGGTATCAGTCCCGTCGCTCATGATCAGCCGGTCTCCATCATGGGTCAACCCCCAGCCCTCCGTCGGATAGGTAAAAGTCTCAATCAGTTCGAAGCTTTCCAGATCAGCAACCATGCCGATCTGCGCCTTCCATGTCAACTGGTAGATCCTATCCCCCAGGACCGTAATGCCTTCGCCGAAAAGATCATCCGGCAAACGCACACCGAACAGGACCTCGCCTGAAGAAGGGTCGACTCTGCGTAGTGTGGATTGGCCATAGAGGCCGGTTCCTTCATAAAAGAGGCCGTCCTCGTAGACAAGCCCCTGGGTGAAAGCGGTCGGATCATGGGGGTATCTGTTGACAATTTCGTAGCCGTATTGAGCCGGTACAATCGCGGCCGCAGCCGGCTCTTCCATCACCTGAACAGATGGCGAAGGCTCGGGCGATGGACTGTCCGGCTGTGCCGTAGGCGCGACCTCAACATCTGGGACCGCCGGTTCAGCCCTCGTTGACGGCGTCGAACAGCCGGCAGCAAGGAAGACAATACCGACCCACAAGACAATCGTACCGAATTTTCGCCATCGGTCCAGGCGTTGATTCCCATATTCGACCATGACAGGGTGCCTCTAAATTTCGCTCAATATTCAGACTCCATGGTACCAGAACCAAACAGAAGTCCCAAGGAGACAGCGTGCCGTTGGACCGATGAGGCCACTGCAATAAAGGCCGTTTTCGTCACAGATTTCCACAGAGAAAAGAAGGATGGACCACAGATAATGCCGACAATACGTTGGATGGAAGATTCGTGATAATTCGCGTATGTTCGTGTCGAGATCCCTTTTCGCAATGAAAGCATCTGCGGCAAATTGGGGTTCTTGCAGCAGATCCACCCATTTGCATGGAACGGACAGAGGCACTCATTGGGTCCAGTGCGTGGACAGCCGGCAGTGAAGGTTGTACACTATTGCAGTCTGCACGAATCACCCGTGATCAGGCGCCGCCGGATGCTCTCGTCGGCAGCCAACCAAGCCAGGAGTTCATTGATGAGTAAGGAAGAGGTCAAGAAACAGTTCGGCTCTCATGCCGCTGCCTATGCCACAAGCACGGTCCATGCCAAGGGTGCAAGCCTTGCCCGTCTCGTAGAGCTTGTCCAGCCGCAGCCGACCTGGCAAGTGCTAGATGTTGCCTCGGCCGCCGGCCACACCGCGTTTGCGTTTGCACCGTTCGTTGCCCAGGTGACATCCACCGATCTGACGCCTGAGATGCTCCCGGTGGCGAGCGCCCTCGCCGAGGAGAAGAGTATCGACAATGTGCGGTTCCGGACTGCTGATGCCGAGGATCTCCCTTATGAGGACGGTCAGTTCGACTTAGTCACCTGCCGCATTGCGCCCCACCATTTCCCGCGCATTGATCGATTTCTGGCGGAATCCTACCGGGTCTTGAAGTCTGGCGGCCTGTTGGCCGTGGTTGACAATATTGTGCCGGGCGGCAAAGGCGAAAGCGACGAGAGTGAGGCCATGGACCTGGCCGAAGCCGGCGATTATGTCAATCAGTTCGAAAAGCTACGCGATCCAAGCCATGGGCGCTGCCTCAGCATTCAGGAGTGGCTCAACGCATTTGAAACGGCCGGCTTCACCCTGCTGACACTGGAAACCGCCGAAAAACGGATGGTCTTTGAGCCGTGGGTCGTACGCATGGGTGCATCAGAGCAGACACAGGCGCAGGTACGCGCCATGTTGACGAATGCCCCGCCGACGGCGGCAGCCTTCTTCCACATTGAGCCGGACGGCGACGACATCGCTTTTTTCCTGACCGAGGCGATCATGATCGGACAGAAAGCATAGCAGTTCCGTAGAAAGTCTATGAAAACGATCACTGCATTGAAACTACAACAAAAAAACAAGGACCGTGTCAATCTGTTTCTAGATGGAGAGTACGCGTTTGCCGTCAGCTTCACAGCGGCTTCCGAACTACATAGGGGACAGGAACTGACCGAGTCGCAGGTCGCGGAACTCAAGCAGGAGGGCGAGCGCAACAAGGCCTACCATCAGGCGATCCGTTTCCTCGGTGTCCGGCCGCGCAGCACAAGTGAAGTGATGCGCAAGCTCAAGGAGAAGGGCCACGATGAGTTGTTGATCGAAGCCGTCATCGAGCGATTGGTTGACGCAGGCTACGTGGATGATGCAGCCTTCGCCCGTTTCTGGGTTGAAGATCGAACACGCTTTCGCCCTCGCAGTGCCCGCGCCCTGCGCTACGAGTTGCGCCAGAAAGGCGTGCACTCAGACGTAATTGACGATGCCGTTGCCGATCTGGATGAGGAAGGTGCGGCTTGGGATGCGGCAGTCGCCAAGCTGGATGGCTGGCGCAGGCTGGACGAGAATCAGTTTCGCAAGAAGGCAAGCGGTTTCCTGAGCCGGCGCGGCTTTAACTACGGGATCGTGCGTGCGACTGTGGATCGGGCTTGGGATCTGGTTTGTGGTGAGGTGGATGGCTAAGAATGGATCGGTCTGGAATTGAGCAGGACAGAACTGGTCGATCAGGGTTGGTCGATCAGGGTTGACAGTCACCGGCATGGCGGGATTCCGTAGCGGACAGTTCGTTCTGCCAGTGACTGTCAACCCGATCAAGACCTACACCCGATTGCGATAGAGGTTCGGATCGACTACGGCGTTCATGGCATCAACGTCGAGCGGTTTGGGCACAAATTGATTGATCTTCTCGACGTAAGGTTGCGGATCCAGGACCATGCGGTTGTAGTCAACATGGAGCACGTCCATGTTCGGCTGCTTCTTGAACCACTCATCAATCGATTGCAGATGTTTGACAAAAAGTTTGGTCATCTCTGCGTCGCTGGGCCCCTTATTCTCTTCGCCCCGGTTCTCCAGCATCTTCTGTTGCGAACGCAGGACCTCATCAAAATCTCGCAGCATAAAGATAATTTTATAATTATATTGCGACGGCAGGTTAATCAGGAGCGCCGAAATTATCTTGACCGCCTTGCCCTGGGCGTCAGCCACCCACTCCACATCCCCCTTGGGAAGCTGTTTCACTCGCTCAAACTCGTAGTAGCCCTTGGGGTTATCGACGTCTGCCGTGCGCTCCCCGTCGACCAGCACAGGTACGCCTCCCGCCTCAAGCACTTTCATCATCATCGATGTGCCGGATCGCGGCAGACCGGAGACGACAATGACGTCGTTCGCTGACAGATCCGATCCATCGAAGGCAGTCTCCGTTTTTGTCCCGCCAAAAAGACGGCGTAAAAAATCGGCCATGAGTTCTCCAATAATGAATGCCGCTTCAACTTACGAGGCCATAGTACCACGAGGCTACTCACTTTGCGGAACGGGTAATCGCCGTGTTCAACCTGACGTGAGTCTAGCCACCGACTATGGCGTCTGATAGCGCGCCACGAAAGATGGTCACGGCCTGACCGGCCAGACGCACGCGGTCACCGGAGAGCTGAATGCGCAACGTGCCGCCCCGGCCTGAGGCCTGATAGGCGACGAAGTCGGTCTGGTTCAATTTGGCTGCCCAGTGCGGAGCCAGACAGCAATGGGCTGATCCGGTGACCGGATCTTCATCGATGCCGGAACCGGGAGCGAAGAAACGGGAGACGAAGTCGATCCCTTCTTCGTCGCTCCGGCTTGTGACCATGATGCCGCGCACATCCAACTCGCGCAGTGCTACAAAATCCGGCACGAGTTCACGTACTTCCTCTGCGGACGCTACCTCGATGAGATAGTCGAACCGGCTCTTTCCTACATAGACCGGTTTGACCCCAAGGGCGTCTAGCAAGGCCGGCGGTGCTTCTGTCGGCTTGGAGGGCGTGGTCGGAAAATCCAACTCGATCCAGACGTCAACCTGAGATGCAGTCAGCAGTCCGCTGCGCGTCTGGAAGCGTGCCGTCTCGCCCGGCAGCAGATAGCCCGCTTCCCAAAGCGTATGCGCGCTGGCCAATGTCGCATGGCCACAGAGGTCAACTTCGACGGCCGGCGTAAACCAGCGCAATCTGTACTCGTCGACTTCGCGCCATAGATAGGCTGTCTCGGAGAGATTCATTTCACTGGCGAACGCCTGCATCCAGCCTGCGTCCGCCGGTTCGTCCAGGACGCAGACAGCAGCAGGATTGCCCTGAAAAGGGGTGTCAGTGAAGGCGTCGACCTGGTAGAGAAGAACGGACATAGTATGCTCCTGGGTGAATGACAGTAGTGATGGCATTTTGGTATTTGAGCTGCTACAGCCTGAATCGGTGTCACTTTCAGCAACCTGGGCGTACAGGGCACTCCCGCTGCCTCTCAACGTGAGTAACAGATGTCGCCGACGACACGCCTTTTCATGGCAATCCATTCGCGGGGAATGCCCTGTACCTACGTATTACGCATTACGGGGTACGCAGTGGATCCATTCACCACCGAATAGCCAATTCTACTTCATCAGACTTGCTGGCAAAAACCCCGTCCGGATCACGCAGTTCGATGCGGACGAGTTCGTTTTCATTACAGGCCAGATTGAGCGGACGCTCCCCGTGGCGCAGGAGATCGACCAGTTTCACCTTTGCACGAGGCAAGGCCGGATCACCTACGAAGACAAGGATCTCAATCGTAGGCTTCAGGCTGCGCCAAGCAGATCCATCTTTGCCCATCTGTGCACGTAGCCCGGTGATGGTGGTCGGAGCGGGCGGTTTTGGCAGGTCCCGAGTCGAATCGTATAGGAGCAGCGAGCCCCTTTCACTCAAGATATTGCCCTTGAAGATGACCTGCCACTCCTGCGACACCGATCCGGCCGGCCCCATCCCCACAGAACCTGGATGTCGAGCCATCGCAGCCATCGGAACCATATGCGTAGGTATCCTCACGGTTGGCCCGCCGACGACATCGCCGGGCGCTGCGATTCCAGGAAGCGCGCGCGTGCCCTTGGGATGGTGAATCACCTTGCCGGTACCGGTCAGCATTCCTGGTTCTGACCAACCCGCGGGCAGCGCATTGGCAACGGCGACGGTCCCCTCAACCTGTCTACCTGCCTCGGTACGTACGGCCACAAACGAAACCGCCGAGGAGGGCAACTGATAGCTCAGTGATTCTGCGACCAACAGCCGGCGCAGTGCTTTTTGAGCGCTCTTGGCCTGCGTCTCGGCATAGATGCCGTCCTCAGCCAGCGCATCGGCGGCTTCCGTCCTGTAGCCCAGACGCTGAAGTTCTGCAATCAGTTCGTCATGAGGGTATCCGGCATGCAGTAGGTGCTCAAGGCCGTTGATGCGACGTGAACCAAAGAGGGCTTTCACTGCCGGCAGATCCTGCCGGTGCGCAAGGTCGATCTGAACCGAAGCAACGACTTCACCCGATTGTGTCTGCACAGAAATCACTAGCGGTCTAGCGTCGCCACGGACCGTTTTAGCAGCGACCCAGCGACTCTGGTCCGCAACCAGATCGCCTATATCGATGGCGGTCCGGCCATCATCAAGCGTAACAAGACGAGTGCCGGCAGACTCGATCTCCCGCCGGTTGACACTGAGTCGCAGGTTTACCAAGACAGGCTTGCCCCAGATGGAGAGGATCTGGTCCAGTGCGGTGGTGATATCCGTCTCTTTGGGCGAACTGGTTAAAAACTTGGCCACACCGCCGCCCCGTTCAACCAGTTGGTAGACAAGATAGTCATTGGGCGCGGCATCTATGCACAGGACACTGATGCGCCGCCCATCGACCTTGGCGGCCTCCTTTTCTACAAGGCGGATCAGCCGCCCCTGATCCGACACCTGGGCATCGGTCACGATCAGCACATTGCGTGCGCGCTCGCCGGGCAGGCGATCGATGCGCAGCGCTTGCTCCAGCGCCACCCCCAGGTTCGTACCCCCACTGTCCCGATTCGACTTGAGCCACGCAACCGCACTGTCTACGTTTTTGGGTAAAGCCGTCGTCAAACCGTGGGCATACCATTCGGTGCTTGTGTGAAAGGCAGCCAACGCAAACGCATCTTCTGGTGTTAGGTCGCTCAGGAACCGTTCGACGGCCCAATCGGCAGCGGCCCATTTTGCGCCTGCCATAGAACCGGAGTGATCAACAAGCAGCAACACCTCTCTGGGCAGGCCCTCGCCGTCATGAACCTCAGAGGGCGGATCAAGGGCAGCCAAAAAATAGATCGGCTCATCCTCAATAACATTGTGGCTGTAGACGGCCATCGTCGGGGCCTGTGGCGACTGAGCGATCTGCCAGGCCAGGACGAAGTCCCGATCTGGGAGGACAGACTCGGCAGCCAGTTTCACGATCCGCCCTTCAGCATCTTGCTCGATAGCCAGGTCGTGGGTGGGGCTTTCAATCGAGGCCAACTCGCCGATATCGTTCGCAATCAGGCGCAGTTGCATGGAAAATCGATGCCCCGGATCGCGGAGTAGAGCCAACGGCTGGCCCTTGGCAAAGGCCGACGCTAATTCGTCCTCGCGTACAAAGCGCGGGGCCGTGGTCAGGGGCACTCGCAACATCCAGCGCAGGCCATCAGCACGGGCCAGTTGCACGAACGATGTCTCGATGATCACGGATTCATCAGGTTGGATGCCGGTGATCTGAAGCGTAAAGACATCGGGCGCCTCACGCGAGACAATGGCCGCCTGGTGTCCGCTCGCTTTGGCCGCCGCGTATTCAGCTTCGGCTTCCTCACGCTCTTTCAATTCGGTCACGATTTCCACGGCGCCGAAACGCACGCTTACACCGGTCACTGCGGCATCACCGGGCAATGGAAAACGATAGATCGCCTCCAACACGGCCTCGGAGTCAGCGCGGCGATAGCCAAAGGTCTGGCGCAGGATCAACGATGCCAGCGGGCCACTCACACGCCCGCTGAGGTGCGTATCGCGCAATGCGATGAATCGCGCTCAGCGCTTCGCTCGACTCCGGCGTCACAACTTGCAGAATGCCAAAACCGCCCGAGCGCGAATTCTCGTAGCTATGTGGATTGAACACGGTAGATCTCCCCCTTTGCAAAGTAATTGGCCGAAACGCGGGCAACCGAGGCATCGTCGGCGAAGTGGGCGGAGAGCGTGCAGGATTTCATGGTCGCAAACAGGATGCCTGCCTCCATTGTACGTACGGGCGCATCTGACGTCAATGAGGACGTCAATGAGGATCTGACGCTAGTGTGAGGGAATGATTGGGAGTCAACAGAATGTGAAATATAATGCAATCCAGTCATCATGACTGCCAATCCAGGTGCGCATCACCATTAGCCACCGTGCAACTGTCACAGGAAGACTTCGCCCACTCCGCCATGATCCTGTCCAGCAAAGCGCTTCAGAACGTTCGACGACAGCTTCCCTATCTGCCAAAAGCATTGAGACTCGTCTGGGACGCGGCTCCGGCATGGACATCGGCCTGGGCGGCCCTGCTTATCATCCAGGGCATTTTGCCCGTGGCCACGGTCTACTTGACGCGTGCGTTGGTCAACAGCCTGGTTGCCGTGGTCTCCGGCGATGTGGGATGGGTAACAATTCGTCTCCCCCTCTTCTTCGTCCTGCTGATGGCGCTGATCTTGCTCTTGCAGACGCTGCTCGCCAGCCTGTCCACATGGGTGCGCACGGCCCAATCCGAGCTGGTCAGCGATGACCTGAGTGATCGGATTCAGGCCCAGGCGCTTGCGCTGGACATGACCTACTACGAGACGCCCTCGTACTACGACCAGTTGCATCGAGCACGGGTCGACGCCATGGGCAGCCCGCTCCTTCTGCTGGAGAACATGGGCAACCTCGTTCAGAACGGCATCACCCTGGTGGCGATGGCCGGTGTCCTGTTGCCCTATGGGCTTTGGCTGCCGGTTGCACTGTTCATCAGTACACTGCCTGCGCTCTATGTTGTCGGCAGCTACAGCCTTCGTCAGCACCGCTGGCAAGTGGAGAATACGGATGCCCGACGCCGTAGCTACTACTACGACTGGATCATTTCAGAGCGACATGCGGCGGCAGAGCTGCGCATCTTTGACCTGGGCGAGCTCTTTCGAGATAGATTCCGCACCACGCGCAAAAAGCTACGAAAGGGCCGTATCAACCTGGAACGCAGCCAAGTTCTCGCCCAACTGCTGGCCTCCATTATCGGCCTGATCGTCATGGGCGGCTCGCTTGCCTGGATGCTCTGGCAAACCGCTCAGGGACTCTATACCTTGGGCGACCTCGCCCTCTTCTACCAGGCGTTCAACCAGGGCCAACGCTTGATGCGCACATTGCTCCAAAGTGCAGGACGCATCTACAACAATCTTCTCTTTCTCGAGAATCTCTTTGAGTTTCTGTCGCTCAAGCCTTTGATATCGGCCCCGCCCGATCCGGTTCCCTTTCCGGCCCGGCTCCAGACGGGAATCGCTTTTGAGAATGTACTCTTTCACTATCCCGGCAGCGACCAAGCCGCTCTGGCAGCGTTCGATCTATCAATTCCTGCAGGCAAGGTGACAGCCATCGTCGGCGAAAACGGCGCCGGTAAGAGCACGCTGATCAAGCTGCTCTGTCGCTTCTTCGACCCCAACTCAGGCAGGATCACCATTGACGGGACCGATATTCGCCGGTTTGACCCCGCGGATCTCCAGCACCAATTCACGATCATGTTTCAGCAGCCGGTTGAGTACCAGGACACAGCCAACAACAACATTGCCTTCGGCAACCTGGCCATCGATCCTTCCCCGGAGGATATCAACAAGGCGGCCATCGCCGCAGGAGCCGACGTCCCGATCGCAAAATTACCCAGTGGCTACGAGACGGTGCTGGGCAAGTGGTTTGGCGATGCTGAGCTGAGCGTAGGTGAATGGCAACGTGTTGCACTGGCACGTGCCTACCTGCGCCAAGCCCCAATCATCGTGCTGGATGAGCCGACCAGCGCCATGGATCCCTGGGCCGAGACGGACTGGCTCAATCGCTTTCGCAGGCTGGCAGAGGATCGCACGGCGCTCATCATCTCCCATCGATTCACCACAGCGATGTCCGCCGATATCATCCATGTGATGGTGAACGGCCGTGTGATTGAGTCGGGCAGCCACAGCGAATTGCTCGACCAAGCGGGCTTCTATGCGCGTTCCTGGCATGCGCAGATGCAAAAGCGATCATCCGCCCCAAATGACGCTACCGATCGTCAGGCATAATCATCAGGCGTAGATGTGATACACTTAATTCTAAACTGAAGGCACGACGAGATCATATCTTTTGGCATTGAGAGATCTTGGCCTTCGGCCTGAGATTGGGAGATTCCTGAAGAGTCCGCAATCGCTTAATCCCTGAATCTCGAAATCCTTGAATCCTTGTGGCCAGAGACTATCGATCTCGTAGAAATGTCAGTTTCGGTGCAATGGATGCCTCTACTGCAAAAACAAAAGATCGGCCACAGATGAACACAGATAGGGTTGGGTAACCACAGATTGGACCAGACAGCACAGGAGTGGTTCATCGTTCATCTGTGAATATCAGTTGTTTATCTATGTCCACCTGTGGCAAATTCACCTTTTTGCAGCGGTGTCATCTGTGACGAAAGAGTTTTTGCAGTGTACTCATAGATTGAACTGAAGGGAAACCCTTGATGGCAGATGATCGCAGCCTATTTCAACGAGTATCCAATCGCTTTTTCGGTGTCCCGGCCGTCGCCCAGATGTGGGCCAAGCTGTCCGCCGGGCGCACGGACGCGCTGAGTCGATCTATCCGGCGGCATCCCGTTTGTCCCATTCGAGAAACCATTGTCGACGTCGACCGTCGCGATCTTGACAACCGGCGGCATCCATCTGCCGGACCAGACGCCATTCGACATGCAGAACCCGGACGGCGATGCAAGCTATCGGATGGTTCCTGGCGATGTTGACACGTCCAAACTCGTCATCACGCATAAGTACTATGATCACAGTGATGCAGACACGGATCCCAATGTAATCTTCCCGCTGGACCGATTTCGAGATCTGGTCGATCAGGGCGTCGTTGGCGGAATTGGGCCGCGCAATTTCGGCTTCATGGGCCATATCGATGCCGATCAAGTGGGCATCTTGAATCAGCAGACAGCCCCTGAGGTTGCGGCCAAGCTGAGTGAGGACGGCGTCGACTTCGCCTTTCTCACCCCTGCTTGAGGACTCTGCAATCGGTCCGTGGGACTGATCGCAAGGGCCATCGAGCAGGCCGGCATTCCAACGGTCAGCATTTCGATCACGCGTGATTTGACCGAATCCGTGGGCGTGCCGAGGGCGGTCTTTGTCAAGTGGCCGCTGGGCCATCCGCTTGGCGAGCCGAACAACGCGCTTCAACAGCGCACGATGATCTGCGACGCTCTGAAATTACTGATCACTGCTAAAGAACCGGGGCTGATCATCGAGCCGGGCTACCGCTGGCGTCGAACGACCTATACGGAACCCGATTGGGACGAGCTGAAACAGTACAATGGCTAACAAGAAGTAATGCAATGGAACGTGGATAGCCAGGAATACCGATGGAAGAATTTGCACCATGAGTCGACGCAGGCAAAAAAAACCGACGAATTCCAAAGAGAAGACCCCAATATCAAACAGCCAGCAGGATGAATCAGCCAAGCCCACCAAAGGCCCGATCCGCATCACGGGCGTTTTATTTGCACTGGCGGCCAACCTATTTCTTGTCTCGGCTGCCGACGCTTTGGTCCAGGCTCTGAGCTTGCCGATCTCCTATGAAGTGTTGGCCACGTTGATCGCTCCCTTTATTGCCGGCACGGCGACTGCATTTTATGTCAAACAGAGAGGCGGCATGCACGCATTTATCGGGGGGCTGCTGAGCATTCCCCTGCTCACCTACCTCGTCTTCGGCGGCTTCTGGCAATTTGGCATCCTCGCCGGAGCCTTCTGCGGCCTGTCAGGTGCGATCACGGAGATCTTTCTTCGTCGAGGCCAGACCGCGGGCCGTTGATCCATTGTCCCTACATGCGCACTGCGTCTTCCTAGTCCAGATCGCCGCTGCGAATTGATCAGCAAAGTGCTCAGACCCCAAAAGAAGATCAAACCGGCGAGATCGGCGGCCAGATCCGCAACGGAAGTGGTGCGCAGCGGCGAAAAAGCCTGCACCATCTCCTCGCTCACCGCCAGCACAAAGGGAATCAGCACGGCGATGGGCGCCAAGGCATAACCGCCGACACGCAACATACGACCCCGCAACCAGAGATTGAGCCAGAAGGCAATGAGCCCAAAGAGCAAGAAATGCAGCACCTTGTCGGCATTGGGCCAGGCCAACAGATGCCGAGGCAGATAGTCCAGATAGGCCATCAACGTGACCAGAACGGCCAGCGCAATCTGCGGCCAGAGCAGCCAACGCATGCGCTCCAAGGGGGGATCGTCCCGATAAACGACGCCATAACAGGCGACGCCGACGGCGCTGCCGATCAGCGCGCCGGCAAGCACGTCGGACGGATAGTGGTGGCCCAGGTAGATGCGGCTGATCCCGACAGCAACTGCGCCGCCAAACAGGAGACCGACCCAGCCAGAGCCGCGAAAGCGCAGTGCCAGCAACGCAGCCAGCGCAAAGGCCAACGCAGCATGACCACTGGGAAACGAGGGAAACGGCGGAACGGGCAGAATGAGCCGAACCTGATGCTCAGTTGGCGGGCGTGGACGCATCCCCAATGCGTAGAAGAGCAGCGTCAATGCAGCGCTGACCACCAGCGCAGCCACAAGCGATCCGGCCGTACGACGATCCGCCCGAACGGCGAGCAGCGCGACGGCCACGGGCAGCAATGCCGGGCCGATGAGCGTGAGTGCGACCATGATCGGATCCAGCAGTGGATCGGCCAACCTCTGATTGAGTAGTTCGAGCAGATAGATGTCCATGTCCAATGGATACCACAAGATCTCTTGATTCAACTGGACCGCTCTCTTCCTCTTCCCGGACAGGTTCCTGATGCTGCACCCCCGTCACCCGATCATTCGGTCAGGTACTCCCTGATCGGAGTAGGGATCACCGGATACAGAATCTATGGTAGAGTGTGATAGCCTTTGTAGACGTCATCTGACTGACATTGGCTTCATACGCCCACGCAAGTAAAACCGAAGGAGGTTTGCCCTTGACGCATGGAACTGGCTGGTTCCGCTATATCAGCTACGACGAATCGAAAGGCAAGGCAACCGTTGACCGTTCTCTTCTGCGACGCGTCGGCGGCTATGCCAGACCACACATCGTATCCGTACTCATTGTTCTTCTGACCATTCTGAGCATTTCACTGCTGGAGTTGATTCCCCCGCTGCTCTATCGCGACCTGATCGACAACGTGCTGCCCAATGGCGACGTACGCCGGCTGAATCTGCTTGCACTGGCGATGCTGGCGATCCCGCTGCTGACCGGCGGCATCAGTGTCGTTCAACGCTATTTCTCCGCTACGGCCGGCGAGGGCATCATATTCGATCTGCGCCAGCAAATGTATGACCACCTACAACGGATGTCGCTGCGCTTCTTCACCGACACCAAATCGGGCGAGATTGTCTCGCGCTTCAACAACGACGTGGTCGGCGCCCAGAGCGCCATCACCGGCACCGTGCCCAACATCATCACCAACACGGTCACGTTGGTTTCGACACTGGCTGTGATGATCAGCATCGAGTGGCGCTTGACGTTGTTGTCCGTATTGGTGTTGCCGCTCTTTCTCTTCCCAGCGCGACGTGTGGCCTTGACCTTGCGTCGAATCCGGCGCGAGGCGATGGAGAACAGCGCCGACATGAGCAACATCATTAACGAGACACTGACCATCAACGGTGCGTTGCTGGTCAAGACCTTTGGCCGCCAGGCACGGGAACTGGATCGTTTTCGCAAAGCTGGCGCTGCCGTGCGTGACATCGGCATCCGCCGCGCCCGGGTCGGCCAGCTCTTTTTTATGGGCCTGGGTATATCGGCCAGCATCGGCACCGCCATGATCTACTGGGCGGGCGGCCACATGGTTATGAACGATGTGATCACCATCGGCACCATCGTGGCTTTTGTTGCCTATCTCGGCAGGCTCTATGGCCCCATTTCATCATTGACCAACGTACAGGTCGAGTTTGCCACGTCGATGGTCAGCTTTGAGCGTGTCTTCGAATGGCTGGATCTCCCCCTGGAAATTGACGACCGGGCGGATGCCATCGAACTGGACAAGACTGACGGGCATATTCGCTTCGAAGGCGTCACATTTCGCTATCAAGAAGATCTGCCGCCCATCAACCTCCCCGACAACCCCGATGGAATTGACCAGGACCAGGACGAAAGTGCGGTCGATGATCAATCAGATGATGATCATTCAAGGGACCCGCAATCAGGCGACCAGCAAGACGAAGTAACAGACGAATCCGCCCGTCTCTGGGCATTGGACGATGTCTCCTTTGAGATCGAGCCGGGCCAGTTGGTGGCTCTGGTCGGCCCCAGCGGAGCAGGCAAGACGACCGTCACCTACATGCTGCCGCGTCTCTACGATCCGACCGATGGACGCATCACCCTGGACGGGCACGATCTGCGTGACATCACGCTCGTATCGCTGGCCGATCAGATCGGCATGGTGACCCAGGAGACCTACCTGTTCCATGATTCCATACGCGCCAATCTGCTCTATGCCAAGCCCGATGCGAGCCAAGATGAACTGGAGGCGGCCTGCAGGGCGGCCAATATTCACGACCTGATCATGTCATTGTCCGACGGCTACGACACGGTCACGGGAGAACGGGGATATCGGCTGAGCGGCGGCGAAAAGCAGCGACTGGCGATCGCCCGTGTGATCCTCAAAGACCCGCGCATCCTGGTCTTGGACGAGGCCACCTCGCACCTGGATTCCCAGAGCGAGGCGCTCATTCAGGCAGCGTTGGTTCCCCTGCTAGTCGGGCGCACCAGTCTGGTCATTGCCCATCGGCTCTCCACCATCCTGGCAGCCGACAAGATTCTGGTGATGGAACAGGGACGCTTGGTGGAACAGGGAACCCACGCGGAGTTGATGGAAGCTGCAGGTCTCTACGCGCACCTCTATGAGACCCAGTTCAGCGGTGAGCCGATCGACGGAAGCGATGTTGCGGCAGGGAACGTACAAAGCATGGCATGACGTTGAGGTATGGAGGAACGGGTCACCCGCAACAAATCGTATCTCAGCAATTCTAAATATACCCGCCCTACGATGCAAAGTGCTGTTGCATTCAACTCGAAACGCCAAATCTGGAATTCAGTAGTGCCGATTTGGTCGCAACTGTCATTCCGACAGGGCGAAGCGACGAGGAATCTTTCCTTGGCGAACCTGAGATTCCTCTTCCCTCCGGTCATGGCGCTTTGCGCCCACTTCGTGAACGGAATGACAATTCGTGAACTACTGGAATTGCTGAACCGTATCCTAGACCACTGGTCTTTTGCCCTTGAAATTGGTATACTGGCGATGATTTAGGCTTTCCCAAAATAGTAACGATACGGGAGTTGGCAAAGCCTCAGACCATTCCAGGCAAAGATGTCTTTGCAACGGTTATTTATCTCTCTGGAATGGCCTTAGTCTTGATTTACTTCAACTTGAACCGTGACCATTCTACGATACAAAGTTGCGATACAAAGCAATGGTCACTTCGTCGCATTTTCGCTGCTCCCCACGCAACCCGATAGGGAGCAGATGGTCAATAGGCAGCCCGAAATGCGGCAACCGGACAGGACCCTGTCGCGGAGGAATGAATGAAAGGCAACTGGAGCCGAAATGCGTTTGTCTACCTCTTAATTGTGGTGGCCGGCGCGGCGCTGTTTTTTAATATCTATCGCCCCACCGAAGAGCCGCAACAGATTTCGCTGAGTCAATTGGCCCAATCGATCGAAGAGGGCAATGTCGAAAGCATCTCTGTCAATGACCAGGAAGTGCTTGTCACGATTGACGGCAGCGAGCAGCCGGTCGCCACCCGTCGTGAACAGGGGACTCCGCTGACGCAAACGTTGAGTGGCATGGGCGTAAGTTCAGATCAGCTTGCCAGCGTAGAGATTACCTACGAAGCGCCCGGCAACAGCGCAAATTGGCTTGCTCTCCTGCTCAATCTGCTGCCGTTGGTCTTCATCGTCGGCCTCTTCTTCATCCTCTTTCGCCAGACACAGGGCAGCAACAACCAAGCCATGTCGTTCGGCAAGAGCAAGGCACGCGTCTTCACGGGAGACCGCCCGACAGTCGTCTTTGACGACGTTGCGGGCGCCGACGAAGCCAAGCAGGAACTGGAGGAAGTCGTTGAATTTCTTCAGGAACCGCAGAAGTTCGCGGCCCTGGGCGCGCGCATTCCCAAGGGTGTATTGTTGGTGGGACCGCCCGGCACCGGCAAGACCCTGATGGCCAAGGCCGTTTCCGGCGAGGCCGGCGTGCCCTTCTTCAGCATCTCCGGCTCCGAGTTTGTCGAGATGTTCGTAGGTGTGGGGGCCAGCCGTGTCCGTGACCTCTTTGAGCAGGCCAAGCGCAATAGCCCATGCATCATTTTCATCGACGAAATCGATGCAGTGGGTCGCTATCGAGGTACCGGCCTGGGCGGTTCTCACGATGAGCGGGAACAGACCCTGAACCAGATTTTGGTTGAAATGGACGGCTTCGGCACCGATACCAACGTCATTTTAATTGCCGCCACAAACCGGCCTGACATTCTCGATCCGGCCCTGCTTCGACCCGGTCGATTTGACCGTCGTGTGACAATGGACCGACCCGACATTGTCGGCCGGCGGGCGATCCTTGACGTCCATGTCAAAGGAAAACCAATCGCACCCGATGCAGATCTGGATCGAATCGCTCGCCAGACACCCGGCTTCGTGGGCGCAGACCTTGAGAATGTAGTCAACGAAGCCGCGATCCTTGCCGCCCGACGCAACAAACGGGCCATCGGCATGTATGAGTTGCAGGAAGCCGTCGAGCGAATCGGCATGGGCGGACCGGAGCGACGCAGCCGTCTGATGACGCAGCGTGAGAAGGAACTGGTCGCCTATCACGAGGCCGGACACGCAGTCGTCGCACAGATGTGTGAGAACTCTGACCCCATCCAGAAGATTACCATTGTGCCGCGTGGTCAGGCCGGTGGCTACCTTTGGCAGGTTGCCGACCACGATCGGGTGCTGGCCTCTCGCTCCTACTTCGAGGATCGGATTGCAGTGGCTCTGGGCGGACGGGTTGCAGAAGAGTTGATCTTCGGCGACATCTCCAGCGGGGCGAGTGGCGATATACAGGCCCTTACGGGCATCGCCCGTTCCATGGTGACCAAATATGGAATGAGCGAAGAGATGGGACCACTTCAATTTGGCCAGCAGGAAGAGATGGTCTTCCTGGGCCGTGATCTTGCCGAACAGCGAGACTATAGTGAAGAGGTGGCCGAGAAATTGGACGAAGAAGTCTACACAATTGTCGATTTTGCTTACCGTCGAGTACAGGCGATGTTGAGCGCAAACATCGACAAATTGCATGCCGTCGCCAACGCGTTGCTGGAGCGTGAGACGTTGGATACCGAAGAGTTCGAAGAAGTCTTCATGGGTGGCAGCCAGCAGGGCGCTCCTTCGCCGGCATAGACCGATAACGGCAGCAATTTTGATAAAAAAAGAAGAGAGCGGAACCGAGTGACATGTCCTTCGGCTCCGCTCTCTTCTCTTTTCACGGTTGACCAGCAATTTTGACTAGCTTCGGCTAAGCAATGCGACACCAACACAAATGACGAAAACGCCGGCCCACCGCATCCCAGACACTTGTTCGCCCAAGAAGAATGCACTGACCAGGGTTACCACCACGTACCCCAGACTCAGCGCCGGGTAGGCGTAGCTCAGATCAACGCGACTCAACAGGATGAGCCAGAATATGCTGCCCGCGGCATAGGCGCCCACGCCCGCAATCACAAACGGATTGGTGAATGCTTTGGCCAAGCTGCCTACCAAGAGACTCAAGTCACCGGAGATCTCTCCGACGGTCATCATTCCACGTTTCATCAAGTACTGACCAGCCACATTGAATGTCACCGTGACCAGCAGCAATAGCGACTGCTTCATTAGCCGGATGCCCCCATAACTGACAATAATTCCACAACGATAAACCCAAATATTGTAACGCAGACCGCACAGAGTGCCGAATTGTGTCAGTTACATTGTCGTCGAGGTGATGATTGGATTTCAGAGGAAAAAGACAAATACCAAGGATGGCTTTCGCCCAATCTGTGCTCATCCAGAGCTATCTGTGTCCACCTGTGGCGAACTTTCTGTCTCCCTCTGTCAAAGAGCTACTCATCACCCAAGCAGACACCAATATCACGCGCAGCCTGCATCCACTCATGGTCCAACGGAACCGTACGGCGCTTGCCGACCACATCCTTCAAGGGGACAGCCTTTGTGGTGTCGCCATGCGAAGCGACCATGACGCCGAACTGGCCCTGGTCGATGTAGGAAGCGCAGGCCGTGCCGAGTCGTGTAGCCAGCAATCGATCGGCAGCAGACGGCGTACCGCCCCGCTGCAGGTGGCCCAAGATTGTCACACGAGATTCAAGGCCGGTAAGTTCCTCGAGTTCGCTGGAGAGTTTGAGCGTCAGGGTGTGCAAGCTCCCCTTGATCGCGTCCAAGTGAGTCTTGGACGCGGCTTTCTCCTTATCACCCTTGGCCTTCTTTTTGTCCGCCTTCGCATTGGCCAGAGCCGCGGCATCATCGGTGGACATCGCCCCTTCAGAGACGGCGACAATACTGAAGCCGCTGCCCCGTCGCTGCCTGCGCCGCAGCTTCTCGGCAACGACGTTGATGTCGTAGTTGATTTCGGGCAGAAGTATGACATCGGCCCCGCCGGCGATGCCTGCCCCCAGGGCCAACCAACCGGCATTGTGACCCATCAGCTCCACGACGATGATGCGATGATGGCTGTGGGCGGTGCTGTGTAGTCGATCGATGGCTTCGGTAGCGATGCCCAAAGCCGTGTCAAACCCGAAGGTCCTATCGGTCATGGCGACATCGTTGTCAATGGTCTTAGGCAGCGTAATGACGTTGAGTCCATGCTTGGCCAGGTGGTAGGCATTCTTCTGGGTGCCGCCGCCACCCAGACAGACCAGTGCATCCAAATGATGCTTCTCGTATGTTTCAACGATGACGCTTGTCATGTCCATGGTCTGATCACCGACTGGCATGCGATGCGGTTTGTCACGACTCGTGCCCAGTATCGTGCCGCCCAGGGTGAGGATGCCGGAAAGCTCGGTGGCCGGGAGGCGCACGATACGATCCTGCATGAGGCCGCGAAAGCCGTCTCGGAAACCGATCAGTTGCATGCCGTATGTGCCGATCGCCGCCTTGCCGACGCCGCGAATCGCGGCGTTCAGACCGGGGCTGTCGCCGCCGGCCGTCAAAATCCCTACATATTGCGCCATGGTATATTCCTCTCAAATGATTCGCTACAGTCAGGCTCTCCCCCATCCAGACCGTTCGTAACTTCTCCGGGTCATCGATAGGTGGACGCATTCTATCCTGTTTCCGACGAAATCGCATTTGTGGAGCAGATCAAAATAACGCCGACTTTCGACGGAAAGTCGGCGTTATTTTGATCTGCTCCACAAACACTCGAAGACCTTGATGATTGTCCGCAATTAAGTTCATAGTGACGGCTTCAGCCGTCCGGACCGCTTAAGCGGTTACTACCAACGAAACCGCTACGTTGCTTACGGATAGTCACTCAGGTCTGAGTCGCAATCAATTTATCGACGGTCATCTGGCTCTGATGGATACAGTCTGGAATGCCGACGCCGCCATAGGGACTGCCCGTCACATAGAGGCCGAACGGCAGGGCCGCTTCAATGGCAGCCACGCGATCCAGGTGGCCCACATCATATTGCGGATTGGAGCGATGCCAGCGGAAGATGCGATGGAAGAGCGGATCGGCCGTGATGCCCATGATCGAACGGAGTTCCTGTCGCACGATTCGAAGCAGCAGGTCGTCGTCATGTTCCATCATCTCGGGCCGACGCGAGCCGCCGAAGAAGACACGCAACAGCACGTAACCTTCGGGCGCCCGGTGATTGAACTTGGTCGACGTCAGCGTGATCGCATTGATGTTGCGCCCTTCGCTGCGCGGGATGACCAGGCCAAACCCGTTGTAGGGAAGCTCAATCTCGGAACGACGAAAGGCCAGCGAGACCGTGCCGGTGCTGACATAGCGAATCTGATTCAAGACGTCGATTGCGTCCGGCGCGCAGTCAGCCAATAGTTGAGCGGCGACAAATGCCGGAACAGCCATCACAACATGGCGGGCCTGGATTATTGAGCCGTCGTTCAATGTCAGGCAGTAGCCGCCATCGCATGCCGTCACTGACTGCACGGCAGTATTCAACCGACAATCACCGGTTAGGCGTTGGCTGAGCGTTGTAACCATTTCCGTCATACCGCCCTTCAAAGACATGAAGACGGATGACGGGCGTTTGGGTGCGTCACCGTTGGATGGCGGCGGCTTGGGTGCGCTCTTGCGTGCCGCCAACATGCCTTTGATCAGACTGCCATGTTTCTTCTCGATGGCGCGGAAGCGCGGGAACGTGGCCATCACGCTCTGCATCTCGGCCTCAGCATTGTAGATGCCGGACATGAGCGGCTCGGCGATTTTGTCCAATGCCTCGTCGCCCAGACGGCGCTGGATGAACTGGGCCAGCGTCTCGTCTTCGTCATCCGTCTTGGCCGGAATGAACAGGTCCATGCCCATGCGCAGCTTACCTGCCGGTGAGATCAGCGTGGACATAGCAAAGGGTGTGAACTTTGTGGGCACGATCAACAGCACGCCATCCGGCAGCGGTGTGGGCTTGCCCTTGTTCAGCACGTAGACCTTGCGCATCTCATTGTTGGTCGGCAAGAGATCGTCATCAAGGCCCAGTTCACGCGCCAGTTCCAAGCCCCATGGCTTCTGGGTGATGAACGAGTCGGGGCCGCCCTCGACGACGAACTGAGCGTCATCACCATCGTCTTCTGTGACATCCACGTTGACGGTATCGATCTTGCCGCCCCAACGATCAGACGCTTCGAGCAAGAGATAGGACAGATCCGGCGCTTTCTCCTGTACATACCATGCCGTGCTCATCCCGGCAATACCGCCACCGACAATGACAACATCAACACTCATAGCTCCAGCACCATCTCCTGGTTCTTGCCGCGCGTACGCGGTTCGTATGTGCAAAACGGTTCTTCGGCCATGTAGTCAGCCGCCATGCCAAAAGCCCGCGCCCGACAGCCGCTACAGACGCCCTTGAACTCGCAGATACCACACTTGCCGCCCAACTGGTCCTCATCGCGCAGCTCCTCGAAGAGCGGCGATGCTTCCCAGATCTCCTGGAAGGGCTGGGTGCGGACGTTGCCTGCCTCGACCGGCAGATAGCCGCACGGGAAAACCTCACCACGGTGGCTAACAAATGAGACGCCGGTTCCCGCCAGACACCCCTTGGTCATGGCGTTCATGGCATGCCGTTCACCGGTCTGAGTGCCGGGATGGCCCCCAGGGTGTCCATTTGTATGTCCGCCTGGATGACCACTGGCGCTGCCACCGGCATTCTTCTGGCGATGCATGCTCTCGGGTCGCTCACGCGTGATCCCTTCTCGGCGTTCGGCAGCCTGTCGCTGGCGCACGATGCGGTGATAGTGAGGTGCGCAAGTGGCTTTCAGCTCAATACCGCCCTCCATCTCGGCGTCGTACATCCAGTTGAGAATCTCTTCGTATTTCTCTGGCGTAATTTGCTGATCCTCTGCGATCTCAACGCCGCAGCCAACAGGAACAAGTAGGAAGAGATGCAGTGCAGCGGCCCCGATTTCCTTGGCCAATGCCAGCGTCTCAGGCATCTGATGCGCATTGTGCTGGGCAACGGTGGTGTTGATCTGGAATGGAACGCCGACATCACGCAGGTGGCCAATTCCCTTCATGGCAGCGTCAAATGCACCTGGGCCACGGAAGATGTCATGGGTAGGCGCATCCGCGCCGTCAAAGCTCACACTGACCCGTCGCACGCCGCTCTCCTTGATCTTAAGCGCTACGTCGGCATCAATCAGCGTGCCGTTGGTGGCTAGCGCCACGATCAGATCCGCGTCGCTGGCGTAACGGGCAATCTCAAAGATGTCGGGACGGAAGAGCGGCTCGCCGCCGGAAAGCACGAAAATCGGGCGAGCGAAAGCGGCGATGTCGTCGATGAGCTTGAATACCTCGTCGGTCTTGAGATCCTGTGGCATCAACTGATCGGCCACGGTGATCCGTCGGCAATGGATACACTCCAAATTGCAGCCGGCGGTGGATTCCCAGAAGACAAGACGGGGTGGTGGATAAATAGCAGATTGCATAGAATAGGCCTTTCCCATTTCGCCACAGAGAATCAGAGAAGCGTCCTTTCCCCTGATCTCCGTAGTCCATATCAATAAAAACCAGCACTAGGAATTAGAGTAGCACTGATCTCGTTTCCTGTCACAGGTCAGATGTCCTGTAAAAAGGGGACATCTATCCCATGTTTTTTGGGCAAGGAAGGATCTGTTGGGGCAACGTTTAAGCGTCTGCGAACCGTGACACTGCGTCCATATCCAGCTCGATTCCCAAACCGGGGCCATCGGGGATGGCCAGCTTGCCCTCTGCATCCAGCGACCAGCCGTTAACAATCAGGTCATCGATGTAGGGCGAGCCGGCGATGTACTCGACCAGATCGGTGCCGACAAAGGCGGAGGAAAGTTGGAGATCGGCGGCCAGCCCGATGGCTGTGTTCCAGCCGTGCGGGATGAAGCGCACGCCGTTCTCCTCAGCCATCCAGCCGATGCGCCGCTCCTCGCTGATGCCGCCGACTTTGGTGACATCAGGCTGAACGATGTCAAAGGCGCGCGCTTGTAGCCAGGGCTGAAACGATTGGCGCCGTGTCAGCACTTCGCCGCCGGCAATGGGCAGTGGGGCGACATTGCGCAACTGCACAAAGTCGTCCAGGGCATCGGGCGAAAGCGGCTCTTCGAACCAGGCGACATCATAGTCGACCAACATATGGGCCGTGCGCAACGCCCATTTGTAGCCATGGGTCCAGTACGCGTCGCTGGCGCCGGCGTCGACCATCAACAGGGCATCGTCGCCTACGGCATCGCGGGCCGCGCGCACAATGGCCTCGTCCAGGGCATGGCTCTCACGACCAAAGGGCCCCCAGCCCATCTTGAATGCGCCAAACCCTTCTGCTTTGATGGAGAGCAGCACATCGCGCAACGGCTCGGGTCGATCCATGAGCAACGACGCATAGGGCCGTACCCGCTCCCGATAGCGTCCACCCAGCAGGCGGCCGACCGGTTGTCCCGTCGCCTTACCGAGAATGTCCCAGAGCGCAATATCGATGCCGCTGATGGTGTGGGTGACGGAACCGCCCCGGCCTAGCCAGAACATGTGTTGATGCAGCTTCTCACTGACGCGTTCCGGCTCCAGCGCATTCTCGCCCAAATAGAGCGATTCAAGCATTCGCAACGAGCTACGCACCAGCCCATCGTTGGTGAAGACGCTGCCCCAGCCGCTGATCCCTTCATCGGTCTCCACCTTGATCAGGGTATGAACGCAGTCCTCGGGGCGAATCTCATTGCTCCAGCCCCCTTCGGGCGTGACGCCGCGCAGGCCGATGGCCGTGATGTTGCGGATTTTCATTTGCTTGCTCTCCTAGGTCAGTTCAGCGCGAGAACAGCTTGGCCGACGGCGTCCAGTTCTCGATTTCGTCCAGCGGGTAGATCGGCCTCTTGCAGGCTGTGTGGCCAAGGGTATGCAGATCGGCGCTGGTCGAGCCGGGCGCATCCACATTGAAATTGACTACGGCCCAGTCGTCGAAAAATTGAGGCTGGCAGTGCGGCGATTTGACCACAACCAGCTCGAAGTGTTGCGGATTCTGCCCGTGGCTCAGAAAGAGCGAACGGTCGAAGAGCGACACGGCGCGGGTCGTCGCAACAATGGTGTAGCTGGCTGACTGCAACACAGCGGTCGGCCCGGCATGCCACATTGCATTGTTGCTCTCGCTGACAATCTCGCCGTCGGAGAGCGACAGGACTTCGGCACTGATCGAAAGCGGTGTGAATCGCACCGCATCCATGGCCCCGCCGATGGTCGTCCGAATGCGCTCGCCGACCCCCGCTTCTATGGCCTGGGCAACCGCGCCGGGGTCGACGATGGGCAGTAACACACGGCCGGCATAGCCGTGCGCTCGCAGTCGTCTCAGGATTGCATTGGAATCGCCGGACGCACCCGAACTGGTGGCGTCAGCAGCATCCGTGAAGATGACCGTCCCCTCGTCTTCCATCCCCATGGCTCGCTCGATTGCCGTGTCCAGGTCGATCAGCTTGGCCTGCATACGCGCTCTGTTTGCCCAGAATTGGGTCGCAAGAGAGATGGCCTCTCGTTCAGCCAGTGCCGGATCATTGTCCGTCACAACCAGGCTGTTGCTGCGCAGATCGGGTACATCAGTGAACGGATTGCCGATGAACATGCCTGCGGACAGGCCCTTTGGTCCGCTCTCGACCGCCTGGGCCTGTCGGACAACATCACCGAAGACGCCGATCTCGGTGATCAGTTCGTTGCCGCGCACCAAGGCCGGAATCGCTACCGTAGCCATCACCGGCCGGACCTCGCCGGCCAAAATACGCAATAGAAGACGCGCTGCCCGCTCGCCGGTCTGGTAGAAGTCCACATGGGGGTAGGTGTGATAGAGCGTCACAGCATCGCTGTGCTGCAATATGCGATCCGTGAGAATCCCGTGCAGATCCATGGAGACGACCAGCGGGATATCTTCGCCCACGATCTTGCGCGTTTCCTGAAGCAGATAGCCCTCAGGATCGGGCTCATCCTCAGAGGCCAATGCACCGTGCAACGAAAAGTAGACAGCGTCAACAGGCGGAGTCGCCTGGACGGCAGACCGAATGGCAGCCAGGCACTCTTCGGCGATGCGACGAAAATCATCTGCGGCCAGCGTCCCCGCCGACGTGATGGCACGCGCACTGTAGGTCGGCACCACCTCGATATCCGATGCCTCCTCGAAGACCTGCAACGCGCCGCCCATTTCGGTCAGTAGCCCGCGATGGTAGTCGACGATCTGGTCGCCGGTCGTGATGATGAAGTCTTCATAGTGACTGATAACAGGGTTAAAAGTGGAGACTTCCTGTTTGCATTCGGCGACGAGAATCTTCTTCATGGGTTGGTCCTCTCGGAAAAATTAGTGTCAGCTATTCCAGTCGCTACAAAATCTCCTCAGCATCGAGATCGTCATCCTCTTCATCCTTGCTCTTGAGCAGAACCTGGCGTCCCTGGCCCCCGCCCAAATCCGGACCGACGACGCCCTTCTTCTCGAGATCTTCCATGAGCCGCGCCGCCTTAGGATAGCCGACACGCAGCTTGCGTTGGAGCATGCTCGTGCTGCACGACTGCATATCACGCAGGATATCCATGGCCTCGGCGATCATCTCGTCCTCTTCATCCATGCGATCCATCAGACCATTCCAAGGCGGCACAATGGGTTTCGCATTTGGCGCGCTCTTCTTCCAGTAGTTGACGACACGCTCGATCTCATCGTCACCAACCCAACAGCCTTGTACTCGGGATAGCTTGGCCACATCGGGCCGCATGACCAGCATGTCGCCACGCCCCAACAGCCGTTCGGCTCCTGGCTGATCGAGGATGACACGGCTGTCGATCTGGCTGGTCACGGCAAAGGCGATGCGGGTGGGGAAATTGGCTTTGATCAGACCGGTCACGACATCCGTGCTGGGCCGCTGGGTGGCCAGGATCAGGTGAATGCCGGTGGCCCGAGCCATCTGAGCCAGGCGACAGAGTTGACGCTCGATATCCTCAGCCGCCGTCATCATCAGATCGGCCAATTCGTCGACAATCAGCACAATGTAGGGCATCGATTCCATCGACTTTCGACGCCGCGCGATGGTATTGTAGGCGTCAATGTTGCGCACACCGGACTCTCGGAAAGCCTGATAGCGGTCATCCATCTCGATGAGCATCCAGGTCAACGCCCCCATGACCTGCTCCATATCGGTGATCGTCTTGCTCAGCAGGTGGGGAATGCCGTTGTAGCCGGGCAACTCCACCATCTTCGGATCAACCATCACAAAACGCAGGCTTTCGGGCCCGTGCTGCATGAGCAACGCATTGATGATGGTGTTGATACAGACCGACTTGCCGGCCCCGGTCTGTCCGGCGATGAGCATATGCGGAGCTCGGATCAGATCCATGATGATCGGTTTGCCGGCGGTATCTCGCCCAAGCGGCAAGATCAAGCCCCCGCTCATCTTACGCATCTCCCGGCTCTCCAAAAGATCGCGTAGGCCGACATCAGTCTTTTCGAGGTTAGGCACCTCAATACCAACATAGGGACGTCCCGGCACCGGAGCCTCAATACGCACCGCAGGCGCGGCCAGTGCCAAGGCCAAATCGTCGGCCAAAGAGACAATACGATTGACACGCACCTTGCGCCGCTGACCACCCCGTTCCAGATAGAGCGGTTCAACACCGAATTGAGTCACGGTCGGCCCAGATTCTACATGCACGACCTTGACCGGCACATTGAAGTCATCCAGCGTCGACTCGATGAGTTCTTCCTGCGTACTGACATCAATGTTGCTGTACTCGCCCGAATCAGGAGAGAGCAGATCGATGGGTGGCAGTTGCTCTGCGCTACGCATTGGTCTGGGCGCGGATTGTTTCGTTGTAGTCTTTGACGGCTGCGGGGTCTTGCCCTTCTTCACGGCCGGTTTGGTTCGTCGTTTTTTGGTTTGCACCGGCATGTCGGCTGCGCGCTCAGTGGCGGGAACGAAACTAGCGGTGCTCTGCACCGGCAACATGGAAGCCATCGGGGGATCGGCATGAGGCTGCCCCTTGGGTAGGGTATCGATCAGCGCCGTCCAGAGGACGGGTACGACCGGCATGAGCCGGCCTACATAATGGACGCCGTAGATCGCCGGCGTGTATCGAACCAGCAGGAAGACGCCCACAAGCGTCAACGCCAGCAAAAGGAAGAACGCAGGCCACCACCCAAGGCTGGCAGCCAGCAGATTGCCGATCGCCCAGCCGAAGACGCCACCGTCAAGGCCATCAGAGTGCGCAGTCCAGTCGACCGTTTCGTTGTTCAACAGAAAGGTCATCCCCAGCGCGCAGATGAGTACCAGCTCAGCGCCGACAAGGGCCTCTGCGCTCCAGTAACCGGCATAGCGGTGCAGCATCATCACAGTGCCCAACACAATCAGCGTCGCGGCAAAGGGGAATGCCGCCCAGCCGAGCATGGCCCTTAGCCATGGCTCATCGCTGCGCAAAGTCAACAGCGACAGAACGCCGCAAACAAGGATGACAAGTCCAACGATTTCAATGCTGAACGAGTCGCGCAATTCCTGGACCATGTCAGTCCAGTCAGGAGAGTTGGATCGGGTTCGTTTAGCCATAGGTAGTGAGTTCAGAGTACTTGATCAGAGTTGGCTTTGGTTGAGTCGTTTCGAATCAACTCATTGATCTTTTACGAGCATGCTCTCAAGCTCGGCGTCATCGGCGCCGGAATCATCTGAGAGCAGACTCGCATTCGGTTCGAAGTCGGCTGACAGCGTGTCGGCATCACCGTTTGCACTTCCATCCATGATGTCGCTAGTGTTGCGCTCGATGGTATTGTCCTGCTCCATCTCGGACAGCACGCGTGCGACCTGACCGATGGCAATACGCTGTTTACGATAAAGATCACTTTCGCTCATTGCCAGCCGATCGGCGATCTCGCGGACCTTGCGGCCTTGAATAAACCGCATCTCAAGGATATTGTAGAGCAACCACTCCGGCGCGCTCAGGTTGGGCTTGCCATCGGGGCGCAGACGCTCAACCGCATTGCCCAGCACCAGACGCAGCGCCTTGGTCGGATCGTCCTCGGCATTCTCCAGCGTTTCATTGACCAGGCGCAGCTGGACCAGCGGGCTACGGGTCAACTTCGGTCCGCCCCAGTAATGGCTCAGCGCATCCTTCACCCATGCCTCAAACTCGGGGCTGTGGATCGGGCTTGGATTGAGCAGCGCATCAGTCGGCGTTTCGTCGCTGTCCACACCGGTGTAGGGGACGATTCCACGCAGTTGTTGAATACGATCAATATCGGGAATGATACGCCGCAGTGAAGCGAAAACCCCCTGCTGCAGGCGGCGATCCGTGAGGGCACGCGCGATACGATCGATCATGGTCTCCAACGCGTCGGTCTCGTCCTTAGTCAACATGGGCGTCTTGGTTCGCGCCTTTACGCCCAGCATGCCGAGCAGGCGCCGCTCATCTGCGCTCGCAGCAGGTTCAAGCAATGGCCAGATCCAGAAATCTTCATGGTAGACAGGCTGCCAAGGATCGGACTGGCGCAGCGCCTGATTCAGTGCGTTCGTCCAGCCTGGAGACTCCTTGACCTCATCGCGAACACCTTCGGGGCCGACGACCGCCTCTAGGATCAGATCGGGACCGACGACGGCAGCCACAAATCCGGACGGAACCTGAAGCAGTTCGCAGAGTGCAGCCACACTGTTCTGCAAAAACTGGCGCACATCCGTAGTGGCCAGCAATCGGCGATCCAGTTCACGCAGCCATGCGATCTCAGTCCGGTCCTCGCGATAGACCAAGCGGTCCACAAATGTCTTGGTCACGCTGAGTAGAAGCTGGCTACAGACGATGACAGCGGTGATGACGCTGTAGAGAGCGATATCGCGCGGCAATCTGAAGATCTGTTCCACCGTCGGCACAGTCTGGACGGCCAAGATCACCAGAATGGCCACAACCGGGCCGCGCATGAAGAAACGAATGAGCCGATAGCGCACCACCCGGTCGGGCGTAAGCACGCCGAAGTAGGCCACCGTATAGCTCATCAAAATGAGCATACCCGCCACGGCCATGTTGACCAACAGGGACAACATTAGAATCCAGGCGCCGGCATCTGCGTCGACGCTGAACCGGCTCAGCGTGATCAGATAGGGAAACGCGCCCAGCCCAGGCCCGACGAAGCCAATCAGAATATAGCTCATGCGTCGCCGGCTCACCTCGGTGATGCAGCGTTGCCGGGCCTTCCAGACATTGCGAAAGGCCAGTAGCGATGTCAATGAGAAGAAGACGACAAAGAGCCAGAAATAAGGCCCGGCCTCTAGATAGCTCAGCGGCGGTACATAGACCAGGTCGCCTACGATCTGGTCGCCTACCACTGCGCTCGCAGCGCTCAAAATCGACAAAATGAGTGCAGCCAACCCAACCCAGCGACGCAGCCTCAGTCGGTAATTGGTGGTGCGCAACACAGCCAATGAAAAGAGATAGTAGGCGGCCGGCATCATGGCGATGCCCAGCCACTGGAAGCGGAGCCAGCGATTGGCAGACTCTGCGCTGATCACCCGGCTCAACGCGACATCACCGGCATAGGTGACCATGACGCAGGCCAACAAGAGCGCGAACGCCCGTGCAATCCACGACCGAAAATTATAGACAAAGGTATATGCCAACAGCGAAAAAGCAAGAATCACCAAGATCGACGCCATGGTCTTGTTGGCAAAGACCAGCAGGTCGGTGATGCTCAAAGCGAGCTCATTCATTTAGCCAACCCAATCGACCTGTTCATCCACCACAACCCACATCTTGCGGCGCTTGACCAGGTGCATTCGAAAGCCGCCGCCGACAGTCGGCGAGCGACGAATATGAACTTGGATCTCCGCATCCTGCAAGGTGCGGAATTCCACCGGATCCAACTCAACCAATGGACCCACCGGCGTCGGGGCGGGTTCATCCGGCAACAACCAGAGGGACTCGCCATCAAACCCGAGATCACCCTGGACCTCTGCCGGATGATAGCGCACACGCAATGTCGCCGGGTTGTCGTTTGCATCCGGGTCCAGATAGCAGAGCACGCCCAGTTTATGAATCAACGCCGTTCGCCGAATACGCAACGTATCCGGCTCGTGGCTGTCCTCACTCCGATAGTACCTTGCCAAGGCATAGGTTGGACCGAATGCATTTTGCTTGCCCAGAAGATAGAGCAGTTGCTCGCGCACCGCACCCCATCGATAGCGCCACTCATTCGTCGGCACCTGATCGCCGTATTCCAGCAACTCCAATGTGGCCTCAGCACCCAGACGACTGACGATGGACAACGGCGGCAGCTGGGTCGGATCCTGTTTCAGCTTGGCCAGCGTCACATCGGGCGTCGATTCGACTTCTTCCGTCTGCAAGTAGGACCGCCGCGTGCTCAGGCTAAAGAAGACGCCCAGTACGACTGCGCCGGCCAGCAAGAATACCAGAGTCCAGGCAACCGGATCCATCGATTGAACAATACGCGCAACCGAGGGAAACTGATTCGGATTGAAACTCTCCAAGAACTGTTGAAGCGTGTCCTGCAACTCTTCCATGCTCGTTTCACGATTTCTTCACGCCGTGCTCTTAGTGGGATGGAATTCATACCCTGGAGCACCCAGGCGACAAGCTCAAATTCCTTGAACTCAACACCATACATCTGTTCGCATTCTACCACAGCATGAGTGCACGTTCCTAGAGATTCGAAAGCCTCTGGCGCGTCCAAGTAGATCCTGAAACAGGCGACCTTTCCAGGGTACATCGATGACCAGGCAATGCAGATTGATACCAGCCGACGATGTCAAGTCCTAGTCGAAGCCATCACGCAACGCCATTGATAGAATTACTATCCGCTTGACAATCGCTTGTCACCCATGACCGAACAAGCGTATAATCGAGGCAATTCGGTGCGATTTCGATCTGTTTTGCCAAGGAGACAGGACATGAAACGCTCTACTCCATTTTTTGCCACTCTTGTCGGACTGCTGCTATTGCTGGCCGCCTGCCGTGAGACGCCCACCCCTGCACCGCCGACACTCGTGCCGCCTACAGCAACGGCGGTCCCTGTGACCGATACCCCTGTTGCGGCCACCGAAACACCGACGCCCGCTCCAGCGGACGCCGCCACCATCGTTGAGCGCGTGGCGACGATGGACGATCTGTCGACGCTCTCTCAGGCCATCGTCGAAGCCGACCTGGTTGACAAACTGAGCAGCGAAGGGCCCTATACACTCTTTGCGCCCACCAATGCAGCGTTTGATGGGCTCGATTCAGAGATCACGGACGACGCCGATCTACTCTTCGATCTGCTGCTCTACCATGTTGTCGAAGGAGCCCTCACGGCTGAAGACATTGCAGACATGGAGACAGCGACGTCCCTACTGGGCGACGACCTGACCTTCTCGATGGAGGGTGAGACACTGACGATCAATGGCGTAGGCGTCGTCTCAGCAGAGATCGAAACACCCAACGGCGTCATCCATGTCATCGACAGCGCACTGATCCCGCCGACACTCGGTATGGACTGAGCAAAGTCGCCGCAGGTGAAATGGACAGCAGGAAAATAGACAGCAAGGACAAAGCAATCTGTGACAGACGAGACCTTTTCTGAATTTGCGCCGGGCATCGGTTCCGGCGCACAACGCCCTGCCGATTGGTACAGCATCGCCGATCTGCCATTGACAATTCTGATCGGCGTGACCGGAGTCGGCAAATCGACCACGCTCAATGCCCTGGCAGAGATCTTCGAGTTCACACTACTGCCCAATCGGCGCACGCTGACCGATCATATGATTATTGCGCCCATGCAGCTCGCGGCCGGCGAGCCAATATCCCCGGTCACCGACCGTAGCCGGCGATTTGACTACACACGGCGCTATCGAGAGGCGAACCCCGGCGGCATGGCCCATGCCCTGGCAGGGACCTCCATCGATCCCGAGAAACATCCCGGCCTGATCCTTTTCGACGGTCTACGCGGGGTCAACGAAGTCAAATATGCCATCGAAGCGCTGCCGCTGGCCCGCTTCGTCGTGCTGATTGCGCCGGACGTGGTGCGGGTGCAACGGCTGCTCGGCCGCAACGATGCTTTCGATCAGATCGAGCTTGAATCGCTCGGCCAGGGGACGTCTGATTGGCGAACTGACAAGCTTCACCGATCTGGGTTTGGACGAAGCAAGCAAGGTCTTCAGTTCAGCAGATGAAGCACGTTTATTGGCCTTGGTGAACCGACAGGGTGTGAGCGCAAACGACCTGGCTGCCAAGCTGCGCATCGTGATCGAGGAACGTCGCAACTACGATCCGGCGGCAACGCGTGCAGCGGTTGCGGCGCTTGCCCCCTTCCGCTCTGTGGAAGTCGACACCACAGTGCGTTCGCCGCAAGACGCAGCGATCCGCATCAGCGAAAAGCTGGACATCTGAGATGCAACCTGAAGACCTGCTCCCGTCAATTGCCGCCATCAATACGACAGTCTTTCGACTGCCCATGTACGGCACATTGCGCTGGGGTCAGAGCAGCAGCCTGAGCGAGCTTCGCCATGTCCTCGTCGAAGTCTTACTGGCCGATGGCAGCAGCGGTGTGGCAGAAGCGCCACCGCGTCCGACCATCTACGGCGAGACGGCGCAAAGCATCGTCGGTGTCATTGAGCAGGAGCTGAAGCCGAGAACGGTAGGCGAACGGCCGACTGTTGCCATGCAACGGCTGCAAGAAATCAAGTACAACTACACGGCCAAAGGCGCCATCGACATGGCGCTGCACGCGGCAGTCGCGCAGCACAACGGGGTTTCGCTTTCAACACAGATCGGGGCGAGCCAGGCCCGGGTGCCGGTCAGCTACATTCTGGGGATCGGCGATCTCGACACGGTGCTGGCCGAGGCGGACCGTGTCTACGCCCAGGGCGTTCGCGTGCTGAAGGTGAAGGTCGGCCGGGATTGGCAGGCCGACATCGTACGCATCAAAACCCTGCAGGCAGCGCTGCCGGACGACATGCGCTTCTATGCCGACGCCAACGAGTGTTTCCGGGCGGAGGATGCGACCGAACGGCTGATCCAACTGCGAGAGATGGGCTTGCTCTACTGCGAGGAGCCACTGCCTGTGGAGCTAGTGCGTGAGCGGGGGGCGCTGCAGAGCGCTCATGCCATGCCGATCATCGGCGACGACAGTTGTTTCACGCTGCGAGACCTGCGGCGTGAGCTGGCCCTGGACACGTTCGACATCCTCAACATCAAGACGCCGCGCACCGGTTACAGCGAATCATCAGCCATGCTCCAGCTTGCCGCAGGTGCAGGCAAGGGCGTGATGATCGGTTCGAATGCAGGCAGCAGCATTGGTGCGGCCCGTGCCGCGATCTGCGCGGCCAAGCCTGGCATCGACCACCCGTCTGAGCTTTCGTTCTTCCTCAAACTCAAGGAAGACCTTCTGGCCGAACCGCTGCCCATTGTCGACGGCTACATACGCCTCGCCGATGCGGACAACGCCCGCATCGACCCGGATCGGCTGCGCGAGGCGGCGGTTCAGCAACTTCGATAGGATTGTCGCTACAATTCATAGGCTCACCCCGCGTTGGTGAGATCAACGCCTGGACGCAGTTCTAACTCATAGACAACCCGTTGCTGATCGATGACCATGCCCACACGCTCATAGAGTCGCGTGGCCCCGGTAATGTTCTCGGCGTCGACGCCGAGGGAGACTCCCAACTTACCCAGTCGAAACATTTCGCCGAAAGCGTGCTGGAGCAAAGCGGCGCCGAGACCGAGCCTCCGCCAGCGGCGGAGCACGCCCAGACTCATCGCACCACTAGTTTGGGCCAAAACATGAACCCAATGCAAGAATTGATGTCATGTACTTCCGTCTGGTTGACCACCAACGAACTTGCGTTTACCATGGATGCTCGACACACGCCAAGTGCGTTCGAGTGTCATTTCCCGGAAGCTGAGGACGATCAGACCATTTATGAACAGACTCCGAGCGGTCCAAGCAACCCGTTACGTCACGCCGCTGCGCGAAGGCGGCTCCCTGCCCGCAGTCGTCGAGGCCGATGACGGCGAGCTCTATGTCATGAAATTTGTCGGTGCGGGCCAAGGGCCAAAGGCGCTGATCGCCGAACTCATCGGCGGCCAGATAGCTCAGTCCCTGGGCTTTCAAACCCCGGAGCTGGTCTTTATGGAGATGGATGGTCAGCTTGGGCGCTCTGAGCCGGACCCCGAGATCCAGGATCTTCTACAGGCCAGCATTGGCCTCAATCTCGGTATGCGCTATCTCCCCAGCGCACTGGCGTACAATCCCTTGGTGAAACCGTCGCTGCCGGCAGACCTGGCATCGGACATCGTCTGGTTCGATGCCTACATCACCAACGTCGACCGCACGGCACGCAACGCCAATATGTTGATCTGGGAGGACGATCTTTGGCTGATCGATCACGGTGCGTCGCTCTACTTCCACCACGACTGGGGAGACTATCTTGAGCGCAGCCGCAGTCCATTCAGTTTTACCAAACAGCACACATTGCTGAGTTTGGCCGGCCGATTGCGGGAATCCGACGAACGCCTGCGTCCTTTATTGACGGATGAACTACTGACGGCAATCGTCGAAACCGTGCCGGATGTCTGGCTGCTGGAAGAAGACCAATTTCCCGGCCCCGATGCCAACCGCGCAGCCTACGTCGACTACCTGGCGGCCCGTCGGGATGCAGCCGACCACTTCGTTGAGGAGGCCGTCAATGCCCACAACCTCATATGATTATGCGCTCATTCGGCTGGTGCCCAGAGTCGATCGCGGCGAATACATCAACGTAGGCGTTGTGCTCTTCTGCCGGACGCATCGGTTCCTCGGGGCGCTGGTTGAAGTCAACGAGGAACACCTGAGGGCCATTGCACCGGAGTTGGATGTGGACGAGGTACGCCGGCACGTCGACAGCATTCCGCGTCTCTGTGCAGGGGCTGGACCGGTTGGAGAGATGGGCCAGGCTGACGCTTTCCATTGGCTCGTCGCCCCTCACTCGACGATCATTCAGGCCTCTCCCGTCCATTGCGGAACGTGTGAAGAGCCGAGCGTAACGCTAGAGCATTTGATGGAGACAATGGTGCGGAGAAGAGGTGATAAGGTGAGGGGGTGACAAGGTGAGGGGGTGAAGACGTTTCTCATAATAGATCCCCCTTCACCCTTTCACCCCCTCACCCTACGGCGAACCCTACGCCGTGCGGTTGAGCAGACTGTCAGCCAGTGCCCGAAGCGCCGACGTTGCAGCCCGGTCGCCAAGGGCATCTCCGACCGCAGCGACGCCCGATTCATGATGAGCGAACATCTGTGCTTCAGCGTATTCTCTTGCGCCGGCTTCATCCAGCAATTGCATCGCCTGAGGTACCTGCGGCGCGCCGAAATCATCGGCCAATAGTGCTCTGAGCCGAGGTCCCACACCATCATGGTTCAACGCATAGAGTAACGGCAGACTCTTCTTCTGACGCAAAATATCGTTCCCCGCTGCCTTCCCGGTCACCGCCGGATCGCCCCAAACCCCCAAAATGTCATCCTGGATCTGAAAAGCCAATCCCAATGACCGACCGAAATGCCCTAACGATTCTTGCTGTGCCGGCGTGCCGCCCCCGATGATCGTGCCGATCGAAATGCCGGCGCCGATGAGGGCAGCGGTCTTGCCGTCGATCATCCGCAGATATTCATCAACCGTGACATCATCGCGTTGCTCGAAGCCAATATCCAGGAACTGACCTTCGGTGAGCGCAGTACAGGTATCGGTAAAAATCTGCAGGGACTCCAACGTCAGCCGAGCGTCGACACCCCGTGGGTACATTCGTTGAAGTGCAGCAAAGGCAATAGAGAACATGCCGTCGCCCGCATTGATGGCCTGAGGCACGCCCCATAACGCCCACACCGTTGCCCGGTGACGGCGCACTTCGTCGCCATCCTCTACGTCGTCATGGATCAGCGAGAAGTTGTGCAGGAGTTCAATCGCTGCAGCGGCCGGGATGGCATCATTGGGATCACCGCCGACCTCAGCGCAGGCCAGGAGACAGAACATCGGGCGTAAACGCTTGCCGGCCGGATAATCCTTGGCGCGGAAATCCGCATCTGCCCACCCCATATGATAGCGAAGCATGCCATAGTAGCCATCCAGGGCTGATTCACCATTGTCCAGTTCCAAGCGCATTTGTGCCTCAAGCTTGGGCAGCCACAGACCAATGAAGGCCTGTAAATTAGAAGATTCCACGCCGACACCCCCTATTGCTATGCGAATTTTCAATCATTTTTGGCTTTTTCACGTTCAATCGGTCGCCGATCCGGATTATTTGCAATATTGCCCCATCAAGGCCCAATTTCTGCTCACAGACAGAGATCCACACCCGAAAGCCGAATGCGAGCAAAGTCACACAAGTCCCCATTTACTATCACGAAATCACCAGGCGCCAGTGAAAATAGAGGCAAAACGGGCAAACATTCTGAAGATCTGCGCCCGAACGCAAAGTGCATTGCTATCCGAAAAAGCGTCAATTTTGTGGTCTAGATGCCGACTTTTCACCGTCAAATCGTCAAATGCAGCCAAATGTTGCCGCCAGATTCACGCAAGACTGCGCGAAAATGGGTCAAAATTCATCGATAATCACGCCGGATCGGCGCATTGAAGCGATATTTTCGGCTCCACAACAGAACATCGCTATGCGAAGTTCATCGATCAGCAGCCCCATTTCGTCGATTACCGCCTCATCCGATTCAGTTGCCCGTTTCAGGAAAGGCCCAGCCAATCCGACCAAATCAGCGCCAAGGGCCAAACACTTGGCGATGTCCTGGCCTGAGCGGATTCCCCCGCTGGCAAAGGCATGGACATCTTCTCGCCCCAACTCCTCTCGGACCCTGACGACTTCACGAAGACTGACCGATGTGGGGATGCCCCAGTCGGCAAAGGCGGCGGCCAGCCTTCGCTGCCGCCGCGTGGGCGCCCGATACATCTCAACCTGGCTCCAGGAGGTCCCTCCGGCGCCGGCCACATCGATGGCGTTGACGCCACATTCGATCAGCTGACGAGCCGCCTGTCCGCTGATGCCCCAGCCCACCTCTTTGATGATGACGGGCACATCAATTTCGGTGCAGACATCAGCGATCTTGTCGACCAGTCCCCGCCAGTTGAAGTCACCCTCAGGCTGCAACACTTCCTGCAACGGATTGAGGTGGAGAATGAGGGCGTCTGCCTCAATCATCTCGACGGCCTGGCGACATTGCGAAGCAGTGTAGCCGTAGTTCAGTTGTACGGCTCCCAGATTGGCAAACAGCAACAGATTCGGCGCTACGGAACGCACATCAAAGGTGGTGGCCAAATGCCCTTTCTCCAGTCCGGCACGCTGGCTGCCGACCCCCATTGCCAGTCCGCACTCCTCGGCAGCAACGGCCAGATTGCGATTGATGTGCTCGGCCTCAGTCGCGCCGCCGGTCATGGAACTGACCAGGATGGGCGCCCGCAGTCTCTTGCCGAATAGATCAACAGTGGTATCGACCTCGTCCAAATTGATCTCAGGCAGGGCCTGATGGACCAGACGAAGTTCTTCCAAGCCGGTGGTCAAGTTCGGGAAGTCGACGTCCTCTTCCAGATTGATGCGGATATGATCGGATTTGCGTTGGTGAATGCTCAAGATGTACCTCTATGGACCAAGTTGTGCGGGCTAGAACCGATGTGGGCGAGCCAACGGAGAAAGCAAGAGACCTCAATGGCCTGCTGACGATGTGCAGCCCATCCGATTTGTATCCATATTATGCACCAAAACGGAATGATCGCCCTATTTGTCAACCCCAAATTGAGACGGCGATTTTGAGCCTTATGCCAAGCCTCAAAGGGGTCACCAAAAATGCGCAATCGTTCAATCCGATTGTGCAAATGAAGACCCAAAATATGCAGTCAATTGGGTCAATTTGCGGCAGTGTCACACAGACACTTCGTATTTCAATAGAATGCGTAATTGCCAACCCCTTGAAAGCCCATATCGGCCGTGATAGCATTTAATCACGTGAAAGGAGCTTCGGAGCATCGGAGCAGCACTCCCCATCCTAAGCGAACAGGTTATCAGTGTTGAGAAAGGAGTTGACCGAAAGTAGCAAGTGGATGTGGATGCGTGAAGGTACGGCAAATGGTTGCCCTACATCACAACAACCGCAACTTGGAAACGAAATACTCAGCGATGCCATCAAGGCACTCTCACGTAATCGCAGGGGCTCGCTCACCAAGTTGCACGTTATTTCGTTTATCAGTACGAACACCCTAGAAGCACTACTTGGGAAAAGGAGAGAACAATGTTTTCCAAACAACGAATGGTGAACGGCAAGTTACAACTAGTGCTCGTACTCGCACTAGCGCTTGTCATGATGGTACCGGCCCTCACGGCCGACGCCGCTTCCTCAGCGACAGCCTCCGGCGACTTCTGCGTCGACGGCCTGGTCATCGACTGGGAAGAAGAAGTTATCGAAGAGGGCTGGTACGTTGAGGCCCGACCTGCCGGCTCCACGGGCGGCGACCCGCTGGTTGCCTATCCCAGCGAAGAGGATGACGAGGAAGGCCAGTTCGAATTCGAGGATGAAGACTTCCGCGATGCCAACGGCGACCTCATCGCCGAGGACTGGGAATTCACGATTGTCTTTACCGAGGCCTACACGGACTCCGAAGGCAATGCAGTTGCTCCTCTGATCGGCGACTGGGAAGGCGTGACACCGACGACCCTGACCGTGCCCTTCGAATATGGCGCTGACGAATGTGTCCGAATCCGCTTCAAACTGCGTGAGATCGTTTCCGTCCTGGCCATCAAGATGGATTCCAACCACGAACTGCTCGAAGACTGGAACATCATTGCCAGCCCCGGCCCCAAGAACTACTTCGCTGAAGAGTATGAAGGCGAAACCGATGCCAACGGCGAGGTGGTCTTTGAACTGACCCCGGGTCACTGGATCTTCACCGAAGAAGCGCCTGACGATGCTGACTACAAGTTCTCGCCCGTGATTCCGGTCACCGGCAAGCAGGAACTGAACATTGAGCCTGCAGAAGACCAGGACGTCATTGATCCGCCGCCCCTATATTCCTATGTCATTCGCTTCAAGAACGAGTTGGTCAACGGTTGTATCGAAGTGACCAAGATGGATACCGGCGCGGAGCCCATCACTGACACCGCCACCTTCACCAACCCGTTCCCGCTGGCCGGCTGGGAAATCAGCGTCCTGCGTAAAGATGGTTCCGAAGCAGCATTTGGCTACACCGATGCCTCTGGCTCAGTCAAGTTCGAATACCTGCCCTACGGTCCCTACACCGTGGTTGAAGAGACCCGGCCGGGCTGGGAAGCTGTCTCACCCAATGCCATGGACGTCACGGTTTCTGACAACACCTGTCAGGAAGTTGACTTCACCAATGTGCAGGCCGGTACTGGCTTCTGCATCGAAGGCAAGAAGCTTGACGCCAATGGCAAGTATGGCCTGGCCGAGTGGGAAATCAAGGCCGACCCGACGAGCAAGGGCGGATACGAGCCTGACAACGTCTTCACCGACGGCCTCGGTAAGTTCAAGTTCGAGTTCCCGGATGATGACTACCGCATTCCTGGCTCGCAGTACAAGGTCTGTGAAGACGACGATGTCGACGGCTGGCTGCCTCACACATCCACTTGCTTCACCGTCACCCTGCCGAAGCACCCTGGCGCCTGTGTCCAGGTTCCGGACTTCATCAACCAGCAGGTTGGCCACACCGAGAGCGGCAAGGAAGCAGCTTCTCACGGCGGCAGCAGCTGGAGCGGTGGCATGAGCATGGGCGGCGGCATGAGCATGGGTGGCAGCATGGAAATGAAGTGCAGCACCTACCATCAGGCCAAGAAGGGCGAAGGTCTCTATGAAATCGGCGCCATGTACATGAAGCCTGCCGGCGCCATGCTGATGGCCAACCCGCAGATTGCCGAACGCCCCAACCGATACGTGATGGTCGGCGAGCGAGTCTGTATCCCGTAGCTTTCTCAACATCTATATATACATCCACACGGAAGATGGGTGGGGCCGCAAGGTCCCACCCGTTTTCTATTGGTGGAGGGGATGAGGACGCGTGCTGTGTGGAACAGACTATTGCGTAATGCGGAATGCGTACTGCGTAAGGTCTCCGGTAAGAAAGGTTTTGTGTAAGTCGAAACATTGTGCCATCCAGCAGCGGATACTAATTGCCCAGATCCATGCTTGAGCGAACCCGTACGCAGTACGTAGTACGCAGTACGCACCAAAAATTCCTCCCACTCCCCCAAATCGGTTACAATCACCCAATGCACATCGGCGTCCTGACCCACAACTACCCCCGCTTTCGCGGCGACTTCAGCGGAACGTTTGTTGAGGCGCTGTGTGAGGAACTCGTCGTCCAGGATCAGCAAGTCACGGTCTGGGCTCCCTACGACCCGGCCTACAGCCGCCCGCTCGACGACGACGTCACACTGCGGCTCTATCGCTACGCCTGGCCTGAGCGACTGCATACGCTCGGCTATATGCGTTCCATGCAGTCGGACCTCGCCCTGCAGGTTGAGACCTACTTCCTGAGCCCGTTCTTTTTCGCCAGCGGCATTGCCACCCTCATGCGTGAGGCCAAGCGTACGAAACCCGACGTGCTCCACGCCCACTGGCTCCTGCCCAACGGCTTCATCGCCGCCGTCGTCAGCAAGCAGTTGGGCATACCGCTCGTCGTCTCTGTGCCGGGATCCGATGCACAAGTAGCGGCGAAGAATGCGCTTTTCCGGCGCATGGCCCGCTTCACGTTCGACCAGGCCAGCCTTTTGACTGCCAATAGCGAGTCATTGCGCGATAGCATCGTCGCGCTTGGGGCCGATCCGGGCAAGTTCGACATGATCATCTACGGCACCGATCCCGAAGCGCTGAAGCCAAACCTCGAAGGCGTCGATTCCCTCTGTGAGAGCCTGGGTATTGACGCTGATGCAGTGGTGCTGCTGTGCGTCGGACGGATGGTCCATAAGAAGGGTTACGATGTATTGCTACACGCAATGGCCCTTCCTGAGCTGCAAAAACGGCCAGTCATCGCCGTTATGGTGGGCAATGGCGACCAGAAGGCCGAGTGGCAGGCGCTTTCTACGTCGTTGGGCATCAGCGACCGCGTACGCTGGATCGGAACCGTGCCCAAAGACGAGATCGGACACTACTATAATATGGCAGACGTTCTGCTGATGCCCTCGGTCAGCAAGCCGGCCGACGGGCTCAACGTCTGCGTGCTGGATGCCATGAGCTGCGCCAAGCCCGTTGTCGCATCGGTCGCAGCGGGCAACACGTTGGCCATCGTCGACGGCGTGACCGGCTTGCTGGTGCCGGAGCAGGATCCGCAAGCATTGGCCGATGCGCTGGTACCGTTGATCGACGACGCCGATCTGCGGCGGGAAATGGGCGCAGCCGGTCGGCGACGCATCGAAACCGAGCTAGGCTGGCCCCATTTGGCGCGACGGTATATCGATCATTTTGAGCGCTTGGCGACGAAAAACCCAGCCACAGATAGACACGGATAGGCCCAGATTTTCACAGATGCGTGCCGATAGAGTCGCTGGACATTATTGGATGTCAATATTCTATCTGTGACTGTCCGTGTCCCATCCGGTTCCGTCATCTGCGTTTATCTGTGGCAAATGAAGGAAACTGCGATGACGGACATCACCCTGCTGGATAAGGTCACGGCCATCAATGAAGGGCTGCGTACCGCCTTTGGCGAGGACGGCAGCCCATTCGAGATCGCCACGCGCCTACTGGAAGAAGCCGGCGAATTGGCCGCCGAGATCAACCATTTCGAAGACAGCGGCGTCAAGCGAGCCAAGCACGGCGAGCCGGATCGCATGGCGCTGGCCAAGGAAGTACAGGACGTGATTCGCTGCGCCCTGCAGGTGGCCTACTACTATGACCTGGACGCGGAGTTGGAAGCGTCGGTGGAGAAGTCGTATCAGCAACATCTGGAGAATGTGCTGACGGAACGGTTTGATTGAGGACGACAAGGGATTGTGATTGGCGTTCGGCAGCATCCGCCAATTGCCGAGTTTGAAGTCAGAATCGTTCCACATTTGAATGCAATCACTTCCACGCTCCACCCGCAGTAGTTCGGATCAAACGCTGCCACCGAAGACGCTTCGCGATGATTTGCGCTCCGCACGATCAATGCATACAATTGTACACAGATGAACTACGAATGGGATCCGGCCAAAGCTCAAACGAACCGGCGCAAGCACGGAGTATCCTTCGCCGATGCAGCAACAGTCTTCGCTGACGACTGGGCGCTGCTCATCGAGGATGATTCGCCGCGAGAGAGTCGATTTGTCACGATTGGGCGGGATGCGCAGGACCACATCCTGGTCGTGGTCCACACGTACCGTGGCGATACGATTCGCATTATCTCGGCACGAAGGGCGACCCGGCACGAGAGATGGCAGTACGAGGAGGCAACATGAAAGAGGAATACGACTTCAGTCAGGGTCAACGCGGCGCGCTCGATCCGACACCAGCAGGCAAGACACGAGTCACAATCAGGCTGGACAATGAAGTACTCGATTGGTTTCGAGGCCAGGTCGAGGAGGCTGGCGGCGGCAACTACCAGACGATGATCAATAACGCACTTCGAGATTACGTGCATACCCAGGGTCAGCCGTTCGAAGAGACCCTGCGGCGTGTGCTGCGCGAAGAGCTGAGCAACTATGGATAGTAGACAGATCTACGCTGACGCCATCCGCACCGACCCGCCCAAGGAATAGCTGACCACATCCCCATGAGACGCCGCGAGATCACTCTGTTGCTCCTGCTGCTGGCCGGCATTGCGTTTTGGCTGACCAGCCAGTGGTGGCTACCGCCTATCCTGGCACAACTCCCGTCGCTGGAGAAACGTGCAGTTCTGATCCAAGCCATCGAGGCATTGGTTAGCTTGGCCGTGCTTGGCATGAACGTACTCATTGGATATCTATTCTGGGTGTCTCGCAAGGAAACTCAGAAAACAGAACGTGATCGGTACGAACGTCCTTTGGCTCCAACAAGCCCTGCTGTCATCCGCCAGAAGATGGGAAGCGGCGGACGAGTAACTTGGATCGACCGCCAGGCCACTAGCACCGGCCGGCTGCGGGAGTATGGCGGAATCGCTATTATCGGGCCAAGTCGACAGGGCAAGACTCGTGAGGCCTCCGAACTGATCGAGCGCATGATCGAGTTGGACCTGGTCAATGATGACTGCATCTACGAACCAGGCAATGGCTTCGACATTCTGGAGGGGGCCGGACTGCAGGTGGCCGTACGCGAACAAGTGGACACTACACAGGCTGCCCTTTTCTTCGTGGATGACCTGTCGCGCAGGTTTACTGAGACGGCATCCTTGGGCAAACTGTCTGTGGTATTGGCGGAACTGTCGCACTGCAAACAGCGATACGTCATCATGACAGCGCGCAGCGACCAATTGAGCGAAGCGCAACGAAGCTGGCTGGTGGAACAAGGCATTGAGGAGTGCCCTGTGCCTGATCTGGATGAAAAAGAGTGCGCAACCTTGGCCAGCAATGGGGCCAAGAATCTCGGTCTGGTACTCGACGATGATGCGCGCGATGTACTGATCGAGCGCAACGACGGCACACCGGACCTTCCGTTGATGGCGCTCCGCCTTCTGCGAGCCGAGGGAGTGACCACGGTCGACAAACCACTTGCAGAACGAGCCATGCAGCGAAGCGCAGCCGATGCATGGGCCGAAACCCGGCGTTATATTCTAGCCACCGAACCTTCGGCCCAATTCATATTGAACGCTTTGGTCGACTTTCACGCCGCCGGCGTGCGCAAGGCAGTATCTTTAGTGCTACCCTTTGCGGCACAGAAGTGGACCGAGGCCGACGGTCGACCACGTCGACAGCTGCGCAGACTACGAAAAAGCCTAAATTACCCGGGCCGATTCGAAATCGTCGTTATTGATAATGTGATTACGGCGCCTGATCCGGTTGTTGAACAGCCTTGTAACCATACGATGGCTCGAAGTCGAGTGGAGCGATTTCTTATTGGCCATCATCGCTTTCGACACACCCATTGGCCAGGCCACAACTCGCAAGCTGCCGATGCCCAACGCTGGGCGCTCTTCGATCTGGCACTTGGCTATGGTGAGCTAGGAGAGCCTGACGCCTCGCAGCACATCTACACGGCCGCTCTGCGTATTCGACCTCACTTTAGCTTCTACAACAACCGTGGCCTCGCTCGCTACGACCAAGGCGACCTGAGCAACGCCATTGTAGACTTTGACCAAGCCATCATCCTCAATCCAAACGACGCCATCGCCTACAACAACCGTGGCCTAGCTCGCAGAGCCCAAGGCGATCTGGACGACGCCATCGCCGACTTCGACCAGGCCATCATACTCAACCCAGACGCCACGGCCTACAACAATCGTGGTAGCGCTCGCAAAGCCCAAGGCGATCTGGATAACGCCATCGCCGACTATCAGCAATACCTAGATTTGGGAGGCGGTCGCCGCGATGGTGTTCAGGGAGAAGTGGAAGAGATCATTCGCAGCCTACGGAAGCAAGAGAGTACGGCCGTTACGGGAGACGAGACCGAATAGCCTATGTCCTACCTCGATATCTACACCAACCGCTCCATCCTCATCACCGGCGGTCTGGGCTTCATCGGCTCCAACCTGGCGCGGCGGCTGGTCGACCTGGGTGCGCATGTGACGCTGGTCGATTCGCTGATCACCGACTACGGCGGCAATCGCTTCAACATCGACGGCTACGAGGATCGGCTGGCGCTCAACATCGCCGATGTGCGCGATCCCTATTCCATGCGCGCCCTGGTGCAAGGCCAGGATGTGATCTTCAACCTGGCCGGCCAGGTCAGCCACATGGACTCGATGCATGATCCCTTTAGCGACTTGGACATCAACGCGCGCAGCCAGCTCTCGATTCTTGAAGCCTGTCGCCATGAGAATCCGGACGTCAAAGTCGTCTATGCCGGCACGCGACAACAGTACGGCAAGCCGGCCTACTTGCCGCTGGACGAAGAGCATCGACAGCGCCCTACCGACGTCAACGGCGTCAACAAACTGGCCGGCGAGTCCTACCACATTGTCTATCACAATGCCTATAGCCTGCGCACTACATCGTTGCGGCTGACCAACACCTACGGCCCGCGCCAGTTGATGGCCCATAATCGCCAGGGCTTCATCGCCTGGTTCGTACGTCTGGCCGTTGAAGGCGAAGAGATCCAGCTCTACGGCGACGGGCAACAATTACGCGACCTCACCTACGTTGACGATGTGGTCGATGCCTTTCTGCGTGCGGGCGCCAGCGATCTCGTTAACGGCAACGTCTACAATCTCGGTGGCCTTCGCCCCATCAGCCTGCTTGAGTTAACCCATCTGATCATCGAACTCGCGGGCAGCGGCAGCGTGCGTCTCGTGCCCTGGCCGGAAGCACGCAAAAAGATCGACATCGGCGATGTCTACTCAAGCTATGCGCGTATCCAAGAGACACTGGGTTGGCGGCCCACGACGCCATTGGAAGATGGGTTGGCACGCATGATAGACTATGTGAGGAAATATCGAGCGCACTATTGGTAGCCATGTACCGCGGCATTCATGCCGTCAGGTTTGGCATCGGCTAGCAGTAGACCCATGGACCGTAGGTCACGCTATCAGCGTGACAGGCCTCGCCATCAGACTGCTCCAAAGGTACCAGGAGTCGTCCGGCTGATAGCCGGACCTACGAACCGTGGGCTCATTTCCGCCACGTTGTACTAGGCTTGTGCGGCACAAATGCCGCGGTACAAAGTGGACGAACAAAGAGGAAGTCTTATGTCAAATCAATTACATCTGTCTGCCGAAGAGCTGGAAGCCGGGCTGGAGACCATCCGCCAGTCGCCCAAAGACAACGGCGAGCTGGTGATGATTGTCCGCCGCCCGCAGACGAATGAGCGTGAGGTGCTGACAACCGGCGAACTGGACCCGAAGTTTGGGCTCGTGGGCGACAACTGGTGCGAGCGCGCCGGCGCTGATGATCCGGACACCCAGCTCAACATCATGAATGCGCGTGCCGCAGCGCTGGTGGCCGTCGACCTGGATCGACGCCAGCTCGCAGGCGATCAGCTTTTCATCGACATCGACCTCAGCGACGACAATCTGCCGACCGGCAGTAGGCTATCCATTGGCTCTTCCGTGATCGAGGTGACCGCGATACCCCACACCGGCTGCAAGAAGTTCGCCCAACGTTTCGGCGTCGACGCGGTCAAGTTCGTCAACACCGGCCCCGGCAAGGAGCTGCATCTGCGCGGCATTAACGCCAGGGTCGTCCAGGCCGGCACAATTCAGGCAGGCGACGTGGCCCGAAAGATATGACGGTAGTAACCCGTAGGGTGCGACCCTTGTGGTCGCCCGTTACCGCCGGCCACATCGGGCGACCGCAAGGATCGTCCCCACCCGTTTGCGTCCTATCATCCAATAGCGCCAGAAACCCGAGGACCCGTGACCACACCGATTCCACTGCAAGACCTCAAAGCCCAAACCAACGCGCTGCTGACCGAGATTGACGCTGCGGTCCAACGCGTGTTGGCCAGCGGCTGGTACATCCTCGGCGGTGAAGTCTCGGCGTTTGAAGAGGAGTTCGCCGCCTACAACGGCGTGTCAGGGTGCGTCGGCGTCAACTCGGGCACCGACGCGCTCTTTCTGGCGCTGCGTGCCTGCGACATCGGGCCGGGCGACGAGGTCATCACCGTGTCGCACACGGCGGTGGCCACGGTGGCGGCCATTCGCCTGACCGGGGCCACTCCGGTGCTGGTCGATGTCGATCCGGTCAACTACACAATCTCTGTGGAGGGCTTGGCCGCGGCAGTCACGGCGCGGACCAAGGCCGTCGTGCCCGTCCATATCTACGGCCAACCGGCTGACATGGATGGCATTTTGGCGATTGCACGTGAAGCCGGCGTACGCGTGATCGAAGATTGTGCGCAAGCCCATGGCGCACGCTATCACGGTCGGATCGTCGGCTCCATGGGCGATCTGGGCTGCTTCTCCTTCTATCCGACCAAGAACCTGGGCGCTATCGGAGACGGCGGCGCCGTCATCGGCAATGATGAGGCGTTGCTGGATCGAATTCGCCGTCTGCGCCAATATGGCTGGACGCCCGAGTCTCGGTATGTCTCACAGGAAGAAGGCGTAAACAGCCGGCTGGACGAAATGCAGGCGGCCATCCTGCGCGTGAAGCTTGCGCATCTGGATGACTGGAATCGCCGACGCCGGGAACTGGCAGCGCTATACGATCGACTATTGCCCGATGCGGTCACAAGCCAATGTCAGTGTCCGGCACAACACATGTCTACCACCTCTACGTTGTCCGCAGCGCCAATCGCGATGATCTGATGGCCGAACTCGGATCGTTGGTATCGGCACGGGCATCCATTATCCGACCCCTGTCCACCGATGCCGGCCTATCGCCAGATCGTAGCCGAACGCCCGCGCCGCTTCCCGAAACTGAGCATCTGGTAGCGAGATTGTTTCGCTGCCGATGCACCCCATGCTTAGCGACGCACGATGTCGAACGTGTGGCCTCGGCCATAGCCAAGTGCCTCGCCTAGCCATCATGCGCACATTGGTTCGCGACGCGGCTGGATCCCTACCGTCTGCTTCTCTTCCTGTTGATCACTATATATATAGTCACGTTCTACGGATTGGCTGCGGATATCCACGCGGGCATGCGTACCCACAAGGCCGATCTGGGCCAGATCGACCAGGCGATTTGGAACAGCAGCCGCGGCCGCTTGCTTGAGCAGACCGACAATGGATTCGTTGCTACACGCCTGACCGATCATGTCGAGCCGATGCTGGTCTTCATCAGCCCCATCTTCTGGCTGTGGAACGATGTACGCGCGCTCTTGCTGCTACAGGCAATCGCCGTCGCCATTGGCGCATGGATCCTCTACGAGCTGTCATTGCGCCAATTCGACAAATTACTGACGCCACAGGAACGGTCCCAAATCTGGCGCTTGGAACCACTACGCAACCTGACGCGCCCGCTGGCGCTGTCGCTCGCCGTTGCCTATCTCCTGACATCCCAACTCCAATCCGCCCTACTGACCGAGTTTCATGCTGCACCACTCGCAGTGCCGTTGATCCTCTGGGCATTCTGGGCTGTCGACGCGCGACGCTGGGGGCAGTTCACAGCCGCCGCCCTACTGGTCGCAAGCGTCAAAGAAGAGATGGCATTGTTGGCCGCAGGGCTCGGCCTATGGGCGGTGCTAAGATCAAAGATCGAAGATCAAAGATCGGAAACGACGGAGTGCTTCTCGGTCATCGTTCTATGATCTTCGATCTTCCGGCTTTCTAGCCGGTACTGTCGTCACAATCCTCTCCCTCTCCTGGTTCGTCGTGGCGACCTTTATCATCGTCCCGGCCTATGCAGCCGATATCTACGGCGTGGCTGAGAGCGGCTACTTTCAACGCTATGGCGCGCTGGGCGACTCGCCGGTGGACATTTTTAAGAGTTTCTTCACCCAGCCGGGCCTTGTCTGGCAGATCGCGACGGAACCGGCGCGAGTCGATTATCTGATTGGTTTGCTGGCGCCCTTCGGCTTCTTGTCACTGTTGGCGCCGGAGATTCTGCTGTTGGCGCTGCCCGTATTGCTGGCCAACTTGTTGAGCGCGTATCCAGCCCAATACTATGGCGACTTTCACTACAGCGCACCGCTGGTTCCATATTTCGCTGTGGCAGCCGCGTACGGGCTGGGTCGCCTATGGCGATGGTTGGCCAAACGCACGGAGGGGAGATCGGCGAGCTTCCAGCAGATGCCGGCTGCAAATAATTACACCATGGCCGCTGCGGCGATGGTCGCCAACTCACGCACGGCTCTTCGCCCCCTGTTGACGGTTGCGTTGGCCGGCTGGATTCTTTGCTGGGCGGGCTGGAGCTATCTGCAACATGGACGCGGCCCATTGGGCGCAGGCTATGATCGCCCGCCCATCACAGCGCATCATCAGCAACTGGCGACCTACCTTGCGTTGATTCCGGATGACGTGGCCGTGACTGCCACGGCCGCCGTGCATCCGCACCTAAGTCACCGACAGTATGTCTATCAATTTCCGTTGGGCCTGGATTCGCCCGTGCCCGCGGAATGGGCGTTGCTCGACGTGACCACCAACACAGACATGGCCCCGGGCGATCTCAAAAGACGCGTAGACGAGATGTTGGCCGGCAACTGGGGCGTGGTCGATGCAGGCGATGGATTCCTGGTCCTCTCGACTGAGTCGCCCGAGAAGAAAATCCCAGACAGGTTCTATTCATTTGTCCGCACATCTGGACCATCCGCTGACTCAGCCACCGGGTCAGCCACCGGGTCAGCCACCGAGTCAGCCGACCAACCACTGATCTTCGTCGACGTCGAGATCGACGACTGGCCGCGCTGGCGTCAGACCAAGCTGACAGGGCTGTGGCATGTCGGGGAAGAGTTCGACGCGGCGTCGGACATGCCGTACCTGGAAGTCCGCTCCCCTGCCGGCGACACGGTCGGCAGTCTGACCGATATTTTGCCGCCGGCGCTGGTCTGGTATCCACCCGAGCGCTGGCAGCCGGGAGAGATCGTCCGCATCACTTCGCTGCCGCTCTATTTGCCGGAGTCATGGGGCGTGGTGGTGGATACAATGCAGGCCTCGGCTTCTTCAGCAGGCGCAATGATCGGCGCAGACGGAGACGAACTGCTTGCGACTGCCGTCCAACGCAGCAAACGGGATCGGCTGACACAGTTGGCGTCCACCGAGGAATCCCTGACTGTGATGGTGGACGAGAACGGCAACCAGATAGAGCAGGCAACCTTCTTGGCTGATGAGGCAAATAGGCTAGTGCTGCAGGCATCCTTGCTAGATGACGCCATCTGGCCCGGCGCCACGGTCGATGTGTTGTTGCAGTGGCAGGGAATAGAATGGCCGTCGAACCTAGCGGCGTTCGTGCATCTGAGACGCGACGGCGAAAACATCAGCCAGGCAGATGGCCGGCCGCGGTATTTCGTGCGCCCGACGATGGATAGCCTGGAAACATCCGAGATACCGTTCCTAATCGACTGGCGACAGTTGAGCGTTCCTGCCAATCAACTTGATGCGTCCGTCGACGGCGGCGCGTGGAGCCTGGTTGTCGGCCTCTATGATCCAAGTACGGGCGAACGAATCACGGTGGTCAACGACCAGGGAAATCCGGTCGGCCAGGAAGTGACCATCGGCACACTGCGTGTGCGGCCACCGCCCGTCCCCGATCAAGCGTGTGCGCTCATCCCCGCGACCTGTGAGTCGCAGACGATTCGTTAGCAAGCGCCTCTTCCAACGCGTCTGCGCGGCAGATAACCTTTCCCATGACAATCTGTAGCCATTCTGTAGCCATCGTCATGTTACGGTGAGAACGATTTATGGAATTTCTGTGCAAAATCTGAGACATCTTTCAGTCAGGAGGAGGTAGTCATGGAGACATGGATCGTACTAGTTGAAGCGAGTTGTGCAGACCAGGCCCGCGAAGACGAATTCAATGAGTGGTACAACAAAGTCCATTTGCCCGATGTTTTGGAGACGCCGGGAATTGTCAGAGCGCTACGCTATGAAAACATTGCTCCTGGAGAATCGCAGGGCAAGTACCTGGCGGTATACGAAGTGGAGACGGATGATCTGCAAAATGCTTTTGCGTCAAGTGAGCAGATTATGGCGAGAAAGACCGCCGAGGGACGCATGAGCGACCTGCTGCAGATACGCTCCGTAACCAGTTTCAGGCAACTGTATTCGCTGTCGGAGCAGATTTTGGTTGCAAACCATTAGCTTGTAGGAGGCATCCGATCCATCGGAACGATGATGACTCCCATCCATCGCGAAAGCCTGTTGTGGAAAAAGAAAAGGCAACTGCGAGCTTGAGCAGTTGCCTCTTTCATTTCTACCGTCGTGAAGCATATCAGGGCGACGAACGAACTGAGTAACTCGCCAATCAGTCGGTGCTTCTGCTCCCGATTTACCGCACCGGCCTCAATCCAAGATAGACCTGACGGCCGCCAAGCGTGCGCAAGATCTCCTTCGGCGATCGCCACAGGATCAATTGACTCAACTCTTGCGGTGTCATCGGCGTGTTGTTATTTGCCAGGAATATCCGAAAACAGGCGGATGCGACTGGCAGACGCTCATTGATATACTCGGGATCATTCGCACAGCGGGTACGCAGACATTCTCTCAGGGCGTCAGTGCGATGCACTTCACCTGTGTCGGGATCAACCCAATCCACATCTTCGGTGTTGGTGTGATCAGCGTATCGCTCTCGACACTCATCACACAGTTGGTCACGAAGGTATAGGCGAAAGTTTTTGCCGCTTTTCTCCCACCAGTCGAAATCGATCTGGAACTTCGTATCGGTTGTCGGGCGAAACCGGGCGAGTCTGCTACTAGCAGCAAGTGGACTCATGAAACTCAATCTCCCATTATAGGTAACTCATCTGTCGGCAAAATCTGCGTCCATCCCTTTTTCATCACTGAAAATCTGTGGCAAAGGCCCAGGCAGTGGACTCGTCAATCATAGGCGATCCTCTGATCACAACGTATCCATTACGCCATGGAAAAGAGTCCGCCGCCGGCATCACGGAACTTACGATTACTAATCAGGGCATAGAAGACCGGCCCGGGCGGACATCGACGCACCATGTTCACTGCGCTATAGACGCTCTTAGCGTGGACGCTTCCCTGCGGATTGAGTTTGGTCAACTCAGACACAACTTGCTCAACAATGGGCATCAGGTCAATGTTGTTGGCATCCAACCAGATCTGCAATGTTTCAATTGCGACGGGATCCGAATCGGCAACGATCAGGTTTTCGTCATATTCACAGGCAACGGGCACCTTGTTCATTTCGAAGACGAAACGCTTTGCGTCCATATCAGCGTTTCCGATACGGGCCCATTCCCGCTTGGAGCGACGGGTGCGATAATCGATGATGATATCGCCATCCGATCCCGAGCGTTCCAGGGTGATCTGTGCACCCACGGGAATGCCGTGATCCTCCATCCACTTGCCCAAGCCGGCAACGTATCGTCCTTCATGCACTACCCAGCAGCCAAACTGTGTGCCCCAACGGCCATCGACTAGTGTGACCCTGGATCTGCCCGACTCCTTGGCCGGGAAGAAACTGCGAGTGCGTCCGCTCAGCGGAATCGTGCCATACCTACGATGAGGGTAGATCAGTGTGAAGGTGGTGCTCGGTACAACCGAAGGCAGTTCACTACTCAGACTGCTCTCGCCCCACTCGTCATCCAGTTCCCATTCAAGCTGCAATAGTTCAACACTCAGAAGCGACCGATTGTACTCGACAGGTCGATAGCGAAGGAGCGCCGGAATGTCTATGACTTCGTCCGGCTCCATGCGTTTCAGATACCAGAGCATCGTATCGCCATCGTCTACCGGATCGAACCGATCGTCTAAACTCAGTGCGTGGTTGATGCTGATGATACGCATCGGTTCGGGGACATTTGTATCAAGGTCAAGTTCGTCGAGCAGTTGTTGACTGGACAACGGTTCATCCTGAACCTCGATCATGGCCTCAGCGATGTTCAGATGACCCACATGAACCTCGGCCAACATGTCCGACAGAAGCCAGCTATCGTCCACCTGCACAAACTCGCTGCTACGGGACCCCTCTTCCAGAGCGAAGAGCAAGCTATCATCAATCTCAGTCTGATATAGTTCGTAGATCTCTTCGGCGGAGAGGAGTGTGTTTTTGTCGAGGAGATTGCCGCCATTCGTCTGATTGAGACGATGAGGCGTCGCCAGACTTGCGACAAATTCGCGTGGTACCATCCGCTTCGGACGCCGCTGAATCCTTCTCCGGATCGGTCGCTGAGTCGGTCTCTGCAAAACTAACCTTGATGACTTCAAAGTCGCCATATTCGGGATTCTGACCGGGACGGACACCGATGATCTTACCAATCGCAAAGTCCAGCGCAGGAAAGACCAATACCTGGTCTGTTTCATAGCGCTCTTTGGGCATATAGGTTTCGCCCTTTGACAGTTCGGATTCGATCTTGGCATTCTCTCGACGCAAATAGTTGTCAATCAATGTGACAGCAAGTTGCGTGGTCGATCGGGGCGCTTGCATATCTAGCAACAGATTGTAAATGAAGTCTAGATCACTTGACGAGACTTCAAATTGATCGCGCCAGAAAGCTGCTGTTTGGGTTTGACGCTGCAGCACGCTTTCCTCCTTTGATAGTTCAAATTGAGATTTCAATGAATATGCCGGCCCAACGTGTTAAAAGCTCGTTAGCAACATCAGTATGGGGCCACAGCATATGGTATAGCAACGCAAAAATGTACGAATATCGCAAACAGAAATTATATCAGCAGGTGATACAAATCCCAAATACAGTAGGCACTCTAGACAGGTTGGAATTATTGCCGTTCTGATCTACAATTCGGTTCAACGATAATCACCATAAGTTGCGGGTGCCGGAATTCCATCCGGTGCAGGAACGGGATCGAGAAGTCAACGCCACCCACCTGCGCAGTTTCAAGTCCAGTATCCCGGATAACCACCTCAAATCTAGGGCGCCTATGAACACCATTGCAATGATATTGGCTGGCGGTGAAGGCACTCGCCTCACAGTCCTCTCGGAAGAGCGGGCGAAACCGGCCGTTCCCTTCGCCGGCAAGTTTCGAATCATCGACTTTACGATCAGCAACTGCGTCAACAGCGGTATTTTTGGGGTCGGCGTGCTGACGCAATATCGGCCCCACAGTTTGAACCACCACATCGGTATCGGCAAGCCATGGGACCTAGACCGAGCGCACGGCGGTATCCAATTGTTGCAGCCCTACCAGCAACGACGCGGGCATGAGTGGTATGCGGGAACGGCAGACGCCATCTATCAGAATTTAAACTTTGTGCACACCCATCAGGCAGACACAGTTCTCATCCTCTCCGGCGATCACATCTACAAGATGGATTACCGGCCCATGCTTGAGTTCCACCGCCGCAACAACGCCGATCTCACCGTCGGCGTCATGCCGGTGCCGCTGGAAGAGACGGATCGATTCGGCATCATGGAAATCGACGAAGAGCAGCGGATTGTCCAGTTCTACGAAAAGCCCAAGGAGCGAGACAAAGGCAATCTTGCCTCCATGGGTATCTATGTCTTTAACACCCGGATGCTTGAGAAACATATCGTCGACAACAAAGGAAAATCCCGGGTGGACTTTGGCAAGGACGTCATTCCATCGATGATCGATGCTGGAGAACGCGTCTTCGCCCACAAGGTTGAGGGTTATTGGGTTGATGTCGGCACCATGGACTCCTACTGGGCGACAAACCTGGCCCTGCTCGAACCGAACCCGGCGCTCGATCTCTATTCATCACATTGGCCCATCCATACTCGTTCAGAAGAACGACCTGCGGCCAAACTTGGCCCTCAGGCCAAGGTCGTCAGCAGCATGATCTCCAACGGCTGCACAATCCGTGGATCTGGTCCACAACAGTGTATTGAGCCCCGGCGTCTATGTGAGCCCCGGGGCCGTGGTCGAGGATAGCATCATCATGAACGACGCCTGGATCGGACCGGGAGCGCACGTGAACAAGTCCGTCCTCGACAAACAGGTGATGGTCGGCGCAGGAGCCGTGGTCGGCACCGGTGACCAATCGACGCCAAACACGGAGATGCCCGATCGGCTCTTTGCCGGCATTACAGTGGTCGGCAAAAACAGCTATGTGCCGGACGGCGCTCAGATCGGACGCAATGTGCTAATCAACAGCAATCGTGACGAGAGTCACTTCCCAACCGACGGCATCGTCGCTGACGGACAAACAGTCTAAACGAACGACCTAGTACGGAGAGTGAGCAATGGCGCAAGCATTTGCGATGATTATGGGCGGCGGCTCCAGCGAGAGTTTGAGTGTACTGACGGAAGTGCGCGCCGAGCCGTCGGTCGTCTTTGGCGGAAAGTTTCGCCTGATCGACTTTCCGCTGAGCAACTGTGTCAACAGCGACATCTTCAAGGTCGCCATTCTAACCCAGTACAAACCGCGCAGTCTCAACGATCATATCGGGATCGGAAAACCGTGGGATCTGGATCGAGCAAGCGGCGGCGTGCGTCTGCTGCAGCCCTATCGTGGGGGACCCTATGGCGACTGGCAGAAGGGCACAGCCGACGCGGTACGGCGCAATCTGGATTTCGTCATCGATCAGGACGAAGAGAACGTCCTGATCCTGGCGGGCGACCATATCTACTTGATGGACTATCGTCCCATGTTGCTTCAGCACGCCGAGAACAACGCCGACCTGACGGTTGGCGTCCGTCGGGTCAGCAGCCACGAAACCCATCGATACGGCATCGTCACCACCGGCGGCGGCTACAACATCGTCGATTTCCAGGAAAAGCCAAAGCGCTCTCGCCATACACTGGCCTCCATGGGCATCTACATCTTCCGCAGGGATGTCCTGATCGATATCCTGAGCCAGAACACATCTTATGTCGACTTTGGCCATGATGTGCTGCCCTCAATGCTTGACGGCAAGCATGAACTATATGCCTATCCCTTTCCTGGGTATTGGGCGGACGTAGGCAATGTTCAGGCCTACTGGGAAGCAAACATGAGTCTACTGGCCGAAAATCCGGCTCTGGATCTTTATGATCCAAATTGGGTGGTTCACACACGCAGCCAGGAACGAGCGCCAAGTCGGATCGGAGCCAACAGTCAACAGATCGGGGGCAACCTGCTATCCAATGGCTGTCGTGTGGACGGCACAGTTGAACGAAGCGTACTCTCCCCAGGCGTCTACGTGGCCGAAGGCGCAGTTGTCCGCGATAGCGTCATCCTCACGGACACGGTGATCGAGGCGGGCGCAGTTGTAGACCGCTGCATCATTGACAAGAAGGTCGTGATCGGCGCCGGCGCCAAGGTTGGCGATGGCGATGACAACACGCCCAACGAACAGGCTCCCGAAGAGTTGAACACCGGTTTGACGCTAGTGGGCAAGGATGCCATCATTCCGGCTGAGATGGTTTTGGGCCGCAACGTCGTCGTGCACTCGCTGGCTGACGCCAAATCCTATGGCCGACGCAAGAACATTGCCAGCGGCAGCACCATCGGGACTGACCCGAGATAGTCGTCGAAATCCTATGCCCAGTTCCATCCAATCAAACCAGAATACAGTCCCGTCTGCGCCAACGTTGGCAGCGAACGAACAGCAGTTTCCGTCCGGTGCGCAGCCTGTGACGCTGTTGCAAGAAGATCGTGCAGAGGTGGCGAATCAAGGCTGGGTCGCACGAAATCGCTCCTTGATCATGCAGATGGATCAGAGAGCGAATTCGTCGGTCGCCGAGCCTCTTTTTCTTGGTTCCATTTTTCATCCTCAACTGCTTGCTCTTTTTGCCCCTCTTCTTGCTCAATATTGAAGAGACGCGGTTTCTACCTGGAACTGCAGATGATCTCTGGCAGACTTTGCCGCAGTTGTTCGTTAGCCGAGAGAACTACGACATCTTTCGGCTGAATCTTGAATTCTTGATCTTCGCCACAGCCTGGGCCACCTTCCATCAACTGCGTCGCCCTGCATTTCGAGCCCTGCTGATCGCCATCTACTTTGTTGCCCTTGCCTACGCCATCTACGAAGGAATTACCCTCTCGATCTGGCAGGCCGATCCGGTCTTCTACACCCACTATTTCATGGCACTGGATGGCCTGGAATTTCTGATGGGACACTTGCATCTGTCTGCCCTCATCTATGTTGGAGTGGGCATCCTACTGGTCGGCGCCGTGGCAGTGATCTATGGTCTGCTACAGGTGATGACCGCGGCCGGCGAGGTGTCTATGCCCGGCCGCGGTACACGTCGGGGATTGGTCGCCTTGAGCTTTCTGGCCTGCGCAATTGCCCTGATCGCCCCCACAAGCATTGCTGCCAGCGCTTCGTCTGAAGACGGAAAACGGCCAATAACATTGGATAGCCCGACCATGGTTGTGAGCAGCATCAGCGCGAAACTGAGCAAGAACATCGGCCGATCTCGCGATATCTATGCCAGCACTCGAGTCTCCCACGCAGATGAAATCGACGCGACGTACGACTTCTCGCGATATCATCTCGCCGAGAAACCAAACATCTACCTCATTTTCGTCGAATCCTATGGAAGCGTACTCTACAAGCGGGACGACTATCGGCTTGCCTACGAGGCACTGCTGCATGAGCTAGAACCCCAACTGCAGGAAGCCGGTCTATCCGCCACCACAGCCCTCAGCGAATCACCGACCTGGGGCGGCGGCTCCTGGATGGCTTACACAAGCGCGCTCTTTGGTCTGCGCATTGAGGAGCATCCATCCTACCTGGCGCTGGTCGATGCCTACCAAGAGCGAGATTATCCCGATCTGGGCAACTATCTCCAGTCACAAGGCTATCGCTATAGTCGCGTGTCATCACTGTCCACTGAGTTGAAGGATGAGGTGTGGGCCCTCTACAAGAATTTCTTCGGCGTGGACGCATGGCTGCAGTACAGAGACCTCGGCTACGTTGGAGAACGATACGGCTGGGGTCCAGCCCCGCCCGACCAATATGTCCTCAATTTCGCTGACGCCGCCGGTAGAGAGGCGACCGACAGTCCACGGCTGCTCTTTTTCATTACCCAGAATTCCCACTATCCCTGGATGCCATTGCCTGAACTCGCCGATGACTGGCAGTCACTCAATGTGCCGGCTCCTGACCAAGAAGCAATTCCCGACGACGAATTGGAGCACGCAACTCGTCGCCGCAACTATTTCAATGCCATCGAATATGAGTTGCGTTTTCTGACTGATTTCATCATCCAACATGAAGATGAAAACGCCATTTTCGTGTTGGTCGGCGATCACCAACCGCCACGTGTCTCGCGGCGGGCCGATGGCTGGGACACGCCAATGCACATCATCAGTCGAGACGCCGATTTCGTCAGCAGCTTTGAAGAGTATGGTTTTGTGAACGGTCTGGTGGTCGAGGATATCCAATCAGCCATACGCCACGAGGGCTTCTACACCATGTTCCTTCGCCAACTGTTGGCCAACTACGGCGTGACACCCGAAGACCGGCCGCCCTACTTGCCCAACGGTTTGATGCTCAGCGAGATTGACGATAGCTCCACGCCAAAGAACTGACCCTCCCCAATTGAAGCTAGTCCTGCAGTGAGCAGGATAAGATCGCTAAGAAGTCAGGCTCTTGACAGAAGCCTGACTTCTCGGCACGCAGCCTTCCAGGTCTGTCGCACGAATAGCGCGCGAAACAGATACCCCAAAGTGTCGCAAGCCGTAATCAGGACCACAAACTTGCGTACACAAGCGTGCGAGACTATGGGGCGGATGATTCGTAACGATCACGCGATACTGCGTGAATCGCAATCCCATGAAAGGACCATAGGAGCATCAGATGTTTTCAAGATCAATGATTCTAACCATAGTTCTGACCGTTGGCCTGTTTGTGCTGGCAGCCTGCGGCGGCGCACCAGCCGCTTCACCGGCTGAGTCGGCAGCGGAGCCCACCATTGCTGCAACCGAAGCTCCCGCAGAAGAAGAAGCCGCAGAAGTAGAGGCCATGGAGCAAGATCCAACCGCGGTGCCTGAGGAAGAAGCGGCTGAAGAAGCATCAGCAGAAGACGCTAGCGCGGCTACCGGCATGCGCACATTCGTGGTCGTGCCGGATCAGTCGACAGCCGCCTACCTGGTTGATGAGGAATTCCTGGGTGGAGCGCTCGACAAGCTTGGCATTGCTGCAGGCGACTATGACATTGTCGGCAGCACTCAGGAGGTAAGCGGTCAGTTCGAGCTTGACTTGGACGCCGGCACAATTGGCGCCAATGAATTCACGGTCCAGATCGATACGCTCTCGTCGGATCAATCGCGCCGTGACAATTGGGTTCGCGAGCAGGCTCCCGCCTTTGCCCGCTTTCCGACCGCAACCTTTGTCGCCAACAGCATCGAAAATGCCCCAAGTGACTACACCGATGGTGAAGAGGCCACATTCCAACTCAGCGGTGACCTGAGTGTACGCGATGTGACCCTGCCCATCACCTTTGACGTCACAGCCACACTGGATGGCGACACAATCAGCGGCGTTGCCATCGCCGATTCGTTGCTCAGCGACTTCGGCATCAATCCGCCAAACTTCGCCAATACCCTCACCGTTGAAGATCCCTTCCAGATTCGGATGGAGCTTACGGCAGTAGAGCAGTAGGGTGATAGGGAAGTGGGGCAGTGGGGTTGTGGGGATGCGTTCAGATGATCTCTCACCCCCCACTGCCCTACTGCCCCACAACCCCACCCGCCCTCACCCACCTTCCGGCAACGGCACAGGCGTGGCATCCTCAGTCTCAATGCTCCAGTCCGCCAAGCGTAGACGCAGTTCCGCAAGGATGTCACGGTTTTCCGCTTCCTCAACAACATTTGTCAGTTCCCACGGATCGTTGACGAGATCATAGAGTTCGTCTCGATCGCCCATAGGATCGTGGACGTACTTCCACGCTCGAGTTCGGACCATTTTGCGCCGGCCTTCGGCCTCGCGTTGGCGCAGCGACGCTATCAGCGTTGAGCGTCCCCAAGGTTGGGGCAGCTTTTCCAGATCCTCCATGAGAAAAGCCGGACCGCCGGCCCCATATTCGGCAAAGGATGCATCTCGAGGGGCCGCGCCGGTGACGGTCGGTAGCGGCTTGCCCTGCATCGCTCGGGGTACATCCATCCCCTGCAAGGTAAGCAGCGTTGGTACAACATCGATGAGATTGACCATGCTATCATCGCGAACGCCGCTGGGAATCTGCTCCGGCCAAGAGACGATGAGCGGTACGCGCGTCAAGCAATCGTAGAAGACGCCTCCCTTGCACTGCATGCCGTGCTCGCCCATGAAGTCACCATGGTCCGAACAGAAGACGACAATGGTGTTGCGACGCAGCCCGGTCTCCTCCAGCGCATCCAGAATCTGTCCCAGCGCATCATCGATAAAACGCACCATACCGTAGTAGGCCGCCAGCAGGCCATAGAGATCTTCTTCGTAGAAATCTTCGCCGTCTTCACCTCGCCAGCTCAAGATCTTTGACAGCAGCTGATTGCGCTCCGGCGCGCTGCCGTCGCTGAACTCGCCGTCACGCTGAGGCGGCAGTTCGATCTTCTCGCGGGGGAACTGTTCGGCGTATTGAGCAGGAGCCACCCAGGGCTCGTGGGGATCCGGAAACGAAACCCAAAGCGCAAACGGATCGTCCCGGTGGTTCTCCAAAAACTGCACAGTTTGTGCGGCGATCAGGCCGGTCGAATAGTGTTCCAGCGGGAAGTCAGATGTGGCGTAGCCGAAACGAGGATTCTGCGCCTGCATGGTATGGCGCAGTTCATGGGCAGCGTTGATGCCGTCCAATGGGCGGATCCACTCCATCCCCTTGGTCGTCGGATTGTCAGGCAATCCGCCGTGACCGATCTCGCACCAGGTGTCGAAGAGGGCCAGATCATCGGGATCTACAAAGCAGTGGTTCTTGCCGATCAATCCGGTATGATAGCCGGCCTCCTTCCACAGTCGAAAGGCATGGGCCTTGCCTGCCGGCATGGGCGTCTCGTTGCGTCGACCGCCGTGGGTGTGGGGAAACTGGCTGGTCCAATAGGAGATGCGCGCCGGCATGCAGAGGGGATGCGGCGTGATCGCGTGGTCAAAGGTCACGCCTTCGTCGGCCAGCCGTTGCATGGAAGGTGTTTCGCAGAAGGTATTCCCATACAGGTGACTGGCCGTCGCCTTCTGCTGATCCGTCATGATCACTAGCACGTTTGGTTGTTCAAGCATAAGAGTTCTCCGCAAAAAAAGTTGCGTGCAGTAGTTGCTGGACTATTCCCAAATCTCTGATAAGATGCTGTTGGCGTAGCAGTTGTATTCTATCAAATGGGTTGGTAGGGGTACCCCTTGCGGGTACCCGTTAGAAGCGGGCGACCGCAAGGGTGCGCCCCTACACGATCAACTCGTTTTGAACGCACTCATATCAAAATCGGACCAAAACGAATAGGTCAAATCAGATGACGACAGGCACACATCCCTTCAATTCCATCTATGCCCACGGGTTCATTCGTACCGCAGTCGCGGTGCCCTTTGTACGCGTGGCCGATCCGGCCTTCAACAGCGCGCGCATTATTGAGTTGGCGCAACAGGCGGATGCCCAGCACGCAGCGCTCGTCCTCTTTCCGGAGCTGAGCATCTCCGCCTACGCCAATGACGATCTCTTTCAACAGGATGCTCTGCTTGATCGCAGCTTGGGGGCTGTGGCTGACGTTGTGGAGGCCAGCCGATCGCTGTCACCGATCCTGTTGATTGGCGCGCCCCTGCGTTTTGAAGAGAAGCTATTCAACTGTGCGTTCGTGATCTACCGTGGCCGCATCCTCGGCGTCGTGCCCAAGTCCTACATTCCCAACTATCGCGAGTTCTACGAAAAGCGACACTTTGTGGCGGCACGCCATGCGATTCAATCGGAGATTGTCGTATTGGGACAAAGGGCGCCCTTTGGCGCTGACCTGATCTTCGATGCCGTCAATGTGCCGGACTTCGCCTTTCACGTCGAAATCTGCGAAGATGTTTGGACGCCGATTCCGCCGAGCACCTTTGCGGCACTGGCCGGGGCCACGGTCCTCACCAACCTGTCGGCCAGCAACATCACGGTGGGTAAGGCCGACTATCGCCGCTCGCTCTGCGCCGGCCAGTCAGCCCGATGTGTGGCGGCCTATCTCTACTCGGGCGTCGGTCCTGGTGAATCAACGACCGATCTTGCCTGGGACGGCCATGCGTTGATCTACGAAAACGGCAATCGACTGGCCGAATCCGAACGATTCTCCCGGGATCAGCAGTTGATTCTGGCCGATATCGATCTGGAGCGGCTGCGCCAGGACCGCATGCGCATGAATAGCTATGCCGACGTCGTTCTCGACCACAGCGAACGGATTCAGCAGATGCGTGCCGTCACTTTTCGGCTAGGGCTGCCTGCACAGGATATACCTCTGCTGCGCCGGGTCGAGCGTTTCCCCTATGTACCCAGCGACCCGACCGTGCTTGACGAGCGCTGTTACGAGGTTTACAACATCCAGGTCCACGGCTTGATGAAGCGGCTCCAGGCGACCGGCATCGAGCAACTGGTGATCGGCGTCTCCGGCGGGCTGGACTCGACCCAGGCGCTGATCGTGGCCGCCCGCACCATGGATCGGCTCGAACTGCCGCGCACCAATATCTTAGCCTACACCATGCCCGGCTTCGCCACCAGCGACCAGACATTGCGCAACGCCCACGCGCTCATGCAGGCATTGGGCGTCAGCGCCAAGGAGATCGACATCCGACCCTCTTGCCTGCAGATGTTGCGCGACCTGGAACACCCTTTCGCAGACGGAGAACCCGTCTACGATATCACCTTTGAGAATGTACAGGCGGGAGAACGTACGTCGCATCTCTTCCGGCTCGCCAACTACAACAACGCCCTGGTTGTCGGTACAGGCGATCTGAGCGAGCTGGCGCTCGGCTGGTGCACCTATGGCGTCGGCGATCAGATGTCACATTACAATGTCAACGCTTCTGTGCCCAAGACCTTGATCCAACATCTAATTCGCTGGAGCATCGCCACAGACCAATTTGGCGATGTCGCATCCGAGACTCTGCAATCAATTCTAGAGACAGAGATCTCGCCTGAACTGATTCCATCCAGCAACGACGACAGCAGTCAGCCTGCGCAGAGCACGCAGGCCAAGATCGGCCCTTACGAGTTGCAGGACTTCCATCTCTACTACACGACCCGCTTCGGCTTCCGGCCCAGCAAGGTCGCGTTCCTGAGCCACCATGCCTGGGGCGATCGAACTCAAGGAGAATGGCCCGATTTTTTGGCGACGGAGTCGCGAAACCAGTACGATCTGGCCACGATCAAACACTGGCTCGAAGTCTTCCTCTATCGTTTCTTCCAGATCAGCCAGTTCAAACGATCGGCCATGCCCAATGGTCCCAAAGTCGGCTCCGGCGGTTCGCTTTCGCCCCGTGGTGATTGGCGTGCGCCGAGTGATTCGTCAGCAACGGTTTGGCTTGAAGAATTGAGGCAGAACGTGCCGGACGCATAGCGTCTGCGTGCCGCCAGTTGCGATGTGCGTGCGAGAGCTCAAGCGCGATCACTGGAGAACGGCGGCTCCAACAACAGAATCGACGGCGCTTGATCCGGCTCGGCCAAACGTAGCAGGCCGTAGCCGATGCCCGCCAGGCCGAGCATCAGGCTGGGCATCTCGACTGCCTGCGGGCCGCCGCACTGCCAACCATCTCGCTCGATACTGGCCGGCAACATCGCGGTCAGCCGGTCTGCCTCCGATCGCCAGTGAGAATCCTCCAACAATCGGCCGGCCTGCACCAGCAATTCCAGATTGCCCATGTCGCCATGGCAGAGTGAATGGGACTGCCCAAAGCCATGGGCAAGGGTTGCGCGGAGAGCAGCGTCGATCTCGGCAGGCAATTGGGGATCGTCGAGATGTCGCAAGGCGTGAAGACGAGCCAGCCCGATACCGGCCGCGCCGTGACACCAGGCTGCTGCAAAGGCGGGAACATCGGCCTTCTCTGCGTCGGTCGCCGGTTCGGCGCGACGCAGGTCGGGCCAATTCATCGCTTCCGCAACATAGAGGCTGCGCTCGTAGTCGATGGCTTGCGTTGCTGCCAGCCGAAAGCGATCGTCTCCGGAGACGGAGGCCAGTTCCAGCAATGCCCAGGCAATGCCGGCCGCTCCGTGTCCAAAACCGGCCAACGGCCTTGTCCCAGAACGCCGGACGACCCACCCGACCCCCTGCTCCATCTCCTGAGCCGAGGTCAATAAGTGTTCTCCGCAGGATCGAGCCACAGTTAGCGCACGCTCGTCTGCTGTGCAGCGGAAGTAGGCGAGCAGGCTGCCGATGGAGCCGGCGCTCCCACGCACCAGCCCAAACGACTCGTCTTCGTCCACAAAGCGGGCGATGACATCCACCAGTTCGCCGGCCTGGGAAAAGATCGCAGGATCGTTCCACAGGCTCGCCATGTGTGTCAGGGTGTAGAGCAGTCCGCCCCACCCGTCGTAGCCGCCGATGCCGGGCGCTTCTTCACTAGCCAGGGTTATGTACTCTGAAAGCGACGCATGTGCGCGCCGCGCCAGCGATGTATACCGGCGATCGTCGAATAGAGCGCCTGCGTAGGCCAGAAAGAGACCAATGCCGGCGACGCCGCCGTAGAGGTCAATGCCCAGCGGTCCAACATCCCATGCCTCATCAAGAATCGGTTCAAGCCCAATCCAGGTCACGTCAGTCTCGCCAAGGACGGCCGTTTCGGCCAACTGTTCGGCGGCCCGGCGAGAAGCATTAAGGAGACTGTCACGCATCTCGCCGGTTGTGCCTTCGACAGCCGGCAACAGCTGATACGTGGCTGTCGGTGGATAATCGATATCTACGGTGGTCGGCGCCAAGGTAGCGAGCGTCGAGCGAATGAACCAGATTTGCCGCTCCATGTCCTGCTCACTGAGCTGCTCAATTCGCTTTCGAGCCAGTTCCATGCCGGTTTCGGTCAAAACGCCATCGAAGCTTGTCCCCGCCCCGTTCCAGAGGCTGAGCAGACACGGTTGTGTCATGAAAATAGGAATGTCGCCCAGACGAAGCTCGGCCTGCTCTGCGGGCACGACTTTGGCCATGTGGTCTCGCTGGGGAACGACAAGCCAGAGACGGTCGAACAGGCGGTCTCGGTCCAGACCATCACGCAGGATGTCGGGATGAAAACTCTCGTAGAGCAGTTGGTCATAGGTGCGAGTGGGCCTGAGCAGGACACGGATTTCGTCGTGATCAAAGCGTGCGAGCGGACCATCTGGGGCCAGCAAATCGCTACGATGGTCCACCAGCAGACGATACATATGCTCGAATCCGGCAACAATCTCCTCAACGAAGTCAATGGCGCGGCTCTCGACTCCGTCAAGCGTGGGGCGATTGGCCTCGCCAGACAATTCGATCCGCTCGCGCACGTAGTGCATGGCATCCGTCCCAACATCGGTCGGAAGCAGCGAACGGTCAGGCGACAGTTGCCCGGCCTCGCCGCCAAGCCCGCTGATGTCGATTCCGGCGTAGTCATCAAGCGACCACAGGCGTTGCGGCAACATGCCTACCATCAACACCGAGTGCATCATGACTCTGGATGCCTCGGTTTCGGCATCACCCTCATCATATCGTTCAAATTCCGGGTTGAACAGGGTTTCCAGATCGATCAATATCGGCTGCTCTCCGGCAGCAATCAGGTTTTCAAGATGATAGTCGGAAGCGTTGATCGCGTAGAGCAAGGCCAGATAGAGGCCGAGCCGATGATAAAAACGCTTGACCCCGGCCAAGGAGTCGCAGTCGGCGTATGCCACATATTCAACCCATCCGTACTCGTCGCGATCAAGCATGACCAGCGTATCCAGATGCAGGCGACAACCCTGGTCATTTACCCAGTTCAACAATTCCTGAAAATGGACATCGACGGCCAGCGACTTGGGTTTGTAGACTATGCGGAATCCTGATTCAAACTCAGCAATCATGACCGAATGCCCGCCGCGATGCGTATCGCCCGCGCCCCAATCAGGTCGACCAGCAAGCCCGGTTCGCTGTTTGGAGAAAACCGGCTCCGGATCAAGGCCCAGTCAGCGCAGAGCCGCGCCAGGAATTCGAGACTGACATCGACCCATTGACTGATACAGATTGTAAGTTGACGTGCCAAAACAGGATATTCGGCGAGAAGGGAAACTGCATTCTGCGGTTGGCGCAGATAGTCGATGAAGCTCTGAAACCGTTCCTCGGGCGTTTCGCCGGCCAACGCGCCATGCAGACGCGCGACGTTCAGCTCCAGCGCCATCGTACGCCCCAGCCTCATCAGCAACGGATCGCCGAGATTCATCAGCAGCACATCCTCGATGGTCTCAGGATCAAAGGGCGCCGTCTTCCACGTCCCCATGAGTTCGGCGACACCCGCTGCCAGCCGATCACAGGCCTGGTCAACCAGCGGCTGCACCAATTCAAGGAAGTCCATGACATCGCCGTCTAGAACCGGTTGTAAGGGCGGCGACGCCTGACGTACATAGGCGGTTGCCAGTTCAGAAAGCCAATCCGGCTGCACGGACCATCGTGCACGCAACGTCTCGTTCGAAACACCCAGAACCTGTGCGAAACGGCTCAGATCTAACCCCTCGCTCGCCAATCGGCGAAGGAAGACCGATTCATCATCAAAGGGCGGTTCGGCCTGCCAGCGCTGCAAGCGTCGCTGACCAAGCGCAAGGTCATCAGGCTGAGCCGATTCAGCATTCTCGCCACTGAAAAACAAGGAGCAGCGTTCGGCCAAGGTCAATCCTTGGCTCCACGCGGGTAGTGTAAGCCATGGTGATTTCATCAGCGACTACGTCCTGTCAGAGTGGCGGGCCGATCTCAGACATGCCGTCCGCTCCCGCTAGATTAGAATGCTACGATCGATAGCATAGCCGTAGCAGGAAGCATGCTATACCGGTCAGAGGCATATCATTCTCGCAACGTCGACCCGACGAGAGCGAACGGTTATTCATCTCGAATGCAGAACGGATCACCCAATACGGATGAGCCCCTGTGAAGCCTGAATGTCGGCTTCGTGCCCGCCCGCATTCACCACATGTACGTACCTCCCACACATCTTAGACACGCTGACCAACCGATCCAGGCAGAAATCTTAAAGGATTTTATGCCGGCGGTTGGTCGGCTACAGGCCGATGCGACAGCTACGTTCATCTCTACCAGCGCCGGGTGTACGGGCCACGCGACCGACTGCTCGGTCGGCTGCTGGGTCGGCTGCTCGGTCGGCTGCTGGGTCGGCTGCTGGGTCGGCTGCTCGGTCGGCTGCTCGGTCGACTGCTGGGTCGACTGCTGGGTCGGCTGGAGTAGCTGTAGCTATTCGAGCCATGACCACCGGCCACAGCATCCAATTCGTCATCGGTCAACTCGATAGCGCCTGCCGGATTTTCAGGCAAGTCAGCTTGTTCGTCCTCGCTCAAATTGCGCCTATACTCAGGATCCTTCCACGCACGGATTACCTTGTCGAGTAACATGTTTTCTCCTCCTGATACATGGTGTGATCTGCAGATCAGAACTGCCAGGCCGGCACAGTCAAATTGCAGAATCTGCAACGTAAGTTGCTTCCTGATCGCGAACGAGTAATGCATAAACGCCGCCAAGGGCCAGCAACGATTCATGCGTACCTCGTTCGACAATTTCTCCCTCTTGCATGACCAGAATCTGATCCGCGTTGCGGACCGTACTCAAACGATGGGCAATCACGATTCTCGTACACGCCAGCGCGCTCAGATTTGCATCCACGACCGCCTCGGTGACGGCATCCAGGTTGCTTGTCGCCTCGTCCAACAATAGAATGGCCGGTCGATGGGCAACGGCGCGTGCCAGCGCCAATCGTTGGCGTTGCCCGCCGGAGAGGTCCAATCCGCCTTCGGCGATAAGCGTCTCATAGCCCATGGGCATGGCAGCAATCTCATGGTCAATTGCGGCAAGGCGAGCAGCCGTCTCAATATCCTCCAGCGACCGCTCCGGATCATGCATAGAAATGTTGTGCCGGATCGATCCGCTGAAGAGCGCTGGGTCCTGTAGGACCACACCGAATTGACCGCGCACGCTGCGCAAGTTCAGCTCCGTCAGCGAGAGACCATCCAGACGAATCTCACCCTCTTGCAGTGGATAGAGTCCGAGCAATAACATGGCCAACGTGCTCTTGCCAGATCCGGTCGGCCCAACGATCGCAACCTTCTGTCCAGGCGCTATGTCGACAGAAACGTCGCGCACGGCCCACGGAGCATCATTGTGATATCGAAAAGCGGCCTTATGCAGCTCGATGCGCCCGGCCAAAGGCGGCGCTTTCTCAACGAGGGACACGTCCTGCTCGGGCTTGGACCGGAGCACATCGGCGATTCTCTCTAGATGGGCGCCGATCAGGTGCAACTGCTGTCCACTGGCCGCGAGCGAAGTCAAGGGAATCAAGAAGGAGATGGCCAACGTCGTCACGGCCAGCATGGCGCCGAGGCTCATGCGACCGTCCAATACCCAGAGCCCGCCTAGCCAGAGCAACGCCACCGGGGCCAGCGCGCCAATCAGATCCTGGCCGCTCTCGACGAGATTGGACAGGTGGCTGCGTTTGAGCGAGATATTCAGTTGTTTGAAGAAGAGATTCGACCAGTGATCCATGGCCCGATCTTCGGTTGCCGACGCTTTGATCGTAGCCACGCCGGTCAAGGCCTCGACCAGATAGCTTTGAGACTCGGCCTGGGCGGCAAGATCCCGTTCAGTCAGTTCATAGAGCCGACGATTGCTGGCCCACAGCAGCAGAATCTGCACACAGCCAAAGAGCAACGTCACCAAGCCAAAGAGCGGCCACCAGATCAGCAGAATGACGAGGTAGATCAACACAAGAGACCCATCTAGAACGGCCGACACCAACTGACCGGTTAGCACGTCTCGGATGATCGCGATGCTGCCCAACCTCATCAAGAGATCGCCGCTGGTCCGCTCTTGAAAGAAGCGGAAGGGTAACAGGAGCGTATGCTCGAAGAAACCAAGCATCACCTCGACATCGAGCCGCGCCTCCAAAAAGAGCCCGAGCGAACTGCGCAGAAAGCCCAACACGGTTTGCGAAAGAACGAGGACCAGCATGCCAATGCCGAGAACGGTCAACATCCCCACATCCTGTGCAGGCAAAATCGTGTCGACCAAGACCATTGTGAAGAGGGGAAAGACGAGGCCCGATAGTTGGAGCAACCCCGATGCAATCAAGATCTGAGTGACCAGTCCCCTGGCCCCCGGTGCGTCGAGGATTTCAGTCAGATAGCCGCGCCAGGACAGCTTGTTGCCCGATTTGCGGCGAACGAAGGCAGCGCTGGGTTCAAGCGTCAGCACAACGCCGGTGAAGCCGTCGCTGAATTCTTCAGCCGATAGGCGACGTCGACCCACCGCCGGATCGATCACTTTCACATCGTCAGGCGTCCACTGTTCGAGCACCAAGAAATGGTTAAACTCCCAGTGTACGATAGCCGGGCAGCGCACCTCGGCCAGGCTTTCCGGCTCCAGCGAGTAGGCGCTGACGCGCAGGCCCAGATCGCGTCCGGCCTGGGCGATGGCACGCGCCGTAACGCCATCACGCCCGGAGGCTAGATAGCGACGACACTCGCTGACTGTGGTTTGATGGCCGTAGTAGGTCAATACCATGGCCAGACAGGCGGCGCCGCACTCGTTCGGGGTCATCTGCAGAATCACTGGAACGCGCTTCATGGCAGACCATCCAGCAGCGGCACGATAAAGGGCCAGAACGCAATGGCGATGCCGAGGATCATGAGCGCCAGGGCGAGCAGCCACAGGATGCGAAACCATCGAGGAGAGACCAAGCGTGGGAAGACGGTGCGTTCCTGATTGCGCACATATTGCTCAAGCGCCTGTTCACGAAAAATCGAGCGCGCGATACCGGGTTCGTCGCCGGCGTTCTCACTTGGGGAAGTGCGATCAGGAAAAGGATCCTGGGCCATCACTGTCTGCCTCGCTCAGTCTTCTGCGCAACCACGATGTGGATGAATTTCACGATTTGAGCGAATGATGTGCTATGAAATTCGGAAATCAACACCTATCAATTATGATGACGTCCTACAAGTATAATAGTCACGCCCAACCCTGGGCAAACACGTCCAATTTCCAGGGTGCATTTCAGAATAGCCATCCAACGGACCAACGAAGATGCATCGTTTAGAAAGCTCGAGGTGAACGAGCGACAGGTCCTCATAGCAAACCCAAAAAGCGTAGCGCTTCTTCAGGCCACATGCGCATGATGGGATAACCGGGCCGTGCGAAGAATGCGCCGTCAGTGTTCTGCTCGAGGGGCAGGATGTCACCGGTCAGAAGCGGATGGCCGTTCTGCATGAAACTCGCAGCCAGGGATGACTTTCCGCTTGGTTCGGTCTCTGTCCTCAATATGTGGGCCAGGCATGGCTGATGCGTTCCATCAAGCATTGGCGCCTATCTCCATTCACACAACCCCTCCAAGTAGGCCGCCGACCCATCGCGCAGCCAACCATCCAACTGGGCCGGCTCCTTCAACTGCTGTCCACGCATCCGCGGCACGACCACAAAGCCGGAGTCAAGCTCAGTCAGCGCGGTCATGTCACCCCACAACTTCTCAAATTGAGCCACCGGATAGACATCTTCCTGGCCGCGCCCCCAGCGTTTCTTTACATCCTTGAGTGTGACGTAGGTCGGCATGCGTGCGGCCAGGGCACGAACGGCGCGAGCAACCATTTCTCCGTTGGCCAGATCATCACGCTGCAAACCGAAGATGGCCAGCAAACAGTCAATATCGACCCAGGTGGTGCTGGAGTTGTAGTAGGAGAGGCCAAATTCGATGCGTTCATGGGGCAAGGCCAGGCCCTCGATCAGCCTCAGTCGCCCATCGATGCGCGCCAGACCGCCGCCCCGATCCTCGATACGGCGGGTGATCACCTCACCGGTCCAAGCATGCCCCGCCGAAATATGATGGCCCAGCATCACCGGGTCAAGGTCCGCACCCAATGTGTCCACATTGTGGATCATCAGATGTTTGAGCTGCGGGCGCTGGGCAAGCAGATCGCGCAACGTGCCGTTGAGCAGCATGTTGGGCACCTCGTACCAGTGACCGACCGGATGCATACATTGAGACGGCAGATTGTCGGTGTAGTCGCTGCCTTCGCCCATCTCCTGGGCCCAGCCGATCAGTGCCGCATGCAGACTATCCTGAACCTTCTGGGCTTGCTCATCCAACTGTTGCTGAGGCATCTCCTCCCAGGCGAAACGCAGGTCACGGGCCATGGGCACAAAGCGCAGGCCAACCACGCGGCCAGGGGAGAGCAGCAGCGGCCCTTCGTAGGCGCCATTTCTCTGGGATTCAAGCCACCTCGTCATCGGATCGTGGGTCAAATAGCCGGTCGTGATGATGTGCGGCGGCAGATTGCCTGCCAGCCGGCCAATCCGGCGGCTCTTGGCCAGGTGCACTTCGATAAAGTTGCGGTGCTTGCCACCGAGTCGACTGAAGGCATTCAGCGACTTGACGACACCGGCGCCTTTGGTCCAACGGCTGCCCGCGCCGCCTGCCAATGAGACCACGGCCACTGAGCCATCCGCCAGTGCGTCCATGCCGATTTGGTTGAGCGTGCCCCGCTGCGCATCCGACAGGGTTTCGATGTCGGTCACCTCGCCCGGCGACACGTCCTCGATCTTGCTGCGCACGGGCAGTCGATTCTGGGCCAGGCCGATGTGACCAGCGCGCAGGTCGGCGCGAATCTGCTCGTGCTGGACACGGTCGAAGCCATGCTCATCAAGCAGATCGGCCAACGAGCGATAGCCGGGCGCCTCAGCCGCGGCCTGAGGCAGGAGCTGATCAAAGAGGGTCTGGACCATGCCCGACAGCTCGGGACGGGTGCGACAGGCAGCGCCGAAAGCATCCAACTCGGCGCGACGGAAGGGAGAAAGCTCACGCTGGCCGGCGCGTAGGAAGCCGGGCACGCTCAACGCATAATATCCCGGCGGCATCAGACGCGTCGTTTTCACGTAGTAGTTCGGCCGAAGTCCCCGTCTCGTTGATGGCAAAGTCATAGACTACGGGATCCATAGCAAATGGCACCGATGCTTCAAGAGAGCGTTTGGTCTCGGACATGATCACCTGGAGTCGATCCTGGGCTTCGCTCCGGCGTGTCGGGTCAAAGATGAAGCCCATGCCGCCGCCGGCCATACCGCCCAACATCCAGAATCCCCAGAACTGATCGCCGAACTCCTCGCGCACGCGCTTTATGAGGGTCTCGGTGTAGAGGTTGGTCGCCCAGGGAATGATGGTCTGAAGCGGTCCTCGAAAATTGCGTTCGGTGGCTGCTCCGATGGCGCGTATATCGCCATGGCGCAGCAACTCGACAATCTCGTCGAAGAGGTGCAAAGCCTCTTGGCGGCCGCGCCATTCCGCCTCGGAACGCAGCAGATACTTCTCCGTGACCATCTCCAGAATCGGCCCCACATCCTGAGCCATACCGCCGTGGACAAGCACCAGGCTCTCCTGCAAGCGTCGGCGAGTGTCAGACGAGACATCGCTGCGGCCGAGGATCGTATGATCCGGCAGGAGGCGCCCTCTGCTAATGCCATACTCGGGATCATCCTCGGTTGCCTCAACGCCTTGGATCAGCTTGATACCCGGCCAGATACCGCCCGAGTCCTGCCAACCGCCGCCTGAACCGCCCAGCCACTCGCCCAGGATGGCCCGAGCCGCAACGATGCGGCGGGCATCCTCAGAGAGGGGCCCGGTAAGCGCAAGCGTCTGGCCGGTGGCGCGCATACAGACCGATATTAGTGAGCCCAGCAAATTGGTCGAGACGGCCAGGCGAGAGCCCTTGGGGATGTCATTGACCTGGCTCACCAGTTCGATGCCATAGCCGGGGCGGATCAAGCGACCAAGCAGATCTGACAATGGCTGCTCCGCACCTTCCATGCCCGGTGGCACAAGGCCGGATGCGATGACGGCAGCCTTGAGAAGTCCCAGATAATCCTTGGCAAAATCAAAGACCTCGGACAGAGACGTGATCTCGACGCTTGCACCCAAATCGACACTGACCAGCCGCAGCACCGGCCTATCGATGACGCGGAAGAAAGTCTCAATAGGCGGCCTGGGCAGGTTTTCGCCCTGAACTGTCGCACCGCGTACGCTCAGATCGACCGAGATATTCAGCACCCTGGCGCCCTCAGGGAAATCCATCCCCAAGAAGAAAATGTCGCTCCAGCCGCTGTGGGTCAGATCCATGCGTACAGACGTTGACTCATGGAGAATGGGGAAAAGTAAGCCCTGCTCCAGGCCGCCGTCGGCCACGGATGTGTATAGTTCGGGGCGCACGCGCAACGGCTGGTCGGCTGGATGGCCCAGGCGGAACATCCACTGATTGCCACGCACGGAGCGAACGCTGTGGCGCACCTGATTGGCCAACGTCTGAAAGGCGAGTTGATGATAGGCTGTCGCCAGTGCGCTGGCAGTGGCATCGCTCAATGGTTCGGCTAGAAAGAGATCGATGGCTTCTTCAAATCGACGTTGAAGCAAGTTGGTGTAGCCGTCAAAGGGAATGAAGCCCTTGGTTGACAGGGTTGATTTAGCCGGCAGATGGAAGCGATAAATTGCGTAGAGAAAAAAGAGCGAGCGGACTCGTTCATAGAGGTTTTCGCTCTGCCGCCGGAACCGATCCAGCGCCTCGCATTCGGCCAGCAACCGCTCGGTCGATGCAGCCTCGGCAAAAGCGTTCAGTGGCCTGTTACGCTGGTCTGGATCGTAGCTGGTGATGATGGAGAGAAGTTCACTCATGATGGCCGTCACCCGGCTTTCGCTGTCAATTCGCGCTGGGCAAGCAGTTCCAGCAGCATGGACAACACCTGTTCTCGATCTCTGCCGTTGAGAGCCAGCGCCAACTGAGCGTTGAGCAGGCCATATTTTACGCCCACATCATAACGTGAGTACTGTTGCTCCAACGCCAAATAGCGCTCGCGGCGCGACAGTTGGGCCAGCGCATCGGCCAAGGTGATGTTGACCGCCCCCCCCAAGGCTGCGGCCTCAGCGATCAGCTCACCGAGGATCTCAATGACCGTCTGCGTGAGCACATGCATACCGAAAAAACAGAGGTAGTGTCCGGCGCGCAGACCGGGGACGATCAGTCGTTGTTCGGCAACAGTGGGCGTCGGCTTCTCAATGACAGTCTCCACCTCATACAAGCCGGGCTGCCCCTGAAGGCGTCGCCCACCGATCGCTCCATAATAGGGCAACAGCGTCTCACGTGTTGACTGGACAGCAGACAGGGCGCACTGTTCCGCCTCAGCAGCAGCCACCAGTTGCTGAGCGCAGCTACGCTCTTCGTGGCTCACATAGAGGTGATCTCCCACGAGATGGAGAAAGGGATCTCGACCCACGAACTCGTGGGCGCAGTGAACGGCGTGGCCGTATCCAAGCGGCTGCGCCTGCTGCACGAAATGCAGACGGGCTGCGTGATGCCCGACAATCGATGCATAGGGTTCTTCGTCACCCGGTCGCACGACCAGGCAAACCTCTTCGATGCCGGCATTGTGGACTTCTTCAAGCAGAATCGCCAGGACTGACTTTTCCTGGCCATCATGATCGATCAACGTCTGCAGCGGCAGCGTCTGCTGATTGCGACCTGCGGCTGTGATCACAGCTTTGGTGATGTGCATCGCGGACATCCTCCATGAATCAATGTCAAAAATCATAGGACCCAAGATCAAAGATAGGGCACACAATATCGTGTGACGGTATGCAACTCTCCGGTCATCGATCCTCGATCTTCGATCTTTGCTCTTCGATCTTCATCCCCTACCTATTCATCATACCCCCGCGGGTACGCTTGTCGCCACTTCCAGGCGCTCTCGACAATGCTGTAGAGGTCGGGATATTGCGGCTCCCAGCCCAAGTCACGACGGATCTCGTCGCTGCCTGCAATCAGGATCGCGGGATCGCCGGCTCGACGCGGTGCGTGCTCGGCAGGGATCGGGTGGCCGGTAACGGCGCGCGCTGTCTCGATCACTTCTTTGACGGAAAAACCCTTTGGTGTTTCCGAGATTGTAGGTGCGGCTGCCCTCAGCGAGCGCATACACGGCCAGGATGTGTGCACGCGCCACATCACTCACGTGGATGTAGTCGCGGAGACAGGTGCCGTCCGGCGTGTCGAAGTCGTCGCCGAAGATGACGATCTTATCGCGCTTGCCGAGTGCAACATCAAGTATCAACGGTATGAGGCGTGTCTCCGGATTGTGGTCCTCGCCTCTCAGTTCCGAAGCGCCGGCAACGTTGAAATAACGAAGAGCAGCGTAGTGCAGTCCTTTTGTGCGATCCAGCCAATAGAGCATTCGCTCCAAAATAAACTTGGATTCGCCATACGGGCTACCGGGCACAATGCGCTCGGACGCTGTAATGGGCATGCTCTCCGGTTCGTCGAAAAGATTGGCCGTCGAAGAGAGAATGAACCGTCCCACGCCGTGCTCGACCGCGCTCTGCATCACGTTCAGACCGTTGATACGTTGTCGCCCAGGTAGAGAAACGGATGAGCCATCGACTCGCCGACCAGAGCATTGGAGGCGAAGTGCATGATCGCATCAGGCCGGTGCGTTGCCATGGCAACATCAATAGCCCGGCGATCCGCCAGTTCACCTTCTACCAAGACGGCGTCAGGATGCACCGCCTGTCGATGGCCCTGGGAGAGATTATCATAGACGACGACCTGCTCGCCGGCCTCAACCAACTGATCTACGACTACGCTGCCGATGTAGCCGGCGCCGCCGGTGACGAATACTTTCATGGGAGCCCTTTCGTGGGTGGGGATGGTGATCAGGGACTGGGGATTGGGGACTGGGGATTGGGAAATCAGCGATTCTGCCTAGGTCTCGACCCTTTGAGATCCCGATCCCCAGATCCCCATTCCCCGATCACCAGTCACTGTCCATACACATTCATATATCGATCATGCAGTTTGGCCACATCTTCAGGCGGGATCTCGTCGGGCTGGCCCAGTTGCAGTGCAAAGTGCACGGTGCGGGCGATGTCCTCCACCATGACCGCGGCCTTCACCGCGGACTTGGCGTCCTTGCCGATGGTGAAGACGCCGTGGTTCTTGAGCAACACGGCTGCGCTGTCGCCGATGTTATCGACAACCTGCTTGCCGATGGCCTCGCTGCCGATCAATGCAAAGCCCGCGCAGGGAATCGGACCGCCGAACTCGTCGGCCTGGGCGGTGAGATAGACCGGAATCGGTCGCCCCACCGCGGCAAAGGCTGTGGCGTAGGGCGAATGGGTGTGTACGATGCCGTTGACATCGGGTCGCTGGCGATAGATGTAGAGATGGCTGGCCGTGTCCGACGACGGCTTATACTCGCCCTCGACCACGTTGCCGTCCAGATCGAGCACGACATGGTCTTCGGGTTGCAGATCTTCATACATGATGCCGCTGGGCTTGATGACGACCAGTCCGCTCTCCGGGTCGCGGGCGCTCACATTGCCCGACGTCCAGGTGACCAGTTCTTCCTCGGGCAACACCAGGTGCAGTTTCCAAAGTTGTTGTTTGATTGCTTCGAGCATGATTGGTTTGGGTTCCGTTGGTTGAAGTGAATGGAGATTGGGGATCGGGGATCTAGGGATTGGGTCAGAGACGATCTTCCTGCCTATTCCCCAATCCCCAGTCCCGATCACCCACCGTTACGCGTTGGCCACCGCCTCACGCTTGATCGCTGCGCAGCCGCTTCATCACATCATTGGCGCCGCGGCCGAAGTAGTCGTAGAGAAGCTTGTACTCTTTGAAGAGTTCGTCGTATACGGCGACGTTCTCCGGGATCGGCGTGTAGACAACGTCCTTCAGACCACCCATCTTCGCAGATGCCTCAAAGATGTCGGCATAGCCGCCTGCCTCGACCCCGGCAGCGACCGCGCCGTGCATGGCCGAGCCGAGCGCCGGGCCCTGGCTGCTGCGCACGACTCGAAATTCGCGATTGGTCACATCGGCGTAGATCTGCATGAGCATCTCGTTCTTCTCAGGCAGACCGCCGGCAGCCACGATGCGATTGACCGGCACGCCGTTCTCGGTCAACGCGTCGATGATCTCGCGTGTGCCGTAGGCCGTCGATTCGATGAGCGCCCGGTAGATCTCCGGGGCGGTGGTGGCCAGCGTCGCGCCGACCAGCAGACCGCTCAACTCCACATCGACCAAGGTCGAACGATTGCCGTTCCACCAGTCGAGCGCCATCAGGCCATGCTCGCCCGGCTTCTGACCCTTGACCTCGTCTTCAAGCACTTGATGAACGCTGACGCCCTGCTGTTCCGCCTTGCTCAAAGTAGGATCCAGGTACGGCGTTGTCCACAAACCAGGCAAAGATGTCGCCCACGCCGCTCTGACCCGCTTCATAGCCGTATGCGCCGGGCACGATGCCGTCCGCCACCACGCCGCACATGCCGGGCACGGTCTTGCGCTCCTCGCCCACCACCATGTGACAGGTGCTGGTGCCCATGATCATGACCATGGTGCCGGGATCGGTGGCCTGGGCCGAGGGCACGGTGACGTGAGCGTCGACGTTGGCCACGGCCACGGCTGTGCCGGGATTGAGCCCGGTCCACGCAGCGGCCTGAGCGGTCAGCCCGCCCGCCTTGGCGCCCAGCGGCGAGAATCTCCAGCGCCATCTTGGTCTCGACGACGTCGGCGAAGTCGGGGTTGAGCGCGCCCAGATATTCCTTGCTCGGATAGCCTTCTTCCTTCTGCTAGATGGCCTTGTAGCCGGCTGTGCAGGAGTTGCGAGTCTCCTGGCCGGTCAACTGCCAGATCACCCAGTCGGCTGCCTCCAGGAGTCGATCGGCCGCATCGTAAATCTCCGGCGCTTCGTCCAGGATCTGCAACGCCTTGCTGAAGAACCACTCGGACGAAATCTTGCCGCCGTAGAGTTCGAGCCAGGGCTCGCCCATCTCCTCTGCCGTCTTCGTTGATGCGATCGGCCTCGGGCTGGGCAGCATGATGCTTCCAGAGCTTGATCCAGGCGTGGGGCTTGTCTCGATACTCGGGCAGCCGGCAGAGCGGCGTACCGTCCGCCTTGACCGGCAGCATGGTGCAGGCCGTGAAGTCGATGCCCAGGCCGATGACATCGGCCGGATCGACGCCGCTCTCGGCCAACACGGCGGGAACGGTGCGCTTCAGCACTTCGATATAGTCGTCGGGATCCTGCAGCGCCCAGTCCGGCTCCAGCTTCGACGCCGCTCTCCGGCAGCGCTTCATCGATGACGCCGTTGCCATATTCATGCATGGCCATCGCGATCTCGCGTCCATCAGCCACATCGACCAACAGCGCCCGCCCGGATTCGGTGCCGAAGTCGACGCCGATTGCGTATTTTGGACCCATTGTGTTCCCTTTCCTCTTTTTTGCCACAGATGGACACAGATAGGATTGGGATGGGACACAGATGATGAAGACAGATATTGAAATTATTAATTGGCGATACGTTTGATTTGGATTTTGGGCCTGCCGAAATTGAAAAGAAGACAAATCGGCAGACCGGTCGCTTTCAGATAATTTACGCATTGGGCATGGTGAACTGGAATCAGAGTCTCGACAACTTTCAGTTCAATCAGTACCGTTTCATTGACCAGTAGATCCGCTACGAAGTCGCCTACGACGATGCCGTCATATCTGACCGGTATCCGGTACTGTTGGCGGACATCAAGTCCTCCTTGCGCATCTCATGTGCCAGCGCATTCTCATATACCTTTTCCAGAAACCCGCTACCCAGTCCATTGCTCACGGCAAAGGCACAGCCAATTACCTTCTCCGTAATCTCATTCAAAGCCTGTCTGTCGGGGGATCCAGACATCATCACCTCCAGATACCGTTATCTATCGCTCTTCATCCGTGACTATCCTGTCCTCATCCGTGTCCATCTGTGGCAAAGCTTTTAACTATGCCGATAAACATCCCAGCCCATGTACTTGCCCAGGGCTTCGTTGACGGCGGCGGCCACGCGGGACGGGTTGACCGAGACGTGGTGCTCGAAGCCGTTCTCGCAGATGTAGTGGAGCAGCCCTGCAGATCCGGCACCTTGACCACGCCGTAGCCGCCGAAGGTCAGCAGCGGATCGTCGGTCAGTTCGCCCTCGCCCACGTAGGCCGTGATCTTGCCGAGGTGTCGTCGGTGCTGACACGCAGATAGGTGAACGGGTTGGCGCTGACGCGGCCGTAGACAGTGCCGTAGGTGTTCTCGTTGCCCACGGTGCCGGCGATGATCTCCTGGTACTCCATGGCGGGCTTGTTCTCGCCCTCCTGCTCGAAGATATCCTTGGGCAGGTTGCTGCAGTGGAAGATCACGCCCTTGTCCGGGTCGTCGCCGTAGTTGTTGTTCCAGTCGACCATGGCGCTGGGCTTGCCCGCGGCATTGGCCAGCGCGACCATGGCCACCGTGCCCATGACATCCACCTCGCAGGCGCTGGGCATCAGCTTGTTGCTCATCATGCTCATGACCGTGCAGGGCACGATGCCGAAAAACTCTTCCATGGCCGTCCAGCACTGGATGGCGGTGGCATCCAGCTGGGTCTCCTCCATCCAGTTGTCGACGGCCACGCCAAACTTGGCCATCTTGATCAGCGCTTCGGCGGGCACGTTGGCGGTCTCGACATAGGCCTTGATGTCGGCCAGCTTGGCCTGGACGGCCGCGTCGTCGTCGGCCATGGCATCGACCCAGCCGAAGAGTTCGGAGAGGTCCAGCGTGTCGACGCTGATGCCGGAATTTTCCAGCAGTTTTTCGCTGTAGCGCACGGTGTTGAAGGCGGCCGGTCGCGCGCCCAGGCGCCGATGCGCAGGCCCTTGAGGCCGCGGACCACGCGGCAGGTGGCCGCAAATTCGACCAGATCCTGCTGGAAGTCCACGCTCTTGGGGGCCACGGTGTGCAGCTTGGTCAGGCTGAAGGGCATGCCGTACTGGCGCAGGTTGTTGCAGAGCGACATCTTGCCGCAGAAGCTGTCGCGGCGGTCGGCGATGGTCATGATGTCGACCTCGTCGGGCGTGGCCTGGACCAGCACCGGCACGTTGAGGCCGGACCAGCGCAGCGCGTTGACCATGGCGCGCTCTTCGCCGAAGTTGGGCAGCGTCACCATGACGCCGTCGATCTCCTTGCGATGGGCGTCAAAGAGGTCGGCGCACTTGCGCGAATCTTCCATGCTCTCGACGCTGCCGAAGGTCGTCTCTTCCGGCGTCAGTGCGATGACCTTGAAGCCGGCTTCTTCCAACACCTCGATCATATCCGTGCGGCCCTGCTCACACAGATGGCTGGGGAAGAAGCCCCGGTTGCCGACGATCAGTCCTACGTGTTACAGGTTTCATGGATTTCTTGCTCCTTTGAATGATGACACTGGAGAATAGCGGATTGGACACGTAATCTGCACAACTCTATTCACTGAGCGCCAATCAACTTCTGTAACCATTCTTAGTCGAAAATACGCCTTCTTTCATGGCCATTGTTTCAATACACGGAAGCCTACAAAGTAATACCGATTGCGTAAAGCATGCAACAGATGTACTTTGCAAAATCGTGTTCAGTGCCTTCACAATACGTGCGTGAACCGCGGGTAACAGGTGCTGTCCGCTGTCATACAGCCCAAGAATCATCTTATGTCTACCCGCGTGCCCAGAATGCACGCACACCCCACGGCGGCAGCGTCAAGCCAGGTCGCCGATCCCTGTCCCTCGGTCGAGCAGATCGACCAGTCCCATCCGGCAGGTCGACCTGCTGCTCTCAGCGCTGTGGTTGAGCACGAACCAGATCTCCTGTCGCCCTGACGGCGACGGGCGATCTCGACACCGGCCACGTCCAGCGCCATGGATTCGATCCCGGCCAGTGAAGCCACAGGGGCGTCAGCGCTTGATAGAGCGCGTGATCGCCGAAGGTCCCCACGTAGCAGGCCGCTCCCTCGCCATACCGGTTGCGCGTGACCGCGGCCCGGCCCGCATAGTAGTCCTCGCGTATAGGTGGCGATGACATCTGCCGTGGTCGGCTGCAGCACGTCGCACCAGGCCATGGCCAGCGCGCGCCGGCAGGTCACCGGCAGTCTCAGCTAAAGGCCAACGGCTGGCTGACACCCAAGCGGCAGCGAGTCATACTCCTCGACCTCAACGCCGCAGACTTCGGACAGCAATCCGGGCAACTTGATGTTGACCACGTTGTTGTGCTCGTCCTTGACGCCGCTGCGCGCCGTGACGACCAGCGTACCGCCTGCCTTCACATAGGCGGCAATGGAAGTTGGCCGTCTCCTCGTCAAGAACGTAGATAGCCGGCACGATGACCAGGCTATAGCCGCTCAGATCGGCGTTCGGCGCAACGATGTCGACGGCAACATTGCGGCGGTGCAGCGCGCTGTAGATGTCGAGGAAGTGGATCCCGATAGTCGAAGCCGGGGTTGTTGGGCTGCACCTGGAAGGCAAAGCGCGAGTCGTAGGAGAGCACCATGGCCACGTCAGCCTTGACCTCAGAGCCCTCGATCTGGTCGCCGATCTGCGCCATCTGCTCGCCCATGGCCTTGACCTCATAGTAGCGCCGGCCGGGGATGCCGTGGTGATCAAGGATGCCGTGCCAGTACTGCTCCGTGCCAAAGCGGGCCGTGCGCCAGCGGAAGAAGATCATGCCGTCGGCGCCGTGGGCGATGGCCTGGTAGGCCCACAGGCTCAGCTCGCCCGGTCGCACCGCCTCGCCCACCGTGTCCCAGCCGCCCGAGCCGGACTGCTGCTCCATGACCCAGAAGTTCTTGCCCTTCACCCCGCGCATGGTGTCATGGCCCAGTGCCGGCCAACTGGGGCTGATGGGCATGCCCAGGGTCCACTGCATACGCTGGTAGTTGTCCCAGGTGACAAAATCGAGATCGGCAGAGAGATCGAAGTAATTGATCAGGTCGTAGTTGAAGCCCATCAGGTTGTGGGTGACAAAATGCTGCGGACACCAGTGGCGCAGGATCGTCGATCTGCTCGTCCTGGAAACCGACGTAGGCGTCGGACATGAAGCGATAGTAGTCGAGCCCCAATGCCGGGATTGGGCGAGCCGGCCGGCCCACGCCCGGCGGTGTCGAGCGGCACGGGAATCTGCGACCATTCGGTGTAGACGTGGCTCCAGAAGATGGTCCCCCATGCCTCATTGAGCGCATCCAGCGTGCCATATTTTGCCTGCAGCCAACTGCTGAAATCTGCGCCGGCAGATCGGGCAGAAGCAGCGGTCGCCGAACTCGTTGTCGGTCTGCCAGCCGATGACGGCCGGGTTGCTCAGATAGTGCTTGGCCATGGCCTCTGTGATGATGCGGCTGCGCTCTCGATAGCCGGCATGGGACGGACAATACTCGCGGCGGTTGCCGTAGGTGCAGGCGCGGCCATCCTGCTGCATGCAGGAAGGCATCCGGATACATGGCCATGACCCAGGGCGCGGGCGAAGCTGTGGGCGTGCCCAACACGACCTGGATGCCGTGGTCGGCCAGCACCTCGATGGCCCGATCCAGCCAGTCGAAATCGAACTCGCCCGGGCTCGGTTCCAGGCGGCTCCAGGCAAACTCGGCCAGGCGTACCGTGTTGAAGCCGGCCTCCTGCATCAACTGGCATCGGTGGCCCACCGTTCTTCAGGCCAATGCTCCGGGTAGTAGTCAGCGCCGAAACGAAACATGGATCTTCTCCTTATGGATATGATGGTTAATGGCCAGGTCATCCCTGATTCTGTACGACCATTGTACGCGCGGCCTCGCGGATGGCTTCCAGCTTGTACTCTCGGCTCCAGCGGTTGACCGGGATCAGATCCCAGATACGGGCGCGAACGTGCTGGATCCATCGCTCCATGTTGAGCAGGCAGGTGATCATACCGCCGCCGCTGCCGCCGGCCGCGGCCACGGCGAGCACCGGCTTCCCGGCCAGTGCACTCTCCTCGCCGCGGCGCGCCTCGCAACGACGCAACCTGTCGGTGAAGCGCTTGGCCGACTCGCTCAGATCACCCCAGTAGACGGGTGTAACCAGTATGTAGGCATCGGCATCGCGCATGCGCCGATGGAGCGGCTGGAAGCCGTCGATGATTTGGCATTCATTCTCTTCTCGGCAGGTTCCCCAGCCGTTGTTGCAGGCTTCACACATGCCGATGGGCAGATCGTTGAGACGAACTTCTTCGACTGCAGCGCCGCCGGCTCGTGCGCCTTCCGCTGCGGCAGATGCGCAGGCAGCTGTCAGTCCATCGCTGTTGGGGCTTGAACTCAGTACGACGATATCCACATGATCCTCCTCAAAGGTACGGTGTGGAAGTTGGAAGTATGCATACCAGGAACCGACCAATCTCGGTCTCAGATCCTGGGTCTTTGATAGGTGTATTATGATGGGTAGTCTTCGATCCTAGCTGTTTCCCCTATCCCTTCACCGCACCCAGCGTCAAGCCGGCCATGAACCGACGGGTGGCACTGAGAAAGACGATGAGCATAGGCAGCGTAGCCATAGCTGTGCCGAGCATGAGTACCCCTGCATCGTAGCCACGTCTCGGATCCTGTCGAAGTAGAGCGAGCGCTACCGGCAGCGTATACATCTGCTTATCCTGAATGACCAGCAGCGGCCCCAGGAATGCATTCCAATTGCCCACAAAAATCATGATACCCAGAGCGGCAAAGGCCGGCGTCAGCAGCGGAGCGATGACTCGAAAGAAGATCAGGAATTCGGGACAGCCATCGATACGGGCTGCGTCAAGCAGTTCCTGGGGGATCGACTCGGAGATATACTGGCGCATCCAGAAAATGCCGAAAGCACTGGCGGCGCCGGGAATGATCAACGCCTCATAGCGGTTGATCCAGTGCAGCCATTTGCTGATCAGAATGAACCAGGGAATGATACCGGCCAACCATGGAATCATCATCGTGGCCAGCATGATGGCGAACAGTTGATTCCGGCCCGGAAAACGATACATGGCAAACGCATAACCGCCCATAGAGCAGAAGAGCAGCGCCAGAACCGTGTGGGTTATGGCCACAAATGCGCTATTGAACAGATTGCGCCAGAAGGGAATGATAGTCAACATGGCCTGATAGTTGGCGATCAGATTATCGCCAGGCAAAAAACTTGGCGGCCAACTAAAGATCTCCAAATTGCTGTGCGTACTCAGCATGAACATCCAGTAGAATGGAAAAGCCGATAAGAAAGCCCCAAACATTAGGATGCCATTGAGCAAAGCCTGCTGTCCAAGTTGGATCCAACGGCTCTTCTTGGCCATGCTGGTTGTTCCCTCGAAGAGCGACTCATGGTCTGTTGTGTCGTCATGGAATCTACTCCGTGTCCCGGTTGCCGAAGAGTCGCATGTTGAGCATGGATACTATGACGATGATGATTGACACCACATAAGCCATCGCCGACGCATAGCCAAAATGGGCAAAGTTGAAGCCCTGGTTATAGAGGTACATGGCAATGGTCAGGCCCGCATGGTTGGTGCCGCCGGTCACCCCCACCAACAAAAACGGTTCATCAAAGAGTGTCATGGTGCCGATAGTTGATAGAATCAGGGTGAAGAGGATGATGGGACGGAGGAGGGGTAACGTGATGTGAAGAAAGATCTGGCGGAAGGTCGCGCCGTCAATGGCTGCAACTTCGTACAGCTCAGGATTGATGCCTTGAAGTCCGGCCAGATAGATGATCATATTCCAGCCCAACCAGCGCCAGACAAAGAGAATAATGATAGCTGGCTTGATCCACTCTCCTCGACCGCCCCACCAGTCGATGGGCTGGGCGCCCAATTCAGTAATCACCCAGTTGATCAGGCCGAAGCGTACACCGTAAAGTGTGCTGAAAACCAATGCCACAGCCACGGGCGAGGTGACGATGGGCAGGAAATAGGCCGTCCGATAGAACTCTTTGGCCTTGACCAAGGCTGAATTGACGATGAATGCCAGGATCAATGCGCCGCCGAGCATGGGGATATGAGCGATAACACCAATAAAGATTGTATTCCACATCGCCTGCCAGAACAGTCCATCCTTGAAAAGACGAATGTAGTTATCCAGCCCTACCCAACGCATCGGGCTGATTCCGTTCCAGCGCTGGAAGCTCAGATAGAGCGAAAAGAGTATAGGGAAAGCGCCGAAAATCGCAAACAGAATATAGAACGGGGAGATGTAGACATACGCCACCCAATTTCGGCGAATCTCGCGCCAGAGCTCAGAGCCTCGCGGTGGCGCCGACTGAAGTGCGCTCATGTACAACCTCGCTTTTGACCAAGTGCAGGGATGATCGGGTGTACTTGTGGCCAGGCGCACGTTTGGACTTTCAGAGCGACTGGCCGGAAGTCCAAACGTGAACACCCCTGAGTAACTGTCTGCAAACGACTTAACGATTTGAACCTCCGGGAGGTGGTCAGTACCACTTCGTTCAGCCAAACTTTCGTGACCACCTCCCGGAGGTTATTTGCGGACACTTCTTAGGATTGCCTATCGCCTGCTATCCACGCATCATGAAGGCTTCTTCTTTGTCAGGAGCCGTCTGTTGTTCGATGTCCAGCGCAGCCTGATCCAGTGTCTCCTGCGGATCGAGGCCTTGGTCCAGCGCCTGATTGACCGCGGCCATGAAAATCTGCTCAGCCTGGGCATCCATGGGCGTGGTTACGAAGGGCTTGATCTTGTTGACGGCGATGTCTACCCAGATCTGTTTGGTGAACTGGTTGCCGAAGAAAGGATCGGCCTCCTCATAGAGCGGATCGTCAAACGCTGGGATGTAGGCCGGGAAATAATCGACGGCGGCAAACATCTTGTTCTGTGCTTCCTTGGTCGCCATCGAATATTCGATGAATTTCCAGGCCGCTTCCTTGTTTTCGGTCTGCTCCGGAATGGCCAAGAAGGAGCCGCCCCAGTTCTGACCTGGATCCTCGGGCACTTCGAAGATACCCCAGATCCCTTCCCATTCGGTATCCTCGGGCTGGAGCCAGCCCTTGAGGAAGCCGCCGAACCAGGCGCCGCCATACTGCATGGCGATAGAACCGGTCCCCAACATGGTCTGCCACTCAGCACTCCAATTGGCAACTCTGGCATCGACGCCGCGATTGCGCGCATCCTGGGCGATGGTCAACAAACGAACAGGCTTTTCCTCGTTGACAATCACGTTCCAGTCATTGCAAAGAAGTCCCGATGGGCGTAGTTGGTATAGAGAATGTCGCTGGCGTTACCGATCGCCCATCGCTGCTTGTCTTCGTCGGTGAAACGCTCAGCCAAATCGATGAACTCCTCCCAACTACGGGTCATGGCCTGAACTTCTTCCGGATCCGACGGCACGCCGGCTTCCTCGAACAGATCACGGCGATAGAAGAAGGTAGCGGGACCGATGTCCCATGGGATGGCGACCAAACGGCCATCGGGCGAAGTCGCCTGTGTCCACTTGTACTCAACCATGTCTTTTTCATACACACCCGCATCGTAGGGGGCGTCCAGCAGGTTGACAAGGCCACCCTTGATCACGAATTTGTCGATGTGGTTGATCTCGATCATGCCCACGTCAGGCGCGCCGGCGCCGGCCGCCAAGGCCGCCAGGAGCTTATTGTGTTCCTCTTCACCGGGCATCATCTGGATATCCAGCTCGATATCAGGGTTCTGCTCCAGGAAGTCAGCGGAAAAGGACTCATAGGCCACGTCGGCAGCCGGCCAGCCCCAGATGGTGTCGTCGTAGGACCACCTTCCTGGGGAACATCACCGGCTCCCGGCGCAGCAGCCGGTGCGCAGGCAACCAGCACAGCGCCCCCAGCCATCAACGCTGATGCCTTGAGGAACCCACGGCGACTCAGATTTTGCATGTTCATTTCTTCCCTCCAAAATAATTGATTTGAGGATCGACGTACAACTAGAAAAATGGTCCCTTCTACAAAAAATCCGGGCATCACCCTATTGTGACGCCGTTTCAACTTCAAAGCCGTTTCGAATCGATTCCATCGCTGTTCACCGCCCACAAAAAGAATGCTCCCCACAGCACCTCAATGTGCTCAATGTGCTTGACAGCAGGTGCACAGAGTCGTACAATGATTAAAACGTTTTTTCATTTGTGTAGGTTAGCATACATTTTCATATTATGCGACCGGCCCAGAACCCCATCCATCGAAATTGAGAAGATCATGAATCAATCCTCCCGTGTTACTGTCAAAGATGTAGCCAGAGCCGCAGGCGTCTCTCCGGGGACGGTCTCCAACGCCCTCTCCGGCAAGCGCCCGGTCTCGGAGGCGACGCGGCAACGTGTGCTGGAGGTGATCGCCGAATTGGGGTACCGCCCCAATCTGCTGGCGCGAGGCCTGGTCAACCGCCAGAGCGGTACCCTTGCCGTCGTGGCCGCCGGACTTGAGTACTACGGACCGTCTCGGACCCTGGTCGGCATTGAGCATCAGGCATCTGAACTCGGCTACACGCTCTTTCTGGATCTGATCAACGAGGCCGCTGATGACGACATCGATCAGGTACTGGACACCCTCACAGCCCACCGCGTCGACGGCATCATCTGGGCGGCCCACGAGATCGGCGACAACCGCAGCTGGGTTGTGGAGGAGCGTCTGCGCCAGTTGCCGCCGCTAGTTTTCCTGACCATGGAATCCCGGCCTGGTCTTTCGGTTCTGAGCACGGATAATCAACGCGGCGCCATGCTCGCGGTCGACCACTCCTTGCCGAGGGCGACGCTGTATCGGCATCATCACCGGGCCGACTGATTGGTGGGAAGCGCGCGAACGTCTTGACGGCTGGCGGACGCCACTCCTCAGCCATGGCCTGACTCCCCAGAGTCGCTGGTCTACGAGGGAAATTGGTCGGCTGCCAGCGGTCAGCAAGGCTTGAAGGAGTTGGTGGAGGCCAACCCCGATCTGGATGCCATCTTTGCCAGCAACGATCAGATGGCTTTGGGTGTGTTGCGTGCCGCCCACCTAAGAGCGATTTTAAGTCCCTGATCAACTGGCCGTCGTCGGCTACGATAACATTCCGGAGGCCCCCTTTTTCTGTCCGTCGCTCACTAGCGTGCGCCAACATCTCACCGATCTGGGCAAATTGGCGGTGGTGCAACTCCATGCTATGGTCGAGTCCAGGCCTCGATGCTGAAGTGGAGGCTTTGCCGATGGCCCAATTGATTTCACCGGAATTGATCGTCCGCGAGAGCAGCGTCGGCAGGCCGATATTGAAACCGAGAAAGGAACAGCAAAATGCGACTGGCAGCCTTTGATCTGGAAACCGCCAAAATACTTCCTCCTGGCGTAAAACGATCTGAAAGCGCATGCCCCTTTGGGTATCTCGTGTGCTGGAATCGCACTGTCGATGCTGATGACGTTGAAGTCTGGTCCGGCTCGCCACAAATGGCGGGTGAACGGGATCCCCATTCTATCGTGGGTCGTCTCCAGAATCTCGTCAGCGAAGAATATACAGATCGTCACGTGGAACGGCGCCGCCTTCGACTTTTTCGTGCTGGCCCATGAGACAGGCATGTTTGCAGAATGCGGCGATCTTGCGCTCGGCCACGTGGATCTGATGGCAGCCGTCACCTTTTCCAAGGGATACTTCCTGGGGCTCGACAAGGCATTGGCAGGCGCTGGACTTGAGGGAAAGGTGAAGAATATGCGATTGACAGATGGCAGCGTCCTGACCCACATGAGCGGTGCTCAGGCTCCGGCACTGTGGAAAGCAGGCGAACAGGACACGGTGATCGAGTATCTAAAAGGCGATGTAGCACAGCTATTGGCGCTTGCTTCCGCAGTTGAGGAAACACGCACGATTCGCTGGAACAGCAACCGGGGCAAGCCTCAATCGGTTAGGATCAAGAAGCAGCATACGGTGAAAGACTGCTTCCAGATCCCCGAGCCCGATACGTCGTGGATGAGCAATCCGCCGTTGCGTAGCAGTTTCGTTGACTGGATTCCCGATTGGCAGAGCCAGGTAGGGTGACAGGGTGACAGTCACCGTCGTCAATGTGGGCTATCGGATCGACGAACTTCTGGGTAGTCAGCGCCGGGAGATCACGGTTGCTCGTCGACCTCGGCTGGCCGGGGAGCATGGGCCAGATGCGTGCGAATCTACGGCGCATGGACATCCCCATTGAGGAGATCCGTTGCGGGCTGGCGACCCACTACCACATCGATCACGCCGGTCTGGCCCAGGAGTTCAAGCAGGCAGGCGTGCCGTTGCTCGTAGTGGATATTCAGGCGCCGGCCATCCCACTCATGAAGCAATGGACCAAACCCCAGGACAACTACTCGGAGATCAGCAACGCACGACAACGTAGTGATTTCGCTGTCGCCGAGAGCCGTGCGATCGCTTAAGCAGATCGGCATCCCAGGGGAGATCATGCCGACACGCCGGGCCACTCCGACGACAGCGTGTCGCTCCTGCTCGACGACGGTTCGGCCTTCACCGGCGACCTCACTCATCCGGCGCTGGCCACGCAAGCAGATGCCATCGCTGTGCCTCAGAGCTGGCAATTGCTCCGCGAGCGAGGGGCAACTCAAATCTATCCGGGACATGGTCCGGTGAGAGCGATGAATGATTGCTGAACAGCACGAATGTCTCAATGTAGCAGCAGCTAGTTCCAGTAGATCGATGCCGTCAGTGCATCCCCCCTTGTTGCCAATAGATTCGACTCGCCAGCAACAATCTTTGTGAGTCTCCAGAACAGACCATTTGTGCTATAATCCCCACACAATGCAGATGAGAATGCGACTTTCGCAAAACCAATTTGCATTATATGAGGGCCGTGTGAAATCTCGGCACAGTTCAGGAGGTATCCCCTTGATCTCAGATATTGAACACCTGCGAATAACTCTAGCAGAAACAACCGACCCAAAGCATAAATCGCAGTTTGGCCAATTCTTTACACCGGCTGAGATAGCTCGATTCATGGCGGGTCTCTTCGAATCGAGAACAGACAGTTGTTGCCGCCTACTTGATGCGGGTGCTGGAATTGGTTCACTCTCTGCTGCCTTTTTGCTGCGGTGGAAAGAGGGTGGTTTCGACTTCAAGTGCGCTGAGCTTGATGCATTTGAGATCGACGAATATCTCTTACCCCATCTTGCTCAAACGATTGCGGAGCAGAGAGAAACGCTGGAGATAAGTTCAACGATCCGCAATGCTGACTTCATAGTTGCTGCGTCGGATTGGCTTTCAGGTAACTTCTTAGCCGATCCTCTCCCGACCTATACGCACGCCATCCTGAATCCGCCATACAAAAAAATTCGCAGCAATTCTGAACATCGAGCTGCACTACGACGAGCCGGGATCGAAACTGTAAACTTGTACTCTGCCTTTGTTGCACTCTCACTCTTGCTGCTGGAAGAGACCGGGCAACTTGTGGCAATCATTCCACGAAGCTTTTGCAATGGTCCATATTATCGCCCTTTCCCGCGAATTCATTCTAGAAAAGGCTGCCATTCGCCACCTCCATCTCTTCGAATCTCGCAACAAGGCATTCAAGGATGACGACGTTCTTCAAGAAAACATCATTATCTTGCTTGAGAGGGGTGGAAATCAAAGCTCAGTCACCGTAACCTCTTCGACTGATGATAGCTTCGCAGATCTCACGACACACGAGTGTCCGTTCGAACGAATCGTGTTTCCGACGGATACTGAGCGCTTTTTCCATGTGCCCACTTCACCGGAAATGAATGCCATTGAACTGTCACCTGCTATCCATTTTTCGTTGGCTGATATCGGCGTCAAAGTCTCAACAGGTCCCGTGGTTGATTTTCGCCTAAAAGAGTATCTACGTGACTTGCCCGAAGCAGGAACCGTCCCCTTACTTTACCCAGGCCATTTCACCAACGGAGGTGCGGAATGGCCCAAGATTGACTTGAAGAAACCAAATGCAATTCAACGAAACTCCGATACTGAAAAGTGGCTCTATCCGAGCGGCTATTACTGTGTCGTGCGTCGCTTCTCATCCAAAGAAGAAAAGCGAAGAATTGTTGCAAGTGTTGTCGAGCCTTCCACATTTGGGGACGTTACGGCCCTTGGCTTCGAGAATCACCTAAATGTGTTCCACAATAACAAGCAAGGCCTGCCTCAGTCTCTCGCACATGGGCTCGCCGTGTATCTTAATACAACTGCCGTCGATGAATGCTTCCGTCGTTTCAGTGGTCACACCCAAGTCAATGCGACAGATTTGAAACAGATGAGGTATCCAAACCGCCACGCCCTGAGTGCTCTCGGCGAGTGGGCATTGAATCACCCTGAAGCGACCCAGATAATGATAGATGACAAGCTGAAGACCTTGAGCGTATGAAGGACATAGATGAATATGTTGAGGCAGCAAGCCAGATTTTGATATTGCTAGGCATGCCTCGGGGGCAGCAGAATGAACGTTCTGCACTCTGTCTATTGGCCTTATTGGATCTGCCCCCTGGAAAAAGCTGGGCGGATGCCGGTAGTCCGCTCATGGGAATCACGCCAATCATGGATTGGGTGCGACAGCACTATCAAAGAAAGACTACGCGCCGAATTCACGAGAGACCATACGTCGTCAGACTATTCACCAATTTGTCGATGCTGGGATCGCTCTCTACAACCCGGACAAGCCTGACCGTCCGGTGAACAGCCCCAACGCCGTGTATCAGATAGCGCCAGCTGTTTCTGGCTCTTCTCCGTAGCTTTGGCACGCCTACGTGGAAGAAGAACCTTGCGGACTATCTGGCCGTGAACAAGGCGTTGGCAGCACAATATGCTGATGGAGCGCGAACAGAACCGTGTGCCCCGTACGGATCGCTCCTGATACGGAGATCACACTCAGTCCAGGTGATCATAGCGAACTAATTCGAACTATCATCGAGGATTTTGCACCTCGTTTTGCCCCTGGCAGCACGCTGATCTATGCTGGAGATACGGGTGAAAAGTGGGGCTACTTCGACGTTGACCTACTGACCGGGATTGGGCGTTGAAGTGGATTCGCATGGCAAGATGCCCGACGTCGTGATCCATTATGCAGCCAAAAACTGGCTGCTCTTGATCGAATCCGTAACCAGCCATGGCCCGGTTGACGGCAAACGACATGACCGAGTTAGCTCAGCTATTTGCAGAAAGCGTCGCTGGACTGGTCTTCGTAACGGCCTTTCCGGATCGAGCGACAATGGGTAGATACCAGGGCGAAATCGCTTGGGAAACCGAGGTTTGGATCGCTGAGGCTCCATCACACCTGATTCACTTTGACGGCAAACGCTTTCTGGGTCCGTACAAAGAGAACTCGTGAATCCCAGTGAAAATCCTCACAATAGTTCATGTCCAACGCCCTTTTAGCAGTGGACTCCTGCATGGATCACCATTTCTTTAAGATACCAAAGAACAAATGTTCTTGATCCAACCCCGCTTTGTAGCATTCCATACAGAACTATCGGGAGGCAAGGCCATACTGACAACATGCGCCTTCAGTCCACGCAACTGTTTTGACGGCCCCATGGACTGAAGTGATCTAGCCACTTCCGTTGATTGCAGGAGGAAACATGAGCAGCGTACGCGTACTGGTCGGCACACGCAAGGGGCGTTTATCCTGAGCTCGGACGGAAAGCGCGAGGACTGGGAGGTCAGCGGTCCCCATTTTGCGGGCTGGGAGATCTACCACCTCAAAGGGTCGCCCGTCGACCCGGACCGGCTCTATGCCTCGCAGTCCAGCGGCTGGTTTGGGCAGCTGATCCAGCGGTCGGACGATGGCGGGCAAGAGCTGGGAGCCGGTGGGCAACGAGTTTGCGTATGAAGGTGTGCCCGGCACCCATCAGTGGTACGACGGCACGCAGCACCCGTGGGAGTTCACGCGGGTCTGGCATCTGGAGCCCTCGCTGACGATCCGGATACCGTCTACGCCGGGGTGGAGGATGCGGCGTTGTTCCGCTCGCGCGATGGCGGGCAAACCTGGCAGGAGCTGCCCGGGCTGCGCGCGCCAAGGGGCACCTCTGGCAGCCGGGCGCCGGCGGCATGTGCCTGCACACGATCCTTCTGGACCCGACCGATCCGCAGCGCATCTTCATCGCCATCTCGGCTGCCGGCGCCTTCCGGACCGACGACGGCGGCGAGACCTGGCAACCGATCAACCGGGCTGACGTCCGAGCAGGAATGCCGGACCCGGACGCCGAAGTTGGCCACTGCGTCACCGCATCGCCATGCATCCATCGCGGCCAGACGTGCTCTTTATGCAGAAGCACTGGGACGTCATGCGCAGCGACGACGCCGGCGATTCTGGCACGAGGTCAGCGGCAATCTGCCCAGCGACTTTGGATTCCCCATCGCTGTTCACGCCCACGAGCCGGAGACGATTTACGTCGTTCCGATCAAGAGCGACTCGGAACATTATCCGCCCGAAGGCAAGTTGCGCGTTTACCGCAGCCGGACGGGCGGCAACGAGTGGGAAGCGCTCACGGAGGGCCTGCCGCAAAGCGACTGCTATGTCAACGTGCTGCGCGACGCCATGGCCGTTGACTCGCTCGATTCCGTGCGGCATCTACTTCGGCACGACGGGCGGGCAGGTCTACGCCTCAGCCGATTCCGGCGATAATTGGACGCCCATCGTGCGCGATCTGCCGGCGGTGCTGTCGGTCGAGGTGCAGACGCTGCCATGATCCGCGTCGTGCTGCCCGCTCATCTGCGCAATCTGGCGCGTCGGCAAAGAGGTCGAGTTGCTGTGGCCGAGTCCGATGACCCAGCGTGCTGTTCTGGATGCGCTGGAAGCAGCGTATCCGGTGCTGCGCGGGACCATCCGCGACCACGACGCACGAAGCGGCGGCCGTTTATCCGCTTCTTCGCCTGCGAGCAGGATCTCTCTCATGAGTCGCCGGACGAGCCGCTGCCGGACGCGGTTGAAGCGGCAACGAGCCATTCCCGATTGTCGGTGCGATGGCCGGCGGTCTTAAGGCTGCTGTTCAAGCATTCGATTCCCCAAACTCTTTAATGCTTGCCGCAGCGGCTTTAAGGCCGTCAACTGGCCCTTATCCATGGTCTTATCGGCCTTCTCTCCGCACAGGCTGCTATACCCCATTTTGCAGTTGAGTCACCGAAGTAACCACAATACGATAATTTTGAAGCCGCCCAACATGCAGATCACAATCGAAAAACTGCGCGCCTATGGCGTTTCTGAACACGCTTGACGATGTCGTCCTAGTACCTGGGGCGTATAACGCCATTCGGCGTATGTATGCGCCGGGCGCTATTGTCTTTTTGGAAGGTGAGCGTGCGACCGCTATCTACTATCTTGAATATGGCTGGATGAAGGTCAGCAGAGTTCACTGGACTGCCTGCAGATCTGTGCTTTCTGGGGCCAGGCGAGACCTTCAACGAGCTGAGCGTCTTTGCCAATGACGTGAATCCAGCCACGGCCATTGCCCTGGAAGTGGCCGCGCTCTGGCGCATCCCGCAGGCCGCCATGCGACAACTGCTCACGTCCCATCCGGAGGTTGCCGCCCACGTCATCGAGAGCATCGCAGATCGTGGTCAATCTCAATCCCGGTCTCGCTGGTGGCCGAAACCGATCCGCATTCGGTGGAAGCGTGGGTAGCGTGTATGCTGTTGGATGAATCCGACGACGGCGCGATGACACGCAAACGCTGGCAAACGCAAACCGAACTAGCCGTGGTGCGGCGAGGCACGGTCCCCGAATGGGGTGCTCAGTAGTCGTGCGTTGCGCAGCATGGCCGGGGCCGGCGTGATCGAGATGGACCGCAATGAGTTTCGTATTTTGGGGACATTCCTACAAGGTCTGGAGACAATGGCAATGGTGGGAGCCTTAGCGTGCTCGTTGGCTGCTCCGGTCGAACGGGGATGGCCCTTCACTTGATTCTCGTGCCCTTATTCTTGTCCCTCCCTCCTTAAAAGACACAATTTCTGACCAATTCTCATTCTCTCATTCAAATCTTTAACAATTTTGCGCGCTACTATGACATGCCCGTGCTTTGCGCTCGCCTCTGGATGGATGCATTGAGGCAACCGTGTAATGATCTGGCAATTCGTTCGTTAGTCAGTTTAGCAATCTGATGTCCATCCACCGTGACTACATGGCAAGATCGACGAGGCGTATCTGACGATTGAACAATATGGCGACGAACAGCAAAGCAAACAATAAGACAGCGACCACAGAAGCCGATCATCTGACTGGCGCAGACCGGCGATGAAGAAGCGTTCGGCGAACTGTATCAGCGTAACCTCGACGCGATCTTCTGCGCGATATCCAACATCGTGTCAACGATGTGGACGAAGTTGAGAATTTCTTGACCCAGATCGTATCCGCTCGAAAGGCATGGCAGGCCCTGGAACGCTATCAGCCCACCAACAACCCGTTTCCAGCCTGGCTCTATCGCATCGCCGGGAACACGGTCATCGACTACTACCGCACCCATAAGGAAACAACTGACATCGACAGCCAATGGCGCCTGGTCGACGGGCGGGCGTCGCCGGAGGAAATGTTGCTGTCGATCTGAACGCAGCGAGACCATACACACAGCGCTATCAATCAACTGAAACCCTCTTACCAGCAGATCATATCTCTGCGTTTCTTGGAGGAACGCGACTATCGATAATAGCATTGGTGCTGGATCGCCAAGTGAACGCGCTGCGTGCCCCACAGCACCGAGCATTGGCGTGCTTTGCATAATGTTCTGACGAGCGAACAGGTAAGCTGGATCGTCACGATGGCTGCTGTTCTCACGCTGGCGTTGGGCGGCAGTATTGCCCTGGCCGCAGAGGGCTCACTGCCAGGGGACACGCTCTACCCTGTCAAGCGCACACTCGAAACATCCATCCTTCGTGTTGCCGACGATTCCCGGTGATGTACGACTGCACGTGACCTTTGCCAACCGTCGCATTGATGAAGATGTCCCGGCTGCCTGGATCCTAACCAAGAAGCCGAGTTGGCAATGGCAGCCGATCAATATGCTGGGCAGATTTCGGCACTGACCGTCAGCCTGTTGGGGCTTCTGGAAAGCGATCCTGACCAAGTCGATGCATTGACGTTTGACGTTTTGGGCGCTCTCGGAGACGCAGTCACAACGACTGTCAGTGCTATCGGCCCATGGGTCAGATTCTGGGCGTCATGCCGGCAATAGAACAGAGCATTGCTGCCGGCTCAGCAGGCCAAGATGGACATCGAGCAATTGACGCCGGCAGAACCACAGCCGACACGTCTGCCATCGCCAACGTCGCTCCCGCGCACCAGCCAATCAACATCTGAAAAGAGTTTGGCTCAAGAGCAAGGCGCAACATCACCCCGCGCTGAACCGATGGGGGAGCCGAATGATCCTCCGATCCTCAACCGGCAGTGGATTCTCTACCCGATCAGATCTGGAGGTTCCGCCTGCACCGGCGATTGCCGGCCCCTCGAACAATCAGCAAGGAACCCGTCCATCGACCTCCGCACATGCTCAACCAGCGACCGTACAATCACGGCATCAGGCGACTTCGGCGCCGCAACGAAACGACGGCCAGTCCAATACGACTGATCTATTCCCGCCGGCAGCGTCGATTGTCCAGATGCTACTGACAAGCCTTGACCTCGGCCGCGTCCACAGGCGCCGATCAGCGCCCCGGGTGTCGTGCCAATTCCGGGACTCGTCGATCGGCCAGCAGATGCCATTCCGCGAAGATCATCAGCGCCGAGTGATGAGTCTATGGGACATAATTCAATGTTTCTGCCAAAGCAGGATCCACAGTCGCAAGAGTCGCCCCCCTTGCAGCAGCCCGCGGAACGAACGCCGGCATTGGCCTGCCATCAGACCATTCCCAATCCGGATCGAATGCCTCAAGCGGCAATCCGGCCTCTGACATACACGAGGGACAATGGCGCGAAGAAGACGACCATCAAGGCAACGGTCATCCAGCATCGGCGCCATCATCTACTGATCCATCTGCGGCGCAGCCAGAGCCTGAGCCCTCACAGGCCGACACGTCACAGCCTGACTCCAACCCGCCATCCAATGCCCCTGCGCCTCCTGAAGGCGATGATACAGGAGACAATGCAGGCCAGGGTTCATCCAACCCCTCGCAGCGTGAGGGACCTCATCATCAAACGCCAAGGGCAACGGACGGCTGTGATGTACATGCGCCGTATCGTGAGTCATCGCAGGCAATCCGACGACTTCAATTGCCTGCACTCCCTGAGAGGTGAGGGGGGGAGGGAGGGCGGCTGTAGAGTTATCAGCGTATTCCTGATATCGCCCTACCGTTGGCGAATGGAAAACTCCTCTTTCAGATTTCCCTACAGAGAAACTGTAATGAATCTCGGAAACGATCGTTATTCTTGATGTAGCATGCTCGCCGACGACATCAACAGGTTGCACGAATCGACGTTCTCCGAACCACGAAATCTGAAAGGAAGCTCCTCATGTTTTCAAGATTGAGACGATACACTCCACCGAAGTGCTATCTCAACGCCCTCGCATTGGTGGCTATCCTCGCGCTGTCGCTTGTGCTGACAGCACTCCCGGCAGGCGCATGGCTGCGCTGGGCCATCGTCACCCGGCGAAGCGAATCCACCAGACCAAGCTGCCGGCGAGCAGATAACGGCTCGGGCAAACGCATCGCTGAAGCTGGCACAATTTATCGATCGAGATGCGCTGATTGCCGAAGCGCTGGGCATCACCGTTGAAGAATGGCAGAACACCCGTGTAGAAGGCATCGAGTTTTCAGAGCTTCTGGACCAACTGGGGATCGACCGAACGATGCTCAGCGAACGGTTCAGAGCAGCGTACGAGAACGCTGTTATGAACGCGGTTGGCGAGGGTGCGATCACCATTGAAGAAGCCGAACATTTACTCAACCGCGAAAAACTTCAAGCACAGGAACGAACGAAGAAGCTAGAGGGCGACAAGGAGTCCGAAGGGCCGAATGGTGTGCAGGAGTCGCAAAGTCCGAATGGCCCGCAGGACGGCAATGGGCCACAGGACGAAGACAGTCCGCAGGATGGTAACGGGCCACAGGATGGCAACGGGCCACAGGACGAAGACAGCCCGCAAGACGGTAACGGGCCACACGATGGCAACGGGCCACAGGACGAAGACAGCCCGCAAGAGGGTAACGGACCACACGATGGCAACGGGCCACAGGATGAAGACAGCCCGCAAAACGGTAACGGACCACACGATGGCAACGGGCCACAGGACGAAGACAGCCCGCAGGACAGCAACGGGCCACAGGACGAAGACAGCCCGCAAGACGGCAACGGGCCACAGGACGGCAACGGGCCACAGGATGAAGATGGGAACGCTGAAGAATCAACTGCGCCCACCGATAGCAAAGATGGGGACAGGTCTGGGAATCCCGGCAAAAGCACGCAGGTCCAGGGTGATGCCGGAGGCGGAAACGACAGCTCAGGTAGCAGCGGCGGTTCCGACAATTCCGGTGGCTCTGGTAACGGGGGTGGTTCTGGAGGTAATGGCGGCGGGGTGGTGGTGGTGGTGGTGGCAAGTGAGACGATGATTCAGCCATTCTGAATATTCAATGATTTCGACAGCAGTTGGGCGTGCAGCAAAACCGGATCCATGGGGATCCGGTTTTGCTGTGTGTTGCGTAACATAATCGCAGTCAAGCAGGGATTCGGACGGTGGGTTCTTCGCAAGCAACCAGAACGTTCGAGTGGCAGGAAGTGATTCTCTCCAGAGATCTTACACAGCACCCAGCGCTCAGTAGGAACCGCCATTCTCACCAACCTGTGGTAAAATTGGTGGAGATTTTACGTAATGAAGCTAACTGTCTGCCCTTCGGCAGACCGACCGAAGAAATGAGAGAAATTTGAGTAACCCAACAAACCCCGTGATCGAAGAACCCCAGAACGCCCTACCCGAAGTAACGATTGAAGAATTGTCCCAGTCGCAACAGGATGCCGTCGCCCGTGCCGGATGGACGACGTTGATGCCCGTGCAGTCACGGTCAATGCCCTACATGTTGGCCGGCCGCGACATGATGATTCAGGCCCGCACCGGCAGCGGTAAGACTGGTGCATTCTTGCTGCCCATGCTGGAACGGCTCAATGCCAAGAGCAACAAATGCCAGGCGCTGGTGCTCGTGCCCACGCGTGAACTGGCCCGGCAGGTAGCTGCGGAGGCCAAACTCCTCTGTAGCGGCACCCACTTGCGCAGCGTGGCCGTCTATGGCGGCGTCGGTTACGGCGAACAGAACGAGGCGCTGAAGAAGGGCGCCCACATCGTCATCGGCACACCCGGCCGCGTGCTCGACCATCTGCTGCGGCGCACATTCAATCTTGACAGCCTCAAGATGCTCGTCTTTGACGAGGCCGACCGCATGCTCTCCATGGGCTTCTACCCGGACATGCGCGAACTGCAGCGCTACCTGCCGGATCGCAAGCTCAACTCTTGCATGTTCTCTGCGACCTTTCCCTACCACGTAATGCGCACGGCACGCGAGTTCATGGTCGATCCGGAATTCCTTTCGCTCAGCAGCGACCACGTCCATGTGACCGACGTCGACCACGTCTACTATCAAGTACCCGACATGGGGCGCGAGCGCAACCTGGTCCGCATCATCGAGGTCGAGAACCCCACATCGGCCATCATCTTCTGCAACACCAAAGTTGACGTCCATTTCCTATCGGTTGTGCTGCAACGCTTCGGCTACGATGCCGACGAACTCAGCGCCGACCTGTCACAGAATGATCGCGAGCGGGTTCTACAACGCGTGCGTGAAGGCAAACTCCGCTTTCTGGTGGCGACCGATGTCGCCGGACGCGGCATCGATATCCCCGAGCTTTCGCATGTCTTCCAATATGAGCCGCCGGAAGACATTGAGAGCTACATCCATCGTGCCGGACGCACCGGGCGCGCAGGCTCGACCGGCACCGCGGTCATGCTGGTGCGCATGATGGATCGTCCAGCCATCGCCCGCATCGCCAAACAGTATGAAATTGAAATGCGTGAAGTGCCGCTGCCGACCGATGAGGATGTCGAATCCGTCGTCACCGAGCGCTTGACCACCCTGCTTGAAGCGCGGCTACGTGATCGAGATAGTCTTCAGGCGGAACGCAGCCGTCGATTCATACCGCTGGCGCGCAGCCTGGCCGAAAACGAAGACGAGTCTGCCATCATGGCCATGCTGTTGGACGACTACTACCAGCAGATGTTGCATGCACCCATTGCCGGGCCGGTCGAAACAGCCGCGTCCAAACCCAAGCAACAGTCAAGCAAATCACATTCCAGTGGCAATGGCCGTTCCGGCGGCAATCGAAATCGGCGCCGTCGACGCAGCAACTAACGCAGATAGACTTGGAATAGAAATTAAGAGGTTGGACTTTCACAAGGGTCCGACCTCTTTTTTATACGAAAATCCTGGTTCTGGCATTGACCATATCGATCTCAACATGCGCCGATCCTCCTCATAGAAGTACGCTCTCACCGCAAAACCCAACAATAAGTTTCTGGGAATTTCTCAGCATCCTATTGACAACTGGATGTTTTTGGAATAGAATGTGACTAACCAGTCATGTGACCGATCAGTCACACCGTATTCACTCCCAATTCTGTCAGGATTGACGCCATGCCGAAAGAGACATTCTTTAATCTACCCGACGACAAACGCCGGCGCATCCTTGATGTCGTCATCGATGAATTCGCCGACAATGATTACGCCAACGTCTCAATCTCCAGGATTGTGGCACGTGCCGGCATCGCCAAAGGCAGTTTCTACCAATATTTCGAAGACAAGGACGACCTCTCCAGCTATCTCATCGGCTACATTGCCGAGATCAAGGCGGAGGCATTCTCATTGGATCACCCCGATCCAGAGAATATCGGCATCTTCAATTACATGCGCTGGATGATCGCCAATCAGCGCCGAATTTGAGCTTGCCTACCCCCGATTGAGTCGTATCGGCTACCGCATGTTGAATGGCAGCGCCGATGGAAACAAGATCTTCGCCCAGGCCATGGAGAGCGCACAGCACTATTACCTGAGCCTGGTCGCCCTGGGCAAAGCCCAAGGAGATATCGACGCCAACCTAGATGACGAAATGGCCGCCACTGTCTTTCGCGTGATCATGTCTGAATTGGGACGCTACATCGTGCAGCGCATCGTGGCCGACCACGGCTCAGAGTGGCAGGGTGAGCAGGGGATCTTTGACTTCCCAGAGGCCGAGCAGATGTATGAGCAGCTTTTACAAATGATTGAATTCGGCCTGGGAAATCGAGCGCAGAATTGACTGCAGATTCCGCGGATTGCACTCAGATCCGCGATATGCGCGGTGAATTAGCGAGGAGGGACACGCATGATTATGTACATCAAATTGGCCTGGCGCAACATGTGGCGCAACTGGCGACGGACGCTCATCGCTATGATCGCCATTGTGCTGGGCCTGGTGTTGCTGCTCTTCTTTGACGGCTTCATTGCCGGCTCGGATCAGGCCATCTACGGCAATGCCGTACGGCTCTATGGCGGCAACATCCAAGCCCACGATACCGGATACCGGGAGAAGGCCAGGCGTCTACCCATCTTGCCCCTGGCGGATGCAGATGCGGTCGTGAACGCGGCAACGGCCCAGCCCGAGGTTGTCTCCGCCGCAAAGCGCATCAAGACGGCCGGCATCGTCAGCAGTCGCGAAGGCGCGTTCCCGGTGGTGATCAACGCCGTCGAGCCTGAAGTCGAAGAGACATTCAGCATTCAGGCCGAAAACGTGGCCGAAGGACGCTATCTGCGCCCCGGCGAGGGCGACGCCATCTTCATCGGCCGCGGGCTGGCCGATCTACTCGAAGCGGGCGTCGGCGATCGCATCAATGTGGTCGGGCGCAGCAAGCAGGAACAGATGCGTCAGCGTACCATGACCATCGTCGGCATCTATGACATCGGCATGCGCGAGCTGGAAAAAGGCACGATCTTCATGACCCTAGACGAGGCACAAGATCTCTACAACCTGCGCGACCAGGTCACCGAGGTGGCCATCAATTTACAGTCAGTAGGTCAGGAGTCTCAAGTCATGCCGGCGCTGGTGGCCATGCTGCCCGGCTACGACATCGACACGTGGGATTCGTTGCAGCCGGAGGTGAAGGAGACGTTGACCACCAAACTGGCCTTCACCACCGTCATCGGGCTGATCGTGATCATTGTGGCCAGCATCGGCATCCTCAATATTCAGTTGATGGCCGTCTTCGAGCGCACGCGTGAAATGGGTGTGCTGGCGGCACTGGGCATGAAGGGCCGTCAGGTCATGGGCCTCTTCCTGCTGGAAGGCACCTTCATCGGTGCGTTGGGCGCAACCATCGGCTGCCTGGCCGGCGTGGCGCTGTTGGCATGGGTGGGCCGGACGGGCATCGACATCTCGTTTGTTTCCGGCATGGGTGAAATGACGGCTTTGATGGGTGACCGCCTCTATCCCTACGTCTCCCCAGCCGATGTGATCAGCCGAGGCATTTTGGTGACCTTCATCGTCATGCTCGCCTCACTCTATCCAGCCTGGACGGCATCACGCAAGCAACCGGCAGAGGCACTGCATCATGTGTAGCTGGGGGCGTTGTGAACGGGACTGTCTAAGAAAAACAATGACAAGATGAGGGGGTGACAGGGTGAGAGGGTGAAAAGACTTGAGACATGGAACGACCATTCTGTCACCCTGTCACCGATTGTCAGAGAGGTACTGAAATGGCACTACGCAAACTATGGACCATCGCCTGGCGGGACTTGTGGCGCAATCGTCGGCGCTCGTTCTTCTCGGTCTTAGCTGTGGGACTGGGGCTGGCGTTGCTGATCGTGATGGACGGATTTATCACCGGTTACTTTGGGGACACGCTGGAGAATACAATTCGGCTCGAGAGCGGGCATTTGCAGTTGCGTGCGCCGACCTATGAAGTTGAGAAGACGAGCCTGCTCTGGAAAGATCTGCTGGAGAGCCCCACGGATCTGGCTGAACAGGCCAACGCACTGGATGAGGTGGATGCGGCCGCGGCGGTGCTCTGGGCCAACGGCTATCTCAACACACGCGACGAGTCGGTTGGCCTACGCATCTATGGCGTGGAGACTGACTCCAAAATCTATTCGCCATTTCGAGACAGCATGATCAGCGGCGAATATCTGAGCGCCGATGATCGCAGCGGCATCCTGATCGGCAAGCGGCTGGCAGAGAGTCTGGGCCTGGGCGCGGGCGACAGTGTAAGCGTGGCCATCATCAACTCGGACGGCCAGCCGGACGAAAGCAACTTCACAGTACGCGGCGTCTACGAAACCGGCGTCTTCAGCTATGACGACAGTTCGCTGCTTATGCCCCTTTCCAAGGCGCAGGCCTTCGCCAACACTGGGGGGCGTGCCAGTGCGGTCACCATGTGGCTCAATGACGAGGAAGACGCCGAGTCCGTGGCCGCTGCCCTACAAAACCCGGCGATCAGCACGCTGACATGGCGCAGTCTCAATGAAATGTTAATTCAGACCTTTGAGACAGGCATGAGCTTCTACAATTTCATGTACGGCATCGTCATCCTGATCGTGGCCGTGATCATTGCCAACACGCTGCTGATGGCCGTCTTCGAGCGCATTCGGGAGATCGGCATTCTGGCAGCGCTGGGCATGAAGCGCCGCCAGATCAGGACCATGTTCCTGCTGGAGGCGCTCATTCTTGGCATCTTTGGCGTCATTCTGGGCAATCTGATCGGCGCGGCCGGCGTGGCCGCCTTGGCGGCCAACGGCATCCCCACCGGCGACATGGGCGCGGCCGCGGCCAATATGGCCATCGGCGCCAGCCTGAACGCCGAGTTCCACCCGCTCGGCATGATCTCGCTCTCGGCATGGACGTTGGTCATCACCTTGATCGCCGCTCTCTACCCGGCCTGGTACGCCGCGCGACAGGAGCCGGTGGACGCGTTGCATTCGTTGTAGTCGGTAAGCTGTTCGTGCAAAACGACTTCAAAATGAGTTGACGTGAATTAGAAATATCTGACACCAATTGTCCGGTCAACGATCGTCTATCGTAGGGGCGGGGCTTGCCCCCGCCCGCTCACCACAACGAGCGACCGTAAGGGTCAACCCTACGAAATCATGGTTCGTGAATGGGCAAACGGCCTGATTCCAGGAGAATCCAAATGGCAGTTATCGAGCTCGACAACATCACAAAATCCTACACCATCGGCGAGGTGGTGACGCACGCCGTGAATGGCGTCAGCCTGAGCATCGAACCGGGCGAATTCACGGCGCTGGTCGGACCGTCCGGCTCGGGCAAGACGACCACGCTGCAACTCATGGGTTGTCTCGACAAGCCGGACAGCGGTGCGATCTTGATCAATGGGGCGGATGTGACTCGCTTCAACGCCAACAAGCGCGCCGATCTGCGCCGGGAAGAGATCGGCTTCATCTTCCAGTTTTTCGCGCTGGTGCCTGTGCTCAACGCCTACGAAAACGTGGAATTGCCGCTGCTTCTCAACGGCGTGGGCGGGGCCGAACGCAAGGAAACCGTGTCGGCCATGCTGGAGGCCGTCGGCCTTGCCGACCGGGCCAACCATCGCCCAGATCAGTTGAGCGGCGGCCAGCAGCAGCGCGTGGCCATCGCCCGTGCCCTGGCCACCGGACCGGCAGTGGTGCTGGCCGATGAGCCGACCGCCAATCTGGACACAGCCAATGGCGAGCAGGCCATGGACATCATGCAGAAGCTCAACGAGGAGACGGGCACGGCCTTCATCTTCGCCACCCATGACCCGCGCGTCATGAACTACGCCAGGCGCACGATCCAAATGGTGGACGGCAAGATCGTCGACCATGGCACCTACAACGGCGACATCGCTTGAGGAGAGAAGAATGAACGTCCGTAATCGCCGTGTCGCCCCCCTAGCCCACCAAGGTTGGGGGAACGCTTGGTTCGCGAAGCATTGCCGCGTAAGACCTCGCCGCCGGGGGCCTCACCCTGCCACGGCGCTTCAGGCGCCGTAGGGGAGGCGAAGCGGGTGGCCCGATGTGTCCCCCAGGATCGGGAGTCGAGGGGCCAAGGCATGTCCGGGAGCCTCACCTGCCACGGCGCTTCAGGCGCCATGGCTGTCCTCTCCACCAGGTGGAGAGGGACGCGGAGCCTCCGTCCAGGAGGCGAAGCAGGGTGAGGCGGGAGTGGGTAATGTCTCCCCCAGGATTGGGGGCAGGGGGGCCGAAAGAGCATGGCCAGTAGTCTTGGCCTTGCTCTTCGTGACGCTTTTCGCGCCGGATGCAGTTCGGATCCCACGCCGACGCCAACACCTGCCGCCACTCCGTTGCCCGATTTCAAATTGAACGGCGGGGGCGCAGTGCGCGCATCCGGCAACATTGAACCGGCGCAGATGGCTGAACTGGCCTTTTCCTACATCGGTCGGGTGCAGGATGTTGCGGTTGAGCGTGGCGCGCCGGTGGCCGAAGGCGACGTGCTGATCGTGTTGGACGCCGCCGAAGCCGAGGCCGCGGCGGCGCAGGCGCGCTCTGCACTCTTCGAGGCGCAGGCAAGCTTGGAAGACATCACGAATGGCGCACGTCTCGAAGAGATTGAGCGGGCGCAGGCCAACGTGGACGCGGCTGAAGCCCGGTTGGCGCAACTGGCCGAGAGTGCTCGGCCTGAAGCCGTGGCCGCGGCCGAGTCTGAAGTGCGCGCCGCCAAGGCTGCCTACAGTCAGCTCTTCAACGGCCCGCGCGAATCTGAACGAGTCGACGCCCTGGTGGCCCTCTCCAATGCCGAAGCCGCCGTGCAACAGGCCCAGTCCGCCTACAACGGCGTCGCCTGGCGAGCGATGTCAGTGCCCAGCCGGAGAGCCGGCAGTTGCAGCAGGCGACCAACACCCTGGAGGCTGCCCAGGCATCCTACGACGCACTCTACGCCGCGCCGGATGCCGACCTGGTGGCGGAGGCGCAAGCGCGCATCCAGCGCGCCGAGGCCGAGTTGGATCGGCTGTTGACGCCCGGCAGCGAGAATGAGGTGGCCGAAGCCGAAGCCCAGGTACGCAGCGCCCAGGCCGATCTCGATCTCTTGACCGCGGGCGCCAGTGATGCGCAGATCGCGTCCGCGGCCATGGCGGTCACCCAGGCGGAAGCCGGGCTGAAGAGCGCCCAGGCAACGCTGGACGCCAAAACACTGCGTGCGCCCTTTGACGGGACGGTCACGACTGTCCATGTCAATCCCGGTGAGGCGGTGCAGCCCGGCGTGTCAGTGTTGACCATGGCCGATCTGGACCATCTGCGCATGGAGACCACCGATCTGAGCGAGCGCGATGTGGCGCGGGTTGCCGTTGGACAACCGGCAAGCATTTTTGTCAAGCCGCTCAATGAGGAGTATCCCGGTGAGGTCGTGCAGATTGCGCCCCAAGCCAACGTGATTGGCGGCGATGTGGTCTACACGGTCGTCATCGAGTTCGAGCAGCAACCGTCCGATCTGCGCTGGGGCATGAGCGCTGACGTTGACATTGATGCGGACATTGAAGCAGAATAAGATGGGCATATTCAAGTACTTCAAATTGGCCTGGCGAAATGTATGGCGTAACAAGCGCCGTACCATCATCGCGCTGATCGCCATTGTGATTGGCTTGATCTTGTTGGTTTTCACCGATGGTCTGTATGGGAATATCATCCAGGTTACCTACGGCAATGCGGTGCGTCTGTACGGCGGCAACGTACAGGTCCACGCCCCTGGTTACCGTGCCAAAGCCAATCGACTGCCGCTGCTGCCGATAGAGAACGCCGACCAAGTGGTGCAGATTGCCGGCGCCCATCCGGAGGTGCTGCTGGCATCCAAGCGCATCAACACCGGCGGCATGATCAATGCACGCGGCGAGACCTATCCGGTGGCGATCACGGCCATCCAACCCTCAGTGGAGGAGCCGACCAGCCTGATTGCCGAGACCATCGTCGCCGGTCGCTTCCTCCACGACGACGACCAGGATATGGTCCTGATCAGCAGTACATTGGCCGACGAAATGGAAGCCGGCGTCGGTGACCGCATCGACCATGGCCGGACGCAGCAAGAATGAGACCATGCGTCAGCGCACGATGACGATTGCCGGCATCTTCAATCTGGGGATGGGCGATGCCGAGGAAGGATTGGTCTTCATCAGCCTGGCCGAAGCGGGCGATCTCTACAATCTGCGCGATCAGGCCACAGAAGTGACCATTGCCCTGCACACCGTGGGTACGGAAGATCAGGTGATCAGTGACCTCCAATCCGACTTGCAGGGCTACGAGGTCGATTCGTGGCTGACCCTCAATCCCGGACTCACATCGTCGATGGCCATGTCGCGGCAGATGGCGAGCGTCTTTGGCTTTATCCTCATTTCGATTGCCTGTATCGGCATCCTCAACTTGATGATGATGGCCGTCTACGAACGCACGCGTGAGATGGGCGTATTGGCCGCACTGGGGCTGAAAGGCCGTCAGATCATGGGCCTCTTCCTGCTGGAGGGCGCGGTCATCGGCCTGGTGGGGGCCGTGATCGGCTGCACACTGGGCTGGCTGGCGATTCTCGCCTTCAACGCGGCCGGCGGGTATGACATGACGGCCTATTCGGACATGGGTGAAGTCTATGCACTGATGGGCGACGCCATGTATGCCTCCGTCGACCCGCTGGGCATCGTTCAGCAAGGCGTCATTGTGGTGGCGATGACGACGCTGGCCGCATTGATTCCATCGTGGCAAGCCTCGCGCAAAGAGCCGGCTGAGGCGCTGCATCATTTGTAGATGACCCTCTGAAAAGCTTTTACAGCACAGAGGACACAGAGAGGCGTTCCGGAAAACCACAGATTAGAATTCTGACAGCAAAGGAGTGGTTCAAATTTCATCTGTGAGTATCAGTTATTTATCTGTGTCCATCTGTGGCAAATTCACGTTCCCGCAATAGCGTTATGGACGAACGGACTAGACAAACAGAGATGGTGAGGAGTGTGATGGCATTCAGAAGACTTATGGACGATCGCCTATCGAGATCTGGGTCGCAACCGGCGACGGACCGTGCTGACCATGCTGGCGATGGTGCTTGGCCTGGCCTTGATCATTCTGATGAATGGCCTGATCGCGGGCGTGTTTGACAGTGCAATCGCCAGCGCCATCAGCCTGGATACCGGCCACGTACAGGTGCGGGCCGAGAGCTATGACGTCAAGAAGGCTTCCTTGGAGTGGCAAGACCTGCTGGATGAGAGCGATGAACTGCTGGCAACCGCAGCCCAACTCGACGGCGTCACCGCAGTTGCGCCTGTGTTGTGGGCCTAGCGGTTTCGTGAACACAGCCGACGATTCGCTCGGCGTGAGCGTCACCGGCATCGATCCGGCGTCAAGTTTCCACGACCCGATCCGCCTGGGTTTGGTGGCCGGGGAATACCTGGCTGCGGACGACCGTGAGGGCATCCTGATCGGCCGAAAGCTGGCCGAAGATCTGGGCATTGGTCCCGGTTCCAGGGTCAGCCTGCTGGTGGGCACCTCCGATGGCGATATGGATGAAGACATCTTCACCGTGCGCGGCGTATTCTCCACCGGGCTGATTGCCTACGATGCGGGAACGGTCTATATGCCGCTCTCCAAGGCGCAGGCGATGACCAACGCCGGTGACCGCATCAGTGCCGTGATCCTGTTGACCGACAATGCCGAGGCCGCGGATCCGGTGGCGGCTGCGCTGGCCGGCCCGGGCCGCAGCGTGGTGACCTGGAAAGAGATGAATGAACTGGTGCTGGCTGCCCTTGAACAGGGCAGTGCCGTCTATGCCTTCATCTATGGCATCGTCATCGTGATCGTGGCCGTGATCATCGCCAACACGCTGCTCATGAGTGTCTTCGAGCGCACACGCGAGCTGGGCATCCTGGCTGCGTTGGGGATGAAAGGTCGCCAGATCATGGCCATGATCCTGCTGGAGGCGGGTACGCTGGCACTGATGGGCACCATCATCGGCGTCACCTTGGGGGCGTTGGCGATCTGGTATATGTCGGTCAATGGCATTGTCATCGATGATGAGATCGCCAGCATGGCCGAGGGATTCGCCTACCCCAGCGTGATGTACGCCAAGTTTGTGCCCGCCGGCGTGATCAAGCTATCGCTGGCCATGCTGGGCATCGTATTGCTCTCGGCGCTCTATCCGGCGCGTTTCGCGGCCAAGATGGAACCGGTGGATGCGTTGCACACGGTGTAGAGGTTTGGTAGAATAGGCTGCCAATCGTGGTGAGCCGACCTCCGGGAGGTGTCCCCCTGACCAGTTCGCTGGAGAAATGTGTAGGGGGACACCTCCCGGAGGTCTCGCGGCGTTTGCCAGCGACAGCCGTTATCTCACGTACGGAGAGAGAGCATGCCGGCACGAACAACTCAATTTGGACCGGGGTGCTACTATCACCTCTACAACCGTGGCGTCAATCGTCAGAGCATCTTTCTGGATGAACGGGACTACGTCGACTTCCTGCTGCGGGTCAGAAAATACTGCGAAAAATACACAGTGCAGCCGATTGCCTACTGCTTGATGCCAAATCACTTTCATTTTCTGATGCGGCAGGAGAGCGAACAGCGTGCCGGGTTGGTGATTCAGGATGCCTGCAATGGGTATGCACAGTTCTTCAATCGCCGGCATCAGCGACAAGGCGCGCTCTTTCAAGGGCGCTTTCGGGCCGAGTTGGTAGACGACGACGCGTATCTGCATCATCTCTGCCGCTACATCCATGTCAACCCGGTCAAGGATGGCTTTGCGCTCAAACCTGAACTCTGGCCCTATTCCAACTATCTGGAATGGATCGGGGAACGAGACGGGCGACAGTTCGATGCCGAGTTCATCATCACTCACTTCGGAACAGCCGATCGGTATGTTGCCTATCTGCAAGACTATCTGGTCAATACCCAGGCCATCCCCGAGGGAATGCGGCAGTATCTTGCCCAGTTCGAGGACTAGGCGCGCTCACCACAAGAGACCTCCGGGAGGTGGTCACAACCATTTCGTCTGACGAAGTGGTCGCTGACCACCTCCCGGAGGTCGGCGCCGCACCATTTCTATTTCCGCGGCGATTCAGCGTCGTCGTTGCCGGCTCCGTTGAGGAGAACGGGCAAATTCGTTACAATGTAAACAAAACTACCTTACGCTCTCGCCAACTCTTTTCTGCTGCAAACAGCCACCACGAGGTACGAGAGAAAATGAACGAGCGCATCTTTGTCGATTACCAGTTGTTTTTGGGCCGCGCACTCGAACAACGCGAGTTTCGGGCGGCTTTACATGAGATTCTAACCGAGCGTGATGAAGATGCCCTGCCCTATGTGGCGCTGCTTTACGGCGACGGTGGCATCGGCAAGACCACGCTGAGCAAGCGTCTCCGCGACATCGCCCTGCTGGAACCTCCTTTCGAAGGCGCGTTCCAATGCCTATGGATCGATCTGGAAGAGAACGAAAACGCGAGGTGGAGTTGCAGGTAGGACGGGATTTTGTCCAGCCGGAAACTGTGTACGACCGCATTCATGACGCTGCCGTACGCGCCAAAACGGACGCCACTTCAAAGCGTACCATAAAGTCTTGGAACAACACGGCGAAGCGGAACAGGCCGCTGCCAAAGCCCTGGCGGGAGCGGCAGAGGCGCTTTCGCCACTCCGCGGACTCAGCGCCACGGCTATTGCTCGGCTGACACGCATGCAAGCGCCTGTGATCGGCGAAACCGGTGAGAAATGGGTGCAGGCCGCCGCCGATGTCGGCCTCAAAGTGACGGTGGAACAGAGCATCCGCCTCTATGGGGCCACACAACAGCATCTGAAAGCGCAATTGAAGCCCGACCTGTACGAGACCTATCTCAACCCGCGCGAGCAATTGGCGCGGGCGCTGGCCGAGGGCTCGCGTATTAGCGAAGCGGAAACGCCTTCTGCTGGTACTCGACACCTATGAAATCGTTGACGTCGTCGACTTCCCCTTCTTGCACGACGTGATCAAGGCGGGCGGCTGCGCCTGGTCTGGATTCTGAGCGGTCGTAACAATCTGGCCGGAGCCGCCGATTTGGTCGGGAATATTTCTGGGCTATGAGGCGGAATTCTCTGCACCTTTCTGCCCTATGACCTACCTGAACTGGCCCTGACCGATGTCCAGACTATTTCATCGATCCGCGCCCCTGAACGTCCTCTGGACGAAGATGAGGCCCAGGCAATCAGCCAGCGCCACCCACGGCATCCCCCTGGCCATCAAGGTGGCGGCAGAGATGTGGAACGGTGGCTGTGGATCGGCCGAGATAGCCGGATCAGACGTGGAACTGACGCCAGCCCGCCAATCGTGGGGCAGATGACGGGCCGCTATCTGTTGCACGCCATCAAAAACGATGGCGATCTTCACGCCCTGTACGCCCTGGCTCTGGCCGATGGCGACCGTGATCTGCTGGAGGCCATGCTGCGCCCTGATGACGAACCTTTCGATCTGCCCGCTGAACTGGGCCGCCTGCAACGGCTTTACGCCTCGGTACATCTTGATGAGGCGCGGCTGCACGACGAACCCGCCGCCTTTCTACCGCGCCTATCTGCGATTGTCCAACCAGCGTCATAACCCCGCCATCTGCCGCCTGCACAAGGCCGCCGCCGATGCTTTGCACCTCCGTTTGCGCCAAATCGAGGCGGAGTTGCCCTTGATGGAGGAACGCTGTGAGGATGAGGACTGGGTAAGCGATTGGCTGCGCCTGGTGGATCACCACTTTGCCCTGGACGAAAGCGAAGGCTGGCACTGGCTCATCCCCCGTTTTGTGGAGGGGCTGGCCTACAGCCGCACTCTGCGTCAAGGCCTGCTGGGTGTGGCGCAAAGCTGGAAGGAGCAACTGAGCCGCCGCGGCAAAAACCGCCTGAAGGCGTTGCAGGCCGGAACCGGCCTCTCCCCCGATGCCGAAGAGTAGGATGGCCTGTTGCAGGCGCTGGACAGAGTGAAACCCTTGCTGGCGGGCGAGGGCGAAAGTGAACGACTGGCAATCCTGACTTGGCAGTCGCGGGCAGATGTTAGATACGCGGCAAGCAGTACACCGGCAGCAGTGCAGTTGCTGCAACAGACTGCGACTGAAGCGCCTGAACGCATCCAGATTGCTAGAGCAGATCGCTGAGTCAATGTACCCCAAATTGGCGGGTACCTTGCTCTGGCCGGAGAGCAGCGATGCAGCGACGCCTTCACACGATGCTGAGGAATTATTGATTTTGGCTGTACGGTGGCTGCCGGAAAATCTGACGCTCGGTATAAACTCGGCCTCGCCCACAAAGCAGCAGAGCCGATACGAAGAAGCGCTGGCCGCCTGCAGCAGACCATCATCCTCGACCCCAGAAACCACTACCCTCACACCGGCCTCGGCAATGTGTACGATGACCTGGGCCGATACGAGGAAGCGCTGGCCGCCTTCGAGCGCCATCGCCCTCGACCCCAAAGAAGCCTACCCGCACACCGGCCTCGGCAATGTGTACGGCAACCTGGGCCGATACGAGGAAGCGCTGGCCGCCTTCGAGCAGGCCATCGCCCTCGACCCCAAATACGCCTACCCGCACAACGGCCTCGGCAATGTGTACCGCAACCTGGGCCGATACGAGGAAGCGCTGGCCGCCTTCGAGCAGGCCATCGCCCTCGACCCCAAATTAGCCTACCCGCACACCGGCCTCGGCAATGTGTACCGCAACCTGGGCCGAATACGAGGAAGCGCTCGCCGCCTTCTAGCAGGCCATCGCCCTCAACCCCAGATTAGCCTACCCGCACACCGGCCTCGGCAATGTGTACCGCAACCTGGGCCGATACGAGGAAGCGCTGGCCGCCTACAGCAGGCCATCGCCCTCAACCCCAAATACGCCTACCCGCACAACGGCCTCGGCAACGTGTACGGCAACCTGGGCCGATACTGAGGAAGCGCTGGCCGCCTTCGAGCAGGCCATCGCCCTCGACCCCAAAGAAGCCTTGCCGCAAGCGTCGTTGGCCGCCTGCTATCGCAAACTCGGTGACGAGGCAGGCTATGCCCGGCAGGTGGCTCTGGCCCGTCCGCTCATCGCCAAGGAAAGCACGTAGTAACCGCGCCCGTTTCAGCTGCCATCTGTGGGGATGTGCAGGAAGCGGTAGCGTTGTTACGCGAAGCGATTGCAATTGCACCCAGAGAGCGGGATCTGGCCCAGAGCGACCCCGATTTCGAATTCATTCGTGACGATCCCCTCTTCCTCTCAGCGTTATTTGCGGACACGCCCACCATGCGCTGAAATTCCCTGGCTACGAAAGGTTGCACGAGTTGGGTAAGGCAAAGTGACAGTCATCTCCTTCAACCATTCTTGCACTACGTTTACAGATGTTGCTCCCCAGTCTCCACTCATGATCGCTGTTGCAGTATGCCAAGCCGGTTAAGCTGCTTGAAGTGCAGCGGCTGCTCAAAAAAGGGAAGGGTCAGCGAGGCCGGCCCTAGCGGAGCTTGCCTTGCCCGCTTTCGTCCCCAGTTCGAGGACTAGACGCACCATCCCAAGAGACCTCCGGGAGGTGGTCAGAACCGCTTCGTCAGACCAAGCATGGTCCTGACCACCTCCCGGAGGTCGGCGCATCACGTAGCCCCGAACGGACTCGGCCGCGCAGCCTGAGCAGGTCTACTTCGCAATCATGCAGATTTGTCGTTGGTCCAACCGATGTAGGTAAGCTACACTGAAATCAGAGGGTACCATTCCGGTCAAATCGTGAACCTGGGCACAGGCAACGAACTGGCTCTTGCGAGGAGGACATTCGATGAATATGGTCAGATAACGGTGAAATTCCACTGATCGCGAGCGGCGGCAACATCAATCCAAACGCCCCCAGCATCTTCAACGACGTGATCGGCCCGGTCATGCGTGGGCCGTCCAGTTCCCACTGTGCGGCCGCGCTGCGCATCGGCCGCATGGCCCGGGATCTGATGGGTGGCGATCTGAAAACTGTCCGGGTTCGAGTACGATCCCAACGGCTCGCTTGGCCACCACCCACGAGAGCCAGGGTTCTCACATGGGCCTCTGTGGCGGATTGCTGGGCTGGGACGCGGATGATGCCCGTTTGGTAACGTCACCGGCGGCGACTCGATGACAGCGGGCATCGATATCGCGGTCGAAATCGTCGCCTATGGCGCCTCGCATCCCAACACCTACAAGTTGACGCTCAGCAACGCCACCGAACAGCACACCATGGTCGCCATCTCAACCGGCGGCGGGGCCATTGAAGTGCTCGAAATCGACGGCGTCCGGCTCTCCATGCTCGGCGACTACCACGAAACGCTCCTCTACGTCGGATCCGGCGGTGAGGCGTTGGCCGAGTATCTCGACCGACAGCCTGGACGTGGACAAGGCGCTCCTCCTCACCGGATCTGACGCGCAATTGATCGAAGTGAAATCGCAGCGACCGCTGGCACGGAAGATGCTCGATGAACTGGACTCGCTTGCCGATATTTCAGCGGTCAAATCGATAGCCCCGGTACTGCCCGTTCTGTCGAGCGCCACCATGGAACTGCCCTTCATCACCTGCGAACAGATGCTTGCCTACAACGAGAACAAGGGGCTCAAGCTTTGGGAACTGGCGATTGACTATGAGTGCGCTCGGGGCGGCATGTCACGCGAGCAAGTACTTCAGCAGATGACGGCGCTGGGGCAGATCTTCCGCAGTTCGATTGCCGAGGGCATCGAAGGCACCGACTACGCCGACCGGATCTTAGGGCGTCAGGCAGGCAACTTCAAGACAATGATGGAGCGCGGAGCCCTGCTCGACGGCGGCGCGCTCAACCGCATGATCCTCTACACGACGGCCATGATGGAGACCAAGAGCTCCATGGGCGTCATCATCGCCGCGCCGACGGCAGGGGCCTGCGGCGCGTTGCCCGGCGCTGTCTTCGGCGCAGCAGACGGCATGGGGGCTTCGACCGAGGAAACAACGCGTGCCCTGCTCGCCGCCGGCATGATCGGCGTCTTCATCGCCGCCTACGCCACCTTTGCCGCCGAGGTCGGCGGCTGCCAGGCCGAGTGCGGCTCGGCCTCGGGCATGGCCGCGGCCGCGCTGGTCACGCTGGCCGGCGGTTCCACGAAGCAGGCCATCGGCGCCGCCTCGATGGCGCTGCAAAGCACGCTGGGCATGATCTGCGATCCGGTGGGCAACCGGGTCGAGGTGCCCTGCCTGGGACGCAACGTGTTGGCCGCAAGCAATGCGCTCTCCTGCGCCAACATGGCCCTGGCCGGCTATGACCACGTCATTCCGCTGGACGAGGTCATCGAGACCATGGACCGGGTGGGCAAGAGCATGCCCTGCGA
>CAWKCP010000027.1:0-10764 GCA_963848115.1 uncultured Chloroflexia bacterium | reverse complement strand
ATTTGTGGACACCTCCCGGAGGTCGGGTTTCCACATGCCCACAAAATAGCTCGACGAGTCCAAAATCGTACTGGCTAATGAATTGCGGCCCATCAATGGGCCTATTTTTGACCGACACAAGTGAACCTATGGCAACATTAACCGACCAACTGACCCTGATCGCAAAACGCTATGATGAACTGGATCAACTGATGGCCGATCCGGAAGTCATTGCGAACTACACGCGCCTGAACGAACTGGCGCAGGAACGCAGCGATCTGAACGAACTGATTGAGACCTTCCGCCGCTATCAAGATGTAGCACAGGGTATCACGGAGAGCCGCCTGTTGGTCGACGACAGCGATCCGGAAATGGCCGAATTGGCCGAGTTGGAGTTGGGCGAGTTGGAAGAGGAATACGCACAGCTCGAAGAGAAACTCAAGCTGTTGCTGATTCCCACCAACCCCAATGACGAGAAGAACGCCATCGTCGAGATCCGCGCCGGCACAGGCGGCGATGAGGCCGGTCTCTTTGCCGGCGAACTCTATCGCATGTACTCGCGTTGGGCCGAAAATCACAAGGCCAAGATTGAGCTGCTCAGCCTCAACGAAACGGGCATCGGCGGCATCAAGGAAGCGATTGTGGCCGTCAAGGGCAAAGGCGCATTCGGCCGACTCAAGTATGAGTCAGGCGTGCATCGCGTGCAGCGCGTGCCCGCCACAGAGAGCCAGGGACGCATCCACACCAGCGCCGCCACCGTCGCCGTGCTGCCCGAAATCGACGACGTCGAGATCGAGATCAGCGCCAACGACATCCGCATTGACATTTTTCGCAGCAGCGGCCCCGGCGGCCAGAGCGTCAACACCACCGATTCGGCCGTGCGCATCACCCATGTACCCACCGGCCTGGTCGTCACCTGCCAGGATGAAAAGAGCCAGCTCCAGAACAAGATCAAGGCCATGCGCATCCTGCGCTCCCGCCTCTATGATCTCGAAGAGCAGAAGCGCATGGAAGAGACCGGCGCGGCCCGGCGCAGCCAGATCGGCTCCGGCGACCGCAGCGAAAAGATCCGCACCTACAACTTCCCCCAGAGCCGGGTCACCGATCACCGCATCAACCTGACCGTCTATCGCCTGGAAAGTGTGCTCAACGGCGACCTCGACGAGTTCATCGACGCGCTCGCCCAGGCCGATCAGGCCGAGCGCTTGCAGTCGGTGGGTGATGGAGCGTAGGGTTACATGATCAGCCACAGATGAACACAGATCGAGACACAGATTTCTTTTCTGAGATTCTATCGTGCCATCAAATATCTGTGCCCCATCCGTGCGAATCTGCGTTCATCTGTGGCAGATTTTTCTCCACGTCTCAGATCGCCAACAACGCCAGCCCATCCTCATCCCCCACATTGCCGGGGAAGACCACGTAGCCCATGCCGGGGAAGCGGCTCTCTTCACCCAGTCGCCAGACTGGGATGCCCGGCAGAATCTGCCCAAGCACCATCGCCCGCACCACGCCCAATCCATGAACCGCCACGTCGCTGGAGGTGATGCCGCCCTTGGCGACCAGGTAGCGCGGCTGGGCCGTGATCGACTGCACGATCTGCACCAGTCCATCGGAGACAATGTTGCCGATGGCCAGGCTCTGCTCGGCGTTCTCGCCGGTGACCAGCTCGCGACTGGTGTAGACGACGGCGTTGCGGCCCGCGGCAATGGCAGCGCTTGCGGCTGACGCAGCGCGGGCTATCTCACCGCTCCGCTCGGTCTTTTCCAACAATCGACCAACAGACACCTCAATCGGCGCAACATTGGGCTGCTCCAGCAAGATGGAAAGCTGCGATGTGCTCTTGGGCACATAGGAGCCGACCACGAAAAGCGCACCAGCCTCGCTGACGACGCCTAGTTCCTCCAGCGCCAACAACGGCTGAGGGGCGATACCGGCGAGCACCCGCACAAAAGAGGCGGCAGTCCGGTAGACAAAACGCTTGCCCTGGGCCTCGGCGGTCAGCAACCCCATCACAAAGACCTCGAGATCTCGGTAGCTCGCGGCATTGACCGCGCAGACTGAGCCTTGACCAAGCTTGACTAGTTTTTCGGTCACACGTTCCGGACCGCCCTTGCGGATGTCTACCAACGAGACGGTCACCACATCATCGGCGGCGACCCGCCCGCCCGTCTTCTCCTCGACCCACTGGGCCATGTTGGACGAGCGATAGCCAAAGGCGGCATCACGCGCGAATTGGGTTTCGCCTGCCGGAACCAGTTGATCTCCCTCAGCCACATAGTGGATATCGTCGATGGTGTAGCGCCCGCCCTCCAGGAAGAAGGGGATGATCAGTTGCGGAGCCGTGGCTTCGCCCAACGCCTCGGCCAGTGCATCGACCTCGCCGGGATAGTGGCCGCGCAGCGTCGAATCGCTGCGGCTGACCACCGTGAAGTCGACGCCGGTGGTCAGCGAAGCAGCGTGCAGGTTGCGTCCGATCTCGGCGTTGAGCGCAGCAGCATCATCGCCGGTCAGCGCGCGAGAGTTGGTCAGGATGTAGAAAGCCGGGGCCTGCGAGGTCAACTCATGCTCAAGATCAGTCACGGACCACCGAGTGAGTACCGCCAGATCATGGATGGTCTGCGTACCGGTGGGGTCGTCATCCAGCACCACGACTTTGCGTCCGCCGCTTGCGACCATTTTCTGAATCTGCGGCAGCAGATCCTCGGGCCATTCCGCCGGTAGCGAGTTTAGAAGTGCGGCTTTGTCTACGCTTGACATTGGAGTTTCTTTCCGGTTGTTTTGGGCTGTCGCCCATCGGCGCATTTCGTCTTTTTCGAAGAACTTTCCAGTGACCGCCGTCTCCAGATCGACGCCGAACTCATGGGCGATGGCGGTGAGGATGATCAGCACGTCACTGCATTCCTCGGCGAAATCCTGGTCGGACGGCGGTTCATAATTGGGCGACCAGGTACGCTTGATCAATTGCGCAAGTTCGCCAACCTCCTCGGTGAGCAGTACACAGAGCTTGACCGGGTCGGTGACGAAGCCGCGTTCGGCTCGTCTGGCCACGATAGCGGATTGCAGATCTTTGAGATCCAACGTGTTCCTCCTTTGGCAAGATGGCAAGTTTAGATCAGCGTGCCCCGCTGCAACTCGGCATTGACATAGACATTCCCGGCCAAGCCCAACGCCACAGCCGCCATCGTCGTGTGAGTGAATTAGCGATGCTGCTCAAACACCACCGTCCGGCATTGCGTGAATTCAGCTCAACGCCATCTTGACCGCCGCCTGTGCGTGTATGGCTGTTGTATCAAAGAGCGGCACTGACGTATGATCCTGCTGGACCAATAAGACGATCTCAGTGCAGCCCTCGATGACGCCTTGGGCCCCACGTGCCGCCAGATCGTCGATGATGCGCAGGTATTCGCGGCGTGACTCGTCCTTGACAACCCCCAGCACCAACTCTTCATAGATGACCCGATGTACGATCCGCCGATCTTCCTCACTGGGAATCAGCACGGTGAGCCCATGCTTCTCGGCCAGTCTACCCCGATAGAACTCCTGCTCCATGGTGAAGTTGGTGCCTAGCAGGCCGATGGTCGACATGCCCGCAGCTTTGATGCGCTCGGCAGTAGCGTCGGCCAAATGCAGGAGGGGGATGTCGATGGCTGCTTCGACCTGGGGTGCGACCTTGTGCATGGTGTTGGTGCATATGAGCAGGAAGTCGGCCCCCGCCGCCTCAATGGAGCGGGCCGACTCGGCCAGTATCTGCCCGCAACGCGCCCAGTCACCGGCATGTTGGAGCATCTCGATCTCCTGAAAATCGACGCTGACCATTGCGATGCGCGCCGAATGGAGGCCGCCCAGCCGGGCTTTACGCCTTCGTTGATCCAGCGATAGTAGAGTTCAGTGCTCTCCCAACTCATGCCGCCGAGTAAGCCGATGGTTTTCATTTTGACTCCGTGATTGGTGATCGGGGACTAGGGATTGGGGATCGACCGTAGTCTGTGCAAGGAACTCGATCACACTGCTGGGACAACGACAAGGGACGACCTTGTCAGCTGTCGGACGCCCCCATTATGTGGACTCGCGTAACCAAATCCGCCGCCCGACCTTTGTTCTTCGCTTTTGCGCCGCGCAACGCCGTCACGCTCGTGCTAATGCCGTCGCCACCTTTTCCGGCACGTTGCGGCTGCGTTGCCTTAGGAAATCGAGCACACGTTGGGCAGTGATGCCCTCTTCGGCCACGCGTTGCAAGCTGCGCTTGTTGATCTGATAGACATATTGGGGATAAGAGGCGCTCCACTGTGCAAAGCGCTCAACGCGGAAACGTTCTGACAACGGCTCCGACAGCGCCAACGTAATCGTGAAGTCCTCGCCGACCCGGATCGGATGGCGTGTCGGTTCATCCGGGGAATCGGGCAACTCCTGCCCCAACCACCGACCGCCTTCCTTGGTCAATGACACCTGCATATCATCACCGGAAGAGGGTTCGGCCAGGTTGAAGGCATCCAGCCAATGCAGCGGACCCTGGAGTAGAAAACCGAGCAGCGCCCCCTCGACAGCTTCCCATTGTTCGAAACCTTTGAGAAATTCCTGCGTACTGCTATTACGGATGTACCAGGTGTCGTAGTTGCCCGCCGAGCGCTGAAAATCGGGTTCCGTCTCTTTGATGGCCATGATCACATCTGTCTGGCTATACCACTGGTCAGCTTGTAGTTTGCCGAGGAGGTTTAGGATCGTCTTCCGAGTACGGAGCGGATCGTTCTTCCAAGTACGGGTATTGGCGCACTCAAGGCCGGGCGTGCGACAGAGATCGTTCCAGTCCGGCGAGTCATACCAGGCGCTCCATAGGGCCAGACGCTGTTCAGGACGCGTCTTCTCAAGAAAAATGCGTACGCGATTGCCGGTCAGCTCGACTGCATCGTCACCGTCAGAGCTATCGCCCGAGCGACGCAGCCAACCCAGACGATTGGCCAGATGCAGCATCAGCGCCAACCGCGTATTGAGCCAGGCATCGTCTTTGGAGAAAGGCATCTGCAGGCGCTCGACCAGCTTCTCGACATCCTCGGAATGGGGACCGTTGTCAGTCAATCGCAGCCGCTCGCTGTGGATGAAGCCGAGCAAGGTACCCATGTCTTCAAGGAAGCTGCTGTCTGCTGGAATCGTGCGCGATGCCGGCGGCGGAGGCACGGTCTTGATGGGCAACGCTTCTTCATCGTTTTCCATCTGCGGCTGCGGCAACCATGGGATGACATCGCTGGGGATATAGACGATGGCATGGGCTTGCTGGCCTGCGCCCTTGAAACCGCGGCCCAGCAAACCGTAGTAGTAGAGCACTTCAGCCATGCTTTCGGGGTAGAGCCAGGGCGCTTCACGCTCCAGCTTTGCCGGGCCCATCTGGCGGATGCTCCCAAACTCGCGACTGAACTGGGCTTCGTTCATCTCGCCGTTCTCGCGCAGCAGCAGTTCAACAGCTTTCTCCGTCGTGGCGAAACTGTCCACGACTTCCTGGTAGGCATATTGGACTGACGTGGGATCGGTGATCTGGGCGGCAAGCAGTTCGACAGCCTGGTGTCGCGTGTCGGCGCCGTCGAGCATGGCGCCACGCAGTTCCGCCAGTACACGCAGAAGAACTTCGGGATAGGTTGCCAACATCTGAGAAGTGGTAGGCATAGTAATATAGACAAAACGGGTTATTGTCAACGACTAACAAAGTCGTTTATACTGGACACTGTTCAGACCATAGGAGATATTGAATGACTAGCAGTGCAAGTGCTCAAACAGCAGGGGGTGGAAACGTGAACAGGATAACGCAGGATCTGATCTCGGCATGGCATCTGCTCTGGGATCCGCGGGTGCCGACCGCGCTCAAGATCATGCTGCCTGCAGCCGCCCTCATCTACTGGGTTTCGCCGATCGATCTCCTTCCGGGACTGCCTTTCGATGATATTGCAGTGGTCATTTTGGCACTGCGCATGTTCGTCATGATGGCTCCATCCACGGCGAAATCCGGCGATCCCTCCGCTCCCTACAACGATGCCGGCAACAGGTCCGGCTCAGACGACATTGGCGGTGATGGTCCCGTCATCGATACGACATGGCGCGTGATCGACGAGTAGCGCCCAATTCAGAAGCTTTTGCGATGAGCGATTTTCGACGGCCCCCGAACGATCTCGATAGGGATCGGCTCCCATTCAGCGAAGCAGTGCAACAACTTCACACCGAGCCCTACTTGCTTCGCCAGTGGAGTCTTCGCTTCGCGCCCTATCTAAGCGACAACGTAGAGGGCGAATATCCTCGCTACACCAACAGCGACATCATTACGCTCAGCATCGTACAGACCTTGCTTGTCCAGGGCTATTCAGACTCACAGGTTCAACAACACCTGACCACCCGACAGTCAAACTTCAGCGCTCCGCCTTCATTTGTGGTAGATCCGTCGGCTGACTTTCGGCCCGTCGAGGGACCGCCCGACGAAGCATCACAGGACGAAGCATCAAAGGACGAAGCATCAAAGGACAACCCATTGGCCGCCGGTCAATCTACTGAGCTGGCATTGTCAGACACGCTTCACGATGTCTTCGGCGCCCTGGCCGACAATCAGCGCGCCATCCTCAGCAACCAGTCAACAGTGCGTGAAATCGTCGGCGTTGTAGTCCAGGACAATTTTAATCTGAAGGAAGAAAATCGCAAACTGCGCGATCGAATGCTGGAACTGGAACGCACCATCGCCGAATACCAACGACGAGAAGAACTGCGCAAAGAGCGCCTGGAAAGCAGACTCCGCGCCTTGGAAACCACCACAGGCGGCCTCCAACAACAATTGGCTCAACTGATACAGGTCATCCGCAGAAAGCGGCGGGGCTGGTTCTGGTAGACTGGTGATTAGGGAATGGGGATTGGAGATTGGGTAACCCGTTACAACTGAGCATTCCCCAGTCACTAATCACTAATCCCCATTCCCCAATCTCCATTCCCCTCTTCACCCACCAAACTCCACCTTCGTACTCGAAAAAACCTCATCCAACAACGGCTCGCCGACCAGATCATACTCCATGGCGCCGTTGATGTGCACCTGGATCATCTCGCCCGCGGACACGCCGGAAATGCCCGGCACAAGCACGAGCCCATCCACCTCGGGCGCATCACGGTAGCTGCGGCCCAGCAGCAGGGGCACATCGCTGTCAGCAAGTTCACCTTCACCTTCGATCAGAATATCCAACATCTTGCCCACCTGCGCCTGGTTCTTGCGAAGGCTGATGCCTTGTTGAAGTTCCATGAGACGGCCATAGCGCTCATCCTGAACGTCCGGTGATATCTGATCGGGTAAGGTTGCCGACGGTGTTCCCGGTTCGGGGCTGAAGGTGAAGGCGCCGACTTTGTCGAACTCGATTGCCTCGACAAAGTCGAGCATACCCTGAAACTCTTCCTCAGTCTCGCCGGGATAGCCGACAATAAATGTGCTGCGCAGAGCAATATCGGGCATGGCAGCGCGCAGCTTATCCATGTGGTCGTAGACCATTTCCAGCCGGGAAGGACGTCGCATTCGTTTCAGTGTGCGCGGGTCCCCATGCTGCAAGGGCATGTCGAGATAGGGCACGATCTTTTCCTGGCTCGCCATGACCTCGATCAACTCGTCGGAGACATGGCCGGGATAGGCGTACATGAGCCGTAGCCATTTGAGGTCGTCGCTGGAGCGATTGCAGATGGTCGAGAGCAGTCTGGCCAGGCTGTTGGGCTCGCCCCAATCGCGACCGTAGTCGGTGGTGTCCTGGGCCACAATCACCAGTTCCTTGGCCCCGGCATGCACCAACCCATTGACTTCGTCGACGATGGCCTCAATGGGCCGGCTGTTCAGCTTGCCCTTGAACGAAGGAATGGTGCAGAAGGCGCACGGCGCATTGCAGCCGTCAGAGATCTTAAGATAGGCGCTGCCACCCTTGACCGGCGGCCGCAGCATAGCAGCTTCAAAATCGGCGTCGGGATCGCCCAAGAGGGAATAGCGTTGAAATGAGCGACTGCCTGAGTCACCGCGGATGCCCTGCAATAGCTGAAGCACCTCCATCCAACGGCGTGTGCCCAGCAGACCATCGATCTCGGGCACGCGCGCCAGCACCTCATCACCATTGCGCTGAGCAAGACAACCCGCCGCGACCAGAATCTGATTGCGCCGTTTGGCGCCGGCCAGATCCTGAAGAACGCCGATCGACTCGTCCTTGGCCGCTTCCAAAAAGCCACAGGTGTTGACGATGAGCACATCAGCGTCATCGGGGTTCTCCACAGCACCGTAGGCTGCGCCGCGCAACAACATTTCGATGCCCTCGCTGTCAACCTGATTCTTGGGACAGCCCATGGTGATTAGGTGGTATTTCAAGATGTATGCTCCCTGTGGGGGGATTGGTGATGGGGACTATGGACTAGGAATTGGGGATCGGGGTATGCCCAATTCATGGCACGCCCAATCCCTAATCCCCAATCACCTCATCCCTTGCCCATGCGCTCATAAACTCAATATTCTGACGATAGCGTTCTTCGGCCAGCCGATGCGCCGGATCTGTGTTCATGCTTGCGACGGTTTTCGACAGCACCGTCTCGAAAAACTCCTGGTTCCGTTTTCGTCGTTCCGCCAGCGAGAGTCCCTGAACGTATGGAGAACTCATGGCAACCATCAGCGCCTGTACCCCGATCTTGGACAACTTATCGGCATCCCACAGCACTGCGGCCTCCAGTGGTTCCAGCGGCGACAGCGTATCGCGTGTCAAGCCTTCATGTTGGCGAATAGCATCGGCAACGGCAGCGATCTTGTCCTGGGGGAAATCGGTACGCCGCAAGATCGCCTCAGCGCTCTCGGCCCCGCGGACGGCGTGGTCCGTCTCTCGCTTGCGCACGTCATGCAGCCAGGCCGCGGCTTCGACGATCTCTCGATCGGCTCCTGTCTCCCCTGCCAACCAGATCGCTAACGATACCACATGCTGCACGTGTTCCCAACGATAGTGGAAGGGAATCGAATCATCAGGTCCGGTATTCCAAGCCTCGCGTTCTTCGAGATCTGCCGCAGCGTAGGCTTCTCGACGGCAGACCCGACGCCAGGAGTCACCGGCCGATGGGCGTGCTGAGGTGCGATCGGGCAAGCTGTTTTGGCTGTTCACCGTGATTCGACCGGCTCTAGATCGAGGATCTTGTAGGGATAGACATTGATCACTTCCGTTTCATCAACCATCGTATGGGTAGTCGTATCCTGCCGGTAGAGGTGAATGTGGCCATGGAGGAGGTAGCGGGGTTTGAACCAGGTCATGAATTTCAGGAAACTACGGAATCCGGTATGGGGGAGATCTGGTTGGTCATGGATACCAAAAGGTGGCGAGTGTGCCACCAATACGTCAAGATAGCGACCATGACGCACCCGGTTGGCCATCAGACCGGGTATCATACGTGCCACATTGGCCCACATTTCGGTATCGGTGTACTGAAACCGCGGCGCATTGTTGTAGCGCATCGATCCCTCTAAGCCGGCCAACAGTAGAGATCCTTCTTTGGCGGTTGCACAGTGCAGATTTTCAGCGCCCATGGGCTCGGTCTTGGTCTGCCACATGTCGTGCTTGCCGCTCTGATACTCGATCTCGCGGCCATGATTTCCATACACGAAATAGGCCGGCCGGTTGAGCATGCTGACGATGAATTCCAAATAATAGAAGGGAATATCACCGCAACTGATGATCAGATCGACATCACCCGTGCGCCGGGTGATGCCGGGACTGTACAGAATCGGTTCGACTTTGTCGCTGATGACCAGGGCTCGCATGGCGAAGATTGTATCAGTCTACCAGAGGGAGAGTCAAAGAATCGTCGGCTCTCTGAGGAATTGTTGGGGCTAGACCTCCGGGAGATGTCCGAGAAACCTCTGCCGTGAATGCCCTTTGTGGACACCTCCCGGAGGTCGGGTTGTGTACCCTACAATCGCTCAGAGAGCCGAATCGTCAACACAGGGTGGTCAATGGCAATATCGACGCCCCGTTCGGCCATGATCTCGGCGACCAGATCGCCGGCCCCCGGCGCAAACATGGGAAGCACACCCTGATCGTTGACGATTCCAAGTCGTCCGACCAGTACCCTGACATCAGAACTTTGGCCTGTCAACTTGCGGCCTCTATAATGGACGGCATCTGAGCAATCACATGGCGCATCCAGCGGTCTTTGAGGAGCCACCGGTGAACACCGAAACAGAGTTGGTAGAGCGAGCCCGAGAGGGAGATCCTTCGGCGCTGACTGAGATCGTGGAGACCCACCAAAATCGCATCTATGGTGTTGCCCTGCGCATGTGCGGTAATGTGCAGGATGCCGAGGAGACCATGCAGGAGACGTTTCTGAGTGCCATCGAGGCCCTCCCCCGGTTTGAAGGCCGCAGCCAGTTGTCGACATGGCTCTACCGAATCGCCTCCAATGCCTGCCTTATGCGGCGACGCAAGGAGGCCGGCCGGGCACGCACCGTCAACGAGGCGGACAGCTTTGATGAAGAGACGGACAGCGAACTGCCGACCTACTTCGTCGACTGGTCCTACCTGCCGGATGATGTGGTTCTGGATAGAGAGCTTCAAGAGTTCCTGGAACGTGCGATTCTACAGCTGCCCCCGACCTTGCGTCTGACCTTCATCTGGCGCGAGTTGGAAGGGCTGTCCACAGCAGAGACTGCTGAGGCGCTTGACATCTCCGAGGGAGCTGTCAAGGTTCGTCTGCATCGGGCACGCTTGAAGCTGCGCGAGCTTCTATCAAGCTATTTCAGCGAACAGGGGCTTGACGAGG
>CAWKCP010000026.1:0-16473 GCA_963848115.1 uncultured Chloroflexia bacterium | reverse complement strand
GGTCGAAAAGCACGCAGCCCGCGTGCCGGACAAAGCTTTGTTCTCAACTTCAGATCCGTAACGCCCACGCAACCGGCACGCGCCATCGGCCGCGGTCGCCCTCTCGATCTGCGACGGCTCTGGGAGGTGCTGGCCGACCCGGCCAATGCGGCAGAGGGCAGGGCGGTAACGACACGGGTCAGCCTGGACGAACTGGTGCGCATCTGGTGGGGAGATCGGCGACCGGCCAGTGCCGGTCAATTAGCGTCGCTGACCGAAGCGCTGGCGGCTGACGACCGCTACTTTGCCGTTGACCGCGCCCGCCCGGATAGCTACCGCGTGCGCACCAGGGACCAGGTGCAACTGTCCAACCGCCGGCGCCAACAGATGTCGGTCTACGGCGATCTGGAAGACTGTTGGCTGCTGGTGCGCGATCCGCAGGGCGAGCCGCGGCTGTCACGCCCGGCCTCCGTTGCCGTCGACCATGTGGTCGTCACGGTTGAAGCTGAAGAGGGCATGGCGGACGACGCTTCGTTCTCTGTTTGGCCGGAAGATATCTTGGCTGTGTTCGACCAGGCCGAGGAGGCTGAGTCCGCGCTTGCACGGCTGGCCGGTCGGCTGGATCTCGGCAACGAGGTCGCCGACATGGAGCCCAACCAGGCGCTGAGGGTTGCCAAGGCTCACTTCCCGCCCGAGGCGCGTCTGCGTCGCGCCGGCTATCGTCTGGCCGAGAAAATATTGGCACTCAGCTTCGACTTTCCCGATGTGGTACTGGAAACGTACGCGGAGGAGATCGAAGCGCTGGCCACACAGACGGGCTGGCAGATCGAGGTGGCGCCCGAGGCCAACCAGGCCGCACTCAATGCGCTGGCTGCCGAGTGCCTGCCCGCGGGGTGGATTGTACGCAAGGGCCCGTCGATCCGCAGCGTGGAGCGGCAGGTATCGATGACGGTTTCGCCCGACACAAACGCTGCGTTTGATCCTGAACCGAAGCTATTGGACGATGCCGAAGATCGCTTCGCTGCCGTCAGCGGCTACACACTCAAGATCGAGGATGTGGACCCTGTTGATACACCGCTATCCAAGCGGGTGACTGCGGCAGGCGAACCGCTGGAGATCAACGCCGCCTATGCCGTAATTCGACAGGCGCTGGCCGGCAGCAGTCTCTATCGTACAAGCCTCAAGGGCGGCGAGATCGTGCTCACGTTCATCTCGCCCCAGGCAGGCGAACGCCATCGTGAGGGGATCGAAAAACTGGAAGAAGCGGTCGGTTGGCCGCTGTCCATCCACCCGCAGCCCAACCAGAACGCCATTTTGGACACGGCCCGTCGTCTGTTGCAGGATCAGAGCTGGATCGCGACCAAGGGGCCAAGTATCTACGTGGATCGGGGCGAGGTTTCAGTGACGTTGGCCGAACGGCCGGCTGCTGATGCGTTGGCCGGGGTCCAGCGCACCTTCGACGCTGAGACCGGCTACCAATTGGCTTTCGTTCTAGAGAACGATGAATCAACAGCCCGCCCTGGCGTCGCCCCAGTTCGGAGTGATACCTCGGTCGAGATCGCCATCGAGCGAATTCGCTTGCAGGCCATGCATCGCGGCCTGGCCCTCAATCCGGCAAAACTGAACAACGCCCTCACGCGCATTCGCCGGGATGGTGTGGCCAGCCCGCCCATTCTCGTGCGTCGCCTGCGCGACGAGTATCTGCTGCTGGACGGCCTCTATCGACTGCGCGCCGCCCAGACATTAGGCCATACATCTATTTTGGCCGAGATTGAAGGGTAGCCGCCATGTAGGGCGGAATGCCATTCCGCCTGGCTGGTCCCAGCTAGGCTAGGCTGGTCGGATTGCCAATCCGACCACCATCACGATACCTTGCCCGCGACAACCATCAACGCCGGCTTCTTCAGAATGCCCCACATCATGGCTGCGCCCATGGCGGAAATGATCATGCCCATGGCAAAGAGGCTTTCGTATCCCAAACCATCGGCGACGTAGCCGCCGGCGTAGCTAATCACGCCGAAGCTCAATCCCATGGCCATGGAGACAGCGGCATAGGCCAGCGATCGCCAACGCCGGCCGACCAGTTCCATCTGGTAGACTTGCAGGGCAGGCATCCACATGGCGCCCAGCATCAGCGTGCCGAAGCGCCCCAGACCGGCTCCGTACCAGGTTGCGATCAGGATTAGCGGCAGCAGGCTGAGCGCGCTGCCCAGGGTGGTCATCATCATGGTCCAGCCGTTGCCGTGTTTGGCGGCCAGCCGTGGACCCCACAGCGGCGCAAAGATGGCGAAAAACTGCCCGGCCCCGGTGATCAGGCCGATGGCGAGCGGCGAGAGCATCAATTCGGTGTCCATATAGGCGCTGCAGAAAGACTGGCAGGTTGCGTTAGCGGCCTGGCTGAAGCAGACGTAGACGATCAACAACCCCATGGGCAGCAGAGGGAACGCATTTTTCCTGACGGAATCGATCTCAACGACGTCTTCGTCACTCTCCACCGATCGAATCCGTGCTAACGGAAAAAGCGCCACCAGCCCAAAGGCCGCGCCCAGCCAGAGCGCCAGCCGGTAGGGACCGGGCGTATCGACGCTCTGTCCGATCAGAACTGCGAAGATGCCGGGCAATAGACCGCCGAGGATCGTCCCCACGAAAGTTCCTAGCCCGCGCAGCGTGCTGCTCAGAGCATAGGCGCTGTTGCGGTTCCTCTCTGTCGTGGTGGCCATCAGAGCGGGCACAAGGTTGATGCTGAACATGGCGTAGCCGCCGGAGAGGATCAACTGGGAGAGGATCGGCCACGAGGGCTGGGCCTGGAGCGGAACGAATTCGGTGAAGGGCAGCATGGCCACGCCGAGCATGGAGACGGTCACGCCGATGAACATCGCGCGTTTCAGGCCAAGGCGGGTACCCAGCGCGCCGGCCGGCAGGCTCATGGCCATGTAGCCAAGCGCGCCGGCTGCATTGAACATGCCCAGGTACGCCGGTCCGTAGCCCAGACGCAACACATAGAGGATCTTGAGCAGCATCTGGATGCCGAAGAAGCTGATGGCCAATATGCCGGTGGCCGTCAGCAGCAGGTTGACATCGCGGCCAAATTTGGAAAATGTGGAACGCGCGGGATGAAGCAATGCAGGCATCATGGGCCCATTGTCGTTCATTTTCATGCGAACACAAACCGCTGTGAACCCGAACTGGATTGTCGATTTAGCCGGGTTGCTCCAGCATCAGTCGTGCCTCGAGGAGATCCGGGGTATCATAGCCCTCGGTGAACCACTCGTATAGGCTCGCCAACAGATCAAGTGTTGCCGTCTGTCGGCCTTGTTGCCGCCAAAGACGTATCAAACTCATTGCAGCGCGCAGTTCCAGCGACTTGGCATCCTGCCGATGTGCAACAGCCAGCGCCTCCAGAAAATCGGATTCGACCGCGTCATTGGTCGGGTCCTGAGCCTGTCGCAGTTCGCCCTGGAGCCTCCACAGCTCGGCCTCCCACCACCGTTCGTCTGTGCGGTCGATCAACGCAAAGGCATCTGCCACCGCCTGCAATCCGGCATCGAGCATGCCTGCCTGTAGATAGACATCTGCCAGTAAGCCAAGAAAATAGGACGCCCCCGCTGCAGTTCCCATGGCTCGCCAACCGGCATAGCCCTGTCGCAGCCGATCAATGCCTTGCTCACGGTCGTCGGGATGAGGCCCGACTGCCAATCCCCAGCCGGATAGAATCTGAGATCCAGCAATCCATAATGGGAATTCTCGCTCGGTTGCCAGCGCTAATCCGGCTTCGGCTCGCTCAAGGGTAAGCAGCGCCTCGCGTCGGAATTGATGGGTTTGAGCGGCCCCCCAGACCAGAGCATGGCCCCGGCTGAACGGATGTGACAATCGCTCGGACAGAGCCAGCAAATCACCGACTTTAGTCGATGCCTGATCTGAATAACCGAGTAGCCAGAGCGTATGTGAGAGATAGCCCAACAGTGAGATGGCAGGATCGTGGCCATAGACGAAGGCATGACGATGATGTTGCTCAAAATCGTACAGGGCGAGACCTGCTTCCAGGTGTTCGCGGGCCGACACCAGTTCGCCTGCATGAAACAGATAGACCCCGAAGGCTCGTTCAGCCTCGACCAATAGCCCCCTGTCACCTGCTGTTTGGGCAAGATCCATCAACTGGTTGACCAAGGTTCGCGATCTTGTTAGGTCAGCACGCAGCAGGTAGTAGCGCCACAGGCCGTAGAGGGCAGGGAAAAGCTGCGGAGTGTCGCCGACTTGATTGCATAGTTCCCAGGCCCGCGCATATTCTTGCTCTGCCTCGTTGCTTGTGTAGCCATGGACGGCCGTCACCGGCACGGCAAGAGCAACGCGTAGCGCTAGCTCTTGTTGTACCCGATCCTGGGCGTTGGGCAATGTAGAGAGCAACGACAGCCCCTGAACAAAGTGCTCGATGGCCTCCTGGTTGGCAGAGAGGCGTACCGCCCCCTGGCCGGCTTGATAACGATAACCAATGGCCTTAGCCGCGATGCCGGCTTCCTGAAAATGCCAGGCGAGCTGACCGGCGACCGAGCTGATTTCATCAGGTTGATTCTGGTAGAGGGTTTCGAGCACATTGCCCACTTCTTCATGCAGCATGGCACGTTCGACGTCGTCCAGCTGATTGTACAGATACTGTTGGAATAGGCTGTGTCGGAAACGGTAGCGGGAGAATCGTTGGCTTCCCAAGTGTCGAACGTCCAACGCCCGCACGAGGTGATGTCGTTTCTCCAACTCGGTGCTGAAGCGGCGGATAAGCCAACGTTCATCGATAGCCTGGACACGTGCCACGACTTCGGCGGTGAATCGCTCTCCCTCGACGCTGGCCACTGTCAGCGCTTCACGCAGTTCGGGGGCCAAATGGTTGACGCGTTTCTCAATTATCCCTTCAATTCTGGCCGGCAATGTTTCCCATGAAAGCATCGGCCCTTCGATCCAATGGCCATGAGCATCCTGCAGCAAGTCGCCTCGTTCTTGCAGATCCCTCAGCAGTTCGACAGTGAAGAGTGCATGTCCGCGACTGTGGCGGAAGAGCGCCTGCCTAAATTCCTCGTTCAGATGATTGGGGCTCGTGTCCAATAGAGCATCTATGAAGTATCGCCCTTCGGTGCGCAGCGCCTGATCCAGGTGGATCTCGACCTCGCCATGACGGCCTTTCAGTTCACCGATGATCTGTTCCAGCGGATGGGGCCCATCGTCCAAGCCGCCATCCAACCCAATGACCAGTTCTTCAGGGCGATAGGCGCCGACAATTAGTACATGTTGATTGCGGATGCGGCGTGCGAGGTGGAAAAGTAGGCTGATGGACGATACGTCAGCCCAGTGTAGATCGTCAAGCAACAACACCAAGGGGCGTTTCTCGGCCAGGGTTCGCACCACCTCCGTATACTCTTCGAACAACCGTCCCTGATCGGGGCCCTGTCCCTGACTGCCCCGCTGCTGCGCCTGCACGGCCTGCACCAGCGGATCGGCAACGTGCTGGTGCGTCGCTAAACGGTCCGCCAGTGGTTTGGCGAGCACAAAGACATCGAGCAGATCAGGGCCGACGGAGACCAGCGCTGAGGCTGTCTCCTGCATAAGCTGCCAGAGGCGTTGGGCATGGTCACGAGTGATTGTACCGGCGGACCAAGCTCCCTCGACATCGCCGGCCAGCATATTCAATACATCACGGAAGGGAAGATAGGGGTCGCCGACGCCGGTGTAGACATCGCAAACCCCCGAAGCGACAATGAGATCGGCATGGGCTTCCTGGGCGAGGCGGGCAAACTCGTGGATCAGCATGGTCTTGCCGCTGCCGGCCTCGCCGGAGACAAAGATCATCTGCCCATGTCCATCTAGGGCGGCATCAAGGGCGCGATTCAGCTGGGCAGTCCGGTGTTCGCGTGCGACAAAGATGCCTCGTTGCGGTCCTGCCGTCTCCGCCATTTCTGAACCCGATATCTCTGTTGCGCTAAGAAATGCGGGAATGGCTGACCTCTCATGATCCGAAAACGCTTCCGCAAGTTCACGCGGCGAGGCACTTTGCATGGCACGGATCTGTCGATGCAGATCATTGATTTCAGCTTCGACGGGCACGCCCAGTTCATCCTGCAGAAGTTGTGCATACGTTTCGTACTGGCGCAGCGCCGCCGCGGGTTGTCCCGCATCTGCAAGCACCTGCATGAGCAGAAGCTGTGCTGGGCCATGAAGCGGATCCTGGGAAACCCAGCGCCGGCCATGTTCAATGGCTTTACGATAGTTTTGCTGTTCGGCATAGGTGTGCCCGAGCCGTTCCAGTGCAGCCGTGAGGTCGCCGCGCAGGCGTTCGCCTTCATCTCGTTGCCAATCATCGAACGTTGGACAATCGGCCAGCGTGAAGCCGCTGAGGAAGTCGCCATCGTAGAGCTGCGCTGCACGCTCGAGCAATGGCAGGCACGCCGGGCAAACCAGGTCCGGGGCATGGCCATGCCCCCTGCATTCGTCAAACAGACTGCGAAAATCGAAGATGTCGATCCATACATCATCGCCGCCGGTAAACGTGATCTCTGCCCGAGTGGCATCGATCCACTGTCTCCCAACGCCGCGCCGAAGGCCGGAAAGCACACGTCGCAGATTATCGCGTGCCGAGGTCTGACCGCTTTCCGGCCAGAAGATCGTGGCGAGCGCCTCTCTGCTCTGGGGCCGTTGGGTGACGACAAGATAGGCGAGCAGCGCAGTCGCTTTGCGCCGTTGCAGGGTGACAGGGGCGTCGTCCAGTTCGATTCGAGGTGTTCCGAACAGGTGTAGGCTCAGGTGTGACATGGGCTCCTCTTCTTGAGGTTACTACCATTATACCCGAAATTTAGCAGTTCGGGATCTGTTATTCTGTTCGCTGAGCGGTCGCAAGGCGACAACGGGCTTACGGAGTGACCTTCAAGCTGACGAAGCGCCCTGTCATTCTGAGCGAGTCCGCGTGAGTAGATTCTATGCCATGAAAGATCAGAGAGGAATCTGGACAGCGATATCGAGACCCTTCTTTGGCCTCTTGGCAGCACCGATCTGTCGACGTATACCCAATCAGGGTGACAGATCCTTTCCTGCTAAAGTCGGGCTTGTTTCGCAGAAGTGGATTGATCAAGACCTATTCACTCTGGAAAACGAACAACGAAGAATAAGTCTCGCTTGCAATCGTGAATGACTGAACTTGAGAAATTACCGGTCCTGGAGAAGCGCCGGGAGAAGAAGAGAGACTCTTTGATGCTCGCTGTGGGACGGTTGTGCCACGGTTATGTCACGATCTGCCGTCATACTGGAAACGAACTTCTCAGCTCACGAGATCTGTCAGAATCCTAAATCAAACTCACCATTGAAGGAGAAAGCAATGAACGTTCAGGAATGCATCCAGTTTGCCAACGAGAATCCGCTCTGTTACGTGGCCACCGTCGACGGCGATCAACCCCATGTACGGGCACTGTTGATGTGGTTTGCCGATGAGAGCGGCTTCTACTTCGGCACCATGACCACCAAACGTTTCTACGAGCAGTTGGCCGACAATCCCAAGGTAGAACTTTGCTTCTACAATAATGCTGCCGATATGATGGCGGGCCGGATGATGCGTATCACCGGAACCGTCGAGATTCTCGAAGACGAGGCGCTGAAAGCCCGGCTCCTCACTGAGCGGGCGTTCCTTGAAGACTTGGCCGGGCAGCCGCTGGAACCGGTTACCAAGATCTTTCGTGTCCAGAGTGGCGAAGCCCACTTCTGGACCATGAACGACGTCCTCAAGGAGCGAGAGCTGGAGCGGATAAGATTCTGATGGGAACCGCGTGTAGTCCGTCTCCCCCGATATGGACTACACGCATGCTTCCACTTCCCCGGCTGCTGTAGTCAATACTGCAAACGGTTGACGATGCCATCGTCAACAGCGAAGGAGGTTCCCGTGAATGCCAATATCTACCCGTTCAAAGTCGGAAAATTCGACTGCGTCATCGTCAACGACGGCACGTACAGCTACCCTCAGCCCGGAACTTTATTCTTTGAAGACGTTCCACACGATCGACTGACGGCGGCGCTGGCGGAACACAACATCGACCTGGATACCTGGGATGTCTATGTGAGTCCCTACCCCAGCCTGATCATCGACACGGGCGAGCACCGTGTGCTGGTCGACACGGGCATGGGACCGATGGTTCCGACTACGGGCAATCTGAAACAGAATCTGAAAGCGGCCGGCTTCAGCCCGGACGACATCGACATCGTCATCCTCAGCCACGCCCACCCGGATCACATCGGCGGCAACTTGGACGAGGCCGGCTTGCCAGCGTTCCCGAACGCGCGTTGGGTGATGGGACGCCGCGAGTGGGCGTTTTGGCGCGGCGACCCCGATCTCTCGGCGCTGCGCGACGATCACTTCATCCCCATGATGCTGGCGAGCGCGGGCGCCAATCTGCCGCCCATCGAGCCTCTGCTGGATTTCGTGGAGCCGGGTGACGAGATTGTGCCCGGCATCGTCGCCGTGGACGCCTCCGGCCACACGCCCGGCCAGATGGCGCTCTCGATCACATCAAACGGAGAGCAGTTGCTGGCCCTGGCTGATGCTGTTATCCACCCGTTGCACATCGAGCAACCGGACTGGGTGGCTCCGCTCGATCTGCTGGTCAATGAGACCGTAGTCACGCGCCGGCGTTTGCTCGGCCAGGCGGCGGTGGAGAAGATGACGGTCTTTGCACCTCACTTCGCCTTTCCGAGCCTGGGCCATGTCATTCTGGCAGGGGATGGTTGGCGATGGCAGGCAATTACCTAAGGCTAGCGGAGATAGATACGTTGAGGTCGAATCGATGTTGGGTACTGAGTTTTCTGAGTAGGAGATCACTCATGACGTCAGACAGCCACCGATTCAAAATTGGAGCGTTTGACTGCATCGCCGTCAACGACTACACATCGACGTATGCGGCAAGTCGATTCTTTACCAACGTTGCGCCAGATCAAGTAGCGCAGGCGCTGCGGCAACACGGTCTTGAATCGGATCTGCCGGCATCCTACACCTGCCTCTTCGTCGACACCGGCAGCCACAAGGTGCTTATCGACACGGGCATGGGCGTAGGCATTCATCCCCAACGCGGGCCCTATGCGGGGAAGCTGCTCCAAGTGTTGCAGGCCGAGGGCGTTGACGCAAAGGATGTCGACACCGTCATTCTCACCCACGGACACGGCGATCATATGGGCGGCAGTGTCGACAGTTCAGGCGAACCTGTGTTTCCCAACGCTCGACACGTGATGTGGGCGGATGAATGGTTTTTCTGGATGGGTGAAGCCGACCTGTCGTCGGTGTCGATGCCCGACGGGCTGAAACAGATGCTGACTGATACAGCCAGGGAGAAGCTGGGCGCGCTAGAGGGACGAATGGATCTGATCAACAGCGAAGGTGAGATTGTGCCGGATGTGTTTGCCATCGAAGCCAAGGGGCACACGCCCGGCCATATGGCGATTGCCATCTCTTCGGGAGATGAGCAGCTTCTCTACATCTCTGACACCGTGCTCCACCCGCTCCATCTGGAATACCCGGACTGGCATACGGATTTTTACGACTTCGACACTGCAGTGGCTGCAATCTCAAAGCAGCGTCTATTCGACCGAGCCGCGGCAGAAGGCGCGTTGGTATTGGCCTTCCACTTTTTTCCTTTTCCGAGCCTGGGGCACGTCGTTTGTGACGGGAAAGGGTGGCGTTGGCAACCACTGGGGTGAGAAGAAATGGAACAATGAGATATGTCCATGAGAACAGTGGATTGTACGATCCCTACATGAGGAACGGTATGATTCATAAGAAAGGAACCATTACAGTGGCAGACAGTGAGAGTATCATTTCGTCAATGGTCGGTTCATCGACCGTTGACGAGGCCCTAGAATTTCGGACCACAGATGGAACAAGACTGCGGTACCGGGTCGAGGGCAAGGGTATTCCTTGCATTAACTTTGGCAACCACAATAGCTCACCACGGAAATATTCTCGCGAGCTGAGAGAGTACATCAATTTCATCTTTATGAACACAAGGCTATATGTCGACCATCCTGCAACAATCGAAGTCAGCGAGATTACTCTTGGTCTACTGGCAGATGATATAGAGCAACTCCGACAGATGTTGGGATTCGACAGAGTCGCAGTGATGGGGCACTCACTGATGGGTCTGGTAGCTCTGGAGTATGCGCGTCGCTATCCAGAGGAGACATCGCACGTGATTATGGTTGGCACACCGGCTCTCTGGAACAATGAGCAGTCCAGAAGAATCATGGATGAGTATTGGGAGACTCATGCTTCTGACGAAAGAAAGCAGCTTGCCAATCAGAAGAAGGCAGAACTCAGCAAGGAAATGCTTGGCCAAGCATCACCTCGCGAGGCCATCGAGTTGCAGCTTCGCTCCCTTGCTCCTGCGTGGTGGTACGATCCAACACATGAGGGTTCAGAGTTGTTTGAGGGTATGGAGTTCAACGTAGATGTTTGGAACCATTGGCATGGCGTCATCATGAATGATTACGATGTTTTGCGTGGCGGTGAAGTCGATAAACCTGTGTTTCTCGCCGTGGGTAGGTATGACTTCGCCACACCTATTGCACTCTGGGATGACAGGAAGGACGTGCTTCCAAAGCTGTCGATCAACGTGTTCGAAAAAAGTGGTCATTCGCCAATGATAGAAGAACAAACGGCGTTTGATAAGAAGTTAATGGCCTGGATTGAGAGCAGCGGTTCGTGAAGTGAAAGAGGGTTCGACGAACCCTGATGCAGCCAATATTAGTAGATGCAGCTTGGGGCTCGCCCTAGAGATTGTCAACGAGCCGTGAACCATGCCGAAACCAGGAGGATTTCATGAGAACAGCGAATTTGCAGAGCCTGAAATCGCAGATGAGAGAGCACCCTTCGAGACTGCTACAGCTTACTGATGAGCCAATGCAGAGACGCCTGGGGCCGGGGCTATGGTCGGGAAAGGAAATGCTTGGCCATCTTTCCGACTCTGCAGCTATGAACAGACAGCGAATCGTACGATCTCAATATGAAGCTCCGTATGATTTCCCGTTTTATGATCAGGCGCAATGGGTTCAGATCCAGTCATACGATCTCTGTGTCTGGACAAATCTGGTTTCGCAGTTTGTTTCCGAGTATCAGCATCTTATCCATGTGTTGGAGAATCTGCCGGACGAAAGTGCCTTCGACAAGTGCCCCATCAAGTTTTCGTCCAGTGACTTCGTCACCCTTGAGTGGCTCGTCGGACATATCTATCGACACAACGATCATCATCTTCAGCAAATCTACTCGCTGGCTGGACAGGGCGATTTGCCTGACGATAGAGAACTCTATCAGCCGATTGAAGCATTGCCGTAGGTTCACAAGAAGAAGGAGAACGATTATGTGCGCACAAGCAGTATCCGTTTACCCTCAAGCCCAGCCCTTTGTCGAGGGCGACCTGAGATCGTTCTTGGATCAGCCATTGATCGCCAAGCTCTGTACCCACAACGAGGATGGAACGATCCATATCGCGCCGCTCTATTTCGGCACCGACGGCGACGATATTCTGCTCGGCACTCAGGAAGTGACGCACAAAGTAAATAATATCCGACGTGATCCCCGCGTCACCGTCCTCGTCGACCAGGTGGATCCGCACTTCAAAGGCGTAATCGTCTACGGAACGGCAACGCTCGAGTACGAGAATGTCATTGCGCGGCGGGTGGCTATTTTCAGAAAATATACGGATGAGGCTGGAGCCCAGGCACTTGCTGAGCGACTGGCGAGTACTTGGACGCCCGTGATCATACGCATCAGACCGGAACAGACCATCACCTTTGACTACGGTCTGGGTTTTGGAATCGACAGAAACGAGGGCAGCCGGGGCGAGGATATCTTCTAGGCAGAATACCGTTTGCCCATTCATGAACCATGATTTCGTAGGGGCGACCCTTGTGGTCGCCCGGTGTGGCGAGCGGGCGACCACAAGGGTCGCCCCTACGATACACGATCGTTAGCCGGACAAGCAGAACGATTTGCCGGGAACTAATTTGCACTGCGCCAGTGCCTGCCACTCTGGCGTGTCGTTTCCAAGAGGCGACCTCTCGAAAACCTACTCTTCCAGCATCCAGTTGGCCATATTCAACACGAATGTGTCGGTGAAGTCCTCGGGCAGCCAGGAAACTGACATCCCCAGGATGAGCAGACGCGCGCCCATGGGCTCATCAGTATTCTCGTCGGTCATGACAAACGCCAGCGGCCTATCGGCATCGGCACTGGCCGGGCCGCGACGAAGCACCCAGTCCGGCTCTTCTCCCTCGTAGGCATTGGACAGTGGCTGCACCGCCGGTGAGGTGGACAGCTCCACCGGCTCTTCCGGCAAACCGGCAACCAATTCGGGAATATCGTTGACAGTGACGACATCGGCGATCACCGTGGCCGGGTCGTCGGTCTGGCCAAAAAACGGTCGCCGGCTACTGACGGTGACGCGCCCTCCGGCGTCCAGAAACTCCATGATGACAGGCAGGTCCAAAATGTCTGGCCCGCTGCTCTCGTAGCCGGCGCCGCTCCAGACGAGCCACCGGTAGGGTTCGACATCGGCCAGGGTAGGCAGGTTTTTCTCAGTTGTCGACCACGTATCTGCTGCAATACCGGACCCCTGCAGGATCTGGAGATAGGTTTCTGCTTCGCTCGGCTCGCCTTCAACCGCTTTGCGGTTATCGTCGATGATCAGCACCGACGCCTTCCCCGAGTCCTCTGATGCCGGCGTCCCCGTCGGGGGCGCTTCGGGCGTTCCGTCAGCGGACCCGCTCTCCTGATCCCCGCTCTCTCTGGGCGTGGCGTCCGGTGTCGGTGTCCCGTCCGATCCTGACGATTCAGCAGCGGACTCCCCATTGGATTCGTAGGGACAGATCACAAGATTGGGCTGGATCACACAGTCCTCGAACGAATTCAGCAATAGTCGATTCATGCCCTGGTTCAGGGCGGCCTCATCGTTGGCAAGCAGGGCGAGCAGACGCTCATCCTTTTCTCCGGCTTGCTGAACAAAGACCAGTGTCTCTGACGCCAAATAGCGCAGGCCATCCTCTGTCTCAAGTAATACCGTGATCTTCGGCGTCGGTGTTGCGGTCGGCGTCGGCGTGTCAGTAAGCGTAGGCGTGGCAGTCGCTGTTCCTGTTGCTGTGGCAGTTTCGCTTGGTGTCGGCGTCGCGGTTTCCGTCACTTCTTCAACGGGAGACGACGTGGCAGATACGGATGTCGCCGACGCACCGCTTCGCGTAGCCGTAATTTCGTTGGTGGCTACAACTGTCGGCTCCAAGGTCGACATCGCCGTCGGCGTGCCGGTCGGCGTCGGGGTGACAGAGGCTGTCGATGTCGCACTCGGTGTTGAGGTGGGCGTTGCCGTTGGTGTCGTGGTCGGCGTCTCCGTCTCGGTCGGGCTCGGCGTCGGCGTCTCGATGACTTCGATGATCTCCACACCCAGATCCTTCAGCAAGGTGGTCTGCTCTCCGGCAGTTTCGAAGTCGGAGACATAGATCAGGTTCTGCGCCGCTGCAGCCGACATCGACTCGCTGGGGTCAGATGTCGACGCCCCATCGCTTGCAGCCGATGACGGACTCGTTCCGGAGATACCGTTCGTCGACGTCAGCATCGCGGTCTCCGTCAAGAAGCTCGTGCCCATGAGTGTAAGCTCACGCCCACTGGCCTCGAGCCTGAGTTGAAGCTGGGAACTCTGCTCCAGCAGCGCACTGTCCACCGAGTCTGCGCTGCCATAGACCAGTGCGACTTCCTTGCCGAGAAAGGCTGGGAAGTCGACCAAATGAGTTCCGCGCTCGCCGCCGGCCAGGAAATCGGCCACGTGCTCCATCACCATCCGATTATCAAAACGCGTTACATAGGGTTCGGTCAGGACATCAAAATCGCTGAGCGCCAACACGCGGTCTGCTGTGTTATTGGCGTCCAGCCCGCCGATTACGACGGTGGCGAAGCCGGTGAGTCCAGTGCGCAGGCTGCTCAGTGTGGTGTCGCTTGTGCGCACCTGGGGAACGCCGGAACCGTCGATGCTGCGCGCGCCGTAGAAGGCTACGGTATTGCCTTGAAGATCCGCAGCCTGATTCAGATAGTCGGCGATGAAGATGTGGGTGAAATTCTTATCGTTGTTGCTGGTGTCGTAGAGGTAATCATCGTTGAAGACGACGCCGAATGGATCGGCCAGGTTGTTGATATCGCTGGCCACATCGCCGATGATGTCCGGATCGCTGATCAACAGCAGGCGTCCGCCGTCGGCGACAAACTGCTCGACCAACGCGATCTCTTTCTCATTCCAGAGGAAAAAGGGGCTGGCGACCATCAGTCCACTGGCATCGACAAGCTGTTCAGCCAGGGCTTCGCTCTGATCCGGAAAGTCGGTTAGGCTTTGCAGTTCGAAGATGTCAATATCGTCAGGCAGCCAGAAGCGCAGCCCTACATTGCGCTCGGCAAGCGCCGAAGCCAGCGGTTGAAAGCTGCTGCGGTTGAGCCGGTTGAAGTGAGCCAGATCGACGATGACGGGCCCCGCCCGCAGTGGAGGCTCCGGTTCCGCATCCACAGGGCCGACGGACATGGGCGTTATGGTCGGCGCAGGTGTCATGGCCATGCTGATGTCTGGGACATCCGGGGGCGTGTAGTTGCGGCCATCGTAGTTCAGCACCATTGTACGAATTGCAAAGGGCGCGATCAGCAACAGCAAGCCGACTACCAATACGATAAACACCAATGAGTAACGGGTCTTCATGACGCGTCTGGCCTTTCTGGGCACCGGCAGATTCAGTCTCTAAACTGACATTTCTACGAGATCGATAGTTTCTGGCCATCGAGATTCAGAGATTGCGGGATTCCTGACGAGTCCGCAATCTCTCAATCTCTGGCCGAAGGCCAAAATCCCTCAATGCCAAAAAATATGATCTCGTCGTGCTTTTAGTTTAGAACGTCTTTTCGTGACTTCGTGCTACTTCGTGGTTCGTGATCTTATCGAAATGGCGATTGCAGGGAGCCAGGTGACTGGGATTGAGTCGGATTGAGTGTCCCGGCATCCACGGAGCGCAGCCGGAGAAGGTGTTGGTCCAGTTCGGTTGACTCGAGCACGCCAGGCAGTGGAATGCGGCTGTCGAGCAGGAAAATTGCCTCGGCAGATGCGTTCTCGACCATGGATCGGATCGACTCCTGGATAGGCGCAACAGGCGTTGCAGCGTCATAGCCGAAGTAACCGGCCAGGTCAACGGTCCGATAGCTTTCTACGCCGGCCAACTCAGCCGTAGCGGCAATGGCGTCGCTGAGCGAGCCTTCTCTGTCGATCAGGCCAACGGCCACAGCTTCGCTGCCGAGATAGATGCGTGCCTCGGCGACGGCTTCGGCATCGATCTTAAGCGGATTCATCTCGGCATTGGAGCGTTGATAGACGACATTGCCGACAAACGCATCTTTGACGACATCCAACTGCTGGATGCGATCAAAGCGGTTGCCGCCGGTTAGCTTGAAGGGACCGCTGCTCAGTTCATCCGGCGAAATGGCCGGATCCGAAGGCCGCGGGCCGCGTGTGCCGACATTGCCGATGTAGCTGCTGGACGGCGCATAGATGCGGTTCCCGGCCACAGCCATGTAGTAGCCGCCGCTGACCGCCAGCGTGTCGATGGCGACAACCACCGGCTTGACTTTACGGAGATTGAGCAATGAATAGAAGACGTTTTCGCTACTCGTCGCCAACCCGCCGGGACTGAGAATCTCCAGCGCAACACCGGCCACCCGATGATCCTGTCGCGCAGCTTCGATCATCTCAACCAGCTCGGCTGAAGACTCAATCGTCAGTGCATCTTCAAATCGAATCACGCCGACGACCGGCTCCGGCGCGTAGATTTCAGCAATGCCCAAGCCGACAATCAGGCAGAGCACCAGAATCAGACCGGCAATGACGTATTCCCACCAATTAAGTTTCATCTCTACTCCATTTCAGTCCGCTCGAATTGCAGACTGACATATCTCGATCACGTTTTCACAAACATGGCGTCAGGAAAGGCTGCCGTCCGGACCACTGTTTGATGCACTGTTTGATGCACTGTCTGAAGCGCCATTGAAGATAGATACCCTACAGAGCCACAAAAGAGAATTGTGCGGCTTGATTATATCAACTTAAGAAGGTGATGACAATCAAATATGAGGGATCGGGAAGGGTTCAGGCTGGATTAGGCAGATCGACACAACTACGCTGACCCGTCGTTACCCAACCCTAACGCTGCGCAGAGGCGGTCGGCGGCGCCGGCAGAGAGTTGATGTTCCGGCAACGCATGATAGAGAGCGATCGTTCCTTCGAGCGTTCTGACAACCGTTTGGCAGTTGGTGCATCCGTCCATGTGTTGCTCAATCTGTTCGCACAATCGCGGATCGAGTTCGCCGTCCACGTAGTCGGACAGGAAGTCAAGCAACTCGCTACAGCTCTGTTCAGACGCCATTACTCACCTCGCCCTTTGCTCCGTCTGCCGCAATCAGATTCT
>CAWKCP010000025.1:0-624695 GCA_963848115.1 uncultured Chloroflexia bacterium | reverse complement strand
ACGGGTGTAGCCGTCGATGACGGCGCCGTTGGCACCGCGGGCCACCGACGCCGTGGAGAGCAGTTCGCCCCAGAGGCAAGTGCGCGTGGACTGTTGGGTGGAGGCCACCATGACGTCACCGGGGCCCAGAGCGTCGACAGCCGCGATCTCGACTTCATATTCGTTCTCATCAGGTGAATAGACATCGACTGACTGCATGGTCAACGCACGCCCGACAACTATTGCGTCGGGATAAACCGGTCGGATGTCGGCACGCATGGCCTGTTCGCGATAGCCGACCTGATCGAGCGCATCGCAGAGTACAGCGGAATAGAGTTGATCCTTCATCGCAGCGAAAAGTTGCAGATCATCCTCAAATGGTAGTGTCGGCATGGGTTATCTCCAGGATCTGGTTGAATTGGTCTATCTTGGCAATTTGCCCATCATACCGCAGTGCGCATATAGACACAACGACCGGTAGTTGATCGCCTTGCAGAGTCTTCAAGGTAACGTAAGAAATGCACGCATTTTCGTCAAATGCCTCAAGACATACTAAACTCCTTGTGCACAGCCTTTTGACAGTGCTATAATCTACATATCATCGCTGACAACATCCATGCATCAGGACAATCTCATGACACCTCCTCAAGAGCAACCGGCCGCAGCATCCGCAGAATCGTTGGAATCATCGAAAAGCACTGCCTTTCAAGATGAGCAGATGCAGAAACGCATGTCAATCGGTCTATCTGCTCAACGCCCCACGGCAAAAGCTGCTCCTCAGCGGCCGCCGGATGAGGTAGCGTCGAATCGAACCCAGTTCTGGACATTGACTGGCGTGGTTGCCGCATTGATCATCGCCACCCTCTTGCTGGTCTTTGCAAAGGTGGCGGATGCGCCGACCTCATGGCCCTGGGTCATACGGAGCTTCGCCGGTGGTGTAGCGTCGTCCGATCTCTCGGAAAGCGACCTAGAGGGCTATTTGTTGTTGGCCGGCAGCGATCTCGATCAGCCGAACAGTACGCTTGCTACGGCGGAGCGTCCAGGCGCCTATGTCATGGGACATGTCTCAGATGAAGGTCTCTATCGAATGCGTCTCTGGCCCAACAATATCGCGTGGTCGGTCCTGGCGACCAATTGTACTTCCCCTGCCTATCACCTTGAGGCAGAGGCAATCGTTGCTCCGGAGTCTCCTTCAGGCTATGCAGGTCTGGTTGGGCGCTATCAGAATGAAAGTACTTTCTATCTGTTCTCTGTTGATGGCGCCGGCTCCTATGAAGTGCTATCTACACAGGACGGCGTGTGGAGGGTCGTACAACCAAGACAAGTTGACTCGGTCATCAATCCGGCAGGCGTGGTCAATACACTCAGTCTGAAGGACGATGGTGAGGCGGTGATATTCGCAGTAAACGGCCAAGTCCTCTATCAGACGAGTTCTCCAGCATTGCCGACCGGCAGTCCTGGTCTGGCCAGTCGTGCAGGCAGTGAGCCGGCGGAAGTAAACTTCGATTCGTATCGACTATACGCTCCATCCTGTGGCAGCGGGGCGGCTGACTAGCCTGGTGACAGCGCTTGGCGAAATTCGCGAAGTCTAGCGGTCTATCCTTCTGGTTGCTACGACAGCCTGCTAGATGGCCGGCTGCCGGCAAAGGCGGACGGGTCAATCGTTTCATTGAGAGATTACATGAGTCAGGAAGTACGCAGAGAGCAATTCTTGCAGGCCATTGCCATAGATGTTGATGAAGTAGTTGAAGACGTTGCTTACCGATTGCAGCCCAAGGACGAAGAATGGCTGATTGATCTGGCGCTCGCCGGCGATGCCAATCAGCGCTGGTGGGCGGTGCGTGCTCTAGCGCTGTGTGGGTCGATTCTCTGTCTGCCGATGCTGATAGAACGGCTCAACGACCCGGATGCCGGCGTTCGAGCAGTAACATTGCTGGCATTGGCCCATCTTCACGATCGTCTGTCCGCTGAAGCGCTTAGGCCGGCATTTGCTCCTATGGCAAACTGCCTGGCAGATGATGAAGGGTATGTTCGACAAGCCGCGACTGACGCTCTAGCCCTCTGTGGTGACGACGCCGTCGATGTGCTTGTCGAAGTTCTGGTCGGCGCACATGATGGCGCTCGCACCCGGGCGACTGCATCCCTGCGCAAGATTGCGACCATGAAAGCAGCGGCAGTCCTCTACCAGCACCTCAACGATCCGAATTATCTCGTGCGCTCCTACGCCTATGAAGCATTAGATGAGATGGGCCTCCTGGAGAATCAGCTTCTCATTCTTTGACCGCCTCAACCTTCAACATCCCGGGATATGGAATGTCAACAGAACCCGCAACTGGATTGTCAAGATTGGGGCACTTGCCTATTCCATGCTATAGTTAACGCTGTTTTTATTGGAAATTACTGACCATTCAAACACATTCTAGTCGTTATGCTATTGGCGCAGTATCGTATCTATTGTGGACAAAAACTACCATGACTTTCAGCAAGTTGTCCGATAGTCAACTATTCTCGGCACAGTCGCCCAAGACGTGGTTCATCTCGAAACCGTTCCCGTCTGCCCTATTTGTTCTTGTCGCCTTTGGTCTGCTCTTGCTACTTGCCGGGTGTGGCCAAGCGACCGCTTCCCAGAGCGCTGCCGCGCCGTCAGGATTCAGCACCGATGATCTGGTGGCCGATATCGATGACTTTGTTTTCCCGACACCGACGCCGGCTCCGGAACTTCCTGAAGATAGCTTCGTCGTAATCAGCACAGGCGGCGCACGCGCCAATCTGCGCAGCGGCCCTGGTACCGACTACGATATCATCAGCAAAGGATATCCCGGCGAAACCTATGAAATCGTCAGCAGGAGTGAGAACGGTGAATGGTGGGAAATCTGCTGTGTCGCCGGCCCTGATGACGCTGAAGGCGAAGCGACGGTACCGGTCTGGGTGGCCACAAGTGTGGCCACGACCGACGGCGCGGCTGAGGCCATTGCTGTCGGCGGGCCGCTGATGACCAACGATGTTGAAGCGACATGGTCACTTGACTGGCAATGTGGTTCCGAACGCTGTTCCGTCAGTGAATGTGCCGCGGAGGTCAGCGCTACGGGTGGAGAATCTACCACACCGCAGTGGATTCCCATCGAGCACCAGGTTGTCTGGGAAGATGCATGCTTCCCAGCCGATAGTTGGGCATTTGAAGTCGATGAGTATACCGGTGAGGAACGCACCGGCGAGTTCACTGACAATTTTCTCTACCGATATTGGGTCGGGGCTGCGCCGGGTGAGGCCAATGGGGTCGTCGAATTGGACGATGGACGTAATGTTGCGGTCTGGTGCTCCGGACCTCACAGTCTGGAGATCAGTGAAGGCGATGGTTGGACGACTGTCTACGAAGGCGAGACCTGCCATGACACGCGGACCGGCCTGCTTGTGTTGCTGAACTACACCAAGCGCTGGCTCTATACCGGCGAATTTGACGGTCATACCTACGATCGAGCGTACTTTGGAGACAGTGAAGCGCTGCAACAGACGTTGGACGATACCAGCTTGGAGCTGTTGCTTGTGGAGCCGGCCAATTAGCTGCTTTTTGGTTCCGGTCTGATAGACGCAGCGGCTCTCTCCGGTCTCATGTGGTTGACATCGCGAAAACTACAAACTTAGCGCCAAATGAAACAAAAAGGGACCCACCTCGATTCGAAGTGGGTCCCTTTTTGTCTTATATGGCACTATTTTGTGCATCATGCACGAGACTGTCCTGGTCCAGCGCCTGAAAGGCCAGCTCGCCAAGATAGGCATCCAGGTCCGTTTTGGCACGGTCAGCATATGCAGCGTAGCGATCGCGTTTGCCACGTACCCGTTGCGGTAGATCGGGCAGAATGCCCATGTTTGCTTTCATGGGCTGAAAATCCTTCGGCTCGGCATGGGTGATGTAGTGGAGCAGAGCGCCCATCATGGTGGTAGGCGGCGGTGTAGCCAGCGGCTGTCCATTCAGCAGACGCACCATGTTGATGCCGGCAAGTAGACCACCCATTGTGCTGCCCACATAGCCCTCGGTGCCGGTGATCTGTCCGGCGAAGAAAAGGTCGTCGCGTTGCTTGAACTGTAGCGTTGGCCGCAGAAGTGTCGGACTGTTGATGAATGTGTTGCGGTGCATCTGCCCCAGACGAACAAATTCGGCTTCTTCAAGTCCTGGAATCAGTCGCAGCGCCTCAGCCTGGGCGCCCCAGCGCATGTTGGTCTGGAAACCGACCATGTTATAGAGGGTGCCCGCAACATTGTCCTGTCGAAGTTGTACAACTGCATAGGGGCGGCGCCCGGTGCGCGGATCGGTCAACCCGACGGGGCGCATCGGCCCAAAGGCCAGCGAGTCTTTCCCGCGTGATGCCAGCGTTTCGATGGGCATGCAGCCCTCGAAATAGCGCTCCAACTCCTGATCTGCACCCTTGAGCTCAGTCTTTGGTGCATCCAGTACGGCCTGAACAAAGGCCTCGTAGGACTCTCGATCAAATGGACAGTTAATGTAGTCGCCTTCCGATTCGCCCTCAGACGCGCCTTCACTGTTTCCCTGATCTTGGCTGCGTCCATATCGACTCTGTCGAAAGGCGATCTCCATGTCAATGCTTTCGGCGTTGACGATGGGCGCCATGGCGTCGTAGAAGTAGAGATATTGCTGACCGGTCAACGCCTGGATCTGCCCGGCCAATGCCATGCTGGTCAACGGCCCGGTGGCCAAGATGGCGGGGCCATCGGGAATGGTGGAACACTCTTCTCGATGAATATGAATATTGGGATGGTTTGACAGCGCGGCTGTGACATCTTCGGCGAACTCATCGCGACTGACGGCTAGTGCGCTGCCTGCAGGCACGGCATTGCGGTAGGCAATGTCGACGATCATGCTGCCCAATTGCGCCATCTCGTTCTTGAGAATGCCCAATGCTCGGTCGGGCAAGATGCTGCCCATCGAGTTGCTGCAGACCAGCTCGGCCAAGCGGTCGGACGTGTGCGCTTCGGTCTTGCGCTCGGGTCGCATCTCGAACAGGTGGACCTCGACGCCTCGGTTGGCCATCTGCCATGCCGCCTCGCTTCCGGCCAACCCGCCGCCGACAACCGTCACTTGTTTCATCCTCTTCCTCCTTGGCCGGAATTCTAGAGATCTTCTCCCGGCCACCCAATACCTGAGAGCGTAAGCAGGTGATTCTATCAGAGACGATCGAACAACGCCAAAATAGCAGACGGTACAGGCCAGGCGATCTGTCCCCTGAATCTTAATGACCTGTTTCCAGTGGATTGTCGACCGTGCTATACTCAAAGTTCATCCATACTTTCGTCAACAAAGCGGTGGAAACCATGAAAATGAACCCAGTCGATATCATCGTCAAAAAGCGGGATGGCTTGGCTTTGTCTTCTGCCGAAATCAATGCCTTTGTTGAAGGATTCTCAGCAGGAGAGATTCCGGACTATCAAATGGCGGCCTGGGCCATGGCTGTCTATTTTCAAGGAATGACAGAAGCTGAGACCACCGATTTGACCCTGGCAATGGCAGCTAGTGGAGACCAGCTTGACCTGCATGGATGCGTATCACCAGGCGCCACAATCGTCGACAAGCATTCAAGTGGCGGCGTCGGCGACAAGACCACGCTGGCGGTGGGGCCGATTGTGGCGGCCTGTGGGTTGTCTGTGGGCAAGATGAGTGGCCGCGGGCTCAGCTTCACCGGCGGTACGCTCGACAAGCTGGAGAGCATCTCCGGCTGGAGTCCGGACATCAGCGAGGCTCATTTCTGCCGTCAATTACGCGAGGTGGGGTTGGTGGTTGCCGGACAGACAGCCAAGCTTGCACCGGCAGACAAGCACCTCTATGCCCTGCGCGATGTGACCGGCACTGTGCCCAGCCTGCCGTTGATTGCGGGCAGCATCATGAGCAAGAAGCTGGCTGCCGGCGCTGACGCAATTGTGCTGGATGTAAAATGCGGCCATGGGGCCTTTATGGAAACACGTGAGCAGGCTCGACAGCTTGCCGAGCTAATGGTGGCGATTGGGACGCGTGCCGGAAGGCGAGTCTCAGCACTGATCACGCAGATGGAACAACCGCTTGGCGTGGCTGTCGGCAACTCGTTGGAGGTGGCTGAAGCCATTGAGACGCTGCATGGCCGGGGACCGGCAGACTTCCAGGAACTAGTCGAAGCGATTGCAACAGAAATGCTGATCCTCGGTCAATCTCAGGACAACTGACGATGACTGAAACGGATGCCCTTCGCCAGGTACGTGCCGTCATCGAATCAGGTGCTGCCTTTGCCAAGTTTGCCGAATTTGTAGCTGCACAAGGCGGCGACCTCGCTCAGGTCGAGAACCCGGCTTTGCTGCCACAGGCGCCCGTGCAGCTTCCTGTGATCGCAGAACAGGAAGGGTATGTACAGCGGGTCAAGGCGCGTGACATCGGACTCGCCGTCGTTGGCCTTGGCGGTGGACGGCAGCGAAAGGATCAGACGGTTGAACACTGTGTCGGCTGTCTGGTTGAGCAGAAAGTGGGCGCACTGGTCAGGCCTGACACCGTACTGGGTGTCGTCCACACGTTGGACCAGCAGATGGCTCGCACTGCGGCTGAGCGCCTGCGAGCTGCCTTTCGTCATTGGCGACACTCCGGTCGAGCCGCTGCCGATTGTCTATGAGCGCGTTAGTGGGTCTTGACAGGGCTGAGGCGGATCATCCCGGCAAGCGTCACCAATCGATCACCCCTCGTTCATGGTGGATCTCTGAATAGACCTCGGCCGTGCGTTGAGCAATTCGATGCCAGTTGTATTCTGTGCGCACTCGATAGGTTGCCCACCGGCGACGTTGCCCCGCCTGTTGTGGAAATCTGAACAGCTGATCGACGGCCCACGCAACGCTTTCCGGGTTGTTGGGAATGGTAGTCAATCCAGTTTGCTTGTGTCTGACGACTTCACCGAGGCCGCCTGCATCGCTGGCGATCACATTGCAGTTGAGCGCCATAGCCTCCAGGGCGACGATGCCAAACGGTTCATAGAGGCTGGGAAAGACTGCGGCGTCGACAACCTGGTAGATGCAATCGCGTTTGGCGTCACTGATGAAGCCGAGGATCGAAGTGGCCGGCTCAATGCCTAGGCGCCGCGCCATGGGCAGCATCTCCTGGCTATTTTTCCCGGCGATGAGCAAACGTGTATTGGGGTATTTGTCGAGGATCATCGGCATCGCCCGCAGCAACACCTGCAATCCTTTCTCATAAACGATTCTTCCCACAAAAAAGAGCAGTCGTTCTCCGTTGGGGGCGTACATCTGACGCATTTCTCGAATATCACCCTGCGTGCAGCGTGTCAGCCCCTTTGGATTCACACCGTTGGGAATGACCTCAATCTTGTCGAGCGGTGTGCCGAAATAGGAGCTCAACTCCGTTACCATGTAGGCGCTGCATACGATCACCCGCCATGCTTCGAAGCAAGTGCGCCATTCCATGCAGTCGATCTGATAGTTGTGAAATCCGGGTAGATTGCCCTGGTGGCGACCCCGTTCGGTGGCATGGATGGTATTGAGCAACGGCACTCTAAATTCATGCTTTAGCACGATGCCGGCCTCGCCGGTCAGCCAGTCGTGGTTATGAATCAGATCGTACGGCGCTTGCTCAAATAGCCGGCGTCCCTCTGCGATCAGTGACTCGTTATTGGCCACGACGCTGTTGTAGAGATCGAGCGGATTCATGGGCGGGGTGTCAACCCGATAGATTGTCGTGAACGGGTTTAATACTTCGACGGCGGCGCCGCCGTCGTATCGCGTAGTCAACACATCAACAATCAGTTCGCCGTCTTCACAGGGCAAGCCGCCCAGATGTGGCACCAATTCGGCGACGTGTTTGCCCAAACCGCCTTCGACATAGGGCGGGTATTCCCACGAAATAATGAGTACTCGCATAGGTGAGATCCTCGTTGAACTTGGCTGGCAGGCCCGGCGGGTAAGGAAACTCGCCCTACGACTCGCTACCAACCACACGGAATCTGGAAGAGTTCGAACTATCTCTGCGACAGTCGCGTGCTAGTTCCGTCAGCACCAAAGACGAATGTCTGAACGGACCAATCGTTTTCAGCCATCGCCTCTCCATCGGTGACCTCCCCGCCCGTCCGTACTCCACCTGCAGCAATTTGGCCGGCAGCGATTCTACCGGCAACTAGGGTCGCCTGGTAGATTTGGTACACACTGGGCGAGGCTAGGGATTGGTCAGAGAATTCGTCATTATACGCCACATCGACCCATGTTGCCCAATGAACTTTTTGCATCGACTCTGCATGTTCAGCGAAAACAGGATCTTCCCCCTGCGGACCGATCCAGAATGGAATATCGGGGAATCGACTGCGTAGCTCGTTCAGGAAGGCAGCTCCGTCTGCTGCTGAACCCATCCAGAAGAGGGCGTCATTCGTGGTCAGATCGTCAAGGTTTTCTCCGGTGGCGACCTCGACGCCGGCGATAGCAGACCATTCCTCATCGCTCAAGTCGGGCCAACCGGCGGTGTCGCCTGCCAGCGCGAGCCGCGTCGCACCGCTCCTCTTTGCCTCTGCGCCAACGGCCCGCACCAAGCCGGTAGCCCACTCAGGGGATGCAATCGGATCGGCGAACCCGCCATCCGGATCGATGGCGTACGGCACGATCCAGGCAACTGGTTGGCCATCAAAAAGATCAGCGACTTCTGCAACCAGCGCAGGATTCAGCGGGCCGATGATGGCTTTCACGCTGTCGTCGCTCAACAGCTTCTGGATTGCGCGTCGTGTGCGCTCAGCATCGGCAGTGCCGTCGAGGGCAACCGGTAACAGGTCAATGGCATCCGATGGGCTCTCATCGATAGCCGAGCGCGCAGCCCCCAGAGCGGCATATCCGCTGCGCCGATAGAGTCCTTCAAAGGGTGCGACAAGGCCGATTTTGGCAACAGGGCGGATGGGCGTGCATGCAGTGGCGAGCAGTGATACCAGGACCAACAAAACGAAGATCGAAGAACGAAGAACGGTGGGAGACGAGTTGAGCGTCTCCCACCGTTCTCTGATCGTTGATCTTTGACCTCTTGCCAAAGCCACGTTTCTCGCTCCTACTGATAACCGTAGATCTGCAAGTTCTGCTCGTGCTCGGCCAGTGTCTGTGCAAAGACATGACGACCGTCTTCGCCGGTGGCAACAAAGAAGCAGTAGATACTCGGGTCAGGATTGCGGGTCGACTCGATGGCGCTCACACCGGGGTTGGCGATGGGGTTGGGCGGCAATCCTTCGTTCAGATACGTGTTGTAGGGACTGATGACCTGGGCATATTCCTCGATACTTTCGGGCTCCCACCACCAGTTGCCGACCACGCCGCGGGCATATTGCACCGTTGGGTCTGCCTGGAGATAGCGGCCACCCACATCCGGGCAGGAGGCATTGAGACGATTGAGATAGACGCTGGCAATCAGCGGTCGTTCATCGGCTTGGACCGCTTCGCGCTCGACGATGCTGGCCAGATCGATCAGGTCGCGTCCGCTCAGGCCGCTGTTGCCGCCGACCAGGCCTTCGCTACCCACCTTTGCCTCGAAGTTGTCGAGGAAGGGGGCGATGACCAGCTCGGGCGTGCTGGCAAGCACCGGCAAACGGTAGGTGTCCGGAAAGAGAAATCCTTCCAGCGAAGCGCCGGGCGGCAGCGATTGTAGGAAATCGTAGTCCTCGTAGATCGAGAGACTGGCGGGCTGACGAACAGCCGCCAGAAAGCGATCCGGCTCTATGATATTGGCCTCTGAAAGCCGTTCGGCGATCTCTTCTGCACGAAAGCCTTCCGGAATTGTGACAAGGGCTTCTTCAAAGAGTGCAGTCTGGAGCGCTTCGGCGACTTCCGGCATGGTCATCGTGTCGGAGAGCATAAAGTTGCCTGCTTCGATACGCCGTTCCAGACCGGTGACGCGCAGATACAGGTTGAACAACCCCGCATCTCGAATGAAGCCTTCGGACTCCAGGCGAGCGGCCACAAACCGGGCAGGCTCGCCCAAATTCACGGTGAACGGGCGGGGTCTCAGATTGGTCCCGGCAGGAATTGCCAACTCGTCTTCACGCATACGCAGGCTGAAGGCGAGCACCTGGTTTTCGATGTTGTCGGGCGTCAAAGCCCCTTCGCCTGCGTTGGGATCGATCAAGCCGACTGTCTGGCGCGGCGCTCCTCGCAACTGTTCGGTGAGATGGGCGCTACTCACGACCCAGACGCCTGCCAGCACGCCGACAACCACGGTCAGAAAAGCCAAGCGGATCAGATTGTTGACCAGGCCGCTGCCTCGAAACTGGTCGCGCCAATTGCCTCCTCGCTGCGACTGTGTATGGCGGAATAGCTGGTCGTTGGGTTTGTTTATCGACATAGGTTGGAACTCAAAACTCTGACGCTTTCGGCTCCAGGTCAATCCGACCGAAATCGGCGACATCGCTCCTCTTCAATGCATCCAGGTAATACTGCAAAATCACGGCTGCTGCGGCTGCATCCTCGGCGATATCTTTGGCGTCCATCTCGGACAGAATCTCGTTGGCCGCAAAGGTCGTTAGCCGTTCATCCCAGAAGATGATGGGAACCGGTCGACCGAGCAAAGCACGCAGTGCATATGCCAGCCGTTTGGCCCACTTGCGCACTGTCCGGGTCCAATCGGATTCAGTGCCGTCCATGGACAGCGGCAGGCCGCAGACAACGGCCACAACCTCCTCTTCATCCACCAGACGGGCCAATTTCGCAAAATCTTCATGCCGCGACTTCCGCTCTATCACCGTCAGCGGCCGGGCAGCTAGCCTTAGGGGATCGCAGACAGCGACGCCGATGCGGGCGAGACCGACATCGAGCGCCATCAGCTTTCCGTCAGGCAATGGTCGATTCTGAGCGCCTGGAGAGTCCGTCATTGTTGCCCCGCCGCCAGCGCGCCGGCGTACTCGACACGAACCTGGATTCGGCTGGGGAAGCGGGGCAATGTCGGCATCCACGCCGGATCCTGATAGATGTCCGGTTCGCCTGCGATCTGCCAGTTTTCTCGCATGGTCTGCAATGCATCTGCCTGGCTCAGGCCAACTACTTCCTCACGCACCTCATTGGGGTCGATTGGAATCACATATTCGGCTGAGGCCGTGGTCGTGAAAAGGGTCGTGCGTCCAAGGATCTCAGAATCGCCGGTGCGCGCGGCGCGAAAAGTCTCGGCAATGATCTGACCTTCTTCAGGAACGGCATCCTGCAACGTGGCCAGCAAGGCCTCGTTCATCTCTTCCGCTTCAACTGCCATGCCCTGAACCAACACGCGCAACGTCAGACCCAGCGTCTCGGCTTCGTCGTCTTTGAGCTGATCGAAGACCTGAGCAATGACAAATGTCTGTACCGATTCCGGCGGTAACCACTCACTGGGTTCCAGTTCCTCTTGCAGCTTGGCCAACGCGTTGGCTTCTGCGGATTCCACAAGCTGTGCCAACAGCAGATCTTGGTCCGCCTGGGTCACGACGGGAACCAATTCGGAGCCGCCGCCGTAGGTGCCTGCCTGATTGGTGACGCGCGCTCGAAAGCGCAACGCTCCGCTGACTGTGTTGATGGTGTTTGCGCGCACATTGCCGCTGACGCCCGGCTCCAGCGCTTCGACCGGCACGGTGACCCGCTGTCCGACGCCGCTGGGTAATTCAGCCTCGCTCGTTGTGGCAAAGCTGACCGGCGTGCCAGAGCTTGTGGTCACAACCGTCCCGATGGGGATATTCACGGTTGTGTTCCCCAGATTGCTGAAGACCACCGCACCGATCGAATTCTCTGTGGCCTTTTGCTGCGCTCCGGTAGTTGCAATGGAGCCAACTTCCTCAATGTTGGTTTCCAGTAGGCGAGCTGGAATGATTGCTTGTTCGTAGTCGGGCTCGTCGATGTTGGCGTCAGCCGTCAATGCAACGGTCAAATCGATGACATCCCGTCCCGGCACCAGCGTAATCGTTGCTGCCGGCAAAATGTAGATCAGGAAGAAGAAGAGCAGCAGGCCGATCAGCGAGCCGATGAAGATGGGGCTAAGCCACTGCATCCAGATGGGCAGTGGACGCCGATAGCGTTCCTCCGCCTGGATGCGCTGTTGGCGCGCTCTGAAGCGGGTTGGCCTTGCTTGCTGATCGATCAGATCATCACGACGCCACGCCGGTGGTTCCGGTAGGCTCTTTTGCGGGTTCTGTGGATCGACCAACGGAAGCAGCGGATCCATCTGCCATCTGCGGTTGGAGATATTGTGCGTGTTGTAAAAGACCGGCACGCCCGCCTGTTTGGCTGCCTGGCGAGTCGGCTCGTCTTTTGTGACCAGCGCAATCTCAGACCGTTGCACCTGCGCCTGACGCTGGAGCAAGCGCATGCGCGCCAAATTGCCCAGCTCCGTCCAGCCGTTTGGCAGGACAAGCGCCACGCGTGCAGCGCGGATCTGGCCGATCTGGCGTCGCACAGCTTCGAAGCTGGCGTCAGGTGATACGTTGATGATTTCGGTCATAGGATACGTGTTCTGCTGCGTACTGCGTGCTGCGTGAGAAATATTGCGTACTGCGTACTGCGTAAGGTTTCTGCAGCGGCTGGAGTGCCGAGAAATAAACGTGTTTTGATCACAGGCAGCTCTCAATAGTGCAGAAACAAACTCAACAAGACCTTACGTAGTACGTAGCACGCAGTACTTCTCTACTTCAAATTCGCTTCAACCCACCCGGCAACACTCCCAAGCGCCTCCGGCAGTTTCTCACTATCTTTCCCGCCTGCCTGAGCCATGTTGGGCCGACCGCCGCCGCCGCCGCCCACGATCTTGGCGGCGTCGCGTACCAGGTTGCCGGCGTGCATGCCCCGCGAGATCAGGTCGTTGGTGACAGCTGCGATCAGCATCGGCTTCTCGTTGATGACCGAGCCGAGCACAACGACGCTGCTGCCCAACTGGTCACGGAACCAATCCGTCATCTGGCGCATGGTGTCGATGTCCGGTGCATCAACTTGGGTCGCCAGCAGCCGCACGCCATCGATTTCGACGGCGTTGTCCAGCAGCGACTGGGTCTCCTGCTGGGCGATCTTTTGGCGCATCTGGGCCAGCTCTTTCTGAAGCTGCTGATTCTGCGCCGACAGGCTCTGCACGGCATCACTGACTTCGTCAGGCCTGGCATGCAGCAGGGCGGCCGCCTGATTGAGCACATCGAGTCGGTCTTCGATCAGCTTTTCGGCCCCGCGTCCGGTCACCACTTCGATGCGGCGCACACCGGCGGCTGAGCCGGTCTCGTTGATGACCCGGAAGCTGCCGATCTCTGCGGTCATCTCAACGTGCGTGCCGCCACAAAGTTCCGCACTCACGCCCTCTTCTTCGCCGAAACTGACCACGCGTACGACGTCGCCATATTTCTCGCCGAAGAGCGCTGTCACGCCTTCCTCTATCGCTCGCTGGTATGAGGTCTCGCGTGTGTTGACATCGTAGTTGGCCAGCACAATGGCATTGGCATGCTTCTCGATCTCCGCAATGTCCTCGGCCGTCAACGGCCGGCCGTGGGTGAAGTCGAAACGCAGGCGCTCGGGGGCGACCAGCGAACCGGCCTGGTGCACGTGGTCGCCCAGCCGTTCGCGCAACGCCGTATGCAGCACATGCGTAGCTGTGTGGTTGCGCATGATGTCCCAGCGCCGCACCGTGTCGATGGCCGCACGCGCCGGATCACCGACACGCACAGTCCCCTCGACCACCATGCCGATGTGGACGATCAGGCCGGGGATACGACGACGGGTGTCGGTGACCTCGACAACCCAGATCGGTTCGTCCACGTCATCGGGGAAGTAGTAGAGCTCGCCGGTGTCGCTGATCTGGCCGCCGCTCTCCACATAGAAGGGCGTTTCGGGCAGAATAATTTCGACCGCTGCACCCGCACTGGCATCTTCGACAATCTGCCCGTTGGTGATGATCCCGACCACGGTGGTGTCGACCTCATCCAGGTTTTCGTAGATCAGGTGGGCGACGCCGCTCTCTTCGACGATGCCTTGCTCTTTCAGCCCGCTGAGCAACTGGGCGTAGATGGCCACGTCAGGGGCCAGGTTGTCTGTGACGCTAGTGCGGCTCCGAGCCTTCTGCTCGTCGAGCGCCGCCTCAAAACCGGCCTCATCAACGCTGAAGCCATTCTCCTCGGCCACATCACGAGTGATGTCGAGGGGAAAGCCGTAGGTGTCCCAGAGGAAGAAGGCATCCTTGCCGGGAATGACGGACTTGCCCTGCTCGCGCAGGTCGGCCATCAGATCGTCCAGCAAGTTGAGGCCGTTGGAGAGCGTGCGATGGAAGCGCTCCTCCTCGGCTGTGATTGTGCCCAGGATAAAGTCGCGCTTGGCCTGCAAGTCGGTGTAGTGGCCACCCATCTCGCTGATGACCACATCGGCGACGTCGGCCAGGAAGGGTTCTTCAAAGCCGATGAGCTTGCCGAAACGGGCAGCGCGGCGCAGGATCATGCGCAGCACATAGCTGCGACTCTCGTTGCCGGGCAGCACGCCGTCGCCGATCAGGAAGGTGCAGGCGCGGGCATGGTCGGAGATCGCGCGGTAGCGATAGAGGTGCTCTTGGCGTTGGGCATCGGAGTGGCCGGCCAGCTCCTGGATGCGATCCATGATGGGCAGGAAGGCATCGGTGTCGTAGTTGTTGTCGGTGCCCTGGAGGATGGAGGCCAGGCGCTCAATCCCCATTCCAGTGTCAACACTGGGCGCGGGCAGCGGTTCCAGCGTGCCGTCCGGCTTCTGGTCATACTGCATGAAGACCAGGTTCCAGATCTCCAGATATTCGTCGTCTACGTTGACGCCGTCGGCCGTCTGCTTGTCCAGATCGCCCCAGTAGTAGTGGATCTCGGAGCAGGGGCCGCAGGGACCGACATCGCCCATGGCCCACCAATTATCCTTTTTGCCGAAGCGCAGGACGCGCTCGGGGGCGGCCCCTCGTTCGATCCAGAGGCGTTCGGCCTCGTCGTCATCGGTGTAGACCGTGAACCAGAGGCGCTCAATCGGTAGGCCCAATTCGTCGACCAGCAGATGCCAAGCAAAGTCGATGGCTTCCTTCTTGAAGTAGTCGCCAAAGGAGAAATTACCCAACATCTCGAAGAAGGTGTGGTGGCGTGGGCTGGGGCCGACGTTCTCAAGATCGTTGTGCTTGCCGCTGACGCGCATACACTTCTGTGATGTAGCCGCGCGGTTATAGGGCCGCTTCTCAAGGCCGACGAAGACATCTTTGAATGGAACCATGCCTGCGTTGACCAGCAGTAGCGTTGGATCATTGTCCGGCACAAGGTTGCCGCTGTCTACAATCTCATGGTTCAGCTCATGGAAATAGTCGAACCAGAGCTGGCGGATATCATTGGTCGAGAGTCTCTTCATACTTACTTCACCCCGAGTTTCGGGTAGGCTGCCATAAGGCGGCGGATTTGCACGGATTTTCGAAAATCCGCTTTGTCTGTTTAGTCCTGTGATTGTAGGTCAAAGCCAGAGGGGTGTCAAAAATCGGGCCGATTTTGGGGATGTGGGGATATCCTCGCAATACGTAGAGGTTGGGCTTGCCCCCGCCCAGAGTAGCGCGCAACCGCAAGGGTTGCTCCGACGCAATAATGCGTTTGTTCTGCACAATTAGTCGAAACAGCGTAGGCAACTGCCCTCTTGCCACTTCTCACAAACAACGAGATAATAGGAACTCAGACCGTCGACAGCGCTCCCATCCGCATCGCCATTGGGCGATTCGACTGTGGCAAACCGGCTATCTGCGTGGCAATGTCGATGTAGAATGCAGAGACAAATATCGAGGATGGCTGGCAATACGGGCTTCGGACGTCGTACCAATCCCGATCCCGGATCCCGGATCCCCAATCCCCTATAAAACGAAAGATGAAGACCGATGACAACGCCAATGCGACGCCAATATCTGTCGCTGAAGAGCCAACATGAGGATTGTATCCTCTTCTTCCGGCTGGGTGATTTCTACGAGACCTTTGACGACGACGCCAAGATTGTGGCGCGCGTTTGTGATGTTGTGCTTACCAGTCGCCCTGTCGGCAACGACCAGCGTGTGCCGCTGGCCGGCGTGCCCTACCATGCCGTGGACGGCTATGTGGCCAAGCTGATCGAAGGCGGCTACAAGGTCGCGATTGCCGAGCAAGTCAGCGAGCCGGGCAACGGTCTGGTCGAGCGGGCTGTGACGCGTGTGGTCACCAGGGGAACCATCGTTGAGCCCGGCCTGCTGGACGACAAGCGCAACAACTATCTGATGGCCGTCACGGTCAACAGCCGGGGAACATCGACCGGCATCGCTTACTGTGACATCACCACGGGTGAGTTCGCCGCCACCCAGATCGACGGCAAGTCGGCGGAGGGTATTGAGCAACACATCGGCGAAGAGCTGAGCCGCCTGCAGCCCAGCGAGCTGATCCATGTCGGCTGGGAACCCAATGGATCGGACCTTCAAGGCCTGATTGCCGTGCTCAGTCCGCTGCTCTCGACGGTGGAGAACTGGCAGGTCGAGCCGGATACGGCCGAGGAGTCGCTCAAACGCCACTTCCATGTGACCAGCGTAGACGGTTTCGGTCTTCAGGCGCGTGTCGAGGCCGTACGCGCTTCGGCAGCCGTGCTTGCTTACCTGCACGAGATGCAGCCCTCGGCGCTGAGCCAGTTGACCAGCCTGCATCACTACGCCACCGGCGAGTTCATGACGTTGGACGAGTCGACCCGACGCAACCTGGAGTTGACCGAAACCATTCGCCGGGGCGAGGTCAAGGGCAGCCTGCTTGATGTGCTCGATAGCACGCTGACGCCCATGGGGGGCCGGCTCTTACGCCGCTGGCTCAGCCAGCCGTTGCTGGATGTCGGCGCCATCAACAGCCGCCTGGACGCAGTGCAGGCCTTCCATGACGACACGACCTTGCGTCTCGAACTGCGCGAACTGCTGCGCGGCCTGGGCGATCTGGAGCGCTGGAGCAACCGCGTGGCCCAGCCGGGCGTGGCGTTGCCGAGGGATCTGGTGGGGATTCGGGAGGTGTTGAGGAAGCTGCCGGAGATAAAGAGATTAAGAGATCGGGAGATTCCAGGCGGGGCGTCGAGCGACCAATCCCCCAATCCCCAATCCCCAATCCCCAATCTCCTCTCCACCATGCCCGACTGCGCCGATACCCTCTCCCTCCTCACCATCGCCATCGCCGACGAGCCGCCGGCTACGTCGTCGACACCGGGCGTCATCTGTGACGGCTTTGATGATGAGTTGGACACGTTGGTGGTCAAGAGCCGCAGCGCCAAGGATTGGATCGCCAATTTGCAGGCGACGGAACGCGAGCGGCTTGATATCAAGAGCTTGAAGGTCGGCTACAACAAGGTCTTCGGCTACTATATCGAGGTGACGCGCACCCACGGCGACAAGGTGCCTGGGGAGTACATCCGCAAGCAGACGCTGACCAACGCCGAACGCTACATCACGCCCGATCTGAAGGAGTACGAGTCGCTGGTCCTCAATGCGGACGAGCGCCGTCTGGACATCGAGCAACGCCTCTTCCGGGAGGTCTGTATGCAGGTTGCGGCGCGTACCGGTGATCTGCTCAAGCTGGCCGCCGGGCTGGCTGCACTGGACGTCTACTCGGCGTTGGCCGAGGTCGCGCTCATGCGCCGCTATGTGCGGCCACAGGTCGATGAAGGCCCGGCCATCGAGATCGCCGCCGGTCGCCATCCGGTGGTCGAGTTGACATTGACCGATGAGCCTTTTGTGCCCAACGATACCCATCTCGTACCCGAAGCCGACATCCATGTGCTGACCGGACCCAACATGGCCGGTAAGTCGACCTTCCTGCGCCAGACTGCATTGATCACGCTCATGGCCCAGATCGGCAGCTTTGTGCCTGCGGATTCCGCTCAGATCGGCGTGGTTGATCGCATCTTCACGCGTATCGGCGCGTCCGATGAAATCCATCGCGGCCAGTCAACCTTCATGGTCGAGATGGTCGAGACGGCCAATATTCTCAACCACGCCACCCATCGCAGCTTACTGGTGCTGGACGAGATCGGCCGCGGCACCAGCACCTATGACGGGCTGGCCATTGCCTGGGCCGTCATCGAGTATATTCACAACCATCCGGAACTGCGCGCCAGAACCCTCTTCGCCACCCACTACCATGAGTTGACTGACCTGTCCGAGCGGCTGCCCGCCGTGGTCAACTACAACGTGGCTGTGGACGACAGCGGTGAGCACGTGGTCTTTCTGCGCCGTATCATTCCAGGCAAGGCCGACCGTTCCTACGGCGTGCATGTGGCGCATATGGCAGGTCTGCCGACGGCGGTGGTTACCAGGGCCAACGAGATTTTGGATGATCTTGAGCGCAGCGGCGCGGCCGGTCCCCGCCGGCTCTACGAGGCCGAGACCAAGCGAGGCAAGAAGGCAGCCATGCAGGTCTCGCTCTTCGCCGAGACCCATCCGGCTGTCACGGCGCTGCGCGACTTGGATGTCAATGGCCTAACACCGCTGGATGCGTTGAACCGCTTGTACGAATTGCAGAAACTGGCGGATTGACGCATGTTTCTCTATCTGTCCAAGTTGTTACCGCTCTTCGTCTTTCCGCTCGGTTTTGCCTGCGTGACGCTCATTGTGACGTTGATACTCTGGCGTCGACGGCGCTGGGCATTGTTGGGCGTCATTGTTGCCTTACTCGTGCTCTGGATTGGCGGCAACCGCATCGTGTCGATGGCCTTGGCCCAGTCTCTAGAAAGGCGCTATCCACCGTTGACGTCGCAGATTGAAGCAGACGTTATTGTCGTTCTTGGCGGCGCAACTCGCCCTCAATCCTATCCGCGGCCGATCCATGAAATGAATGAGGCGGGGGATAGGTTGCTCTACGCCTTGCATTTGTATCAACAGGGCGTCGCGCCCAAGTTGCTCTTGAGCGGCGGAGGGGCTGCATATGGCGAATGGGACAGGCCGGCTGAGGCTGAAACAATGGCAGCGATATTGATGACCATGGGGATGCCGTCCGAAGATCTGTGGCTGGAAACGGCTTCGCGCAATACCCATGAAAATGCTGTGGAAAGCTTGAACTTTTTGAACGAACAAGAGGTCGAACGTATCGTCTTGGTTACGTCAGCATCTCATATGCGAAGATCGGTTGCCGTCTTTGAACGGCAGGGAGCGATAGTCATTCCAGCACCGACAGATTATCAGGTCACACAGGTCGACTGGGACTTCTACTTGACGCCGAGTTTGCAGATCCAGCTGAACAATCTTGTGCCCAACGCCGGTGACTTTGATGTGACGACAAGCATCATCAGGGAATATATCGGCTTCGTGATCTATCGCATGAAGGGTTGGCTGTGATGTCTGAACGCGTTGCTCGACCTGAAACAACTGAACCGACCACGGTCGAAAAGCTAAAGGGCCTGCCCTGGGCCATGGCCGGCAACGCAGCCACCATCGTCTTCGCCAAGCTTACCTTCTTTGGCTCGGTCTTCGTCCTTTTTCTCAGCGAACTGGGGATGAGCAAGACACAGACCGGCTTTCTGCTGTCACTGATCCCCTATTTTGGGTTAGTGGCTCTCTTTGTGGCGCCATTCGCCACGCGTCACGGATTGAAGCGTTCCTTTCTAACCTTCTGGGGCTTGCGCAATCTAGCTGCGTTCGGCCTCTTGCTAACACCATGGATCAGTATTTCCTTTGGCTTCCAGGCCATGTTTGCTTACGTGACGGTGTTGGTCGTTTGGTTCGCGCTCGGACGAGCTGTCGGTGAGACCGCCCACATGCCCTGGCGTCAGGAGTACATTCCCAACTCGATCCGCGGGAAATTTTCGGCCAAGAATAGCGTGATCTCGACGCTGGTCAGCTTTGTGGCCGTGTTGGCCAGCAGCTTTGTCGTCGGCCAGATCGTTGGATTGAGTGGCTACCTGTTGCTCTTCTTTGTGGCCGGCTTAATCGGCCTGCTGGGCATCTGGTTTTACGCCCATATCCCTGGCGGTGCACGTGTGGAGAAAGCGGAATCAGAGCCTTCCGTCTGGTCCGGGATGATCGATGCGTTGCGCGACCGCAACTTCCTGCTCTTTATGTTCGGCACCTCGTTTGTGGTCTTGGCTGGTACACCCATCGCCTCATTTGTACCCCTCTTTATGGAGGAAGAGGTGGGCATCAGCGCCAGCTTTGTTATCCTGTTGCAGATCGGCGCACTGACCGGCACACTGATATTCAGCTACGTGTGGGGTTGGTCGGCCGATCGCTACGGCAGCAAGCCTGCACTCATTTTTAGCCTGGGCTGGCGTGTACTGCTGCCTATCCTCTATCTACTCACACCGCGCTATTTGCCGATCAGCTTGCCTTACGCTATGGGCGTCTCGATGTTGCAGGGCATGGTCGATATCGGCTGGATGATCAGCTCTTCCCGCTTACTCTATGTAGGCGTAGTGCCGCCCGCCAAGAAGTCCGAATATATGTCGCTGCATTTCGCATGGCTCGGTCTCGTCGGCGGTACCAGCCAGTTGCTGGCCGGGCGTCTGCTCGATCTCACCAGCGGGCTCTCCGGCGACTATGGCCCCATCACCATCGATCCATATACACCGCTCTTCGTCCTTAGCATCTTCTTTTCAGTTATCAGTGTCTTCTTTTTTCTTGGCGTCCGCGCTGATGGTGAGTATGGGGTAGGCGAGTTTGCACGCATGTTCCTACGCGGCAACCCCCTGATGGCGGTCAATTCGCTAGTACGTTACCAATTTGCCAGGGATGAGTATTCTGTCATTCGGGTGACGGAACGATTGGGTCAGGCAAGAAGTCCGCTGGCGATTGACGAATTGCTGGAAGCATTGAAGGATCCGCGCTTTAACGTACGCTTCGAGGCCATCATTTCGATAGCGCGCTCTCAATCCGATCCTAGGCTGGTTGAGGCGCTGATCAAGGCGCTCAACGGCACCGAACTGGCGATCAGCTCACTGGCTGCGTGGGCGTTGGGGCGATTGGGCGATCCCGATGCTGTAGAAGCGTTGCGCGGCACGCTGGAGTCGGACTATCATTCTATTCAAGGACAGAGCATCCGTGCGTTGGGCGCTCTGGGTGACGCAGATAGCGCTGATCTCTTCCTGGAACGCTTGCGCCAGGAGGAAGATAAAGGCCTTCAAATGGCCTACGCTTCGTCACTGGGCAAACTGGATGCCAGGGATGCAACCGGTGACATTCTGGCGTTGCTGCATGACTTCGAAAATGAGGGGGCACGCTTGGAGCTTGCGCTGGCATTGTCTCGACTTCATGGCGATGAACATTACTACATTCAACTGGAGCGCCAGGTACAAGAAGACCCAGGCACAACCATGTCCCAGGCGATTTCCGCATTCAAGAAACAGATGGGCAATGACCTGGAGAAAAATGGCGAACTTGCCCAGCTCATGGATGAGTGCGCGCTGGTCCTTTCTCGTGGAGACGTTGCCGGCGGGGCCGAGTTGCTGGGCGAGATCGTAGAAAAATTGCCTGAAGACGATTTTGACAGGACCAGCAATGCCATTCTGCGCGATTGCGGCATCAACCTGAAAGAGTTCAAGGACGAGCATATCGAGTATATTTTGCTGGCGCTGCACACGATGCATGTGGGGTATCGGCAAGATAGGGGTAATAATGCGTAATGCGTACTGCGTAAGGCAGGGCTGCTGCGTACTGCTTGCTGCGTGAGGTTTCCGCTCAGATTGGGCTGCCGCATGTCGAGAGTCTCCAGGTTGACAAGTCCTCCTTGTGGCTTATCCTCAGCAAGCAGCAAGCAGCAAGCAGCAAGCAGCAAGCAGCAAGCAGCAAGCAGCAAGCAGCAAGCAGCAAGCAGCAAGCAGCAAGCAGCAAGCAGCAAGCAGCAAGCAGCAAGCAGCAAGCAGCAAGCAGCAAGCAGCAAGCAGCAAGCAACAAGCAACAAGCAGCAAGCAGCAAGCAGCAAGCAACAAGCAGCAAGCAACAAGCAACAAGCAGCAAGCAACAAGCAACAAGCAGCAAGCAACAAGCAACAAGCAACAAGCAACAAGCTAAGGAGACGCCATGGCATCACACAACCGCCAAACACCACGAGAACGCTTTATCGCCGCTCTGGAACGTCGTCCGTTCACCGGGCGTGTTCCCCATTTTGAGCTGGTCTTTTTTCTGACAATGGAGGCGTTCGGCAAGGTTCATCCCAGTCATCGCAACTATGGTCAATGGGTGCAGATGGAGGAGAAGGAGCGGCAGTTGCATCGGACCGACATGGCACAACTCTATGTTGACACCGCAGAGCGCTACGAGCACAGTGCCATCTTCATGCACCCGAATCCCGACACGCTTGAAGAGGATAAGTATACCCTGGACAAGATCCGAGAGATCTCGGGCGACAAATACTTCATCATGCGCCACGGCGACGCCACGTTCTCGATTCCCGACGGCACGCGCATGACCGAGTTCTCCTATCGGCTCTTCGACGATCCGCAGGGCGTCAAGGACGAGGCGCAGAGAAGGGTGGATCTGGCACTGGCCAAGGCAGTCGAACTGAAGGCGCACGGCGAACTCGACGGCTTCGCCCTCTGTGCTGACTACTGCTTCAACACCGGACCCTTCATTCGGCCTGCCCATTTCTCAGAATTCATCGCCCCCTATCTGAAGAGTCTTGTGGCCGGCTATCGGGAGCTTGGTTTCTACGTCATCAAGCATACAGACGGCAACATCATGCCCATCCTGGATGATCTGCTGGCTGCCAATCCGCACGCGCTGCATTCGCTCGATCCCCAGGGCGATGTCGACATGGCCGAGATGAAACGCATCTGCGGCGACCAAGTCTGCCTCATCGGCAACGTTAACTGCGGCATGCTCGATACCGGCACCGATGAAGAGGTCATCGAGTCAACGAAGTACGCGCTCAAGCACGGCATGCCCGGAGGCGGCTATATCTTCTCGACCAGCAACTGCATCTACACCGGCATGCGTCTCACGCGCTACGATCTGATGCTCGATATCTGGCGGCGATTGGGGAATTATGATTGAGGATGGGGAAGGGATCACCACGGAGGCACGGAGATTGCATAGAGTTCACAGAGGAAGGGCAAGTGTTTTCTGCGCAAATCGGCAGTTCATGTCGGCATTCACGAGTTCACTACAATCACTCGCTTATGATCATAGATATCGGAAGACCGAGAGAAGTATCTCCTGTTCTTCCTCTGTGAACTTTGTGCCGCCTCTGTGTCTCTGTGGTGAAGATTTTCACCCTTGGCCCATCTCGGACGGCCGAGAACTGTGAAAAACCCGAAACCACGAGCGGACAGCGGCAACACTTCGTTCATGAGGGCGTTCCTGAACAACCCGCTGACACTGCCCATCTATGTGCCGGCGTTGGTGCTCTCATTTTGTCGCGGCATGTTGTTGCCCACGCTGCCGCTCTACGCACGGTCGTTTGATGCGTCGTACGGCCTCATCGGGATCGTGCTGGCCTCTGAGGGGTTGGGGACGTTGGCCGGCGATATCCCGGCCGGCATGCTCTTTGGTCGCCTGGGGCAACGCCGGTCCATGTTGCTGGGCCTGGCTATCCTGGCGGCGGCGACTTTCGCCATGAGCTGGGCCGGCTCGGTGCTGGAGTTGGTTATTTACGGTTTCATTTCCGGTCTGGGTGTCGCCATTTGGAACATATCGCGCCACGCCTACATTACCGACGCCACGCCATCGTATACGCGTGGCCGTGCCATCGCGCTCTTTGGCGGAATCAACCGCATCGGCATCTTTTTGGGGCCTGCGGTGGGCGGTTTTATCGCCAGCACCTATGGGCTGCGGGCGCCCTTCGCTGTCTTTGGCATTCTAGCCGCCATCACGCTTGTCTTCCCGGCCTTCTTCGCACGTGAGAGTACGTCAACCCGAGTCGTTCATCGTGGTGGCGTGCGCGGCCACACAGATCATCTCTGGCAGGTGATCCGCGAGAATTATCGTACGCTCACGCCCGCGGGTACCGGCCAACTTCTGGCTCAGATGATTCGGGCCGGGCGCAAGATCGTCATTCCGCTCTTCGGCGCAGATGTACTCGGTCTTGGCGTCGCCCAGATCGGTGTTGTCATCAGCATGGCTGCCGCCATCGACATGACCATGTTCTACCCGGCCGGCGTGATCATGGATCGCTGGGGACGCAAGTACGCCTACGTGCCCTGCTTCCTCATCCAGGGCGTGGCCATGGCCATGATTCCCTTCACGACCAACTACACCCAGTTCGTCATCGCCGGTCTCGTGATCGGCTTCGGCAATGGCCTCGGCTCCGGCACCATGATGACGTTGGGCGCCGATCTGGCGCCCGAGGACTCGATGGGTGAGTTCTTGGGCGTTTGGCGACTCATCGGCGACACCGGCCAGACCAGTGCGCCTATCGTTGCCGGATCGATTGCCGATCTGCTCGGACTATCCCCGGCTACGTTTGTGATGGGCCTGTCCGGAATCGCCGCGGCCACTATCTTCGCCGCATTTGTGCCTGAGACGCTGGATCGGAGCGTGCCGGCAGGTGATTGACGCGACTCAAGGGAAGTGATGAGGCACGAAGGAACAGGAAGACAGGAAGTGAGAAGTTCTTCGTGCTCCCTCGTGTTCTTTCGTGCCTCTTCGTGGATTGCTTTTGCTCCATAGGTCTGATGCAACGGATTCATTGTCGGCAAGCCCGCGCCGATCGTTGACGAATCGCTGGTTGAGATGCTAGGCTTATCGACTGCCGGAGGCATCTATCTGTATGCTGGGATTGACGGTCCGGAATGATTGAGATTTGATGAGGAATTGATAACGTGATTGAGATCTTAGAGAAGACAACCGGCGCCCCTCCGATTCGCCGACCGCTTGCAGAGTCGGAACGTATCGAGCGGCTGATCGACCATCTGAAGCGGCATTACCTTGTGTCCCGATCGGACATCCGTATCGCGCGGGCTCCGCTGCGCATCTGTCCACTGGGCGCACACATTGACCACCAACTGGGCATTGTCACCGGTACTTCAATCGACCGCACGGTGCTATTGGCCTTTGCGCCCACAACAGATGGCATCGTGCAGATGGACAGTCTCAACTACGAGGGGCATGCGGCTTTCGCCATTGACGATGTCCCATCCTTGATACGGGATGACTGGGCCAATTACGCACGTGGGGCAGTGCTGGCATTGCAGAACGCCTATGGACTGCGCAATGGCCTGGTCGGCGTGATCGAGAGCGGTATGCCGGTGGGTGGCCTCAGTTCATCGGCTGCGGTCACTGTGGCCTATCTGCTGGCCCTGGAGTCGGTCAATGGACTGGATGTCGATTCAGCAACCAATGTTTCGCTGGTCTCACAGACAGAACACGGCTACATCGGTCTCAAGAATGGCATCCTGGATCAGACGGTGATCCTCTTTTCTGAACACAATCAGTTGACGCGTATCGATTGTGCTGACTTTGAGATCGATCAGATTCCGACGCCGTTGACCGATGATGACTACGAACTCCTGGTCGTTTACTCGGGCATGACGCGAGGATTGGTCGGGTCCGGTTACAACACCCGCGTAATCGAGTGCCAGGAGGCTGCCCGACAGTTGCTCGGTCATGCCGGCGAGGAGATCGGTCCCGATCCACGGCTACGTCATGTGGATCCTGAACATTATCAGACCTACGGCCACCGTCTGCCCGGTACTCTGGGCAAACGTGCCGCCCACTACTTCGGTGAGATGCAGCGCGTGTCGGACGGTATCGACGCTTGGACGCGCGGCGATCTGGCGGATCTGGGCCGCCTTGTCTCGGAATCGGGGGGCAGTTCGGTCTCAAACTATGAATGCGGCAGCCCACAGCTCATCTCGCTCTACGAGATCCTCAGCGAGACGCCGGGTGTGCACGGCGCTCGTTTCAGCGGGGCCGGTTTTCGCGGCAGTTGCATCGCTCTGGTCGAGCCGGGCAGGCGCGAGGCCATTGCTGAAGCTGTTCACGCACGCTATCCGGCTCTCCATCCCGATGATGCCGAACGCTACAGCATCCACTTCTGCCGTCCCGATGGGTGCGCGCAGTTGGTGGAAACTTAGAGATCGAATCGTGGCAGGGCGGTCTACCGGCACGGATAGAGCCGCCCAATCCGTGTCATCTGCGTTCTATCATCATTGGAATTGAAACGAGAGTCGTATGCAATGTGTTGTGTTGGCTGCGGGCAAGGGACGACGGCTGCAGCCGGTCACGAACCGCCGCACCAAGGCCATGGCTCCGGTGGCGGGCAAGCCTATGGTCGAACGGGTGATAGCGCTCTTTGTTGAGCATGGTGTGTACAATTTTGTGTTCGTGGTCAGCCCGTCAGACGATGCGATTCGCGTCCATTTCTCAGAACCGACCCAGTTCGGGGCCGAGTCCATCCGTTTTGTCGAGCAGACTGAGCGGCTGGGCACAGCGCATGCATTGTCACTGACCGCCCCCTTGATTGAGGACGATTTTGTGTTGACCGCCTGCGATAACCTGGTTCCCTCCGATCATATCGCAGCCTTGCTTCAGGCATTCCGAGAGCAGCAGGCCAATGGCGTTCTGAGCCTGATGGAGATCGACCCGCAGAAGACGGCATCGACCGGGATCGTCGAATGGCAAAACGGGCGGATCACGCGCATTGTCGAGAAGCCCCAGCCTGAAGAGGCTCCCTCCAACATCTCCAGCCTGCCGCTTTACATCTATTCGTCCAAACTACTGCCCCATCTGGCTTACGTACAACCCTCCCCCCGCGGCGAATATGAACTCCAGGACGCCATCCAGGCGCTGATTGACAAGGATGACGGTGTCACCGGCGTGCTCACGCCCTCACGTCGTCAGTTGACCAATGTTGATGACCTGCTGTTGTTGAACAACTACTTCTTGGCAGCAGAGGCGCAGCGGGCCGAATTCAACGCTGACGCAATCGGCATAGGCACAGAGATCGTGATGCCGGCTGCAGATCGGGGAGGGTGTCGTCATTGGTCGAGATTGCGTTCTGGGGCCCAATGTGTCGATTGAGGCGGGCTGCTCAATTGGAGACCGTGTCCATATTGAGAACGCGATTGTGCTGCGCAACGCTGAAATCCCTACGGACAGCCGGGTTGTTCATCAAGTCGTTGCTTGATTGCTCGAAATTGCCGGGGACGGCCCGGCACTTGTTTTGCCCAAGGAGATCCGTCATGACGTCACCCATCCTATTCACTGAGATCGCTCGACTGCCGCTGCCCGGCGACAACGTCGCCATTGCTACAACCCAGCTCGAGGCGGGGACGCATGTTGAAAGTGACGGTGAAGTCTTCACTATCGACCACACCGTGATGGAAGGACATCGCTTCGCGCTGTCAGCCATCGATATCGATGAGCCGCTCCTCTCCTGGCAACTACCCTTTGGCTATGCAACCACGCCAATCGAACCCGGCAATTACGTCTGCAACGCCAGTACCCTGGCCGCTCTATCCGGTCGTCAGCTGGACTTTGCACTACCGGCAGCGGCCAACTTCACCGATCGCATCGAACGCTATCAGCTGGACGAGACGACCTTTCAGCCGGCCGATGCGTTGCCTCGCTACGCAGGCGACCGCACATTTTTGGGCTATCGACGGCCCGGCACGCGAGGCGTGGGCACCCGAAACATGATCGTGCTATTGGGTACGACCTCACGCGTGGGGCCGTTTGTCAAACGACTTGAGGCGCGCCTGCAATCGATGGTCGCTGCGCTGCCCCACGTGGACGGTGTGGTTGCCATTGCCCACACTGAAGGTGGTGAGGACGATATCAAAAACCTGCATCTGGTGTTGCCGACGTTGGCCGGGTTCATGGTCAATTCGAATGTCGGCGCTGTACTGGCCGTGGATGATGGCGTGGGGCCGGTCACCAATCAGGTGCTGCGTGATTATATGTCCGTCAATGGCTATCCGCTGGACGCTGTACCCCATGACTTCCTCACCATAGAGACGAGCTTTTCCGAGGCACTGGAAAGTGCACAATCGATTGTGGAAGCGTGGCTGTCGGTTGTCAACGAGACGACACGCACGCCCGAGTCGCTCTCGCATCTCAAGATCGCACTTCAGTGCGGCGGCTCCGACGCCTTTTCCGGCGTCTCAGGTAATCCGCTGGTCGGCTGGGTGGCGCGCGAGGTCATTCGCTATGGTGGCTCTGCCAATCTGGCCGAGACCGATGAGCTGATCGGTGCTGAATCATATGTGCTCCAGCGTGTACGTGATCTGCCTACGGCGCGCAAGTTCTTGGCGACCGTCGAACGCTTCAAAGAGTGGGCGTCGTGGCACGGCACGTCGGCCGAGGGCAATCCGTCGGGCGGCAACAAGTATCGCGGTCTCTACAACATCGTGCTCAAGTCCATCGGCGCGGCCATGAAGCGTGATCCACAAGTGCGCCTGGACTACGTGATCGACTATTCTGAGCCAATGGTCGAGCCGGGCTACTACTTCATGGACAGCCCCGGCAACGATCTGGAAAGCATCGCCGGGCAGGTGGCGTCCGGCTGTAACCTGATCTTCTTTGTCACCGGCAACGGTTCCATCACCAACTTTCCCTTTGTGCCCACCATCAAAGTCGTCACCACATCGGAGCGCTACGATCTGCTCGAGAACGACATGGACGTCAACGCCGGGGCCTATCTCGACGGCATGCCCATGGATGAGCTAGGCGCTACCACATTGGATCTGGCCATTGCCGTGGCCTCGGGCCAGCCGTCGGTCGGCGAGCGGGCCGGCCACGCCCAGGTGCAGCTCTGGCGCAACTGGCGTCAAGGGCCGGACTCGGCCATTGACTATCTGGTGCAAATGGAGACGCTTTCCGGTCAGCCGCTGTCCGTGACCATTCCGGAGTCGATGGATTCCGAGATCGCCCAGCTACGCTATCCGGCCTTTTGTGTGAATGATGAGATGGTGGGGCAGCCTGTGGGCCTTGTGTTGCCGACCAGTCTCTGCGCGGCCCAGGTCGCCCAGTTGGCCGTGCGGCGACTGAACCAAACCGACCTGGCGACGCAGACGGGCCTCTCGCGCTTCGTGGCGCTGGTCCACACCGAAGGATGCGGCTTTTCGCCCGAGGCCAGGGAACTGACCAGTCGTACGCTGCTTGGCTACCTGCGCCATCCGCGGGTGGCCAGTGCGCTGCTGCTGGAGCACGGATGCGAGATCACGCACAACGACCACATGCGCCTGGCATTGGCTGAGCTAGGTCTGGAGCCGGACCAGTTTGGCTGGGCCAGCATCCAGGCCGATGGCGGCATCCAACAGGTGTTAAACAATGTCGAAGGTTGGTTCAGCGAGCAGGCCTCGTCGGCAGTTGCTCTGCCCGCAGGAGCAGCACGTCTGGTTGAAGGAAGTTACGGCCTATTTAGCGACGGTCCGATCTCTGAGTTCGCCGCGGCTGCATTCGCTCGCCTGGCCGCTCAGATCGTCGCCGGCGGCGGCAGCGTGATCGTGCCTGAGAGTGCCGGTCTACTGACCCGGCCGGCATTTGTCGATACGTTGCTGGCAGGCCCTGCCGTTGCTACGCTAGCCTACGGGCAGCGTGTCGAACGACCCGGCTTCCACGTCATGACCACGCCGACATCGCACTGGGTGGAGACGCTGGTTGGTCTGGGGGCTACTGGCGTCGACATGGTGGCGGCCCATGCGGGCATTCATCCGCTGGAGGGCCATCCGCTGGTGCCGCTGCTTCAGGTCACGGACAGCGAGGCTATTGCCAATCGATATGGCGATGACATCGATCTGGTGGTGGGCAATGATGCAAAGGCCGACAGCCGGACCATCGCCGCAGCCATGCGTGACGTCCTCTGTGGCGAACGGGTGCCGGCAGTCGAACGAAACGGCAACGTCGACTTCCAGTTGACGCGGGGGCTGTTGGGAATATCGATGTAGACGTAGTGCATGGGATAGGGTAGAAAATGCTGATCCACGATGGGGCACAAATGGCCACGAAGAAACACGAGGGCGACTTATTTCTTCGTGCCCATTCGTGTCCCTTTGTGGATTCAATAGGGAGATATCATGGTAGACGCAAGCAAGCTCACTGATACGGAGATTGAGGCGGCACTTCAGGATCTGGATGGCTGGACGGTGGTCGACGGCAAGCTGCATCGCGAGTTCAAATTTGCAGATTTTACCGAGGCATTTGGCTTCATGACCAAGGTCGCCATCGAGGCCAACACGCTATGGCATCACCCCGAGTTCTACAATGTCTGGAACCGGGTCGTCATCGATCTGGTCACCCACGAGGCCGACGATTCGATCAGCAACCTGGATGTGGAGTTGGCGGGGAAGATCGATGGGCTGGTGTGATTTTTGCCACAGATGGACATGGATGCAGGGATGATGTACACAGATGAATTTTAGTGGTTCTGGTATGTTCCAAAATCGCTAACCGTCTATGAAATGTGATGGCACATGAACGAATCTGTTTCTGCAACGTACGTCGAAGAGGCGATGGCCAAGCGGGTTGCCCTAGCGGACGATCCGCACCGGCCACAATATCATTTTCAGGCACCGTCGGGTTGGATGAACGATCCGCATGGGTTGATCCAGTGGCTCGGCGAGTATCATCTTTTCTATCAACATAACCCCGATGCAGCCTATCATGATGCCATCTGTTGGGGCCACGCGGTCAGCGATGATCTTGTCCACTGGCGGGATCTGCCCATTGCACTGCGGCCCACCTTGCCCGGTGTGGACGCTGAGGGCTGTTGGTCCGGCTGCACTGTGGATGATAACGGCGTGCCCACAACTTTCTACACCGGCGTCTTTCCCCAGACCGTCTGTGTGGCCAGGAGCCACGATGGTCTGCTCACCTGGGAGAAGGGAGATCATCCCCTCATCGATGTGGATCGCGTCTACCCGCTGCGACCGGACAGCTTGGGCGTCGGGCTGATTGCACGTGGCGGCCAGGCGAAGGCCGAGTCGGTGGACGTCTGGTCCCTGGACGGCATCTGGTAGTAGAGCGGTTTTTCGGGCGCGGCAGGTTGCGCGAGCTTAGCGGATAGAGTCAGAGAAAATCGGTCGTTGTCCGTCGAATCTGCGGTCTGTTTGATTGCTCTCGATGCAGACACAGCCTGATTACCAATCCAGAATCGCCCCGTCATGGGCGCGCACGGTGGTGCTATGCATGACCTCTTGTTGGAAGGGATGCCGTTTAGCCGCTTCCTCGTCGACTTCGATGCCCAGCCCCGGCGTATCACATATCAGCCAATAGCCGTCTTGGGTCTGCAGAGACGATTGCACCACGTCCCAACGCCAGGGGACATCGGTCAGCATGTCCTCTTGAATGAGGAAATTGGGCGTGCTCAGGGCAAAGTGTAGGGCGGCGGCATTGGCCACGGGGCCGAGCGGATTGTGGGGAGCCACGCCCATGTAGTAGGTTTCGGCCATGGCCGCGATCTTTTTTGCCTCCCAAAGTCCGCCGCAATGGCAGAGATCGGGCTGGATCACGTGGCAGGCCTGCTGTTCGAAGACCTCGCGAAAGCCAAAGCGGGTGACCAAGCGCTCGCCGGTGGCGATGGGCACGGGGCTGGCCTTGCGCACCTCGGCCATGGCGTCCACGTTCTCGGGCGGCACCGGCTCTTCGATGAAGAAGGGACGGTAAGGGGCCAGTACGCGGCAGAATTCGATGGCGTTGGCGGGGAAATGGCGGCCATGGCAATCGATCATGATGTCCATCTCGTCACCAACTGCGTCACGTAGCGCTCGCATCATACGTTCGGCATAGTCATAGGCGCCGATGGAGTTGAGGCTTTCGGTCGGCGGCGTGATCAGGACCTTGACTGCGTTGTAGCCTTGCTCGCGCACTGCCAGCGCCCGCTCCACGAAAATCTGCGGATCATCGCTCTGTTGTGATTCGTAGACTGCCTTCATGTCGCCGCCGCCGAGGTGGGTGTACATGCGCACTTTGTCACGCACGGCCCCGCCCAGCAACTTGTAGACCGGCTGACTCAGTGATTTCCCCAGGATATCCCAGAGCGCCTGCTCGATGCCGGAGATGGCCGACATGCCGATCACGCCCATGCGCCAGAAGGACTGGCGGTACATTTTCTGGTAGAGAAATTCGATGCGCTCGGGATCTTCACCGATGAGCATGGGCGCGAAGTCTTCCACCGCGCCGACGACGGCCCGTGTCTTCCACTCCAGCGATGCTTCGCCCCAGCCGTAGAGGCCGGCCTCATCTGTTTCCACCTTGACGAAAACCCAGTTGCGCATCTGAGCGTTGACGACGACGGTCTTGATTGCGGTAATTTTCATAGGGATGTCAGGTCTTGATTGTGAAACTCAACACGCGCGGTTCTTCCTGTTGGACATGCGCCTCAATCAGCCCGCGGTTGAGCAATTTTTCGAGATGGCCGTTGAGCGCAAAGACTAATTCTAGGTCAAGTCCGCCATGGGGCCAACCACCGAGTTGAGGCCCGAGAGCCACACATGCCTCACGCAGGGTGTGGGGTTCACGCAGATATTGGCGCAACAGCAGATCTGCCTGCTCCACAAACTGTCGGGATTCGGCGCAGAATTCAGCGATCTCGGCGCCACGTTTGATGGGCCAATGGCAGCCGACAAAGGTCGTGATGGGCAGATGCTCGATCAAGCGAATCGTGGCCAGATATTCGTCCACATGCAGATAGGTGGGCGGCAGCTTTTCCGTGCCGTCGAAGCCGAAGTAGACACGGCCATGGATGGCATCGCCACCGTAGAGCGCAGCGTTCTTGCGGTCCAGCAGGCCAATGTGCCCATGCGAATGGCCGGGCAACGCCACGACCTCCACTTCCCAATCGGGTGAGAGCAAAATCCGCTCGCCACCCACGAAGGTGGCTTCAATCGGCTGGAACTGACCGCATTGATCACGGATCGTCTGTCGGGTCTCGTCGTCGTAGAAGATCTGATGGTCGGCCCGATAGGCGTCGTAGCGCAGGGCGATGATCTCGTCCGGCCCCAGCGATGCGGCCCGGTCGGCGTCGCCGCAGGCAAGGATCGCCTGGGGCGCATGTTGCTTCATCTGATGGTTGCCGCCGATATGATCCAGATCCGAGTGGGTGATGACGATCCAGCGCAGAGTCGGCCGGATCGCCGCCCGCTTCTCGCATCTGCGGAATGATAAAGCCCTCGGGATCGTCGGCACAGCCCGTGTCGAGCAGGATCGAGGCCGACTCGCCCTGCAAATAGATCAATTGCAGCGGGCGACCGCCTACCTCACCTTCGAGCAAGAAGACACCGTCGAAGAGTTTTTGCATCAGCCAATCTCCTAGAAACAAAGGAAATTGTCAATGGTCGATTGTCAATCGTCAATTGTCAATGATCTGCCTTCGACGACAACCATTGACAATTGACAAATTGACCATTGAAAATTGACAATTAATAAACGCCATACTCCCGCATTGTCTCCCAGAACGCCATATAGTTCTCCGGCGAAACCGAGGCCTGGGTGTTGTGGATGGGTGTGCAGACGTAGCCGCCACCCGGCGCCATGATCTCGATGTTTTGGCGCACGTCGTCACGTACCTGTTCGGGCGTGCCGATGTCGAAGACGCGCTGCGTATCCACGCCCGCACCCCAGAAGCTGATCTCGTTGCCGTATTCCTTCTTAATGGCCGCGTAATCGATGCCGTCCGCACTCTTCTGCAAGGGGTTGAGGATATCAATGCCCGATTCACGCAGATCCCAAAGGATGGGCACTAGAGCGCCGTCACAGTGGTAGAAGAGCTTGGCATCGGTGCGCGCCTTCATGAACTGGAAGAGCTTGGTGTGGCGTGGCTTGATGTACTGGCGATACATGTCCGGCGAGAAGAAAAGTCGCTTCTGTCCGGCCAGGTCGTCCGCCTCGATCATCACGTCGATCAGGTCGCCGATCTCGTTGAAGACCTTCTCCCAATAGATCATCTTCAACTCGACCACCGTGTCCATGATGTACTCGGCCACTTCGGGATAGAGATGAAGTCGGTGAAGTAGTTTTCAAACCCACGCGTCCAGGCATGCATCTCCGAAACGCCGGCCGAGAGCGAGCCGACGACCACGGCCTTACCCTCTTCGATGGTGGCCAACGCCTTCTCGCGCAGCCCGACAAAACGGTTGGGATCGCCGGCATTAGGGAACGTGTAGTTGGCCTTGATGTCCTCCACCGTCTCATAGGGCTGCAACGGCCAGTCATACATGTCGAAATAGAGGCCCTCTTCTTTTGGGCTGCGCCAGCCGATGCCCCATTCATCCGTGTAGGCCAGGTAGTCGCCTTCGTCACGATAGGCCAGATTGTACTTGGCCGAGGAGCGTGGGGCCACGTTGTGGATATCGACGCCGAGAAAGTCGGCCACATCCTGGTCGATGGCCGCGAGCTGTTGAATGCTGTCCACGATCCTGATCTCAACTTCAGGCATGCCTAGATGTGCGCGTAGGTTCTTGTAGGCAACCTTGTGCATGCCGGACATGGGCGTGCCGCCGAGGTCAAAGGGGACGCGGTCCGGTTCTTTGTGGTTGAGCGCTGTCTGGACACGTTCGCGTGAATTCATGTCAACCTCCGTTTGGGTCGGTTTGAGAGATTCTGTTTCTATTTCACAGCCATAGTCGCCACCAGACGGGACTGGCCGTCTGCGATGGCAATGGCTTGCAATTCCAAACTCACGACATCGGGAGATAGGGGCAAGAAAGCATCAACCGTCAACGGCTCCAATGGGCTACTCTTGCCGAGCGAGACCCGCGACTTTTCAGCGCCATCTCGATCCTTCGCAATCAGGCGGGCCTCGGCGCCATCAAAAACGCCAAAGATCCCCTGGACACGCACCTCATCTTCCGCCCATCGTCCCAATCTCAACGCCTCATACGTGCAACCGCCGGCCTGCACATCCATCACCCGGCCCGGTAGCTTGCACACACCCCATTCGATCTGGAAGGCGTGTCTTGCTCCTGGCTCGAATGTGTGGAGCGGGCTGAGCACTTCGGTCTCCATGTGGTAGATCTTGCTCTCCTCAAAGTTGAGATTGCCGACAATGCCCGTGCCCGTCGTCCAGCACTCAACCGTAGCGCCGTCGTCCGGGTATTCGGCAGACGGGTCGACCGTGAAGCGCTCGACCAAGGCGTTGCCCATGCTCTGATCGGCGAATGCGATCCAGCCGCCCGGTGAGTCTAAGCTCACTTTGCCGACTTTGTTGAGATAGCGACCAACGAAAAGACCTGATTCAGTTTCCGCCTGCCATTGGGGATTGTCCTCATCCCCAAACATGACGTCGAAACCGCGTGCGTGACGGCTGTCCGGGTTGAGCGGGGCAGTGACGAGACATGACGTATCGGGCTGGAGCGAACCATCCTCGCCGATCTGTTCGGCTCGAACTTGAGTTACATCCCAAATGCTCCAACGCGTGGTCCTATCTGAAATATTCGTGAAAGACAGGTCAATGGTGAGGCGGCTGCTGCCGCGTCGGAGTGTCAGTCGGCGGGTGATCTGCAAGCCGGTGCGTGGATCGGGTGGGCTGACCATCTCGATGGCGGCTTCATCCTCGGTCGCACGGAAATCTGTGACCTGATACCGTCCGGTATCGAGCACTGGATCGGGCGGGCCATGCCATTGCTGTTCATTGTCCCAGCCCTGGGGAGCCGGCCAGGTCTTGGCCCCACCGTAGTTCTTCCAGGCCCCTAAGGAGCCGTCGCCCTGGTTTTCTTCCGGCGAAAAGAGTTTGCCTTCCAGTTCAGGTTCAACATAGATGTACGCATAGTCGCCCAGGTCGTAGGCCATGATACGCCCGCCGATATCAGGCACCGCCGCAAGGCGTACGAATTCGTTCTCTAGAAAGTACGCGTCCCAGCCGCGGAAATCGCCTTGACATGCTCGAAAAATGCTATCTTTCGACATGATGCAGTTCCTTCTGTGATCCACTGATCGGTTTACCGCAGAAGCTTTTTTCGCCACAGATTTGCACCGATAAAAAAGGGATGGGACACAGATAGCGTCAGGAATACTCTAAATATCTGGAAAATATCTGTGAATATCAGTTGTTTATCTGTGGCCATCTGTGGCAAATCTTCATCTTGCCAGCGGCGTCTACTATACCGCGGCGAAGTCATCGACCACACCGGTGGCGTAGGCCATGAGACTCTCTTCCGTGGCTTCATCCTGCTCGAGGATGCCCGTCACCCGTCCTTCGCACATGACCACAATGCGGTGGGCCAACGCCAGCACCTCCGGCAACTCAGACGAAATGAGGATGATGCCTTGACCCTCGCGCGCCAGTGTACGTACGAGTTCGTAGATTTCGGCTTTGGCGCCTACATCGACGCCATGGGTTGGCTCGTCGAGAATGAGCAATTTGGGATCCGTTGCCAACCAACGACCGAGCACGGTCTTCTGTTGGTTGCCGCCGCTCAAACTGCTGACCGGTTCGTTGATTGAGGCGAGGCGGATATCCAATTGGTCGACATACGAATCGACCAACCGTTGCTCCGCCTTTTCGCTGACACCGAATTTCTGCATGAAGGGCAGTTCAGCGATGGACATGTTTTTGTAGATTTCCAAATTCATGAAGAGACTGAGCACCTTCCGATCTTCAGGTACCATGGCCAGACCGGCCCTAATGGCCTGCCCCGGCGACCTAAAGCGGACAGACTGGCCGTCGAAGATCACTTCACCCTTTTCAAAGGGATCGGCGCCAAAGATGGCGCGCATCAGTTCGCTGCGGCCCGCGCCAACCAGGCCCGAAAAACCGAGAATCTCGCCTCGCTTCAAGTCGAAACTGACATTCTTGAACAGGTTGCCGCTCAGGTCGTGGACTTCTAGCAGCGTATCACCGATGTTCTCCACGGTGCTACGCACGCCGCGGTCCAACTCGCGGCCGACCATCATGTTGATGACCGTCTCTTCATTGGCCTCAGCCCGGTCTATGGTGCCGACATAGGTCCCGTCACGAAAGACGGTGATACGATCCGAAATACGCAACACCTCTTCGATCTTGTGCGACACGTAGATGATGGCAATGCCCCGTTCGGTCAGCGAATCGATCACCGAAAAGAGGCGTTCGCTTTCCGTATCGGAGAGTGACGAGTTGGGCTCGTCCATGATGATCAGTTTGGCATCGGTCGACACGGCACGCGCAATCTCGACCATTTGCCGCTGGGAGATGGGTAGATCGCGCACCACAGCATAGGGATCGACATCGAGATCGATCATCGCCATGGCGTCGCGGGCCTTGCGCTCCAGTTTCCCCCAACTGATGATGCCCATCTTGGCGCCCATGTCGCCGATGAACATGTTTTCGATGACGGTCAGCGACGGCATCATGGAGAGTTCTTGGTGGATGATGGCAATGCCGGCATGTTGGGCCTCTATGGGCCGATGGTACTCAACCTCGCGACCCTCGAAGACGATGGTGCCTTCATTGCGCGGCTCGATCCCGCCGAGCAGCTTGATCAGCGTCGATTTGCCCGCGCCGTTCTCGCCGACCAGGGCATGCACCTCACTATAGTTCAGGTCAAATTGCACACCCTCCAGCGCGTGGACACCGCCGTAGCGTTTGGAAATGCCCCGCACCTTCAGAATCGGCTCACCATTCTCTGCCATCATCTCACCATTCTTTCATGAATTTCCTGATAGAACGCGGATCGGACGGATTGAGCGGATCAACGCGGATTTATTATCCGTGAGAATCCGCCTGATCCACGTTCTATCCATCGCCCGTTAGTTCGAGGGCGTCCAGAAGTCGCTGATATTTTCCTGGGTCACGACCGAAGCGTCGGTGACCATGCGCGCGCATTCAGGCACAACGCCGCCGACGATGTAGTTGAAGAGACGCACGGCGGGATCATGGCCCTGGGCGAAGGGGTTCTGGCCGATGGTGGCGTAGATGACACCCTTCTCGACGTATTCCATGGTCTCGTCGACGAAGTCGAAGGAGATGACGGCCACTTCGCCGGCCTTGCCTGCATCCTCGACGGCAGCAGCAGCGCCGAAGGGGCCGCCGGCCGTGACGTAGATGCCCTTGAGGTCAGGATTGGCAGTCATGAAGTCCTGGGCCTGGGTGTAGGCGATGTCGCCCTGGTCGGTGTTCTCGACCTCGCCGATGATCTCGATGTCGGGATACTCGGCGGCGATGGTGTCGACAAACCCCTGGCGACGTAGCTCATGGGCTTCGACAGCGAAGAAGCCGGTGATGATGCCCACCTGGCCGGATCCGCCGATGGCCTCGGCCATGGCATGGGCAGCAGCTTGACCTTGGAGGTAGAGGTCTGCGCCGACGAAGAAGAGACGGGCATTCTCGGCGTCGGTCTCGGAGTTGAAGGTGGCGACGGGGATGCCCGCCGCGTCAGCCGCATTGATGTAGGTGACCAGACCGGCGTCACCGGCGATGGTGGCGATGGCGTCATATTCCTGGGCGATGGCCGCTTCGATGCCGCCGCTGAAGTTGTCAGCCGTGTGGGTCTCGCCGGGGACGATCCAGTCGACGGTAGTGTTGTAGGCAGCCAGTTCATCGGCGGCGGCCTGCGCACCTTCCTTGACCGGGATCCAGAACGGGTTGTTCTCCAGACCGAGAACGGCGATGCGCAGCGGCTCTTCCGGCATGATGTCGACCGGTGCTACCGTGGCCTCGTCGGCCATCTGGCACATGGAGTCGAAGGCAGGCAGTGCAGCCGTTTCGCCTTCTTCTTCCGCCATGTCGGCCAATCCGCCCTCGGCGGACCAGTACTCACTGATGTTGTCTTGAGTCACAACTGCGGCTTCGGTGACGAGGCGACCACACTCGGGTGCAACGCCGCCGACGATGTAGTTGAAGAGACGCACGGCGGGATCATGGCCCTGGGCGAAGGGGTTCTGGCCGATGGTGGCGTAGATGACACCCTTCTCGACGTATTCCATGGTCTCGTCGACGAAGTCGAAGGAGATGACGGCCACTTCGCCGGCCTTGCCTGCATCCTCGACGGCAGCAGCAGCGCCGAAGGGGCCGCCGGCCGTGACGTAGATGCCCTTGAGGTCAGGATTGGCAGTCATGAAGTCCTGGGCCTGGGTGTAGGCGATGTCGCCCTGGTCGGTGTTCTCGACCTCGCCGATGATCTCGATGTCGGGATACTCGGCGGCGATGGTGTCGACAAACCCCTGGCGACGTAGCTCATGGGCTTCGACAGCGAAGAAGCCGGTGATGATGCCCACCTGGCCGGATCCGCCGATGGCCTCGGCCATGGCATGGGCAGCAGCTTGACCTTGGAGGTAGAGGTCTGCGCCGACGAAGAAGAGACGGGCATTCTCGGCGTCGGTCTCGGAGTTGAAGGTGGCGACGGGGATGCCCGCCGCGTCAGCCGCATTGATGTAGGTGACCAGACCGGCGTCACCGGCGATGGTGGCGATGGCGTCATATTCCTGGGCGATGGCCGCTTCGATGCCGCCGCTGAAGTTGTCAGCCGTGTGGGTCTCGCCGGGGACGATCCAGTCGACGGTAGTGTTGTAGGCAGCCAGTTCATCGGCGGCGGCCTGCGCACCTTCCTTGACCGGGATCCAGAACGGGTTGTTCTCCAGACCGAGAACGGCGATGCGCAGCGGCTCTTCCGGCATGATGTCGACCGGTGCTACCGTGCCTTCATCCGCCGCCTGACACAAGGAGGCAAAGTCCGGAGCCGCCGGTCGTTCCACATCGGCTACGTCAACGGTTTCGGCATCCGCGGCAGCCGGAGCTTCCGCTGCCGGCTCATCGGCAGCCTGCCCGCCACAGGCGACGAGGCCCAGTGCGAGTACAAGCAGGAACAGTACGAACAGGGTTTTCTTCATGGAAATACTCCCTTTGTGAAAATAGATTGATTGAGGGATTGGGGATAGGGGATTGGTGATCAGGAGAACGCTTCCCGATCACCAATCCCCTATCCCCAATCCCCTGTTATCGATTTCGATGCCGCAACTGGTCAGCGGCCACGGCCAGAATGATGACCACACCGATGGTGATGGTCTGCATGTAGATCGGGAAGTGGAGCAGGATGAAGGCGTTCCGTAATACTGCGATGATGGCGGCCCCGATGACGGCCCCGACGATGGTACCTTCGCCGCCTTGAAGGCTGGCGCCGCCAATGACCACGGCAGCAATGACCGAGAGTTCAATACCCACGCCGGCGTTGGTGGCCGATGTGGCCAGCAACCCGGCAGTCATGATGCCGGCCAACGCACAGAGCGTCCCCGTCACAGAGTAGACGAAGATCTTGACGAGAGTCACCGGAACGCCGGACAGTCTGGCGGCTTGCTCGTTGCTGCCGACTGCATAGATCTGTCGGCCCAGCACAGTGTACTTGAGGAAAAGACTGAAGGCGATGACCAAACGATCATTTCAATCACCGGGACCGGGACCGGGCCGACGTAGCCGCCGCCCAGGAAATTCACAGCCTCGTCGCGCATGGGCACGTTGCTGGCTACGGTTCCTTTCAGCCCCGACGCCAGCAAGTACGTTAAGCCGCGGGCAATGCTCAACATGCCCAATGTCGTGATAAAGGGATTTACCTTGAGTTTGGTGATGATGAGGCCATTGGTCAGCCCCAACAAAGTGCCGAAGGCCAAACCGAGGAAAACGGCGACCCAGGGCGGCACGACTTCCAAAAACATGAGCCGTGCAGTGAGCATGGCGGAAGCGGCTAACACTGAGCCAACCGACAAATCGATGCCGCCGGTGACGATGATCATCGTCTGGCCGATGGCCATGATGCCGATGGTCGACATGCCGCGCAGCACGTTGAAGATATTGGTCGACTTCCAGAAATAGGGGCTCAAGAAGCGCATGGCGATGAGCAGGGCGATGAGTGCAAGCAGGACGCCGATCTCACGTATCTGCAAGACGCGCTTGACCGAGTTCATGAACCCGCCGTTGCTTCCGTTCCCCCTGGAAGCGTCAGTGGCTGCAACGTTACTCTCCGACATGGGTCTCTCCTCTGGATTCCTGGTTGTCATTGGGTCCCATTTTGGACCAGATCAGCATCACGTGCTCTTGGACGGCTAGGGCGGCCGTCTCTTCGTCCCCTTGCTTCAACGCTTCCACAATCGGGATATGCGATTCGGCAATTTCGTGAAGGCTGCTAAAATGATTTACGTTAGTCTGGACTACAAAGCGTTGGACCTGGCTATAGAGCGGCTCCCATGTGCGCAGGAGCCCGGTGCTGCCTGACCATTCACAGATATCCCGGTGAAAAAGCAGGTCATATTCTGTCAACAGGGCCATATCGCCGTCATCGGCAGCCGCATGCATCAGCCCGATGAGCGTGTTGAGTTCGGATAGCTGATTGGCTGTGATGGTCTTGGTCGTGCGTTTGGCGGCAAAGCCTTCGATGGTGGAGCGGATGGCGAAGATTTCATGCATCTCATCAAGCGCGTAGTCAGTGACATAAGTGCCGCTCCGGCCTTTGCGCATGACCAACCCTTCACGCTCCAATCGGTGCAGCGCCTCTCGAACAGGGGCCTGGCTGGTCCCTCTTGAAGTGGCGATCTCTAGTTCAATAAGTCGGTCATCGGCTTGGAGGCGTCCGGTGACGATGTCGGCTCGCAGTTGGTCATAGACCTGATCTGTTAGCGATTTGACTTTTCGCATGACCAACCTTCAATCTTCAGTGGATCAGGTTTTCGATGTCCAATGCGTTCAGACAGCGATGGGGCCAGACAAAGATGGTTTCGAAGATGAGTGGGTTCCAAAGATAAATAGAACGATCTGATCACTTGTATCGATTATCGATAATCGATACAAGTGAGTATAATGCAATTCCATCAGACGTGTCAAGGGGGGCAAGCATATGAATCGGTTGCAGGGAAAAGTTGCAGTGGTGACGGGGGCCGGCGGCGGCATTGGGGCCGGGATTGCACAGCGTTTCGCCCTCGAGGGCGCGCGTGTGGGCGTGCTTGATCTGCGGGTAGAGGGCTGCCAAAACGTCGTTGATGCGATTCGCTCTGCCGGGGGAGAAGCAGTAGCGCTGGGAGCGGACGTGGGAGATGAGGCACAGGTCGAAGCTGCAATTTCGGATCTGCGTGCGGCTCTTGGCGCTGTCGATGTGTTAGTCAACAACGCCGCGGTCATGCCATCCGGGCGTATCCATGAGACATCGCCCGACGACTTCGACCGCTGTCTGCGCGTCAATTTGCGTGGCGCCTACCTGATGAGCCGGAGCGTGATCCCGGAGATGCTGGCACGCGGCAAAGGCAGCATCATCCACATGGCCAGCGTCACCGGCATTTTGGGTCTACCGGGCCTTGCGGCCTATTCCGCAACCAAGGCGGCGCTGATTGGCCTGGCCCGTGCCATGTCCACCGACTACGCACGGCACGGCATTCGGGTCAATACGGTCTCGCCCGGTACCATCGACTCGCCGATGCTGCACAATTTCCTCGAAGAGCAGTCGAATCCGGAATACTTCCGCCACGCTTTTGATGAAATGCACCCCATTGGCCGGGTGGGCACCATCGAAGAGGTAGCCAATGTATTTGTCTTCCTGGCTTCCGATGAAGCCAGTTTCGTCACCGGCGCCAACTATGAGGTGGATGGCGGCATCGGCGTCAAGGGTGAGCAACCCCAGGATGAGTCGAAGCTTCTTTAGGGGGGTGCTGAGACTTGAGTGGCGCTTCATCGACAAGATTATGGTGACGTTTCGTTTTGGCAGGGATAAGTCCCGAGGCTGACATCGAAAAGCGTCCTCAGGCCCCTAGACCTGGCCGCAGGATCCAGCGGGTGCCACGGCTTCTCGCTGTTTACAGCCGGCTTCAGCCGCAGATGCTGACCACATGGCAACGAATCCTAGCGCTTCACATGAAAATGGCAGGACTGTAGTGTGACGGATCAACATAGACTCGCCGAGAATCCGGGGCGGGAAATTTCAATAACGGTTGGCTTCTATGCTGCGATCCTCACAGCGGTGGTTACGTTGATCACCCTTGCTCTGGCAATGACCGCCATCCCGATTTCCGGCTCGAACTGCCCTGGTGACTGCATCGAATATCCTTATCTGAACACCGTTGCCCAATTCCCCAGAGACTATCGCTGGATGTTGTCGGCCATCGTTCAGCTCCTGCTCTACGTGATCCTTTCGGTCTGTATCCATGGGTATGCGCCCAGGCAGAAGCGCTTGTACGGCCAAATTGGCGTAGCGTTTGCCATCATGTCGGCCACAATTCTCGCGAGCGCCTATTTCATCCAGTTTTCTGTCGTGCCGATGAGCCTGATGAATGGTGAGATGGAGGGCATTGCCCTGCTGACGCAGTACAACCCCCACGGGATATTCATCGCCATGGAGGAGTTGGGCTACCTGATCATGAGCGTGTCATTTCTCTTTGTCGCCCTTATTTTCTCGGCAGGAAGCCGGCTGGACGTCGCGGTGCGATGGGTATTTCTTTTCGGCTTCGCGCTGACAATGGTTGCACTGGTTGTGATATCAATCAGGTATGGACTGGAGCGGCTTGATCGCTTTGAAGTCGTTGTCATCTCCATCGATTGGTTGGTGCTACTAGTCAATGGGGTGTTGTTGAGTCTTGTGTTCAGAAAAGAACGACGGGGCAGTCGAGATTAATCTGAATCAAGCCTGGATTTGAAGCTGTCTCAATAGAACCCTATCCAGTTTTCTAGTTTCACCCCGCTTTAGCGAGGTAGCCATCGATTCAGGCGACAATTTGGACGCCAATAAATCCAACAGACGCCTGGCCCTCTCTTTTGTCTCCTGCTCGCTGGCGGGATGTTGTAGAGCCAGGGCCGACAATTCGACAGCTTGTTTCAGCCCAGCTTGCTCCGGTAAGCCAGCAAACTGCAGCGTGGCCAGCCCAACCAGACAGTTCAACGCCACTGGCCTGGTATCAATCTTCAGCGCGATTTCCAACGACTGGTGAAATGATTCTCGGGCTTCTTCATGTCTGTCCCGCCCCAACGCGCAGAGAACGTATCCCAAATTGCACAGATCGGAGGCCACACCATGCTGGTGTCCAATCTCCCTGTAACGCGTCATACTTTCGTGAAGGTATTGCTCTGCCGTCGGATAATCCTGCATATCATAGGCAAGGAGGCCCAAGTTGTTCAGGCACAGAGCGATGCCCCGCCGTTCCTCAAACTCCTGGCATATGGACAGGCTTTCCCGATGAAGTTGCTTGGATTGTTGATGCTTCCCCTGTAAGCGGGCAACTGTGCCCAAACCGTCGAGGGGAAATACCAGGGCATAGCGTATATCAACATCCTCAAAAATCGTAGCACTTTCCCGCATCCATTCCTCGGCCTGAGGATAGTCTCCCAAGGCAATCGCCAGGTAACCAAGCTCGCGCAGATTGTAGGCAACGCCGATCAGGTCGCCAAAGTTGCGTTTGATCTGCAAGCCTTCCTCTAGATACTGCCTCGCATGGGTATAATCCCCTCGCAACCGGGCAATGACCCCCAGGAAATTTATGGACAGTGACCTCCGACTCACCTCGCCTGTTTCTCCAAAATGGCGAGTACATTCCAAAAAGATTCGATTGGCCTCCTTATACTCGCCTTGGTAGGTGGCCACCATGCCTTGAACATACAGGGCAATGCCCATCCCCCAACTATCACCAAGCTCTGTGAAGAGAGCCAGGCTGTCCTGAGCATGCTGCTTGGTTTCCAAGTATTTCCCTTGTATCCAATACGTATGGCTCAGCCAGTGGAGCGACAAAGCCAAATCTTTGTCTGAAGCAGGTGCAGGCTGACGCAATAAAGAGATACTTGTCTGCAAAAGCTTCTGTGCATGAGCTATGTCCCCCAGCCGATAGGAAAACCACCCTTCCGCTCTCAATAGTTGCGCCAGAACAAGATCGGATTCTGTTCCAGTAGCCTCAGACTTGGCCCCCTGTCGCTCCAGTGTCAAACGCTGCTTCGCCTGACGGACAGCCGCTTCACCCTCCTGAAACCAACCACGGTAGTCACTGAATAACACTAGGCCATCTGCAGATTGACCCAAGACGGCGAAATTTTTCTGGGAAACGGCTCGGCTCCAGGCTACGCGTACATTGTCAATATCCGCCGAAATCTCGTAATAGACCGCCTGCTCCCGGCTCCCTTTTAGCTCCTCCGTCCGTTGCTGAAAGAAGGTGAGATAATATTCTGAGTGCCGGTCCTGTGTCTGTTCACTTTGGTTGGGCGCCTCATTCAGTTTTTCGGCAGCGTACTGTCTCAGCATCTCGTGGACTTCATAGCGGCCTGCGCCGGCTCTACGGAGCAGTGACTTGTCCACCAATGCCGATAGCAGCAGCAGCGAAGCGTCCGCCACCCGCTTGGCTGCCTGGCGACGAAAGCCGCCTCGAAAGACCGATAGCCTCCGGAGTACTGCCCTTTCATCCTCCGACAAAAGCCGCCAGGAATGTTCAAACACTGCACGCAGACTGTGATGGCGTTCGGGTACATCGCGCAACGACGTGGTCAAGAAATCCAGACCTCGTTCAATTTCCTGAACAATTTCCCGGCAGGACATCATTCGCAGCCACGTGGAAGCCAGCTCAAGCCCCAACGGCATCCCCTCCACCAACTGGCAGATACGCACAACGTCGGGGCTGTTGTTGCTTGATAACACAAAATCTGGTCGGGATCGGTGTGCTCGCTGGAGAAAAAGTTGGATCGCACTGTATGTTTCCAACGACTTCACCTCAACCTCATCGCCGGTGGGAAAGCGCATTCCCTGCACCTCAACGCCCCATTCTTCTTGCAGGTTGAGCCGCTCGCGAGATGTGACCAGCAGCTTCACTCGCGGAGCCACCAGCGCGATTTCGGATACCAGATCGGTTGCGCCCTCAGCGATAAGCTGCTCAAAATTGTCCAGGATCAGCAGTACCTCTTTCTCACGCAAATAATTGAGAAGCTGGTGGTGCGGGTCGCCCGTAGCGAACTGCAGACTGAGCGCGGCTGCAATGGTAGGAACGACTGACTCAACTGCATTGATCGAAGCCAGAGCGACAAAATAGACGCCGTGTGGAAAGGCGTCAACCGAATCCACAGCGACCTGAAGCGCCAACCGGGTCTTGCCGCTGCCGCCGGGACCGACCAGGGTCAGCAGGCGACAGGTAGGTTCGTCATGCAGCAGAGCGGTTATCTCGGCGAGTTCTTCCTCTCGTCCAATGAATGGGGTCAAGTGGGCTGGCAAGTTGTGTCGAGGAGTGGGTGGGCTGGTGTGTCGGGGTGCAGGATCGATCGCTTCTGCCACCAAAATACCCTGTCGGATCTGTTGGTACAGGCTGTTTGTCTCAGCGGTAGGGTCCAGCCCCAGCTCGTCAGCCAGAATGCGGCGGCAGGTGTCGTACTGGGCCAGGGCGGCGTTCCGCTGTCCGCTGGAGGTTAGCAGCCGCATCAGGTGGCGGTGGGCCGACTCCTGGAGCGGGTCAAGGGCCAACCAGCGTCGGGCAAAGGCAATGGCCGGTTCGAAGTCACCCTCGGCGCCATAGCCGCGCGCCAGTTTCTCCAGCGCCTCAGCCAACTCGCGGCGCAGGCTCTCGGTATGGAAAAGCTGCCAATCGTCAAATTCGGGACTGTCGGGTAGGGTGAAGCCGGTCAGTAAGTCATCCTGATACAGAGCCACGGCCTGAGTCAGTGGTACCAGACAATCCGCACAGACCTCGCCGGCGGGATGGCCGTGGGTGGTGCAGGCGGTCAGGTATTGGTGGAATTGGTCCACATCCAACCAGAGATCATCACTCGGTTTAAGGGCCACGGTCTCCCGGTCGGTCTGCAGCCAATCGCTGCCCACGATCTGGTTGAGCAATGAAAGCGTGCGGCGCAGGTTGGCCCTGGCCGAAGTCTGGTCGTAGCCGGGCCAGAAAAGGGCAGCCAGATGGTCGCGTCGGTGAGAGTGATGTGTCAGGGCCAAGTAGGCCAACAAGGCAAATACCTTGCGCCGGTCAAGGGTGACAGGAAGACTGTCGAGTTCGAGGCGGGGTGTGCCGAGCAGATACAACGCCAACTGGGACATTTTATGACTCCATTTATCTGCTGACTATCTGGTGTCATTGTATATCAACGTCAGACGACGGTGAAACTCGAGGCCAGAAGGCAAATCGGGACGATCAAGAGACGTTTGCGGATCGGTCCGATTGCGAGCGCTGCCTATGCTGTGGATGACAAGACCAAACAATCTCAGAATGAAAGGAGACGCATCATGTTAGGGCAGCAGAAAAAGAACACACTTCCGGGGTGGAGCATCATTTTAGCGGCCTGTCTTCTGTTGGTTGCAGTTTCACTCTTCATGGCCACAGTGGGCGCAGAGTTGAACATCAATCTGCTGAGTTGGGGACGGCAAACGCATGAACGTACACAGTCACTCGCACAACCATCCGTCGACATGCTGCGTGCGGCCAAGCCGGACTTTGATGGCGGTTTCGTGCCAGAGTCGACGATGAATCAACGGGCGATCTCTGTCGATGTGTTGCGTGCGGCCAAGCCGGACTTTGATGGCGGTTTCGTGCCGGAGTCGACGATGAATCAACGGGCGATCTCTGTCGATGTGCTGCGTGCGGCCAAGCCGGACTTTGATGGCGGTTTCGTGCCGGAGTCGACGATGAATCAACGGGCGATCTCCGTCGATGTGTTGCGTGCGGCCAAGCCGGACTTTGATGGCGGTTTCGTGCCGGAGTCGACAATGGCTAAGTGACCGTCTGTGCAGTGAACCTCCGGGTGGTGATCAAAGATATCTGGTAGAATGAGGTGGTTTCGGTCACCTCCCGGAGGCGAAAACCACCGCACTGGTTGGCGATAGACAGTCATGTCAGCACGAGACGCGCCAATCGAGGCCAAATGGATAGACCGTGGATTGTGCGGATCGGGTTGGTCAAAACGGATCTTCTCACGAAGTATCCACTGAGACCGGCCCGATCCGCGTAATCCACGGTCTATCGTATCCAGCCATCGAAATGCCATGAACTACACCGAAATCCTGTTGGCCATTGCGCCGGTATTCCTGCTGATCCTGTTCGGCTATGGCCTGCGCCGGGCCGATTGCCCAGGCGGTGATTTCTGGGCGCGCAGCAACAAGCTTGTCTATTGGGTGCTCTTCCCCGCGCTGCTCTTCTCCAGCACATCGACAATCGATTTCTCCGGCGATGCCGTGCTTTCCTATGCAGCGGTCATCTACAGCGGCTTTGGCAGTGCCGTGATCTTTGCCCTGCTGGCCGGCAAACTGCTGGGCCTGGGCGGGCCGCTCTCCACCTCTGTGCTGCAAGGCTCAGCACGGCACAATACCTTCATCGCACTGGCCGTGGCCGAGCGTCTGCTGGGTAGCCAGGGTCTGTCGATGGCCGTCCTCGCATCGGCGTTGTTGATCCCCGTCACCAACATCGTGGTGGTCACGCTGATGGTCTTCCTGCTTCAGGATGGTTCAAGAAGGGGAATTGTCCGCGCCGTGCTGCGCGACCTGGTTCGCAACCCGTTGCTCATCGCCGTGGTGATCGGCATCTGCGCCGATCTGCTCGGAATCACGCCGATTCCGGTGGTCAGTGACTTCGCGTCGATCATCGGGCGGGCGGCCTTGCCTATCATGCTGATCGGCATTGGCGCAGGCATCCAGATCCGCCGAATGCGCGCAGCGGCCACGCCGGTGATTCTCTCGGTCGTCGGCAAGATGGCCGTCTTTCCGCTGGCCATCGTCGTGGTTGCTCGACTGGTCGGCTTGCCGGAGATGGCGCTGGTGGTCGCTGTCATCTTCGGGGCTGTGCCCACGGCCGGCTCGGCCTATGCCCTGGCCCGCCAGATGGGCGGCGACGCCGAGGCCATGTCAGCCATTGTGACGATCCAGATGGTGATCTCGTTCTTTTCGTTGCCATTGACGTTGGCGATTGTGCAACTGCTCTGACGGGTCAACTCGCCTGGTCAACTCAAGACTCTCCAATCGTTGGACCGCCTCATCCTGCTTCTAGAACTGCGCCTGCGCAAGCGGCGTGACGCGGGACTCTCTGTCGCAGGCCTGCATGTCCCTTTTCCATAACTTTGGGTAGCATACCTGTGCAGCCGCAGACCGTCATTAAAAATGGGGGTCACAAGTGAATGCAATGGTTTGTCGTTGCTCGCAAGCGGGATCAGTCGTCGGTACCGGCCAAGTTGAATCAGACCTTACTCGACTGAGTCCAAAATCTTGACCCCGCTGGCTGTAGCCTCGGCAACCCAGCCTTCGACGGGGAGCGTATTGCCACCGGTTGTGCGTATGCGCCACCAGTTGAGACCATCGGCCACGGCAACCCCTTCGAGGATAACCATGCGGTCGCCCGGCTGAAGCTGGGCCAGCACATCGTCACTCGGCTTGCTCAGGTAGCCTGGAGCCCGGCGGATGTTGACGCGGCTGTTGGTGGCATTGCGAACGGCTGAGCCAACGGCAAAGCCTGCCGTCCCTTCGATGGGAGCGACCTGGTCTACAGTAGTGACTTCAACAGGTGTGGGGATGATGGGGGGCGGCGTCCATTCAGGCGCGCCGACCTGCAAATCGGAGAATGAGAGCTCGCTCAGCCCCAGCGCGACAAAGAGCCCGCCGCAGCTCACGCTAGCCAGCAACAGAAATCCCAGGGCAAACCCCGGCCAGAAGAGTGAATGTATGGGTTCGTCTGTCCGTGACACGCGACTTTGAGACACGCAGCGGGGGGATCTGAACTACGCTTGGATGTCGCCGAGCACGCGCAGGACGCCTACGGCATTGCCGCTCATGTCCAGGCTGGAGTGCTGCAGCAGAACGTCCGCCTCGCTGCCGTCTTCCATCTTGAGATGCATCTTGCTGTCACGATGGCGCTCAAGCATGACCTTGGAGGCATTGAGTGAGCGGGACTTATAGGTGATGCGATAAGGGCTTTCACTATGGTTGTCATTCATCTGGACAACCGAAACCTCATCAAAGACGGCGACAGGATCATCGTTTCCTGGAAGATACATGCTTGCTTTCATGGCGGCGCGTTCTCCTGTAGGTTGGCAGTTGCTGACACGTTGCTCGAATTGTAGCAAATGCGAGCCGGTTCAGCCAAAAGTGGGGTGGGGGGACTGGGATTAGGGATTGGGGACTGGGGAGCAGGGGTTGGCTTCACGCAAACGCCCAATCCCCAGTCCCCAATTTCCCTACCTACTCATGCAGACTGAGCAAATACGCAACCAGATCAGCCTGATCCTGCTCGCTCAGGGTCTCGCCGTAGGTGGAGACCATGATGTTCTCAGCGTAGCCTTCTACCACATAGTTGTTGGGGTTGACGATGCTCGTGTGGAGGTACTGGGCCGCTGTCATGCCCTCAACACGGGTCTCGGCAGTTTTGCCCATGTTGTACCACGTCGGTCCGGCCATGACCAGGTCCGGGTCCAAGTTATGACAGCCGATGCAGCCGTTCATGAGGCTGAGCTGTTCACCGCTGGCCGGATCGGCGCTGGGCATCAGCGCAGCGATTGATTCCGGCAGGCCGGCATAGATATCATCTTCTACTGCTGCTTCTTGCTCTGTTGAACCTTCGTTTAACTCGCTGCTGCCATCCACACTGGTCTCATCAATAGCGGCTTCTTCAACATTGGATTCTTCAGCGCTTAAGGTATCATCACCTGCGTCTTCAGCTGTCTCGGATTCAGCCGGCGCTTGATCAGTCGACGCTTCGGACTCGGCCGCTTCAGCAGCGTCCGGATCGGTTGCCTCGCCATCAGAAGCCTCAGGTTCGGCAGTATCTGTGTCTGCCAGCGCTGCATCAATGGCTTCCGTGCCTGCGACTTCCTCGTCAGCAGGTTCTGCAACCGGTTCGGCCTCAGCGCTCGGAGATTCGTCAGCAGGTTCTGCGACCGGTTCGGTTTCAGCGCTCGGAGATTCGTCAGCAGGTTCGGATTCGCTGACTGCTTTTTCATCGACTGCTGTAGGAGTTGCCTGCGTAGCAGATTCCTCTGCCCCATGCGCTTCGTCCGCCGATGCGGCGCCAGTATCGTCCATAGATTCATCTGTGGCCGGCTCTTGCGTCGCGGCGGGGGCCGCGCCTGGCGTAGTGGCAGTGTAGGTCGGCACTGCTGTGGCAATCATCTGACTTTCTTCTTCTTGACCGCCACATCCTGCGGCCACAGCAATCATTATTGCCAGGGTCATGGCAATGATTGTGCGTTTCATGAAGGTCTACCTCTCTGAAATGAGATCCTCGCGGATAAAATCATGATGCTAAAAATGAACGATAGCCCATGGTTCAACTGACGTCTGTTACTAAATTCACAATTGTTAGGATACCATCCCTTTGGCCGGACCGCACATGTTTTGCAGCATGATTCCGATCTGCCTATGGTACAATTTTGAGCGCTAGAGAAGGGAAATCTGTCACGGACGAGTCCACTGCAAAAGCCTTTTTCGCCACACATTCACACAGATGGAAAAAGGATTAGACACAGATGGTACTGGGATTACTCTGGACGTCTATGAAACATCTGTGAAAATCAGGTCCTTATCTGGGGCCATCTATGACTTATTTTTGCTTCTGCAGTAGAGTCATCCATGTAATCTGTAGCAGAAAAGACAGCCATACCATCCGACATCGACAGGAGACACCCATGTTCTATCCACGAACGGCACGGCAGGAGCGGTTCGTTGCCGTCGCTGATGATCTTGTCCCGTCATTCGCCCAACGAGCCTCGGCCCACGATCGAGAGGGCACATTCCCCCATGAGAATTTTGCCGACATCCGCTATGTGGGACTGGCCAAGCTTGTGATCCCCGAGGAGTTCGGCGGGTGGGGAGCCAATTTGGCCGAAACATTGATGACCATGGAGGCGTTGGCCGTCGGCGATGGCAGCACGGCACTCAGCTTGACCATGCACATGCAGACGATGGGCAACGCGGCCGAGACGAGGGCTTGGCCTGAAGCGCTCTTCGAGCAGATCTGTCGTGATGCTGTGGAGAAGGGCGCGCTGATCAACGCGCTGGCCACCGAGCCCGAACTCGGCAGCCCCAGCCGGGGCGGCAAGCCTAAATCCGTTGCAGAACCGATCTTCGGGAACGGCGCGCACCCTTCGGCGTGGCGAATTAGCGGCCACAAAAACTATGCAACCATGAGCCCGACGCTGGACTATCTCGTCGTTCCGGCCACGCTCCAGGATGGCAGCGAAGAGGTCGCTCGTTTTGTCGTTCCCCAGAGCGCCGGCATCGAAATCATCGAAACCTGGGATGGGTTGGGCATGCGCTCAACCGGCAGCCATGATGTCGTGTTGCACAGCGTGGAGGTGCCGGATGCCTTCATGATCGCTCGCAGCGGCTCGGCCAAGCCTGAGCAGCAGGGGCTGATCAACGCCTGGTTTATGCTCGTGATCAGCGCTGTCTATGTGGGGGTAGCCGAGGCCGCTCTTCGAACAGCCGCCGGGTATGCACAGGAGCGAGTTCCTACCGCGCTGGGGCGGCCCATTGCGACGCTAGAAGGAATCCAACGCCACCTGGGCCAGGCCGAGATGTTGCTTCACGATGCGCGTGTGCAGTTGTATCACAACGCCATGCTCTGGGATCAGCAGGCGCAACATCGGCGCAATCTGGCCCCCTCCGTTGGTGCGGCCAAGGTCAGGGCGACTAACAATGCGATTGAGGCGGTCGATCATTGTATGCGCGTGGCCGGCGGCGTCGGTATGACTCGGAGCCTGCCGCTGGAGCGCTACTACCGAGACGTGCGCGGCGGTCTCACTCACCCCGTCAATGATGACCAGGCGTATGTGATGGCGGGGCAGGGCGTGTTGCGAGAGCGAGAGGCTGCACGGGAGGCCGTGACTGACGAAGGATAGGAGACTGTGATCGAAAAAAGAAGGTTGCATTCACTGGCGCTCCGCGCTATACTCGTAGCCAGTTGACCTTTCCGAAAACCCAATCACCTGTTGAGAGAGACCATGAATCCCCCGAATTCTGTCTCATCCCGCTTGGATGTCCACTCCGAATCAGCGGCTAAACCGAACGATCTTGCAGTGGACCTGCCTGCCACGGCGAGCTTCCATCTCTTCTCCTTCATTCTGGGCGCATTGATGGCGGTAATCCTTATTGGTGGGAGTCTTTTCCTATTGCGCAAACCGGACCCGCCGCCGATTGTACTCCAGCCGCCGCCTACGCCACCGCCGACCGCTACGCCTGCGCCGACTGCGACGCCCGCGCCCATGACGGTGTTTGTCAGCGGAGCCGTCTCCTTTCCCGGTCTCTATCTGTTGGCTGCGGATTCCCGTGTGGGAGACGCGATCGAAAGCGCGGGCGGGCTGACTCAGGAAGCTGACGCTGTGATCGTGAATCAGGCCGAGAAGCTGTGGGATGGGGCGCAGGTGCATGTGCCGTCGGTTGCATCGCCGGGCAGCCCGTCACCAGATGCCGCGTCTGCCGGCGATGCGGCAACTCGATTCAGCGAACCGCCTGCCGGCGTGTCAGGCCTTGCCGACACCGCCGGTCCCGGGGCTGGCTCAGGCACCTTGACAAATCAGGGCGTCGACATCAATGCCGGCAGCCTGGCTGAACTGGAGACGCTACCGGGCATCGGCCCGAGCAAAGCGCAGGCAATTGTGGACAATCGGCCCTATGCGGCTGTCGACGAACTGGCGCGTGTCCCTGGAATCGGGGCCAAGACCGTAGAACAATTGCGTGAGTATGTGATTGTGAGATAAGCGGTCGGAGAGATCGCAGCTAATCAGATGCCGCGCTGACAGGATCTGCCGCCTTTTGCAGTGGCGTACCGTCTGGAGCCGTCAGTGTTTCAGGATGCGCGCCTACATCATAGACCCGGATCATGGCAGGCGTACGTTTGGATACGAGACCAGTGAGCACTGACGCATATTCATCCAAAAGCAGCGCGATGATGATGAAGCTGTCAGAAGGCATCTCGTTCTGAATCTGTGTGAGTTGTGCTACGGGAATGTTCAAGGTAGCATCGATCATGCTCAGATCGTTGTTGCCGACAGCAAGGTCGCTCACGCCCACAACACCGAGATCCCCGTACGAGTCTTTGGCCAACACAGCCGTGTTGACGACAATCACTTCACCGCGATCGACCGCATTCTGCAGCAGATTCAACATGGATTGCAGACGGCTGTAGTTGGGCAGCGCGATGGCAACGATATCGTAGGCGGTGCTCAGCGTCGGCAGTACCCGTGCATTACGCTCTGGGGCATCCTTGTGAAACCAACGATAGACTCGATCCACCAGAAACTCATTCTGCCGCGCACGCCATGAATAGATGACACAGGTGCCAACCAAGCGGTCGTGCAGAGTGCGTCGCTCCCTGTCGGTCAGAACTATCCAAAAACCGAAGCCCAACGGAATGGCTGAGACGAAATAGCCCAGCCAGCGTATCATGCTGAGCGGAATGGTCATGCGCTCACCGTCCATGCGAACGACGCGCACGCCCATCACATATTTGCCGATCGTCTGGCCGGCAATTGACATCAACACAGCGAAATAGATCGGCGGCGTTAGAACAGTCACCAGAAACCAGAGTATGTTGACACTCGTGCAGAAGATGAAGGCCAGATTCTGGAAACTTGCCTGCTCCGTGCCGCACGAGGATAGATCAAAATTGAGAAAATAAGTGACCGGCAGAGAGATCACCCAGTTGATGATGATGACCGCCAGGCTGACAATGACGATATCCACGATTAGCGCAGTGCCACGTGTTACCAGGCCGGCATATTGGCCCATCATGGTGCGGTTACTTGAGGCCATAGGTGTGCTCCTGAACAAAATCGGATGGGAGGCGCCCATATTCCGCCCGTCGTCGGACATCTTCCGGCGGCAGCGGAAGCTCGTCCTGCGGTGTCAGGCGAAGTAGACTGCGAACGATGGTATCGGCAATCGAATCCCCGGTTACCGTACGTTCGCGTAATTCATCGCGTACCTCGCTGGCCATGCCCAGGCTCTGGCCCTGAATCAGCGTTTGGACCGCAGTCGGATAGTGGTTGAGGTAGTCAATATAGTCATCGCCCTGGGAACGGACCAACTCCTCCAGTTCCTCTGGATGCTCCTGGAGATATTGGAGATAAAGGCCGGCCTGCGCCTTGATCAGATCCTGGATTTGCTGACTGGACGCCAGTTCCGGCAGGACCTGTTCCATCTGCCTCAGCACCAGGTCTACCACGGCCGGATGGGATGCCAACAGAGGAATGATCCGATCCATCTGCGCTCGAATCAGCCGATCCACCTGTGGACTGTCCTGCAGATATTCGAGAACGGCATCGATGATTCCGCTGATCGGCCCGATGGCAAATCCGGCGCTCTGATTCAGGACGTCTTGCCCCTTTTCGTCCAACTCGCTCACGGTCAGCCCAACGCGATCTCCTACCGCTTCGACCGGGGCCATCACCTTGTCAGTCACGCCCATGACACTCAGTGGAACACGAACGGGCTTGGTGGTGATATCGGCGACTCTGAGCGCGCCTTTGGTCACGTTGGTGGCCTTTGATACGCCGCTTTCGACTACGTCGCCCACGGCTTCTCCCAGAACAGATACGCCGCCCAGCGCGACACTACCCAACCGCCCGACAATCGTTCGTCTACTTGAGGGTCTATTTGTCATGGTGCTATCCTTTCGACTTTCGTCAGCAAAGAGTGCGATCTGTTGCTATTTTAGCACTTCGAGGCTCAACTCTTCATTTGAGAACGGTGATTGGCGGTACGCAACTCAAACTCATATTCGCGTAGGGCGGGCATTTCGGCGTTTCCGGCGCGTTCCAGCGAGGCGTCTATTTCGTAGGGCAGACGAACGATCTCGATGGAGACAGGTCCGGGCATCGTGCTGTTGCAGTTACCTTTGAGGATCGCGTATCCGGCCAGCGTGATATAGTCCATGGGATTGCCCACGCTGCCGACGTTGAAGAGCGTCCTGTCTTCCACTGGCAACATGTAGGCGTGGTGGATGTCTCCGTAGCCGACGATATCCGGTTCAGGCCGGGCATAGCCTGTGAATGGCGTGTTCTCAAACATGGCTCGCAATGTAATCTGCTCATCAAAGAAGAGTACCCGCTGGAAGACGCTCCGTTGCGAGGCGTGGAAAAGGCGCACATGCTTGCCGCTCACCGTCAGCTCGATGGTGTTGGGCAGGGCGGCCAGGTAAGACAGTCGCTCCTGCCCGATCCGTTCCCGCTGCCAGGCCAGATGGCCGGGTCGGTCCCACCCCTTGTCGGTGAGCGCGTCCAGGTCTAGCGAGACGATGTCTTCGTCCCAATTCCCCTTCACGACCGCAATGCAGACCTCTCGACAGATGTCGATCACCTCAGTCGAGTCCGGCCCCTTGCCTGCCAGATCGCCCAGACAATAGATCGTGTCGATACCACGTGCGCGAATGTCCGCCAGCACAGTCTCCAGCGCCGGCAGATTGCTGTGGATATCCGAGATGATTGCAATCTGATCCATTTCCCCAATTGCCTTTAGCTTCCAATCTCTTCTTGCGCTCGCTCAAGCAGGGCCCGCATGTAGCCGATGGCGTAGGCTGTCGACGCACCCTTGCCGGCGTCCGGCGTGAAGGTGGGCGAGTGATCCAGGATCATCGTGCCGTCGTATTCGATCTCTTGGAAGGCTCGCATGGCTTGGTACATGTCAAAGTAGCCCTCGTCGACGAAGGTCTCGACAAATTGGGGCAGCGGCGAGGTCACATTGCGGAAGTGGACAATGAAGATCTTGCCCTGTTCGCCAAAGGTGCGGATGGCCTCCAACATGTTCCCGAAACCGTCGCCGCCCTCCAACCAACAGCCTGTGCAGAACTCCATTCCGAGGTTGTCGCTGTCGCCGATTTCAAAGGCGCGCTTGTAGCTCTCGAAGCTGTTGATGAGACAGGGAATGCCCGCAATGGACTCGACCGGCGGATCGTTGGGATGCAGAGCAAGCCGCACGCCTGCCTCCTCTGCCACCGGCATGATCTCTTTGATGAAGTAGCTGTAGTTCGCCCAGATCTCCTCGTGAGTGTAGACTCGATCATGGGTGAGCGCTTGCCGGTTGAGTACATCCATGTCTACGGCGCGGGCGACAGCCCCGCCGCGCACGGTCTGCGGTTCTGTGCTCCACACCTGATCCGGCTCCCAGGTGAAGGTGGTGGTGTGGATGCCGGCCGCGCCAAGGTTGCGGATGAAACGTTTGAAGCGCTCGATGTCATGGTCGCGCTGCGGCGTGGCCAGATGGATGTTGGGCGACTTGCCCAGCTCGAAGCAGCCGACGTTAAAGAGCGTCAACCCGAAGCCATTCACCCGTTCACGCAGGGCGGTCAACCCGGCGACGGTGGACTGCTCCTCGGACGCCCAGGCGTAGACGTGGTCGACGCCCAATTGTTGGATGAACGTCAATTCTTCGTCAGACGGTTGGGCCGGGATGTGAATTGACAGCTTGATGCCAGGTTCGAGTTGGACGGGCATGACGGTTTTTCCCTTCATGGTTCTGGTCAGGTTGCTACGAATAGTCCTGGCTGATGATCGTCTTGGGCTCCAGTACGATCAGGACTGCCGGGTTTTTCTTGGCAATCTCGTAGTAGCGCTCAGCCTCTTCGTCGGAGGATTGATAACGACGAATGATGCGTTTCCGCATCTCGGCCTGGATTCCTTGGCCGGGTTCGATCAGCGTGGCCGCGCCGGAGACCACGACGTAACGAGAGTCGCCGCGACCGCCATCAATGCACAGGGTGATCGACGGATCTCGTCGCAGATTGCGCACCTTGATGGTGCTATCGACTGCGCTGACATAAAATCGTCCATCCTCGTACAGATACCAGACCGGCGTCAACTGAGGCGGACCGCTATTGCGATTGGTCGCCAGAATCGCGTGTCGATCTGCAGCGACAAATTGATCGAAGACTTGGGGACACATGATTGCCATACGCCTTTTTCCTCCCTTGGAAAATCGTGCTACCATCGACTGGATCGACCGGACTGGTGAGAGAACGACGCGTATACTTTACTTTGCCGGGCCTGGAATCACAAACGAAATTCGGAAGAGATCTGTCGCCATGAGCGTCACTGCCGCCGTTCTGATCATTACCTCTGCGTTCTTGCACGCGTCGTGGAATTTGATCAGCAAGCGGCGTAGTCCATCACTGGCCTTTTTCTTCATTATGGCGCTTTCAGGGGCAACGATCATGTTCCCGTTTCTGATTGGGCATCGCGATATCCTTCCGTTGATTCCGAGGTCGGTTTGGGGATTGATATTGGCGACCGGCGTCGCTCAGTTAGTCTATTTCACCGGCTTGGCCGGAGCCTACCAGCGGGGCGACATTTCGTTGGCCTACCCGCTGGCGCGGGCGCTGCCCGTGCTCATGATCGCAGCTATCAGCATCCAATTGGGGCGTGGGGGCGATATTGGCCCAATTAGTCTGGTGGGCATGCTGTTGATCACGGTGGGCTGTGCGATCCTGCCGCTGGCCCATTTTCAATCTGTACACCTGGCCGACTACTTTGGGATGGTCTATTTGATGGTGCTGATTGCGGCCATCGGTACAACCGGCTATACGCTGATCGACGATCAGGCGCTGAGGCAGCTACGCGAGACGCCTGCCATTCGACTTTCGAACCGCGAGATCACTTTGCTATTTATCTCCCTCCAGACAATCAGTACCGCAATGATGATGGGCATGGGAACAATTCTGCGTCCAGGTGGGCGTAGTCAACTGATGGCTATTCTGCGTAGCCGTTCACTCGTCATGTCAGGGGTGTTGACGGGCGTAATTGTAATGGCAACATATGGCCTTGTGCTTGCATCAATGGCCTATGTGGCCGACGTGAGTTACGTTGCAGCATTTCGTCAATTGAGTATTCCGATTGGAGCGATACTGGGTTTCACGTTGCAGCATGAACCCAGGTACCTGCCTAAGATTCTGGGCATCAGTATCGTATCGCTCGGGTTGGTCTTGGTTGGATCTTGGCTAGTGTTGATATGGTGAAGTAGCAGAATTCCGTTTCCATGGTAGGCAAAAGAAGAAAGTATGTTACAATCCTCGGAAATGACGCCTGCCGCGGAAAGATAGTGGCGGAAGGACAGAGAATGTGACTACCATGGAAAACATTCGATCCATGACAACTGCAACCAACGATTTGCTAAACGATGAACCTTCTCCATCCATCAAAGAGCAGGGGATTGCTTGGCTAGTCCATCTGTTTACCGCTACCGGCGCCGTCTGGGGCTTACTGTCGATCATCGACATCAACCAGCAAAATTGGGAGCGTGCGTTCGTTTGGATGGCCATTGCGATCTTTGTTGATTCGTCTGATGGGTTTATCGCGCGTGGGGCCCAGGTTAAGCGGGTGCTGCCTGATTTTGACGGTGCGTTGCTGGACAATATTGTTGACTATTTGAACTATGTCTTTGTCCCTGCGTATTTTCTCTATGCAACTGGATTGCTGCCGGCACAATTAGACCTGGTATTGCCAGTCGTGGTGCTGCTTGCTTCGGCGTATCAGTTTTCCCAAAGCGATGCCAAAACGGAAGATCACTATTTCAAAGGATTTCCGTCCTATTGGAACATCGTGGTCTTCTACATGTTCATGCTAGGCCTGGATCCATGGGTAAATGCACTGATCCTCTTCACTCTCAGTGTAATGGTCTTTGTCCCCATCAAGTACATTTATCCGTCTCGTTCGAATGTCCTGCCACGTTTGACCATAGGCCTTGGCCTGATTTGGATGATCGTGAATGTTGTCATACTTGTGCGGTATCCGTCGCAGCCCCCATGGCTGATTTGGGTGTCACTGAGCTATCCGGCCTATTATTACTGCCTCAGCTTCTATGTGATGTACAAGATGCGTCGCAGTACGTTGGTCGCAACCATGCCCTGACAGGGTCGGATATCGTTCCAATCCTGAATGGCGAGAGTTCATCCATGCAGAATACCTCAGAACCTATTCGGCCGGAAGCAACACAATCAGAACCAACCAGACTTGGCTCAGCGGCCCAAAGCGTCGCACAGCCGAATTCCAAAGCCCCGGACAATACAGACAGCACAGGAACAACCGAAACGAGTGAGGCGGATGATCAAGCCATTGCGTACGATCAAGGATGGTTGTCGTCCTTATTGCGTCCGGCTCTGATTGTCATCCTAGCAACCTGCCTAAATCTGGCTCTCCTCACCTTTCTGCGACGCTTCGTGCCATCCCTAGCCCCACCCGTCTATCAGGTCCTCGTGGTTCTGGGTTTTGTGGCCGCATTGGTCGGCTGTATCACATCAGCCTGGTTGGCTCAACCGTCACAACGTATGCGTCGTACGGCAGGGTATCGTATGGCCGAATTCGCGTTGCTTATCCTTTTGACGCGCCTGGTGCTCTGGGCTCTGACCGGCGATATCCCGACACTCGACGCGCTGTTCTTGACGCCTCTGGCAAGCCTATTTGACGGACTGTTCGTCATTGCAGCCATTGTCGTCACCATATCCTGGGTCGTGGCCACCGAAATGAGCCGTGAACTCCTGGATATGGCCCTGAGGCCCGACGAGATTAAGGCGGCTGAATCGGGCACGCTCTATCGAGAGACCGTGCAACCTGGATACACCGACCGCCAGACGCTGTTGAATAGCTTTGCGAGCCGTTGGGTGATCGGCGGAATTCTACTCGTTATGCTGGCCGCCGGCACCAATGTGGGATTCTCCGGACGTGGTTTCGTCGCGATCGCGAACCAAAACGTGGCGCCGACAGTGATCATGGCAGTGGTCGTCTATTTTCTAGTCGGGCTGATGTTGCTGAGCCATGGGCAGCTGGCCATTCTTCGCGCGCGATGGGCGCTTGAGCAAACGCCGAGCCGCGACACGATTCTGCGCTACTGGCCGGCCTATGCGGTGGTGGTTCTTGTCGTAATTGGCGCACTTGCTGCTCTCATGCCCTTTGGCGGCACTTACTGGCTGGCCGCTGCGATTTCGTTCATTGTCGGAATCGTCTACTTCATTGTTTTCGCCGTGTTCCAATTGATTGGCATTCTCGTGGCTTTGGTCATGGCGCTGTTGCCGTTTCAAGATAATGCAGAAGTGACGCCGCCGCCGCCCATGCCATCATTTGCGCCGCCGCCTGCTGCAGAAGCTGCGTCATCAGACCTGCTGGAGATTGCCGGAAGCACTATTTTTTGGCTTATTGCGCTGCTTATTGTCGGCTATGCCGCGTATGTCTACTTCACAGATAAAGGTGTTCGTTTCACCTGGCTCACCTGGCTATGGCAGATGCTAACCAGTCGATGGCGGCAGGCTACATCGGCGTACAGCGTTTGGCGTCGCGATCGCGTTCGCATGCCAGGCAGTGCCGGAGAGGGCGGCCGTGGCGGCGGACGGCGCTGGTTCTCCTGGAGAAGACGCAAACTGGAACCGGGTGCACAGATTCGATTCTACTATCTCTCTGTGTTGGAGGAAGCTGAGTCGAAGGGCATTGCGCGTCAGAAAGCGGAGACCCCCCACTCCTACGCTCCGCGATTGGCGGCATCTCTTCCGGTCGATGCGGAGACACCGGTCGCTGTTGATGAGCTGACTGGGGCTTTCATCCAGGTTCGCTACACGGAAGCGCAATTTGATGTGACGAAGCTCCCCCTCATGGAGCAGTTCTGGCAACATCTGCGTAGGAATTTGCGTTTGTAAATCGCCTCAGATCCGGCTAAAAATCTTGCCTTGACGGTGCATGATCCTCTTTGATATAATTTATAACGAAAGTATCATCCTTGGATGTAGTGGATGCGCTATGTTCCCATTGCGTATCGTGCGCCATCCCACCCACCAGCACTTTGGAGCAGACTTGAATATGTCAGACATTGAGCAGTTCAGGCCGATGGCGGAAGAAGATCCGCAGCCGGAAAGCGCTGATCAAGTAGCCGATCTTGAGATGTTTGAGCGCTACCTCGAAGAAGACTTGGACATGGATATCCCTACGCGTGGGGATCTTCGCCAAGGTAACATCGTCGAGATGCGGGGCAACGAGATCTTGGTGAATGTTGGGAGTAAACGCGACGGCGTTGTACCCCAGTCCGACCTGGCGCGCCTGGACCCCGAAATCGTCAAGGGCCTGCATATAGGTCAAATGGTTGATGTTGTCGTCAGTCGTCAGCCCGACGATGAGGGCATCTTTTTGCTGAGCATGGCCGAAGCCGAGCAGCAGAAAGACTGGCTCAAAGCTCAGGAATTGCTGGAAAATGGTGAAATTACCGTCCATCGCGTGATCGGCTATAACAAGGGCGGCCTTACAGTTGAGTTCAGCCAACTGCGCGGATTTGTCCCTGCGTCCCATGTTGTTGATATGCCGCGCAATCTCAACGAAGATCAGCGCCGCGAGCAGTTCGAGAAACGCGTTAACCAGGAGATGAATCTCAAGGTTATCGAAGTCGAACGGCGGCGACGACGTCTGGTGATGTCGCAGATGCTTGCCGAGCGCGAGATTCGCGATTCCATGAAGGAGAAGCTCTTCGAGACGCTGGCAGTCGGCGATGTTATCGAAGGGGAAGTGCGAAGCATTCGCCCCTTTGGCGCTTTTGTGGACATCGGCGGCGCTGACGGGCTGCTGCATGTCAGTGAAATCGACTGGGCGCCTGTCAACCATCCACGTGACGTACTGCAGGTTGGCGATACGACCAAGGTAGAGGTCATTCGCCTCGACCCGGAAAACCATCGCATCGCCTTGAGTCGCAAGCGGGTGCTGCCCAATCCCTGGGATGACATCGGTGATCGATATGTCCCGAGTACAATCGTGCCTGTCATCATCACACGGGTCGTTGACTTTGGTGCATTTGCCCAGCTGGAACCGGGTGTTGAAGGGCTCATCCATATCAGTGAGTTGGCTGATATCGCTGTGGCAGAGCCGCTGAAGTCCGTCAAGCGTGGAGACAAGATCGAAGTGAAGATCTTGCGTGTCGATCCGCAACGCCAACGCATTGGCCTGAGCCGACGACAGGCTCTGCAAGATATGGGCATAACGGATCCGGCATTGAAGGTCAATGATGATGCGGAGCAAGAAGTGACCTGGGTTGTGGGGCCGCCCGAGGGCGAGTCGGACGGGGGCGCACAAGAAGACGAGGCCGGCGTTGCCGATAGCGGCAGTGAGGCCGATTCTGAAGAATAGGAATGGGTAAGACGTGGTTCTTGCCACTTTCCTTGCCCGTGCTGTATAATTGAATGCTGTTAGCCCGAATGTTACAGACCTGTCAGCGCACGAGTGACTAGACGCCCTGGCAGGTTCTGTTTGCATGGTTGTTGAGTGATTTTGATTGAGGAACAACAGGTCACCGGATCAATGGTGGATACCTCTTCAAGCCTCTTCTATCGTGCTTGAAATATACGCTGCGGTAAGGAGGTGAACACTATGAGCGTAGAATTGCGACCTGGCGAATCTCAGGAAGGCCTGCTAAAACGATTTCGAAAGTCAGTAGCAGAGGCCCGGATTCTCCCTATTGTCCGACAGAAACGATGGTTCACATCGAAAAGCGAAGTTCGCCGAATTAAGCGTCAGAAGGCGATCCGCAAGGCACGACGCACACCCCGTTTCACGAAGTGACTTTGAGCATATAGTGGCTCACTGCAGACTACGTGGCTATACATCTGGACGAAGTTGATCGCAAGTTTTAAAGGGATTCCAAACTGGAGTTTTATGGCTGAAGAAGCTATCGTACTCGAAGGAAAAATCGTCGATACGTTGCCCAATGCGATGTTCCGTGTGGAACTAGAGAATGGGCATACAGTATTGGCCTATTTGTCCGGCAAGATGCGTAAATATTATATTCGTGTGTTGCTGGGGGATCGAGTCAAGGTTGAGATGAGTCCATATGACTTGACACGTGGGCGAATCACCTACCGGTATCGAAATTAGGAAGTGTGGTAGCAGTGATGCTGATCGGTATGTTTGATTGGCGTCAGCGTAGACACCGGTACTGTCTTGAGTAATAGGCAACCGTTTTGTCGCGCATATGCTATCTGTACGGGAGTTTGAAAGTGGTGGACGAGTGAACTCGTCCACCACTTTTTGTGTTTGCTATAGCTTGTCCAGTGCGCGGCGAACAGCATCCTGTTCTGCTTGGTATGTGAGTTCATCAAGAACCGAGTTCCTCGACGCCCATCGAATCGTGAACTGGGCGGCATCTTTGGGGCTTCGCTCACATTGGCGTTCGCTGCGCAAGCGCATCAGAAAATAGTGTTCATTACGGATATAGTGATGGCCCTTGTAGTCGAACTCAACGACTTGAGCGCCAAGATCAGCGATAATTTCGAGATCGTCATAGCCGGCCTCTTCGGCTGTCTCGCGCAAGGCGGCCACGTCTGGTGATTCGCCGTCCTCAATGTGTCCCTTTGGCAGACGCACTTCATTGCGGCTAGGGCGGTCCAACAGCAGGACTTTCTCTTCATGTACAACGACTCCGCCCGCGGAGCTATATCGTCGTGTAGCCACCTATCGTTCCCACTCTTCGGCTACGTGATTGTCCACAATTAGGTTCATAGTGACGGCTTCAGCCGTCCGGACCGCTAAAGCGGTTCCTACGAACATAACCGCACTGTTAATTTCGGACAGTCACTCACTCTTCTGCGGCTAATCAGATTGCAATGACGACTTCTCCCGGCCAGTCGTGAACTCAGTTTCTCCCGGCGATAGCACGAAAAGCTGATCGGCCAGCTCGCTCCCTAGGATCTTCGTCGTTTCTGCCTGTTGACCGGCTTGATCGCCGTTCGAGGGATGGTTTCCGTTCTCGACCTGCAACGTGATCGGCCCGTTGAATGGTGCGCGATCGATCAATTTGATCTTGGAACCGGGCACCAGGTCTAGTTGCCCAAGATAGCGCAACACACTCGCATCGTTTGTGCCCACGCGTCGCAGCAGAGCTTGCTGACCAGGTTCCAACTGGACGACAGGCAACAGGTTTTCGTCGGGCAATGTTCCATCTTTGCGCGGAATCGGATCGCCATGCGGGCAATGGGTCGGGAAGTTACAAAGTGCATCCATGCGATCTTCGAAGGCAATACTGATGGAGTGTTCCATTCGATGCGCCTCTGCCGCAACCTGATCCCATGTGAAGCCCATCACTTCGACTAGAAAGACCTCTAGTAACCGTTGGCGACGGACCAGTTGTAGGGCCGCCAAGCGGCCTTGCTCGCAGAGAACAATCCCCCTCGCGGTGGATCGCTGAACAAAGCCGGTCTCATCCAAGCGCTTCAACATACTGCTGGCCGCGGCAGGCGTGACATGCATGGTCTCTGCCAGTGCCGAGGTGGTCACTTTGTTGTTGCCATTGCTCAGTTTGTAGATCGCGGCAAGATATTCATACATGCCATCGGTCGTCAGGCCACAGAAAGTCAGCATTGATCTAAGCTCAAATCGACAATGTTCAAAACGGTTCAACTGCCCAATGAATTTTTCTGAATCTGATCAGAATTATTCCATCTGATTATATGCTCGACCCCCATAGGCTGTCAATCGGACGTGCCGCAGATGTCAAGTCATGATAGAATCATTGTCATGAATGAGCCTGAGACGAGAGACCCATCTGCTGATAGCCCGGTGACGAATTTTGTCTTCTCACCAGAGGAACATCAACTGCGCTTGCAGGGCGGCTGTTCAGCGCTTGGTGTTGACCTTTCCGTAGACCAATTGACCCAGTTTGAGCGTTACTATCGCGAGTTGGTGGCATGGAACCGTCGTTTCAATTTGACGGCCATCACGGCCTACGATGACGTTCAGGTCAAGCATTTTCTGGACTGCATTGCCGGCTGGCCTCTGGTTGCCACCGAGCTCAATCTGGCCACTCCGCTGGCCCAGCCTCTGAAAATGGTCGATGTCGGGGCGGGCGCAGGGTTTCCGGGTCTACCGCTGAAGATTGCCGTGCCTGAGATCGATTTGACATTGATCGATGGGACCGGGAAGAAGATCACATTTCTCAAGCATGTGACTGAGTCTTTGGGGCTCGATAATGTGTATACGGTTCAGGGACGGGCCGAGGAACTCGGACGTCAAGATCGATTTCGGGGTCAGTTTGATCTGGTGACGGCACGCGCAGTTGCTCCCCTAAATACCTTGGTCGAATATCTGTTGCCGCTTGTGCGCATGAGCGGTTTGGCCGTCATCTTCAAAGGTGGCAGCGCACCACAGGAGTTCATGGATGCACGCAAAGCCATTGAGACGCTTGGCGGGCAAACCGTGCGTTTGGCCCCGGTGCAAGTGCCGTTTCTGGATGCGGCTCGCTTCGTATTACTAATAAGAAAGGTTCGGCGTACGCCGAACCTTTATCCTCGCGGACAGGGCCTTGCTCGAAAACAACCTCTGTAGTTTCTTGGTCGACAGCGTACGCTATTCCTCCAGGCAACGCTGTTCCAGATAAAACGTCATGTGCTGAAAATGAATCACCGGATCAATGTACTCAACGCGAATGTGCTTGGGTCTGTTCAGCGTGATTGGTGCATAGCAAAGGATGCTCTTGATTCCAACCTCGATCAGTCTGTCTGCAACCGCTTGAGCAGCTTCGGCCGGCACGGCCATGATCGCAATCTGACACTTATATTTGTGCACATACTCGTCCACGCTGTCCATTGGCTCGACGATGAGCGATCCCACGGTGGTGCCGATCTTATCAGCACTGCTGTCAAAGACGCCGACGATGTGAAAACCCCGATTTTCAAAGCCGTCGTAGCTGGCAAGCGCATGGCCCAGATAACCAGCCCCAGATCATGACCACCGGCCAGACGCAGTCCACCTTCAGAATCTTCTCAAGCTGTCGACAAAGAAAGGCGATATTGTACCCGGTACCTTGTTTGCCGAACTCGCCAAAGTGGCTCAAGTCCTTGCGGATCTGGGCGGAGCTGATCCCCAGATGCTCGCCCAATTCCTGACTGGAGGTTACTTCTTGTCCCTGTTGCAACAATCGTTTCAAGGTGCGTAGATAGATTGGCAGACGACCAATTACGATGTCGGGGATGCTGCCTTTTTCGGCCAGGCTCTTCGATTGTGAAACGTTTTTGGCGCTCATGGACATCGTATCCGATGTTACGAATGTTATGAATTTCGGTTGGCCAACGCGAGAAGAACTGAGGTGAAGCTACTGCTGATTTCGAGATGATTATGACGAATCAGGCACGCCCCAGCAGCATCCTTGTGTATTTTAGCACAAACAATAGTGGGTTGCCAAGCGAAATTGAAACCTTCCAGTAATTCCAAATTTGACCGAGAATGTTGACTGATGGAAGGTGAGGCAGGGGAAACTATACGAAGAAATGTGTAAACAGAATTCTTCCAGTTGCAAATGCCTCTGATCTCAGTACAATACCTCACAGGATTCACTAATATGCGATGCACACGTTACGGGCATCCAAGAAATCGCAAGGTTGTCAACCAGTATGAAGCATCAATCTGAAGCAGAAAATCGGCAGAACGGGGAACAAGAGGGCGGCCAGCCAATCTTGGCCTTTGTGGATGCAGACATCGTTAGCGGCAAGGATGAGATTGCCAGCGAAGAATTGCTCGACAATCTGCGTCGCCACAGCGGCAATGCTGTGTCACCCCTCTGGGTGAACTGGCTGCGTCAGCGTGCCGATCTGCGCTTTGTCTGTCTCGTACATGATCTGTCCGACTTCAATGATTTCATGTTGGATGTCGTACGAAACGTGGATGGCGTACGTGAAACACGCACGATGCTTAGCTTCGGCGGGCGCGCTGATCTCGATATGCTTCTCGACTTGGAGATGGAGGTCAGCCCCAGCAGCCAGCTTGTGGCTTCCAGCGTCCTGATTGACGTGCGTCCCGGCATGGATCGTCAGTGTTTCCAGGCGCTGTTGGATCTGCCGCCCCATGCAGACGTGCGCCGAGTCTGGCTGCTCAACTGCTACCATAGCGACGACGCGGATCTGATGTTGCTGCTGCTGGGAAAGAACATCGCCGCATTGACCGGCTACGTGATGAGTTGGGTACGTACGACACCGGGCGTCGTTGACACTGAGATGAGCACAGTGTTGGATTGGCGATGGCTGGCCAGCCCGGAGGATATTGTGGAACTCTGTGAGTTGTTTTTTACCCACAATTACCGCGGCCAGTATCGAACCGACTCTCGTAGCTGGTAACCACAATCGTCAGATTGCGCCGGCGACGAAGCGATGAATGAGTGCGCGGTATATTCCCCAGTCACGCCAAACGGGATCAATGTCTACTACATTTTCCAGATAGTCGGCGACTGAATCCAACTCACGCACCGCTTGCCAACGCCAACCGGCAATCATCTCTTCCGGGTCCTGAGGATCTAGCTCTGCACCATCCGGCATCTGCACAAGAAAGGGATAGGTCGCAAAATCGATCTCGCCCAGGTCTCGGTGCCGGAATCGATAGCTGATAACACCGAGCAGGCGCTCAACGTGTACACGATTGACTGCTTCGCCTATCTTCAACCCCGTTTCCTCGAAAATCTCACGTCCGAGTGTGTCTAGAACGCTATCGCCCTGGTGAATACCACCCGTGGGCAACCGAAACGCGCCATCCGGATAGATGGTCTTGATGTGCAACAGCACGCCGTCGGCCGGATTGCCTCGATGCATGACATAGCAGATCTCAGCACGGCGTCCGTCACTGGTCAGTCGCTGCTGGGGACCGCTGAGAAACGGATGGTCGACACTTAGTTCGTGATGCTCGCGCGGGATCTCTCCCCAGTCTGAGATCAGGTCGGCCAATTCAGCAGCGTCGACAGATTTGGTTAGCGTCAAGTAGTGCCTACTTTGCGTGTTTTGTCCACGGGTCCAGCACATCGCGCAGGCCATCACCGATCAGATAGATGGAGAGCGTGGCCATAAAGATGAAGAAGCCGGGCGCCAGTACCAGCCACGGTGCATCGGTGAAGTTGCCCAGAGATCCCTGCATCATGTTGCCCCAACTCGGTAGCGGTGGGCCGATGCCCACACCAAGATAGCTGAGACCGGCCTCAGCGATGATGGCCCCGGCGATGGTGAAGATGGCCGCCACGATGACGATCGATGAGACGTTGGGCAATACGTGTCGGGTCATGATGCGCCAACTCGAGCTGCCGACGGCCTGGCTGGCCACAATATACTCCCGCTCGCGAATTGAAAAGATCTGCCCCCGTACCAGTCTTGATAGACCCATCCAACTGAAGATGCCGATTAGGAAGGCCAGCCCTTCGGGTCCGGGTTGGAAGATACGAGAAAGAATGATGAGCAGGAAAAGCAGCGGGATGCTACCCAGCGTCATGATGACGGCATTGATGATGTCGTCGATAAAGGTCGCCGCATAGTAGCCACTGATCAGCCCCACAGTCACGCCCAGGCCCAATGTGATAACTGCAACCCAGATGCCGATGCGCAGGGAAATCCGTCCGCCGTAGATGCCGCGGGTCAGCACATCTCGACCGGCTTGATCGGTACCCATCCAATGGCATGCGCCGGGTCCGGAACCAAAGCACTCGCTGATGCCTGCGCCGGATGTGGTAATAATGCTGCCCCAAAGCGACCAATCGCAACCGCCATCGGCCTGACAGGTATTGGTGAACTCTTGAAATATGGGCCAGGACTCGTCCGCCCAGGTGGGAGGCTTGCTACGTTCGCGCAGGTTGGTGTCCAACGGATCGAAACCCAAGACGTTGTCCCCGATCCACCTGGCTCCCGCTGAGATGGAGACGACGAAAACCAATAGCAGGATGCCAAAAACCATGAGCTTGTCAGCCCAGATCCTAGATCCGACCATGCCCCAATAGCTGCGCTCTTTGCTGGAGGCAGACTTGGGCTCACTTCGTCTGCGTGCTACGGATATCGATCCTTGTGCCATATTTTCTGTTGTACTCATCGCTCGTACCGAACTCTCGGGTCGACCACGCTGTAGAGAATGTCAACCATCAAAATGCCGATAATGCCAAGAAACGAACTGATGACAAAGAGCGCCATCATCAGTGGATAGTCACGCGCGTTAACTGCAGCGATTGCCAGACGCCCCATGCCGGGCCACGAGAAGACTATCTCGAAAAGAAGCGAACCCGAGAGAAAGAGCAGAAAAATACCGCCCAGTCCCGTGACGAAGGGCATCATGGCATTGCGCAGCACGTGACGCATGATGACGCCATATTGAGACAGACCCTTTGACTTCGCGGTACGCACGTAGTCCTGGTTGAGCACATCCAGAATCTCAAACCTTAGAATGCGTGAGATGCTGATCACACCGCCAATGGCGCCCACTGTCGCCGGAAGTATGAGATGATGTAACCGGTCGGGCAATGAGCCGTCTCCAATCGTGTACATGCCGCCGAGGGGCACAAGGCCCAGGTAGCCGCCCAACACAACCAACAAGATCAGACCGACCCACCAATCCGGCACTGTGTTGATGAGTACCGTGCCCACGCGGATCGAGTTGTCCGGCCAACGGCCCCGGTTCAATGCGCTGATGATCCCCAATGGGACGCCAACCAGGATACTCAGGACCAAGCTCGAAAACCCGAGCAAGAATGTGGCCGGGATCCGTTCAACGATCAGGTCGATGACGGATTCGCCCTTGAACGAAAATGAGCGGCCAAAGTCGAGGCGTATGATGCCCTTGCCGCACCGCTCCGGGTTTGCCAGACATTGGCCGCCTCGCCAAGTTGCCGTGGTAGGCACCCAATCCTCGCCGGTCATCCATGTCACATACTGAACCGGTATCGAACGATCCAGCCCATAGTGACGCTCCAAGCGGGCTACATCGGCTGAAGTGCTCGACGGGTCGTCATCTAGAAACTGCAACGGACCGCCGGGTGCCATCTGGTAGACGGTGAAGGCGATCAGCGTGGCAATAAACATCAGCACAATCGATTGAAGGCCACGACGAACGATGTATCGTGTCATAATGGTTTTCTCTGCAAAATGTCGTGTGTTGGGCGCTGACGGCAGCCATGCGCCCAACACACGACATGCCGGAATCTACTGCCCCGGATCTTCCTGAATGAACCAATCTTCGGAATTCCAGCCAAGGCCTAGCGCCTTAGGCTCGAGGCCCTGCACACGGTTATTCTGTCCGCTCCAGGCCTTCGAGTAGTAGAGGAAGACATAGGGCGCATCCTCAGCCACAATTCGTTGGATCTCCTGATATTTCTCACGCCGGAAGTCAGTGTCATAGCTCTTGCCGGCCTCAGCAAAGAGGGCCTCGACTTCCGGGCTGTCATAGGCGACGGAGTTCAACTCGGGGATGTTTTCCGCGGCCCAGATGGTGTACATGATGTGGGGTTCAATGGTCGCTCGCCAGCCGCCGATAAAGAGATCCCAATCGGGCTCCTCCGCATCGGTGGCTTCGAGGAAACTGGCCCATTCCAATGCCTGGATTTCGACATCGATGCCGATCTCGCGCAGGTTGTCCTCCACGGCCAGCGAGATCAACTCACGGGTTGTGCTCGTATTGGGGCCGTAGATCAGCTTAAGCGTGAGCTGATTGCCGTCGGCGTCCAACATTTGGTTGGCGTCGGCATCGTAGGTGTAGCCTGCCGCTTCGAAACTGGCGATGGCTTCGTCAATGTTATATTCATAACATTCGACATCGGGGTTGTATGCCCAGGAAGTTTCCGGGAAGATCGAACAGAGGCGTTTCGCTTGGCCCAACATTACTTCGTCGGTGATCAGCTCCTTGTCGATGGCGTAGTTGATGGCATGGCGAACATTGACATCGTGGGTTGGGTATCCTTCCCGCATGTTCATGCCAACGTAGCTCCAGACAGCGGCTGCCGGCCACCATTCGTAGACCGTGATGTTGTCGAGTGCACGTGCCTCGTCCAGCTTCTCGGGATCGATGGACCCAGTGTCCGTCTCGCCGCTCTTCATCATCTCGTAGGCAATGTCCGGGTCGGGCACAATGAGGTCAACCTGGCGTTCGATGTTGGGGCGACCTTTGTACCAATACATGTCGTTGGCCTCGAAGATCGCGTTCTGATCGCGCTTCCACTCCACCAATTTGTAGGGACCGGAAACAACGGACGGCGAGTTGATCTCCGGATTGGTTTCCGGATCGTCCCAGTCCAGATTTTCCCAAACATGTTTGGGCAACGGTGTGATCAGGCCGGACATTTGGCCGAGCGCCGGCGCATAGACCTCGTCGATCTTCACTTCCAACGTGTAATCATCCAGCGCTTCATACGATGTGATGAAATCAAGCTGTGATCGATACGGATAGCCGTTATCCTCATCCTTGGCCATGTCGTAGGTCCACTTGAAGTCATTGGCGGTAATTGGCTCGCCATCGCTCCACAACATTCCTTCACGCAGCTTGAATGTGAAGGTCAGTCCGTCTTCAGAGATGGTATAGCTCTCGGCCATATTGGGAATATACTCGAGCGTATCCTCGTCCAGTCGGAGAAGCCCGCTGGCGTACACCGATGCTTGAGCAGCGCTGGACGCGGTATCCGTCGTGTTGTAGGGGTGAAAGCTGACGAAGTCGGATGTGGATGAACTGCGATACTCACCGCCGTAGTTGCTGCGTGGCGTAGTCACATCCTCATCGCTGGTCACAGTGATACCGGCTTCAACATTGCCCTGAGAAGCCGATGATTCCTGAACAGCCTCATTGGCTTCCGCCTCTTCTTCTGTTGCCTCCTCCGTCGGTGTCGCTTCCTCGACAGCCTCGCTTTCAGCAGCGGGCGCTGACTCTTCTGCCGCTGGAGCAGAGGGCGCAGAACGGCCACAGGCGCCCAGAATCATGGCGAAGACAAGCAGCGAGGCGATTAGCAGTAACGGTTTCTTTGATTCAGGTTTGAACATTGATTTCTCCTCTGTGGGTAGAAACTACCGACGCTATCTGATGATTGGTTGTTTTGGCGCGCCACAAGACCTGAGCGATCTGATTCATCAAGACCGAATACGGTTGGCGGCGCCATGCAGGTCAGATGCTATTTGAATACCACAGGTATCACAAAAAGTTTGGTAACTGCCCTACATTGTGGCAATCGAATATGAACAAAGTATGAAGTGGAAATGAGGTCTTGGCAAGAAATGGAGGTGCGCGTCACTTTTTGTTCTTCAACATCGGGTCCAAGGCATCGCGCAGGCCATCGCCGATCAGGTAGAAGGCGAGTACGGTCAATGTGATCAGTAGACCGGGCCAGATGAGCAGATGGAGTGCAATGAAGTCCTGGGTGACCGGTTCGCGCAGAAAGACGAAATTGTTGGCCCGGGTCAACATGCTGCCCCAGGTGGCGGTGGGTGGCTGGATGCCAAGGCCCAAAAAGCTCAGTGCCGATTCGACTAGGATCAACGACCCGACGTCAATCGCTGTGACGACGATAATCACGGGAATGCTGTTTGGAATCAAGTGCTGGACCATGATGCGCCAGTTGCGGGCCCCAATCGAACGTGCGGCCAGCGTATAATCCAACTCCTTGACCTTGAAGACGTTGCCGCGCATGAAGCGTGCTGTGCCAAACCAACCGAGAAACCCCAGGAAAAGTGTCAGGGTCAGTGGATTGGGTTTGAAGATAGCCGAGACAATGATCAGCAAGTAGATGGCCGGTATCGATAGCATCGTGTTGATGAACCACATGATTGTATCGTCAACCAACCCGCCTGCATAGCCGGCAACTGTCCCGACCGAGATTCCGAGGATAAGAGAGATGGATGCAGCGGCAAGGGCAATGGTCAAGCTGACTCGACCGCCGTAGAGCAAGCGCGCCAACTGATCGCGCCCCAGTTGATCCGTACCCAACCAATGGGGCACGCCGCCCGATTCGCCGAGCATCACTCGAGCTGTGACCGGATCCATGCCCAAACGCCATTGAATATAGGGTCCCAGATAGGGTTGCTGAAAGGCGTTGTCCGGATTGGTGTTATTGGGGCCGACGCCGACCAGTGCGTTGACAATGGGGCCGGCAAATATGGAGAGCAGCGCCAGTACGAGCACAAATGACAGGGCGGTCAGGGTCAGCTTGTCGCGACGCAGGCTCTTGCGCGCCATGCTCCAGTAGGTTTGAGGCTCGCGACGCAACTGCGGTTCCATATAGTTTATGGCGGATCGTTCAGCAGCTGAGACCTGGTTGGCGCTCATATATGCTCTCTCTTGTACCTTCTCAATATTCCGTGGGAGGGACGACCCTTGCGGTCGCGCGCCACTGTACGGATGACTATCTGCTATGAAGGCTGGCAGCGGCTGAGCTCGTTGAAGCCATAGCAGGCCTCGACCGCCATTGCCTTCAACATACTCAGGCGACGGCTGCTCTGTGAAACCACTGATCGGCCTGTCGTCGCCCGAGTGCTACGAAAGTCTGACTCTCGGATCGACGATACCGTAGAGGATATCGGACAGTAGATTGCCGAGAATGACCAGCAATGAAAAGAACATGACCGCGCCCAGCACCATCGGATAGTCTCGCTGGAAGGCGGCGTTTAAGGTCAAGCGTCCCATCCCCGGCCAGGCGAAGACTGTCTCGACGACCACGGCGCCGGTGAGCACACCCAAGATGGCGGGTCCCAGGATGGTCATCATCGGAATCAGGGCATTGCGCAGTGCATGTATGAACCAGACACGCCGGGCGGGCAGGCCCTTTGCCTGAGCCGTTCGTACGTAGTCGGTGTGAATGACCTCCAACGTTTCAGTGCGCATGATTCGGCTGAACAGCGCAATGCCGCCGAAGGAGAGTACAAGTGCCGGCATGATCAGATGTTGCAAGCGATCCAACGGATCAAATTCCTGGGTCAGTGTAACGGTTTGACGGCCGCCGGTGGGCAGCCAACCCAACGCCACGCCAAAGAGCAGGATCATCATCAACCCCATCCAGAAGGCAGGGACGGCCTGAAAGATCACGGCGAAGAATCGACTCAGTGCATCGAACCAGGAGCCACGGTAGACTGCGCTGATTACACCGAGCGGGACACCGAGCACCAACGACAGAAAAAGCGCTGCCATGCCCAATTCCAGGGTGGCCGGCATGCGTTCAACCGATCGATCCCAGACCGGCTGTTTTGTCTGCAAACTCGTGCCCAGGTTGCCGCGTACAATGCCGCCTCCCGTGTTGCAGACGGTCATATCGACGCCGCCCACATAGCCGCAGTTGTTTGTCGGGGAGGTGAATTGGGCCACCACATCGCCCTTTCGAACCATCAACCCGGAAAACCAGGTCATATATTGCATAGGCAGCGGTTGGTCCAGCCCAAGCTGCTGACGCATGATCGATCGCGTTTCGTCTGTGATGTTTGGGTCGAAGGTGCGGATCAGAATGGGATCGCCGGGGGCCGAGTTGACAAGCAGAAAGCTGATGATGCTGATGCCGATCAATGTCGGAATCGCCTGTAGAAGACGTCGGATAATGTAGCGCGTCATCGGGGATCACCTACGGAAAAGAAAACGTGAAGCGTGAGGTCCTGTGAAGAGTGACCGGACGCTATCGGGAAGTCTTCGACAGACTTGTGTCATCCCGATAGCGGGGCCGTTTCCTCCACGTCGACCTCACGTTTCACGTATCATATCAATACGAACAAAACGATCGACGGACTGTTCCCAACGATGCTACTCCTGGAACGAGGTATCGTACCACTCGTTCAAGTTCCAGTAGAAGCTCCACGGACCCGGGTCGAGTCCTTCCCAGCCGGCGTCGTAGGCATTGTTGCCGACCGTCCCGGTTACGAACACGTAGGCAATGTCGTCATGGACCATCTGCTGGATCTCCTGATAGAAGGGCGCTCGATCTTCCGGCGCACAGCCGGGCACGGAAACGCCCTGTTCCAACAGTTCATCCATGCGCTCATTCTGGTAGCTGACGAAGTTGAAGCCGCTGCCCGGCGTATCAAAGCGGGAGTGCCAGAACGAATCGTCATTGGGATCGCTGCCGATGCCCGTCCAGCCGATGATGACCATATCGAAGGTCTGGCCGAGCAGGTTATCGACAACAGTGCCGAAATCGATGGCTTCAAAGTTGACCTGGAATCCGACTTCGCCCAGTTGATCCTGGACCAGCACACCGAGATCCTCGCGTGTGGTATTGCCAGAGTTGGTCATCAGGCCGAGTTCGAGATTCTGTCCGTCCTTCTCGCGTACGCCGTCACCGTCTTCATCGACCCAACCGGCCTCGTCCAAAATCTGGGCGGCCAATTCGGGATCGTAGGCATAGGGTTCAATGGAGGGATCGTGGGCCCACTCGACGGCCGGCAGCACGTTCGAGCCGATCTGGTATCCCTGCCCCAGGTAGACGTTCTCGATGATGCTGTCGTAGTCCAGGCTGTGGGCGATGGCCAGACGGACGTTCTTATCGCTCAAGATCGGGTGGGGATCCTGTTCGATGTAGTTACCGTCCTCGTCCTGACCGGGCTGCGGGTTCTCCGGATTGGCCAGATTCAGACCGATGTAGGCGTAACCGTCATCCTTGAAGTTGAAGCGTTCGAGATTCGGGTCAGCGTCGATGGTTGTGAGCTGTTCCGGCTGGGCAGCAATGAAGTCAACCTCGCCGCTCTGCAGTTGGGCCAGTCGAGCGCCCGGGTCCGGCACGATACGCCAAATCATGCCATCCATGTAGGCCGCGCCGTCGGCATAGTCGTCATTGCGCACCAGGATGGTATTGTCATCACGAGCCCAGCTCTGGAAGATCAGCGGGCCTGCACTCACAGCAGGCGCGTCATTCATGGCGTTGTCCATGATGTCGCTAAAGTCTTCCGCGTACAGGTGGCTCGGGAGCCAACCAAGCACCAGATCGTTGAGCGCATCGCACTTGACTTCCTTGAAAGTGATTTGCACGGTCTGTGGATCCAGAACTTCGATGCTCTCGATGAACTCGACATTGCTCTTGCGCGGCGTCTCAACCAATTCGCTGGCAATGGCATCGTAGGTGTACTTGAAATCATCGGCGTCAACAGCTTCGCCGTCGCTCCAGAAGACATCATCTCGCAGATTGAATTTCCAGATCAGTCCGTCCTCAGAGACGTCCCAACTCTCGGCCATGGCGCCGGCAGGGAGTAGATTTCCGCCAGGCTCCAACGCGCCGGAGACGGGGTTCAAACCAATCAAAGCCGGAAAAAGAAGCGCATGAATGGCGCTGCTAGCGTTATCTGACGAGAGAATCGGATTGAGGATTGAAGCATCAGAGAGTGAAGCACGCGTCCAGACGCCGCCGGGCGCCGCTTCGCCGCCGGCTGCGTCACTTTCGGCCGATGAAGCGGCGCTAGCACCGGCATCCGCGGGCGCATCTGCCGGTGTCAATGGCTCAGGCTGGGCACAGGCGCCTAGCACCAAGGCCAGCACCAAAGACAACCCGACCAACAGTGTAAGCTTTCGTCGCATGGCTGACTCCTTCTGTAGATTGAAAAAAGTGGGGTAAAAACGTTCGCTATGAGGTACGTCGACTGACGGACTAGTCAAAGTACCTCATGTCGATTACTGGTTCAGGCGCGGGTCAAATGCGTCTCGCAGCCCATCGCCCAAGAAATTAAAGGCTAAGGTTGTAATGGTCAACGCGATTGCCGGTGCAAATAGCTGCAACGGCGCAACACGCAATGCGCCGTAGGTCTCGGAGATCATCATGCCCCAACTCGGCGTCGGCGGGTTGGCGCCCAGGCCGATGAAGGAGAGGAATGCCTCAGTCAAGATGTAGCCGGGGATGGCCAACGTCTCGAAGACAATGCAGGTGCCCACGATATTGGGCAGTAAGTGCTTGTAAACAATGCGCCAGTTTGAACTGCCGACCGACTTGGCTGCCTCAACGAATTCCTTCTCTTTAAGAGAGAGCGTCTGGCCACGGGCGATGCGCGCCATGCCCAGCCAATTGATCAGACCCAGCGCCACGAAGACGAAAAAGAGGCCACCCATGGCCTGGTCAAGCTCAATCAGCGCCGTAGCGATCGGTCCCGTATCCTCGGTAGCCGACATCGCCTTGAAATAGACCTGCATGAGAATGATGAAGATGATGAGCGGAAAGCCGTAGAGGAAGTCAACGAAGCGCATCATGGCATTGTCGATACTTGGACGACTGAACCCGGCGACCAGGCCGTATATCAGGCCAACCACCAGGCTGACCGTCGCCGCAATAATGGCAACCGAAAGGGAAATGCGGGCGCCGTACATGGTTCGACTCAGGTTATCTCGGCCCAGGTAGTCTGTGCCCAAAATGTAAGTGCCGCCGTCCGGCGCCGGTGTAAATGCCGGTGCGTTGGTGTTCAGAAAGTCGACTGTGGCATAGTTATAGGGTGCCAGGAGCGGGACCACCTCTTGACCGGTAAAAATCGAAAGAACGAACGTGTCGGCGAAAGTGGCGATAAAGATCAGCCCCAGAATGACAACGATGCTCACGACAGCCGCCTTATTGCGCATCAACTGACGAACTGCATCGCCGGTGGGCGTGCGGCGCTTTGTCTTCGCTTCAGCTTGGTTATTGAGAGTTAGTGATCCAGCAGCCATCGAATTATCCTACTGTTCAATCATAGCGGATACGCGGATCGATCCACGCATAGGTCACGTCGACCAAAATGTTTAGCGTAACAAGCAGCACGGAGTAAAAGAGTGTTGTTCCCAGAATCACCGGGTAATCCCGATTGCTGATGCTGGTGACGAAAAATTCACCCATACCGGGGATGCCAAAAATGCGTTCGGTGACAAATGAGCCGGTAATGACCGCGGCCAGCACAGGACCAAAAACGGTGATGACCGGGATCAGCGAGTTCTTCATGGCATGCAACATCACGACACGATTCTGGCTAAGTCCCTTGGCTCGTGCGGTGCGAATGTAGTCCTCGCGAATGGTCTGCAATAGGCTCGCACGCGTGAGGCGAGCAAAGATGGCGGAAAAAGCTGTTCCCAAGGTGATAACCGGCAGAATAGCATGCAGCCAGAAATCTTTGGTCATGGGCGGGAAAATGCCAAAATAGAGTTCTTTGTAATTGACGCCCCAGCGACCGGCCGGCAGCCACCCCAATGTAACGGCAAAGATAAAGATCAACAACGGCCCTAGTACAATATTCGGAATCGATACGCCAAGAATGGCAACAAATGAACTGCTATAGTCGACCCAGCTGTTCTGCCGCAGCGCGGCCAGAACACCAGCTGGAATGCCGATGATGAGTGCCAACATGATCGATAGAATCCCTAACTGTAACGAGATAGGGAAGGTCTGTGAGATGATCTGATTGACCGTGCGACCACGATAAGAGAATGAGGGACCTAAGTCGCCCTTGACGACATCAAATATGTAGGTGAAAAATTGCTCGGGCACCGGCTTGTCAAGACCGTACTTGGCTTCCAAGTTGGCACGTACAGACGGTGGCAGCGACTTGTCGCCGACCCGATCAAAGGGGCCGCCGGGGATGGAGCGCGACAACACAAAGGTGACGAGCACGATGCAGAAGAGCACCGGGATTGCCCAGAGTATGCGACGCACGATAAAGGCAAACATGGCTTGTTCCTCAATAGAGCAAAGGGATAAGACAACAAAAGGACGCTGCCTGACGATACTCGTCGACAGACAGCGCCCTCTATGAAACTCTAGTCGTTCGCTGAACTATCTAATGCGGTCACCCCTACTGCGCAGCAGCTTTGGCCTCTGCATCGATGTTCCAGCGGTGGAAGTACTTGGCGTCGGAGTAGAGGCGATCCAGCCAAGGCTTCTCCAGGCCCTGCCATGTGTAGAAGTAGATCGGGGCAATACCGACGATCTCGTCGACCAGCAACTGCTCGGCCCGCTTGTAGAGCTCAAGCTGCTCTTCCAGCGAGGCAGACTCGCGCGGCGTAGGTAGTCTCGGTGAACTCGGCCACGGCATCGCCGACCTGTTCGTTGTCCGGGCTCATCATGGGGTAGTTGGCGCCGGCTTCCGGATTCATAGACCTCATGCACCCAGTTGTTGGCGTGCGGGTAGTCCTGGCACCAGCCCAGACGATAGACATCAGGCTTGCTCTCCAGAGGCGCATCGTTCTCCAGCGTGTCCAGGTAGACTCCCCATTCCTGAGATTCGATGATAACCGAAATCTTGCGGGAAAGCGGCGGTCCACATGGCTTGAACGGCCTGGGCGGTCTTGGCATGGCTCTCACTTGTGTTGTGGCCCAGGGTCAGGCTCAGGCCCTCGCCCTCGGGATAGCCGGCATCGGCCATCATAGCCTGTGCCTCAGCCAGGGCAGCCTCGTAGCCTGTACCACCCTGCTCCTCGGTCATGGCCCAAGGGGCAATGTCCGGATCGCCAGCCGGCGATCCATAGTTCATCGGGTTGGTGAAGGCGTTGGCCGGCACCTGACCGCCCTTGATAACAGCTTCGACCAACGTCTGACGGTCGATGGCCATGGAGAGCGCCTTGCGCACGTTAACGTCCTGTCGTAGCCTCTTTCTCCATCACAAAGCCATAGTAGTAGTGTGCAGTTGCGCGGCGGAGAGACGTATTCGGCGTTCAGAGGCTCGCTGGGATCGAGAAGCCGATCCATCTGCTCCAGCGGCGCCTCGGCATAGTCAAGCTCGTTGTTCTCGTACATGGCAAAGGCAGTGGACTGCTCTTCGAGCATGACGAAGTTGATCTCGTCAATATTGCCGACGACGTCGGCCATCTCTTCCCAGCCGTACCACATGGGGTTGCGCTTGAGTTGCAGTGCTGTCGCCGTGAATCCACTCGGTCATGACGAACGGACCATTGGTAGCTAGCGTTGCCAGGCTCAGTCCAGAGGTCGCCATACTCTTCAATGTCCCACTGGGGCATGGGGCGCATGATCCACATGCTGGCGATCTGGCCGAAGAAGCCGGCGCCATATTCCAAGGTCGACCTCGACAGTGTAGTCATCCAGGGCAGTGATGGCGATATCATCGACGCTGCCCTCACCGGCGTTGGCGGCCTGGCAACCCTGAATGATATAGAGCACATAGGAGTAGTCGGAGGCCGTCTCAGGATCACAGGTGCGCTTGGCGCCGTAGACCACGTCATTGGCGGTGACCATACGCGGCTCGCCGTTCTCGTCCATCACCTGCTCGACTTCGCCGGTGTCCGACGTTGTACTTGACCCAGGGCACATCGTCGCGCATGGTGAAGGTCCAGACGCTCTGGTCCTCGTTGGTCTCCCAACTGGTGGCCAGCGCCGGAATCGCTTCCATGGTGTCCGGATCCAGTTCAGTCAGACCCAGGAACATCTCATTGATCACGTCGATGGAGGTGGAGTCGCTGCCCAGTGACGGATCGAGTGATGGCGGCTCGGTGCCCAGATTGAATTCCAGGACAACCGGCTCAGCCATGGCGGCATCACCAGCGTCGCCGGAGCCGGCATCGCCAGCAGGCGCAGCAGCCGGACAGGCGGCCAACGCCATCGCGACCACGGCTAGAACCATGATCAACAAATAGCTTCGTTTTGACATCTATTTACTCCTTTTGGTTAAGATTTCCCCTGAGAAACCAGGGGTGTGCAACGTTGCACAAGGTGTGTATGTGATACACGAAAAGGAACGGTTCAGTAGACTACTGAACAGTATGAGTGCGTTCAGCAGCTAGGCGCAATGGTAGCATTACAGTTTGGTGCGTGTCAATTTGTGGGCGGTGAAATCGCTACCCCCAAAGACCTCCGCTACCCCTCTACTACTGCTCTTCTTCGTAGAGCCAACATGCAGCATAATGGCCGCCGCCATAATCCTTGAACTCAGGATCTTTTTCGCGGCAGATGTCCATGACACGGGGGCAGCGCGTACTGAAGTTGCAGCCCTTGGGCGGATTGGCCGGACTGGGCACATCACCTTCAAGAATGATCCGTTGGCGCGCCTTCTCAATTACGGGATCCGGAATCGGCACCGCGGAAAGAAGTGCCTGGGTATAAGGATGTTTCGGATCCTCATAGAGAGCGTCACGCGTGGCCAGTTCAACCATCTTACCCAAGTACATGACTGCGATGCGGTCAGCAATATGACGCACCACCGAAAGATCATGGGCGATGAACAGATAGGTGAGCCCAAGTTCTTCCTGCAAATCCTCTAGCAGGTTAATGATCTGAGCCTGAATCGAAACATCAAGGGCCGAGATCGGCTCGTCACAGACGATAAAGGAGGGATTCACTGCCAGGGCGCGGGCGACGCCGATGCGCTGACGTTGGCCGCCGGAAAACTCGTGGGGATAGCGATTGACGAAGTAGGGGTTGAGGCCCACGATCTGGAGCAGTTCCTGCACACGCTTCTGGCGCTCGGCCTTGTTTTTGCCGATTTTGTGCACTTCGAGCGGCTCGCCGATGATGCTGCCGACCGTCATGCGAGGATTGAGGGAGGCATAGGGATCTTGGAAGATCATCTGCATGCGACGACGCATCTTGCGCAGGTCTTCACCCTTGGTCTCTGTCAGTTCCTTGCCTTCAAAGCGTACGCTGCCGTCTGTCGGTCGGTAGAGTTGCAAAATCGCACGACCTGTCGTCGATTTCCCACAGCCTGATTCGCCCACCAAGCCAAGCGTTTCGCCTTTGACCAAATCAAAAGTGAGGCCATCCACTGCTTTAATGGCGCCGACTTGCTTCTGGAAGATAATACCCTTGGTAATCGGGAAGTGCATCTTCAAGTTTTCAACTTGAAGCAATACTTCGCCTAGACTCTGTGTCCCTTGTGTATCGCCGTTTTCGCTACTCACTCTACGCTTTCCTCCTCATCCTTGGCAGCCTGCTCGGCGACCTCCCCCTGCTCAACGGCTTGATCTTCGTCGTTTAGGACAGCCTCATCCACCGCTTCCTGCGCAGTGCCTTCCGCTTCAAAGTCCCCAATTACATTGATTTCTACGCCCGTCAGGTCAACCCAGCAGGCTGACAAATGACCCGGTCCCACTGTCTCCAGCGCGGGATTCTCTTCCCAACACTTGTCGATGGCAAAGTCACACCGGGGGGCAAAGGGGCACGTGGTGGGCGCTTCCAGTAGGTCGGGCGGGAGGCCGTCAATCGGGATCAGTCGTTTCTGGCGCCCCAGGTCAAGACGAGGAATGGAGCGCAACAGGCCCAATGTGTAGGGATGACGAGGATTGGCGTAGAGCTCATCTACGGGGGCCTCTTCAACGATGAAGCCTGAGTACATCACGATCACCCGCTCAGCCATGCCTGCCACAACGCCCAGATCATGGGTGATCCAGATGATGGACATCCCGAGCTCTGCCTTCAAGCGTCCAACCAGATCGACGATCTGGGCCTGAATGGTCACATCAAGCGCCGTGGTCGGCTCATCCGCGATCAGCAGTTGCGGGTCGCAGCTCAATCCCATGGCGATCATCACACGCTGGCGCATGCCGCCGGAGAATTGGTGTGGATAGTCATCCAGCCGTTCATCTGCGCCTGGAATGCCAACCATTTCCAGCAGTTGGATTGCGCGTTTTCGGCTCTGATCCTTGCCCATGTTGAGGTGCAGTTCCAGCGACTCAGTGATCTGGCGACCGATGGTCAAGACCGGGTTGAGCGACGTCATGGGATCTTGGAAGATCATCGCGATACGGTTGCCGCGAATATGGCGAAGCTCGTCTTCGCTGAGCGTCAGAAGATCCTGACCGTCAAACCAGACTTCACCATCGACAATCTTGCCGGGAGGCTGAGGAATCAGGCGGATCAGCGACATGACGCCGACGCTCTTGCCGGAGCCGGACTCGCCCACAATCGCCAATGTCTCACCGGCATCCACATGGTATGAAATACCGTTGACGGCATGGACTACGCCGTCTTGGGTGAAGAACTGAGTCTTGAGATTCTTCACTTCTAATAGTTTTGCCATACAGTTACGCTCCTCAGATCAGATGCCAGTAAATTCAGTTTTAGGCGTAAACCGTTTCCGAATGCCAGAGAGGTATTTGGTACAGGTGAATACATACGACAACGAAGCGATCACATGGTTTCCGATTCGTTTCTACATTGATTCAAATTCGTTGTTTCTAGTCTGTCTATACGAGGTGCCGGGGGCGTGCCATGGCACATCCTACGTCTCATATTAGGTGGGCGAACCAGCGATTTTCAACCGACCCACGAAGATTGTACGATAGATTTCCACTGTATTTCCATCAGATTTCTATCGTTGATTTGGTCGAGTACAACCATGGCAAGATTAGCAGAGTTTGTCGGGGATGTCAAAGCGTTAATCAAATAACGTCGTTATGGCCAGACTCGACGGGATAATCATCCCTGTTAGGTGGGCGACTCTATGCAAGCCATTCACGTAGCTGCTCGATCTGCAGGCGAACCGCTCGTCGGCTGGTGCCCCCGTCTACATCCCGTTGTTCGACGCTGTGCTCGAAATTCCAGATAGCCAGTACATCGTCGTCAAAGATCTCATGGATCGACTGCAAGTCCTCTACAGTCAGTTCAGACATTGGAATTCCCTGGACTTCGGCCATACGTACGGCAGCGCCGGCAATGTGGTGCGACTGGCGAAAGGGCAGGCCCTTGCGAACTAGATATTCGGCCAAGTCAGTGGAGAGCATCTCCGGCACGAGGGCAGCCAAGAGAAAGGGCGGGTTGATCCTTAGCGTCGAAAGCACGCCGGAGGCGATTTGAAGGGCGTTTCCCAGGGTTCCCACTGCGTCAAAGAGTGGTTCCTTGTCTTCCTGCAGGTCTTTGTTGTAGGTCGACGGCAACCCTTTCAACGTGGTCAACAACCCTGTCATGTCTCCCAATACCCGACCGGATTTCCCGCGCAGAAGCTCCAGCGCATCTGCGTTCTTCTTCTGAGGCATGAGGCTACTTCCGGTACTGTAGGCATCAGCGATCGTCACAAAACTGAATTCTCGACTGCTGTAAATGATCAGATCTTCGGCAAGCCCACTCAGGTGCAGCATGGTCAATGTCGACCAGAAGAGGAATTCAGCAATAAAATCGCGATCGCTGACGCCGTCCAGACTGTTGGCCGTGATCCCTGCGAACCCCAGATCGTCGGCCAATTCGTAGCGGTCGATGGCAAAGGGATTGCCGGCCAACGCACCGCTGCCCAGTGGCATGACATTGACTCGCTCGGTCAGTTCATCGAGCCGTTGGGCATCCCGTTGCCAGGCCCACGCATGGCGCAGGAGCCAATGGCTCCAGCGGATCGGCTGTGCCGGCTGAAGGTGCGTGTAGCCGGACATCAGATAGTCGATCTCGCTCTCCGCCCGGTCGGCTGCCACGCGGATCAATTCATGCAGGTAGCCCCGCAGCTCGCGAATTTCGCCACGCAGCCAGAGCCGTACGTCGGTGGCAACCTGGTCATTGCGGCTGCGTCCGGTATGTAGCTTGCCCGCAACGTCGGGACCGATCAGTTCGGTCAGGCGACGCTCGTTGGCGGTGTGGATATCCTCGTCGCTTTTCTTGATTTCAAACTCGTCGGCGGCCCATTCAACTGCTACGCGTTCAAGTCCTTCGACGATGGTTGCCACTTCGTTGTTGGTCAGCATGCCTGCCTTGCCGAGAGCCCGCGCATAGGCCTGGCTTCCATCGAGATCAACCCGCCACATGCACTGATCGAAGCCAATGGATTCTTGAAAGGTATCCATCAACGGATCGGTTTCGCCGGTGAACCGGCCGCCCCACAATTTTTCGGACATTCAATACTTCCCCTCATCTGCCTTCATCTGCGGCTGATCAGTGACTCCACGGCAAAAAGGTGAATTTGCCACAGATGACCACAGATAAACAACTGATATTCACAGATGATCTATGGAACCACTACTGTGCTGTCTGGTCCAATCTGTGGTTATCCAACCCTATCTGTGTCTATCTGTGTCTATCTGTGGCTGATCTTTTGTTTTTGCAGTGGAGTCATCAGTTGTCACTGCATTGTGATCGGTTGCGATCAATTTCGTCTGACTGTCAGGCATCGAATAGCTTGCCAGTTCAGTACAGATCCGTAGATCCCCATCCCACCATCGGACCCAGATCAAGATCGACAGCGCACCGATCGCCATTGCGCCTACGCCAATCAACCCGGCTTCCGGCCCAAAGGCTCCACCGGTCCACAGCTCCGGTCCGCCCTGGCGGATGGCGATGAAGGTCGCCGTACTGAAGTCATTGCCACTGACCGGAAAGCCAAAGACGTTGCCCATGAAGAAGTTCCACGTGATATGCAGCCCAATTGGAATGGCCAGACTGCCGGTCAAGATATACCCTAGACCCAATAACAGACCAGCCAGGATTAAGTTGACAGTGCTGACAACCGATGCATTGGGGTTAAACACGTGCAACAGCCCGAAGAGTGATGACGAGAGCAACCATGCCAGCAGAACGGCCCCACGTGCACCCAACAACGGGAAATTGAATCCTTCGGCGAGGTTGCGCAGTTGATACCCACGTGACAGCAATTCTTCGGTGATGCTCAACACGACCAGTACGACGAATGGTCCAAGGATCTCTACCGCAAAGGGAAGGCTTTCATCGGCGACAGATCCGCTCGACGTGGAGAAAGAACCTGTGATCTCGATCCAGCCAAGCGACCACTCGACCAGAAAGACCAGATCCCATGAGTAGTCCGCCCAGAGCGAATCCGAAGAGTAGATCGATCCACCAACGCCGGTTGAAATGGAAGCCCAAGTCGGCAAAAGGACGATGATCCAGAAAGTGGGTGGCGATCCACGTTCCGGCGATCGCCCCGACTAGTGTCAAGCTGAAGCTGATGATTCGTAGGGCCAGGCCGGACAAGGCCGGAATCCGATCACTGAGGATCGGCCCTAGAAAGTTGACCGTTAGCGCGCTCAGCAGGGTAGGGATACCAATCCACAAAAATAGATGGATAAGCAAACGCCACCCGGAGCGTATCCGATGTTGACTACGATTCCAAAACAATGCGGCCAAGCGGTACATCATCCTACTTCCTGGTCCACCAAGTCGCTGCTGCTACGCCGATCTCCCATTGCTCCTGTGATAGGCAGTGGTACTGCGCTGGACGAGCGATTGAGGAACGATAGGCGTCCAGAGAATCCAAACCGCATGCGGTCTTCAACGGGTCAAAACGTCGACCTAGGCACATTGTAACCTGTAAACCTTACCTTTGCTAGATTTCGAGAAACCCTTGTGTAGGAAATTCTGGCTCGTTCTCGCTGTCTATATCACCTCAAAATCTTTGGATGATGGTATGCTGAACTCAGACCAAAAACCATCGTGCAAAAATTAAGTACAACGAGGAACAGATTCAATGGCTACACAGGACAGGACGCCACACCACTACAACGAATATGTCAGCGCACTTTTCGCCCAGGAAGATGATGCGCTGGTCTTGGCCCAAGAGGAGATGCGGCGCGCAGGAGTGCCCGAAATCCATATATCGGCCAGCGAAGGCAAGATGTTGCATGTACTGACCTTGCTCTCTCGGGCCGAACGAATTCTGGAGATCGGCACGCTGGGCGGCTACAGCGCCATCTGGATGGCGCGGGCGCTGCCGGAGAACGGCAAGCTGGTTTCGCTGGAGCTTGAACCGCATCATGCCACGGTCGCCCGGCGCAATGTGGAGCGGGCGGGCCTCTCCGACAAGGTCGAGATTCGTGTCGGACCGGCGATAAATACGCTAACCGCGATGGAGGAAAACGGTGAGGATCTGTTCGATCTGGTCTTCATCGATGCCGACAAGGATGGCTACGTCGATTACCTGGCCAAAACAGTGCCCATGGTTCGCGATGGCGGGCTGATTCTGGCCGACAACACGCTGCCTGATGCTGTGTTGTACGAAGATGGTGATGCCGGAGCCAAGCGATACAATGCCGTGGCTGCCGCCCATCCGGATCTTGTCTCGGCGCTGGCGCCGATGTTGCGGGTGATCGAAGGCATTGACGGACTGACGATCTCGGTCAAACGTTCCGCCAGTTGATCTCGAGCGCGTTGGGGCATGGGGTGCGGCGGACGGCCCCGTCAAACGTGGAAATTACTTCATCTGCCGCATCACGTGCCCGGCCCGAACAACATCTTTTTTCCAAGATCGGGCACGTGATCGGACGGAAGAAGATGGCAGCAAACAGACGATCTGTTTCCCGCCCGAACACATGCCACTACGTCTATCCGTTCGAATTCACGGTTTCTTCACCGGTTGGGTCTCTATCCATTCCTCCAACACGACGCGATGTTTCGGCTGCAACTTGGTGAGCGCACGATGGGACTTCATCAACGCATTTGCCTCATCTACCGTCATGCCCTCCTCTCGCATCAGGTAGGCGGCCAAGACTGTGGCCGATCGGCCACGGCCTTTTGCGCAATGAACCAAAACCACCCTTCCATCGGCGACCTGATCCGCCATCCAGTCCACAGACTCGGTCAGAACATCTCCCTGCGGCACGGTGACGTCCGGCACCTTGAACTGGACATGGGTGATATTGTGGCTGTCGTAAAAGGCCGTCTCATCCTCACGTTCGGCGCGCACATTGACAACCGCCGTAATATCCTCCTGCATAAGATATTCATAGTCTCTACGGTAGGTGGGAGCGCCGCCGAGCCAAAGCTGAGGCGTGATCTGGGAAAACCAGACGTGCCCCATGACCTTTTCGTAGTAGAAGCGGATCAAGGGGTAGAGTTGATCAAACGCGCGGTGGAACAGGCTGAGTTTTTTTTCAGGCTGATTGTTGTTAGGCTGGTTGTTGTCAGATAACGGCAATGGACAGTACTCCTGGCAGAACTTTCACTATGATGGGCGTGCGTCCCAAATACTCGCCATCGGTCCACACGGGCTGATCCGGTTCGGTCGTGATGGTGACTTCACGGCACTGGCGGTAGAATTGGCCTGCTGCGTGGGTCTTGAGATGCAGGAAGCGTTCGGCGGCCGATTTGAGCGTCGCCAGGTCCTTGGCATTTAGAACGAAGGCATCCAGAAAGCCATCGTCGATGGCATAGTCGTTGGTGATTTTCAGCCCAGTTCCCATCATGCCTGAATTGACAATGTAGGTCTTTTCGGCGGCAAACTCAACCTTATCGCCATCGATGTCTACGCTGTACGTCACCGGCTTCGCATCTTTCACCTGTTTTTTCATCGAAACGGCATAGGCGAAGACACCGTATTTGTCCTTCATCTCACGACTCGTCTGCTCTTCGGGTTCAGTTCCCACGTAAAGCCGTTGGATGAAGTACTGATCATTGACCTGGGCTACATCGATCTGGCGGGTTTTGCTACTGGTGCAGAGCAGTTCGACCGCTGGAGCAAGCGTTTTGGGGATGCCCATCTCCCTGGCAAAACCGTTGCCGGTACCGCCGGGCAGAATGCCCATCACGGCATCAGTTCCCAATACGGCGTTGGCGATCTCATGCTGGGTGCCGTCGCCGCCGTAGCCGGCGACCAGGTCCACGCCGTTGGCGATAGCCTCCTTGGCCTGAGCCGTTGCGTCGCCATATTTGTGGGTGACGCTGATGGTCCAATCGACGCCGTACTGGCCGAAGACATGGTTCAGCACATTCAGAATCGGTTCATCCTTGCCGGAGGCAGGGTTGATCACGACGTGGATGCGTGGGTAAGGGACTTCTGCCATCGTTACGAATCTCCTGTACAAACTGAGGGGGTGAGAGGGTGACAAGGTGATAATCTAGCTTTCACCTTGTCACCCTCTCACCCTGTCACTATTTATCGTTACTTGAACCACTTCGGCGCGGCGTCGACTTCTCCCGGCAGCGGAATCGGCTCGTCGTCCTGAGGCATTGGCGTGTATTCCGGCATGCCCACGTTCTGTACCAGATCATCAACGACAATCCGTTGACCTGTCTCCATGGAGCGATTGGCGGCAATGCCGGTCAGAATCGAATAGGCGCCGGCCCGTTGATCGGCGGCACGCAGGTATTGATCACGGGTCGGATCGGGGGTGAAGATGTCGTCAAGGAGCAGTTCATCGCCGCCGCCGTGGCCGCCGCTGGCGGTCCATACTTCGACGTCATAGGCCGGCTCGAAGTGGGGGAAGACGTGAATAGTGGTGCCGTGGGCCTTGAGCGCGCCGGGCACAGAGTCGTCGCCGCTGACGTAGACTGTCTCCTCGCACTTGTGCTCCAACCGTCCTTTGGTGCCGTTGAAGCTGACGATGTAGCCCTCCCAGGGCATGAAGGCGTTGAGCGAATAGGTCATCTGCACACCGTTGGCAAAGTCGACAACCAAGTTCATTGAATCTTCAATATCGATCTTGTCGCTGAAAACGCATTGATCGCGAAAATAGCCGTCATATTGCTCGTTTTCCAAATAGACCTTGCGCATCGTTTCGAACTCACGTAGATCCAGGCGGAAGGGGCAGCGCTCGGCCTCGGCACAGTCTAAGCAGCGTTCGCCACGTTGGGTCAGTCCATAGGCGTCGGCCTGGCGCGGCGTATAGAAACGACGTTGTCCGCTGGCGTAGACCGCCTCTGGCACGGTCGACAGCCACCAGTTGACCAGGTCAAAGTGATGCGTCGACTTGTGTACCATCAGCCCGCCTGAGTTGGCCTTGTTGCGATGCCAACGCCGGAAATAGTCGGCCCCATGCTTGGTGTCGAGGAGCCAGTGAAAATCGACGGACAAGACCGTGCCGATCACGCCCGACATCAGCAGATCCTTGACCTGTGTGCGAACCGGCGAGTAGCGATAGTTGAAGGTGACGCGGCAGGATCGTCCGGTCTCGCGCTGGGTGTCGATGATGCGCTGACATTTTTCGGCCGTGGTCGTCATCGGCTTCTCGGTGATGACATCACAGCCAAGCTCCATGGCGCGGCAGATGTATTCATCGTGGTGGCAGTCTTTGGTGGTCACGATCACCGTGTCGGGCTTGCACTCGGCGATCATGCGGTCGAAGTCCTCGGCCGCATAGCCTGCGACATCCTTGCCTTCCTTCTTGGCCCCATCAACATAGAGTTGAACCCGGCCAGGATTGCTGTCACAGACGGCGACGAGTTCGCTGTTTTCGTAGATATTGAGCGCGGCGTTCTGATACATGTACGAACGCGTGCCGGTACCGACGACAGCATAACGCTTTGTGACGCTCATGGGATTTGTCTCCGGTTCTTGTGGATTGGCTGCGTGTGGCCTACTGCGTAATTCGTATTGTGTAAAATGTAGCCTATGCCTGCACCAGACGTCAAACGGACACGAGGGCCACTAGAGGTCGCAGTCCAAGACAATTCAGAAAGACATCAGCCTACAAAGCCGCAAGACTGCATGCAGGTGGGGTAGCGATTGCCTGGGACAACGAACTATAAACCGGGTACCGAACATGCGACTCATTTCTCGAGCTCCGCCAATACATTGGCGGCTGTTTCCCAGACGTCAAGTTGGCTGCCGCGCTCCTGTGCACTGGCGACGGTGGCCGGTGGAAGATGGGCCGCCACGTTTGCGAAATGCGGCTCAACTACGTCTCTGAACCATTGGGGATTGTTCACCTTGGGGTGTAGGCGTACCATGCTGTAGACTTCAAGCGCGCGCGCTTTGTCCCGGCCCTCGGATAGCCACAGGGCAGCAGCCTGGAGTGCCTGAATGGTGGTGTTGTAATCAGAGGATTGTACACCGGTGGCCAATGCCGGAACGATATGTTGGCGTGCGAGTTCAAGATTGCCCAATCCCCAAGCCACGGACCCCATGACGCTGTGAGACCATGCATGGATCACCCACATGCCTTTCTCGCTCAGAACGCCTAGAGATTCCTCCAGATACTCTCTTGCCCTCTCATAGTCACCCGAATACATGGCGATTTTGCCAAGCACCATCAAGCACCATACAACACGGGATTCGTCGCCCAGTTCCCGCGACATCGAAAGCGCCAGCTTAGCTTCCTGGCTCGCCAACTCATATTCTGCCGTTCTCGCATGTGAGCTGGCAAGCTTCCCCATCGCATCGGCCAAGGCCCGGCGATCACCTAATTCGCGATTGAGAGATACGCTTGCCTCCAAGGCTTCCTTCGCTTCCGATGTCCTGCCGAGCCAGTTGAGGACATCCCCCAAATTGCTGAGCGCGCCGGCCAGTCCGGCTCGATCTTCGAGCTGCCCATAGATGCTCACGCTTTCCTTGGCCAGCGTGAGCGCCTCGTCCAGATGTCCCAGACTCCGAACTGCCCTACTGACTTCGGCGAGCGCCCTTGCGATTCCCACCCGATCTCCCAGGGATTGCCGCGTAGCGAGGACAGCCTCGGCTTGCTTTTCGTAATCGGAGCGATCACCGATTTCATTCGCAGCAAACCCTAGCCCCTCTTGCGCACCTGCCATTCCCCATGCATCGCCAAGCTGTTCGTATAGGCGTAGGCTTTGCTCGTATCGTTCACGTGCCGTGTACGCATCTCGGAGTCGATCCAGATCTCCCATCTCCAACAGGGCGAACGCTCTCACCGATGGGATCATATCGTTTGTCGACTCAATTTCGTCCAACAATTCAGTCGCTCGCTGTAGGCACAAGCGGGCCTCATCGACGCCACCGGTGATGCGTGCGAATGCGGCTGACCAAACCAGTGACTTCGCCAGCGTCCGCTTGATCGGCAGCGACGTACATCCTTCGAGTCCTTGCACCGCGCGACGGAAGGCCGCAGTTCCCTCATAATAGCGTCCCTGCATCTGATAAAACGTGCCGATGCCATCTATCGCTTGATCAAGACGGGCAGTATCGCTCTTGCTGACAATCCACTGCCACGCAACCTGTATATTTTCAATCTCAGATTCGAGGGCGGCCAAGGCTAGTTGCTGTCGCGTTCCCTTGAGATCCTCTCCGTTCGTCTTTACAAACTCACAGTAGTATGCGGCATAGCGATCGAGGACTTCCTCTTTGGCTCCTGGTCGAAGGAACTGCTGCTCCTCGCCGTACTGGCGCAAGAGTTCGTGTATCGCATAGCGATTGTGGCTACTCGTATACTGGACCAGAGATTTGCTCACAAGAGCGCTCAATCGGTGGATACTGGCACCCGTAATGTCCAACGCCGCGGAACGTGTGAACCCGCCTTTGAACACCGACAGTTGGGCGAACGAAATCTGTTCTTCCTCATCCATTCGATGCCACATTGTTTCGAAGACAGCACGGATACTGTGGTGCCTCTCAGTCGCACCTCGAAGATCTCTCGTCAAGAAGCCAAGGCTGCGCCGGAATTCGTAAATGATTTCGGAAGGTGGCAAGAGTTCCACCCATGCGGCCGCAAGCTCAATTGCCAAGGGCATCCCCTCTGCGAGTCGGCAGATACTCGTGACGTGGCCCAAATTGTGATGGTTCAGGGCGAATTCCGGCATCGCCCGTCGTGCACTCTCCACGAAGAGCCTAACTGCTGCGGGTTCAGCGAGCATCCATCTCTGTTCTCATCTCTCTAGCCCCTGAATCGGATAGACATGCTCTCCAGGGAAACGCAGACGCTCACGCGAGGTGACCAAAATCTTGACCGCCGGCGCTGCTTCCAAGATGTTGCCGATAAACTCCACGCCCTCCAGCAGGTGTTCGAAGTTGTCCAACAGGAGCAGCATCTGTTTCTCACGCAGATAGTCCGCCACCTGTTTCTCGGGGGGACGTGTCTGGACGGCGCCGCTCTCTAGCTGGAAATGCAGCGCCTCGGCAACAGCGGGTGCAACCTGTCTCGGATCGCTTAGGGACGCCAGCGCCACGAAGAAAACGCCGTGATGAAAGCGTTCCATTGTCGACCTGGAAGCGCCGGTCGCCAATCCCAGGCGCGTCTTTCCCATTCCCCCAGGACCGACAATTGTGACCAGGCGCACATCCGCCTGCGCCAGCATTTCGTCCAGCGCTTGCCAGCTCGCTTTCTCGACGCAAATTGTTGGGTGTTTGAAGCGGGCGGCGTTCAATGGGTTAGGGCAAGTTGGATGTCGATGAGACGAGTGTGATCCATAAGTCGAATCTCCGTGACGCTTGACTGCCTCGCCTCGACGCCTTGTGCAGGCGGCTCTGTTATCGTTTGCGGAAGGTGCAAGCCCTGCCGAATCTGCAGAGACAATTCGATGGTCTCTTCCGCCGGGGATATGGACAGATCTTCTTGGAGTATGCGTACACACTCATCGTATTGGTGTAGGGCTGCTGCCCTCTGCCCGGACTCGGCGTAAAGCCTCATCAGACTACGTTGGCCCGGTTCATACAGCGGATCGAGATCTACACGGCGTTTGGCATGGGCAATAGCGGCTACATAATCGCGCCGGCCAGCACAGAACTGCACAATCAGTTCCAGTGTGTCAGCCAACTCGCGAGTCAATGACTCGCGTTCAGAGGTAGACCAATCATCAAACTCGGCAGCATCGGGCAGCGTGAATCCGTCCAGAAACGTTTGGTCAAAAATTTCTACCGCTCGCTCCAGTTCCTGCGCAGTCGTGCGCTCCTGGGCTGCGCAACGGAATGCCGCCACATCGACCCAAATATCGGCGTCTTGACGCAGAGCCAGATGTTGACGATTCGTCTCAAACCATTCACCGGGTAGCGCTTGCTTCAGAATGAAGAGCGCCCGACGCAAATTGCCGCGTGCGCCTGTTTGAGAATACCCCGGCCAGAATAGTGTGGCGAGCGAGTCACGGCTGCGCATTCCAGGATGTAGGGCAAGAAAAATCAGTAGCGCTAGACTCTTGCGCCGGTTGATTTCGATGGGTTGACCATCCAGCTCGACGCGGGGCGGGCCGAACAGATAGAGCGCGAGTTTCGCCATGGTGATTATGGGGTAACCGTACACGATATAGTGCAAATGGACCGCGGATTAGGCGAATTAGGCGGACGAAACCGGATCGATTCGGATTTTATCCGTAGAAATCAGCCTTATCCGCCTAATCCGCGGTCTATCAGCGTGTGGCTGTACAGTTACGTTACAGGTTAAGAAAAAGGGGAGCGGCGTCTGCAATACGTTGATGACCAAGAGCTTACTGCCTTGACCAGTCCTGGACTGTATGGCGTGAGTATAGCAGATTTGGTAGACGCCCGCCATGTGGATTTCAGAAGGGGGGACGACGAAGTCACGATATGAGAAACCGAGGTCACGCAAAAGTCACGCACGGGCGCTATGCTGCTAACTGTGGGAGATCGATTAAGAGATGGGACTTTGTATCTCACTCAAATTGGCCCACAGGAAAAAGGGGAACACGATGATGATTAAGTTATTGGGTCCAGTATTGATGATGGCTCTGCTGTCAGCGGCGTGCATGCCGTTAACCATGCCAGCGGCCAGTGTCTCGACAGAATCGGGTGCGGATACAGGCCATGGGAACCAAGTTCAGTACACGGCTGAGTGGACGATTCACGAGGGGGAACTGGAAAGTTTCAAGGAGATTGCCAAGAGCGGTACGGCTTTGGTCGAGGCCAATGAACCGGAAATGCTGGCATTCCACTGGTACTTCAACGAGGACGAGAGCAAAGCCTATCTGGCAGAATGGTATGCAAATGCCGATGCTATCCCGCACCACATGCAGAATGTCGGGGAGTCGTTAGGCCAGTTGTTGGAAATCTCTGATCTCTCCCGTTTTGAGGTCTTCGGTGACTTGACCGATGGAGCGAGCGAGACGCTTGCCCCGTTGCATCCGAATGTCTTCTCCCATTGGCATGGATTCACGCGCCCGGAAGCAGCTACAGCCGGGGCGCTAGCAAACCATGGCAATCAAGTTCAGTACACGGCAGAGTGGACGATTCACGAGGGGGAACTGGAAAGATTCAAGGAGATTGCCAAGAATGGCACGGCTTTGGTCGAGGTCAATGAGCCGGAAATGCTGGCATTCCACTGGTACTTCAACGAGGACGAGAGTAAAGCCTATCTGGCAGAATGGTATGCAAATGCCGATGCTATCCCGCACCACATGCAGAATGTCGGGGAGTCGTTAGGCCAGTTGTTGGAAATCTCTGATCTCTCCCGTTTTGAGGTCTTCGGTGACTTGACCGATGGAGCGAACGAGACGCTTGCCCCGTTGCATCCGGCTCTCTTCTCCCATATGGACGGATTCACGCGTTGAGTCACCGTCTGTAACAATCGGCTTTTGGGCGGAGCGACGCCAAAACAGGGCGTCGTTCCGCCATTCTCGATCAGAGCGCCGACATTCAGAAGATTCCTCTGCCGGTTTTCCACCTTTCAGAAAAGAGCAACCTTATGCCCTATGCTATCAATGACGGAACCCGGATACATTATGAGATGGTAGGTGACGGTCCACCATTGGTGCTGCAACATGGGTTTTCTGGCAGCGGACGCGACTGGCATGAGTTTGGCTACGTGGAAGCAATGCGGGAATACTATCGCCTCATCTTGATTGATGCTCGTGGTCATGGCGACAGCGACAAGCCGTATGATCACGATGCTTATGCGCTGCGACACCGAGTGGCCGATATTGTCACTGTACTCGATGATTTGAATATCGCTGCGGCGCATTACCTAGGCTATTCAATGGGGGGATGGATCGGGTATGGCATGGCCGAGCACGCGCCAGACCGTCTGGTTGCGTTGCTGATAGGGGGAGCTCAGCCCTATGGTCGTAGCTTCGAAGGCGGACGCAAGATTCTGGCGGCGGGAAGCGACGCCTGGGCGGATTTTTTCAACTCTTGGGGCGATCCCTGCTCGCCAGAACTGTTGGCCCGCTTGCGAGGCAATGACTCTGCAGCGCTGATCGCAGCGCTGCAGGACAGATCTGACCTATCCCATATTCTGCCATCAATGCAAATGCCCTGTCTGCTCTTTGGCGGGGACGCCGATCCGGAGATATCAGCCATCCGACGCTGCGCAGGTGAGTTGCCCAACGGAACGTTCCTGAGCCTCCCAGGTCTGAATCATCTGCAAGTCTATCAACGAGGTGGGCTGACGACACCGCACGTCCTCAAATTCCTTGCATCCGTGTGATGGAATTTAGACATCCTCGCTTTCCGAGAACAACCGCGCATCAATCGTAGAAAGTGCGGTAGCTGCGTCTAGCGCGTCGTCAATGCCCAGTCATGCAGAAACACCTCCAGTAGACGCCCATAGATCGCCGGATGGTTCACCAGCAACACTACCTCACGGTTGAGCTTGTGGCTGACCTCGCTGCCGTTGAGGCTGCCGACTGCGGACCAGCGCTCGTCGCCCAGACGAACCAACACCACCTTGGCGTGGATGCCGCCGCCGGTCGGATTGCCCAGACGTACTTGAATGTCCAATCCTTCGGACGCAGCAAGCCCATTCAGATAGTCAGCCGTGGCCTGGTTGCTGCGCAACGCGTCGCCGCTGTCGAAGAAGGCGTCGAGCAGCAGACGCACGCGGGCGCCGCGACGCGCAGCCTCGACGATCAATTGCAAACGCGGATTGGGATCGGCGACGGCATTACTGGTTGCATCGCCCCAGTAGGCGTGCTCATAGAGTTGCCACGACACGATCTCATCACCCGCCCCGGCCTGTCGCAACAGATCCATCAAGCCGGCGTCGGGGTAGAGCGAGTTCTCCGGTGCGCTGACCAGGCCGAACGACGATGGGCCAAAGGTCGAGACGGCAGTGCCGAAGGGCGCCGCCACGATCTCCTCGTAGACCGACAGTTCGGGCATGCTGAAATCAGGCGGCGGCGCGCCGTACTTGGGGTGTTCAGGGTCGTAGAGAAAGAGATCGAGGGAATGGTCGGCGTCCCAATCGTGGGCGAAAAGCCTCGACAGTTCCGCCACAACCGGCGTCGCATCGGTGAAAAGATAGAAACCCCGCCGTCCGCCGACCACTTCGCCGGCGTGTGCAGGCATGGCATCCCATGTGAAGTTCTCGGTGCCGTTGAATGCCCGATTGCCGTCGATGACAGCATATTTGGCGTGCAGGAAGTTGTAGCGGGTCCGATAGCCATTGGGGGCATCGGGCAGCGTGGACAAATAGCGCACCTCAGCGCCTGCATCTACGAGGCGGGAGACGCACCATTTTTGCAGGGCGGAAATACCGCCGGCTGGTCCGCCCTCCAATAGCAGTTGTACTCGCACCCCCCGAGTCGCAGTATCGATCAAAACTTGGGCCATCTGCGGATGTTCGAAGGTGTAGAGGCTCAGGTCGATGGATGTCGACGCCGAAGCCAGTGCGTGGGCGATGGGCAGATAGAGGCCCTCGGGTCCAACCGCGATTGCGGTCGTTGCCTCCGTGTAGGTTTGTAGTGGAATCCGTCCATCGGCGGACTCCAGGCCAATCCACCCTGGAAAGTATACGCGTCGCCCCCATTGAAGGTCGGCCAAATCGCCGGCCCAGTCGCTGGCCTGATCGGTGTCAATCGGTTGCCCTGTTTCCGGATCGTGCTTGCGCTGCCAGATCTGACCTGATTCCCGTATGGCCCCGCGTGCATATAGCTGTGCTGCGATACCCTGCCAGCCCTCAATAGGCCGACTCGCTTCGCCATAGAGCAATGCGTCGACCGCACGGCCGGTGGCATCCAATAGGCGAAGGCTGCCGCCGGCATTGGCAATGGTTAGGCTGCCCTCCAGATCGGGCACATCGGGATCGGTGTCTTCATCCCACTCACACGCAGGCGTGAAGCCGAACGAGTGTCGAAACGCGTCGGCTTGGGCCGCACACCAGAGCTGCTGCCCGGGCTGCAATGTGAGTGTGGATGTCAATGGAATAGTGACCCGGCGCGTATTGGCAGCGATTTGCCAGCCGGCCAGATGCGCAGCACTACTACCGATATTCCAGAGCATCACCGCCTCATCCGGTTCATAGCTAATCGCGCTGTCGATGTGGGCGGCGGCGATGACTACATTGGCCCGTGCAGGGCCGTGAATAACTGGGAAGAAGACTAGGTGCGGGATGTCTTCGGGGGTTTCGAATGGTTCTGCCATCGCATGAACATGCGGCGCAGCAAGACCCAAAAGGACAATGAGGAAGAACGGGATCGACGAACGGATGTAGTACTGCATGCCGGGGGATCGCATGGCTGTCTCCTAAAACGGGCGCTATGGGATTGTTGGGATTCTACTGGCAACCGCAGTATAGCATTGGCGTGCTGCGTCGATCAATACCTAAACTGAAGGTCGCACGGGATCAATAGTCTTGTAGGTCACGCTACCAGCGTGACAAGCCTCATCAATGAGACAGATCCAGAGGTTGTCGGAGTCGTCCGGCTGGTAGCCGGACCTACGAAACACATGTTCTCGTAGAGATGTCAGTTTAGAAAAATCGACGCTGACGACAGCATTCCGGGAATGGACCACATGTTGGCTTGTCTTGCGAAAGTGGTTCGGCCCAATCCCGGAATGCTGAACGATTCTCCAACGTTTCAAGCCAGTGCTCAGAATAAGTGACGTTGGCAATGCCGACGATAGACGATATACTCTTGCCCCGATCATTCACGGACAAGCAGCGTTCACATTTCAAGGAGGAACCCAAGCAATGCAGAAAATCTCACACGTTTCCCTACTGGTCGCGGACCAACAGGAGGCCCTGGCCTGGTACACCGAAAAGCTAGGGTGGGTTGTGAAGTCCAACGATCCCTTCCCAGGCGAGCCGGAGAATCGGTGGATCACCGTCGCCCCCGCTGGTCAAACCGAGATGGAGGTCGTGCTGCAACCGCCGGATTGGGGTCCAGGAGGCGACTCGGAGCAACGTAAGGAGTTGATCGGCAAAGCGCCGGGCTTTGTCCTGGTCACCAACGACTGCCGTGGGGACTGCGAAGCCATGGCCGCCAAAGGCGTCAATGTGATCGATCAACCTCAGGAAGTGCCGTGGGGCATCTCCGCACTCTTTGTCGATCTCTATGGCTACGTCCACAACTTGCTTGAGCCATTTGCCGAATAGGCAATCATGGACGGAAAAAGAATAGGACGCGGATCAATCGGATTTGGCGGATTCACGCGGATAGAGGCAGAGAAAAATCCGTGCAAATCCGCTGCATCAGCGTCATCCGTGTCCTATTGTGCGTGTCTATCTTGATACACTAACAAATGCGCGGCAACTGCTCGCCGACCTGCATGTCGACGACCCGTGTGCCGCCGATGCCGGTCTTGGCCACCACCACGCCGGGATGCTGTTCCACCACATGGCCGAGGATGACGGCATCTTGGCCGTACGGATGGGTGCGCATGGCCGCAAGTACTTCCTCGGCCACGTCGGGCGGCACAATGGCCACCATCTTGCCTTCGTTGGCAATGTAGACCGGGTCCAGGCCCAGCATGTCGCAGGCAGCACGCACGGCCATGGGCACCGGTAGCCGGTTCTCCTCGTAGGCAATGCCTACACGCGAGGATTGAGCGATCTCGTTGAGCGACGAGGCCAGCCCGCCGCGCGTCAGGTCTCGAAACACATGGACATCGCGGGTCACTTCGAGGATGTCGGCCACCAGTCCGTTGAGCGGCGCCGTGTCCGATACGACCGGTGCGCCGAACTCCAGCCCCTCGCGCACGCTCATGATGGCAATGCCGTGCACGCCGATCTCGCCGCTGATGATGACCACGTCGCCCGGGCGCGCCCACTGTGGGCCAATCTGCACGCCGTCCGGGATCAGGCCAAAACCACTGGTGTTGATGTAGACACCGTCGCCATGCCCCTTGTCGACCACCTTGGTGTCGCCCGTCACCAGCGTGACACCGGCTGCACGCGCGGCCTCGCCCATGCTCTCGGCGATCGTACCGAGCCGATCCAGCGGCATGCCCTCTTCGAGAATGAAGCCGGCGCTCAAGAAGAGAGGCTGCGCACCGCTCATGGCTACGTCATTGACGGTACCGTTGACAGCCAGTTCGCCGATGTCGCCGCCGGGAAAGAAGAGCGGTCGCACCACATAGGAATCGGTCGAGTAGGCCAGCCGCGCGCCGTTGAGGTTGACAATTGCCGAGTCACCCAGATTCTCCAGCGTTTCATTGCGGAAGGCGGGTAGAAAGAGATGCTCGACTAGTTCGGCCGACAGTTTGCCGCCGCCGCCGTGCCCCATGACGATGTTGGGGTGGTTGCGCAAGGGCATGGGACAGGCCCAGCCTTCGATGTTGAGTTCACGGGTCATGAGCGGTTACGACCTTCGATATGGCGGGGAAAGATTGGGAAACATCGGATAATGCTTCGTGTTTAGCGTGACCAGTTCAGCAGCGCACTGCTGAGCCGTTGCAGCAATGATTGCATCTGCAAGCCCTATGCCGTAGGACGCGAAATAGTCACGCTTCAGGAGGCCGCCGGCACGCGCCAACTCACTATCCACAGGAATGACATCGAACAGGGACAAAAATGCCTCTGTTGCGACACGTTCATGTGGGCGCATACCGGCGTACAGCTCAGAAAGGGAGATCGCAGAGATCTTGATGTCATCGACATGACGCGTAACGTACTCGACCGCTTCTTTCGTGCCGCACAAATAGTCTATCAGCACGTCCGTATCAACGATCTTGACCCGCTTCATTGCCCGATATCCCTGTCCCAAGATGACCGCAACTCCTCAAAATTGGGCAAGTCGGGTCGATTGCGCCACAGTCCGGCAGCAGCCTCAAGTATTTCGGTTTTACTTTGGACCTTCTGATCGGCAAGATAGACATCAATTGCTTCTCTGATCAGTTGGCTTTGGGATCGTCCGCGTCGTTCGGCAAGCTCGCCCAAAGCGCGTCCTTCTTCATCAGTCAGATAAATTTGGGTCCGAATCACAAGATACCTCTTGTCTGCATATACACCACATGGTAATGTATATGCAATTTTAGCTCACGACTCAGCCCGCGTCAACCACTAACTCCACCGCTGAGAATCGCCCATACTGATAGTACGCAGCACACGCGCCTTCATTAGAAACCATGGTCGCACCCAGTGGCGAACGGGGCGTGCACTCTTTGCCGAAGGCCGGGCATTGGTTGGGCTTGATCAGCCCTTGCAGCACATCCCCGCTGCGGCAGAGGCTAGACTCTTCGGTGTGAATGTCCTCGACATTGAAGCGCAATTCGGCATCGAAATCTCGATACGCATCGCTCAACCGCCAGCCGCTCTGGGGGATCTCGCCAATGCCCCGCCAGGTGCGATCGGTGACCTGGAAGACATCGGCGAGCATCCTTTGGGCGGGCAGGTTGCCTTCGTTCTGTACGGCTCTTGCGTAGGCGTTGTCAAGCTCGGCGCGGCCGGCCTCCAACTGCATGACGACGCGGCGGATGCCCTCCAGCACGTCCAAGGGCTCGAAGCCGGTGACCACGATGGGCACATGGTACTTCTCGACCAGCGGTTCATACTCCCAGGTGCCCATGACGCTGCAAACGTGACCCGCGGCCAGAAAGGCCTGCACGCGGCTGACCGGCGAGTCCATGATGGCCGAGATCGCCGGCGGCACCAGCACATGGGAGACCAACATGGAGAAGTTGGTCAGCCCCAAGTGTTTGGCCTGGAAGACAGCCATGGCGTTGGCCGGGGCGGTGGTCTCGAAACCGATGCCGAAGAAGACGACCTGGCGATCCGGATTCTCCTGGGCCAGCTTGACCGCATCCAGCGGCGAGTAGACGATGCGCACATCGCCGCCCTGGCTCTTGACGCCAAAGAGGTCCTGGCCGCTGCCGGGCACGCGCAGCATGTCGCCGAACGAGCAGAAGATCACGCCGGGCTGTGCGGCGATGGCCAGCGCCTTGTCGATGATCTCCAGCGGCGTCACGCAGACGGGACAGCCCGGCCCGTGGATCAGCTCGATCTCGTCGGGCAGCAACTGGTCGATGCCGTTGCGGATGATCGAGTGGGTCTGTCCGCCGCAGACCTCCATCATGGCCCACGGCCGCGTGGTGATGGAGCGGATTTCGTCAAAGAGCACGCGCGCAAGGTCGGGATCGCGAAATTCGTCTAGATATTTCATGATAAAGGACTCCAAGATAGAACGCGGATTGTGCGGATTGGGCGGATCATCACGGATCTATTTGAGGAAAAATCCACGGTCATCCGCCTGATCTGTCGAATCCGCGTTCTACTGTTCTTCTTCGCCGAGTTCTTCTTCGAGGACGCCCATCTCTTGGAAAAGGCCGAGCGTCTCTTGCGCGGACTCCTCATCGAGTTTGGTGATGGCGAAACCGACGTGCACGATGGTGTAGTCGCCGACCTCAATCTCAGGCACATACGAAAGGCAGGCTTCCTTGGTGATGCCGGCAAAGTCCAGCTTGCCCATCGTCATGCCGTTGGCTTCATAGATCTCAACAACCTTGCCGGGGATTCCTAGACACATGGTTCACTCCTCTGCTAAAAAATGCAATTTGCTGTGAGCGCTTCCGATCTTGTCACAGATGAACGCAGATATGATTCAGATAAACACAGATGACTTCGAAAACATCTGTGACCCATCCTCAACCATCTGTGTTCATCTGTGACAAAAAAACGTTCCCGCTCAGCCTAGTTCAGACTGAAAAATGTGCAACAACCGCCTGGCCCAGCGCCAGCCCGCCGTCGTTGGGCGGAACCTTGCGATGGACTAAGACACGCAGATCATGCTGCCGGAGCCGCTGCATTGTCAAGCCCAGCAGCGTGGCATTTTGAAAGACGCCGCCACTCAGTGCAATGGTGTTCACGCCCGTGAGCCGGCTGAGGCGCAAACTCAACGTCTCAATCAGGTCGGCCACAGCATTGTGAAACTTGGCTGCAATGATCGAACAGTCGATGCCGTCTCGAAAATCAGCCACAACATCGCGCATGATCGGTGCAGCGTCAAATTGCCAGGGCCCTGCTCCAGCAACAATGTCAAAGCCGTATGCCTGCGTCACACCGGTTGCGGCCTGAGCCTCAAATTCGATTGCTGCCTGCGCTTCGTAGGTGACAGCCTGGCGTTGGCCGGCCAGCGCGGCGACGGCGTCGAAGAGACGTCCCATACTGCTGGTATCCACGCTGTTCAGACCGGTCTCAAGTTGGTGCAGCAAGACGTCACGCTCCAATGGAGGACAGGCCTCAACCGGCGGTACCCCTTCCTGCCACGACACACCTGCGGCCCAAAGATGGGCCAGTGCCGTGCGATAGGGCCGTTTGACAGCCGCATCGCCGCCCGGTAGCGGCACATATTTCAGATGGGCGAGCCGATCATAGTTGTGATAGCCGGCGAGCATCACTTCGCCGCCCCAGATCGCGCCGTCTTTGCCATAGCCCGTGCCGTCGAAACTGAAGCCGATGACGGATTCACCGTCGCCAAGGCCATGTTCGGCCATCACCGCGGCGATGTGGGCATGATGGTGTTGCACCGGAACAACCACTCGACCATTGGCATGCTGCTGCGCCCAGCGTGTCGATAGATAGCCCGGGTGCTTGTCGCAGGCGATGATCTGCGGCTCAACGCGAAAGATGGCTTGAAAGTGTTCGACGGCGCGCTCAAAGGCGTTCAACGTCTCCAGATTCTCCATGTCGCCGATGTGCTGGCTCATGAAAGCGTGGTCGTCACGGGTCAGGCAGAAAGTGGCCTTCAACTCGCCACCCACGGCCAGGATCGGCTGTGCCTGAAAGGGCAGCCTGACCGGAAAGGGTGCGTAGCCGCGAGAACGTCGGATGGGCAGCTCTGCACCCTCGAAGACGCGAACGACTGAGTCGTCGCAATGGACATGGATCTCCCGATTGTGAGCGAGGACAGCGTCAACCAGGTCCGGCATGCCGACGATCACATCGTCGTTTTCGCGGGCGATGGGTTCATTGGAGCGGTTGGCCGAGGTCATGACGAGGACGGAGGCTGTTGGTTGCGTGCTGCGTGATTCATGACTCGTACTGTGTGCTGCGTGCTGCGTAATTTTGTCCTCAAAAAGGAGGACGTGGAGGGGGGTGTAGGGGAGCATGACGCCGATGAAGTTATTGCCGGGTGCGACTAGGCTGGAGAGTGAGCTTCCGGGCCGCTTGTGCAGGAGAACGATGGGGCGCTGGCGGCTGGTAAGGAGCTTCTGCTCCTGTTCATCGAGATGGGCGAAGGTACGGACCGTCTCGATGTCGCGGGCCATGACTGCGAACGGTTTGTCGACGCGCCCCTTGCGCTCACGCAGCGTACTCAGTGCTGCGTCATTGGTCGCATCACAGGCAAAGTGAAATCCACCAAGCCCCTTGACGGCAACGATGCACCCCTCAGCCAACGCCGCCTGTGCCGCCAAAATCGCCTCATCTTTCACGCATTCGCTCTCTACTACACCCCCCGCCCCCCGCCCTGCGCCCCTCGCAAAGACCACCTGTGGCCCACAAACCGGACAGGCATTCGGCTGGGCATGAAAGCGTCGATCCAATGGATCCTCGTACTCACGTTGGCAAGCGGGACACATGGGGAAGTCGGCCATGGTTGTCAGTGGCCGGTCATAGGGGATATCGCGTGTGATGGTGAAGCGCGGTCCGCAGTTGGTGCAGTTGATGAAGGGATAGCGATAGCGTCGGTTGTCCGGATCGAGCAGTTCGCGCAGGCAGTCATCGCAGATGCAGAGGTCGGGCGAGATCAGCGTGGCCGAGGCCGGGTCTGACTGGCTGTGGACAATCACGAAATCCGTGTCGCCGAGGGCAGGCAGAGCCGACGTTGCAACAGATTCGATGTGGGCAAGAGGCGGCGGTTTGGAAACCAGTTGGTCGATGAAGCGCTCTATCTGTACGTGTTCGCCTTCGAGTTCGATAAAAACGCCATCGCTGTTGTTGCCGACAAAACCGGTCAAACCGAGATGGGTCGCCAGCCCATAGACGAACGGCCGGAAACCGACACCCTGAACGACACCGCGCACATTGACCCGCCGGCGTTGCGGCTGATTGTCTCGCTGGGGAATCGCTTCAACTGTTGTGGCAGTTCCTCCGGCCACACAACCTCCGAAATCAGGGGGGCGAACGCTGTTTGCACAATGGCAAGAACGACAATTGGCCACGGATGGTACACAGATACTTCTGAGGCTGACAGGGTTCAAAATCGGTTGAACTGATTGAGGACTGACGGTGGGCGGCCACAAGGGCACGCCCCTACGTTGTCAATTTAATTTGAACACGCCCAAATTCAATCATCTGTGACCCATTTGCGGCCATCAGTGTTTATCTGTGGCAGATATTTTCCAAAAAATTCACCCACTCATCCATGCCGGCCAGCGAGCGTGCCGACGTCTCGATGATAGGGGCGCCGGGGCAGACATTTTGGATATTCGCATGGGCCGTTTCGTGGTCGAACTCGCACGCCTCAGCCAGATCGATCTTGGTGATGACCGCGGCGTCGGCCGAGTGGAACATGGGCGGATACTTGAGCGGTTTGTCCTCTCCCTCGGTGACCGAGAGCAGAACCACGCGTACATCCTCGCCCAGATCGTAGCTGGATGGACAGACCAGATTGCCGACGTTCTCAATGAAGAGGAAGTCCAGTTCGGCCAGATTCCAACCCTCCAGATGGCGCTCGATCATGTCGGCCTCAAGGTGGCACATGCCTTCGGTAACGATCTGGCGTACGGGCGCGCCACTCTGGGCCAGCCGCTTGGCGTCGTTCTCCGTGGCCAGATCTCCGACCAGTGCAGCCACGCGATAGCGCTTGGCCAACTCGGCCAATGTCTTCTCCAGAAGCTCGGTCTTGCCCGTCCCGGGGCTGGAGACCAGGTTGATCACACAGACACCGGCCCCCTGGAAGCGCGTGCGCAATCCGTGGGCAACGCTGTCGTTCTTATCCAAAACGCCTTGTCGAATCTCCAGAATACGCGGTTTCATCGATTTCTTCTCCATCTCTCGTCACCGGCACGATCCACTGCTTAGTCAGGCGCAATGGCATCCGTAGGTCGGGTCCATACCGTAGGTCGGATTGGTAATCCGACCAGCCTGGCTATGCTTGGTCCAGCCAGGCGGAATACCATTCCGCCCTACATGGCATCATTCATACGTCGAACTCCAAAACGGGACTTCGCTTCTGGACGGACTCTAGGTTTCAACTCAATCACACAACCCTGGGTATCGAGAAATCTCGTCGCCCATTCCCTACTCCCCAGTCCCCGATCACCGATCCCTACACCACCTCAATCGACGTCAACTGCATCTCTCGGCCCTGGACGATGCGAGGGGTCGGCGTGTCGCACACGGGACAGCGGAAGCGCTGCGTACCCGGTAACGCCACTTCCTCCTGGCAGGTGGGGCAGTAGACGACGATGGGAATGTCTTCGATCTCCAACGTTGCACCTTCCAGCAATGTGCCTTCTGTGGCGACATCAAAGCAGAAGAGCAACGACTCTTTGACCACGCCGGACATGCGGCCCGATCGCAAGTTAAGTTGCGTCACCTGGGTGGCGCCGGCCTCACGTGCAGACGACTCGGCCATCTCGATCAGGTTCTGGGCAATCGACAGTTCGTGCATCCTAGCAGTGTAGATCAATTCCTTATGTCGATCAATGGGCAGATGAAGAGCATTTCGACTGGAAGTCTGCATGGTCTTTTCACTGGTCAGTTGACCAGGTTTGGCTGAGTCCGGCTGCGCTCAGCGTGAGTCTGTCATTCTGAGCGGGTCAACGTGAGCAGATCGTCGACGATAAGTGACCAGCGAAGAATCTGTAGTCGCAACGTCGAGACCCTTCGTTGGTCACTCAGGTACATCAACCCGTCAGCGTAAACCCACTCAGGCCTGCCCTGAGCTCGCCGAAGGGGTGACAGAGCATCTCTTGCCGAAATTGGGGCATGTTTCTATGAAGGGTGTTCGCGTCGATAAGATCGAGTATGCCGGCAGATTAGCGAAGAATCTGCACGGCACTATCGAGACCCTTTGTTTGACCCTCAGAGTTATCAATCTGCAGGCGTATACCTACTCAGGGTGACAGGGTATCTCTTTACGTCTTCGGGTCTATCCCACGGCAGGCTCGGACACGCTAAAACAAGAAGTCCGACATCTGCCAGATGTCGGACTTCTTCAGGGATTGGTTTTAGAACCGGCTCAGTTAGTCCATACTGTCCTCGCCTTCACCTTCTTCTTCGCCGCCATCCATCTCCATCTCTTCACCGTCGCCATGGTCCATCTCCCCCTCCATCTCACCGTCGCCCATCTCATCTTCCATGTCCATGCTGTCCATGTCCATGGGCATCTCGCCCTGCATGTCGACAACGGGGACGGTGAGTGTCTGGGATTCGCCGTTGCCGAAGTTGACGATCAGTTCGATCTCATTGCCGGTCTCCAACTGCTCGACCAGGTTGATGAGCATGACGTGCTTGCCGCCCGGCTTGAGTTCGACGCTGCCGCCGGCCTCAATCGGATAGCCCTCAGGCTGGTGGACCATCCGCATGACGCCTTCATCGTTGACGGTTTCGTGTAGTTCAACAACCTCTGAGGCCGGGCTCTCGGCAGAGACAAACTGGACGTCTTCATCCAGGCCATTGAGCACCAGCATGAAGACTGCACTGTTGCCCGCCGCCATCGGTGATGGCCGTGCACGCACGTTCATCACCGTGATCTTGCCCGGCTCCGGCTCCATCATCATCTCGTCCTCATCGGCCATTGGCTGCACCGACTGGCAGGCGGACAACAGCAGCAACGATAACACCAACAGTATGAACAGAATACGCTTCTTCATTGATTCTAAACTCCTCTAGATCTTAGTATGGTCAGTCATTTGATAGTGACGGACGAACTGGTCGCAACGACATCAATCTCCTGAGAAAAACTCTCGCCGTCACGATCTTCAATCTTGACGCTGATGATCCAGTCGCCCAGCATCGAAAATTGGAACGGGATTCGATAGACGCCGTCCTCGCTGCCGTCAGCGCCATCCCAGACGCTTTCGGTGAGCACCGGGACCATGCCGGCATGGGTCATGTTGCCCTCCAGGCTCACCGTCACATCGGTGACCGGCAACCCTTCGTCATCCACGATCTTGACGATCAGGTGTTCACCCTGAATGCCTTCGGCTGCTGGGAGCAGCGTTACATATAGGCCGGCTGCGGCTGCGTTGTCGTTGGTGCGATTGCACGCACCCAATGAAACCATCAGGAACAACGTCGATATCACAGACAGCAACAGCACAAACAACCGGCCCATACGAAGACCCTCCTAGCAGCTTGACGATCAGGAAGTCAGACTGCGGGATGAATAACAAGCGCCGGTTTCTTGAGATTGAGTGATTCAGCTTTCGGCCTGAGATTGGGAGATTCCCGGCACGTACGCAATCTCCTAATCTCAAAATCTCTTCAGCCAGATATGCTCGTCGTCAGAGAACCATCAGTCTAGTAACTCAACACCCTCGCACCCTCGGCAAAGAGCGCAGTCCAGGTCATTTCCGGGCCGCCCAACATGACGCCGTCGATCACATCTTCCTGAGTCATGCCGCCGACATTCTGCATGCAGAACGGGCAGATGAGGACCGTGCCGCCGTCAGCCATGAAGTTGACCAGCTTGTCCTGGACCGATTCGCCAGTGACATGAATGTTCTGTGGAATGTCCTTGTCGACCAGGCGCACTCCTTCGACATTGAGGAAGATCGTAACCGGGATCTCCCTGCCCTTGAGAATCTTATGGGCGAAGTTGACGGCCATAGCCGAGCGATCCAGATCGTCTGTGGAGAGATTCACGAAGAGACTCTCTTCCGATGCCGCAATGGCTTCCTGGAAAGCCACGATTGCCGGATTCAGCGCGTCCACGGTCTCTGTGACGGCTTCCGTGACGACTTCGGAGGCCTCCATTTCGACACCGGCTTCAGCCTCTTCCGCGTCTTCTTCTGGAGCGGGTGTGGCCTCGGCGCTGGAATCCTGGGCCAGCGCGGACATGCCGGTTTGACCGCTTACCAGCACGGCAGCGAACAGCGCGATCGCCAGCAAGGCGACGCCAAGCAGATAGGTAATCTTGTGCATTCGAATGTTCCTATTCGGTTGATTGTGTTTGAATCCAGACTTGACGATTGCAAGGAACAAGCATCGGCTCTCAGGTCACAGGGGCGACCTCAACCAATTCCCGTTCCCCGATCCCAGATCCCTACGTACATCAACCGAAACGGGGTGGTGGTGTGGGGACGAGCGGCGCGAAAGGGGTGGCAATGCAGATCTGCCTCACACGCTCAGCGCTTTTGCGCAGGCTCTCCAATTGCAGCCAGCCGGTGAGCAAGATGAGCAACATGCTGACAACGAGGGTGGTATCCGGCAACGATTGACCGGCGAGCGACACTGGATCGGTCGCTCCGTCTGGGACTGCTACCGGGACATCTGTTCGCGGGTTGCCGCAGTAGGATTGCAGCGACCAGACGATCTGATTCAGCGAGGGGCCTGAATCTGACGCTTCGGCGAACACGGGCGTGGCAAAGACAAAATGGGGCGATCCGTGTGGATGGCCTGGCTCGGCCCAGGCGCCCCAGCAAATGAAGGGCATCACAACGGCCAGAAACCCTACATAGGTGAACAGCGCAATCCGCTGCCAATCCGGGACGATCTGGCGCTTTCGACGGCGTTGGTGTTGATGCTGAACTGCCTTGTCAGACTTGTACAGTGCCATGGTAAGCAAAGTGTAACATAACGATTTTGTGTGCTGAAACTTCCGCTGTTGGACAGATCTGAGTCGATTTGGGACAAAAGTTAGTGTGCATGTGAAAATTGCCCCGCTCTTTACAGGACATTTGACATTGTAAGCGCCGCGTATTTCGATATACAATGCTCTCGGTCTGTCCTCAGCTGGACGGCGACCCCGCATTCAAAGAAGGGACATGGTTGTGATGAGTGATGAGATAAATTCTCCTGAGGAGACAGTTGCCGATCAAGGGCCATTGTTTGATGCCTTTGACGCACCTTCGGTTGAGCAGTGGCAGGAGGAGACCGTTGCCGCACTCAAAGGCATTCCTTACGAGAAGCTGCACACCCGCACCTACGAGGGCGTCACGCTACAGCCGATCTATCGGCGCGCCGATGCCGCCGGCATTGCCCATCAGCACACTTTGCCCGGCAAACCGCCCTATGTGCGCGGAGCCACTGCATCGGGCTATCTTGAGGCCCCATGGCTCGTCGCTCAGGGCATCAGCGCCGGGTCGCCTGCGGCTTTCAACAAAGCATTGCGCCACGACCTGGAGCGCGGCCAGGCTGCCGTCAATCTGGCCGTGGATGCGGCGACACGAGCAGGTCTCGATCCAGACCAGGCGCGGGCGGAGCAGATTGGCGCCGACGGCCTATCCATCGCCATCGCCGACGACTTTGCGACGGCGCTCGACGGCGTCGAGCTGGCGAAGACGCCGATCTTCGTGCAGACCGGCACGTCAGCTTTCGCGCTGGGTGCGCTGCTGGCTGCCGCAGTGCAAAGGCAAGGTGCAGCGCCGATGCAGTTGAGTGGTTGTCTCGGCAGCGACCCGCTGGGCCAGCTGGCCAGTGCGGGGCAACTGCCCTGTTCGCTCTCGCGGGCCTACGATGAAATGGCCGAGCTGACAGCCTGGGCACAGATCAATGCCCCCAAATTGGACACAATTGTCGTGGATGGTAGCGCCACTCACAACGGCGGCGGCAACGCCGTGCAGGAGTTGGCCTTTGCCCTGGCTACCGGTGTTGAATACCTAAGCGCCATGCAAGCACGCGGGATCGACATCGATACTACGGCCTCCCATATGCGTTTTGTCTTCGCACTGGGCGGCAATTTCTTCATGGAGGTCGCCAAGCTGCGGGCTGCACGGTTGCTCTGGTCCCAGATCGTGGCGGCCTTCGGCGGCAGTGATGAGGCCCAGAAGATGACCATCCACGCGCAGACGGCCCGTTGGAACAAGACGGCCATCGATCCCTACGTCAACATGTTGCGCGTCACCACCGAGGCCTTTGCCGGGGCCGTCGGCGGCGTGGGCAGCATGGCTGTCGCGCCGTTTGACGATGTGGTTCGCCCGGCCGACGAATTTGCTCGCCGCATCGCCCGCAACACCCAGCTGGTGCTCCAGTCCGAGACCAACGTGGGCCGCGTCATCGATCCGGCGGGCGGCTCGTGGTACGTCGAGCAGTTGACCGATCAGCTTGCCCGCGATGCGTGGTCGCTCTTCCAGGACATCGAAGGGCAAGGCGGCATGTTGGCCGCCCTGGAGGCGGGATCGCCCCAGGCCCAGATTGCCGAGACTGCGGCCAAGCGGACGGCCAACTTGGAGACGCGTCGGGACGTCCTGGTCGGGGCCAACATGTACCCCAACCTGACGGAGATCCCGCTTGAGGTCGTTGGGACGGATGCCGAAGCTCGGGCCTTCGTTGAACAACGGCTGGCCCAGATGGCTGAACAACGCAAGGCCGACCAGCCCATCTCGCTCTCCACCCCGGCAGATGCTGAACCCGGCATGCTGATGGTCCAGGCCATTGCAGCTGCCGAGGCCGGGGCCACGCTCGGCCAGCTCAGCCAGGCGCTGCGTGGCGATGGGACCGACACGGAAACCCCGACGATCGTACCGATTCCGCAAGCCCGCATCGCCGAGCCGTTCGAGGCGTTGCGGGCCGCCGCCAACCGTTTCGCCGAGCGTACCGGCGCCGCGCCCAGGGTCTTCCTGGCCAACATGGGACCGTTGGCCCAGCACAAGCCCCGCGCCGACTTCACGACCGGCTTCCTGGCTGTCGGTGGCTTCGAGTGCGATTCGCCGCCCGGCTTTGAAACGCCGGAGGAAGCGGCCGACGCCGCGTTGGCTGCCGGCGCCGAGGCTGTGGTCATCTGCTCGACCGATGCCACCTATCCGGAGATCGTGCCGCCGTTGGTGGCTCGCATCAAGGCGAGTAGGCCGGAGATGATGGTGTTGCTGGCCGGGTATCCGCGCGAGCAGGTGGAGGCTTTCAAGGCAGTGGGTGTCGACGAGTTCATCCATATTCGTGCCAATTGCTATGCGATTAACCGGCTGTTGCAGGAAGAAACCGGGATTAGCCGCAGATAATCGCAAATGAGCGCAGATAAAGATCGATTCTCGCTGCTTTTTCTCTGTGGCCCTCCGTGCAATCTTCCTGTCTCTGTGGTGAAAAACACATCTTTGCGGCAAAGTCACAGAGGGGCACGAATAGGGACTTGAGTTGGCTCAATCTGCTGATAGGGAGATCCCGAGATGATGACATCCAAAGAGATCGTGCGCCGCACACTTGAATATGCTCAGCCCGAAAGAGTGGCCAGATCCTTCGGTGACTCAGACTTCTGCGGGGTGGAATGTTCGGCCAAGACGCATGCCTCCGAGTGGGCGGAGGTCGGCGACGGCCGTTGGGAACGCACCGACGAGTGGGGCAACACATGGGGGCGCATTGACCCGACATCCAAGGGTGAGGTCACCAAGGGCGTGCTGGAGGACATTTCAACCATCGACGCCTACGAGTTTCCCGATTACTCGGATCCCGAGGACTACGTTGACGTTGTCAAGCGCCGTGCAGAAGTGCCCGACAAGTGGCTCATCGGCTGGATGCCCGGCTTTGCCTTCAATATTGCCCGCAAAATGCGCAAGCTGGACCAGTATCTGATGGATCTGGTGCTGGAGCGGGCACGCATGCACGAGTTGCATGACCGCATCGATCTCATGTTGGCAGACATGATCCGCAACTATGCTGAAGCGGGCGTTGACAGCATGATGTTTCCCGAAGATTGGGGAACCCAGACCCAGACGCTGATTAGCCCGACCATGTGGTATGAGGAATTCTATCCCCGATTCCAGAAGCTGTGTGTGCTGGCACATGACTGCGGAATCAAGGTCTTCATGCATTCGTGCGGCAAGATCGAGGCCATCGTTCCCGGTCTGATGGCGGCGGGCGTTGATCTCCTGCAATTTGATCAGCCTGACCTGCATGGCATCGACGTGCTTGCCGGTCATCAGCAGCGGGGCAAGATCACCTTCTGGTGCCCGGTTGATATCCAGAAGACATTGCAAACATGCGATGAGGCGATCATTCGCGACAGGGCCAGAGAGATGGTGGACAAGCTCTGGCGTGGGCGTGGCGGCTTTGTTGCTGGATTCTACACCGACGAACCATCCATTGGCCTTGATCCCAAATGGCAGGGGTATGCGAGCGATGAGTTCAGTAGGGTTGGACGTGCGGCCCGCTATGGGGTCGAGTAAGGCTTAATTGTTACTGCATTTGGTGGTATGGTATATTAAACCATATGGTAGCCAAGTTGGTATTTCGCGATAAATTTGTCTACGCAGATGGAGCCATTCGGGAAATGGTGATTTGGCGGCTTCCAGAAGTAGACGATGAACGGCCTCATGGCCTCAAATACAGGCTGTTCTATGGGACTTACGATAAAAGCATTGTGCGTTACGACAATGGGCGCGGCAAAGGCGACCATCGTCATTATGGCGAGGTTGAAGAAGCGTACACATTCTCTATGGTTGAGCAGTTGATTCAAGACTTTGCTGCTGATATCGAACGTGATCGAGGTGAAGAAAAATGAGCACACAACATATTCACATTGGCGTGGAAGATTCTAAGCGCGGGCTCGAGCGGTTTATCGCCGCTTGGCATGACGCCCGATCAGATGCTACGCAAGAGGCTGAGGTCCACCTCAATTTTGAAGACTTTGCGATGTTGGCATCGGTCCTGACACCGAAGCGACTTGAATTGTTGAAAGTGGTAAGGCAACAAGGTCCTCTGAGTATTCGCGCTTTATCCAAAGTGCTAAAACGCGACTACAAAAATGTCCATGTTGATGTTTCTAATCTTGAATCAGTGGATCTCATTCAACGCGACAACGACAGCCTTCTCATTGCGCCATGGGACGTGATCGATGCACACGTGCGGCTGGTTGCATGATCCCACAGGTTTGGCAAAATGTCCTGAAGCCTAAACGTTAGCTTCAGGACGTTTCACTTGTTACTTCCGAGAGATTATCCAATGACACAACCAGATTTCACCAAAATCGACTACCGCACCGACTATCCCCAAATGGGGCTGGACGAATGGCGGGCGGCGATCAAAAAAGAGACCGGCCTCTCCGCCGACGAGTATGTCTGGCGCACCATGGAGCAGATCGACGTGCAGCCTCTCTACACATCCGAGGACACCGAGGACATGGAGCACCTGGACTTCATGTCCGGCATTCCGCCCTTCCTGCGCGGGCCCTACGGCTCCATGTACGTGACGCGACCCTGGACGGTGCGCCAATATGCCGGCTTCTCCACCGCTGAAGAGAGCAATGCTTTCTACCGCCGCAACCTGGCCGCGGGCCAGCGCGGCCTCTCGGTCGCCTTCGACCTGGCCACCCATCGCGGCTACGACTCGGACCACGAACGCGTGGTCGGCGATGTGGGCAAGGCCGGCGTGGCCATCGACTCGATCCTGGACATGGACGTGCTTTTCGACGGCATCCCGCTGGACAAGATGTCGGTCTCCATGACCATGAACGGCGCAGTCCTGCCCATCATGGCCTTCTACATCGTGGCCGCCGAACGCCAGGGCGTGGCCCACGACAAGCTGACCGGCACCATCCAGAACGACATCCTCAAAGAGTACATGGTGCGCAACACCTATATCTATCCGCCGGGGCCGTCCATGCGCATCATCGGCGACATCTTCGCCTACACGGCCAAGGAGATGCCCCGCTTCAACTCCATCAGCATCTCCGGCTATCACATGCAGGAAGCCGGCGCCACCGCCGATATCGAGCTGGCCTACACGCTGGCCGACGGGCTGGAGTATGTGCGCGCCGGGCTCAACGCCGGCATGAGCGTGGACGCCTTTGCGCCCCGGCTCTCCTTCTTCTGGGCCATCGGCATGAACTACTTCATGGAGATCGCCAAGATGCGGGCGGCGCGCATGCTCTGGGCCAAGATGATCAAGGGCTTCGATCCCCGGAACGCCAAGTCCATGGCCCTGCGCACCCACTCCCAGACGTCGGGCTGGAGCCTGACCGAGCAGGACCCCTTTAACAATGTAGCGCGCACCTGCATCGAAGCCATGGCCGCCGCCTTAGGCCATACCCAGTCGCTGCATACCAATGCACTGGACGAGGCCATCGCCCTGCCCACCGACTTCTCGGCCCGCATCGCCCGCAACACTCAGCTCTATCTGCAACATGAGACCGGCATCACTAATGTGGTCGATCCGTGGGGCGGCTCATTCTATGTCGAGACTTTGACCCATGAATTAGTCCGCCGAGCCTGGACGCACATTCGAGAAGTCGAAGAATTGGGCGGCATGGCCAAGGCGCTGGAGACCGGCCTGCCCAAGATGCGTATCGAGGAGGCCGCTGCGCGACGCCAGGCCCATATCGACTCCGGTCAGGAGAAAATCATCGGCGTCAACCGCTATCGGTTGGACCGTGAAGAACCGTTGGACATCCTGGAGGTCGACAACAGCGCTGTGCGTCTGTCCCAGATCGAGCGGCTGGAGAAACTGCGTGCCGGACGCGACAACGAAGCCGTCGAGGCCGCGTTGAACGCCTTGACCCAAGGCGCGGAGAGCGGCGAGGGCAATCTGCTCGAACTGGCCGTGCAGGCCGCGCGCGTCGACGCCAGCCTGGGCGAGATCTCGGATGCGCTGGAGAAGCCGTGGGGCCGCCATCGAGCCGTTGTGCGCTCCATCGCCGGCGTCTACAGCGCCGAGTTCGGCGATGACGACGAGGTCAAGCGCGTGCGCGACATGACCGATGAATTTGAACTGGTCGAAGGCCGCCGACCACGCATTTTGGTCGCCAAGATGGGCCAGGACGGCCACGACCGCGGGGCCAAGGTCATCGCCACCGCCTTCGCCGACCTGGGCTTTGATGTCGATATCGGACCCCTCTTCCAGACGCCGGGAGAGGTCGCGCGCCAGGCTGTGGAGAACGACGTCCACGTGGTGGGCATGAGTTCGCTGGCCGCCGGGCACAAGACGCTGCTGCCCCAACTCGTCGATGAACTAGCTGAGCAAGGCCGTGACGACATTATGGTCGTCATCGGCGGCGTCATCCCGGCCCAGGACTACGCCTACCTGTACGAGCACGGCGCCAGCGCCATCTTTGGACCGGGGACCGTGATCCCGGTGGCCGCGCAGAAGGTGTTGATGGAGTTGAATCAACGATTGGACGGGTAGAGTGCGGCCCCGTGTGTCGCCCCAACATCCTTGTTCTCTCGGTCTCGTAGTTGACGACCTTGCTATAATAGCCAGTGAGTTCGTCAATGTGACTATGTGTTCGAATATTCAGGAATCACAAATCAATGAAACTGGACAGAATCACCGCCAATCCAGATCGTCTAAACGGCCAGCCATGCATTCGTGATCTGCGTTTGACAGTACGAAGGGTGCTGGAAGCCCTGGCCCTCTATCCCGATCGCGAGGATCTGCGTCAGGAATACCCGGAGCTTGAAGACGAAGATATCCGACAGGCGCTCGCTTTTGCCGCCGCGTCTTTGGATGATCGGGTAGTCGAGTTCGCTCATGAAACTGCTGCTTGATCAAGGACTTCCACGCAGTGCGGCAGGTCTGCTGCGTGACGCCGGCTTCGACACAGTCCACACTGGCGAAATCGGCTTGGCTACCGCTGAAGACAGCGCCATCCTCGACCGGGCACGCGATGAAGGAAGAATCATCGTCACGCTCGACTCAGATTTCCACACATTGTTGGCCTGGTCGGGCGATTCAGCGCCGTCAGTGATCCGCATCCGCATTGAGGGTTTGCGTGCTCAACCGACTGCGAACCTGCTTCGCAAGCTGCTGCCCGAATGGATCGATGAACTCGGCCAAGGAGCCATGTTGACCGTGCAACCGGGCCGAGTGCACATGCACAGGCTACCGATTCTGCCCTGACCATGGAGTTGACCTCGTCGGCGCCGTCATCTTGGCTCGGGACTACGCCTACCTCTATGAGCATGGCGCCAGCGCCATTTTTTTGTCGGGGACCGTGATCCAGGTAGAGGCGCAGTAGGTGTTGACGGAGTTGAATCAGCGATTGGATGCATAGGGGGAATTTGAGCGAATAGATCCGGTTACAGGATAGGGTGTGGCGTCAATGTTGGCGTCACACCCTATCCTGTAACCGGATCTTGTAATCGTCAGAAATTACCATTTTGCATAGTCGTAGTTGGTACGGATTTTTTGATCGCTGGAGATCAGGATATCGTCATTCAAACTGGCATGTGCCACGAGTAACCGATCGAATGGATCTCGTGTCCATGACAGTTGGTTTGCGACTGAAATCACATCGTTGAAAGGTTTTGTACAAACGGTTAGGCCCACGCGCTGATGCAGGGCATCGATAATTGTGTCTGCCGTGGGATTGATTCGACCGATTTCATACAAATATTGCAGTTCCAAGCGTACGATAGGCGAGATGTACCAATCATGTTGGTTCATCAATGTCTGGATGGGTTCCGAGAATCGTTGTTTGAGATTTGCATGGTACCAAACGGCGATATGTGTATCAAGGTAGATCAACGTTGTACTCCCATTCGATGTGAACGAGGTCTTCAGGGTCACCGTTGATCACATCGGGGCGAAATTCCATATCGGCGAACTTGTCGACTGGTTCGACTGGGGCAATGCGCAGCTTACGCTCTCCCTTTTTGATATCGAGCGGAATCCCCGTTGTAAGAACTTCCTCAAGTAGATTGTAGATGTTGCCGCGAAGTTCTGTGACGGTGATGGTTTTCATCTCTATTCCTCCTCTTCAAACGACAAAACGTACGTTTTGTTCGGGTGGGGCGTACGCTTATTGTAGAGAAAAACTGGAAGACTGTCAATAGACGCAAAATGGATGACGTAAATGAACATGCTTTGGGCTGGGAACAAATTCTGACAGGGGCTGCTGCTGGCCTTCACGGTAAGACTTGTCTCATAAAATCCGAGGCCCTGATTGAGAGGTACTTCACCGATTTCAGTACTATTTGGTGTCAAACTTGAGCGTGGAATCCGAACAGCAGTGTACAAGCCGATCCAGTTGACACATTAAAGACCAACATGGCAGGAACCAACACGGTCGCACAAAGTAGTCCATCGCCACTGTGTATGGCAGAATGCCAGCATAACGAATCTATCGACGAAAAATCACAACCACAAAAAACATCAAGGAGACAACCAATGGCAGTGCGACATTCAGAGGCACGATGGGAAGGCAATTTGCCCAAGGGCAACGGTACGATGAAGTTGGGGAGTGGCTACTTTGAAGGGCCGTTCACCTTTGCATCCCGTTTTGAAAACGGCAAGGGTACCAATCCGGAAGAGCTGATCGGCGCGGCCATTGCCGGTTGCTTCTCCATGTTCCTCTCGGCCCTGCTCAGCGGCGATGAGCATGTGCCCAACAGCATTGAAACGACGGCGGCTGTGCACCTGGGCGACGGCCCGACCATCACCAAGATCGAGTTGGTCAGCCGTGTTGATGTCGACGGCGTCTCAGCCGATGAATTCGCCGAGTACGCCGCCAAAGCCAAGGCAAATTGCCCCGTCTCCAAGGCGTTGGCCGCAGTCGAGGAGATCACGCTGGACGCCCAGTTGGTCTAGCCTGAGACGAGAGCAAATCGCTGACTTCATGTGCCGGGGACCTTCAATGTCCCCGGCACTTTTTGGGTGGAGATCACGCAGCGAACAGCTTTGCCTTCTGCTGTCAAAATCCAACTACGGCAGACGCACCAGATCGCTATCGTAGTCCGCCGGCGAGACGACCGGGTAGTAGGGTCCTTCGGCCTGAGATGGTGTAAGCGGCAACGATCCGTCACCAATACCCGTATCCACAACGATCTGCCCGTTTGCCAGCAGGCCGGTTTGCCCCTGGACGAGTTGGAGCATCAACAGATCGCCGCCATCGCCGCCACGCGACGCGGAACATGGCTTCCCCTTCGACATCGGCCACATCATCGCTAAAATAGAACTGACTCGTCAGCAGGGTCTCGCCCTCTTGTTTGACCTTGTAGTGGATGTGGCGCGGGCGCGGTTCGTAACGGCCGGGTACGATGGTGCGAAACGCATACCAGCCTGCGGCATCAACGGGCGTGGAGCCGAAGAACTGGAACGACCTGTCCCGGTCGGCTGTCCCAGGATCGCCGGGATGATCGTAGACGCCGCCGGCATCCGTCTGCCAGATTTCTACCAGGGCATTGGGGACAGCGTCGCCACGGGTGTCCAACACCTGCCCGAAGAGGAAGAGGACGTCGCCATTGGTCTCAGACGCCCCTTCGTAACGGTCGATCAGCCTCTGCGCAGGTTCGGGTGCCGCCGCCGGCGCTGGAAGTTGTCCGACGTCTGCCGGTGTAGATGCCGTCGGTGGGGCGTCCGGAATCACGCCTGTGCAAGCTGCGAGCAATGCAATGGCTATCATGCCGGAAAAGAGACACACTTGCTTCTTCATCGGTTCACCTCCATATTCGTGCCAGTCATCGCCATTATATCCAAAATCATGGATGAAATTTAAGTGCTGAAGTTCACGATCCCGCGGATAAGGGAAGGATCGAGACCCAAAGTTGCATCGACGTTCCCTGGCAAACTCTTCAGCCTTTGCCACGCAGTCGCCCAAACACAGAAAATGTAAGCGCTTGTCGCGCAGCTCCATCACCCATCACCTTGCCTACAGATGGAGGGCGATCTGCTGCAGGCCCGCAATCTGATCGGCTGAGAAGGCCTGCATGAAGTTGGAGGCGTCTGTCGACAGGAGCGCGAATAGGAGCGGGAAGTAGCTCCCGACCTGGATGGCCACGCCGATGGCGTTGAGCAGCAGGAAGAGCAGCGCAAGATCGGGGTTTACCGGCCTGAGAAGAACGTACAGACCCCAGGCTGCCATGATGAAGAGGAAGGCTGATAGCAGACCGAAGACAATGCCCACTGCGAACTAGCTAGAAGCGGTAGTGAGCACTTTGTAGGCCTGATCGACGTCGGCGATTCCGATGTGGCCGACCGTATCGGCGAGGGTCATGGACAGTGCAAAGGCGAGGTAGAGACCGCCTGTGATCCTGGCCATCCTCTGCCGTGGAAGTGCAATGGTACCGCTGGCAGACATGTTTTCCCCCTACGTTTTCAATTAGCGGATGGCTGCGGCCCAGGGTAGTTCATGTTGCAATTGCAGTCGCCCCGTCCGCTGCAGCGGATGTTGGGCGGCCCTAAGCTTGAAGATACCATCATTTCTTACCGTGTAAACCAATTGAAAACCAGCTCGAAGGACATTGCGTTGTGATACTGTACCAGGTCGAGTATGAACCATGACCAGATCACAACCGGCTTCAATAGCGGTCTGCATCCGAGCATGCAACAGAGCAGTATGAATACCCTGATTGCGAAATTCAGGCTGTGTTTCCGCAGCCATCAGCGAGGCCACCCCATTGTGCATCTCAAGTGCGCCGCCGCTCACAGGTCGCCCGTTGCGCCAAGCTAGAAAAAACTGCGACCCTAATTTGAGTGTGCAGCGGATCAGCATAAACTGTAGGCCATCTGGCTCGGTCCAGTCACCGCTCGCGCCTATCTGCTCAAACCAAAGTCTAGCTTCATCCAGTCGGGCTATCTGAATATTCACGTCGGGTAGAGGGGACGCTATGTCTTCAAGATTATCGACTTGGCGGGCATAAACGTTCTATAGTGGGCCCCAATGTCAAGACCACGGAATGCCGAACTTAAGCTCGTTTTTCGGGCGATTCAGCAGTGCCCGGTCAGCAGTCCGGAGCGCAGCCGGTGTCAAGGGTCGGCCGGCAGTTTGGCCGACTTGCGAAGCCCTTGACGCCGGCGAGCACTGGGCTATCCTTGCGGGCTGCTGAAATGTCCGAAAACCAATGGTCAGAACCGGCGAAATGAACCTCAGCCGGGGTTGCATTGTCCAGGCTCTGATGAGGGCGCTCATGATTGTAGAACTGGAAGTAGCTGTCCAGGCCGGCGTAGAGCATTGGAACCGTCTCATAGTCTTGTAGGTAGATGTCTTCATACTTGACCGTTCGCCAAAGCCGCTCAATGAAGATGTTGTCCAGCGCTCGTCCCTTGCCATCCATACTGATGCGAATTTCGGCATTTTTCAGTACTGATGTAAAGGCATGGGCCGTGAATTGCGCGCCCTGATCGGTGTTGAATATCTCAGGCTTGCCCATACAAAGGGCCTCATGCAGGACATCCAGACAGAACTGACCATCCAGCGTATTGGATAGACGCCAGGATAAGACATAGCGACTGTACCAGTCAATCACAGCGACGAGATACATGAAGCCACGACGAAGCGGCACGTATGTGATATCAGTGCTCCAGACCTGATTGACTCGACTGATCGCCAGATTGCGCAGCAGATACGGGTAGATCTTGTGCCCTTCTGCCGATTGACTGGTCCGAGGTTTGGGATAGATGGCTTCTAATCCCATCTTCTGCATCAGGCGGCGAATCCGCTTGTGATTGACCTCGTAGCCCTCCCGCTGCAGATAGTGGGTCATCCGACGCCAGCCGTAGAAGGGCCGTTCCATGTACTTGGCGTCGATAAGCCGCATCAGGTGGAGGTTGAATGCCGTCTCCGATGCCGGTTCATAATAGAAGGTGGAACGATTGAGTCCCACCAATTCGCATTGACGCCGAATGCTGAAATCTGGATGACCAAGCTCAATCAGCTGGCGTTTGGCGCTACTCGAACGGGGCAGCTTTTTTTTTCAACCACTCCAAGTCCATCTTGAGGCGGCCTATCTGTTCGTAGAGTTCGTTTTCCTTGACCTCCTGTTCACGTGGTTCGTTACCGTTGGTTCGAGCGAAAACCTGAGGACCATCCTGAAGAAGCTGCTGCTTCCACTTGCGAATCAGCGTCGGATGCACATCATGTTGACTAGACAACTCGCTGACTGTGTTGACCTCCCGGATCGCGGCCAGCGCAACCCGAAACTTGAACTCAGCACTGTACTGCCGTCTTTTCGATGCCATTTGTCATACCTCCACGTGCTTGATACTGCTCCTATTCCGAGTTTAGCACGTGGTCCAATTATTGGGGATCATTATCAAAAGACCATGCAACCTTCGTTAAGAGATCGCCAGATCGCACCCGTCTCTGGAAAAAGCTGAGCTTGCGTACGAGCATGCTCAGTGCTGCTCCTAAGCCTCATGGAACTCCAGACGGCGAGCCAAAGCTAGGTCAGGAATTAGCATCAGTTATGTTCAAAAAGGGCTGGGTAATTGATGCTTACGTACTGATTGAAAGCATCCGCCCAACGAGATAACATATTGCTCCATTATGTGGCTTGACTTTCGGGGCGCATTACACTCAACCGTGCTGTCGATGATGCGGATTTGGCGGCCGCCGCCACGATTCGGAAAGCTGCTGTATGATCTGCGAGCGACGGCACACCCTTCCTCTGACATTGAGGACATAGGTCAACATAGTCGGTTCTGGGTGGGCGCCAGCCTAACTCATTCTGGTCACGATATCCGCTCCCGAAGCAGAATCCCGACAATCTCTCCACCACCCTAAACAGTTGGCGGTATGCTCCGCTTCCGCTGATTGTCAACCAACTCAACGAACCGGCTTTGTTGGCTCCTCCTGCCCAATATGTCTTCCAGATCGTTGTTGAGAGCCACGGGCAGAGGCCGAAAGGAGACGTCTAAAGGAGACGTCTGAAAGGAGACGTCTGAAAGGAGACGTCTGAAAGGAGACGTCTGAAAGGAGACGTCCAGGAAGTGTTACAGTTCATTCAATGTCTGACGTAGGTCCGGATCCAGGCCCGCCCGTTCGGCCTCGAACGCCTGCTCGATGTGCGCCGGCGTGCGCGCGCCGATCAAGACCGATGTCACACCCGGCTGCCCGATGACCCAGGCCAGAGCAAGGTCGACCATGCTGCGCCCTGTCTCGGCGGAGACAGCGCGCAGCCCTTCCATGCGGCGCATAGCTGCGGCCCCCTTGTAGACATCCCAGTGGGCAGGCTTGATGTCAAAGCGAGTACCGTGTGGGGAGGCGCCGACAGTATGATACTTACCAGTGAGAAAGCCGGCTGCCCAGCGGACTGTAGGTGATGACGCCAATCTCTTCCTCAGCGCAGAAGGGCAGCAACTCGGTCTCGATGTCACGTACCGCCAGGTTGTAGTTGGGCTGAACCGAACAGAGATGCGGCCAGCCGTGTGACGTCGGCCCGCCAGAGCGATCTGCAGAGCTGCCATGCCGCGAAGTTGCTGCACCCCATGGCGCGCACCTTGCCCTGAGCGACCAGACGGCTCAGCGCCCAAGCGTCTCGTCCAGAGGCGTGTCGGTATCCCAGGCGTGCAGTTGATAGAGGTCGATCACGTCGGTCTGGAGACGCTTCAGGCTTGCTTCAGCCGCCTCGACAAGCCGGCTGCCCAATGGTGGACTGGCCTTGGTGGCCAGCACAACCTTGTCACGCTTTCCACTTGCTTTCAGCCAGGATCCCACCACCTCTTCCGAGCGCCCGGCTGCATAGGCCTCTGCCGTATCAAACAGGTTGATGCCCCGTTCGACGGCGTGATCCATGAGAGTATATGAAGTCTCGGAATCGATTTCGCGGCCAAAGGTCACGCAGCCTAAGGCGATGGAACTGATCTCCAGATCTGTCCGGCCCAATGTGCGCCGTTCCATGGCATCTCCTCAGGCATAGGAGCCATATTGGCGCAGCAGCGCCATCAGGTATTGATAGGCGTCAAAGCTGACTGTGGGAGGCACGGAATGGTCTGAGTGATAGAGGTAGCCGCCACCGGGCATGGCCGCTGCCAGCTTGGACCGGACTTCCTTCTCCAACTCAGCCGGCGATCCCGACATCTTCTCCACGCTGATGTTGCCCATGTAAGCCAGCGACCGGCCATACTCTGCCTTCAACTTGCCAACATCCAGCCCCGCCCGGGCCTCCAAGGGTTGGAGCACCTGGACGCCGGCGTCGATGAGGCGCGGGATCAGGCGTCGAATATCGCCGTCTGTGTGGATGAAGTAGTGGATGCCGTGACGCCGAAGGTAGTCTCCCAAGCGACGGTGGTGTGGAAAGAGTACCGCCTCATAGCTCTTGGGCGAAAACTGGAGCCCCGTATTCATGCCCAGGTCCTCAACCATAAAGAGGCCGTCAGGCTGAATCCCATAGCTGCGGGCGATCTCGAGCGACTGGATCACCAGATCCACATGTGCCCGACTCATGTCCTCCAGCAGACCCGGATCCATGACCATGTCCATCAATGTCTGCTCGAAGCCATGTTTGCGCCAGTTGGCCTCGTGCGGCCCGTAGACGGCCAAGAGGACGTAGTGTTGGCGACCCCGAAGTTCGGCGAACGTGTCGGCCATCTCTTGCCAGCTGGGATAGGTCACGAAGGGCTCGAAATAACTGATGGTGTGGATACGGCTGGGCTCCTGCTCGTCCGCTACCAGCCTTTCCTTCAACAGGTCCCAGTCGCCGCGATCGTTGACCGCCTGCTGTAGATAGCCGATTGCGCCTGCCCGGCCCTTCCACTGCTTGGCCACAAAACCATGTTTGTCCTGGCGCACCGAATACTCCGCAGTCTCTTCCAACAGCTTCTCGGGCAGCCGCAGAGAGGCATCCATGTAGATCCAGTCGAAATCGAACCCGAAGTAGTCGGACGGAGCCGTGTCCTGGGGCAGCCCTTCCTGTCGCCAACGTGCCAACGTATCTTCCCAATAGGCGTCTGCACATGCGATGCGATCCGGCTCTTCGAAGGCGAGAAGCTGGTTAACTCGCTGAAGCGAGGTGATGTCGATAGTTCCATAGTAGCACTTTCTCCCATATCATGCCTTCCTTCAGACGTGATGGTTCCACGGAGATAGCGCACAAGAGATCACATTGCAGCGATTTCAAAGAAGTCGACCGCATCCAGTGCGGCGCGGAGTGCCTGTTCGCGGTTATCTGCCAGCGGCAGTGAAGGCAAGCGCGGGCCGCCGACCTCTACGCCCAACATGGCGATAGCCGCGCGCAAGGCGCCCATAAAGTCGTAGGAAATCAGCGTCTCCGTCACCCGATTCGCCCTGACCTGCAAGTCGCGGGCGAGCGAAGCATCACCGTCGGCCAGGCTCTGATGGATCTGGCGATAGATGCCCGGCATGACGTTCAACGTGGAGCCGATGTTGCCGCAGCAGCCGGACATGGCGGCGAAGACGCATTGCTCGTCCATGCCTGAAAAGATCGACCATGCCCCCGATCGTGCGTCGATGATTTGACGCAACTCGTACATATTGGGACCTGTATACTTGGCGCCGGCGAGATCGGGGATGTCGCTGATGCTCTCGATGAGCGCTACGGCGCTGGATGTGGACGTGAACAAATAGGGCAGGAAGGGCAATGCCGGCACCGATGCCGCCAATGCCGCATAGTAGCGACTGATCGCAGCCAGATCGCCATACCCTGCTGGGATGATGCTGCTCACGCCGGCGGCGCCGGCAGCCTCTGCATGGCGGGTCAACTCGATGGCATCGCCCAGTGCCTGGCTCCCCACATGGATGATGGCAGGCACACGTCCGTCGATGCGGCGGAGCGCACGCTCGGCAACTTGCTTCCGCTCCGCCACCGATTGGTAGATGCCCTGACCGGTACTGCCGCAGAGATAGAATCCATCTACCTGCTTGTCGAGGAGGTAGTCGACCAGCGTGTCGATGGCCTCCTCGTTCACTTCGTTCTCGGTCGTGAATGGCGTGACCAGGGCCGGCCACACGCCATGGAATGTCTGCATGATTATCACCTATTGATGGTTGTTACGTGACGGTCGCTACGAGAGGGCGGATCAGGACCTACCCTCACGCCGGTCGATAGTGGTTGCGTGTACTTCTCCGATGCCCTCGATGGATGCCGTGAGCATTGTTTCTGGGTCCAGCTTCCGATCTGCGGGCACGGTCAATCGTTTACCGGTGCGCCCCAAAGTCACCACATCGCCGGGGAAGACGGTGATCCATTGGGTGAGAAACGCCAGTACCTGCGACGCCCCCAGCACATACTCGTCCGTGTTGCATGTGATCTCGCCGATTTCGTCGACCGCCAGCCGCATGCTGCGCCCGCCAATGGCATCGGCGGACATCCGCGTCGGTCGTACGCTTGCGATGTTGAAGCCGTCGGCCCAGCGACCGTAGACCACGGGCATGGCGGCTTCCTGGGTCGACGCCGGCTGGCGGATCGGCTCGGCAAAGGATGTATCATGTAGCACTGCCAGCGGCAAGTAGCCCAAGACATAGTCGTCTGCCTCTTCTTCCGCTACCTTGTGGGCAATACGGTTGACCACAAATGCCAGCTCGACACCAACGCTCAACTCGCTGGCACGGTGCGGAATCTCGACAGCGGCTCCAGAACAGGAAAGGGCACTGACCGGACAGTTGAGCACGCGCGGCAGTGAACGTACGGCCATCCCTTCAACCGCCTCGACATCTCGATAGTTGCCGTAGACCGTCCAGAAATGGCGTACATTCTCCAGATGCCAGTCATCGGGCGTCGTGATCTGCGCGGTGCCCGCGTCAATCAGGTCGCGGACGGCTGGAACAGGATGGATCGTGCGTCCCGGATCATCCTTGGCCCGCCAATCACCGCACGCTTCCACCACGACGGGCAGGCGCAATGTGCCGACACCTTCCCACTCTCCTTCGATATAGTCCTCTGGCCCGTAGTCGAGGTGGGTCAGGAAGGGCATACCGTCCACGGCGAGGGTGCCCATGTGGATGACATCGCCGGGATGCAGGGTGATGAAGGAAGAGAGCCAACTGACGACACGCTCGAAGCCGATGACCATCGAGCCGGTGTGGGCGCGATCGCGCTGCCAGCCGGACTGACGCGTGTAGAGCAAGCAGTCATAGGGGTTGCCTACTTCGTCCACTGTGGTGAGGTAGGGGCCCATAGCGCCCAACGTGTCCGATTTCTTGCCCAGCCAGGAGCCGGTGGCGTCCTCGAACCAGTCCATCTGGCCACCTGATGAGTGCATCATCTGCTCGGTGTACTGATCGTGCACCAGGTCCATGATCAGCGTGAAGCCGGCGATGTGGTCCATGGCATCCGCAACGGCAATGTTTTTGCCTCCGCGGCCGATGATCAAGCCCGGTTCGGGCGTCCAGCCAAACGTACCCATGTCTTGGGGCACATAGACTGGTTCACCGGGACTCACCAGCGATCCTTGGGGTCGCTGATGGCCCTGTGGGTAGACATTGACCACAGGGCGTTGATCGTTGTAGCGTATGAACGTTGGGCTATTCTGTACCAGGCCGAAATAGAGCCGTGGCCGCGGAATGGGGGCACGCAACTGCACAGCGTCCAGCGGATATCCCGCGCCTGCGAGCAATGCCTGATCGGACTGCTCCAGAAAGCGCAGTAGGTATTCCTGCAGGCGTTTGACCGCGACCATACCGTCGTCGCCCAGCGCCAAGAATGTGGTCAGTGAGCGGGGCCAGGGACGGTCTGCCAGAAATCGGGGACGGTTGACATTGTAAGGTGATGTGGGGCGTGAGGCGTAGAAGTAAAGCCGTGCCTCCGTCTCCTCCGGATCGAAGACCCAGGGCTCGCCGGTGGCGGGATGGTCAATAACAAAGCCAAAGCGCTCTACGCCGCCGACAACGAACGTCACAAGTTTCATGGTTGGCCTGTCCAGTCCGAAAAAAGTGTCCGGTGTGCATGGTGAGTGTTGAGCGAAGCACTCATTGCGTGTGCTTTGGATCGACTGCGTCGCGCAATCCGTCGCCGATGAAATTGATACTGAGCACGGTTAGCAGAATCATGATAGCCGGTGGCACCCAGATCCAGGGGCCGTCCTGCAATACGTCCAGGCTTCGTGCCGTCTCCAACATGTTGCCCCAACTGGGCGTCGGCAGCGGTACCCCCACGCCCAGAAAGCTCAGCCCGGCCTCCAGCAGGATGGCCGCGTTGACCGAAAAGGTGACCGCGGCCAACAACGGCGCAATGACCAATGGCAGGACATGGGACATGATGAGGCGGAAATCTCCGGCGCCGATCGAGCGGGAAGCGAGCACAAACTGCGTCTCGCGCAGCGAGAGTACCTGGCCACGAACGAGGCGCGCCACATCGGGCCAACTGAAGATGCCGATGAGAAAGATCACGCTGCCGATGCTCTGGCCGATATAGATGGCGGCCGTGAGGATAATGACGACGCGCGGGAAGGTCATGATGACATCAGTGAAGCGCATCAAGACCTGATCGGTCCAGCCAAGATAGAAGCCTGAGAGCGCGCCGACGATCACACCGATGAGAATGGAGAGTGAAGCCGCTGCAAAGCCGACGGCCAGGGAGACGCGGCCACCGTAGAGGGTCCGGCTCCAAATGTCGCGACCGATCCGATCTGTGCCCAAGTAGTGTTCACGGCTGGGCGGCTGAAATTTATCGGCCAGGTTCAGTTCAGCGTAACCGTACTGTGTCAGCAGTGGCGCCAGCAGTGTGAGCGCCAAGATCACGCCGAAGGTGACCAAGCCGATGACGGCCAGTGGATGGCGGCGAAATCGCCGCCATGCCTGAGCCGAGGGCGATTCAGACTTGACCTGGCTGGCATCCCGAATGTCCGGGCTTGTGTGATCTGTGGCTATGGTCATCGTATCGCACCATGTTGGTCCATCATTCGTATCGAATCTTCGGATCGGCAAAGGCGTAGACCAGATCGGTCAGTAGATTGGCGGCCAGCACAACGACTGCGGTGACCAACATAATCCCCATCACCATAGGATAATCGCGCGCGGCCACAGCATCCACCAGCAGCGAGCCCATGCCGGGCCAACTGTAGATCGTCTCTGTAAAGAGTGCACCGGCCACCAGCGTACGCAGACTCAGGCCTACGACGGTGATCACCGGAAGCAACGCATTGCGGAAGATGTGCCGACGGGTGACAAGCGAACGAGGCAGCCCTTTGGCATGTGCCGTGCGTACATAGTCCTCAGAGCGTACTTCCAGAATGCTGAAACGGGTGTAGCGCATGAAGGTCGCCACATAGGCCAGCGAAAGCGTCAGCGCCGGCAGCGCCAGATGATGCAGCAGATCGAGCAGCGACTTCTCCTCGCCGATGGTGCGCATGCCACCCGATGGGAACCATCCCAGTTGCACGGAGAAGATGTAAAGCCCGAAGATGCCGGCCACAAACGCGGGCATGGATATGCCCACAAAAGAAAGTCCAGTGAGTGTAAAGTCCCAGAACGAGTACTGTCGCAGGCCAGTGAAGATGCCCATACTGATGCCCACGACGATACCGATGAACATGGCTGCACCCATCAAGAGCAGAGTGCGCCCCAGGCGAATAATCAGAACCTCGCCGACGTCATCTCCATTCTTGAAGCGAAACCCCAGATCGCCCCGTGCCACCTGACCCAACCATTTTACGTAGCGAACTGGGAGCGGATCGTTGAGTCCAAACCGCTCACGCACGAAGTCCAGATCTTCGCTTGTGATACCGATCTCCTCATTGACGAAGAAGTCGACTGGATCACCAGGCGCCATGTTGATCAACAAGAAGATGATCACCGTGACGGCGAAAAGCACCGGTATATTGATGAGGATGCGACGAAGGAAGTATTGCATAGTGACATCTCGGCAATCAGAATGATCACAGTGGGCGCTGGATCATCCTCCTTGCCAGAAGAAAGATGGAAGGCCGGACATCACGCCCAACCTTCCATCTATGAAGGTTGCTACTTCATGTTCCACGTCTCAGAGTGATCCACATAGGGACCACCGCCGGGCGCCGGGAAGTAGTGGAAGTCTTCGATATCAGCGGAAGCGACACCATAGCGTGTCGAGACCCACCAGTAGGCGAAAGGAGCCGTCTCGTTCTGATAGGCACAGAGCGCCATACGTGCAGCCGTGTACTCCTCTGGCGTCTTGGCAGCATCCATGGCTGCAAAGAGGTCGGCGTAGGCGGCATCGTCCAGTCCCCATTTGTCGGGTGTCGTGTACCATTCAGGCAGAGGATACGAAGCCGGGCCGGCGCCGATACCACGGTAGGCGATGTCCCAGTCGAAGCTGTCGTCCACCAAAGTGCGCCAGGTTGGGACATCCAGGAAGGTCGGCAGCAAGTCGAAGCCGACGTCAGCCATATTCGCCTGCATCACAGTCAGGATGTCTTTGGCTAGCTGCGAGGTGTAGTATGTCGGCACCTCGAAGGTGACGCCTTCGATCGAGACGCCATCGGCGGTGGCTTCGGCGAGCAGATCACGTGCCATCTGCGGATCGTACTCGTAGTAGTCGGCATCTTCGGGCCAAAACTGTGGATAGGGATCCTGACAGGGTGCTGCGATGGCGGTGCCATTGAAGACCTGGTCGAGGATGGCCTGTCGATCGATCCCGTAGAGCACTGCCTTGCGCACACGTTCATCCTGCCACGTATCGCGTGTGTGGTTGAAGTTGAAAAGATTGGTTACAAAGGATGGGCCCGAGAAGATCACAAAATCCGGGTTGTCTTCAAAGCGAGCTGCTACGTCTGCACTCACATAGCTGAAGTCGATGTCGCCGCTCTCCAGGGCAAGGACTGCAGCCGTCTCGTCAACGAAGTAGCGATTGACCAACTGATCCAACTCGGGCGCGCCATCCCAATAGTCCGCGTTGGGGGCCAATGCCATGAACTGGTCCTTCTCGTAGGAATCGAACTTGAAGGGGCCGGTACCGACAGGGCTGTTGAACCACCAGTCGCTGCTCTGGATCTCGGACGGCGGGAAATCGATGGCGTGCTCGGGAAGTGCATAGAACAGTCGCACCTCGTCATAGAAGCGAGGATTTGGTGCAACCAGCTCAATCTCCAGCGTCAGATCGTCAACGACGCGGATTCCCTCAATCTCAGCGGCCTCGCCGGCATTGTACGCCTCCCATCCCTTCACCAGGGTGGCATCGTTGAATGGATAACGCACAACCGTAGCATCGGGCGCAGAAATGAACTCCGTGGTCCACTTCAGATCGCTGGCGGTGAAGGGCTCGCCATCATGCCACTTGACACCTTCGCGTAACTTGAAGGTCCAGATACTGGCATCCTCGTTTGGCTCCCAACTCACGGCAAGGGCGCCGTCACTGGTGTGTTCCGAGAAGTCCTCGGACATCATGATCAGCGGTGAGTAGAGCTTTGCCTGCCAGGTATTGCCTGCGTTGTTGTTGTATAGGACCACCTGCGGATCACCGCCGGGACCCACATCAAACGCGCCGACAAGTACTTGCTCTACTTCTCCCGCATCTTCGGCAGCAGATTCCTCTGCTGCTATTTCCTCGGTAGGAGCGGCTTCAGGCGCAGCCGCGGTACAGGCCGCCATCAGACCCACGATCAGCAGCATTGCCAGCCCAATCAGTATCCTTTTCTGCATGCTTGCCTCCTCTTGAAATGGTGAAAAAGAAATATACGCCGCCGGCAAGTCCTACACCGGCGTCTATCCTCGCTTGTTCTCAATCTGGCGCAGGTTGCCGAGCAGACCGTCATAGTGCCGCGCCAGCGCGGCTTTGGCCTCGGCCACATCCTTGTTCTCGATGGCCTCAAGGATGGCAGCATGATCGCGAAAGGTCTGCATGGGTCGATTGTCGTGAAGTTCCGCATACAGCGACGCTTTGCGGAACATCAGCCAGAAGGTATCGAGCAATAGCAGTAGCATCTTGTTGCCGACATGCTGGAAGAGAAGTCTGTGGAATGCTCGATCCTCATTGGGAAAGGGATGGCCGTGCTCGGCCTGGATGCGCATTTGTTCAACAACGGTGCGCAGATGAGTGATGGTGTCGGCGGGCATGGTCCGCATCGCCGTCTCGATCACTCCCGCTTCAAGGATACGTCGAACTTCGAAAATGTCGGCCAGGTCATCCAGATCCGACATGATCGCGTAAGGCAGGCTGTCCAGTAGCGGTTCGAAGGAGAAGTCGTTCACGAAGATCCCACTGCCGCGACGCACCTCGAGGATCCCAAGCGACTCCAACGCCTTGACTCCCTCGCGCACAGAATTGCGACCGACACCCAACTGACGTGCCAGTTCTTTCTCTCCGGGCAACGCATCACCCGGCTGCAGGCGCTGTGTGATCACATAATCACGGATGGCTTCCTGCACTGAACGAGATATTAGCGGTGGGCGCTCAAGTCGATCCAGGGACATGGAATAGCCTACTGATCAACCGATATTTTTGGGAAGTTGGACATCTATTAGGTTATCACCTTGTAGGACATGTGTCAAGCGGAAAATTGGGGAAGTGCCACTTCGATTCGCGCACCGCGCCGACTAGATTCATAGGCTGCATCCACGACGCGTGCCACCTGTAGGGCATCAGTACCGGTCGCCGGTACGGCCCGATCTTCCTGTATCGATCGGATGAAATCGCGCACAAATTGCTCGCCGACAACACCCAGATAGGCCGGGGATGCGGCCAACTCGTATGCGTAGCGGCGCTGGGGCGCGCCGGCCCGATCGGGGTGGGTGCTCTCAACCTCGAGACTGGCCGGCGCACCCGTTGATCTCCAGTGAATGCGCCCTGTCCGGCCATTGAAGCCGCAATAGACATCGTAGCCGGTTTTGTTATGATAGCCGCCGCCGCTGAGCGCCAGCACGTAGCCGCACTGGAGCGAACCGACAGCGCCGGAGTCAAATCGAAGCGAAAGAGTTGCGACGTCTTCCACGTCGATATCCTCGCCACTGCGCACGGCCGTCTCCGCCATTACGGAGACAATCTCGTCGCCGGTGATATAGCGCATCATATCCAGATAGTGACAGCCAAGCCAGGAGAGGATGCCGCCGCCGGCATGCTGGGCGCGAAACAGCCAGTGTGCAGGATCGCGAAACTTCACCTGGGTTGTAAGCAAACGTATCTCGACCGAAAAGAGCGGTCCGATCAAGCCGTTGCCGATCAGACGTCGCGCATCCACTACCGCGGGATTGGCCCGATTTTGATAACAGACACCCAGCTTACGATCGTACCGCCGTGCGGCGGCAATGACCCGTTCTGTGTCGGCGGCACGGCGCCCGATAGGCTTTTCGGCCAGTACATGTTTGCCGGCCTCCAGCGTGCGGACCACGATGTCAGGACTCAGGTCATTGCGCGATGCCACAATCGCGAAGGTGATCTCCTTTCGCGCCAGCAGCGCGTCCAGATCAGTATGACTGGCCCCTAGTTTGTCGCCATTGGCTGAGGCAGCCGCGTCCAGGATCGCTTGATTGTCATCCCAGAGATAGATCGATTCTACCTCAGGCAAGGCGCGCAGCGTATTCAAATGTGCGGATGAATGGGGATGCTGCATGCCAAGCAGCGCAGCGTTGACTGGACGCATCCTAGTTTTCTCCCCTCTATCTGTGCGTAGAGTCTCTGCGTAAAGCTGACTCGGTAGTCATATGTCCCAGATCAAAGAGCACGGCAGCGCCGGTTCTGATGCCGTCGATGAAGCGGTCGATCTCGAGGTTTTCATTGGGTGAATGGTTGGCTTCATCTGGGTTGGCATAGGGTATCAGGAAGGCGGGGATGCCCAGGATCTTGGTGAAGGCGTAGTCGGGCAGGCTGCCGCCCAAGGCCGGCAGCAGCGGCTCTTCGCCGCGTCCCCAGCGGGCTCGTGGCGCTGGGCATGGGCCTCCACCTTGTCGAGGATGTCGTCGACGCTCTGGACCTCGATCAGGCGGATGTCGCACTTGCAGACGGCCTCACTGGGCAGCACGGTCTTGGAGCCGGGTCCGCCGTATCCGCCGTGCAGCCCGTTGATGGTCAGCGTCGACCAGAGCGAAAGGCGATCGTAGTAGCCTCGATCCAACGGCGCGTCCAACTCAGTCAGTCCCAATTCTTGCTTCACCTCGTCGACATCGATGGGCAGCGCGTCCAGGGCTTTGCGTTCCAATTCGGTGGGTGGCTCCACATCATCGTAGAGGCCATCGATGGTGATCTCGCCCTGGGCGTTCTTTATGGTGCCGAGCAGATGGACCAGCGTCCAGAGTGGATTGGGTGTCACGCCACCGAAGTTGCCCGAATGGAGATCCCTGTTGGCGCCTTGGGCCCGCAGCTCGAACGTGGCCACGCCGCGCACACCGGAGTGGATGCAGGCCTGTCCATTCTCATGGACCGGGCCATCGGCGGTGATGACCAGGTCGGCCTGCAGCAGTTCTTTGTTGGCTGCAACAAACTCGGCGATGCGCGGGCTGTCGATCTCATCCTCCCCCTCCAGCAGCACAATGACATTGCAAGGCAGTGCATCGGCAACGGCCGGCTATGACTCGATGGCCGGCCGTTGAGCGAAGTGCTGGCCCTTGTTGTCGCCTACGCCGCGACCATAGATGCGTCCCTCGCGAATGGCCGGCTCAAAGGGCGGCGAGATCCAGGTCTCCAGCGGGGATCGGGCGGCTGCACGTCGTAGTGGCCGTAGAGCAGCACTGTGGGCGCACCGGGCACGTCCGATCGACGGCCCAGAACCATGGGCCAGCCCTCGGTCGGTAACAACGGCAATCTCCTAATCTCCAATTCTCAACCGTCCAAACTTAGTGACTCAAAAATTCATCAATCCAACTGTGTGAATCTGCGGCAAAAGAATTCATGACATACGCTACCGCATGATCTGCGGCAGGAAAATCGGCTCAACCGGTGCGGATGAGTCGCCGACAATAAGCCGGATCGTGTCACTACCAATGTGGCCCTGGCCGTCGTCAGCGGACAGGGTAATCGTGTGGACGCCGTCAGAGAGACCGGCTACGGTAAGCTTGCCGCCGCTGCCGAGCGGACCATCCTTGCTTGAGGTCCAGGTCGCTGCGTCAGTGCGATTGCCGGACGTGATATCGTAGGCGTAGCCGTCCAGGGAGATTGGGAATGCGTCGACCACCACATTGTTGCCGGGGGCGGCAATGTCGACCCAGGGACCAACGTCCGGCACAGTGAAGGCTTCGGAGGTAACCACCGTTTCGTTGAATCCGTCGCTGGCAATCAGACGGAGCCTGGCCTGTGCACCCGCTTCGATCTGGGCTGCATGGACGCCCCAATGAATGGCCCCGTCAAAATACTTGATATCGTTCGGCGAGAGATTGATGCCAATCGGCGTCCAACTCGCGCCGTTGTCGGCGCTGTAGTGGACATGGTAGCGCAAATTGGGCGTGTCCTCAAGCGGCGTGGTCCACGCAAGCTGTGCAGATTGATAGGTGTTGTCATAGCTCGCGGAGACCAATGTGATGGCGGGTGGATTTGTGGGTATCACCAAGGTATTGACCGTGCTGCCGTTGTACAGCAGTTGGAGTTGGCGGAGGCCCGATCTGGGCGTGAGGAAGGCCGTGAACGCGGCCATCGTATCCTCTTCACCTGTTCCGGCATTGGTGAGAGACAGGTCGAAGCACTTTTCCTCAACAACGCTCACTCCATCTCTGGCCCTGAGGCAGTAGTCGCCGCCGTTGCTGAGCGGAGTCATTCCATCAGGCTTGGGGCTGTCCTCCAACAGTACGATCGGATGGAAGCGGCCATCGGCAGGACCGACAAGCCCGCTGACGTAGAGGTAGTCGCCGACGTCTATTGCGTTGGCGCCTTGAGATGACGCCGCGTCAACCGGTATGGGTGCGAAGTTGAGATAGACCTTCTCATAGTGGAAGTCAGAGATCCAACTAGGCAGACCATCCCGGGCTTCAGTGGACATCACGTCATAGAGGTCGGGCGACTGGATCTTGACGAAATCTGAAGTCCCAGTGTCGTAGCCGAAGATGTGGGTCAGGCTGGGATCGTAGGGAAAGACGTAGTCAAAGGGTGGCGCAGCTCCATCGGCACTAAAGAGCAAAGGGCGCAGTCCAAACTGATTCCCAATCGCCATCATACAATCCTGTCCTTCGTTGCGCAGTCCGCACGCTGCCACGCCGTTGGGCGCGCCCCAGAAGAGCCAGGATCCGGTGTAGTTTTCGCTTTCCGTGCCGTAGATCGTGACGTAGTAGTCAGCCACATTGTCCCGATTGTTGATCAACTCCCAACGTCGGGCCACGGCTGCGATGTAGCGAAACTCAAGGCCGGGCAACTCTTGGCTGGGATCGGCGTAGCGATCGATTGCCGGCAGGATGCGCATCTCGACTTCGCCAATCGGAAAGCGAGCGAGCAACTTCTCGTGCACGTCAAGGACATCCCGATAGGTGACTGGGTGATGTGCGCTGGAGGCGGTGCTGATGGAGATCGGGATATAGGCGATCTTGATGGGCCTGCGCTTGTTGAAGCGTGCGGTGGCGGAAGCGGAAGCGGACTTCTCCCCAGCAGTGATGTCCGCATTCAAAGTGACCACGCCGCTGAGCCATTCCTCCGGCAGTTCGAAAATGAGGCTGGATCCGGCGTCGGCGCGGGCAATATCCCAATCGGTGATGGCGCCCGCTCCGATTGGGCGATCTGCTTCCAGCGTGCCCAGCGATACGCCATCGCGCAGACCGGTCAATCTGCCGTCGACCTGCGCGAAGCCGGCGTCGACATCGGGATAGACGCGCACGACAGTCGTCTTCCCCTCCACCAATGGAATGGTGTTGGAGAGCGTCTGGACGCTCTGGATGACCTCAATCTTGGCGATGGCTAGCCCCGCGACATAGCATGCGTGCTCGGTCAGCCACGGGTCGTAGTTTATCTCACTCGCATCATCGCTGCACCAGAGTCGATCTCCTAGGCCCTCGGGATTGCTCAAGTGGGTTGGACCTGTCCTGTGGCCCCAATAGTTATCCGTCGCATCGATGACGTTCTGGTGGTTTCTGCAGTCGATGCCGGCAGTGGCGTTGGACGCGATGCAGTTGTCGTGAACCGCAATAGCGTTCGATGCTCCCGTCACATTGGCACTAATGCCGTAGGTGTTATTGGTGAGCGTGTTTCCATCGATGTTCGCAATGAGGAAAGTAGTGGGATATAGAGCGTTTGACAGACTTACGGCGTACTCGAAGCGTGCAACGGTGTTATTGGTGATGGCGACATTCGGGATATCGCTTCCCCAGTCCGTGCGCACCTGGATGCCTATCCCTGCGTCGCTGCCGGCAAGGACATTGTTGCTGACGATGTATGCGGCATCATTGGCGGGCACGACATCTGGGCTGATGCTGATGGCTGGCCGACTTCCCGACGTGTTCTCAATCTGAAGCGTGTTGTTGTCGATTGTAATTCCTGCATCGTTGGCCACATCGATCATTGCTTGTGTGTCGGGAATGTGGCCGGAGAAGGTATTGTCATGAACCTTGGCCGTTGCCTGCTCTCTCAAACGTACGGTGCTCTCAACGAAGGTGTTCCCAAAAATTTCGGCGTCCGCGGAACTGGCGACGCCCACACCGGTGGCAATGAAACTGTTCGCACTGAACTCGGCGCTGACGCCCTCTGCGATTGAGGCTAATGAGCTGGAAATGGTGTTACCGGACAGGATGACTTTGCCGTCGCCCGAAAAGCCAATGGACGAAGCCTCAATCGTGCTATTTTTGAGATCCGCCCCTGTGCTAATTGAGACATTCGTCATTCGGCTGCCATGGATCGTGCTTGTTGCGTTTTTTAGGTCAAACGAGGTTCCATCGATACGCACCGGCTTCGACGATGACGACGCCTGGCTCGTTCACCGAATCGAACCTGACGATAGAGTCCTGAATCGACCCACCTGTTAGGGTGGCGGCGTTCAACGTGAGGACGGCGTCTGTTGCGACATTGACGCCTGACAGCTTCAGAGATCCCCCGAGGCTCAGGCTACGGTGGAGATTGCCGCCGACCTCCCCTGGAGTTGCATTCTTGAACGTCAGGTAGATGTTTACAGGGGGATCGGCTTCGTTTTTGACGATAAACTGGTAGCTGTAGGCCGTACCTGCCGTTGGCGGAAAGTCAGTTGCCAGGCCAGCACCGCATGCTGGGCTTGCAACCTCAGCATAGGCGCCGCCACTGGATGGTTTTCGATACAGCGAGATGGATGCGCAACCGGGGATGTCAGCGGGATCCCACCAGAAGTCAACGAAGTTGGGGCCGACGAAGAGATCGATGGAGGCAACGGGGACAGCTGGGCCGGCAGGTGAGTCGTCAGAGGCTTCGGCGTGGGCAGGCAGTGAGGCGATGAGAAAGGCAACAACAAACGCGACAACAACGAAAATGCTCTGCTCGGGACCGTCGGTCAATGTACGCCGCAAAGTCTTGACTTTGGCCTTCGGTTTCGACAGGTGAATCGGAACCGGATCTCCTTCAACAGATTCAACCAGTTCGACTCGACGTTGAGACATGGATTCGCACCTCCTGGGGCGTGAAATTCCGTTTGGATCTCGATCGAAGCTGTTGTCATTATTATGGCATAGTTTGGGTGAATTGTGTACAGCATGCCGGAACCACAAGACGCCCATCACTGTTCCGGGGAGAACAGTGATGGGCGTCTTGAATCTGCCGATATTTGCGTGCGAACGGGCGCTTGCCTAGCTTCCGTTCACCGTGATATCCACAGGCGCCGAGCGGGAGAGCGTCGTGTAGATCGGGCAACGGGCCTGGAACGCCCCGGTCAGGGCCAGAGCTTGCGCATCGTCGATGCCACCGGCTTCGATGTTGACGCGCATGGCCTGGATGCGGGGATCGTTGCCGTTACCGGTCAGGCCGCTGGGGTCTAGGTCGGCCTCGACGACGGTCGTCAGCGACGTGAGCGGAATGTCGAGTTCCTGCGCGGCCCTTTCGAAGATGAACGTGCCGCAGGTGCCCAGCGAGCCGAGCATCAGATCGAGTGGGTTGCGCTCCTCGTTGGGGCCGGCCAGCGGCGGCACTGAGTCGATGACGAAGTGGTTGCCGCGGGCGTTGACGATGGCGCGCCCCGGCTGGTTGGAAAGCTGGGCCGTGACTTTGGCCGTGCCCAAGCCTTCGATGGGATCGGATGCAACCTCATCGCCGACGGTGATCTCGATGTCGGTTGCCCGCGAGAGCGTTGTATAGATGGGGCAGCGAGTCATGAAGTTCTTGACCAATGCCTGGCTCTGCTCGGCCTCGACGCCCTCCAGATCCATGTGGACTCGGAACATCTGGATGCGGGGATCGGTCCCGGAGCCGGCCACGCCACTGGCATCCAGATCGCCTTCGACGCTGACGATGGCGTCGGTCAGTGGAAACTCCAACTCTTCTGCTGCCTTTTCAGCCACGAATAGTCCACACGTAGCCAGCGAACCCAGCATCATATCCAGGGGATTCAGTTCCTCGTTCGGTCCTTCCAGCGGCGGCACCGAATCAACAATGAAGTGGTTGCCACGCGCGCTGACGATGGCGCGGCCCGGCTGGTTGGTCAGTTGCGTCGTAGCCATGGCCGTCGCCAGCTGTGGACCTTTGGGCGCCGGCGGCGGTGCTTGCAGCGGCTGGCAGGCGCTCAATAGGATGGCCATCAGCGGCAGCAATGCGAGAAATAGGTAAAACGGTCGTCGAATACTCATTTTGTGCGATCCTCCTTTGTTGGAAAACATTGTTTAGTGTGCGCACGAAGGGCGTGCGCACGGGTCCATGCAAACGGATGCGATATCATTCTGGCTAGAGATAGGCAGGTAGGCAGACTTCAGTAGTTCACGATTCGGTGAAAAGCGAGATTCTTCGCTGGCCCTTTGCCAGAGTGACGTGCCCCAAAATACCCGCTCAGAATGACAAATCGTGAAGTACTGAACTTGTCCTACGGAGACCGTCAAATCTTGGTTCACAAACGATCTGATTGTCTTCATCAGCCTTCTCTACCTTCCTCATCGTCCTCACCCCATTCCTTCATCTGTCCGGTCAAAAACTCAACCAGCGTCCGCCAATCTCGGAAATGACGTGTTTCTCCGCTCAATACGTGTTGAACCCGTCCCCGATATTCTGACGGCTCGTCTTCCCGGTGTCCGTCTACTGGATGCTCGGCCCAGACACGTACAACGAAGAGGTGAGAGTTGTCCGAATCCTGCGACATTGTCAAAATCCTCTCCTCATCACGGCTGTCGACAGCCGTGATGATCCCTGCCTCTACCCTGTCACTCCGACAAACTGCTACGAAATCGATCTGTGGCACTCGTTCTGCCTGACATGTAGCCACTCTAGCGGGGTGGGCGTTTCAAAAGCGTTCCAAAATGGGAGAAGAGCGTTTCAATCAGTGAGGAAGGTCGGAAAATCGACAACATTTCCAAGACGCGCAATGAATACCTGCTCAATCACGGCCTGTAGGTCGGCGGCACGCGTATCGCCCGCAGCCTTGAGGAACCGTCGACAGGTATCGTAGACCCAGTATGCTTCGATAGTGATGGCGGTCTTGTTTGTGTCTAGACTTGTAAGTATAGGATCGACAAGGGGTATCGCCGGGTGGAGTCCGTCCAAAACATGAGAGATCCGTGCAAGACCTGCCTGCGGTTCAAGTGATCGGTTGACTTGCCCCGTCTGCGCATAGACCGAGAGCGCCTGCTCGTAGGCTTTACGCGCGTCCTGCCACCGCTTCAGCCCTTCAAATGCGTATCCCTGACGAGTGAGCGCATAGGCCTGATCGCGTTGGACGCCGATCTCGACGGCGATCACCAGAGCTGCGTTCGTCTGGCTCAGGGCTTCTTCATACGTGCCCTTGATGGCTGAGAGCAGGGCCATCTCACTCAAAGTCTTGCCCTCGCCCTGGCGATAGCCGATGGTTTCAAAGAGTGCTGAGGCCTCTTCGAACGTCTGTTGGGCGGCTTCGAACCGGCCCTGGTTCACCAGCGCATTGCCCTGAAAATTGAGTACGAAGGCTTTGTGGCGCGTCGAGACGGTCTCCTCTGCAATGGCCATCGACTCCTGGAACCGGTCCATCGCCATCTCGTCCTCGCCCCGGTGATCGTAGAGCCTGCCCAGGTTGGTCGACAGCTTGGCGATATAGGGGCGGTGGCCGATCCTGCGTGCCAAATCCAGTCCGGCAGACAGATAACTCTGCGCACTCGCAGGGTCGTCGTCGCCCTGCTCTACCATGAGGAAGCCGAGCTGGTTGTTCGCCCAGATCTCTCCTTCGACATCGCCCGCTCGTCTTGCCGCGGCCAACGCTTGCTCGCAGACCTGATGCGCGTCCGAATAGGGAGCATGGTAGACGTAGAGCGCGCCGAGATGGAGCAAAATGGCGGTTTCCAGTTGCGGCTCGTCAATCGCACGTACAATGTCGAGGCCCTGGCGATAGGCTTTTTCAGAGCGGGTATAATCGCCCTGGTTCCAGAACGCTGATCCAAGTCGGATCAGTCCTTCGGCCTCCAGCCGGCGGTTGCCGACGTCTGTTGCGCGCATCAATGCCTCTTGCGCAAAGACAACCGTGCGGTCATAGTCGCCCTGGCCTTCGGCGCGCTCGGCGCGCCTCAACAGTACCGTGGCTCGTCTACGCTCATCCTCCAAGCCATCGACCAAGGCCATCATCGCGGTGAGGGTCTCTTCCTGCGCTGTTCTATCTCCACGCATATGATGGGCTCGTTCGCGCAACCCCAACAGGGCAAATGCTGCTGCCGGGTCATCGTCACCGGTCAGCTCCAGCGCGCGAGAGAAGTAGGCAATCGCATCTTTGTGTGCAAACTGGCGGGCGGCTCGTTCTCCGGCAAGGCGAAAGTAGCGGCCGGCTGCAGTGCGATTGCCGGCCTGATCATGATGATGGGCGAGATCGGCGCTCCATTCATCCTGTTTGCCGGGGTAGACACGCTCCAGCGACGCGGCGACGGCACGGTGAAAAAAGCGCCGCCGGATGGTTGACAACTCATCGTAGGCAACGTCACGGATTCGGTCATGGGTGAAGTCATAGGCATAGTCGGCCGCATCGACGCCCTGCTCGCGGATGATACGCATTCGCCACAACTCATCCAGACTCTGGACAAGCTGATCTTCGTCCAGCTCGCTTGCCTGGCTCAGAAGTTCGAAGGTGAATGACCTGCCGATGGTCGCAGCCAGCGCTGCCAAAGCTGCCGCGGGTGGCGTGAGTTGGGCCAACCGCGATTGAATCACACTGTAGACTTTGAGAGGCAGTGCCGTCGCACTGTGGACCGTTGCGACGTCGGATGGTGCGCCATTCTGTCGGGGTTCACTGTCTCCCCTAGAGAGCCCGGCGCGTACCATCTCGACTACGAAGAGCGGGTTGCCGCCCGCATCCCGATTCAGTTGTTCCGCTTCATCGGGGAGCAGATCGTTTCCTCCGATCTGGCGACCCAACAGTGCGGTCTCATCCTCGGAGAGGCGTTGCAGATCGATTTCGACCAGCAGATCGATTCGGCGCAGATGGTGGGTGAGTTCAGCCAGCGGATGATCGCCAGGCAACTCTTCATCCCGCACTGTGCCCAGCAGGAGCAAGGGCGCAGTCGGTTGGTACTGGACCAAATATTGTAGCCAGGCCAGCGTTTCGCCGTCAGACCATTGCAGGTCGTCGAGCCAGAGCAACATCGGCTCCGAACCGGCGCAGATCAGGCGCGCCAGTGCTTCGAAGAGCCGTAGCCGTTGCCAATCTTCCGCCAGCGGCTGTGGGGCCGGTATCTCCGGGAAGTCGACCAGGATATCCGGCAACAAACGCGCCAACTCGCTCAGCCAGATTGGCTCAAGCGAAGCCAATCGCTTGGTCAACAGACTGGAACGCAGCCACTCCAGCAGCGGTGCATAGGCAAGGCCTGTCGATGCTGCGTAGGACCGGGCGCGAACGGCGTCGATGCCCAGGTGGCTCGTCCAGCGATAGAGCTCCTCTGCCAGCCGTGTCTTGCCGATGCCCGCCTCGCCGCGGATGATGACACAGGTGGCGCGACCGCCGGCGGCCGTGCGCCACGCGGCAAAGAGGCGGCGACGTTCGGCCTGTCGACCGACCAATTGACCGCTCTCTGTAATATGATCGGACGGCTCAGCGCCGGCGACAATCGGCTGTTCCGCCTTTAGGAGCCGCTGGTAGAGCGCCTTGGTCTCTGGGTGAGGTTCCACGCCCAGTTCGCGCTCCAACTCCGAGGCGCAGGCATGATAGACGCGCAGTGCATTGGCACGGTCGCCGTTCAGCGCATGCAATCGCATGAGCGAGCGGTAGGGCTGCTCGCGAAGTGAATCCTCGCGTATGAGCCTTTCGCCGTAGCCGATGGCCCTGCGATAGTTTCCTTCGCTTTCGAGCAGATCCATTCGCTGTTCGATGGCGCTCAGATAGCGCTGTCGCAGTCGCTCGCGATGGTTCAGTATCCAGTCGTCGTAGCAATCAGGCATCAGGTCGCCGCGATAGAGATTGATTGCCGCCTCCAGCGCGTCGTGTGCCTGCTGGGGCTGATCGAACTGAATGGAGTGATGTGCCTTTTCCAATTGTTCGTCGAAGCGCTCGACGTCCAGTTCATAGCTTCCGTCCAGACGCCACATGACTGCATGATCGCTGCGCACAAAAAACTCTTCATGCTGCGGAAAGGCATTGCGTAGGCTATGGAAGAGACCGCGCAGATTCGGTCCGGGCCTGTTTTTCCGAGGAGTCCGGCCAGAACAGGAATGCCAGTTGGGTCGCTGAGATCTGCTGCCCGGCATGCAGCAGCAGATAGCCCATCAGTGAGCGCATGCGCTTGGTCTGCAGGCCGGTGACGACTTCACCGTCGTAGATGAATTGACATTCACCCAGAAAGCGGATGGAAAGTTTTGGCATAGTTGGACTGATTGAAGCTTGGAAACCGTTGACATGGTCGAGTGTTGTGGAAATACTACGGAACGGTCGGGGTTTGACCGTCGCTGAATTATACCCATTTGATACGAAAACAAAAACCGAATTTCGAGTTCAACATTGTCTGCGCCATCTTCCTCTTCACCGAGGTCCTGCCCGACGCCCGCGCCACCGTGATGTCCGGCTACAAAGCCGCAGCGGGTTTGGGGTGGCTGATCGGCGCGCTGATCGGCATTCCCATTCTGCTGGCGTTTGGCATCACCGGTGTCGGCCTGACCGCGGGGCTCATCTACCTGCTGGGCCTGGCCGCGCTGGTCTGGGCGCTGCGGCGTTGGTGGGAGGATGATGGGGCAGCTGTGTCGGCGACAATTCCTGTTGACAATCGATGATATTTCCGATATCCTTGATTTAGGCCGAAGTAAAGAATGTCTGAAAGGTAATACTTATGGAAGAACCGATGGAATACATAAGTTCCGTGACTAGTAAAGGTCAGGTGACAATTCCGGCTGTCATTCGTGAGAAATTGGGGATTGGGCTACGCGACAAAGTAATCTTCCGCATTGTGGACGACAGAGTCGAAGTCGAACCGCTGCCGATGACGCTTGCTGAAGCATATGGCTCGGTGACACCGCTGAACCGACCGGAAGACTTTGCTGAGCTGCGCCGCATCGCCCGCGAAGAACGAGTCACTCAGTTTCTTGCAAAATCAAAAGAATAGCCATGCAATTTGTCGACACAAACATCGTCCTTCGATATCTGACACAAGACGATCCTGAAAAAGCTGAGCGTTGTCGTCATCTGTTTGAGCAGGCCCAGAAAGGCGAGATTGAGCTTACGACGTCGGAATCAGTGATCGCTGAAGTTGTCTATGTCCTCTCATCCAAGCAACTGTATGGTGTTTCGAGACCGGATATTCATGATCGGCTCTATGCGATTCTTTCCTTGCAGGGCCTGAAACTGTCGTACAAGCGAACGTACTTTCGCGGATTGAAGCTTTATCGAGATCACAGCATTGACTTTGAAGATGCCATGACAGTTGCAGTCATGGAGCGACAGGGCATTGAAGAGCTATATAGCTATGATCGAGATTTCGACAGAATCGAGACCGTCTCTAGAACTGAACCATAGTGCTTGCTTGACTGATCGAAGCTTGGGTCGAAGCGCACGAACGAAAATTGCTGGAGCAGTGGGAAAATGCCCGCCATGGCCAGTGAATTTCGATCGTGGGGGTGACGATGCACTGGCAAGAGTCGATCTATCTGCTGTTTCGATTGTCGTGGGGAACGCCAGTCGGGTCGGTTCGCCGATGTTTGATTGAGGCTCACTTCCCATTTTTTTCCCACATCCGCTACACTCCAGTAAGTGAAGGAACTACAGCGGATTGAGAATGGAACGTATTTTGTCTCAGGTACGCATAGCTTTCTTGGAAGAGCTCGAACACCTCGCCCATCAGACAATAATCCGTTCCACTCCAAATCTGTTGTAGTTCCCGACCCGCTGCCGACAAACCTGAGATCGAAAAAGATCCGCAACCATCCGCCAAATCAGCGCCATCCGCGCCCCATCTTTTCACCATGACCAACGAACCCACCAAACCCGAATGGACACCTGACGACGCCGGCGACGAGTTCGCTACGCGCATCCTCCGCGGCGTCCTCGGCGGCCACGACGGGTTGCAACCGCAGGCACGTGATGCAGTGGAAGCAGGCAACCAGCGTCGTCGCCAGCTCTCTGTCGATGAGCATGTGACCGGTGTGCTGGCGGGCGATCGCACGGTACTGGCGCGCACCATCACGCTGGTGGAGAGCAATGCCCCGGCCCACTTCGACAAGGCTCAGGAGGTCCTGCGTCGCCTGCTGCCCCACACCGGCAACGCAGTGCGTGTGGGCATCACCGGCGTGCCCGGCGCGGGCAAGAGCACGCTGATCGAAGCGCTGGGTGTGGACCTGGTCGAGCAGGGCCACAGTATCGCGGTGCTGGCTGTCGACCCGACCAGCAGCGTCACCCGGGGCAGCATTCTGGGCGACAAGACGCGTATGGAGCAACTTTCTCGCCGGCCCGAGGCCTTCATTCGCCCATCGCCCACCGGCGGCATGCTGGGCGGCGTGGCCCGCAAGACGCGCGAGACCATGCTCGTCTGCGAGGCCGCCGGCTTCGACGTGGTGCTCATCGAGACGGTGGGCACCGGCCAGAGCGAGATCACCGTGCGTTCCATGGTTGACTTCTTCCTACTCGTGCTCATCCCCGGCGGCGGCGACGAGTTGCAGGGCATCAAGAAGGGCGTCGTCGAGCTGGCCGACGCCATCGCCATCAACAAGGCCGACGGCGACAAGTTGATCCAGGCCCAGGCCGCACGGGTCGAGTACAATCGGGCGCTCCACTATTTGACGCCTGCCACCGAGGGCTGGCACACGCGCGCCTACACGTGCTCGGCCCTGAGTGGCGAGGGCGTTGCCAATCTCTGGACTGTGATCGAGCGCTTCCGGGAGATGACCGGGGCGTCGGGCGTCTTCCAAGCGCGGCGTCAATACCAGAAGACCGAGTGGCTGCACACGCTGGTCGATGAGCAATTGCGCGCCTACTTCTACAGCCACCCGGCCGTGGCCGAGCAGCTGCCGGCCATTGAACGGGCAGTCAAGGAAGGTGAGATGACGGCGACGGCAGCGGCCAGGGCATTGCTGGCCGCGGTGCAGATCGGTTGATCGGCAATAAGGCGAACACGATAGAGCCGCAGATTCACGCAACTGAAGGCTTTTTCAGTGTGGCGGCTCGCGAGCAGTACGAGTAGGGATACGTTATTCCCCGTCAAAATAATCGCCAGATGGTTGATTCCAACGCTTGATTGCATATTCAGTTGTTCCACAGACCGCCCGAAAACCATCCGTGGATATCCGTTCTTCATCAGTGTCCATCTGTGGCTGATCTCTGTTTTTTGGAATCTTTGGCATCCGCACCCACTTTGACATCGCAGCGTCACACGCTGTATACTCAAAGCGTAAAATCGAAACCATTTGCAAAGGTACCCGATGCCCCGGATGGCTAGGGTAGTAATGGCGAAGCTGGTGAAAGTCCAGCGCTGTCCCGCAACTGTAACTCGACGTGGTCTGTTCAGAGTAGCGAACCCTGTCGGGAAGTCAGGCCGCCCGCCTCTGCAAGTGCCGACACTCTCGCGGTAGGGGTGTGGCGCCTGGCCTGATAAGCCGTGCCACACCTTCTTGTAGACACAGGAAGGTGTTTTTTATGCAAAAGCGTACGACCGATCCAAAAACTCTGGCATCTGCCGGAGAGAACAACAAGCCCTTGTTTGAAAGCGCGGTCATGGCTGCTACAACAGCATTGATATGCGATCTCTCGGTTCAAGTCATCTGTTTGTCACGCGAACAGCTAAACCGGTGGCAAGAGGTCTTTGATCTCGCTGAAGCCGAAGAATTCCCCGTCCCTGAACAACGCCCAAAAATACACGATCTCAATCGAGCCACGTTGTCCGAGTGGAAGGCAACGCTGGGTCAGCAACGTGCCGATCTTACAGTTCTGGCCGGTTTTCATGCGGCGAAACGCCGTAGCGAGATCAGCGCAGCCTATGCAAATGCACTAGTCAATGCAGTGCCGTCAGGCATGGTCGTCATGGCATAGAGGACGTTGTCCTCAGTAGGCTCCCAAAGAGACTCCTCAACTAGAACAGCGCAAACAGCTAAAGGAATCTAGACTCATGCAATTGCCACAAGCCAAGCGAAGACTCGGACCAAGCCGAGTCGTTCGAACCATGATCGGAATCATTTTGGCGGCGTCGATGGTCTCACTGGTGTTGTTCACAGCGACATCGATTGCTCCTGGGGCTGCCTATGCCCAAGACAACAAAACCGCTGATATCATCGTCCAGTTTGATGAAAGCTCAACGATCATCCGTTCGGTCGAGTTCAGCGATCCTATCTCCGGAGCGACCGCTCTCGACCTAAGCGGCCTCAATGTGATCATGGAGGTTAGTGGCTTTGGTACTGCTGTTTGCAGTATCGAAGGCGTTGGCTGCAATTTTCCTGAAGAATCTTGCTTCTGCCAATGCACCGGTGAAGGGCCATGCCGATACTGGGGATATAACCTTTGGGATGGAGATTCATGGATCTCCCATCCTGACGGCGGCATTGACTCCTCAATCATCTCCCAGACCGGTACGATTGATGGTCTACGCTGGGGCTTGGCTGGACCCGACTTCACGCCCCCTTCGCTTACGACACCGGCCACGAATGCCAAGGCTGCACAGCATGCGCTTGCCTACCTGCGCAGCACCCAGGTCGCCACCGACGGCAGCTTCGGCAGGCCAAATGGGTCGATGGAAGCGGCCATGGCCATTGGCGCCAACATGGAAGATGCAACTGATTGGTATGTGACGGCCGGTGCCCCGACTTTGGCCGGCTACCTCATGGCCAATGGCACGCCCTATGCCGGTGAAAATGCCGCGGCATCGGGCAAGGTTGCCGTGAGCTCGGCCTCAACAAACGCCTGCCAGCCGAGCGGCTTCCCTGCTCCTGCCACCTACTATGACTCGTCGATTGGCGCCTACAGCGAGCACAATGGCTTCAATGCCTGGGCCATACTTGGCGCACTGTCTGCCGGTGAAATGGTGCCGGAATCTGCTGCTCAGTCGCTCCGAGACACTCAGAAACCCAATGGCGGCTGGGAGTGGATGGAGACTTTCGGCACTGACTCCAATACCACGTCACTGGCGATCCAGGCGCTCATCGGAACCGGCCAATCGATCACGTCGACCGAAGTGATCAGTGGACTCGCATTTCTCAAGAGCGCACAGAATGAAGACGGCGGCTTCACCTATGCTCCAAATTCGGCCAATACCGACAGTGACAGCAATTCAACCGCCTACACGGTCCAGGCGATCTGGGCTGCCGGACAGAATCCCGTGGATCCTGCCTGGATATCGAGCGATATGAAGACGCCCATCGATTATCTGTTGGCCCTGCAATTGTCGGATGGCAGTTTTGAGTATCAGGCAGGTGCGGGGACGAATCTGCTCGCCACCCAGCAGGCAATTCCGGCACTGCTAGGCAGCGCCTATCCAAACGGCAGCAGTATTGACGTTTGTGACGCACTCTATCTTCCGAGTGCAGTTACCAAGTAGAGACGACCGAGTAGTTGGAGAACGGGGACATGAAGAATTGAGGTTTATTGACATCAAGCCAATCCCTTTGCTTCTTTGACCCAGCGCCAGCAAGCATATATCGACCACGTACTGAAATTGCGCCATAATTCGCCAATCCTGTTATGCCGAAAGCTCGGGAGTCTGGCTTTTGCCAAGAGCCTGACTCCTTACCCAGCAACTTTGGCTGTCGAACGACCATCAAGGGCGGGGAGATGAGTGGTCAATGACTCACCTAGAAAAACTTCTTCGGTCTGGATCTGTTAGCCTTACCTGGGCCGTAGCCTTCGTCATGATTGGTCTTCTTCTGCCAAACACCACTTCGGCGCAGGAAGAGAATCGTGCCGGCCTGGTCATCACCCACGACGACTACACTGTTGTCCAGCAGTGCGTCTCCTTCATTGAACCGGAAATCAGTGGGTTGCAAGTGTTGGAACGTTCAGGGCTAGACTTGAACTACGATGCCGGAAATGCCTTGGGCGCCGCCATCTGCCGTATTGACGCCGAGGGCTGTAGCTATCCTCAAGAGGATTGCTTCTGCCAATGTCTTGAGCCACCGTGCAAATATTGGTCCTACTGGTATCGGTCTGACGGCGACTGGTTCTACTCATCGGCGGGTGCATCCAATCGCCGGGTCCGCAATGGCGATATGGAAGCATGGGTCTGGAGCGAAGGCACAATCAACACCAGTGCGGACCGCCGTCCACCTGAGGATGTGGTTTTTGATTCTGTCTGTTTGCCGCCGACCGCCACACCGACGGTCACGCCAACGGCTACGGGGACATCGATACCGACTGCGACCCCGATACCTACCGTCGAATCCGCCACGGCCACGCCGACCATGACGGCTACGCCGACGCAAACGCCGACGTGGGCGCCTACGCCGACGGGCACAACGACACCGACTGCGACGCCGACCGGTATTGTGCTGCCGCTCATCAACCAGTTTGGCGCGGATCGAACCGTGATCAATTTCGGCGAGACGGCGACGCTTTTCTGGGACGTCAGCGGGGCTGACAGCGTGATCCTGTATACGGCGGATGAACAAGAGCAGCTCCCGGCTCAGGGCAACAAGCCGGTCTTACCGGAACGCAATACGGCCTATTCGCTGGTTGCCCAGAATGCCGGCGGCAGCACCGGGGCCGAGGTAATGATCGCCGTGAATCCAGTCTTCTGGACGCCGACGCCGGTTGATTCTGCAGCGACGCCCACGCCACTGCCCGTTGCAACCGAAACACCGACAGCTGTTCCAACAGAGACGCCACTGCCGACGCCAACACCTAGCGAAACGCCTACCGAGATTCCGACGGCTGTCCCGACAGAAGTCCCAATGGATACGCCCATCCCGACTGACACAACGCTGCCGACAGCGACTTCCACGTCTACGCCTCTGCCTGAAGCAGTTAGTGTCGGCGGCGGCTCTCAGGCCGATAGAAATCTGACCGGCGGCGTCGGTCAGGCGGTGGTGATCGCCACGCCGGCAGCCAGTCAGGGCAATCAGCTTCAGCAATTGATGCTCTTTGGCGGATTTATGTTTGTGATCGGCGTGCCGTTGTTGTTTGCCGGCATCTGGTTCCTCGTCTATTCGCTCTGGAAGCAGAAGTAGAAGGTATGTCGAAATCTCGTGGCCTGAGCGTTATCATCTATCTATTGACAACGGTGATTGGCGTTGTGGCCTTTCTCTATCCGTTTTGGATGCCGGCGCTCCAGCAGGCTCAGATGGGCCTGGCCCACAGTCAGGACGCGCCGCTGATGTTGACCGCCTTGGTCGGGCTGGCCTTTGCTGTGCTATTGCTTGAGATCCAGAGCCAGTCCATCAGCGCCAAGGCGATTGCGCTCCTGGGCGTGCTGGTGGCCATCAACACGGTCCTGCGCTTCGTCGATGTGGCCATCCCCGGTCCCGGCGGTTTCACGCCCATCTTCTTCCTCATTGTACTGACTGGCTATGTCTTCGGTGGTCGTTTCGGCTTCTTGATGGGCGTGTTGACACTGGGTGTCTCGTCGCTGGTGACGGGCACGGTTGGCCCCTGGCTGCCGTACCAGATGTTCACTGCCGGATGGATGGGTCTGTCAGCGCCCCTTTGTCGTCCACTGGTGCGCGCCATACGGGCAGAGGGCCGTTGGGGTGAGATTGTGGTGCTGGCCGTCTTCGGCGGCGTCTGGGGATTGCTTTACGGCGCGATCATGAACATCTGGTTCTGGCCCTTCGTCAGTGGATCGGCCAACCAATATTGGGAGCCGGGAATTTCATTGATCAACACACTGCGTCGCTATGCCGTCTTCTACATGGCGACCTCCCTGGTTTGGGATGTCATGCGTCTGGCCGGCAACACGATCCTCATCATGGCCTTTGGCATGCCCACGCTGCGCGTGCTGCGCCGCTTCCAGCAACGCTTTGCTTTCACCTACAGCCCGGCGAAACCGCAAGTTCAGTCCGCTCCCTCCGGTAGGGCACGCTCCCCGCGTCCGGTGAGAATTCCTCAATCCAGCGAGGGACAGGCGTGAGACGGGATGCATCGATCCATGCGCTGGCCTGGCTGGCCTGGCTGGCGGCCATCTTGGTCGTGCTGACGACGACGCGCAACCCGCTCTATCTGGGCGTTGTGCTGGCCTGGATTGCACTGGTTGCGGTCGCGGTTCGCCGCACCACTGATGATGAACTCACCGAACAGGCAGTGACGTTCTCGCCTGTTCGTTTTGGTCTCTTTGTGATTGCTGTATCGGCCATCTTCAATGGGCTGACCGTTCACTTTGGGACAACGATCCTCTTCACGTTGCCCGAGCAACTGCCCCTGATCGGCGGTCCCATCACCCTGGAGGCCATCGTCTACGGCGCGCTCAATGGCGTCGTGATCGCCGGACTTTTCGCATCCTTCCTGGTCATGAACCGGGCGCTCTCAGTCCGTGAACTCGTGCAGTTGATCCCGCGTGCCTACTACCCGGTGGCGGTCGTCGTCTCGATTGCCGTCACCTTTGTACCCACCACATTGCGCCAGTTCCGCCAGATCCGCGAGGCCCAGGCCGTGCGTGGGCATCGCATGCGTGGCCTGCGCAGTTGGCTGCCGCTCTTCATTCCGTTGTTGACCGGTGGTCTGGAGCGGGCATTGCAGCTCTCCGAGGCCATGATGGCGCGAGGTTTTGCCAGTTCTGAAGGTGAAACCCACGATACCAAGTCACGTGTCGCCATCATTGCCGGGCTATTGCTCTTTGTGGCGGGCTGGCTCCTGCGTCTGGTCTGGGATCAGCCCTGGCTGGGGTTGGCGCTCCTGGTGATCGGCATGGTGCTGGTGCTGGGCAGCATCTGGCTCGTGGGTCGTCGCCATCCGCACACGGTCTATCGCCCGCAGCCATGGAGACTTCGAGATTGGGCCGTCGTTGCCGGTGGCGCCATCACTGTTGCTGCATTTTTGGTTCCATGGCCGGGCCTGGATCGCTCATCGATCTTCTACTATCCCTATCCTCGACTCACAGTCCCAACCTTTTCGCTGATTCTGGGCGTGGCGACGTGGGGTCTGGTCGCGCCGGCGCTTGTGATCATGATCGACAGTCTAGATGCGCCGCGACGCTCGGATGATCGACAAGAGCCGGATGTTGAGAACGAACAAAACAGATCTCACCAGCCGAATCATATCGGGCGTGATCGGGATCAACGAGAGGGAGGCGGGCAAGCGTCCGTTTCAGCGCTATGATCACCTTTGAGCACGTCAGTTTCACGTATCCGGGCGCGTCGGTGCCGGCACTCAGCGATCTTTCTTTCGAGCTGTTTCCAGGCGAATTTGTCTTGCTTGTCGGTCCATCGGGTGCCGGCAAGTCGACATTGCTGCGCTGCATCAACGGGCTGGTCCCCCACTTCAGCGGCGGGTCCCTGTCCGGCAACATTCGCGTCGAAGATCTGGATCCGGTGGCGGCCACGCCCCAGGTGATGAGTCGCCACGTCGGCTTCGTCTTCCAGGACCCTGAAGCCCAGTTTGTGATGGATCGGGTTGAGGACGAACTGGCCTTTGCGCTGGAAAATGCGGCCATGCCGCCGGTCGAGATGCGTGTGCGCGTCGAAGAGACATTGGATCTGCTCGATCTGGCGCCCCTTCGGGATCGGGCGTTGGTCACACTCTCCGGCGGCGAACGGCAGCGCGTGGCCATTGCCGCGGCGCTGGCTCTTGCGTCCCGCAATTCTCATTCTGGATGAGCCGACATCGCAGCTCGATCCCAAGTCTGCCGAGGATGTGCTCACGGCCCTGGTTCGTCTCAACCAGGATCTGGGGCTAACCATTCTGCTGGCCGAGCACCGGCTTGAGCGTGTCCTGCCCTTTGTCGACAGTCTGCTCTACTTGGATGTAACGTCCGGACCCGCGCGTGTCGGCGACCCGAGAGAGGTGCTGCCCGAGGTTGAACTTGGGCCGCCGTTGGTGCAGCTCGGCAAACGTCTCGGCTGGAAACCGCTGCCCCTGACCATCAAAGAGGGGCTGCGATTCAGCCGTCGGCTGAATCGGTTAGAGGCAGCATCAGAAAGAATCGGCGAATGAACAGTCAATGCAACCGGCATCTAGCGCTCGCATTCAAGTGGCGTCAGTTCGGGTGCACTACAACCGGTATTTGGCGCTCAACAAGGTCAGCCTTGACGTTTTTCCCGGCGAGATCGTGGTGCTGATGGGGCGCAATGGGGCCGGCAAGACGACACTGCTCAAGAGCATGGTCGGCCTGGTGCGGCCGGATGGCGGGACGGTCTCGGTGGACGGCAAGTCCATTGCCGGCAGAGATGTGGCCGACATCTGTCGAGAGGTCGGCTATCTGCCCCAGGATCCCAACACGTTGCTCTTTGCCGACAGGGTGATCGACGAGTTGGAGATCACGTTGCGCAACCATGGCATGCTTCCCGAACAGGGCGGCCATCCGCCCATCGAACCGGCTGCGCTGCTCGATCAGCTGGGCCTGGCCCACAAGGCGCATGCCTATCCGCGCGATCTCAGTGTGGGCGAACGGCAGCGGGTGGCACTGGCGTCCATTACTGTGACACAGCCCGGTTCGCTGCTTCTGGACGAGCCAACTCGTGGTCTCGACTACAGCGCCAAAGAGCAGCTGATGATATTATTGCACGGTTGGCGCGATCAGCAGATGGCCATTGTCGTGATCACGCATGACGTCGAGTTTGCCGCCACAATCGCCGACCGGGTGGTGCTGATGAGCCAGGGCGAGATCATCGCCAGTGGGGCGCCGACGGAGGTGATGGCCACCTCGCCGCTCTTTGCGCCTCAGGTGGCGCGACTTTTTCCCAAGAGCGGGTGGTTGACGCCGGGGGATGTGGTGGTAGGGGATAGGTGATTGGGGTAAAGGGAATGGGAAAGTAGGTGCGGTTTGTAACCGCACGATTCCCGAATCACCCAGAAAATCCGCAGTTCGTGCGGTTTGCAACCACACCTACGATTGTTGGAATGTCTTGGACCTTCGAAATTCGGTGGTGGTCGACGCCACGAGATGTTGTTTTGGGGAGAAGTAAAATGCCTAGATTGACGAAGATCTACACCCGGCAAGGCGACGAAGGGATGACATCCCTAGGAGCCGGCCGCAAGGTGCCGAAAGACAGCCTACGTGTTCAGTCCTATGGAACGGTCGATGAACTCAACTCGCAGATCGGCGTGGCGATTGCGCTCGGCATCAGCGATGAACTCGCCACGATCCTGCGCTCGATCCAGAATGAGCTGTTCGATCTGGGATCGGATCTCTGCTTCACCGAAGAAGACAAGGAGACGATTCCACTGCCCGGTGTAAAGATCCACCATGTTGAGCGGCTGGAGCGGATCATCGATGAGATGACCGCTGTGTTGGGACCGTTGGAGAACTTCATTCTGCCCGGCGGGTCGATTGGATCGGCGCAGCTTCATGTAGCGCGCACCGTCTGCCGCCGCGTCGAGCGCGATGTGACAACGCTGGCCGATCAAGAGGCCATCGGCGACAATGTGGCGGCCTATCTCAACCGGCTGTCCGACGCGCTCTTCGTCATGGCGCGCTACGAGAACCATCTGCAGGGCGTGCCTGAGCCGCTCTGGCAGCCGGGTGGGTAGGTTTTTGCCACAGATGAGTCACCTACGAAAAGCCTTTTCTTGACACGAATGGTCACGAATTTACCCGAATTTTTCCATCCACAATGTTTGCAGTTTTGTTGCTGCCAGAGAGGGTGTCATACTCGCCGTCGTGGGTATCCATTTTTTGGGGTCAGAGTGGATTCCTGCCTTCGCAGGAATGACAGGCTAAAAGTGCAAAGATGGTGACCCTTTTTTATCTGTGAAAATCTGTGGCGAATTCAGTAGGCCACTCAAACCCAGAGACACATCTTCGCCATGCCCGCAATGCTCAACCGGTCCGTACCCCACGACAGCCAGGCTCCCGCGCTGGTCTTTCAATCGGTCAGCGTCTTCTACGGTAATACGCCGGCGCTGGAGGATATCAGCTTCCAGCTTGATCGCGGCGCACAGGTCGCGGTGGTCGGCCCCAATGGGGCAGGCAAGAGCACGCTCTTCAACATCATCGCCGGCATCACCAAGCCCGACCAGGGCGACGTCCACATCTACGGCAGCGGCCCCGACGGGCATATTTGCGTCGGCTATGTGCCCCAGCGCAACCGCATCGACTGGCGCTTCCCGGTCACGGTCAGCGATGTGGTGATGATGGGCCGTATCGGCCAGATCGGGCTATTCCGCTGGCCGCGCCGGGGCGATTGGGCCATGGTCGAGTCGGCGCTGGCGCAGGTCGGCATGGCGGACTTTGCCAAACGCCAGATCGGTGAGCTGTCCGGTGGTCAGCAGCAGCGGGTCTTCCTGGCGCGTGCCCTGGCCCAGGAAGCGGAACTGCTGATGCTGGACGAGCCGTTGACCGGCCTCGACATGCCCAGCCAGCAAGCGATCCTCGAAATCCTCGAAGACCTGAGCCGACAAGGCATTACAACGTTGGTCGCTACCCATGACATCAACAGCGCTGCCGCCCAATTTGCCACGATGATGCTGATCAACCGCCGCATGATCGCCTATGGATCGCCACAGGAAGTGCTTACGCACGGGGCGCTGACCGAAGCATTCGGCGCCCACTTCCATCTGGTCCGCGACGAAGAAGGCGAAGTCATTCTGGGAGACGCTGGTTGTGTCGGCGGGCATCCGCCTGTCGAACCGTTGCTTGGCCGCCGTGAAAGCGCCGCGGCGCCGCTGCTCTCCAATGAAGAAGCTGCCATCCTAACCAGAAAAGGGAAGCGCTGATGGAATGGCTGTCGTCACTCATTGCACTGTTCATCGACCCGTTGGCCTACGGCTTCATGGTGCGCGCCCTGCTGGCATCGATCATGGTCGGCATTCTCTGTCCGATGCTGGGCAGCTACATCATTTTGCTGGGCATGTCCTTCTTTGGTGATGCCCTGGCGCACGCCATTTTGCCCGGCGTGGTGCTGGCCTTTCTCCTCGACTGGCCGTTGCTCATCGGCGCGCTGGTCTTCGGCGTTCTGACGCCGGTGGTGGTCGGCTTGCTGACCCAGGGCGGCGAGGTGCGTGAGGACGCGGCTATCGGCATTGTCTTTGCCGGCAGTTTCGCGCTCGGCGTCGCCATGATCAGCACGCTAGACTCGTACGCCGTCGATCTGAGCCACATCCTCTTCGGCGATGTGCTCGGCGTCTCGTCCGGCGATCTGTGGGCGACCTTCATCCTGGGCATGCTGGTGATCCTCACCATCATCGTTTTCTACAAGGAATTTCTGGTTCTGGCCTTTGACGCCACGCTGGCCGTGGTGCTGCGTCTGCCTGCCAAATCGCTGCGCTATCTGCTGCTCATCCTCATCGGCGTGACCATCGTCGTCTCCTTGCAGACGGTGGGCGTGGCGCTGGTGCTGGCCATGCTGATCACGCCGGCGGCAGCGGCACAGTTGCTGACTCGACGGCTGTCAACCATGATGGTCGTGGCCGCCATGATCGGCGTCTTCTCCAATGTCACAGGGCTTTACATCAGCTACTACTGGAACATCGCCTCAGGGCCGACCATGGTGCTGGTCGCCACGGTAGTCTTCGTGCTCGTCTTCATCTTCGCGCCCGAGCGGGGTGTGCTGTGGCGGTCATTGCATAGACCGCAGGTCAGTGGTGCGTAGATCACATATTGGCGCGCGGGGACTTTCCCCAAGAGGGTGGTTCCTCATGAACGAAGCATACATTGTCTCTACTGCACGCGCGCCCATCGGTAAACTCGGCGGATGGCTCAAGGACTGTTCGCCGGTTGACCTGGGCGCGCATGCGATGAAAGCGGCGTTGGCCAGGGCCGGGCTGCCCAGCGAGGCTGGGGCACGGTCAGCTGATCCCGAGACAAGCCGCCCTCGCTGCGGGTATTCCGGCGACGGTAGACGGCTATGCGCTGGACATGGTCTGCTCGTCCGGGATGATGGCAGTGATGAACGCGGCCACGCTGATCAAGGCCGGCGAGGCCGAGCTGGCGCTGGCCGGCGGTATCGAGTCCATGTCTCAGGCGGCCGTTCTACCTCTTCGAGAACAATGGGGCCTTTGCCACCAGCAGCGTGCTTTTTCACAAGCTACTGGGAAGCCCCTACGAGAAGCTCAACATTTGGGGCGGAGCCATTGCTCTGGGGCATCCCATCGGTTGTAGCGGGGCGCGGATCATCGTCACGCTGCTGAACGCGCTGGCCGCCACGGGCGGGCGCAGAGGCATTGCCTCGCTCTGCCATGACTGGTGGGGGGACGGCGCTGGGGATTGAACGGGTGTAGCGCGGATAGACAAAGGATACCGAGGATGAGGCGGATCGCTCCGGATTTCTTCCGGATTGTATCCGCCTCACCCTGTCGATTCCGATGGGGTGTGTGCAAAACAGGTTGAACCGGTTGGCTACTGGCGGCGGGCGGCCACAAGGGCACGCCCCTACGTTTTGACTTCGCCCGATCCCCTATTCCACAACCACCACATCACTTCCGCTACGCCCAAACACTTCCGGCGAATACATTTCTTCTGCCTTGGCCGGCGGCACGACGAACTGACCCGGTGTTGTGGCGCGTGCTGTGTAGGTGTACTCATAGACGCCGTCCCACAGCAACGTTGTGAAGGCTTCGGCCTGGTGATCGCGCAGGTTCTGGTGCTGGTACCAGGGGCCCCACCACCAGCTGTACGGCTCGGGTTGGCCCGGATCCTGGGGAGGAGCGGCCGAGACGGCCAGATCGGGGTTGACGATCTCCAGCCCGGCGGGCAGCGGATCGACCAGGGCCACATGATAGCGGCGACTGTCGGCCACCATTGTCACGCGCACACGGACGTTTGCACCGGCGCGGATGTGCCAGCTGCCGTCTGCGTACTGAACCACGTCGTCGGGATCATCGATGGCCTCGTACTCGCGCTGCACCACGAAGCCCATCTCCAGCGGATCCAGATCCAGATCGTCGGGGGCGTAGTTCATGCCCAAGCGATAGTAGAGACGGCCATCTTCGCCATCCTTCTCGAGAATCAGATCGTGCTCCGGTTCGCTGGAATCGGCCAGATAGGCCATGGGCACGTTGGTCGCATGGCTGTCGGTCGAGTAGCCGACATACTCGTGCTCGCCCACGTAGGTGTTGCCCAACCATATGCGGGCCACGAAGTCTGGTGACTCGGCCTCGTAGGTGTTGAAGTAGCGGTCAAGCGCCAGCAAAATGAAGACATTTTCCTGGGTGTTGTTCCAGCGTCCCCGGATTTGGTGGGCCAACAGACCGTTGACGACCTTGGGAATCAGGTCGCTTTCCGGCTGGTCGTTGATCAGCGCATCCAACACGATGCCGTCGGTGCGACGGTTGGAATGGAGCATGACGTACTCGTCATCGCCGTAGGAGGTGATGAAGTTGGCCGCGCCCGCTGTCTCGATCGCACTGTTGTTCACGTAGCGCCGGATCTCCTCGACCTGGGCGGTGTAGCCGGGCTCGCCGCTGAGCACCTGCCAGAGCCAGGCGACGGCTTCAAGGCTTTGGTCTTCCAGCGGCATCTCGGCCAGCAGCTTGCCGGCCTTGGCCGTGTCAACATCGCCTGCCAGCTGGCGCACGAAGAGTGCGTAGCTGCTCAGCGCATGCTTGGTCTCCTGGCTGTACCAGTATGGGTAATAGAACTCGATTTCACGCAGATAGCTCAGGGAGCGGGCGGTACTTTCGTCGGAGACCTCATAGCCTTTGATGCGCGCTTCTTGCAGCGCATGGGCTGCGTGGACACTGTAGAAGGGAATCGACTCCTGGCCCCGTCGCCAGATGGGGAAGCCGCCGTCCATGTTCTGCATGCCTTCAAGTCGATCGACGTCGCGAGCCACGGCTGCATTCAGCTCCTCCGGCGAGGGCAGGCCCTCGGCCTGGAAGGCTGTCAGCACATCGCGCAGGGCGGCGATGCCCAGCACCCTCGATGCCAACTGCTCCGAGCATTCAAACGGGTAGGCCGTCAGGTAGAGCACGGCGTCGGTTAGCGCCTGCAAGGAGGTCGATGAGGTTGTGATCTCCAGTCCGCCGAACTGGGGGAAGACATTCTCTGGCGTGGCAATGGGCTGCACGATTGCGCCCTCGTCGACCACGCCGTAGGTGGCGAAGGCCTCGGTGGTGGCCGGTGTGTAGACCGGCAGCACGACATCGGCGGCATCGGCCTGATCGTCCCCATTCGAATCAACCGCAGTTGCGGCAAAGCGGATGCGGGCCGTGCCGGCGTTGATTGTTTCAGCCGGGAAGCGGATCTCGACCCGGTCGTTGGCCGGCACAGTGACGCGTTGACCTGCATCGCCGTTCGAGCCGGCGTCAGTCAAGGTCAGGTTGGCCGCCTGGGCCAGCACGTCGACGGTCATCGGTTCGTCAGTCTGGTTCTGAAGCACCACCGGCACCTCAAAGACGTCGCCGAAGTTGAGGAAGCGGGGCGCAGACGGGCGCACCATCAGCGGCATACGGGCCGTTAGGTTGGCCTCGCTTGAACCGAACTTGTCGCCATCGGCCACGGCCACCACCATGATGCGATAGCGGGTCAGGTTGTCGGGTAGGGTCACATCGACGCGGGCCTGGCCGTTTTCATCGGTGCGCACTTCAGGTGCGAAGGTCGCCAGCGGGTTGAAGTCGGAGCGCACCGAGATGGCCGGCGATGGATCGCCCCCGCCGTCATCAAATGCCGCCGACTCTTCCATGGCCATGGGCGCCATAGCCATCATCGGCGCTTCCATATCAGACGCCGGGCTGTCGCCAACCTGGGCCCCCACCATGTCCATCACCGCCACATCGCCCATCGCTCTGCTATTCAGGCTGTAGTAGGTCTGTTCTGCAAGCTTTTCTTCAGTCTCAGTCGCAAGCACTTCTGCATCCTGCAGCACGATCTGGCTGCGACTATGATAGCCGGTGACATCCGCGTATCGTTGTTGGTAGAAGGCGGCCACCGGATCGGCCAACTGATAGCCGGTCAGGGCCAGGATGGCCTCGTCGACCACCACGACGGCCAGTTCACCGCCTTCGACCGGCAAACCGGCAGCGTCGGTGAGTCTCAGATCGATGGTCGTCGATTCCCCCGGCGCCAGTTCTGTCGACTCGGGCACGATCTCAAGCGCCAGCGTGCGGTTGAGCGGCGGCACAATCAGGTCGATGCTGCCGGTGGCGAAGGCCGGACGACTCGGCGCGTCCTCGACCGGCTCGCCCTGGTCATTGACGCGTGGAGCGGCTCCGTTCAGATCGACCTGGACGGAGATGTTGGGAATGTAGGCATCTTCGATAGGCACACGCAGCGTGGTCGAATTCTCGTCTATGTGTGAAGCGTTCGGTGTAGAGGATACCGCTGCGGGCAACGGTCATCAGCCCTTCGGCAGGCGAGAAGGGGGCCTGGACCAGGATCTCGGCCACGTCACCCGGCTCGTACTGCTCCTTGTTCGGAATCAGTTCGACCTCTTCTTGGGTCACCTCGCGCGCAGGCGGGCGTTCGCCGCCACTCACCCAGCGGGTCATGCGGCTGCGGTTGATGCGACCCTGGTCATCCATGACATCGGCCGAGATGCGCATCCTGCCGCCGATCTCGGTGTTGAATGTGCAGGTGACTGGCTCTGTTGTCGATTCGATGGAGCAGTCCTGCACATCGACGGCTTCCTCAATCCACTCGCCGTTACGGCTCTTCCATTCAAGGCGAGCGGCCTCCATGCCGATGATCCGACCGGGGACAGCGTTGCCGTCCAGATCGGTGACGATGGCCTCAATGACCAGCGGCTCGCCCTTCTCCACGAAGGTCGTTTCGCTGCGCATTCCTACGTAGAGCGATGCTGGGTGCACGAGCAGACTTGTGCTTGCATTCCAGGACTGGCGATTCACGTCCATGACATCGGCGCTGGCGATCACGCTGTAGGGTCGTGGTTGATCGATCGAAGTGAATTCCATCTTCAGGAAATGGCGCCCCGACGCATCGGTGCGCCCACTGAAAGTTTGGGTGTTGGATCCTCGAACCTCATCGTCCCATCCCCATCCGCCATATCCCCACCAGGGCGACCACTCGCCGAAGATGAAGTCCGGCCAATTGGGCGGCGAATAGTTGCCTGGCGAAGCACTGACTGCCCAGAAAGTCTCTGCGTTGGGCAGTGGCCCGCCGGCAAAATAGGCAGCCGAAGCCGAGACAGTCGCCTCGTCGCCCAGGAAGAAGGGACCTTCAGACTCGTTGCCCACCGAAACCTCGAACTCGGGCCGGCGGAACTCCTGCACTTGGAAGGTGTGGTCATACTGCTTCTGCCAACTCTCGTCCGGGGCCGAATGGCGTGGTTCGATACCGACCTCTGGGGTTCCGCCGCCAAGATCGGGCAGGCCCTGGGCAGTCAACCTGAGATAAGTCTGTCCCAGGTTCATGTTCTCCGGCAGTGTAAAGGCCAGGTCGAACCCGGCCAGGTCATTGACTTCGGCCACGTCGGTGAGCACTTCATTGCCGCGCGAATCGACCAGCGTATACTGGACGGAGACGCCAGACGTCTGAGGCAGGCCCACGTCGCCGTCTTGCTTCCCGCCGATCAGTCGCATCCACCCCTTGACATGGACCTCTTCACCTGGCCGATACATCTGGCGGTCATCGAAGACGTACCAACGCAGCATGTCGCTGACATCGTGTCGTTGCCAACCGCCCTCGTTCCAGTAGTAGCTACTTTCGGGCAGAATGGCCATGTCAGACCCCAATTGGCCGACGAGCAGCGAATCGCCTTCGTCAGAGAGCATCAGCGTGGCTAGGCCCGCTTCGTCGGTCGTGGCCGTGACGCCTGAGGGCAGCAGGGAGAGCTCGGCATCGCCCAAGGGCGCGCCATCGCTCAGAGCCGTGGCCCATGCGGTCATCTCGCTGTGATCCACCACTGCGTCAAGCCCGATCTGGGTCACCTGTACCCAGGAGATCACGACGGGATGGCTCCGTCGCATTAGGGTGTCCAGGACAGGGATGTTGGGGACCGTGACCATCATGATCACGTGGCCGGTCTCGCCCTCCAGCGCCGGGCTCAAATCGATGGGAGTCTCGGTGAGTTGATCGTCGGCGCCGTCGATCTGGATGGTCCTGGACATCACCTCGACGCCCGGCGGATCGGGCGGATTGTCCTCATAGCGCAACTCGCGCATGTATTCGGCGTAGGCCGGCCAGTCGCCTGGGTCTACGGCATAGGCCTTGACGACCAGACGTGGATAATTGACGGAATAGACATTGAACGTCGGCTGAACCGAAGAAGGATCCAGCGTGGTCAAGAAGTCCGGTCCGGTCAGATAGCTGGGCATGGCCGAGGTCTCGAACGTGTGGGTCTCATCCTGTCCCAGCGTTTGGCCGAAGATGTCACGCACATCGCCGTCAACTGTCACCCGGTAGGTGGTGTTGCCTTCCTTCATGCCCTCGATCTGGATGCTGTTGCCGAATTGGTTGACGACAACGCCGGGGATTGCCGGGTCGATGCTGATCTGCGACTCGTCGAAATATGCCGAATCGAGGGGATTGTTGAAGATGATTGACAGCGGTGAAAAGGGCGGACATTCGTTGTCATAGTAGCTGCAGCGTGCTTGTTCGATGCGCAGCGGAGCGTATGTTTGAAATGAGAAGCTCTGGGCTTTGGGTGTTGTCAGCGGGCCTTCGGCCGACGGCGTGCCCGGCCCGACGACTACGTTGATAGTTGTGTCAGTCGGAAAGAGTTCGTCGGCGCGGAACGCCAGCCAACGGCTCTCCGGCGTCTGCTCGACCATCCTTTGGATCGCTTCGTCCTCGGCGATCTCCGCCTCATCCGCCAGACGAATCGCGTAGGTGCTGCGGCCGGCAGTCACGCTGATGGTATCCAGGACGGCCCGGGGGTTGATGCGCTGATCGAAGGCGATAAAGATGAGCGGGTCGCGCGGTTGCGGCCCGTAGTTGGGCGCTGTAGCGACCACGCCAGTGGTTGGCGTGCTGAATGTCCATTCAACGCTCTCTGCCAGGATGCCGCCTACGGCCGATGTCGTGCCGGCAGGAATTTCGACCGTGTATTCGGTGGCCATTGGGAAGCGGTCGATCTCGTCTGACGCATATTCAAAGGAGAGCGTCTTGGTCCCCAGCCATTTCCAGATGCCCGGCAACGCCGGCGTCAGTGTGACGGGAACGTCGGCCGCGCTCAGTTGTTCCAACGTGCCCAGCGGAACCATGGGCTGATTGAAGGTAACGTTGAGGAACGGTGCGATGGGCACCGCGCCTTCGGGCGCGTAGCGCAGCACCTCCAATGGCCCGCTCTCGGCATCATCGGGCACGGCAGGCGCGTCGATCTGTTCGACAGGCGGGAAGGGCTCGTCGATGGTATCGCCGGTGCGTGGCGGCGGCAAAGAGCGTTCCGGCAGGCGTAATTCTTGCGTGTCGCTTGTTTCCACTTCCAACGGCGGCAGACGGTCGGAGATCTGTTGAACTTCGCTGTCGGTCAGCGGCGCAGTCTCTGCCACAGGCAGTTGTACTGATTCAGCAGGCTGCTCAGCGCCTTCGCTCAGCACGATGGTCAGGCCGGAAGAATCCTCGTCGGGGAGTTCTTGACGTTGAACTGCTGCACTGGCCTGGGATAGCGGACTGGTTGACGGACCGTGGTATGGTGCACTGTCCACCGGCGCCGCAGGGAGGATGGTCAGAAAGAGTCCGACCAGCAACAGGGTACTCAGATATGTTTGAAGAGATTTTCTAGCCATTGCCTACCTCTTTGTCGGTTTGAACGACCGATATGAACGCCCGATTAGAAAGAAAGCGATGTTTAGTGCGCACGCCCTTCGTGCGCACGGGCCTAATCCAATCGCATGGTGGTCAATCTGCCCCGTTCGCACGTTGGCGTGAGAACTAAACAATGGTCCACAGGAAAATCACTGAGTTGTTCAATCGCCAGTTCTAAGACGGTCCTGATTCTGTGATTGTTCCGACAAAAATGATTGCCGGTGACAGCGAGATCAAAGAGACGCAAGGCCGGGGGCGTCGCCCCCGGCCTTGCGTCTCTTTGATCGATTTCTTCGGTGTGTACGCTACTCGACCTCGATGGTGATCGACTCGATCACGTCATCCACGGTCAATAGATCCAGCACATCCAACCCTTCGACAGTTTGGCCAAAGAAACTGAAGGAGAGATTGGATTCGATGGGCGGTGCAATCAGCGCGATCAACAGTTGGCTGCTGCTGCTGCGGATCGGCTCTGCCGGCGAGTTCTGGATTGGGATGTAGGCAATAGAGCCTTTGTCGGGCGTCACATCCAGACCCAACTCGGCGTCGAACTGGTAGCCGGCGTCGTTGACGGGATCATTGTCCGGCGAGCCGATGATGACGACCTGCTCGGGAATGATCTGATTGACAGGAAGACCATCATAGAATCCGAGATCGGCCAGCGTGACAAAGTTGTTCACGGCCACGGGCGCTTTGTCGGCATGCAATTCAACAACCAGGTCGCCCTGACTGGTGGCGATGGTGGCCGTGTACTTCTTCGCCGGATCGATGCTCATTTCCGGTTCGGTATTGAAGTAGTTGGCCCGTTCTGCAGGCTCAACCTCGGCCAACGGTCGCTCATCCGCCTCCATGCTGCTGGGCGGGAAGGGAGTCGGCGTGGGCGGTAGGGGCGTTGGCGTCGGCAGTAGGCTCTCCGTTCCTTCCTCAATGAGGATCGAGGTGATCATATCACCGTCCGTGCCGCTGTCTGCCATGGGATCCCGACGCGTGATCTCGTTGAGGATCTCGTTGCCCTCGATCACTTCACCGAAGATGGTGTGTCCGCCGTTGAGCCATTCTGTCGGTGCAAAGGTGATGAAGAACTGGCTGCCATTGGTGCCGGGGCCGGAGTTCGCCATAGCCAGCAGACCAGGGCGATCAAAGCTGAGCCCGGATGCAATCTCATCCTCAAACTGATAGCCGGGGCCGCCCATGCCTGTCCCGGTCGGGTCGCCGGCCTGGGCCATGAACCCGTCGATCACACGGTGGAATGACGTGTTGTCGTAGAAGCCCTCGTTTGCCAGATAGACAAAATTGTTTACGGTTTTGGGCGACTGATCCGCAAAGAGCTGAAGCTTGATATCGCCCTTCTCGGTCTGGATTGTTGCATAGTAGTAGCTTGCAGGATCGATTGTCATCTCCGGGGGCGCGTCGTAGTATTCGTTGCGCTCCGCCGGGTCCATGTCGCGTACCGAAACGGCGTTGCCTCCGGTATTGGCGTTTTCATCCGCAGTCGTCTCTTCGCTCGTTTCAGCGTCGCTTGCCTCAGCTTCAGGTTCAGGCGTGGCCGTGATCTCTTCTTCGACAATATCCGCTTCAGCGTCTTCGGCGACCGGCGCAACCGGTGACGAACATGCAGAGAGGATGAGCGCCAGCAACAGCGTCAGAGCCAGACCGAGTCCAACAGTTCGAATCTTGCTTCGTTCAAATGAGTCGTTTTGTACAGTGTTCAAAGAATCCTCCAAAATGGTTCTAGAATCTGTCGGCTAAACCGGTCATCCGGACTGACCGATGCCTCCATTGTGAAAATCGAGCCGCCACAGACCATAGATCCCTATGCAAACGGCGACTGCGGCGGCCACTACGGCTTCCGTGCGTGTAGCCTGGGTTAAGAATACGGCGACGAGACCACCGGCCCCGCCGATGAGATAACAGAGTAGCACTGCTTCTCGACGACTCCCCGTCTGGATCGCAAGGCGGTGGCTCAGATGATCACGGCCCGGCGTCGTCAGTGGATTTTTCCCCCGTCGCAGTCGCCCGATAAAGACCAGAGACGTATCGAAGATGGGCACACAGAGGACCATCAATGGGATCATCCACGTAATCGTGTTGCTGTTGGAGGGGAAGCGCAGCTTGATCGCAACTGCCGCCAATAGAAATCCAATGAACAAGCTGCCCGTATCCCCCATGAAGATGTGGGCCGGGTTCCAGTTGTGAAAGAGAAAGCCGGCGCAGGCTCCCGCCAGTGCGGCAGCCAGGACGCCGACCAAATATTGGTCGCTCATCGCTGCCAGCAAGGTAAAAAAGACAGATGCAATCATGGCGATTCCGCCGGACAGTCCATCCATGTTGTCCAGCAGGTTCATGGCATTGGTGATGCCGATCACCCAGACCAACGTGATCACGATATCCAGCCAGCTGTTGAACAGACGGACTTGAACGCCGCTGTAGATTAGGATCAGAGCGGCGGCGGTTTGACCTCCAAGCTTGACATAACTTCCCAGCCCCCATCGGTCATCGGCCAGTCCCATGAGGCTGACCAGCGTAGCGCCAGCGAAAATGCCCACGATTTCGTTAACATAGCGCCGATCACCGAAGAATAGCAAGGCCAGAATGAAGGCGATGTAGATCGCGGCGCCGCCTAGCATGGGAACGGGGCTGCCGTGGATCTTGCGGGTCGCCGGGGCATCGACCACGCCGGCACGCAACGCAACGCGTCGCAAGAGCGGCGTACTGCCCAGTGCCAGGATCAACGCGCTGATCGCCATCAAGAAGTAGGGGGTCATCCGGCTCAATCACCTGCCAACAGGGCGATGAACTGTTCGATCTCCTGCTTCTGACTGTCAGGCGCCAGTTCGAGCGCCTGTCTGGCAAAGGCAATTGCTTCATCGGTCTGCCCGACTTGTTGCAGCACCTGTGCGATGGCCAGCGGATGGTGATAGTCCCCGGGCTGCAGAGCGGACAATGCCCGTAGCACGTCGACCGCCTGGTTCCATTCCAGACGCTGCATGTAGAACTGATTGAGCGTCTGAAGGTTCTGGATATCCTCCGGATCCAGATCGCGAATCAACTCGTACTGGGCAATGATCTGATCCTCGTCTTCCGTCATGCCGAAGATCTCAATCAGCACAGAACGCAACTGCTTGATATCAGAGATTCGCTCCGGGTTGGTGGCATCTATGGCCTGATTTGCCCAGTTGATGGCCTCTGGATAGCTGCTTCGAGATCTCGATAGAGCAGGGCAAGATTGCGCATGCGCTCCGATATTGTTGGGCTCAAGTTCAAGGACCTTGAGATTGGCGTCGATTGCGCCCTGGGTGTCGCCATTTCGGGCTTGGGCGACGCTCAAGTAGCTGTAGAGCCCGGCCGTGACCCTGTGGCGGCGGCTGGCATCGATCTTGGCGATTCCATCCTGCAGTAATTCAACTGACTTATCGTACTCTTCGTTCCCGTCGTAGAAATCGGCCAGGAGGAGGTAGGTCTGATCGTAGAGATCATCGATGGAGAGACTATGTAGGTAGATCTCTTCGGCCACATCGCGCTCGCCCTGGGCCAGATGGGCATTGCCCTTCTCATTCCATAGATGGGCAGCGTTGGGACTCAGCGTGACCGCAAGCTCGTACTGCGCGATGCTTTTGTCGAGCAATGCCTGTCTGGCTTCGGGATCGTCCAGCGTCAGATCGGCCCAGGTGCGGTAGAGTCGGGCTAGATTGGCTGTGTGGTCTGTGTTCAACGGGTTCACCCGCTGCGCTTCCAGCAATACGACTTCGGCAGCTCTCAACAGATCGGATCTAGGCATCAGACTGATCTGCTCAGGCGCCAATCCCAACACGTCGCTCAGTTCGGGTTCTGCCGGCAGCCTCGACGGTGCATCCGCCGGCGCAAGCTTGGCCTGCTCAAGCAGGCCTCGTCCCAGGAAGAGCATGTAGTGATCTTCGGTCGCGCGTGCCCTGAGTGCACGGCGATAGAGTTCGATGCTGCTCACCCAGTTGCGTTGGCTGTCGAACTGTTGGCCCTGCTTATAGATAATATCGGCGCGGACCAGGCCGATGTTGAAATTGCTGATGGCTGTGAACATGATGGCGGCCAGAACTACGCCCACCACTGCGGTCACAATCGTTCGGCTGCCGACCGGCAGCCGCCTATCACGTAGATAGGGCCATGCCCAGACCGTTCCGGCTACCATCGACCCATAAGATGACGATCCAGGTGAAGGTGGCGAAATGATTACTGACCATATTGAGCTGGCTGTCAAGATCTCGCCCCGAAATGCCCGGAATCAGTCGTCGGCCTTGGATCAGGCCATAGAGGAACCAACTTCCCCAAACAATCAGTGCGTGAACAGCATAGGCCTTGAGCCACCAGGAGATGCGCGCGCCGTTTCGTCGGCTCAGCGATTCCTCCGCTAGCCCAATTGTGGCGCCGACCAGCCAGGTGAAGAGCATGAGGAACAGAATCGCCGGGCTGGAAATGGCGCCGCCCTGTTCGATCCGTTTCAAGATGCTGTTGAACAAAATGGACAGAGCGTTATCGAGCCCGAGCCCATTGGTTGTGTAGATGAAGACAAAGGTCAGGAAGATGAGTTGGACGACAAGAACGGTTGACGGCACGAGTGGCCAGCCATTTTGGGCTGTTGGGGAATTGCCTGTCGCTCCTGATCGTCCCTTGCGTCCCACCCCGCGCTTTGACCGGGCTGGCGTGGATACAGCAGCGTCGGCTCCATCGGCTGCCGAAGCCTGTTGACTGCGTTTTGCGAACGGCTCGACCAGCGCCCAGCGCATACCCAACACAAGCAACAGGGCAGTCAAGATCCAGAAGTAGGTTCGTGTGGCGGCAATCGCAATGCCAAAGTGGATTTCTACGAAATGGGCGGCTACCGTGGAGAGAATGGCCACGATCAGCAACTGCCGCGGGATGTCAGCCGGATCGGGCTTGTAGTCCGGATGAAGAAAGGGCGCCAGCATGATGTAGAGCACGAGACCTGCTTCCAGACCGGCGGGCAGGGCAACACCGAAGAAGCGCCAACTGCCGTCCGTCAGGTAGAAGAGCACGATCAGCCCAATGCTGAAGAAAGCCAACAGCCCGCCGAAGAGCAGCGTGTCGCGCCGGTTCACGAGCAGTCCCAGCCAGCGGAGGGACCAGTAGAAGATCGAGATGAAGAGCGACATGTAGGCGATAAAGCCGACAAACCCTGTGATCACCAACGAATCCCACGTCTCATTGTGAGAACGGTCGGGGCTGGCGTTGCGCTTTTCCACATGGGCCAGATCGGGGGGATAGAATGAGTTGAATGCAACCCACATGGTCTCTGGCCCATAGCCGATGAGGGGACGGATGGCATTGACCGAATCCTTGTCACCATCGGGATAGACCAGCGGCTCATGGGGTACTGACAGGTCATTTGCGCCTTCCCAGATCAGGATGCGGACCTGTGCCGTTCTGCTGCCCTGGTCAAGCAGTGACGTTAGACGACCTACATACGGAACCGACTGCAGCGGGCTGAAGAGCGTGGTCGTGTTCATCAATACCAACACAACCACGCCCAGTATGCCGAGGCCCACCCAGCCGAGCAGTGCGCCCCGGTGGAAGCGGGGACGTAGCGCGCTCAACGTCAGGAGCACAAAGACGTAGACCCCTAGGAACAAGCCGAGCCAGGGACCGCGACTCTGGGTCCAGAAGATGGCCAACACCTGTACCATAAATATGAAGAGATAGGCGCCGCCCGCCAGCGCCGCCGGCATATCTTGACTGGCGTTCTGCTCTTCACGGTTGCCGGAAAGCAGATAAGCGAAACTACTATAGATGCGTTCCAGTGTGAGAAAGACAGCCATGATCAGAGTAGGCTGCCAGGAAGATGGCATTGCCGGCGTTTGAGGCGACGCGTGTGCTCACATCACCCCCCCAGGGCAGCGGATCGATGCCGTAGTGTTGGATGATTCCGTAGACTGCGATGGGCAGACTGGTGATGATCACCGCATACTGAAGCCGACGGACCTGTTGCGGCCTGCGCAGGTGGGCCATCACGAGTAGGGCGATAATTACATAGGCGAGAAAAGTGTAGGTACCCTGGAGCCGCTGATAGGAGCCCCACCAGCTAACGAATCGGGCTACGCTGAAGATCGTGCTGATGCCATAGGCAAAGATCAGTAAAAGGATAGGGATGAGAAAGGGGATACGCCAGAAACTGGTCCATCGAACTGGGGCGTCTTCAGCTTGAACTTCACTGCCAGTCCGAAAGGCGGGCAACCATGCCGGACCGCCGTTGACCAATTTGAGCAACCAGGCCATCAACATGATCAGCGCCAGCGATCGCAACAGACTGATCTTGTCCGGCTCAAAGACACGGCTGGAGAAAACGTTGAAGAACAAGGGCGCCAGCACCAGCGCGGCCAACCATCCGGCCTCGATAACGGCTTCACACCACTGGTCAATTTTGGTTCGGGTTTTCATGGACAGATCTACCGGCGTGTTTGATGAATGATCGACTGATAAGTGACCGATCGATGAGTGTCGGCTATGCGCGTCTTGAATTGACGACGACGGTCTCTATCCTACCGTAGCGCACAACATGGGTCAAAAGAGACATGAGATTTCAAACGGATTCAACTCAGGCCATCGGGCTCAACACTACTTCGCGCCCGGTTTGGGCCGACTCGTAGATGGCCAACACCAGGGCCAGAGAGGTGCGCGCTTCTTCACCGGGCGTGCTGGGCGCTCCGCCATGGATGATGGCGTCGGCAAAGTCATCGATGACCTCGCGGTGGCTGTAGCCATAGACCGTCGGCGGGTCCACACGCTGGCTGGTCAGCAGCTCGGCCTCTTGTTCCAACTGGCCTTCTACCTTCCATAGCGTGATGCGATTGAGCGCGGTCCCGCCAATTTTGACGGAGCCGTGCTCACCGAAAATGGAAACGGATCCTTCCAGGTTCTGCGGCCAAGTCAACGTTGAGCCTTCGATACTGCCCAGCGCACCGTTGGCGAAGCGCAGCACAGCCACACCCACATCTTCGGCCTCCATGTTGTGGGCCAGTGTCGATGTGTAGGCCTGCACCGAATGGACCGGTCCCATGAACCACTGCAAGGCGTCGATGTGATGGATGCTCTGGTTCATCAGCGCGCCGCCGTCCATGGCGATGGTGCCGTGCCAGTCGTCCTCGTAGTAGGATTGGGGGCGAAACCAGCGCACACAGGCGTTGCCCAGGTTGAGCTTGCCGAGGCCGCCCTCGTCCACCAGCCTGCGCAGCCGTTGCATGGGCGAATTGTAGCGGTTCTGCAGCACCACGCCCAGGAGCCGATCCTTCTCCTCAGCCGTGCGGATCATGGCGTCGGCATCGGCCAGATTGAGCGCGATGGGCTTTTCGACCAGCACATGCTTGCCGGCGTTGAGCGCGTCAATGGCCACCTGGGCGTGTAGGCCGCTGGGCACACAGATCGTCACAGCGTCGATGTCTGGGCGTTGCAGCAATTGATGATAGTCTGTGTATGCCTGTGCACCGTATTCCTCGAAGAAATGCTGCGCCCGGCTTGAGCGGATATCTGCAATCGCGACCAGATGGGTTTGTGTCAACTGCTCCAACGATTGAGCATGACGTGGCGCGATTCTACCGCACCCGATCAATCCAAATTTAACCTGCATTTCCTGACATCCTCTTCGACTGAATGTTCTTGGCCGTCATCAAATCAACATAGAGGCCGGCAATTTCATCGACCATTCGGGTGGCGCTGAACTCGACGACCCGTTCACGATTGATCGCCCCCATTCGTTCCATCAATTCACGATCTTCCAGCAGCCGCGATATGGCAACGGCCAACATCTCCGGCTCACCCGGTGGCGTCAAGAGGCCATTGACGCCATCTTCAATCACTTCAATGCTACCATCGACCGCCGTCGCCGCCAGCGGCAGACCCGTTGCCATGGCCTGTGGCAGCACCCTGGGTAGCCCCTCCCACAGCGAGGAGAGCACAAAGAGATCAAATGCTGCCATCAGTTCGGGGATATCTCGCCGCAACCCGGTCATTATCAGTTGCTCTGCAATGCCCAGTCCTGCGGCCAGCGATTCGACATCGTCGCGCAGCGGACCGTCGCCGACTATCATGAAATAGACGCCGGGATGTTGGGCCAACACCTCGGCAGCGGCGATCACAAAATCTAGCGGCGCCTTCTGCGCCGACAGGCGTGTCACAGTACCGACAAGTGTGGCATCAATGGGAATGCCCCAAGCTTCACGGGTCTGCTCGCGTTTCACCTGCGGGTGTCCGAAGCGGTCCAGTTCAATGCCGCTGCGGATCACCACATAGTCTTTGGGCCTGCCGATGCCGTCCTGCAGACCCTTCTCAATGTTTAGCGGAGAGACCACGATCAGTTTGTCGGTGATGGGCAACGTCAGTTTTTCCAACCAGATGTAGATTTGGCGCACCAGTGGATGCTGGCGATCGTGATGTCCCCAACCGTGGACAGTGTGCACGATGACGGGCGTTCCGGCCAATTTTGCCGCCCATCTGCCGAGGATACCGGCCTTGGAGCTGTGAGTATGGACAATGGCGTATCCGCCCCGGCGGATCAAGCGGGTCAGGCGAAAGAGGGCCAGCGGATCTTTGAGCGGGTTGATCTCGCGCACCAGCGAGGGTTCGATGATCAGAGAGACCCCCTGTTTCCGAGCCACGTTGATGAGGCTGCCTTCGGGGCCGCTCTGAGGGCCGCAGACCACGTCCACATCCCAGCGGTTGGGCGGCAGTAGTGCCGCGGTCAGAATCGTGTTCTCCTGTGCGCCGCCGATGATCAGGCGGGTGATGGGGTGGAGGATGCGTGTGGTCATTGGCACAGAAAGACTCTCTGATATAGATCGAGTGTTTTTAGTGCAGTACGCCGCCATGTGAATTCGGACTGGCGCTGTCGGCCCCGTTCGACCCAGGTTTTGTACAGCAAAGCATCGTTCAGTACTACGTCAATTTGGTCAGCAACCGCTTCCGTATCCGTGGGATCGACTTGGATACCACCATTTCCGGTAATTTCACCAGTGGCAGTTGTTCGAGACGCAATCACGGGTGTGCCACATGCCATCGCTTCAAGGACCGGCAGACCGAAGCCCTCATGTAGCGAGATCAATACAAAGAGATCTGCGGCGCCATATAACGCAACCAAATCGATGAACTCGACATCTGTCAAAAAGTGGACTCGACCTTGTAGGTTCAAAGCGGCGGTCTCAGCCCAGGGTTGACGATAGTCCTGATATGCTTGACCAACAAAAACGAGATCGTGCGTCTCCTTACTCCAGCTTCGCGCATAGGCGTGAAGAAGGCCAACGGCATTCTTGTGTGGGCGCAATTCGCCGACAGACAGGATGAATGGGCGCCGGAGATGAAATTGCTGGCATACTTCTGCGACGGTTTCCGGCGACGATGGTTGAAAGCGCGGGTCAGCGGCCAGATGAATCACCGACGTGTTGGCGCCTAGTCTGCCATACAATCGTTGCAGATCATCGGCTGTGCTCTGTGAATCGACGGCAACGGCCTTTGCTCTATTCAGCGTTCGAGAATAGCACAAGCGCATGTATTGCCGTTTTGCATAACTCAGCCTACCGAAAGAATCGGGCTGAATCAGATACTTGGCATCGTGAATGGTCGCAACAACAGGCACATTGCCGAACCATACAGGCGCATCAAAGTGTGGGTAATGGATCAGAGTTGCATCAAGATTTCTCGCCAACCTTGGAACAGTAAGGTTCTGACTCAATGACATGTGAGGAATTGCGCTGGTATGCTGGGTCAAGTTTGGTGCCGTCCAGTTTTCCATGCTGTAGCCATGCCAAGGATCACTTCGCCGCAGCAGATGAAAATGTGTATCCGGCGCCTGTTGAATCAATTCCGGTAGCAATGAAGCGATATATTGGCCGATCCCGGTAGGCTTCTCCAGCACAAGCCGAGCATCAAAGAGGATCGACTGATTCTGCGTCATCGGGACACACGCCTTCGAATGCTCGCCATGCCAAGATCGAACCAGCGGCGACTCAACAAGATCTGTGGATGGGTACGGATCGCAGCCCTTAGCCAGCCGGCAGCGTCGCTTCCAATGCCATCCTCCTTCATGGCTCCGTAGAACGCATAGAGGTTGATCAATGCTTTACCCTGCCGCGCCTGGTCCCGTAACTCTGCGTCAGAGACATCCAGCTTTTTGGCCAAATCTGGGTCGGCAATGAAAGCATCGATGACTGCCAGATGTTCGCGGGCCATCGACGTTGTCTGACCCACGGTTTTGGAGTCTGCACTCAGCCGGAAATCGGCAACGGGTTCTGGCAAGCGCTTGAAGCGTGCGCCTGCCAGCAGTAGCCGAACCCAGTATTCGTAGTCCAACGCGTAGTTGAGATCTTCATTCAACAATCCGGCCTGCTCCATGACGCGACGTCGCCAGAATGAGCCGGGCTGGTTGACAATGCACTCACCGATGGCGTGATGGTTGTCGAAGGTGACCTGATCTTTGGGCAATATGGGCGTTGGTACCGGGTTGCCGGCGTCGTCGATGCGGTTGAGCCGCCCGTAAACGACATCGACATCTGGTTCCGCCTGGAAGGTCTCTATGACCCGACTCACCGTAGACGGCAACATCACGTCATCCGAATTGAGCCAGCCGATAATGGAGCCGGTGGCGCGCTGAAGGCCTTTGTTGATGGCATGGGCCTGGCCGTTGTCCGGCTCGGAAACCCAATAGGCCAGTTGGCTGCCATAACCGCGGATGACGGCTTCGCTCCCGTCTGTGGAGCCGCCGTCAATGACAAGGTACTCGATGTGTGCGTAATCCTGTTCGAACACGGAGCGCATCGTAGCATCCAGGAATTCACCCTGATTGTAAGAGGGCGTGATGATAGAAACCAGTGGCCGTTTCTGCATGGTCACGCGATGTACCTCACACAATTGCTGCACCAGAATTTTGGCAATGGCTGACCACTCATCGTCCCACTCTTATGCTTTGCCACGATCAGGTGGAACTTCAGCTTTTCGTTGATGATGAGTTCCATGTTTGGCCTTTGTGGCTAGAACAGGACTCGGCGACATCGATGCTCAATCGGTCAGCATCTCCCGATAGACTGCAAGGGTTTCGCCCGCTGTGCGATTCCAGGAGTACTGCGCCGCCCGTGCCGGACCTGCCCGTGCCAGTCTCTGGGCAGTCTCCGAAATCAACGCGCCATCCAGCGCCGTGGCTAGGGATGCTGGTTGGTTCGGAACGAAAAATAGTGCACATTCTCCTGCGATCTCAATGCTGGATGGTATCTGCGAGGCAACCACTGGGCATCCACACGCCATCGCCTCTAGGATCGGGATACCAAACCCCTCGTATAGTGACGGGTGAATGAAGGCGACGGCATGGCAGTACATTCTGCGTAGTTCGCCATCGTCGACACCCGTGTGCAGAAAAACGTTCTCTTCAAGACCGAGATCTCGAAGCCGAGTTTTTTCCGCTTGCGTCCACGGCGGTCCGACGGCACGCAGGTCAAAATCATGGCGCAGCGGCCAGGCCGCAATACTGCTCAACACGCAGTCGAAGTTTTTGTATCCCCAACGTGCGCCTACATAGAGAAAGTAGGGTTTATTGAACGAAACTGGTCGGATTTCCTCGGATGTCGGCAGCGGTTGAAAGATCGGGCTGGGCGCGAGTGGCGTTACCCTTGTCTTCTCGGGATCGATGCCGAAAAATTCGCATACATCATGACGCGTCGTGTGCGAGATACAGAGTAAACAGTCCGCCTCAAGGATTGCATGGCGTTTCTGATGCTGAAATGCCTTGACGCCGGAACCGGCAAAGATTGACGGAAATAGCTCATGGATCATATCGTATACAGAAACGATGCGGGCCGCGCCACTGTTTGGCAACAATGAATAGTAGGTCGAATGCCAGATCGTCTTTGGCTCTGCGGAGATGCGGCTGAGCAGGCTCTGCCGGACTCGGTATGGCGTCTGCCGCCACAGACGCCTGGGTCTCATCCATCTGTCGAAGGACGGAAGCGTTCTATGTGTTATGTGTGTATGGGTGGGAAGCGCCCCCCCGACACTGGCGCTCGTCACCAATGTTATCTTTGTTTGAGCGTCCAATTCACAGATTCGCGGCAGAATTTCGTCATATGTGCGTGTGATACCCGCTGCGCCCGTTCGTTCGTAGATGTTGCCGTCGATTGCGACGTTCATGGCAGCTCACTTTTCTTCATGAATCCAGCTTCAACCTCGTGAGTGCGTGATAGTCCTGGGCGCGCAACGAACGGCGCGGGGACACGATGTCCCAGACCTGCCCCAACCGATAACGCGTGATCAGGTTGAACAGACGCGAGGATATCCTCTTGGGTGTAAACAAATGGATGGAGCTTCCGTTGGTCACGAAGTTGAGCTGATGCTCACGTGCGATTGCTTCCAGCGACTGGCGAGAGAAGAGCGAGACATGCTGACCATGTTCACGGCCGTAGTACCACCACTCGTTCGGCATGGGCGGCGGCGTGCCAATCAGGCGCGTGCTGAAAAGAATGCTCTTGGAGAGTGTCAACATCTGAGCGATCTCCTCACGGGGATCGACTAGGTGCTCAAAGACTTCGTACGCAGTCAGCAACTCGAAGCTGCCGTCGTCCTCTTCCGTCAGATCGAAGCCCTGGGCGAAGAGATTTTCCGCATATTGATCAAATCTACAGAAATCGTAGCCTGAATCTCGCATCAGGCGAACGAGGATCCCCCACCCGCCTCCATAGTCGAGGAAGCGTCCCTGGCTATCAAAGAGCGCTCGGATCACGGCACGTGTGATCACGGATGTCTGCACATTGCGCGAAACAAGGCCGATATCACTCGATGTGATCACGCGTTCGTAGGCCTCGTCCAGCCAAAAAGGCGTCTCCGTCTGCACAAAGCCGCAGGCTTCGCAGCGGAAATATTGGACCTGATGTTTGTCAAGCAGGATGGCCTGGGCAAATGGTTGTGCCACAAGGCCGCAAGCGTTACAAGAGGTTGTCACCACATAGCCTCAGCTTCGATCTTGGGTCCGATCATCATCCTTTTTTCTCTGTGAGTATTTGTGAAATCGAGCGCTTGAATACGCCGGCAAATCGTTCAGCACTGTTTTCGGTTGCATAGTGTAACGCAGACGCCCGACTTCTGCACACGATCTCTGCCGGTGACAGGCCGGCCGCAGCTTCGACAGCCCTCTGAACGGCGTCCGACGTCAAATCCGAAATCTTGAGACCGAAACTACCAATGTCGATGGCGCTGGCATCGCTGACGACCGGTATCAGCCCGCCGTTGCCAGCGACCGTCAAAACCGAGGACGAGCCGCCTTCCGCACAGGAGGCATAGACGACGAAGGCGCATTGGATCATCAGCGCGCGAAATTTGGGCGAGTTTAGGGAAACAAAATCATGGCAGGTGATATTGGGCGTCTGCCGGAGTTCGACCTCGAAGCAAGCCGCAAACGCCGGTTCGCCCGCGATGGGACCGCAGATATGCAGTTGCAGTTGCGGTGTTCGCACGAACGCATCAAGCACCAAATCCAGCCCCTTGTGAACCAGCCCGTGCCCGCCGAACCAGAGGAATGTCGAGGCCGCCTTGTCCGCGTCTCTCTCCGAGATAATGGTCTCTGCATCACACACGTGGTGGTACGTTGCTGGCACGACAAGTGCCGCCCGATTCACGTATCGGCGATAGCTTTCAGCCGTGGTCTCGTTGCCGAGTACAATGACGGCGTCCGCCAGTTCGACGATGGAAGTCCAGATCTCGTTTCACGAACCTACCTGAAGAAAGCAGCCACTGATTTCTGCTCTCGTACACCTCTTTGACGCGAGCCAAGGTGGCCAGGTTCTGATAGTAGTTGTGCATGCCTGCCAGAAAGCCAACGATGAGAGCATGGCTGTTATTGGCATAGTAGGCATTCACAATGGGCTCGCCGAATCCAACGATCAGGTCATACTCTTGGTAGTTCAGTTTCCGACGGTTGTCGAAGTGTATGATATCGACGTCGTAGTTCAGGTCCGACAAAGCGCGAGCCATCAAGGTCGATTCAAGCACATTGGTATGGCTGAGCGTGGAGACCGGCAGCACAAAGGGATAAACCACGTAGGAGAGCAATGCCCGACGTCCGTGATTGGTCCCGAAGTAATTGCGCAGGAGCCGCTTCTTCGCATGAGGCTCGGCCAACGACCAAGCGGTTCTTTTGAGCGGACGCAAGAAGGATCTCATTGTCGCTTTCGCATGGTTAGCGTAAACGGTTACGCAGCGAGATGGCCAGATCCAGAATGCCTAGTCGCTTCAACAGCCGATGGTAATACGGGCGCCTAAGGATCGTCTCATACAGAAGACGTTCATATTCCATATCCGGATACATCCACGTACGCTTCGTGATCTCATCTGTAGGCAATGGAGTGGTCGGCAAGAAGTGGTTGCGCGAAGGTTGTTGGCGCGTATGCGTGCCGGAAACGCCGATATTTGTAACAAGATTGACCGCCGGGGTTGCCGCAAGGCCGTAGCTCATCATACAGGAGTAGAACCAACGAATCGCCCAGGAATTTGTGTTTCCTGTCGCCACACTGTCAAACATTTCCGTCAGATAACGGGCCTGATTCTGGTCTGAACAGAGCCCATGCAGAATGTTGTTTGCTTTCAGGTCACCCCAGCCTACCATTTCATCATCATATTTTCGCCAAGCTCGTCGCCAGGTTGCCCATCCCCAAATGGCGAAATATCGACAAAAAAAGTAGCCTTGACCTGCAACATATTTGTCGGCAAGATAATTCATACCTGAAATCATCATCACTCGCTCGTCATTGCGATACCACTCAAGCATACCTGTACAGAAGTCGAAGAAGTCTGGATGGGGCACACAGTCATCTTCTAATATGATGGCCTGCTCTACCTGGTCAAAGGTCCAGTTCAGGCCGCTAGCCACCCGACGCCGGAGGCCAAGGTTGTGATCTGCGTAGTTCAGTGATACTTCGCAATCCCAGTCAACCTGGTCGATGATCGCTCGTGTGGCTTCGCACAGTTTGGCATCGTCAGGGTGATCTGGGCGAGGCCCATCCGCTACAACAAAAAGCTGTCGTGGCTTAGCCATTGCTACCTCGGCAAAGACCTTTGTGGTTGTGTCCGGTCGGTTGAAAATTAGCAAGACAACCGGTGTCGCCAGTCGGCTAGTGGCCATCTAGGTTGCTCCTGACATGTTCGTAGTAGGCGCCTAGCGATCCGACATGACGAAGTGTCTGCTCATACCAGTAATTCTGGACATTTGGATAGCGTGCACGATCGCGCAGTGGCCCTCCCAGTAGCAGGTCCCAGCCGATCATGGCCACTTTGGCCACGGATCGCAGCAGCGTCACAATCATCGATGTCTGCTGGAACGACAGATTCGGCGCCGCATGGTAGTGCTGCCGGCCGCCGCCAAAGCGTGAGCGGATGAGCCAGCGCCACGACCATTTCTGTGGCCGCACCAAATGATAGGCGTACAGCTCCGGTGCATAGAAGAGAAAGGCATCAGGTTTGGCTGCGCGTAGCCGAAGTTGGAAATCAGTCTCCTCACCATAGCCGATGGAAGCGCCGCTCATGCCGAACTCCGTGTCAAAACCGCCTAACTCTATTAGGAGATCACGCCGAAAAAACATGTTGCCGCCGTTGAGAAATTCAGTCTCCTGCAATGGCCTTGCATGGTTCGTCCGATAGACGGACCCATAGTTATCTTTGAACCAATGCGGTTTTTGTGCCAAGTAAAAAGCGACGATGGGACCGCCAAGACCGTCTGGCTGATGTCTGTCGATGATGGATTGGGCGTGGTACAGCCATTCCGGCGGCGCCTTGCCATCGTCGTCGAGATAGCCGATATAGCGTCCTCCGGCCTCAAGATAACCGCGGTTGCGTGCATGGGAGAGTCCCGGCAGGGACTCGTAGATGTAGCGGATTTGCTGCCACGGAAAGATACCCTGAACGTGCTCAACCACCGTTGCCGTGTCATCTGTTGACCCATTGTCTATGACTAGAACTTCGTAGCAATTCGGCGCCAATGCTTGGGTGCAGAGGCTTTCCAACGCAGCGGCAAGGTGCATCGAACGATTGTAGGTACAGATGATGGCCGAGATGCTGGGATAGTTCATAAAATTTGACGCCGATGAAACTCAGAAATGACATGTTCGTAATAGGCAATGTGTTGACCTATGCGGTCCTCGTGCATTATTGCCGAAGCAGCCAAAGCAGCCTGCGATTCCATCTTACCCAATTGTCCAGGTGACATTGCAAGCAGCCGATCGATGCCTTGCCGCAAACTGTCAGTCTTGCCGTTCTCAACAAGAATGCCAGTTTGCCCGTCCACAATAATCTCGTCAATGCTTGACTCTTTCGTCCCGATAACGGGCTTCCCCAACATGAGCGCTTCCAGGCAGGCGTTGGGATAATTGTCGACGCGGGATGGCATCAATACGCCGGTTGCATTGGCAATCACGGGATAGAGTTGGGCCTTGGCGATCGGCGGCGAAAGCATCAGCCGCCGTCGGTCGGTGCCGGCCTGTTGTCGCAGGTATTCGCCGAGGCTGGGCGCGCCTGGCATGCCTTCGTCCCTTCCGATGCAGACTACATCGAGGTCCTGATGCCTAGCCAATACCTCAGGGAGGATGTCGGCGATCAGGTCGACGCCCTTGATACGGTTGAACGTGCCGAAGTAAAGCAAGTACTTGCGTCCAGCCAATCTGTCCTGCCAAAACGTCTCATCCAGTTTCACAGGCGTCTGGTCCAAGGGTGTACGGATGACATCGGGCAACCGCGATTCGAGCCGTGCAAAAGTATTGGCGGTCAGCGCACATGGCGCGAATACGGCATCCGCATCTACCACTTGGCGTATTTCCAGCCATTCTGCCCAGTGATCATCCAGGCTTCGCTGACGACCGAAGGCAGATCGATAGAGCGGCGTGTAGCTGGACAGGCGACAGACCAGGGGAATCGAACCATTGTGACGCAATGTGTAACCAGGTGTTTGGTAGCTGGATGTCTGTAGCAGATCGATCGGCTTGGTTCGATGAACTTTCCAGACGCTGCGCTCAATTCGCCGTGCTGTCTGTACCTGGCCAAGACGGCCCAAGACTTTACCGAGTGAGCCTGACATATGACGGCCGAGGCGTTGAAGCCATCCATCACGAACCATCCGGATTTCAATGGCGCCATCCTGTGCGGCGGTGTCCGGCTGCGGACCGGCAACGAAAACAGTCACATCGTGGCCCCGTTCGACCAGTCCTTGACTCACCTTCTGCAGGTAGATAGCCAGGCCGCCCTCTGGTCTTGCTTGGGTCGGATACTCCGGTGTCAGGAAGCCGATATGCATTGGGTATGTTTAATCATTCGTTTCAAGACGGCTCACCTGTGCGGATCGGTGTAAAGCATTCTGCAATGATCGGCGTTCCTTCATCTGCGATCGTCATTGGTTGGAGCCAAGGCACATAGATATCCGGCAGGTAATATAGATAGACTTCTCGATAGAATTGCTTGAGTAACCAATAGATTTCACCCGGAGTATATTCCCTAACGTGAGCGTCGTATCGAGGCGGTCCCTCAAGGTTGGTGCCGACCAAAGCGTTTCGGTTTGGTGTTGTATAGATCGCACGCGGCGCCAGGCAAGAGCAGAATCGCAGGAAACCGTCCAGCGCATCAATATGTTCGATAACCTCAACGGAGACCAACAGATCGTAGATATCCTTGAGATTGCCTTCGTATTCACTATAGTAGTTGATGTTGGAATGAGAACGTAGTCGAATCGCAGTCTCCCTGGCAAAATCATCTTGTTCGAAGCAGTCAATCTGGCGTGTGCTGTCGACTGATGCAAACTCGGCAAATGGACCCGTACCTGACCCAATTTCGACGATGTTCTTTGCATTGCCGATTAGGGAGGTTATAGCCCAGTTGAGTGCAAGAATATTGGGCCAGTCGAGTGGTTCATTCTGTGCCAAACGTGTCTTGGCTAGGTTGACACCCATGCGCTCAGGATTTTCCTTGTACGCTTGAATCCTTTTTCCAAGATAGACAGACTCATCAAAAACGGCAATTCTCGGTGCCATGATCTGGAGTGCGGGCAGCATTGACACCGCGCATCACCATATTTACTTTGCGGCCCAACTGTTTTTTTGCTGCCCGTAGCTTGCGCACTGCCATGCCTGTCACTATCGGCGGCGTGGTCTGGATGATACGTATAGGGCTGTTTTCTGGTTGTTCTGCTTCTGCCATCCAGGCCGTCGCCTGTTTTTTAATCCTCCGCCAGAGGGCCTCTGCATGATAGTCACGCCAAAAACGGCTGTAGGCCCCGATAGCGATCTGTTGTCGCTCCTCGTCATGGTTCAAGTAATACTCTGTCGCATCAATTGCTTCTGGGATCGTGTCAAAGCCTATCGCTTCCGCCCCTAGACGGAAGATCTGCCCCAACCCAGTCTTGTTGTCGCAAAGTGGCAACACGCAGTATGCGGCCAGCGCAAAGAGCCGCCGATTGATGGGTCCAGTAGAGTTATGGACATTCCAGCCAATCTTGCTCCTCAAATAGAGTCGGTTCATCTGTTCGTCGCAGAGGTAGCCGTTGTCCCATCCTCGACCGAAAAACTGTCCTGCTGGAAAAGCTTGCTGGAGTGCGGCAAGTCGATGGTGGCGCCAGTGCGATTTGCCGCCGACAAACGAGACATCAATGTCTCGTTTGCCTGTGAGTACCTCCCCGGATTGTGTTCTGTTCGGTACGTCTCCAGGCGCCGTAAATACCGGTAGCCATGCCAGTTTCCGGCAGCCCCAATGTTCGTATTGAAAGCGGGCCGCGATGTTGCCATAGAAGACGGCATCATAATAGGCCGCAACCGGCGCGCTGAGATCATAACTGCTTTCCGGATCGTCGAAGCAGCAGTAGATGTTAAGCGTAGACAGATGCTGAAGAAACTCCGGGTGCAAATTGGCGCCATTGTAGTTCAATAGCACATCACATCGATCAGCCGCTGCCTGCAGGCGCTCATATAACTCAAGCAATTTGGCGTCACGTTGTTTCCAGAGTTGATTGAGCTGTAGCCAAGATAGCCGCGGCCCAGGCGGATCAATTGTCAAAGAGAAACACGTGACGGATATGCCATTGGGCGCGACCGATGCAATCGAACGATACCATTCGTCAACACCGGCTGAGTGCGACCAGTAGGCCAACAATATGTTCATGTTCGATATCCTGTTGAGTAACCTTTCTCAACGAGATCGCGATTGCACTGTCCCGACGGTGCAATCGCGATCAACGTTTGTCGGGGACGACGTAGAGTCCGACCCAGGAATCCTGTAAATGATAGATAGGGCCCCCGATATGATGATCGGCATAGAGTCGATCAACCCCTCGACAAACTTCAGCGATCCAATGATGTGCAAAGGCCAGCGGCGGAGAGAAATCATGCCAGAGGACAATACTGCCGGATTGACAATTGTCCAGGATTTTGCGCGTGTCATTGTATACAAAATCAGCATCGTGGGATCCATCGATGAAGGCGACATCGATCGGCCCAAAATCGGGCGTCCAATTGGCTGTGTTTGCATAGATCTGATGGATGTTTGAAATACCCGCTTGACGATAGTAGCGTCCGATATCTGCTCGTTCCGGGCCAAAAGTCGTAAGCTTGCCACCACGTGCTATCTCTTCGGGTGGGATGTTTACCGTGTAGATTGTTGCATTGGCGGCATTTTGCGCCATCAGCGCTGTCATCTGGCCGTATGCTGTGCCGATCTCAAGCACAATATCGTCACCGGCATTGCGGCAAGCGCCACCAATGACTTCGGCATCTTTTCGTCGTCGGTCATTCAAATCACCTAGATGCTGATATTCATTGACAAATTCATAGTCCAGCAGGGGATCCAATTGCCAATTTAGAGCTCGCTTCAATGATGCAAGGTCGCGTATCTGGAAGACATTTCTGCGCAAATGTGGCCAGGGATAGAGATATTTTGCAAGACTGTATCTAAGTCGATAAGGTGGCCGAATCATTGCGATGGAGTCTTTGTCCCTGTTTGATAAGTGTTCTGGCTTTCTGTCAGAGTTGGGCTACTGTCATTCAGATATCGTGTCGTCTGCCAAGCCAATCGGGGCTGCAACCGAGCTCGAATAGGATCGTGGGGATAGCCTCTGTTGAGCACACCACTGGATTCTACCTGCAACTGCAGGTCAACGCCGCCCGGCGTGAGGCTTCGAATGTTAAAGATTGTTCCATGAAAGCGCAACGTGTAGTTTCTAGGCGCTAGAAAATTCGACGGGATCGTGACAGTCGAAATGTACTGTCCAGGCATCATCGTAGGGACGGCATCCATGTCATCATCATGAAAACTTCGAACGAGTATGGTTTCATGTTCATCGAGCAAGTCAAAATAGACACGAAGTCCATCTGTCGCATTGAAGACGGTGTACTGGATTTCGATTTCCAATGGTAATCCGTTTACAGCGAGCGCCGTCGGCTGCCCTTCCTGCCGCACTGTCACTCCGTTCAGACGAAATGCAGGATCCGGCGGCAAGAGGGCGATGGTTTCCTCAAGCGTGCGCAGCGTATCGGTCTGTAGATTCTGACGCAGATAGCGATCTACCAGGTGATTCGAAGGTCCTATATCAAATAATTCCCCCTGGGCCAGCCACAGGGATTTCGGGCAAAGATTACGAATCGCCACCATGTTGTGACTCACAAACAAGACCGTCCGCCCCTGGCTCGCCACCTCCCCCATCTTGCCCAAACACTTCTTCTGAAAACTTGCATCCCCAACGGCCAGCACCTCATCCACCAGCAGGATCTCCGGCTCCAGATGCGCGGCCACGGCAAAAGCCAGGCGCAGATACATGCCGCTCGAATAGTGCTTGACCGGCGTGTCAATGAACTTCTCCACCTCGGCGAAGTCGACGATCTCGTCGAACTGGCGCTCGATGTCATTGCGCGACATGCCGAGGATGGCGCCGTTGAGGTAGATGTTCTCGCGTCCGGTCAGCTCGGGGTGGAAACCGGTCCCCACCTCCAGCAGGCTGCCGACGCGTCCGTGCAGTTCGACTCTTCCCGTTGTCGGCTCGGTGATGCGTGAAAGTATCTTGAGGAGCGTGCTCTTGCCCGCTCCGTTGCGTCCAATGACGCCCACTACCTCGCCCTGCTTGATTTCGAACGAGACATCCTTGAGCGCCCAGATGGTCTCACTCAGGTTGGCAGCGCCCGATGCCTGACCCTGCAAGAGCCTGCCTGCCCGCTGAAAGGGCGCCTGGAAGGCGTCCACCAGGGTTTCGCGAATGGTGCGATAGGACGCTTGATGGCTGCCGATGCGGTATTCTTTGCCTAGGTTGTCAACGCGGATTGCAATGTCACTCATAGGATTGTAAGTGTTTCGCCAATTGACGGCGCAATCGGCGGCCTATGTAAAATCCTGCTTTCTGTTCTAGCTCATCAAGGACCGTTGACAACGACTGAATTTCACCGATATCTGTGGCTCGTATCAAGATGCCGATAACGCCAGTTACGTTCAGTTCCAACGTTTTGGCAATTCGTCGCGCATCACGTTCGTCCAACAATAGCATATTTGCACTCAATTGCATCGCCAACGCAATTGCTTCGGCTTCGCTCCTGTCCAGATCTCGTGCCAATGAGCGGACCAAACCTTGGTCGACAACCGGATGCACTTGTAGCCAGCCTTCGTCGATTGCCTGTCTGATTGATGGTACGCCAGGAAGTCCCTCATCAAGGCGCAATTCATCCAGTACCTCCACAGGCACGTAGATAGTGCCAAATTGAGCTTTCAACAGGCCCAATTGATCGATAACCGCCAGATTGAGAATTGGTGATGTATTACTTACCACGCGCATAGGTCAGATCTTCGGTCAATTCTTCAGCAGTATAATGCCGTTGAACACCCCGTGCGCCAAGCAGCAGGCCAAATTCATACTTGCCCATTTCCGCAAGTTCCCGCGCCTTTCCAAATGACAATAGGTCCTGTGTATACAGGGCAATCGCCAGCTCGATGAGGAGTTCCTTTGACATCCTGCCTTCCGGCAGTCGAATCGCGCTGGTTACAGAGTCGGGAATTGTCAACTCAATACTCATTGTGTTTTATCCTTCATCTACCCAGGAAGAGGCGGTAGTCCATCAAAATCACTGGCGGCCATGCCCGATCATACCACATCCGCAAAGGTCTTTTCCATGCGCCGGAAGTAGTAGGCCCCGCTGATCAGAATGGCGACGGCGGCCAGCGCTGAGACGAAGATCATGGGGCCGGGCTTGGTATCCACGCCCAGCAACGCCCAGCGGAAACCCTCGACGACCCCCACCATCGGGTTGAGTGCATAGAGCGGCGCAACTGCTCCGGCACGATGCTGCTCGGGTAGGCAATGGGCGTGGCAAAGAGCCAAAGTTGTGTCAAGAATGGGATGATGTAGCGAATGTCCCGAAACTGGACGTTCATGGCCGAGAGCCAAAGCCCCACGCCCAACGACGTGACCAGCGCCAGCAATAAAAATAGCGGCAGCCATATGATATTGGTCGTTGGATAGATTCTATAGGCCAACATCATTAGGATCAGTACGACAAAGGCCAGCACGAAGTCGACCACACCCGATAACACCGTGGAGATCGGCACGGCCAGCCGTGGGAAATAGACCTTCTTGATCAGGTTGGCATTGCCCACCAGGCTGTTGGACGATTGGTTGAGTCCGTTGGCAAAAAAGGTCCACGGCACCAGGGCGGCATAGGTGAAGATCGGATAGGGAACACCTTCGGACGGCATGCCCGCCAGGCGCCCAAAGAATAGACTGAAGACCACCATGGTCATGAAGGGCTGAATGATGGCCCAGGCCGCGCCGAGCACCGTCTGCTTGTAGCGCACCTTGATGTCGCGCCAGGTCATGAAGTAGAGCAGTTCGCGATAGTTCCAGAGCTCGCGCAGCTTGAGCGAGACCCATCCTGTCGAAGGTTCTATGATGGTCACCGGCAAGGCAACCTGTCCGGTTGCTAATCCACCTTTATTCAGATCTTCACGTACAAGCTGATCGCTTTCAGTCATATCAGTCTCTTGGTTCAATCCATGACTCGTCGCGCCACACATCGCAATGCATCATCGATTGGCTGGTCGGCCACCAGAATGAGGTACCCTCCTCCGCCCGCGCCCGACAGCTTCCAGCCCAATGCCGAATCGCGATACTGCTCGATCAATTCCTCGACCAGCGGATTGCTCATGTGGGGGAACATGGCGATCTGCGCCTCGAACGAGGCACGAAAGGCCTGCCCAAATGTCGCCACGTCCTGCTCCTGGATGGCCTGCCAACAGGCATCGGTGGCATCCGCCAGCGCCTTGGCGTTGGCCGGCGTGATATCGGTGTCGCTCAGCACGTCAAACTCCGAACCGCGCGGTCCCAAGGGGATCAGGTAGAGCAAGTTCTCGACAAACTGCAAGAGATTCTCCTGGCCGACGTGCTCAATGTGCTGTGGCCAGTAGTCCCCCGCATAGGTCGCTTTGGCCAGACCCGGATAGACGATGCCGATGGCATCCTGCGAGCCGGAGACATAAGTCGCTGCCCGGCGGGTTGTCGCAGCAGAAGAGGATCCGCGTGGTCCGCTCCAGATCGTCGTGGGGAAGCCGGTTACCCCACAGGTCGATGGCCGTCCGGCGCGTGCTGCTGGCCATGCCGCTGCGTTCGTTGAACTCTACCGTCGGCTCGATGGAGAGCGTGATCACGGAGCCGGGGTGATGCTTGGAGACAAAGGGCTGGTCCAGCCAACCGCCGGCCAAGTCGATGCGGTAGGGCAACTGCTGGACGGTTCGCAGGGCTGTCGTTGAGCGTGGCTTGAGACCTGCGTGCGGCTCTCGGTGCAACACGACGTATTCGATGCCCAACGATTCGCATAGTTTTCGTTTGTCAGGCGTGTTGCCGTCTTCATTGACGACAAACAGGTCCGGCTTCAGCCTGCGCAATTCCGGTTCGAAGTCCAAATAGCCTGAACCGCTTGAGACAAGCGCCTCATGGACGCAGGAGACGGATCCGGCCATGAATCGGCGTTCTTCTTCGCTGTTGATCGGCGGGCGACCCTTCAGATCTAAGACCGTCTTGTCGGAGCCCAACGCCACAGTCAGATCGCCAAAGGCAGCTGCACGCTGGAAAAACTCAACATGCCCGCTATGTAACAGGTCAAAACAACCACTGACAAATACGCTCTTTCTGCTCAATCGTCTTCCTCCTGTGGCCAGGCGACTGTTAGCTTTGTGCCATCGATAATGATGCTGGGTCGGTCATTGTCCGGTTGAGCCAGCCACTGCATCTGTATTTCAAGACAGGTCAGCCTACAGATTTCGCCGATCTCACCATCGCCATCAATGTAGACCTGCTCATAGCCCGCCGCCTTGATCTCCGTCAACAAACGCTGCGCTTCGGCTCGCGTACGCCGGTAAAGTGCCATTGAGGCGTCTACATACTCACTGGCCAGTCGGGCCTTGGCCGCCATGCCCTCCTTGGTCAGAAGATAATGCCAGTTCCAGCGCCCCATGCGGCTGACCTTGACGTAGCCCTTGGTGGACCAGCGCTTGAGGTACCAGTTGACCGTTCCGACAGCCACGCCGACCTGCGCGGCAAGCTCCGCCTGGGTGGTCTCCGGTGAGCCATCCAGCGCTTCCAAGAGTTGCAGTTCATTTTCGGATGAGACGTTCTGGCTAGCCATAGCGTGCAAGTCGCAAGGATTCAATCATTGAATTCAATGGCTGAATCATAGCATCCATATCATGTCGTGTCAACGATGGTGACGGTGACGGGTGTATTTCACGCTGGGGGCAGGTTGGCCTCACCCTGCCGGGACGCCTCAGGCGTCCCGGCGGTCCCTCTCCAATTTTTGGAGAGGGACGCGTAGCCTCCGTTCAGGAGGCGAAGCAGGGTGAGGCGACCGCTCCACGTGCCCCCACTCTGAATTGCACCCGACGGTGACGTCCATTGAAGAGCTTCCGAGGAACGATTATTTGCGGAGACGCATGCAGCAAAATAGGGGGTCTCTGAGAAATTGTGGCGCTAGACCTCCTGGAGGTCTAGCGCCACAATTTCTCAGAGACCCAAAATGGAAAGGCCGCCCGTGCAGGCGCAACGTTGCGCCTGCACGGGCGGCCTGGTCAATAGACGTCGTCATTCCCGCCAGGTGAGCTACCGAAGCTCTTTACGGCTGTATCCCAGGATCTGGCGTGCCACGATCAGCGTGTTGATCTGGCCGGTTCCTTCAAAAATATCGTTGATCTTAGCGTCGCGCATCCACTTCTCCACCAGCAACTCGGTGGAATAGCCACGCGGCCCCAGCAACTCTACGGCCTTCTGTGTCACCCACACAACGGATTTGCCCGCCTTGACCTTGGCCATCGAGGATTCCAAGCTGTTCTCTTTCTTGGCGTCCAACAAGGCGGTGGCCTTCAAGGTCAACAGCCAGGCAGCCCGGACCTGGGCTTCCATTTCGAGCAGGTCGGCTTGGACAGCGCTCAGTTTCCAGCGTGGCTTTGTGTAATCCATGCGCACGCCTTCTTTGGCGAGAATGTCCCGGGTGTATTCGAAGGCGGCACGGGCAATGCCGTTGGCGCTGGCGCTGACAAGGGGTCGTGTGGCGTCAAAGGTCTTCATTGCGCCCTTAAATCCCTTGTTCCCACCACCGGTCTGTACGTCGGCATCGCCGAGCAGATTCTGGGCTGGGATGCGACAATTGTCGAAGAAGAGGCTCACGGTGTCGCTGGCGCGGATGCCCAGTTTGTCCTCGGTCTTGGCAATGGTTACGCCCGGCGTGCCGCTCTCGACGACAAACGGCTTCATGCCGGCGCGGCCTGCCGCCTTGTCCACCGTCGCCCAGACGACCACAATGCCGTCGGACTCCTCAAGCGCCAGCTTTCCGCTGGTGCAAAAGATCTTTTGGCCGTTCAGTACCCATTCGTCGGTCTCTGCATCATAGGTGGCTGTGGTCTGAATGTTGCTCGTGTCTGAACCGGCCTGCGGCTCGGTCATGGCCATCGCACCCCATTTGGGCTCGCCTTCCGTGAAACGAGTCAGAAAGCGCTCAAGCTGCTCGGGCGTCCCCACCGCATTGATGGCGCCACCAGCCAAGGCGCTGGAAGGGATGCAGAGATAGACGCCTGCATCACCCCAACTCAGTGCTTCCACGGTGTGGATCAAGAGCATGTGGGCGATACTCTCCTTGGGGGCTACATCGTTAGATCCATTGGCGCTAGACCCATTGACCCCGTTTGTTCCATTGACGCCATTGGCGATGCGTGCCGACCGGGCCAGCGAGGCCGAGAGATTATTGCGTTCCATCTCAATCATGGAGGGCCACATCATATTAATAAATTTGACCGGCCGCTCGTGTTCGAGATCATCAAGAACGCGGCTCTCGGGCCGCATAACGTTCTCTGCAACAATGTTGACTTGCCGCAGTTGCTTTTCGATTGCCTCGGGTGTCTTGAATTCGATTGTCATTCTGTTACTCCATTGTCTGAACACATGTCTATCCGCCTGCCCGCAGGTAGCCCGCTACGCCACCAACATCCCATCCCAAGCTGCAAAGCCGCGGCCATTGCGCAGCCACAGTTCTACCGGATGTTCGCGGATGTAGCCGTGTCCGCCGAGAATCTGTACAGCGCTGTCCGTCACTTCAAGGACGGCTTTGTCGGCATATTGTTTGGCCAATACCGCTGCCTTGGAGGCGTCTTCGCCCTGATCGTAGAGATAGGCCGCTTCCCAGGTGACCAACCGTGCGGCTTCCAACTCAATGCGCATATTAGCCAGCATGAAGGCGATGCTCTGCCGGTGGGCAATGGGCTCGCCGAAGGCCTCGCGCTCCTTGGCGTAGTCGAGGGCATACTCATAGGCAGCGCGTGCCTGCCCGACCGCCAGCGCTGCCAGACCGATGCGACTCACGGTCAACAGGCGATTGATGCGAATGCCCTTCAAGCCGCCGAGTCGGTTGGCCTTGGGCGCCTTCACGTTTTCAAGCTCGAGATTGTAGACGGCCAACGCTTTGGCTCCCATCATGCTGATGCGCTCGCCGACTTTCAGACCCGGCGTGTCCGCAGGCACGATGAATCCCTGCGTTGTGCCTTTCTCCTGCGCGTAAATAAGAAACACCTCCGCCTCAAGGGCCAGTGGGACATAGGTCTTCTTGCCGTTCAGCACGAAGCCGTCGCCTACTTTCTCCGCTGTTGTTTCCAAATCGCCGGGATCGAACTGGTAGACCGGCTCGACAATGGCAGCGGTCGCTTTGGGGGCCGTTTCTTCGCAGAAGAGGGGCAAGTAGGCCTCCTTCTGTTGCTTGCTGCCGAAGAGGGCTATCGGGGTAGCGAAGAGGCTGGGCGTCAGCAAATGCAAACTGACTGCAACATCGCCCCAGCCCAATTCTTCCAGGTAGAGGGCACTGGTGATGGCTGAATACTCGCCGAAGCCACCGAAATCTTCCTCGATGCTACCGGGCAGAAGGCCAATCTCCCAGCCGGTTCGGATTGCTTCCTCTGGTATCTCGCGTGCTTCTTCCGCCTCGCGGTAGACTGTGCGAAGCTGTTCTTCGGCATAGCGATGCACAGTATCCACCAACATCTTCTGCTCGGTTGTCATGTCAAATGAGTACATATGTGCTCCGTTTTCTGGCGATACATACTGACGATACATATAGTGTCGATGATCGATGTGAGATCTTGCTACCGTACACTTTCGAACCTGTCACCCTGAGCGTTATCCGAGGTCTTTCGTGGCCGATGAGGACCCAGCGCAGGGTCTCTACGCTCACAACCTGGTGAGATTCTTCATTGGCGGTACTTGCGCTACAGAATCGTCTATATTTGCCGGTGTGGTTCCCGACTGCAAAACGCTCTGGTGCACCCGTTCAGAATGACATGTCGCAAGGTATCCAGATGTGAGACAATCATGTGGGATGATCGATGTGACAGATCTCAATCTAGGGTCTCGATTCAAGGTCTCTATCGGTCGACATCGTCCTGCGCCACATCCACTCATTGGGGGAGAAGTCCGGCCAATATTGATGCCGGCAAGCGCTACCAAAACTGACTGGACATGAGCGAGCCCAGCATACGCCCTATGTGTTTTGTAGCGGTTGCGGCAGCGTTTTTCGATGAAATATTGCTTCTATTTCTCCTGAAGAACAGGGGATCGGGTTTGGACCGGTCTGCTACCTACGGTACAATGCTGACACACTTTCGTTGGGTGAAAGTCATGCTTTTCCAGAGAGTCGTGCGGGACGAGCGAAGACGAATGTCGGATAGGTTGAACACGATGAAGGCGCCGGATGATTGCAGCAGTATCGAAGAGATCCGTGAAGCGATCGATTCCATCGATCACGAGATCGTGGCTGCGCTGGGCCGGCGGTTCGAGTACGTCAAGGCGATCATGCGTTTCAAATCGACGGCGGACGATGTGCGCGCGCCCGAACGGTACCAGGCAGTGCTGCAGCAGCGAAGAGTGTGGGCCGCTGAAAAGGGACTCGACGCAGATGTTGTTGAACAGCTCTATCGGGATCTGATCGGCTATTTCATTGCCCATGAGATGGCAGCCCTTGTAGAAGTCGACTCGGATCATGGGTTCAACGGCGGCGACTCGGGATCTTCTGAGACGGAACGGGCATGAGTAGTGGGTCTTCGGTCCAGCCGCGGGTTGCCCTGGTGCACGACTGGCTGAATCAGCTGGGCGGCGCGGAGAATGTATTGGAGGAACTGGTCGACATCTTTCCTGAGTCGCCAATCTACACCAGTATGTATGCGCCCGACCACATGCCCGACCGCTATCGCCGACTGCCGATTCACACTAGCTTCATGCAGCGGCTGCCGGGCATCGCAGACAATCACCAGCGTTACCTGCCGATCTATCCACGTGCGTTTGAGCGTATGGATCTGAGCGACTACGATCTGGTAGTGAGCAACAAGAGCGGCTTCTGCCACGGTGTTCGAACCCAAAACGGCGGCCAGAAGGCGATCCACGTCTGCTATTGTCTGACGCCGACCCGTTTCCTGTGGCTCTACGAGCAGTATCGGGAACGAGAACAGATCGGCGGCCTGGTCAACGCTGGTCTTCAGCCGGTGCTCTCGATGCTTCGGCGCTGGGATCTGGCCGCAGCACAGCGGGTGGACCACTTTGTGGCTATTAGCCATGAGGTGCAGAAGCGGATCCAGGAAATCTACGGGCGGGAGAGTGTTGTAATCTACCCACCGGTCGATACTGCTGCCTTCATGCCCGATCCGGAAAGGCAGGTCGGCGACTACTTCCTGATCGTCAGCCGGTTGATTCCGTACAAGCGTCTTGATCTGGCTATAGAGGCCTTTCGACGGCTGCCGCAGGAGAAGCTGGTCATCGTGGGCGATGGCCGGGATCGGGCTCTGCTGGAGGCAAGCGCACCGGAGAATGTGGTCTTTATGGGGCGGCAGCCCCAGACGTTGGAACTGCTGCGCGGCTGTAAGGCGTTTATCTTTCCCGGACTGGAAGACTTTGGCATTGCGCCTGTTGAAGCCATGGCAGCGGGACGACCGGTCATCGCCTTTGCCGGCGGCGGTGCACTCGATACGGTCAAGCCGGGTGTCAGCGGGGAACTCTTCGGCGAGCAGACCCCGGAGAGCCTGAGGGCGGTGTTGGCGCAATTTGACGCCGATGACTACGACCCGACGGCCTGCCGTGCGCAGGCGGAACGGTTTAGCGTTGAGAACTTTCGCAATCGATTGTGTGGATATATAGAGCAGGTGATTGATGGTCAATTGTTGTCAACAGCCAATTGTCAATGAGTGCGTCGCAAGCATCCCCATTGGCAATTGTACCTTGACAATTCAGCTGAATACCACGACAGAAATTCGGCTGCCCTACCTCTGGCAGGAACTGTATCAGAATTTCTGCCGGATTCACTTGACAATTTCTCATGGAACTACGCGAGTATTGGCAAATCTTCAAACGCCGCTGGTGGATACCAGTATTGCTGTCCTTGTTGGTCGGTCTGTTCAGCGCGGTTCAACTACGTATTTGGGAAGAGAAACCGTCGTCCTACACTGCCGGCATGCGTATGTTGGTCGGCGTGCTTCCGGCCGCTGATCAGGACACCACGGCCTACGATCCGCGTTACTATGCCTGGCTGACCAGCGAGTATCTCGTTGACGATTTCACCGAGGTTGTGCGCAGCGCTCTCTTTGCCGAAAACGTGAGCATGCGATTGTCGGAAGAGGAGATTGTGGTGCCGCCTGGCGTCATTCAGGGCAGCGCCGCAACAGGCAAACAGCATCGTATTATTTCGTTGAATTTCAACTGGGGCGACCCGGCGGAGCTTGAGACCATCGCTACGGCGTCCGCAGCTGAATTGACTGAGAACAGCGCCTTCTATTTCCAACAACTGGGGACCGAGGGCGCCGGCGTCACATTGCTGGATGGACCGCATGTCGCTGAGGTCGGGCCGAGTATGCGCGACCGAGTCGATCTGCCGCTTCGCATGCTGATCGCTTTTTTGGTCGGCATCGGCATCGTCTTCCTGATGGACTACATGGATACGAGTGTGCGCGGGCGCAGGGATTTGGAAACGTTGGGGATGGCCGTGATCGGCGAGATCCCTAAACATCGCTGAGTAAATGTCAATGATCGATTGTCACCATTCACAATTGACCATTTTTTGAGGGCTTATGACTATTCAAGAATACATGCGCATACTGCGCCGGCGTGGCTGGATCATCATTGTGTCCATGTTGCTCGGGGCCATCGCGGCTTTTGGTGTCAGCTATCTTCAGGAGGACCTGTACCGGGCTACGGTTGAAGTGAGTACGGTGCCGGCGCGACCGGACTGGGGATCGGGCAATACGGCCAAAGATCTGATGCGCAACTTCACAGCCAACATTAAGACGCCAGAAGTAGCCCAACGCGTGATCGAACGTGCCCAGCTCGACATGAACCCCTACGATCTGCTGGCCAACTTGCAGGTTGAGCCCGATTCGAGCACCTTTACAGTGAAGATCCAAGCCTTCGATCAGGACGGCGAGGTGGCCAAGCTGATCGCTCTGACCTTGGCTGACGAGTTCGTCGAGGAGCGTACTGCCTACTACGCTCAGTTGGACAAGAGCGACCGCATCGAGGTGAAGATTCGCAGTCGAGCCATCGGCTACGATCAGACGCAGCCCAAGCCCAAGGTCAATGCCATCGCCGGCGCGGTGCTCGGCTTGCTCTTCGGCATTGCAATCGTGCTGGTGCTGACGTGGATGGAAGCGGATCTACTGCGCACTCCGGCTGCCGTCGAGCGTGCGCTAGGTGTTCCCATTCTGGGTGCGATTCCTGACTCGCCGGTGCAGAAGGATGCTGCGACGGCGTCGGCGCGGCCTCAGCAGGTAGGCGAACCGGAGACCGCCTGAAATTCAGTACGTCACGATTTGTCATTCTGAGTGGGTCTACCGAACAACTTCACTCTGGAAAATGACCAGCGAAGAATCTTGGTTTGCTTGAATTCGTGAACTACTGAATTCGCATAAAACCTTGCCTATGGTTTCGCAACCAGGATCGACTCAATCAGATGCCGTCGCTTCCGGCTTGACCAACGATCACACGGCACAACCGCAAGCGGCTCGCTCCTATCGACACTTCGTACCGCTAGTGCTGCTTGCACTGGCGGTTTTGACGTATGCCCTCTATTTCAGTTTCCTGACCATCACGCGTTTCGCTGCTTTTGAAGCACGTGCACTTGATATGGGGAATCTGGTCCAGGCCATCTGGAACACGGCCCACGGCAATTGGTTCCACCTGACCAACCAGCCCGGCATCGTCAATCGGCTCAGCCTGCATGTTGAGCCGATCATCATCCCGATCTCGTGGCTCTATCGATTGCACAGCAGTCCTGAAACCTTGCTCGTTCTGCAATCGACGATCATCGCACTCGGGGCGCTGCCGGTCTTTGCCCTGGGAAGACTGAAGCTTCGCAACGACTGGCTGGCCCTAACCTTTGCTGTTGCGTTTCTCCTGAACCCTTCAATTCAGGGGGCCAATTGGCTGGAATTTCATCCAGTCGCGTTGGCCCCGACCTTTTTGCTGGCCGCCTTCTACTTCCTCTTCGCCGGCAAGATCGGCTGGTACGCATTGTTCGCTGTCCTGGCAGCAAGTTGCAAAGAAGAGATCTCGCTGCTGATCTTCATGATCGGGCTCTACGCCTGGCTTTTCCTGGGCAAGCGCAAAGTCGGGTGGATCACCATGGCGCTGTCGATGGCGTGGGCGTTTCTCGCCGTGTTCGGGATCCAGAACACGTTTGCCGCCGGCAACATCCACTGGGATCGATACGGTTATCTCGGTGAATCGCCGGGCGAAATGGTGCAGACGCTGCTCTTGCAGCCCGGCACAGTCTTCGCACAGCTGAAGCAGGCCAATGCCCTGCAATACATCTTGTTGCTGATGCTACCGGTTGCCTTCACATCGTTGATCGCACCTGAACTCTTTCTGCTCTCGTTGCCGTCACTGGCCGTCAACTTGCTGGCGGATTATCCGCCCATGCATCAGATTGCGGGGATCTTCTATGCGGCACCCATCGTGCCTTTTGTGATCGTCTCCGGCGTTGTCGGCGTCGAGCGTCTGGGGAGGTGGCTGGAGCGTCGCTCGGCCACTATTGCCGATGCTGAGCGCGGCAAAGGACAAAGGCGTGTTGTCGGTCAGGCCATCGTCGGCAGCGCGATTCTTGTCGGCACGTTGATCGCCCAGGGCCTCTACGGATACTTGCCTGGAAGCGGCAACTATCAGCGCTTCGATGTCACCGAACGCCATCGCCGAGCCGCTGAGCTCATCGCCCAGATTCCGCCTGATGCCAAGCTTTCGGCGCAGGATCGACTGAATCCCCACGTCGCTCAGCGCGAGACAGTCTACATTTTCCCGCGCATTGACGACGCTGACTTTGTCTTCGTTGATGTTGCCGGACCGGCCTGGCCTCAGCACCCGAGCGATGTATATGCCACGGTCAACGATCTGCTGGACGACGGTTTTGGCATTGCCGCCGCCGCCGACGGCTATCTGCTGCTCAGTCAAGATGCCGAGGGCCAGGAGATTCCTGCCGAGTTCTACGATAGATGGATTGTAGACGATAGTGCTGGCGGAGGCATGCCCGAAACGTCTACGCCGCTCCTGTTTGAGCAAGCGCTCGCTCTCGTAGGACATGATGTCATCACGGATCCGCATGGTGAGCTGGTCACGCAACTGTACTGGCAGGCGCTGAAACCAGTCGAAGAGGATCTGCGCTTCTATGTCGCTTATCTGGATGCCGACGGCTCGGTGCTGGTAGAGAGCGTTTTTTACCCGCCGGTTGCATCAATGTGGTATCCTACTTCAGAATGGGAACCGGGCAAGACCGTGCTTGTGGAGACCTTGCCGTGGACGCTGGAGAAAGATCGGTTCACGTTGGCCGTTGGGCTATCCCGTGGTGAGGACGGTTGGCGGAATGGCGACCGATTGACGATCACCAGTGAGCCGCTCGATGTTCCGCTGTTGGAAGGCCGAAGTCTGGCGCGGTTGGGCGGCTATGAACGTAACGGCTCGCAAGGTTGGCAACCGGTCAGAACTGAGGAACAATCATTTGCTGGTGGGGTCGCCCGTTGCGCTATTTGGCGACATGATCGAATTGGAGGCAGCCAAGCTTGTCCAGAACACGCTGTCTCCCGGCGAGTCCGTTGAGTTTGTCCTGTCCTGGCAGGCGATCACGTCGGTCCCGTTCGACTATTCCGTGTTTGCGCATCTGATCGATTCCGAAGGCAACAAGGTCGCCCAGCTAGACTGGCAACCGCAAGATGATCTCGGCCCGTTGCCGATGACCAGTTGGCCGGTTGGCATGCAGATCGTTGACCAGGTGGCCATGTTATTGCCTGAGACCGTATCGGCTGGAGACCATCAGCTGATCATGGGCGTCTATGACTGGAGAGATGGCACGAGGATGCCGCTTTCGGGCAGCAGCGACGATACCGTGACCATTGCCGATATTCAAGTACGTTAGCGAGTATGTTTGATAGCGAGAGTGGAGACCATGAGCAATCTCATCACGTTGACCGATCCACATAGCCCCGCAGCCGAAGCCTACCAGAGCCTGCGGACCAATATCGATTTTGCGGGTCTGGACAAATCGCTCAATACGTTGTTGGTTACTGCGGCCGATGACTCGGCAGACAAGAGCGTGGCGCTGGCCAACCTGGCAGTCGTCATGGCGCAGACGGGGGATCGCGTCATCGTGGTGGATGGCGATCTGCGCCGGCCGCGCCAGCACGAGATCTTTGGCGTCAACAATCAAGCCGGGCTGTCGACCTGGATTGGCGAGGACGCTGATCCGCCATTGCAGGCTTGTGGCGTCGACAACCTGTTGATTCTGCCGTCCGGCCCGCTGCCCGCCAACCCTGTGGCATTGCTCAGCAACAAGCAACTGGCTGTCAAGCTGGCAGAGTTGAGCAGCCAGGCCGATTTCGTTGTCTGTGATGCGCCGCCTGTGCTGGCAGTCACCGACGCAGCATTGTGGGCCAGCAAGGTTGACGGCGTGCTGTTGGTCATCAACGCAGGCAGCACCCAGCGCGATCAGGCGCAGCGCGCGCAGATCGTGTTGGAGAAGGTACGTGCCCATCTTGTCGGCGCTCTGTTGCTCAATGTCGACAAAGCGACAGCCATGTCCGGCTGGGAGCAAGTTTGAGGCCATTCCAGAGAGAGTAATATGCGTTGCAAGGAAGTCTTTGCCTGGAATGGCTTGAGGCTTTGCCAACTCCCGTATAGTTACCATAATGGAAAAGCCTAAGACAAAAGGAAGGATTGCCGTGAAAGCGTTGATTTTGAGCGGGGGAAAGGGTACACGCCTCCGCCCCATTACCTTCAATCGTGCAAAACAGCTGGTTCCGGTTGCGAACAAGCCCGTGCTATTTCGGGTGATCGAAGCCATCAAAGAGGCCGGCATCGATGATATCGGCATCGTGATCGGGGACACCGGCCCGGAAATTCGCCAGGCTGTGGGACAGGGTCGCCGGTGGGATGTCAACATCACCTACATTGAGCAGGATGCGCCGCTGGGCTTGGCCCATGCCGTCAAAATCAGCCAGGATTTCCTGGGGGATGATCGGTTCGTCATGTTCCTGGGCGACAATGTCATTGAAGGCGGCATTAGCAAGCTGATCCGCGAGTTTGCCGACAGCGCCTGGAACAGCCAGATCGTGCTGACCGAAGTCGAGAACCCCGAGTCCTACGGCGTCGCTGAGTTGGACGACCAACGGAAGATTGTCCGTTTGGTGGAAAAACCGCGCAATCCTGTCAGCAATCTGGCGCTTGTGGGCATCTACATGTTTGACCACAATATCTTCCAAGCGGTCAATGCCATCAAACCCAGTTGGCGTGGAGAACTTGAAATCACCGATGCCATTCAATGGCTGGTCGAGAATGATCATCAAATTTTCCCTTACATCCACCGGGGGTGGTGGATCGATACCGGCAAGGCCAATGACATGTTGGATGCAAACAGCCGGGTGTTGGCCGAACTGGACTATGTGAACGCCGGCTATGTCGATCGTGACAGCCAGATCGATCATCTGGTCACCATCGAAGAGGGCGCTGAGATCATCAACAGCGTTGTGCGCGGGCCGGCGATCATCGGCGAAGATTGTCGCATCGTCAACAGCTATATCGGCCCGTTCACAAGCATTGATCACCACACATTGGTCGAGGAGAGCGAGATCGAGCATAGTATTGTCATGGATCATTCGACAATTGCCAACGTGCCCCATCGCATTGAGGACAGTATCATCGGGCGCGATGTCGAGGTTGCCTATAGCCCGATCAAACCCAAGGCCTACAAGATGATTCTGGGTGACCATTCAAAGGTCGGATTGCTGTAGAAAACCCTGGCAGAAAGCCTCACACAATGTGGCCCAGAGGTCGAATGACCGGATTTCTATCGTGGACCTTGTGCTGGGCGTAGCCGAAGTATTCGTTCCCCACTGAAAAGGGAGAAAAGACCGATCGCTAGTACTGAAACCAACAGGATCTCTATAAACTCGATTCCGGCTCTGGCAGCCGCCATACGGACAGTTGATCGCAATCTGTTTGCGCCCTGTGCGAGCAGAATCCTGGCCGCAGAGAAGCTTGTACCCATGTACCGGATACGCAATTCATCGCTGGAAGATGAAATTCAGGATATTGTTCACGTTGTGGCGAACGTGGTTGACCGCTTGCGACGGTTGGCCGAGGCCTACGGCGCCTGGCAAAGTTTCGATGCCGGCGCATACTTCGACCTGACCGGGGACCAGGCCGCTCAGCTGGTCACGGTAACGGAGCGGGTGAGCACCGTCCACGTCACTTTCCAGACGGATCTGCTTCTGCCGACGTTTCGTAACGCCATCGCCTTCTGGGTTGGTCAATTTGTCGCGGCTTATTCCTCATCGTTCTCTCCAATTGCCCCTCGCCGAGTTGCGGACGTTCCGCCTGCCTTTGATGATGACTTTCTTATCGACACACAGCCTTCCATGCTCACCCGCTGGAACAGCCTGTTGGCCGTCGTTGGGGAAGTGCGCGCGATACTAGTCCATGATCCGGGCTTTGTGGCGACTCTGGCCACACAAGAGACGCAGATGCGATGGCGGAGACTCTGGGCCATCGCTCCGGCCGCGGGGCTTAGCGAGCAGTTGAGGCCGGAGCTTATGTCGGTGCCCACGCTCACGCTCTCCTTCGACTTTCCCTTGCCGGCCTATCGTCAGCCGGGCCGCATACGTCGGCTACGCCTGAATCGTGAACGCCGGCAGAAACGTCGCTCCCGTGGACTGTAGGTGTGATCAGCACTGCTCATGCCGACGTTTAGTGATTGTCCGCAATTGAGTTCGTAGTAACCGCTTTAGCGGTCAGGACGGCTGAGGCCGTCACTACGAACCTACTTACCGACAGTCACTTACTTACGAAAGGAACTTCAACATGCAGAATATCATGGTCACAGGTGGCGCTGGGTTCATCGGCTGCAACTTCGTGCGGCTCATGCTCGACAAATACCCCAACTATCGCGTTGTCGTTTACGATAAGTTGACCTATGCCGGACGACTTGAGAATTTGCAGGACGTGGCTGAACGCTATCCCGACAGGTACACGTTCATTCGTGGCGACATCTGCGACGCTGATGTTGTGGAAGATGCAATCCGCTCCCAAAATGTGGACACCATTGTTAACTTCGCCGCCGAAACCCATGTGGACCGTAGCATCATGAACCCCGATGCATTCATCCAGACCGATGTCTATGGAACCTATGTCTTGCTGGAGGCAGCGCGCAAACTCGGCAACTTGCGCTATCATCAGATCAGCACAGATGAGGTCTATGGGCATATTCACGGCGACCATCGCAGCCTGGAAACCGACAACCTGGCCCCGCGAAGTCCCTATGCAGCCAGCAAGGCCAGCGGCGATCATCTCGTCAACGCCTATTTCATCACCTACGATCTGCCGGTCACCATCACCCGCGGCGCCAACAACATCGGCCCCTATCAATATCCGGAAAAGGTCGTTCCGCTCTTCGTGACCAACGCGTTAGCTGATATGATGCTGCCGGTCTATGGCGATGGTCAACAAATGCGTGACTATCAGTATGTGCGAGATCACTGCGAGGGCATCGATCTGGTGCTGCATCAAGGTCAGCTCGGCGAATCCTATAACATCGGCACTGGTGTCGAGATGACCAACCTGGAGATGGTAGAGATTCTGCTTGACGAACTGGGCAAACCGCGCAGTCTGATTCAGCACGTTGAAGATCGAATGGGGCATGACCGGCGATACTGCATGGATGTCGGCAAGATCATGGCGCTGGGGTGGGAGCCTGACTACACTTGTGAGGAGGCGATCCGTGCGACCGTGCGTTGGTACATGGCCAACGATTGGTGGTGGCAGCCGATCCGCTCCGGTGAGTTCAAGGAGTACTATCAACAACTCTACGGCGATCGCAAAGTGCTGAGCTAGGGTTCGTCTGTGAAAACCAGCCGAGCCACAATCGATCATTGGCCTGAAATCGAGCAGTTTCTCAGAAACGCCCGGCATGTCTATGTAGATGCCGGGCGTGAGGATCTGCCGGGACTGATCCGCTCCCATATCGCAATCATTGGTCGACTCGCTCCTTCGAAGCAAGGACCAATCTGCGCGCTGCTGATCTTTCAGCGCGAACCTCGTCCCTCCACGCTTCCCGCTGAGGCGCCCGATCGTGAAGTCCTTCGCTACGCAGCTCTAGCGTCAGCGCGTTCCCCCATTTCCGATCTGCCCATCTTGATCGATGATGTCTGGCCCTGGTTGGCTGAGCGGGGCGTTCACTTTCAGGTCCAGGCCTATGGAAGCCAACACTGGATCGTCAGACCATTGCTTGCATCAGGGTTTGAGATTGAAGAACGAATCGAGTTTTTGCGCTTGACTCGTTTGCAACAGCGATCGGCGCCCGGACCTGTTGCCGAAGGCATTACGGCACTGCCGACAGATGCTGTAGTGACGCGCACCGCTTCGCCCGATGATCTGGCGCAGCTTGCCGAGCTCGATGCGGCGGCCTTCCCACCTCGTTGGCACTTTGGCGAACGCGATCTCTTTACGCTTCTGCTTGGCGGCACGATGCGTCTGGCTTTTGTGGAAGATCATCTCGCTGGTTACTGGGCGCAGACGCAGACCGTCAATCAGGAGGCCCATCTGGCCCGGCTGGCCGTTGCTCCGGCACTGCACGGTCGCGGACTGGGCCGCCTTCTGTTGGCGGATGCCATCGACTACGCCCGTTCAGAGATGTACCAGTCGATTCTGCTCAACACCCAGACCGACAATGCACGTGCGCTGGGACTTTATCGCTCGTTTGGCTTTCGTCCCACCGGGCGCATCGTGCCCATTCTGACTCGTACGAGCAGCCAAATCGACCGAGCAAAGTGAGTTGCCAACCTGCCGATGGAAGCATGCTGCAGGTCATTCTTGAGCAGCCTTCGAATGAATTGGTCGAGTCATAGCCCCCTTCTTCTCCGCAGATTCCCGCGTTAGTTGGTCAAAGCAGACATACTCATTTACAATCTGAACTGCATCGTATGGTTGCCAGCTCTGAATCAAGCTTTCGAATGGTTCGAATATTGAACCAGACGCGACGGAATAGTGGTTCGAACAGGCATGGTCGAGCGGGCGCTCAAGCTTCCTACCATATTCATTCTCAGAAGGGAAACCCTAATCGGCCTTTTGAGCCGTGTCCTGGTTCTCAATCGCAGATTGTCAACGGTTCTGGGTTTGCTCATTGCTTTGACGTTTTTGGGCACAGCCGGCTATGTCATTCTGGAGGATCGGGCCTGGGCAGACGCTTTCTATATGACTGTGATTACCATCAGCACGGTGGGGTTTGGCGAGGAATTGCCCTTGAGTACGCGTGGCGAATTCTTCACGATTGTGCTGATCTTTCTCGGCGTGGGTTCGGCCGCGTATACATTTACGACATTGGCCGACTATATTGTCGCGGGCGAATTGGGCGGGGCGTTGCGGAGAGAACGGATGATTCGAGACATTGGCCGATTTCGGGACCATTTCATCGTTTGTGGCTATGGTCGAGTGGGGAAACAGGTGTATGAGGGGCTGTTGCATGACCATGTTGACGTAGTCGTTGTCGATTCGAACCCTGATATGGTTGCCCATTTTGAGGAAGCCGGGATTGCATATTTGATAGGCAGTGCCGCCGATGATGAACTGTTGAAACAAGCCGGCATTGATCGGGCCCGTGGGCTGAGCAGTTGCCTGCCTAAGGATGCTGATAACGTCTTTGTTGTGCTCTCTGCCAGAGCGCTGAATCCGGACCTTGTCATTATCTCGCGGAGCAATTTGATGGAGAGCGGCCCCAAGCTGCGCATAGCCGGCGCGGATCAGATCATCAACCCCTATTTGATCACCGGGTTGCGGATGGCGGCCCAATTGATCCATCCGACAGTGGTAGAGATTTTGGACGTCGTAATGCAGCGGGGCGACCTGCAGTTGCGGATTGAAGAGATCACGGTCAGCGAACGATCCATCATGGTCGGCAAGACGCTTGGCGATAATAATGTGCGCGGCGAAACGGGGGTCAACATTCTGGCTCTTCGTCTTGCCAATGGCGTCATCCAGACCGATATCGGGCCTCTGTCTATGGTGGAGGCCGGTGACACCATGATTGGCCTGGGCACGCCCGAACAGTTGACAGCCCTGGCCGAACGGGCGGCAGATAGACAGAATGTGCGACGGCTTGTGAGCCAGCTAACACCGTCAGTAGTTAAATGCATCATTGAATGCGTAGTTGAATGCGCCGTTCATTTGCAGGGTTGTCGACTCCCTGTTGTGATGAAGCCGTCAACGTACAATAGGAAAAAACCCAAAGTGGCCCTTCTCCTCAAACAAGATCGACTCGGCAAATGAGTGTCGATTTTTACTTGGCATTCGCTGTCGGTTGTTTCGCCGGCATCATGACTGGCCTGATGGGCGCCAGCGGCATGATGGCGGTAGTTCCGGGCATGGTTTTACTCGGCTACAGTACCTATCAGGCCATCGGCATCAGCTTGGCTGTGGACGTGGTCGCGGCGTCTATTGTCGCTGTGGCCTACTATCGCCATGGCCATGTCGACATGATGCGGGGCATATGGATTGCCGTCGCAGCAGTGATCGGCGCACAGCTGGGCAGCCGACTGCTCTTCGGCATTCCCGAAATGGGCCTCACCGGAGCCTTCGGCATTCTGTTGTTGATCACGGCGGTCAGTTTCTGGCGAGACGGCATCGGTAGGGGGGGCGTCAGCAACCACACAAGCCACTTCAAAGAATCTCGGCTGGCTGAACGTTTGAGCCAATATCCGGTCGCCGTCAGTATCTTGATTGGCTTGGTGGTGGGTATTATCAGCGGTATGCTGGGGGTCGGCGGTGGCATACTCTTCATGTTTGCATTGTTGCTACTTGGATATCCGTTGCATGTAGCCGTGGGCACGTCGACTATGATTATGGCGGTGACCACGCTGTCCGGCACAATCGGCCATGCTACAATCGGCAACCTTCCTTATGATGCGGTGCTCTATGCCACGTTCGGCACCGTCTTCGGCAGTGTAGCATCCGCTCGCCTGGCCAATCGACTGAGTGAAGGCGCGCTGAGTCGAGCGATCGCCATCGTATTCGCGATTCTCGGCATTTCTCTATTGGCGGTCACCTATATGGAGATGATGTCGTGAACCTGAGTTCGGAAGAGATGGAAAGTCTGGTATGATGGGGGCACAATAGCATATTCGCCAACGGGCACGGCGAGAGAGACTCCTGAATGGTATGTAGACTGTTGCAGAGGGGCGCCGAAGGTGCAAGCGCTTGAGAAAGCCACATCTCAAGCGTGACACTCTCAGGCAAAAGGATCGACGTGTGCCGGCGGCTCTGGAAAGTTCTTCAGTGAAATCAGTAGTTCACGTTTGTTGGGAAGACGAGATTCTTCGCTGGTCTATTGCCGGTATGAAGGAACCCGGTTGACCCGCTCAGAATGGCAATTCGTGAAGGTCTGGGTCGCGGAAGACACCGACGGGGCAATCCTCACTAGGCTGATTGATTTCGGTCAGGGGGGGCAATCTCTCAGGTCTAAGACAGGGTAAACGGGCATTCCTTTGCGATGCCCGTTTTTTGTTGCCTGCGGTTTATTTCAGTGCAGCGAACCTGAATTCGAGAACAGCAGAAAGTCCTCTTTTTTTGTGCCTGTTCGTCTCCTTCATGGATCCTGCTTCTTTGAAATTAGCTTGACTGCACTCGTGTGGCTCGAAATGGGGAACTGGGATAGAGGAGAGAAGACCGATGAAGAACAGATCACCGCTTGACTTGCTGCGTCCGCTGGACACCTTCGCTAGACGCCATATTGGCCCGGATGTCGCTGAAGTCGCCGAGATGCTGAATGTGCTCGGCGTTGATTCGCTGGACGCCCTCATCGACACCACCGTTCCTGCGGCTATTCGACGGGCCGAACCGCTTGATCTACCAGGTGCGCGTGGAGAGGCCGAGGTGCTGGCCGAACTGGGTAACTTGGCCGCTGACAATCAGGTCTTTCGCTCGTTTATCGGCATGGGCTACTACGGCTGCACGACTCCGCCCGTGATCCTGCGCAACGTCATGGAGAATCCGGGCTGGTACACCCAATACACGCCTTACCAAGCTGAGATTGCACAGGGTCGATTGGAGGCTTTGCTCAACTTTCAGACCATGGTCAGCGATCTGACCGGTTTGGAGATCGCCAATGCTTCGCTCCTGGATGAGGCGACGGCCGCGGCTGAGGCCATGACCATGTGTGCACGGGCCCAGAAGCGCGGTTCCACGGCCAACGTCTTCTTTGTCTCGGAGAAGTGCCACCCGCAGACCATTGCGGTTGTGCAGACCCGGGCTGAACCGATGGGCTACGCGGTCGTCGTCGGTGATCCAGCGCAGTACGACTTTGCTGAAGCAACCTTCGGCGTGTTGCTGCAATACCCGGACACGGAAGGCAATATTGTCGACTATGCCGATTTCGTCGATCGTGCCCACGCAGCAGGAGCGTTGGTTGTGGTTGCCACCGATCTGTTGGCGCTGACGCTGCTGCGAGCCCCTGGCGAGTTCGGCGCAGACATCGCAGTCGGCAACAGTCAACGCTTCGGTGTCCCCCTGGGCTACGGCGGTCCCCACGCCGCCTTCATGGCCACCAAAGATGCCTACAAGCGCATCATGCCGGGGCGGCTGGTCGGCGTTTCACTGGACTCGGCGGGCAATCCAGCGCTGCGCTTGGCGCTCCAGACCCGGGAGCAGCACATTCGGCGCGATCGCGCCACCAGCAACATCTGCACCGCTCAGGTGTTACTCGCCATCATGGCCTCCATGTACGCTGTCTATCACGGTCCGAATGGACTAACCGAGATTGCGGAACGGGTACACCTGCTCACCGAAATATGCGCCGATCTCCTGCGCCGGCTTGGCTATCGTACCAACGACGCATCGGTCTTCGACACCCTCAAGATCAGCGGCGGCCCTCGCACGCAGAATGAATTGGCTGCGGCCGCTCTGGCCAATCGGGTCAACCTGCGCATCTACGACGATGGTGCGGTTGGCCTGTCGCTGGATGAGACTACGTCCGTGGCCGATCTGGAGACCCTCTTCACGATCTTTGGCCTGGATGAAGAGGCAAGTATTGAGGAGTTGGCCGGCAACGTTGACCTAATGTACCCTGAGCCGTTCTCACGATCCAGCGAGTTTCTCACCCACCCGGTCTTCAATCGATACTACTCCGAGACTGAGATGTTGCGCTATATCTCGCGCCTTGCAAATCGGGATCTGTCATTGGCCTACTCGATGATTCCGTTGGGATCCTGCACAATGAAACTCAACGCCACCGCTGAGATGCTGTCGGTCACATGGCCGGCGTTTGGCCAACTGCATCCCTTTGCGCCGTTGGAACAGACCCAGGGCTACTTGACGCTCTTCCGACGGCTTGAGCAATGGCTTGGCGAGATCACAGGCCTGGCTGCCACGTCGTTGCAGCCCAACGCCGGATCTCAAGGCGAATTTACCGGGTTGCTCACCATTCGAGCCTATCACCAGTCGCGAGGGGACAACCATCGTACCGTCTGTCTGATCCCCAGTTCGGCCCATGGCACGAATCCGGCCAGCGCTGTGATGGCGGGCATGCAGGTCGTCGTGACAAAGTGCGACGAACACGGCAACGTGGATATCGACGATCTGCGCGCCAAAGCTGAGCAGCACAGCAAAAAGCTGGCTGCCTTGATGGTCACCTATCCGTCTACCCATGGGGTCTTTGAAGAAGGCATCGTGGAGATCTGCAACATTGTGCACCAGCATGGCGGCCAAGTCTACATGGATGGAGCCAACATGAACGCCCAGGTTGGTCTCTGTCGACCCGGCGACATGGGCGCAGACGTCTGCCACCTGAACCTCCACAAAACGTTCAGCATCCCCCACGGGGGCGGTGGACCAGGCATGGGTCCCATCGTCGTCGGGAAACACCTTGCCCCCTTTCTGCCGGGCCACCCTGTGGTCAAGGGCGTGGGCGGCGACCAGGCCATCGGCGCGGTCTCTGCCGCGCCCTGGGGCAGCCCCAGCATTCTCCCCATCTCCTATGCCTACATTGCCATGATGGGCGGCGACGGGCTGACCGAGGCCACCAAGATCGCCATCTTGAATGCCAACTACATCGCGAAGCGCCTCGAAGCGCACTACCCTGTACTCTACAAGGGAGCCGACGGTCACATTGCCCATGAATGCATCATCGACACACGTGTGGTCGACCATGTTGTTTCGGTGGATGACATTGCCAAGCGGCTGATCGACTATGGCTTCCATGCGCCGACCATGTCGTTCCCGGTGGCGGGCACGCTGATGATCGAGCCGACGGAGAGCGAAGCCAAGGATGAACTGGACCGCTTCTGTGACGCCATGATCGCCATCCGTGGCGAGATTCGGGCGATTGAAGAGGGGGAGATCGATGCCCACAACAATCCCATGGTCCACGCGCCGCACACGGCCATGGTCATCACCGGCGATGAGTGGGATCGTCCCTATTCTCGGGATCTGGCCGTCTTCCCGGGCCCTTGGGTCAGGGAATCAAAGTTCTGGCCGGCGGTCGGACGGATCGACAATGTCTATGGGGATCGGCATCTGGTCTGCGCTTGCGTGCCGGTTGAGGAATATGCGTAGAACGTGAGGGGGGGTGAGGGGGCATCAAGCCCATTCAGTCACCTTGTCACCCCCCCCCCCTCGTTTCTTTCTACTGCTGTACGGCGCCCAATAGCTGCACGATCATGGCGACCGGGAGGACTAGCGCGTCTTCCGGCGCGGTGATGACGGCTCGGTTGAACTCGCTGTTGTCGTTGGTGGAGACAACGTCCATGACTACGGGTCGGTCGGGGTTGTTTTCGGCTCCGACCATGGTGCGAAGGCGACTGAGATCCCAGTTGAAGGTCACTTCGTTGCGGTAGAGGTAGGCGTCTTCAATCCCCACAGACTGGCGAATCGAGTAGTCCAGTTCATTGAAGAGCATGGGACCGGCCATGGCCAGCAACATTGGCATGGCGCCCGGGTTCTCCTTGCTTACGCCCAACGAGGCCATCAGATCCTCACCAAACAAGTCGATCAACCAGGACTGGACGTCAGGATCGGTCAACAGGCCGACCAGGTCGAGGGCGGTGGCGTATACGGCGACGGGCGTCCCGTCGATCTCGCTGTCGCCCAGGCGGATGACCGTCATGTGTTCGTCGAACATTGCAGACGCTTGATCTTCACCCAAAGCACCCATACCGGTCATGGCGATACCTGGTACGATCAGGCCGGCCTGAAATTCTTGGAGGTTCTCGGGCAGTTTCAGCGTGCCATTCTCTGCAAACAAAGTGATCGCTGAGGGAACATCAAAGCCGACCCAGCCGTCGAGGAAACCGAGCGCCGGGATCAATTCGGCAACCTGCGACAGTTGCAGATAGAGAATGCCGTCGACCAGCGCATATTGCACCCCCAACTCTTCCGGTAGCGGAATTCCCAGTTGGGTAGAGAGTGAAGCCGCAAGATCGCCCGAAAGATCGACCGTGAAGGTCTGCTCCAGGTCGGTGTTGAGCACAATCTGGGTGACGAAATCCGTGAAGGCCTGGTCATCCGAAAACTGTGAGGCTAGGGCTTCGGCGTCCATTTCGCCAACCGCTTTTATGGCGTCAAGCGCCTCTGGTTCGACAGCAAAGCGGGTTTCCTGTGTGTAGCCCAGCGCGCCGTTATCCGTCGACAGATTGAGCAGACTGCTCAGATCGGCCTCAAATTGAAAAAGCGAGGCGGCCGAAGTGAGATCTTCCATGGCCGCACGAGATTCATTCAGCAGATCGCAATCTGCCTGCGCTAGATCGCCGCAGCGGACCGAGGTCGTGCTGTCACCCTGGGCAAAAAGCGTCCCCGTGGGAATAAGCGTCAGCATTGTGACAAGTGTAATCAGTATCAGTTTTTTCATGGAATCGCTCCTGAGTCTATCTATTAGCTTTCTCTTTGGTCGATGGGGATTTTCATCTTGGCGTCAATGAAGGTCTTGTGAGGGTGACCTAGGCTGCGGGAGATTTCGTATATCACGTCCATCTCATCATTGGAGACATAGCCGTCCGCGCCCACGACGGAAAAGAGCAAGTCTAGGAAGACCGGCACTTGTTCGGGCTGAACGGCCGAGTGAATCTCCCGGGCCAAGCGCACTGAGTCCATGTTGGGGCTGACTTCCGACACAGCCACTTCGGCCACAAAGACGGCTTCCGTCTGAGTGAGTTCCCAGTATTCTTGCAGCATTTCAACAATCTTATTGAACTCGTCGTCTGTAACGTTCAGATCAACCTTTGCCACGCGTGCCAACAGCCCGCCCACTGCGCTGAGTCGCCGCAGGCGCACATCGTCAATGTCGATTTTCACACCCTCGCCCAGGTCCAGGCGCCGACGCACGCCATAGTAGACCTTGTTGTTGATGAACTCGTCAAGATACTTCTCTCGATTGGGCGCGTTCGCCATCGCCTCTCCTCGCCGCTGACGGGGTCCGCTGAGCAGGCTCGATAGCTTGCCGAGAAAGCTGAAGTCAACGTCATTCATCGACAGGCGGATCTCATCGATGACCGCTTCATCTTCTTTGGAGATGAAGCCATCGGCATGGACCAGTTCATCGAGTGCATTGAGCACCAACTCTTTGTCCTGGTCGGTCTGTAACTCGGCCTGGAGTTCAGCTATCAGACGTGCGCGTTCCTCGGGCGGCACGGGCGAATCGAGATACATCTCGATTTCCGACCATTCCCGCGCCGTGTAGAATGAGTTGCCGCTGGCAGAGCCGGTCGGGAGTTGATAGAGTAAGTCCTTCATGATGTTGACTTCTTCGTTGTTCAACTCCCCATCGGCCCAGGCAGCTGCGATCAGTACCTTTGCCAGCGACACGATTAGATTTTCCGAGCTCATGCATGCCTCTCCTGCTATGGTAACATTGGTTGAATTCTGCCGTGCCAATATGACCTGAATCTTCAACAAAGTCGGTGCCCCCGTCTACAAATCGGACTGGAGCGACGCGGACAGCGTCGAGAACGCCGTCATCTATCTGCTGGATGTCATCCGCCGTCGCCGTGACGGCACCCGACTTACGCCGTTCCACGTTGAGCGACTCGACTACCGCACTCAGGATCTTGCGGGGTTCAACGCCGGACTCAAACGTAGCGGACCCAAGGCAGTGCGTGAGTTCGCCGAGGCGTTTGAGTAGAGGGCAAAAAGTGATTGGTGAATAGGGACTGGGGATTTGGCCGGTCGTACATATTCCAAATCCCCAGTCCCTATTCACCAATCACTTACTTACTGCGCTGTCCATCCCCCATCAATCGTCAACCCTGCGCCGGTGACAAAACTGGACGCGTCGCTGGCCAGGAAGAGGGCCAACCCTTTGATTTCGTCCAGTTCGCCCCATCGCCCAAGTGGGATGCTGGCAACAAAGGCTGCGTATTTCTCCGGGTCTTCCAACAGCGAACGATTCATCTCGGTGCCGAACGGACCCGGCATCATGGCGTTGACTGTGATGCCGTAAGGCGCCCATTCCAGTGCCAGTGCCTTGGTCATCTGCAGGATGGCGCCCTTACTCGTCGCATAGGGGGTCCGATCGGCCATCGCGATCACGGACAGAATCGACCCCAGGTTGATGATTCGGCCATAGCGACGGTCTTTCATGTGTGGAGCAAGCGCCCGGCAGAGCAACCAGGGTCCGGTAACGTTGGTCGACTGGACCTGCAGGAACTCTTCAAGCGTCAGTTCATCGATGGCCCCGCGGATGTTGATGCCGGCGTTGTTGACCAGAATGTCGACCTGGCCGAATTCGTCAAGCACTGTTTCGACCAGTGCTGCTACCTGAGCGGCATCCGTCACGTCGCAGCCATAGCCCCGGCACTTCCGCCCCGATGCTGCGTCAAGCGTAGCCGCCACTTCGACGGCCTCGTTTTCATGGCGGCTCACAATGGCAACCCTGGCTCCGGCTTCGACAAAGCCTTCGGCCATGGCCTTGCCCAACCCTTTGGTGCCGCCGGTCACCAAGGCCACGCGCTGCTTCAGGGAAAACTGGTCTAGGACGCTCATCAGTCAGATCCTTTCCGGATATCTGTAGGTTGGCATCGGTGAAGGTGGGATGGGCTTTCGACGGTACGGCATTCACTTTGGCGTCATCATTTAGCGTCAACGTTTGGCGTCAGAAGAGGTGCTACTGTCGTTTCGATCCCGTTGTTCGTTTCAACAGATCGGGGTGGGGCTGAGGTTCCTGGCTGCCGTTCGAGGCTGCGTCGCTGTTGCGGGACGGCTGCTCCTGATCCAACACGCTGTCATCCGGCACTCTGTCGGTTGATATGTTGTTAACTTCCACGCCGGCTACGGGTTTATCGACGTCGACATTCGGCGACGAGTCATCGGTCGGCTTATCTGCGGCCTTGGATGCAGTTTCAGCCGTCATAAAACCTGTGGCTCTGTCGGCTGATTCTGTTGACGTTTCCCCAAAGTCAGTGTTCCCAATTTCGGCCGCATCATGTTCAACGGTATCAGGCCGGGCATTCAACTCTTCGCCCGTGATTGTCCGCCGATACATAAACCCGTCTCGCCCCGTCAGCGGATCCTCTTGATCGGCAAAGGGCGGGTACCCTAGCAGCTTGGCATGAACATAACCGCCAAGCACTCGCGATGTGGCAATGACGGGTGCCGCCAACAGCGCGCCTAGAATGCCGAAGACCTGGAAACCGAGAAAGACGCCGCAGATGACGATAATGGGATGAAGGTTGACGCTGCTGCCGATGATGCGCGGCACCAGGATGTTGTTCTCCAACTGTTGAATGATGAAATAGATGGCAACGATGATGAGGGCAAATCCCAAGTTGCTGATGCCCAGCGGCGACAGGATTTCGCTGCCCTGGATCAGTGCAATGATGATGGCTGGGACCATGGCAAAGATAGGTCCCAGGTTGGGCAGGGCTTCCAGAGACCCGGCCAAAATCCCCAGCAGCAGTGCGCCGGGCATCCCAACCGCAGAGAGAGCGGCCCAAGTCAGAAACCCGATGGTGAAGCTCAACACAATCTGACCGCGAAAGAAGGACTGCCAGATGTAGCCCATACGCCTCAGGAGGTCCACGACCTCTGATTGGTATGAGGGCGGAAAGAGGCTTGCCACATAGGCGCGGATTCGTGGCGCATCTTTGGTCATGTAGAGGCTGAGGAAGAAGACCAGCAGGACGGAAAAGACGATCTGAACAACGCCACCGACTACATAGAAGCCGATAAAAGCCGTGGATCCGACGAGGCTTGTCGCCGTACTGATCAGTTGTTGGATATAGCCGAGAATCTCGGCGACAGTCGGAAAAAAATTGAAGCCCTGATAGTTGCTCTGGATCTGTTGAACAACTTCACTGACTGGAAGTACGAATCCCAAAAACTCAATCGTCTCCGGCAGATTTTTAATGGTCTCGTTGAATCCTTCGATGAGTCCGTATACTGCAGTGGGCGCATCGAAGCTCAGGGATGTCAATTGACGAATCAGGATCGGAACCAGGAAGATAGGCAGCAGGCTGATTCCAACCAACAACAGAATAAAAAGGAAAATCGTGGCGATGCTGCGTGGAATCCGCAGGCGTTCGACAAGGTCCACGACCGGACTCAGGATGTAAGCGAAAATGGCGCTGATGACAAGGACCGGCAAGATCGGTCGGCTGATCCAGAGAACGATAACCATCGCGATCAGCAAGATGACGACTACTGTGCGCTTTGTGGCTTGATCCCAGTCCGAACTCTGGTATGGCGAGCGCGAAGCTGCCGGTGTTGAGCCCTCAACACCGGCAGCCGCTATTTGTTGGGCGGTTGAACTGTCTGACGATTCCGTCATCTCGTGATGTTTGGTCCTGGAACACCCGAATAAGTATTTGGTCGATCCGAAACTTCGGACAGGTTGTGCCTTTTATTGAAACCCTATCCAGCCCTGATGGTCGCGCCCGGTTTATTGCTGAATGGGGCAAGTATCAGCTGGCAGGCCAAGCCATTTTCAGTCAAGTATGGCTTGGATTCGGCCGATCAACGGCGAGTTCGCTTGCTTTGAGCTTTACGAGTCTGCCTAAACGGCAGCGCTTCGTTTTCCAGAAAGCGCTGGAACAGGCCATAGAACCGGCGACGGTCCTGTTGGCTGATCACGGCAAGGGCGTCGGCTGTCTCAATTGCGTAGGGATATCCGGTTCCGACCACGCATTCGGCTCGAAGAATGTCCAGCACAGCCGGCGCCAGCCCAGCCGCGTAGATCCAGATGGGCATTTCCACGCGTGCTAATGGCTGAGTGCTGCTGAGGCGCATGTAACAGAAGACTACATCCTTGTAGAAGTCCGCTCGCCCGGTGCTGCTCAGCCCGTCATTGCGTGCACAGACAAAAAGGGGGGTGCGATCGCCCCAATTCTTCAATGCCTTTTCCAGCAACAGTCCATCGCTGATGGTAAGCTCCGTCGTACCGGTCTGCTCAGCGGTCTCAGGTGCTGGTTTGTGGACAAGCGCGTTGCGCATGGAAACCAGATCGTGGCTGCGTGAGCTGTCGACAAATCCAATCAGCGGGCTGAGGAGTTCGCGGGACTTGTCGAGGAGTTTCTCTATGGCAATGATGTAGCGGGCTGCTCGGGTATCATCAATTCTGCCGGCAAAGCTGATGATGAAGGATCCGTCGAAGAACGAAAGCGGCCATCGCTCATCTGGACGCTTTTCGTGCTCGACCATCAACAGGCGCAACCGCTCGCATTCTTTGACGAAGCGAACCTGGTTGACGATCTGGGTGGCAACGCTCTCGTCATCACCTGCACTGCCATCGCCCCCGTTGCGTTCGCTGCGGGCATCGATTAACTCATCGGGGGAGAGTACGTCAAACGCTAAATCCTTGGTGTACTTTCCGGGCTGACTGTGATCATTGACAAACCAGCCGATCTGGGTGGCGGCGACCAAGGGACGATATTCCGGCGAGGGGGCGATCTGGCTTCCATCCACGGCGATGGTGGTGCGATCTTGCAGAATGTGGCGCGCCCACGCTCGCGCCTGCTGATGATCGTCCCATTGTTGGTCGAAGGGAAGACAGAGGCGTTCTGCTTGATCGAATTCGGCGGTCGGCAGCGCGCCCGGCCATGTCGGTCCCTCGGCCAATAGCTTGGTGAGTATGCCTTGACAGTCGTATTCATCCAGCGCTTCTAGCCAACTTTCCAGGGTCGACTCCTGGCGCTGTTGGACCAATTCGAATTGTCGAAAGCGTTCGAGCTTCTCATTCAGTGCTTTGTTGACACTCGGTTGGTCAAGCACGACAGATCATGCCTTTCGAGCGGAATATCGTTGAACGCTGCCAGTGATGTCAAACTGTGATGTTGAGCCGTGTAATACGCAGGGCCAGATTATAACACATCGAGGCCAAATCGCCGCGCGATTGCACCTGGAAATTGCGACGTGCTTGATCGGCAAAACCGATAGGTACGACATGATATTCCGGCGCTGCTCGACAGAGGCTTCGAGCAATCGATGTTGGTCATTGTCGCCGGTTTTCCTCTTTAGATGACCTGCCCTCTGCACACATTTCTCATTGCGAGTGGGATGCGCCTGTGGTAGAATCACCCTGTTCATTTACAGCCACTGCCCACGAATCGTGAGGAGAAAGTCACCTTGCCGCGGTCCATCATGCATCCCAAGAATGCGTTATCCCATAGACGGTTGCTCGGCATTCTGGCGCTGTTCCTGCTGGTTGCAGGCTTCGTCATGCTCGCTTTCGGTCTAAGCGGGCGACCGGCTATCGCTGCGCCCCTTTCTCAGACGCAGTCCACCACCGCGGATCTGATCATCTCCGAATATATCGATGGAAACGGCAATGATAGAGCGATCGAGATTTTTAATGGCACCGGCAGTCCTATCGCTCTGAACGATTACGTACTTGAAGTCTACAGCAGTAGCAACGGCAACAGTGGAACGCCCAGTACGCTTCAGCTCTCACTGGTTGCACCATCCATCGCTACCGGCGCCACGATTGTGGTAGTCAGCACAGGTTCGTCGGCTGCCTTGCAGAGTTTCTATCAATGGAATGAACTCCTGTTCGACGGCGACGATGCCATTGTGTTGCGCAATCAGCGTGTAAGCGGAGCTAATATCGTTGACTCAATTGGCCAGATAGGTAGTGTGCCGGCGGGCGGCGCCTGGACGGGCAGTGGTGTTTCGACGAAGTCAACGGATTTGAGGCGCAAGCAAGATGTCTGTGTCGGTCGCGTCAATGCCACCGATCCGTTCGATCCGGCGCTTCAGTGGAATCAACATCCCAACAATGACTACACCAATTTGGGTATACACGCTGTGGTCTGTGTGCAACCGGTGATCAACGAGTTCGTCTTTAATCACTATGGCAGCAACAGTCAGGAGTATATTGAGGTCAGGTTTCGGGCGCCTGTCACCTATGATACCTACACCGTGTTGGTGATCAACGGCAACGAAGGCACCGACGTTGGGCGCATCACCAATGTGTTCCCCATCTATGACAGTGCAATCCCCAGCAGCGGATACTGGACAACCGGTTTCTTGTACGATCAGATTGACAACGGCACCAATACGATATTGTTGGTGCGTAGCTTCAGCGGCACTGTCGGCGACGACATCGATACCAACGATGACGGCATCGTCGACGTTCAGCCCTGGCTGCAACGTGTCGATTACGTGGCTGTCTCGTGGGGGAGACCCGGCGACAAGACCTACGCTGAGGGTGTCGTGTTGACGCCCTTTTTTGACGGCAAGCCGGGCATGCCCGGCGGCGCTTCCCGTATCCCCAACGACCAGCAGAATACCTATCAGATCAGCAATTGGACACGCAATTTTTTCAACGGCGAGGGCCTATCCTGTGCCGGATGCCAGCCCGGCACGCCCTACGATGAGGCTGTCAACACACCAGGACAGCCCAATCGGCTGGGTACAGGCACGCCGACACCTACCGGCACAACGACCATCACGCCGACACCGACACCGACGATTACGCGTACGCCAGGTTCGCTGCCCGCCAATTGCGAGAATGTCATCATCAATGGCGGCTTTGAACAGAACCATGAAGGGTGGAAATTCGGTGATGATCCGGTTGCGCCCCGTTTTGTCGGCGACCAACGAAGCGAAGGCATGCGTTCTGTGCTGTTGGGCAACCCGCCTGGCGCCGGCACCACCAATGTCGTCTCCTATTCATCGATCCGGCAGTTGGTCAAGATTCCGCCGGACGCTACTGTGGCCTATTTGGCCTGGGATCATCTCTCGTTGACCCAAGAACCTGTATCGACCGATCCGGGCAGCCATAGCGATCGACAGGAGATGATCATCTTGGCGCCAAATCAGATGCCAATTTCGATCGAGTATCGTGAACGGCTGAATGAGACAAGCTGGACAACAACACAAGTCGACCTCACCCAATTTGTCGGCAAGAACTTCTACGTCTACTTCAACGTTTTCAACAATGGCAACGGCAAGCGCACCTGGATGTATTTGGACGATGTGATATTGGCCGTGTGCTACCCGCCAAACGTGACGCCGGGTGCATGGATGAGCACGCCGACTGCCATGCCGTTGCCGACTCTTCCTCCGACGCTGACACCCACGGCTACGGGCACGGCAACGCCGACTGCAACCTCGACTTTCACGCCGACGCCAACCGAAACCATTACAGCCACTGGTGGGATCACTGTGAACGTTGTGACGACGACTACCGTAATCCACGGCCGTGACGATGAAGTTGACAGAGACAGAGGCCTTGACGGGGACACTTGTGACAATCCCCGCGAGGCCTCTCTCGCCGGTGACTTCTTCAATCGAAGGCTGTGTTGAACTGGTTGCCAATGGCGATTTTGAAGTGGAGCGTAGTGGGTGGACCTTCCCGTCGACCGGCGCCGGCTACACAGACGAGATCACCTATGATGGCTCCGGGCAGGCGATTCGAGTCGGCAGCCTGGATGGTCCGAATGTCGCGGATATCAGCATTGCCGAGCAACTGATCGACTTGCCGGATGACTATGAGCGAATCGTCTTGGATTTCCGCTACTATCCGATTGCCGATCCGGATCCCGGGCCGGGCGATCTCCAGTACGTGGATATTCACAACTTCTTTACCGAGCAGTTTGAGGATCGTGTGTTGAGCGTGAAACGCAACGATAGACGATGGCTCCAACTACAGTCCGACCTTTCTGACCTCCCTGGTCAGCGAATCCGGCTGCGATTTGCCGTCAACAATGATGGCGTGGGTGGACGTAGCGCCATGTACATTGACAATGTGTCCATCAGGGCCTGTGGATTCACAGGGGATGCCGCGCCCAAGGACCCGAATGCAACGGTAACGAGTTGGGCGCAAGAAGAGAGCCCGACTGCAACGTCAGCGGGCACTTCATCCGCTGATGCCACGGCAGATGCACAATTGACGGCATCGGCCCAGAGTACGAGCGACGCCTCTGGATCTCATCCGACGAGCGCCGGCACAGGCGCTGCGGCCTGGACGAATCGGCTCGGAATGGTGGCGGTTTTGGCCGGTGTCCTGGTCGTCATTGCATTGCTGGTCTGGGGCATTCTCTATGCGCTGCGGCCGAATGATCCCAGCTAATCGGCTCTTGCCGGCACAAGCCCTTCCGCTGAGATCACGCTGATCTCAGTGGAACATCCCTCACTTGTTGTCGACCTTTTCCTACGCTATACTTTTGCAGGCGCTGTTCCGGCAGCGCCGTTTGCGTATGCATTCTACTCACCATATTTTGGGTCATGCCAATTTTGGGTGATGCCAATAAGGAGTCCGATGATGCAGACACCGTGTGCTTGTACGGAAAAACCACATGAGGCTGTGCCGAAATCCGCTGGGCGTCTTGCCGATGGGGGATCTCGCACCGCGGAAGCGCTTGAGGAACTGGACTGTATTGTCTACGGACCGGACGTCAGCAATGTCGATGAGACGCCTATCGGCTTCGAGCGCTTAGCTCGCGAATGGAATGAGCTAGTCCGTTCATCACGCAGCAACACCATCTTTCTCACCTACGAATGGCAGACAACTTGGTGGCGTCATCTGGGCCATGGAGAACTCTGGCTCGTTGCCTTCCGGCGACCTCAGTCAGGCGAATTGATCGGCATCGCGCCTCTCTACTTGTTCGAGGATGAATCGGGTGAAACCGCGGGGAAACGGCGTTTCAGCCTGGTCGGATGTATTGAGGTTAGCGACTATCTGGATCTCATCATCGCCAGCGGATGGGAGGCTGCGGTTTCATCTTCGCTGCTGAAGTGGCTCTACAGCGATGCCGCTCCAGAGTGGGACTTTCTGGATCTGTGCAATCTGCCGGAAGACAGCCTGACCTACCGAGAATTTGCACAACAGGCCGAACGCCGGGCAACGAAGATTGAGGTGTTCCGGGAGGATGTCGCCCCTCAGTTTGATCTTCCTGCCCACTATGATACATATCTCTCCGAGCAAGTCGACAAGAAGCAGCGCCACGAGATCCGGCGCAAGCAGCGTCGTGCTGAACGAGAGGCGGATATCGGTTTTTACATGGTTGGGCCCGAACATTGTCTAGAGGCGGAAGTCGATGACTTCATTGCTCTACAGCGCGCCAGCCGTGAGGACAAATCTGAGTTCATGACGCCGGAGATGCATCGTTTCTTTATGGCAGCCGCTCGCACCATGTTTGATGCGGGCTATCTGCGTATGTGGTTTCTGACCATCAATGGTGAAAAGGCGGCTGCGCTTTTCGGTTTTGAGTATGAAAAACGCTACCTGCTCTACAACTCCGGCTATGATCCGGACGCTTATTCTCATTTGAGCCCGGGCTGGGTATTGCTAGCCTACTGCATTCAGTATACGATAGCCACCGGCGGCACTCGATTTGACTTTATGCAGGGCGATGAGGCATATAAATATCGTTTCGGCAGTAAGGATTACCAAGTCATGCGTGTCATCGTGTCACATTGATGACGCGACTGCGTACCTGGAGATTAGCCGCAGACGGAAGAGAGATGAGTCGGCATGGCTGAGATTGATTCACCTAGGAGAGGTACATCTGAGACTGGCTTACCAGAAACCGGTTCTGATGTCGTTGAGGACGTACAGTCGTTTGAGATTGAAGTAGCGAACCGTGTCGATCAGGCGGTTGGTGTCAAGAGCGCCCGTTCCCGAGCGGCTGCAGCGCCGTATACGCCTGATTATGGGGATCTGCCGACACGACAACCGGCAAGCGAACGCGAGAGCGCGTTCAGTCCGATTGGCTGGCTGCTGGATGGCGCAACTGGTCTGATTGGTGAGCTTCGTCACAATGATCTGGGCCTCTCCGAGGAGTTCTGGATCCACGCGTATGCCGCCCGTCGGGAAGGGATTCTGGCAGTCCGGGCAGTCCTCAACGATATCCTGTCGCGTGCCGAGTCCTGTAGAATAAACGAGGTCGATAGCCGGACCCGTCGGGAGCGCCGTGGCAACATCGAGATCGACTTCTAGGCCGGATGCCAACTGGGGAAACCGATCACGAAGGGTCACAAAGGGTTACGAATTATGGGTTTCATTCGTGACCCTTTGTGACCCTTCGTGGATCAAAAGGACGAATCTTGTTGCGCTGCTTTCACTCGACTTTACTGACGGTCTCCGGCAGAACTGCGGGTACGATAATTGTCTCTTCATTGCGGACTGACACTTGGCCTGGCCGTCCCCCGGCAATGCGATTGACCGATCGCCTGCGCGCAATAATGACCTCCGCATTGCGCTCCCCGCGCGCTTTGGAATAGTAGGCCGCCAGTTGAGCCGCCTCCTCCAGAGTCCCGTCATCGACATCGCTGCCGCGGCGGCGCACCACAACATGAGCGCCGGGCATTCCCCGGATATGAAGCCAGAAGTCATCGCTGTGGGCCGTATCGAAGGTGATCTTTTCATTCTGTCGCGCATTCTTGCCGACGAGAATTTCGAAACCTCGCCTGCTGTCAAACCGAAGCGGCCGACCGGCCGGCGCTGATCGTTGCTTCTTGCCCCGTTGTTGCTGGGGCGAGAGCAGATTCATGGCGCGTAATTCCTCTCGTACGCCCACAATCTCAGGCTGGCTTTCGGCCATAGACAAATCGATCTCGAGTTGGTCCAAGTAGTCTCGATCGCTCCTTAGCTTGGCGCGTCGTTTAGGCGCAAACTCGGCCGCACGCTCCAGCTTGCGTGCGCGCTTGAAAAGATCGCTCAGCCTGTTTGATCGGTGTTCGCTCAGTATCCAGCGCAATCTGCATCACTTCATCGCCTAGATCAACTTCCAATATCTGCTGTCCCGGCTCGATCTGGCTGCTCATGGCCAGCAACCATTCGGCCTGGCTGCGGATCTGTTCGACCTCGCCCGGTTCGGGGACATCCTTGGCCAATGCATCGATACGCCGATCCACTCGCTTGATCGCTCGACGCAATAGCAGTGCAATCTCCTTTCGCTGGGCGGCGTAGGCATCTGCATCGCCCTCCTGCTTCGCATCGAAGTATTGCTCTACAGCGCTGCTTGCGCTCTGTGTCGGCTCAAACCGTCCCCGGAAGTGAGCAGTGTAGGCCGAGAACCCGACCACACGACCATCCTCAACCCAGACACCTGGCTCCCATTGGCCTGAGTCTAGCGGAGCCCACAGTTCTTGGAGCGCCTGCATGACAGCCAGCAGGTTGGCCTGAGTTGCCCTGACCTGGGTTTGACCTGTGGCCCGCCAGGCCACTTCCCGCGCCTGGCTTGGGCTGATGCCGGCGACCTCGCGCACGAGGGCTTTCCAAAGCAGATCATCAGATTGCGTGACTTGAGAGAATTGCGCGTAGTAATCTGGGCTGCCATCGTCGAACGGCGGCAACTTCTGCTGAGGAGGCGGGGCTGTGTAAGGTTGATTGGGCAACACGGTGCGGCCTTCGTGGGCATGGACACGCCGCACGCTCTCCAGCACTCGATCTTCAGGGCCCAATAGAATCAGGTTGGCACTGCGACCCATCGGCTCGGCCAGCAGGGTGGTAACGCCTTGCTCAGGATGATCCAATTCGATGCGCAGCACACGCTCCAGCGGATCGGGCTGCCTGATAGAAGCGACCCTGCTACCGCGTACATACTTGCGAAGCAGTAACAGCAGTGGTGACTGTTGGTCCGCGCCTCTGCGCAGCTTGCGGCTGCTCAGGAAGACACGACTCTCGGTCGGCTGAGCCGAGATCTGCAGATAGTGCCGTTGGCGCTCGGCGTAGATTTCCAGCCCAATGCTGAAGTCGTCAACGAGCATGACCTGTTGCACGCGCCCACCGGCGACAGTCTCTTGCAGTTCTTGGGTTATGCAGGCCAGGGTCAGGGCATCAAAATGCATGTCGGCAGGCTCCTGAGCAACGATGATCCACGAAGGAACACGAAATTACACGAAAAAACGGATATGTTGCTGCAAAACTGGGGCCGGGTACGAACTTGCACAGATTCGCACGAATCGACTCTCTGGGGCCAAGACATAATTTGTGCAAATTCGTGTCAAGAAAAGGCCCTTTGCAGCAGGTTCACTGGTTCTTCAGGAAGTCACGTGGATAGCACGAAATCTTCCTGGAAAAATCGACATTCTCAGGTCATATTACACTCATCTCAAGCGTTCAGATGAATATAGTTTCTGACCCTATCAGAAACCATATTCGTAGTCAAGACAGCAGTGTGTGACGCACGTCACAATCAGATTTGTACGCTGCTATCGCGAAATCGGCATTTAGTTTGCGCTTGATTTCAAAAGAGTTGACTCTGCTCCGTTAACGACATAGAATAGATTCAGGTTATGTGGGTCGGTGGCGGAATGGCAGACGCGGTGGACTTAAAATCCACTGGGGAGACCCATGTGGGTTCGAATCCCACCCGACCTACTGGGAAATTCAGGCAGACACCTGTTGTCAATGCATCGTCGCAACCTGATTTTCCAACCCGTATCATGTCGGCAGGAGCGCACGCAAATCTCCTCAGCGTTTCCCTGCTGACGAAAATATCAAAAAGACTTTCACCGACGGAGTTGTGACGGCACCCCCCAGATTTACTCTACGGTTTTGGCGCGTCGAGAATCGCTGATGATGGCCTTCCCTTGGCGCACCATAGTTGTCGATGAGATGTGTGGACTGGCATCAGCCCCATCCATCGTTGACGACGAACCTACTCAACTATTGGTGTCGAAATTCCGGGCCTCAAAAGTAGAATGCCAGGATCGACCAAAGGCCCGGAAGGGAAAGGTGAAAGAGATGTCTGCAAAGTCTAGTCGTATCTCCGCAATGATCCAGAGCATGAGCATCGTCGGCTCCAGTCGGACTGTAGTTCTTGTTCGATGTCTGGTTGCATCCCTGATTGTCGTCGGTTTGTTGGCCCCGAGCATCGTACGGGCCAATGAAACCTACAACTACGACGATTTCCATGTCGTCGGCCGTGGCGAGCGGCTGGCGGATATCGCCATCAGGCATGGCGTCGACGTCGACGAACTGATAACAGTCAACAACATCATTGACGCCAACATTATCGTACCGGGACAGCGCTTGATCCTGCCCGGTTCCCGCATCGCCAATCCCTACGGAGCGCGTGCTGAGCGCGGCCAATTACCGGCCAGCCACGGCTATTACACGGTGCAGCGTGGGGATTCGTTATCGGTCATCGCTCACAATTTTGATATGTCACTTGATGACATTATGCGACTCAACGGCCTTGGCAATCCTCAGCACGTCTGGGTTGGTCAGCCATTGCGGGTGACGGCAAGGGTTGAGCCCGTCATGGCTGAGTGGCCTTCTGAAGGGTTTGCTAAGCCTCAGCCTGCCAATGCCATTCATGTCGTGCGTGTTGGCGACTCGCTTTCTGAAATTGCAGAATATTACAACACGAGGACTGAAGAACTGTTGGTCGCCAATGGTCTGCCTAATGCAAATTTTGTCTTTATCGGTCAGCGGCTGCGGGTCCCTCCTTCAAGAGGGACCGAGAAAACGATTGCAGTTGCCGGTGCGCCCGCCAATGGGAAACGCTGGATTAAGGTCGATCTCAGTGACCAGACGTTGAGCGCCTATCAGGGCGATCTCCGTGTGATGCACACTACCGTCAGCACAGGCAAGGCTGCCACGCCGACTGTCCTTGGTACATATGAGGTCGGCACAAAGTATGAGACTCAACACATGTGGGGCGATGGCTATGATCTGCCCAATGTCCCCTGGGTCATGTATTTTTACAGCGGTTATGCCATTCATGGCGCATACTGGCATACGAATTTCGGTTCGCCTGCCAGCCACGGCTGCGTGAATATGCGGCCGGAAGAGGCAGAGATCCTCTTCAAGTGGGCAGACTACGGAACGGAAGTGGTGGTCGTCGAATAGATTTTTCGCAAGAAGCCAACAAAGAAGGGGAGTCGCATGCGACTCCCCTTCTTTGTTGGCTTCCTGCATAGCGCGGACGGTTAGACCTCGGCCAAAGCTTCAAAGGTCGACTTGAGTGTGGGATAGAGGCTGCTGTAGATCTGGTAGACTGGCTCATATTTTGCCACAGCGTCGGCATTGGGGACTGTGCGCCCGGTGATCTCGATGACGCTGTCGCAGGCCGTCTCAACGTCAGGCCAGACACCCGCCCCCACGCCGGCCAACAGCGCAGCACCGTAGGCTGCGCCTTCGGTCGTGTTGACGGTGACAAGCTCGCTGTTGAAGACATCGGCCAGGATCTGGCGCCAGAGCGGACTGCGGGCGCCGCCGCCGGAGACGCGTACCTGTCTGATCTCCGACAGACCAGCACCCTTCATTAGCTCGAAGCTGTCGCGCAGACCAAATGCCACGCCTTCAATCACGGAGCGGGTCATATGCGGCTGGGTGTGACGCACCGTCAGACCGACAAACGAGCCACGGGCCAGCGGATCGGGGTGGGGTGTCCGTTCTCCGGTGAGGTAGGGCAAGAAGACCAATCCCTCGCTGCCGATGGGCACATCGATAGCCGGCGCCAGCAATTCGTCGAAACCTACGCCCGGCGCTACGGTATCACGGTACCAACGCAGGCTGCCGGCCGCCGAGAGCATGACGCCCATCAGGTGCCAGCGTCCCGGAACCGAGTGGGGGAAGGCATGCAGATGTCCGTCCGGCTCGATGAATGGTTTGTTTGTGCTGGCAAAGACCACGCCGGAGGTGCCCAGCGTCAACGCGACAATGCCTTCCTTGACCGCGCCGACGCCCACGGCTCCGGCCGCCTGGTCGCCGCCTCCGGCCATCACAGGCATACTGGCAGGCAAGCCGGTTGCATTCGCGGCTTCTTCTGTGAGTGTACCCGTGATCTGCGGACCTTCATGGGTCGGCGGCATCCAGGCCGGATCGATGTCCAGCATCTCAAGCATTTCCATCGACCAGTCGCGGCGCTCCAGATCGATGAGCAACGTGCCGCCGGCGCCTGCTTTGTCGGTAGCCATGACGCCGGTGAGCTTGTAGCGCAGGTAATCTTTGGGCAGCAGAATGTGCTTGACCTTGGCGTAGACATCCGGCTCATTCTCTGCGACCCAAAGAATCTTGGGCGCTGTGAAGCCGGTCAGGGCGTCATTGCCGGTGATCTTGATGAGCCGCTGGAGTCCCACACGCTCGCGGATGGTATCGCACTGGGCTGCGGTTCGTTGATCGTTCCAAAGGATCGACGGGCGCAGCACGTTGCCGTCGCCATCCAGCAATACTAGGCCGTGCATCTGGCCGGTCAAGCCGAGGCCGGCGACCTCGGCAGGATCGATGCCGCTTTCACCCAGCACGCCTCGAATGCTCTCGACAGCGCCATCCCACCAGAGTTGCGGAGCCTGTTCGCTCCAGAGCGGTTGAGGCGTTTCGAACGAATATTCAGCCGCGGCCACGCCGATTACGCTGCCCTGTTCATCCATGAGCAGGGCCTTTGTCGCTGTTGTCGATGAGTCGATTCCAATAAAGTAGGGCATAATCAACCTCGCTTTGCTTTGATTGCGCTATATTGTTAGTTTTTTACGGTTTATAGACAAAAGGCGTAAGCAAGCACACAGAATTTGATAGAATCTGTGGAAATATATACACTATCAACGTTCACTTTATCACAACTATGTCCAGTCTGTGTTCTGGAAGAGAGGCCGCGGATATGTCGACCCCATCAGAGCTTGCCCATCCGCAAAGATCAGTGGATCGCGTTTGTTTGAACTATTTGAAGCCCGTCGTTGGGTTTGCTGTTGCCAGCTTTGTTGCGGTTCTGTTGTTGCTGGCCTTTCCGTCGGTGAGCCAGGCAAACGATCCGTCGCAGACGGAATTGGCAGCATCCGCCGTTGTCAATTCCGCTGTTGCCAACTCACCTGTCGCAGACCAGGTGCAGGAGGCGGTAACCATTCCCTTCTATCGACCGCCTGCTGTACCGCCGTTGCCCTTCAGTCGGCCAATGGTCGGCCCGCTGATCAAGCGTCCTATAGTCGACGACGTGAACACACGCACGACTGCGTTTATCCCTGCCACTGACAAGTTTATGCCCGATTTTGAGATGCCCGACGAGGATAAATGGATCCGGGTTGATCTGTCTGGGCAGATGTTGTTCGCCTACGAGTCCGGCGCGCCGACACGCGCCTTCATCATCTCGTCCGGACTGCCACGCACACCCACGGTCACCGGTGAATTTCGCATTCGGGTGAAAGTACGTTCGCAGACCATGTCCGGCGGCAACCCCGAACTGGGCAACGCCTACTCTCTGCCCAATGTTGAGTGGGTTCAATATTTCTACGAAGACTACGGCTTCCACGGCACCTATTGGCATAATAACTTCGGCAATCCCATGAGCCACGGCTGCATCAACATGACGAATGCCGACGCCAAGTGGCTCTTCGACTGGGCCGGACCCACCTGGGCCGGTGAGCGGGTCTGGCAGCGCCCCACCGACGAGGATCCCGGCACGCTGGTGATTGTCCACGAGTAGACGGTGGCTTCAATGTTTTTGACACCGATGTGCTATCTGTGGCAATAATCCCTTCAACTGACTGACACCACCAATCCTTGGGTGACCTCCTGTAGTTCCTCCACACCGATCTCCATCATTGTTCGCTCATCGCCACCGCCGCCGTAGAGCGGTCTGCCGGTGCGTTGGGCTGTGTCCCGTACCGACGCGTCGATAATCACCGCCAGCCTTGTGCCATGGCCGATGGGCGGAACACCGCCTGCCGGATAGCCTAGCAAGTCGAGCACTACCGCCGCGGGGGCGAGCTTCACGCGCTTCTTGCCCACGCCAAAATGGTCGGCCAGCGAGCGCTTGTCCACGCGGCTCTCGCCGTTGCTGATGACCACTACCGGCTCAACGGTGCGCTCAGGCCCGCCCGGTCGTTCGATGAGAAAGAGCAGTGTCTTGATGATCTGCTCTTTCTCGACACCCAATGCCTCCGCAGCTGCTGGAACTGTCGGTGTGTCACCGATGTCGCTGATCAGTCGTGCTTGGAGTCCTTGCTCATTGATGATCGCTTGCAGATCTGCCGGTGTAAGGGGTGCGGTTGCCATGTCGATATTGTCCCGATTCTGGTAGTATGTAGACCCAATCATGGTACCATATTTGTGGATCATTTTACCTGTGCGAATTACCCTGTGCTATGATGTTGTAGCGTACATTTCTCTTTTTCATCACACCAAGCGCTGCCCTTACCGACAATGATCACTGCCATCACTTTTGATTTTTGGGATACCATCGCCATTGACGATTCGGATGAGCCCAAGCGCGCTGCACTGGGCCTGCCGGGCAAGGCAGAGGCGCGCATGCAACTCTTTTCCGAACATGTCATGTGCCATCATTCAGAGGTTACGGAGGCGCAGGCGCGAGACGCCTACCAGAGCGCCAACCAACGCTTTAGCGAAGACTGGCACAATGAGCATCGTACACCCAGTGTAACCACGCGCCTCTACTACGCCTATGAAGCGTTGGGCTTGCAAGCGGAGCCGGGCCACTACGCCCAAATCGTGCGCGAGGTAGACGAGTTGGTGCGCGAGATCGAGGCCATGGAAATCCGCATCGCTCCTGACTTTGCATCAGGCGTACATCGGGTGCTTCCCCAACTTGCCCAGGAGTACACACTGGGCATTATCTCCGATACGATTCATACCCACGGTCGTGGCCTGCGTCACCTGCTCCAACAGCAGGGCCTGCTGCAATACTTCAGCTACTTCATATTTTCCGACGAAATCCGCGCGTCGAAACCGTCGACCGAGGTCTTTCGCCAGGCGATTCTTGGCCTGGATGTCTATCCCCACGAAATCGTGCATATCGGTGATCGAGAGAGCAATGACGTGGAAGGCCCGATCTCCATGGGTATGCGATCAATCCTGTTTACGGGCATCATCGACCGGGGGAGTGAAGAGACGCGTGCTCACGGAATCTGTACGCATTACGAGCAACTGCCCGGTCTAATCAGGCGTCTGCGATGAGTGCGGATTCGCTGCAGCCGATTTACCAATCTTTGGCCGACCAGTTTAGCCGGGGCTTTCCCCTGTCGCGCCCGACGGCGCGAACTGTTGGACGAGAGGCCGAATACCCGGTTGTGACGCCCCAGGGCGAGGCGGCCGATGTGCGCCGGCTGTGGGAGATGTTGATGGCCGATGGCGATCTGCGGCCCAAGTATGAGCCGGGGCGACCGGGTCATCGAGATTTCATCGTTACGCTGGAGGGCGATGATTACACGTTTGCGCTGGAAGTCGGGCTGGGCACGGTGGAGTTAAACACGCGGCCATGCGCCGACCTGTGTGAGGCCAAGCTGATTCTGGAACAGGCGGTGCGGCGCTTAGTGTTGGCAGCCAACCGTTTTGGCTGGCGTGTGCTGGCTTACGGAATCCAACCGGTCTCTCCAGCCACGTTGCGTATCATGGCCCCCAAGGAGCGCTACCTCAGCCTCTATCGCTCCATGGGGGCCCAGTGGCTTTGGTACACGGTCACCGCAAGCGACCAGGTGCAGGTCTCCCTGACCAGGGACGAGATGGTGTCGATGCTCAATTTCGGCAATCTGATGGCGCCGGTGATCATAGCGCTCTGTGCCAACTCGCCGGTCTACAACGGGCGCATGAGCCAGTTTTGCAGCGCACGCGAAGGGCAGATGGCCTCCATCTATGCCCAGGAACATCGTCACGGCATGCTGACGAGGCCCGTCACCGACATGGTCGACTACGTCCAGATGATGTCCCAAACCACCTATTTGATCCGCCGCGATGATGGCAAGATCATTCCGGGATCACTCACGTTCGCTGAGTACCTGCGGGCAAATGGCGCTGATTTCGACGCCTTTCTCTTCCATGATCACTACATGTGGAACAGCGCGCGGTTGCGCCCTGCCTACGGCACCATCGAGATCCGCCCGGCCTGTCAGCAGCCATGGCCAGAGCACATGGCTGCCTGTGCGCTGGGCCTAGGCCTGGTCGAAGCCGCCGATGTCATTATGGACTACGTGGCGGAGATCTTTGGTGAGGAAGCCTGGTCTGTCATGGTCGATTATCACGGACTAGTCATGCGCCATGGGTTGCGGGCGCCTCAGCCGAGTCCCGGCTTCCTCGAACACATTGTGGAGATGGCCGACCTTGCGCTGCAGGAGCGTGGATTTGGCGAGGAGCGTTTCCTAGAGCCGCTCTTCAAACGGCTGGATCGACGCATGAATCCTGCGCAACGCGTCCGCACCATCTACCGCACAGATGGCCTCAATGGCCTGCTCAGCCACGCTTCAATTCGGCCCGGCGCGACTACGCCGGCGTCCTCGATATAGAGATGTGACGGTTTGGGGTATTCGCTATGAGATTGAGAGATTGAGGCCTTCGGCCTGAGATTCGGACATTCACTGACTTGCCTCAATCATTCAGTCCCCAGGAACTCATACGCTCCTCTTCTCCCCAACCGATTCCATGTCCACCCGTTCTACGTCCACCAACACATCATAGAAACTCGCACCTGCTCCCATGTCGGCCTCATCCTGGATCGTGACCTGGTTGATGTTTCTTCCGTCCGGGCTGAACTTCGACCACCAGATGCCGGGCGCCAGCACGGTACCGGGGATAATGTCTTTGGAGAGTCGCGCAGTCAGTCTTACGCTGCCCTGCGCATTGCTGACGTCGACAACCGCGCCGTCTTCAATGAAGCGGGATCGTGCGTCTTCAGGGTGGATGTGGAGCAGCGGTTCTTTTTCTCTTGCCTTGAAGCGTTCGATATTGGCGAACGAACTGTTGAGGAAGGAGTGGGCAGGCGGCGAGATGCAGACCAGCCCGTCGACGATGTCAGATGTAGCGCCGTTGATCCCAGCGTCATGGGGTCCGGCGCCATTGTCCGCTCTGTTTCCTCTGCTCGCCAAAGCCCACAGTGGAGGCGTGTATGTAGGCAGCGGATCGTAGCCGTCGTCGGCCATGCGTTGGCTGAAGAACTCGCACTTGCCGCTTGGCGTCCCGAAATTGCCCTCGGCAAAGGGCAAGTAGGGTGACGGTAGATTGAGCCGGGCGAAGCCGTCACGCAGCAATCCATCCCAGGTGATTGTCGCAAAGCGTTCATGGCTCTGGGCTTCAATCAGTTGCTGAAGAACCGTGACATCGTCCTGCCCGAAGCACGCTTCTTCGTAGCCCATGGCAACTGCCAACCTGCGGAAGATCTCGCTGTTGGGCAGGCTCTCGCCAAGCGGGGCGATGGCCGGACGGTTGAGTGCAATACTGAGATGGCCATAGGGCTTGAGGATGTCCCAATGTTCCAACTGGGTGGTGGCAGGCAGCACATAGTCGGCATAGTCAGCTGTGTCGGTCTGGAACTGCTCAAGCACAACAGTGAAGAGATCGTCCCGGCGCAGGCCTGCCTGCACCCTGGCCTGATCGGGAGCGACCGCCGCCGGGTTGCAGTTGTAGACGATGAGGGCCTTGACCGACGGGCCGGCCGCTTCCGGTGCCGGGATCTCGTCAACCGGGCGCGGACGGTAATGGGACTGGGCCAGCTGAGCCAGATCCAGGCTCAAGGCATCCCCCAGGCGATTCATGTTGATGGTGCGGGGGCGCGGCCGTTGAGCAGATCCGGCCGATGCAGACCGCTGAGATCGAGATTGCGGAAGGCGCCGCTTGTGCTCAGCTGTATGCCGCCGCCGTGATCGCGCCACGCGCCTACCAGCGCAGGCAGACAGGCGATAGTGCGCATCGCCATGCCGCCGCCCCGGTGGCGCTGCATGCCATAGTTGACGCGAATGGCTACAGGTCGCGTGGTTGCGTAGGCGCGGGCCAGTTCGCAGATGACTTCGACAGGCACACCTGTGATCTTTGCTGAACGTTGGGGCGTCCATTCGGCCACGCGCTGACTCAAGGGGTCGAAGCCGACCGTGTGTTCTCGGACATAGTCGGCATCGTAGAGGTTTTCATCGATGATCACGTGCATCATGGCCAGGGCAAGGGCACCGTCGGCGCCGGGGCGAATGGCGATCCACTGGTCTGCTGCCTGGGCCGTACGTGTTCGCGCCGGGTCGATGACCACAACCCGTGCCCCAGCCGCACGCGCATGCTGGATGAAGGGCCAGAGATGCAGGTTGCTGGTGAGCGTATTGCTGCCCCAGATGATAATCAGCCTAGCTTGTGCGTAGGCTTCGGTCTCTGTTCCTTCGGCCACGCCGATGGAGTAAAGGTACCCTTCAAAGCCGGCCTCTGAACAGATGGTGCGTGCAAGCCGGCTGGCGCCCATGCGGTTGAAAAAGCGTTGGGCCAAGCCTTCGCCTTGCAGCAATCCCATGGTTCCGGCGTAGGAGTAGGGCAGGACAGCCTCGGGACCATCGCTGTCGATGACATCAGCGAGTCGACGTGAGATCTCAGACAGGGCGTCGTCCCAAGAAACGGGTTCGAACTGCCCGCTTCCTTTGGGCCCGACCCGCTTCAGCGGCGTCTTCAGTCTGTCGGCATGGTAGACACGATCTAGATAGCGATCAACTTTGCCGCACAGTCGGCCCTGGGTGACGGGATGCTCCGCGATCCCCCAAATGTCAATGGCCTGTCCGCTGGTTCGATCGACGGCGACCTGCCAGCCACAGGTGTCGGGGCAGTCATGGGGGCAGACGCCGGTGATGATTTGGATGGAGGGATCGCTTTGGTAGCCTGTTCGTTTCGACATGGTCTCTCCGGAGTTCGTGTGAGTTCAGCCGCAGATGGACGCAAATGAATGCAGATGATCATTGGGGTTCTAGCGGAGCCTTTGTGCCCATGGGATGAGTGAACGCTCTGCTCCGCCAATGACCTACTCTATCAGAGGGCGTGCGACTCGGCAAAGGATGTGCACCGAAACGATGTGCGCCGAAAGGATGTCTCCTGACGTATTGCCAGTGTTCGACGCATTGCCCGGACTGAATTAAACAGACCATCCATCAATTAGGCAGTGCGTCGCACGTGTCTGTGTTTTGGCGGCGCGCAGACTTCGTCGCTATGCTATACTGCTCGGGCAGACTTTTTCAGCGCTTGTTCGGCAGCTGAAACTGCGCTTTGCCGAAAGATGCCCACTGAGGAGAGAGAACGAATGCCTGACACACTGCGCTTGACCGGTGGCAGCTATCTGCGCCGCCCTGACGTGAATCACGTCATTCAGTATCTGTATGCCATGCAATGCGTTGAGATCATCGGCTTCAGCAACATCGGCAAGTCGGCATTGCTGCAGCTGCTGGCACAGCCCGCCGTTTGGACTCAGGAACTGGGCGAAGCCGGCCAGGAATTTCTTCCCATCTACATCGACTGTAATCGAATGCTGGACCTGAGCGACCAGGGTTTCTATGAACTGGTGTTGCGTTGTCTGCAGGAAAGCAGCCAGGAGCTTGCGGACAATGCCGAGTTGACCGAGGCCTATCGCACCCTGGCTGCGCCGGCATCCGACTTTCAGGTGCCGCTGAGCTTCAATCAAGGGCTCAATGCTGTGATGCGGGCGACCAATTGCAAGCTGGTCCTTCTCTTGGATGAGTTCGATGAACCATTCACCAGCATTCACTCACGGGTTTTTCTCAACCTGCGGGCAATGAGAGATCGCCGTCCCGAAAAGCTTGCCTACGTGACGGCGACCGGTCTGCCCTTGACTGATCAGCGAGCTGAGGACCATTGCAGCGAATTCTGTGAGCTGTTCAGCCACCGGCGCTGGCATTTGGCTCCGCTCACGCGCGGTGATGCAGAACGGTTGATCCGGCGGTACGTTGAAGCCTTTGAGCCGCCTTTCGCAACCGTCGACGTGGATTTCATCTATGAATGGGGCGGCGGCCACCCGCGTTTATTGGAGGGCATCTGCCGGATTCTGGACGCTGCCCTGGATGCCGCCGGGAATCTGGGTGACGAATCGATGGAACGCCTGGCCTTGCATCGCAACGTGATCGGCCGCCTGCGTGGCGATGCAACGCTCTCACTTGAATGCGAGAAGATTTGGAATGGATGCGATGAACAAGAACAGACCGAATTGTTAAAGCTCTTTCAGCCCAACGGCGATCCTGTATCGGCGGTACTGGGCAGTCTATTACGCCGCCATATCCTACTTAAGATCAACGGTCAGCGGGTGCCGTTTTGTCGTCTGCTGGCCGAATTCATCCAGCGTAAGGCAATTGGGACGCCGCAGAATGAGTCGACACTGTGGGTTGACATCGAAAGTGGTGAAGTGATCGTCAACGGCGCGCCGGTTGAAACACTGACCGATCTGGAATATCGACTCATGTTGTTGCTCTTTCAGAACGCTGACAAAATTGTGGGCAAGTACGAAATTGTCACGAATGTGTGGGGCGATGACTATGTCGATGAGGTCGATGACGCACGCATCGAAAAGCTGATCAGCCGCCTGCGCCAGAAGGTTGAGCCGGATCACGGCAATCCGCGATTTCTCACCACCGTCGCGCGGTCGCGGGTATCGACTTGTCACTGGGTGAAGTACTGGGTGAGGAAACCAGATCACGAAACCATTGTGGAATGCCGTTACAGCGTGAATTTGGGCTGCATTCAATTTATCGCTATACTATGGTCAAGTAGCGGGACTAATTGTCATCCTCTCATAGTTTGTGTTCCGTTGCCTGTTTTTGAATTTTCTGCATTCAACTGAACTCACTTTCGTTTGTGAACACTGGGAGGCGTCCCCATGGCAGACATTGCACAGGCAAATCCAGCGGCTTCAGAGCCTCAGGTAGTCAAATTTTCCGGGTCGAGTCGGAATTTGGTGCCTGGCCTGGCATTACTCGTCGTTGGCGCGATAGCCCCGATGATGGGACTGACCGAGGTCTTCTTTGCCGAGGCGCTGGCTTGGGTCTTTGCGATTTGGGGTGCACTGTTCGTCTATATAGGGCTTATCGACATCTACGAGACCTACGAGGTCACGGACGAGGCTTTGATCATCAAGGACTATTTCCGCTTCTGGGAACCCACAAAGACGTGGGGCTGGGACAGCATCATGCGTGCTGATCTTGTAGTGAATCGCACGGATGGCGATTACGGCGATGCAAAGATGCGTGTATACTATGACCTGCCGGGTGAAGGAAATATCCAACGCGAGGATCGAGACTACAATCCCGAGTTGATGGCTTTGGTGCTCTCTAAGGCTGGGCTGAGCGCCGATGGACACGATTTTCAAGATCTTTCAAAACTGCCTGAGACCAAGGGCGTCTACACTTGGAATTGATCGAATAACATCACAAAATTGCAGCAAAAAGAGGGACGGTGCCAGAACATCTGGCACCGTCCCTCTTTTTGTTGTATGGCGATTTCCACTATCCGTATTTGGCAATGAGTTCTTCGGCCTTTTCGACCAGTTCCCGGTTTCCGATGAAGAGTGGCACGCGCTGATGCAGACTGGTCGGCTTGATCTTCATAATTGATTGGGTTCCGTCCGACGCATAGCCGCCTGCCTGTTCGGCCAGGAAAGCTAGCGGACCGCATTCATAGAGCAGACGAAGCTTGCCGGCCGGCTTGTCTGAATCCTTGGTATCTGCAGGATAGTAGAAGATGCCGCCGGTCAGTAGATTGCGGTGGAAGTCGGCAACCAATGAGCCGATGTAGCGCAGCGAAATATCTCTGTCGGCCCCTTCCTCGCCCTGTATCCAATCGGTAAATTTCTGTACACCTTCACTCCAGAAGTGCTCGTTGCCCTGGTTTACGCTGTAGTACTTTGGCGTTTCCGGGACTCGCATGTAGGGATGGGAGAGCAGGAATTCGCCGATGCGCGGATCCAGCGTAAAACCATGAACGCCTTGGCCGGTCGAATAGACCATCATGGTGCTGGAACCGTAGATGATATAGCCGGCGGCCACGATGTTCTCCGCGCTTTGCAGACAATCATCCAGCGTGCCCGGACCCGTCTCGGTGACGCGTCGGAAAATTGCGAAGACGGTGCCGATGCTTACGTTGTAGTCGATATTCGGATGATCCGTCCAAGGGATCGTAGACGAGGACGTAGTTGCCGATTGGAAAGTGGGATGGAATCGGGATGATCTCCTCCTCCTCCTCGGAGGCCATGACCGCCAGACGACCGGTATGGTCGTTCATGCGGAAGATAGTGCGTTCAGCATACTGATCGAGCTTCTGAACTTCCTCGCCTTGTACGTTTTCCTCGCCGGTGCTACCCAGGATCTCGGCCAGGCCGGCGCGTGTCGTGTTGCTGGCGATGAGTTTGGCCGCCAATGCCATATCATAGAGGATGCTGGTTAGGGCGCCCGTGGCCTCTGGGTGACCTTGTTGCTCGTCAAAGATGAATCGTTCGATGGTCGTGATCTGCTGATCAAAGTGCCGATTCGTCGTCATCATTGGTTCCTCGGTCTGCTAACGGGTTGGCTTCCTTTGGATGCTGGGATTATAGCATAGTCTGCGGCATGTCTGAGATCTCGACCTTTTTTTGAGATTCTCGTGGGGGTACTGCGACCATGAGCAGCACCGCCCGACATCAGCCTGATGCCGGGCGGTATGAGGTTCGGCGGTATGAAGTTTGCTGTCGAGCCTGCAGTTCATGCCAGGCTTGTGACTCACAAGTGTTACGCTGCCGAACGCAGATTATCATCCAAGCTGATGCGTTGCCCCTGTGCATTGTAGAGCTCGGGGAGTGCATCGTCGGTGAAGACCGCGGGCGTTACCACACAACGGGCGATATCCTTACGGCTGGGCGCTTCATACATGATGTCCAGCAGCGCGGTCTCAACGATACTACGCAGGCCGCGGGCGCCAGTTCGGCGCAGGAATGCCTCAGTGGCGACGGCTTCCAGCGCGGATTGCTGGAATTCCAGCTCTACGCCATCCATGGCAAAGAGCCGCTGGAACTGGCGGACCACGCTATTCTTGGGCTCAGTCATGATGCGGACCAGGATATCCCTGTCCAACGCCACTAGATCGGCAACCACAGGCAAGCGCCCTATGAACTCGGGAATCAGACCGAATCCCAATAGATCGTCGGGCATGACGCGTGAGAGATAGAAGCTCTCCTCCCGGCTGTTCTTCTCCAGTTTCTGAATCTTCGTCTCACGTTGGCGTTCGATCGGGTCAGAGGGCAACTCATGGGTCGGTGCGTGCTCCGCATGCAGACGTGCAACCTGCTCCGTGACCGGCTCTAGATCGTCGGCGACAAAACCCATGGAGGCGCGCTGTTGCAGCCGTCGACGCACGACATCTGCCAGGTGAGCGAATGAGCCGCCACAGATGAATAGCACGTTGGTCGTATTGAGCTGAATGAACTCCTGTTGGGGATGTTTGCGACCCGAGCCGGCCGGCGGTACATTGGCGACGGTGCCTTCAATGATCTTGAGCAATGCCTGCTGCACGCCTTCGCCGCTGACATCGCGGGTGATACTGGGATTGTCGCCGCCCTTGCGTGCAATCTTGTCGATTTCGTCGACATAGACGATGCCGTAGGCGGCCCGTTCTGGATCCCAATCAGCAGCTTGAAGTAGGCCCACCAGGATGGTCTCGACATCTTCACCCACGTAGCCCGCTTCGGTTAGCGAGGTGGCATCGGCGATGGTGAAGGGGACCTGGAGCAGCCGGGCCAATGTCTGGGCCAGCAGTGTTTTGCCGCTACCTGTGGAGCCGATCAGAAGCACATTGCTCTTTGCCAGCTCGACGGCGGCCAGATCGTCTTCTTCACGAAGGTCGACGTCGTCGATTGCCTCAAGCGTGCTGTCTAGCGGCTCCTTACCGAACAGGTCGCCTGCTATCAGTTCATCGTCAAGGGCTACGTCATCGGCTTGGCTGCCGGGCGCACTGCCTGTTTCCTCACCGGCACGCAGCCCAAAGACGCGTTTGTAGTGATTGTAGACAGCGACCGAAAGCACCTTCTTGGCATGATCCTGGCCGATGACATACTGGTCCAGGTGGGCGACGATCTCTCTCGGACTGGGGATGGCCCGTGGCCCGGCGAGCAACGGAATCGATCCGGATGCTGCGCCGATGACGCCGTCTTCAGCAAGGATTTCCATTCCCAGTAGAATGCACTCATCGCAAATATAGGCGCTTTCTTCCCCTGGGATCAGGCGCTGCACATCGGATGCAGGCTTCTTGCAGAAGGAACAATGCAGGTTATCGGGATCTACTATATCTGACATTGGGTTCGTACTTCTCCTCCACACAAAGACTGCGTACTACACACCGTTCGCAAGCGACGAAGCGCGTAGTACGCAGTATAGTGGATGTTCCAGGATTGAACCAGCGGCGCTAGCCAGCGCCGTTCTGGCCGTCAACATCGCCCTCAGGCACGACAATCTCGCCGTCCCTGACCCGCACGATGTCACTCTGGTCGCCCAGCACTTCATCGATCAGCCCGTACTCTCTTGCTTCGATGGCGTCCATATAGCGATCTCGCTCGAAGTCCGCCTCGATCTGCCTCCAATCGTTGCCGGTATGTTTGCCGACCAGATAGAACAACTGGGTTTGGAGGCGTTCCTGCTCGCGGAAGGCGATGCGCACGTCTTCTGTGTAGCCCTGCGCGCCGCTGCTGGCCGGATGCAGATGGATCGTCGAGTGAGGCAACGCATGGCGTTGGCCCTTGGCGCCGGCTGACAGCAGCACGGTGCCCATGCTGGCAGTTACGCCAAGGGCAAAGGTACGCACCGGCGCCGTGACCATCTGCATGGTGTCGTAGATGGCCAGACCGGCATAGACGCTGCCGCCGGGGCTGTTGATGTACATGTTGATGGGCTGATTCGGATCTTCACTGTTCAGGTAGAGCAACTGCGCCATAATGACGTTGGCGATCTGGTCATTGATGGGCGTGCCCAGGAAGATGATCCGTTCTTTCAGCAAAAGGCTAAAGATGTCATAGGCCCGTTCACCGCGGCTGCTGTTGTCGATGACCATCGGGACCATATTGGTTGGGTTGATCATGGCGATTTCTCCATTGGATTTTCTTTCACGAATGCGTGCGATCTAGCTGATATCTTATCGGGAAATTCTGACGCCCAATAGACCACCGATACCTGATCAGACAAATGTGAGTCTGGACATGACCAGCGATTCGTGAATCTTTCTTGACACCCATACTTTAGTCACTGAGCGGTCCTAGGAATGTAAGCCGCCTCCGCTTACGCGTTTGCGTTGCGTTAGTCTTCGTCTGAACGTCAAGCCGAGGCATCCTCTTCTGAAGACTCCTCGACTTCAACTTCAACATCACTTTCTGCAGCTTCCGCGACCACTTCTTCAATCTCTTCTATTGCTTCTTCTTCTAGCTCTTCGTCAGTCTCTTCTGAAAGCTCCGGCACCTCTTCGCCTCGAACAATGGCCAAGAGTCGGTCCAGGGACTTCTCCTGGAGAATCTGAGCATCCAGAATCGATTGACCGGAAGCGCGCAACATATCGGCCAAGCTCTGTCGGCTCTCGTCAAGCTCTTCTCCCTCTTCCGGTTCGCCCACGATCTCGATGATCTTTGCCTCGATGTCTTCGTCTTCAACCTTGATCTGTTCAAGCCGCCACAGTTCAGAGATGATCAGGTTGCGCTCGGCAATCTTGACAGCCTGTTCACGGACGGACTCTCGATATTGCTCAATCGACTGGCCGGTCTGCTCTAAGTACGCGCCGACATCCTCGATGCCAAATTGGCGCAACTGCTGTGCCAATTCGTTTACCATGCTGTCGATCTGATCCTCGACAACGGCCGGCGGATAGGACATGGTGGTCTGTTCCAGGACAGCGTCGAGGGCCTTTTCGAGGTAGGCATTCTTGGCTTCGGCTTCAGCCTGTTCTGCCAATGTCTCACGAATGTTGGCCATCAGGTCGTCGAGCGTTTCAAATTCCGGGCCGACCAACTGCGCAAACTCGTCGTTCAACTCGGGCTTCTCGTAGGCCTGAAGGCTGTTGAGCTTGACGCTGAAATTGGCCGTCTTGCCGGCATAGATGCTCTGGCCGTCTTCCGGCCAATCAAGCGAGAACGCCTTCTCTTCACCCGGTGTCAGACCCAGAAGCGCCTCATCAAAACCGGCAGGTTCCATGGGATCCTCTTCGTCCGGCGTCACATCCCAGTCGGTCTCTTCGAGGACGACGATATCTTCCTCGCCGGATCCTTCTTCAGCGACGATGACGCTCTTGACGTCAATGTTCATCATGTCGCCATACTCGCTGGGACGTTCAGTCTCTTGCCAACCGGCGTACTCTTCGCGGTAGGCATCCAGCCGCTGGGTGATGGCTTCTTCATCGACTTCAACCGGCTCTTCCTCGACGCGCAGTGAACGATAGTCGCCCAGGTCAACTTCAGGCTCCAGCGGCACAACGAATTTGTAGACCAGTGGATCGAAGTCGACATTCTCCAATGCGGCCTGAGCATACGGTTCGATCTCAGCTTCTTCCAGCGCCTCGACATAGACCTGCTGTCCCAATTCATCCAGGAACTCGTTGTAAAGCGTCTGGAGACCGAGAAATTGGACAATGATATCGTAGGGAGCCTTGCCTTTGCGAAAGCCCGGAATACGATAATCGCGGGCGAGCTTGCGAGCCGCTTTGCGCAACTGGCCATCGACCCGCTGCTCATCGACCTCAACAGCTACAGACAGTTGACGGTCATCCATCGATTCGGTAGTGATATTCAACGACATGGTTTCCTCGATTTCAGCTTCTACCGGCTCTAAAACCGGTCTCAATTTCGTGTGACGCGGTAGAATTCACCTCTGCCTAACCGGAACACGCCGGCTGAGCCGAGTGTTCAAGACAAGATGAACGCGTCGATATTCGTTTTCAATAAAAACGCCGTGTTCAGCATCGATTGCCTTCTTTGATTCCTAGCTCGTGAAGGCTCAATCGACACCGAAATCGACGAATAGACACTAAGTAGATAAGTATAGCATAGGCGTTCTGGCGAAACCAAAGCCGTATGTCGTTGTAGGCGGTTAGTACAATTGGGCGCACTATCACTCAGATCCGACCAAATGCTTTTTCCAGCTCGCCGGCTGAGAGCTGAATCATTGTGGGGCGTCCATGGGGACAGGTGCGGGGTGAACGGCATTCTTCCAACTGGCGTACCAGTTCCTGCATCTCGATATCGCTCAATTGTTGGCCCGCCTTAATGGCCGCCCGTTTGCAGACCATCTTGACCAAGCGAGCCTCTAATTCTTCGCCGACCAGGTTGCGCCGATCTGCCAGCGATGCCACGATCTCCTCAAGGTTGCGCAGTGGATCCTCGCCGCTCAACACGCTGGGCACAGCCCGCACCAGAAAGGTGTCGCCACCGAAGGCTTCGATCTCGAAGCCGATCTGATTGAGTGTACTGAGATGCTGGTCGACCATGCCGGTCAATTCACCACCCACATGCAATGTTAGCGGCTCCAGCAGGCTCTGGCGTGCGACCTGGCCATCGACCATCCCGTAGCGTTGATCCATGAATTTCTCGTAGAGAATCCGCTCATGGGCAGCATGCTGATCGATGAGGAACAGTCCCTCGGGTCCTTCGGCGATGATGTACATGGCTCCGACCTGACCCACAACGCGCAACGGCGGAAGTTGCGACGTGCGTTCCTGCAACGGGGCTTGAGACGCCCGTCTGTTATCGGACGGCGAACTGTCCGGCGCAACGGTGGACGAAGGTTCATTCTCAGCCGGGATCTCGCCGGCGGTGCCCGGCTGACCCTCTATCTGATGGGCAACAGGCGGTACTGCCACATCGAGCGAATGCTGATGGCCCGCATTGACAATAACATTGCGCCGGCTCGCCCAATCATCCACAGACCATCCATGCCTTCGGTCAGTACTGTCTGACGGCGACTCAAGACCCGGCGTATTGGGACTCAACGGCATGTCGGGGATCGTAGCATTCTGTACTACCGCCGCGCGTACCGCCTTCTGCACAGCGCTGAAGACGCGCCGATCTTGGACGAAGCGCACTTGTGTCTTCTGGGGATGGACGTTGACGTCCACATCCTGAGGCGCCATCTCTACCTGGATAACGGCGACCGGGAAACGACCGCCCGGCAACAACGTGTGGTAGGCTTGGGTCACCGCATAGGTGAGATTGCGGTCCTCAATGGCCCGACCGTTGACAAAAAGATTGATCTCTTTGCGGTTGGCACGGCTCCAGATCGGCAAGCTTACATATCCGGAGACGCGAATGATGTCGTCTGCCGGCAGCGAATCTGTGGGATCGGTTTCATCGGCGACAGAGCGACTGCGCCCATCGCTGAAGTCCACATCGTCCTCCAGGCTGCCGGCCAGAAGTCCCTGGTTGGCTTTCACATCATGATCCGCTTCGGTTGAGTCTGACGAGAGCGCTGTGACGCCAATCGGCGCCATCTGTTTGGCGTTTTCGACTCCATATATCTTGGCAAGTACATCACGGAGATTGCCCGAGCCTGAAGACTGAAAGACGAGGCGCCCTTCGTTGACCAGGCTGAAGCGTCGATCCGGGTGGGCAAAGGCGAAGTGCTGTACGGTTGTGCTGATGCGACCTGCTTCGGTGGCAGGCTTGCGTAGAAATTTGCGCCGTGCCGGCACATTAAAGAAGAGATGTTCGACTGAAACGACCGTGCCGATGGGCGCACCGGCGGGTCCTTGAGCAACAACTTCCGTCCCTTCAATCCGTACTTGCGTTCCGAAATCTTCTGACCCATGGCGCGAGGTCAGTGTTACTTGGCTGACGGCCGCGATGCTATAGAGGGCCTCGCCACGGAAGCCAAAGGTCGCAATGTGGTTCAGATCTTCGGCGATGGCTAGCTTACTGGTGGCGTGGCGATGGAAGGCTAGTGGTACTTCTTCCGCCGGTATTCCATGGCCGTTGTCCGTGACACGCAGCAAGCGTTGTCCACCCTCGCGAATCTCGACGCGAATCTCGGTGGCCCCAGCATCGATGCTGTTTTCTATCAGTTCTTTGGCCACATTGGCCGGGCGTTCTACGACCTCGCCGGCCGCAATCTTGGCAGCGACGTCAGGTGCAAGAATGTGAATTGGCATAATTGGACTATAACACTATCCTTTTGAACGACATAGCACGTCACTTTTCAGGCGTCTGATGCGTCTTGATTACTACGGAAGATGTGCATGTGCTGCGCATCACTGCAACCACAGGAGAAACTACCATGCAACGAACCCCTCAAAAACCTTCATCACCAACTCGGCGCAGGGTGATGTATGGTCTGGCACTTGCTCTATTCTGTCTCATGGGCCTTTCTGGCGGCTGGTTTGCCGATGGGGTGTTGGCAGAGGGCGCCGGAGAACTGGGCGAAACAATTCCACCCGGAGGAACGGTACCGCCGGCGCCGGATCCAGTCCCCAATCAAGGACAGGTCAACATCATTCATGTCGCGCCGTTTGCCGATGAAGTGATTGATACGGGCGTCCAGATCTGCGATACGAAGGGCAATCCTGTAACCTCGTATCTGTACTATCAACAGCAGACCAACTACCTTGAGCTCTATATGGGTAAGTACAACTGGGTGGTGACAGAGGCTGGTTCGAACTGCACTGTCCCGTTGCCAGGCCTGGTACTGCCGACGATTAACATCTATGATGGTACACGACTCACGCTACTGCTCATTGGAGACAATGACAATGCTCCGTTCGACAGCATGATATTGGTTGAGCGGCTGGGCCAAGTGCACCACCATTTGCCCATCATGGCCAAAGAGTAGACGGTGGCCTATCCACCACTCATGGCTGGGACAAAGTGAATTTCGCTCGGTTCGGTAAGGCGTTGACGCGCTCCACGATGGCTGATCGTGCCGTTGACGGCTACTGCGATATGTGGCCGTACACGATCTCCTTCACAGAGCCGATCTTTGATGCCGGGGTAGCGTTCATCAAGTTGGTCAATAATCTGACCAACTGTGTCGCCGCTCAGTTGTACTGTCTCAATGCCGCCGGTCAAGTCCCGGTGGACGGCTGGGATCCAGATATCGTGTTGCATTGGTTTGTCTGTCATGAATAAGGGAGGTTTTGCATCAAGATTGTTGTGAACAAAGAGCGGGGCAGAAGTGAATCCTGTCCCCGCTCCCAAGTCGCATGTAGTCTCTATCGAGACAACTTCAGGTTCTAGCCCAACTGTCCCTCGTATCCGGGAACTCCCTGGCGATTCTCGTAGATTTGGGCCCACTTCATGATGTCAAGCATTAGGCCCAAACCAATCCAGAGCCAGTCCCATCCCGCGATGCCGATTCCAGGCGTCCAGACGAGCACATACATGATAGTCGTATAGGGAATGAAGATTACACCCAACAACGGCCAGATCCACGTGTCAAAAACAACGTTTATCCGCGTTCCGAAGATCCACATGAAGATGAAGATGAGGCGCGGCGCCACGGCGGCCCCCAATGCCAGCAGACATCCACAACCAAGACCAAGAATCATGAGTCGTACCTCCAATTGAGTGAAGAACGGGTTGAGTGGAAGGTAAAATGATCATCAATACCATTCTACCACGAGTTTAGCTTTTCTTCCTGCGTGATATCTACTGCCTACCCCTGATTCGCTTTTTTGGCCCAGATTGCCTTCATCACATTGACCGGCGACATGGGCAGGGTGTTCATGCGAATCCCGATGGCCTGGTAGATGGCATTGGCCAGGGCGCCGGCGGGTGGCACGATGGGCACTTCACCCACGCCGCGCACGCCGTATGGGTGCCCTGGGCTGGGCACGTCCTCGACCAAGACCGTGTCGATCATGGGCAGATCGAGCGCCGTGGGCATGCGATAGTCGAGCAGCGACGCATTGAGCAGGTGGCCCTCCTCGTCGTAGACGTACTCCTCGTTCAGCCCCCAGCCGATGCCTTGGGCGACGGCTCCCTGGATCTGTCCTTCAACGTAGCTCGGATGGATGGCCGTGCCCACGTCCTGGGCTGCGGTGTATCGTAACACCTGTGTCTTGCCCGTCTCAGGATCGACCTCGACGTCGACGCAGTGGACTGCGAAGGCAGGCCCAGCATCCTTGGGATGGGTCGTCGCGCTGGCCATGATGGGCGTGTCGCTGCCTTCGGCAGCCAACTCCTTGAAGGTAATGGACTTGTCACCGGCAGAGAAGACGCCGCCCTCAACGCTTACATCGTCTACTTCGATATCCCAGAGGTCGGCAGCCACGCCGCGCATGATCTCGTTGAGCTTTACGCCCAGGGCATGGACCGCAAAGCCGGTGCCGTAGGTGGTGCGGCTGCCGCCGGTCACATCGTTGTAGCCGACCGAGTCGGTGCCCACGACCTGCGGATGTACATCTTCGGCTGCGATGCCCAGCGTCTCAGCCAACTGCATGGCAATGGATGCGCGGCTGCCGCCGATGTCGGTCGAACCTTCGACCAGGCTGACGGTGCCGTCAGGATTGACGCTGGCTGAGACGCTCGACTTGCCGCCCCAGTTGAACCAGAAGCCGGCAGCCACGCCGCGGCCACGGTTTGGTCCTTCCAATGGCGTGCTGTAGTGAGGGTGATTCTTGATCGCTTGCAAGGTTTCGACATAGCCGATCAGCGGAAGCGTCGGGCCATCCGCACGTCGATCGCCTTCCTTGACCGCGTTGATGAGTCGGAAGTCGATGGGATCGATGCCCAGTTTCTCCGCCAATTCATCGATCACGGTTTCGGCCGCGTAGGCGGCGTTGGTGCCGCCCGGGGCGCGGTAGGCGGTTGCCTTAGGGCGGTTGACGAGCACGTCGTAGCCGTCAATCTGCACGTTTTCCAGCTTGTACGGGGCCAGAATCACGCCGGTGCCTGCGCCCACCGGCGAGCCGGGATAGGCGCCCGCCTCATAGACCAACTCAGCCTGGGCTGCCGTGATCGTACCATCCTTCTTGGCGCCGATCTTCAGCGTGATCCAGGAACCGGACGTGGGGCCGGAAGCCATCAGCACCGCCGCACGTGTCATGCTCATCTTGACCGGACGATGGCCCGATTTGAGCGAAAGCAACGCAGCCAGCGGCTCCATGTAGACGTTGAGCTTGCCGCCGAAGCCGCCGCCGATCTCCAGCGGCGTGGCCGTGACCTGGGAGACCGGCACCTGCAGGATGTCGGCAACCTGACTGCGCACGCCAAAAGCGCCCTGAGTGCTGGACCAGACCTGAATGTGACCGTCGTCGTTCCAGATCACCGTACCGTTGTGGGGCTCAATGTAGCCCTGATGCACTGTCTCCGTGCGGAACTCGCGCTCGACAATGACATCTGCGGCGGCGAAGCCGGCTTCGAGGTCGCCGCGTTTGTGCTGGATATGGGCGGCCACATTGGTCGGCTTGTCGCCGGTCTTACCCAACTCATCCGTGCGCAATCGTTCAATCAGAATGGGCGCGTCGGGCTTCATGGCCTCACGTCCGTCGAGCAGCACCGGCAGAATCTCATACTCGACCTCAATGAGATCGGCTGCTTCCTCGGCCACGTGGATGTTGTCCGCGGCCACTGCGGCCACTGGATGCCCGTGGTAGAGCACCTTATCGTGTGCGAGAATGTTCTCACTCATGTAACGCAGGTTGCCGGTCGACTCGCCCAGGTCCTCGATCTTGTCGCCCACCGCCGGCAAATCGGCCCCGGTGATGATTGCCTTGACGCCGGGCAGAGCCTCTGCGGCTGATGTGTCGATGGAAATGATGCGCGCATGGGCATGGGGGCTACGCAACACCTTGCCGTAGAGCAGTCCGGGCAGATGCATATCATTGCCGTAGACCGCACGTCCGGTTACCTTATCGGCCCCGTCATGACGGATCGGCCGTGTGCCAACGACCTTGTAGCCGTTGGTGCTTGTTTTGAGTTCAGATTCTTTGATTGCCATATGTTCCTCCTAAAACGCGGCTGCTTGCTTCGTGCTGCGTGAGATCTCCATCGAGGATTTGATCTCGCGATTGGAAGCGGCTTCTATTTGCTGAGTCGCCAATGGCGACGAATAAGACTCAAACCCAACTTCACTCAGCAAGCAGCACGCAGCACCAATCCCTTCTTACGCCACCGTCTCCATTTCAACTCCGTCCGCCGCATCCAGCACTGCACGCACGATTTTGTCGTACCCGGTGCACCGGCAGAGGTTGCCGGCCAACCAGAAGCGCACTTCCTCTTCTGTCGGGTCAGGGTTGCTGTCCAACAGCGCTTTGGCTGATAGCAGGAAGCCCGGGGTACAGATGCCGCATTGCAGCGAGGCGTGTTCCAGGAACTTCTGCTGCAATGGATGAAGTCCCTCAGGCGAGGCTAGACCTTCGATGGTCAGAATCTCAGCGCCCTCAGCTTCTACAGCGAGAACCAGGCAGGAGTTGACGAGCACGCCGTCCATAATCACATTGCAAGCGCCGCAGTTGCCGTTGTTGCAGCCCTCTTTGGTGCCGGTCAACTGCACGGTCTCGCGTAGCACTTCAAGCAGGCTCTGACGCGGCTCGCAGAGAAAGACGGCCGGATCGCCATTGATGATGGTATTTACAACTGTTTGTGTTGACATTCTTCTCTCCAAATACTTCGTGTAGGACGATAGAGAAGTAAGGCTGTTGGGAAGTAGGGGGTACTGTGTCGGCATGAATGCGCCCTGCCGACTAACAACCCCATTTCTCCACAACTTTCTCTCCCTACCTTGCCCGTTCGATCGCTGCCGCCAACGTCCGCCGGGTCAGTACGCCGACCAGGTGTTTGCGGAACTCGGCGGTGCCGCGCATGTCACTAATCGGTCTAGCGGCATCAACGGCGATGTCTGCCGCTGCCTGGATTGACTCTTCGGCAACCGGCTGTCCCGCCAATGCTTCGCCCGCTTCGGGGACAAAGAGTGGTCTCGGCGCCACAGCGCCCAGGGCGATGCGGGCTGATTCGAAATGGGTGCCTGCTTCGTTTAGCTGTACAGCAGCGCCCACGCCGACGACGGCAATATCCATCTCATTGCGTGGAATGAAGCGCTGGTAGGCCGCGCCGAAACCGGTCCCCGGTGCAGGGACCCTGAGCTGGACGAGAAATTCACCAGGCGCCAGCACCGTGCGCCCCGGCGCAACACAGAAGTCTTCCACCGCTACTTCACGTCGCCCATTTGGCCCGGCGATGACAGCCGTGGCCCCGTGGGCGATCAGTGCCGGAATCGAGTCTGCGGCAGGCGATGCATTGCAAAGATTGCCGCCAAAGCTGGCGCGGCCCTGGATCTGAACACCGCCGATCAGCGTGGCCGAGTCGATGAGGCCGGGATAGGTCTTCGCTACCGTCTCGTCGTTGTACATGCGGTAGCAGGGTACGGCCGCCCCGAGGACCAGCCCGCTGCCGCGATCTTGGAACATTTCCGTCAATTCGGGGATGCCTTTGACATCGACAACGACACTGGCTGTAATGCGGCCCTCGCGCAGCGCAACCAACAGATCGGTTCCGCCACTGAGGGCACGTGCTTCGCCATTGCCTTCAGCGAGCAAGGTCACCGCTTCGTCTATGCTGGAGACGCGAGCATACTCAAAAGATTGCAAGGTCTACCTCCTTTTGGACATACTGAACAGCTCAAGAGTAGATACAATCGGATTCACCGTGGACTGAGCAGAGGAAAGAACGGCTTTTCTCATGTGGAACGACAGTGTACAGTAGATCCCGTGTGGGGTCAAAAAGAAACAAAAACCTGTCGATCTCGTGAAAATGTCAGTTTCGGTCAGGCAATCTCGACGAGCAGATCGTCGAGCCGTACCGTCTGTCCGGGCTGGACGCCGAGACGCTGAATGTTTCCCGACCGCGGCGCCTGGATCTCGTTCTCCATCTTCATCGCTTCCAGCACAACCAGGGGCTGGCCGGCTTCCACGCTCTGCCCTTCTGTGACCATCAGACGCGTGATGATGCCTGGGATCGGGGCTTTGACGCGTCCATCTCCACTGACCGGACGTACGACCGTCGCATTGAGATCGCGCACCTCTATGGTGTGCCGACCATCGTTGGCCTGTATCCAACGTAGGTCACGGTCCACCACGAGCTCGTAGGGACGATCTCCGACCATCATCCATTCAAGTTGATCGAAGTCAGCAGAGCCAGGGATAGAGACCAGGAGGTCTTCACCATTGACGACGGCAACCAGTTCGTTGGGTGAGAGTCGACTGTAGCGAACCTCAACTTCGTAGACCGTGCCATCGATTGTAACTGAAACATTTGTCATGGAACTCTCTCCTTTATACCGGCAACCGGCGACTGGACCGATGCCAACCGGACGACAGACGCTCAGGCGTCGTCACATTGCGCATCTGGTTGCGCAGCACAAAAGCCACGGCCGCTGCCACAGCCAGGTCACGCCGCATTGCCGGATCATCACTGCCTCTGTCGAGCTTCATACGCGTCATGAAGTTCGTGTCATAGCGGCCCTCGACAAAGTCCTCGTCTTCCAGAATCCAAAGATGCAGCGGCAGATTGGTCTGTACCCCGACGATCTTGAAATCCTGGATGGCCCGGCGCAGGCGTGTGATGCATTCTTCACGATCCTCGCCCCAGACTACCACGTTGGCAAGCAACGGATCGAAGCGCAGATGGACACGGCAGCCGCCATAGCCGTAAGTGTCGACCCGGACGCCTGGTCCGCCCGGCAGCCGGAACGTCTTGAGCCGGCCTGGGCTGGGCAAATAGTTGTTCCAGGGATCTTCAGCATTGATACGGACCTGCATTGAGACGCCGCGTAGTGTTACGTCGTCCTGCGTACAGGGCAACGGGGCGCCGGCGGTGATGCGAATCTGCTCGCGGATGAGGTCGACGCCGGAAACCATCTCTGAGACTGGATGCTCGATTTGGATGCGTGATTTGATCTCTGTGAAGTAGAAACGCCCTTCGCTGTCGATCAGAAACTCGACAGTGCCCGCATTCTGGTAATTGAATAGCTGCGCGATCTCCAACGCTGCCTCCCAGAGGCGCTCACGCTGATCCTGAGCCAGGCAGGGCGCAGGCGACTCTTCCACAAGTTTCTGATTATGCAGAAGCAGTGAACCTTCTCGCTCACCCAGATGGATCAGGTTGCCATGCTGATCCCCCAAAATCTGTACTGCAACATAGTGGGATGGCGCGATCACCTTTTCCAGATAGAGGTCGGTCTTGCCATAGATCTTGGAGGCTTCGCGACGCGCGATCAGGGCCACATCTTCCAACTCATCGCTGGAGAAGACCACACGCGAACCGCGCCCACGCCCGCCGCTTGATCCTTTGAGGACCAATGGAAAGCCCATCTCGTCGGCCAACCTGTGCAACAGATCGATATCGTCCTTGCCCACGACTGTCTCCGAATGAGGTGGGACCATGAAGCCGGCACGGCTCACCGTCTCCATACTGTTGATCTTATTCTGAAGCTGTTCGGTTACCTCCGGCGGGGGACCGATAAAGGCGATGCCGTTTTCCGCACAGGCCCGGGCGAATGTCGGCTGCTCGGCTAGAAAACCATAGCCCGGATGAATGGCATCGGCCCCAGTCTCCTTGGCAATGGCCAGCACTTCGTCCATGTCAGCATAGCGCAGTTCGGAAAAGACCGGTTTGCATTCATCTGCAAGGCGAACGTGGAGCGATTCACGGTCATTGCGGCTGTACAGCGCAACCGTCTCAATACCCATGTCCCGACATGCACGCACGATTCGCACGGCAATCTCGCCTCGATTGGCGATTAGTATTTTCTTGAACATTCTGTCTCCTTCTGTGAAGCGGGGACTTGGGATCGGGAATTAGGGATTAGGGCCTGTGCGACAAGTCGTAGGCCAATTCCCAATCCCGAATTCCCATTCTCCGATCACCTCTACATCGGTGCGTTGCCATGCTTCTTCGGCACATGGGTCTCACGCTTGGAGAGTGTCAACTCCAGCGCACGGATCAAGGTTCGTCGCGTGTTGCGCGGTTCGATGACATCGTCGATCAGACCGCGGGCCGCTGCCACGTAGGGATTGTTGAACTTCTCTTCGTAGTCGTCGACCAGCTCCTTGCGCGCAGCTTCCGGATCGTCAGCTGCCGCGACCTGGCGGCGGAAGAGAATGTTGACCGCTCCCTCTGCGCCCATGACGGCAATCTCGGCGTTGGGCCAGGCGTAGAGCAGATCCCCGCGCAGGCCCTTGCTGCTCATGACGCAGTAGGCCCCGCCATAGCTCTTGCGCAGGATGATCATCAGCTTGGGCACAGTGGCCTCGCTGTAGGCATAGATCATACGAGCGCCATTGCGGATGATGCCGCCATACTCTTGGTGGGTGCCGGGTAGGAAGCCGGGCACATCCTGCAAGGTGACGATGGGCACGTTGTAGGCGTCGCAGAGGCGAATGAAGTGGGAGGCCTTGACCGATGCCTTGATGTCAATGGTTCCGGCCAGCGCCATGGGGTTGTTGGCTACGATGCCGACGACCCAACCGTTGAGCCGGGCGAAGCCGACCACCATGTTCTCGGCCCACAGCTTGTGCACTTCGAAAAATCGTCCGTCATCGACCACGCTGGCGATCACCTGGCGCACATCGTAAGGCTTGTGCGGATCGCTGGGAACGATGCTCTCCAACTCGGGGCAACGCCGATCCGGGTCATCGACTGGTGGACTGTAGGGTGGGTCATCCTGGTTGTTGGATGGCAGATAGGAGAGGAGCTCTCGCACTGCGGCCAGACATTCCTGGTCGTCGGCAGCCAGGAAGTGGCTCACGCCGCTCTCCTTGCTGTGGACCAGACCGCCGCCCAACTCCTCCAGGCTCACGTTCTCCTGCATAACCGCACGGACCACCTCCGGCCCCGTGATGAACATGTAGCTGTTTTCGGTCATGAAGACGAAGTCGGTCAGCGCCGGGGAGTAGACTGCGCCGCCGGCGCACGGTCCTAGAATGACTGAAAGCTGCGGGATGACGCCCGACGCCTCGCAGTTGGCATCAAAGATGCGCGCATAGCCGCCCAGGCTGTCGACGCCTTCCTGAATGCGTGCGCCGCCTGAATCGTTGAGCGCAATGAAGGGGCAGCCATACTTGATCGCCATGTTCATGGCCTTGACGATCTTGTTGGCGTGCATCTCGCCCAGCGAGCCGCCCATCACTCCGGCGTTTTGCGAGGCGACGAAGACGCGCCGACCGTTGACCAGCCCGAAGCCGGTGATGACGCCATCGCCGTAGCGCGACGAGCGGCCATCCATGTACTGCTCAGATCGAGGCATCACCAGCGTGTCGATCTCGTTGAATGTATCGGGATCGAAGAGTAGGTCGATGCGTTCTCGGGCCGTCAAGCGGCCTTTGCTGTGCTGTCTTTCGACATCTTTTTCTGTTCCGGCTGCAATGGCCTGTCGGTCACGCAGTCCTTTGATATAGGTCTCCAAATTGGACCTCCTTTGGTGTAGAAAATTAAAGATCGAAGATCAAAGATCGATGAGCGAACGCTGTCGACGGTACTAGATTTCACTCGTTGAGCATAGATGAGTCCACTGCAAAGAGCCTTATTCGCCACAGATTCACACAGATGAAAAAGGATAAGACACAGATGGTACTGGGATATCTCTGGACATCTGTAAGACATCTGTGAAAATCAGGTCCTTATCTGTGTGAATCTGTGGCAAATTTTAGTTTCTGCAGAAGACTCACAGATTTTGGCTCTTTGATCATTGTCCTTCTTCATTCGTTGCCAACGTCAATATAAAGGGGTAGACGCCCTGCCACAGCCTCCACCACCCCGACCAACGCGCCGGTCTTGTTCCTGGGGCAGGCGTCTGCCATTCCACTTCAAAGGGGACCCAGGCCGTTGTCGACGCTTGCATCGGATCAAAGCGGCATTCGATGGTTCGTGTGTCTAGACGCAAGCCCTCGCGCAGCACTTTGAGCACAGCTTCCTTTCCACTCCAGATGGCCGTGGACAACAGATCTCGCTGTTCCGGGAGTGCGGCCTCGACCAGTGCGATCTCGGATTGCGTGAAGTAAGAGCGCACGAAGCTCCAGATCCCGGGTTTCGATGCGTTCCATGTCAACACCCACCGTGCACTCTCGATGGACGGCGCAGAAGGCGGCGCCGTTGCTGTGGCTGATGGACAGACTGTAGCCTAAGCGTTCCGCAGTCAATAAGGCAAAGGGAGCCCCCTCGGCGTCGTTCTCAATCACGATCTGATCCAGCTGAACCGATTGGCCTGTTGCATCCTGAAGAACAGTCTGGAGAAGCTGCTTGGCCGTCAGCCTGCCTAGTAGCCAATCGCGTCGTCGCTTGTTGACAGTCAGGGTTTCCAGCCGAGCGGTCTCTGATTTGCTCAACAGGCCCGGGGGCGCCGCACCCTCGGCGATCCGGGGGTAGTCGGCTATCTCCTGAACCAACCAGTCGATCTTGTTATCCACTGCCGTCCACCCTCTTGAACGGCAGCGCAGAGAAGTCAGGCTTCTGAATAAGCCTGACTTCTCTGCGCTGCCAAAGTCGTCGATTTCACCTACACCACCACTGCCTAACTCGGCATGATCACCGTACGAAAGCCTGTAAGTTCAACAAAGACGCGACCGACTTCATCGACCACCTTGACGTCAAAGCGCTTGCCCTCGTCATCCGTTTCAAGCAGGGCATAGAGCCGGCCTTCCGCATCATCCGGACTGCCGTAGACCACCATCTTGTCGAACCCGTCAGGCAGAGCCATCGCTCCATTGGTCTTGGTGCTCCAGAGCGCTGCTGTCTGATAGCAGTGCTCAATCAGGCGAGGGGCAAACAGCAGTGCGGCAGTCTCCGGCACGCTATTGGCCGGAAGCTCGTTCGCCATCTGGGCGACCGCTTGCTTGCCGTCAATCATGGCCCGCTCCATCACCTGATAGGCCGGTCCATGGAAGAAGAGTTCGTAGATCTCGCCTGCCTCGACGTTCAGAACATTTTCCGCTGGAGCGGTGAACTCGATGGTCGGCGCGACCATCTCATTTGCCGTCAACCGGACAGTCGCCGAGAAGTGCTCCTTGAGCTGCGGCGGCAGGTCGGCCTTGGCTGGCTGGAAGATGGACTGGAGCAACGTCTCGGCCATCAGATCGCCGTCTTCGCCGGCGAGGATGTTGACCGTCACCCGCATGGTTCGGGGTTGACCTCGATGGAACTTGAATGCGCCGAGGTACTGCTGGTCTTCAACCGCGGCCACCTGATAGCCGGGGGCCAACAGCGATGCAGCCTCGACCATGGCCTCTGTACCCATCACACCGGGCAGCCAGGGCACATCCGGCTCGACCTGATGGTCGTAGAGGAATGGCTGCTCGCTCGGGTCCAGCGTGGTCTCGATCACCAGACCGCCGTAGAGGTTGGCCGCCTTGACTTCGCCGATCATGGCCAGCGGATGTTCACGTTCGGCCAACATGGCGTTGACCTTGTCGGTGTCGAGACCGCCGGTCTCGTCCTTCTCGGCCATCCAGGCGCCCAGGCGTCCGGCCACGACGATCTCGCCCCGGGTTGCGCCGTACGTCAGCTCGCGGCGAATGGTGGGCACACCCGATTCGGGCGGCAGCATGTCGATGCCCAGCGCCTCCATGATCTGCGGCACGGAGCCTCGAGAGGCCATGCCGATCTCGCCCCAGGCCGTCCAGTCGATGGCGATGCCGCGAGTTTCCGGTCGCCATGTTCGCATGCTGCTGGAGATCTTGCAGAGCAGATCGTTGGCTGAGCTGTAGTCACTCTGGCCGTTGTTGCCGAAGCGTCCGGCCACCGAACTGAACGAGACCGTTGCGCCGATGGGCAGGTCCCTGGCTGCATTGATAAGGTTGAAGAAGCCGTCTGCCTTGACGTCGAAGACCAGGTTGAACTGATTCGGTTCCTTGTTGGGCAGCGTGCGATCGATGAGCAGACCGCCTGCGTGGAGCAGCACATCGATGCGCCCCTGGGCCTTGCGTATCTCGTCGACCACGGCCTCGATAGCCTTGCCGTCCATCAGGTTGACACTGAAGTAGTGAGCGGTACCGCCCGCTTGCTCGACTGATTCGATGGCCCGCAGTGCAGCTTCATTGCGCTCAAGGGCGGCAATCTGCTTCTCGATGACGACCGGCGTAGGACGTTCGCCCCGCGCCCTGGCCTCGTCGATGAGTTTGCGCTTGAGCGCCTCGACATCGCTTCGATAGAGCCGGATGTCGGCGTCGTCCCGATCCGGAACATCGACCAGATCGAGCAGGTAGAAGATGCCCTTGCTGGCAATGGCCAGATCGGTGACGATGGCGCTGGTGATGCCGCCGGCTGCACCGGTGACGACGAAGACCGTCTCCTCATTCAGCTCCATGCCGGGGTGGCCGTCGACCGCCGGCTTCTCGACCAGGGTGATGCCGAAGCGTTGGCCGTTATGATAGCCTACTTCGACGATGCCCGGATCGGCAAGCGTCTCGGCGATGAGCAGGTCGGCCGGCTCGGCAGTCTTGCGGCTGATCTCAAAGTCCACCACCTTGATCAGTGCGCCGGCGCCGTCACGCATGCCCTGCTCGACATTGTAGGCCTTGGTGAAGCCGCTGACTGCGCCGCCGAGCGGGGCTGTCGCGCCGCTTTTGCCGTAGCCGTGTTGGCCGCCGAAGCGCGTGGCCGACACCAGGAAGGTACCCGCCGGATAGACGGCGTCGTAGAGCGTACGCATGGTCGTGTAGAGATTCTTGACACGTGCCCGATTCAGCTCACGCCATTCGTCAAGTGTCATCTCCTCGATAGCCGGTTCCACATCAAGCGCGGCCAGCCAGTAGACGCCCTGGATCGGCTCTTCATCCAACCAGGTCGCCAGTTGCGCTGCAAGCTCGTCGGTGTCGATGCCCGATTCGACCGTCAACACGGTCACGCCGCGTTTCTCTAGCCGCCCGGTCAGTGACTTGCCTACGCCGCCTCGATCCATCATCATGACGACACGGCTGTTTTCGTCCAGTGTGACGCCGGTTGGCTTGCAGAGATCGAGCGCCGGTCGTAGTTGGGGCATAGGGACGCGCCGCGGCATACGGTCGGCGTCTTCAAGGGTGCCGATGGAGGTGATGGCCGCGCCGGCGGGCGGGGCTGTGGGGCTGTCGGGCTGTGGGGTTGCGGGCGCAGTTGCCGGTACACTCGCCGCCTCTTGGGTCCCGCTCTTCAACTCAGGCCGCATCGTTCGTACGAAGCCGATCACGCTCTCCAGCGTGGGATAATCGTGCAGGCTGAGGTTTTCCGGCAGCGGGATGTCGAAGGCTTCACGCACCGAAGCAAAGGTCTCGGCCTGCTTGACCGTGTCGATGCCCAGGTCGGCCTCCATATCGAGATCGAGTTCGAGCATGTCCTCGGGGTAGCCGGTCTTGTCGGCGACGATGGCCAGGACTTTTTCGGTCACGGCGTCACTACCGGCAGCGGGTAGGGCAATGAGGATGTTGGGTTGTGGGGGGGCAGGCGCAGTTTCGACAACATTTGCCACTTCTTGTGCCATCGAGGCCAACTCTGGCCGCTGCGACCGTACGAACTCGATCACGCTTTCCAGCGTGGGGTAGTCACGGAGGCTCAGGCTCTCCTGGGCCGGGATGTCGAAGGCTTCGCGCACCGAAGCAAAGGTCTCGGCCTGCTTGACCGTGTCGATGCCCAGGTCGGCTTCCATGTCGAGATCGAGTTCGAGCATGTCCTCGGGATAGCCGGTCTTATCGGCGACGATGGCCAGGACTTTTTCGGTCACGACGTCGCTACCTGCAGCGGGTAGGGCAATGGGGATGTTGGGCAGTGGGGGGACAGGCGCAGTTTCGACAACATTTGCCGCTTCTTGTGTCATCGAGGCCAGCTCTGGCCGCTGCGACCGTACGAACTCGATCACGCTTTCCAGCGTGGGGTAGTCACGGAGGCTCAGGCTCTCCTGGGCCGGGATGTCGAAGGCTTCGCGGACTGAGGCGAAGGTCTCGGCCTGTTTGACCGTGTCGATACCCAGATCGGCCTCCATGTCCAGGTCAAGTTCGAGCATGTCGCTGGGGTAGCCGGTCTTGTCAGCGACGATGGCGAGGACTTTTGCGGTCACGGGATCGGGCCCGGTAGCGGGTGGGGGCGTGGGGACGTTGGGTTGTGGGGAAGCTGGTGTAGCTTCTACATCGCTCCCTACCACTCGCTCCTCGCTCTTCAGTTCCGGCCGCATTTCGTAGACAAAGCCGATCACCTTCTCCAGCGTCGGATAGTCGCGCAGGCTCAAGCTCTCCTGCAGCGGAATGTCGAAAGCCTCACGGATGGAGGTGAAGGTTTCGGCCTGTTTGACTGTGTCGATGCCCAGGTCGGCTTCCATGTCCAGGTCAAGCTCCAACATGTCGCTCGGATAGCCGGTCTTTTCGGCCACGATACCGAGGACTTTGGTGACGACCGGATCGCCTTCGTCCGCTGGGGCAGTAGGGATGTCGGGTTGCGGGGCTGAAGCTGCAACGGGTGCAGCGCTCCTCGCCTCACGCTCCTCGCCCCTCAACTCAGGCCGATTCTGGAATACGTAGTCGATCACGCTCTGCAACGTGGAATAGTTGCGCAGGCTTAGGTCGTCTTGAACCGGAATGTCGAAGGTCTCACGTACGGCGGCGAAGGTCTCCGCCTGTTTGACCGTATCGATGCCCAGGTCCGCTTCCAGATCCAGGTCGAGATCGAGCATGTCTTCGGGGTATCCAGTTTTATCGGCGACCACGGCTAACACCTTGTCGACAACCGGGTTCGTCATGGTCTCCGCGACAACTGGAGCCGCAACTGGCGTAGGCTGCGGCGTCACTGGCGTTGCAACAGGTGGAGCCGTCTGTTGTGCCATTGGGGGTGTCGAGGGTATGGGCGCGGGTTCGACTGGGGCTGGTGCCGGTTTGGCAGGCGCAGGCGCAGCTCCCTCGACCTTTGGCGCAACCGGCGCTGGGGGCGGCACTGGAGCCGACTGTGCAACCGCAGGCTGGGTCGGGTGGATCATGGGGGCGGGCTGATAGGCTGTCATACCAACGCCGGGGGCGCCGGCCCGAACTGCCGGCCCCGTGCCGTACTGCCAGTGGCTGGCGATCGGCGTACGTCCCGGGCTGCCCTGGGCCTTGATGCGCAGCACCCGCTTGACCACTTCCAGTTCCGTGTTGTCCAGACCGCTGACATCATCGAGCCAGCGGCGATAGGCGGTTGTGTTCGCGTAGCGATCATGGCCGCCGGGCACACGTCGAATTAGCGTCATGGAAATCTGGGAGCCGAAACCGGCGGCCAGATGCAGTGCATAGTGGACTGGATAACGGCCGCCGCGGCTCAGGTTAAGCGTACCCAATTCGGGATCGACTTCCTTGTAGTTGGGCACCGGCGGCACAATGCCGTGTTCGACGATTTTGACCGCGATCACGTCCTCGATGCCTGCGCCCATGGGATGGCCCGTGAAGCCCTTGGTGTTGCAGATGATGACCTCATTGGCGGCGGCACCGAATGTATTGCGCAGCGCTGTCACTTCGGCTGCGGCGCTGCCGCCGCGTGCGGGTGTGTAGGTCTCGTGGGAGACGAAGACCGTCTGCGGGGCCATGCTGTAGCGGTTGAGGCCAAAGCGGCGCTCCGCCCCGCTTACCAGTCGCTCCATGACGCCGGCGATGTGCTCGACGTCCAGGCGAGTTCCGTGGAAAGCGCTGTTGTTGGTTTCGGTGTTCAGTATCTCGGCGATGCCGCGCATGCCACGCTCTCGAAGTGCGTCCTCGCTCTCGATCACGAGCGCACAGGCGCCCATGCCGAGCAGCGTGCCGTGACGGCGGCGGTCAAAGGGCAATGCGGCCTCGTCGACTTTGTCGTCGGTGGCTGCCGCGCCGGTGCTCAGGAAGCCGGAGCCGATCCAGCCCATGAGGTTGTCGTTGGTCACATCGTCGGCGCCGATGACGATGACACGTCGACAGCGGCCAGAGCGAATCCAGTCTTCGGCCACGGCAACGCCCTGGGCCGTGCTGGCGCAGGCAGCGTTGACATGGGTGTTGGGGCCGCGCGCACCAATGTACTCGGCGAACTGACTGTGTCCCATGGCTAGAATGCGGAAGATGAAGCGCCGGTCGAATTCATAGGGATCGGCATCGATCTGCTCGCGCAGTTCGCCGATGCGGCGCTGCAATTCACGTAGCGTATCCGAGTCCTTGGTGTACTGGCGTAGATCCTCCAGCGCGGCGAGTTGCTGACGAAGGCTCTCCCACTCATGATAGCGGCGGAACTCGTCGGCCATGCGGTCGGCCCCGGGGAAGGCGCTGGCAAAGACTACGCCGGTCTCATCGCGCAGCGAGTCGGGCAGCCGCCAATTCTCCGGCAAATAGGTGCCCTTGGTTGTGGCTCGATAGGTTTGCAGCAGCGGGATGCCGGCTTCGCGCAGTGCGTCCAGCCCGGCGGCCATGGCCAATTGTGTTGTGATGTCCAACGCCTCGATCAACTTGGCAGGCACACCATATTCTTCGGCCAAGTCAAAACTGCCGCCTCGTCCTGCCAGCTTGATGACGTCGCTGGTGCTGTCGATGACCTCGAAGCTGCCGCTGCCGTCCTCCCCTTTGACCAGACGGGTGATGCGCCTGCCGGCCATGCCCTTGCGATGCCGTTCGGGAATCAAGTCGACAAATTGCTCGCCACGCAGAATGCGCGCGGCATTTTCCGGATCCATGATCGGCTTGTCTGCACCGGGCAGGCCCAGTCCCGTGCCGCTGATCACGACGGAGCCAAGCGGCTCATTGTTGCGGTCGAAGGGTAGCGCGGGGCGGGGGGCGGAAGACGCAGCGGCCCCAACCAATTGTTGTAGCGCTTGAAGTAGGGCATCGCTCGATAACGCCGAAGTGTCAGGTGCTGCTGCCGCTTGCGGCATAGGAGTACTCTCTTTCAGATCAGGAACGACGCTCGTGACGGCGCCATTCGTCGCCTCTTGTCTCTCTTCCTTCGCCCCGTAGCCGGCGGCGTACAGTCCACAGAGCGCCTGATTGAAGGTCGGCACTTCACCTTGTTTGGGGTGATTGGTCAGGATCGACCAGATGTCTCCCCGCTCGCCGAGCACATTGTCGACAAATCCCTTGAGTGCACGCTTTGGCCCAACCTCGACAAAGGTGCGAACGCCCAGGTCGTACATGGTCTCAAGGCCTTTGACCCACTGGACTGGAGAGGCGATCTGGATCTCAAGATTTTCCTTGATGCCTTCGGGCGTGGTCGGATAGAGCCCGCCGGTCACGTTGGCGACCAGTGGTAGTTTGGGTTCCGACACGCTCAATCGATCCAACACAGCGCGCAACGGCGCCGCAGAGGGAGCGACGATCTTGGTATGGAAGGCATGGCTGACGGGGATGCGCATCGCCCGGTAGCCGTTCTTGTTGAAGAGGTCGATGGCGGTTTCGACCGCGGTCGAATCGCCGCCGATGACGCACTGGCTATAGCTGTTGATATTAGCGGCAACGACGTAGCCGTCGACCGATTCGATGGTCTCCATGATCACGTCGTAGGGGGCCATCACCGCGGCCATCCAACCGTTGTCCTCCATGCTGACCTTGGTCATCTCAGCGCCGCGGGCGGCGGAGGCTTCAAGCGCATGGGCAAACGGCATGACGCCGGCGGCGATCAGCGCACCGTACTCGCCGAGCGAATGGCCCATGACGATGTCCGGACCAAAACCGTACTCGGCCAACAGCTTGTAGATGGCCGTATCCATCGTCAACATGGCCGGCTGGGTGATGGCGGTCTGCATCAGGCCCATCTCGGCCTGCTTCATGGCTGCCTTGTCGGCGCGATCCACGAAGATGAAATCCGTGAGAGGGCGGCCCAATATCGGCGTCATCACTTCGTCGGCATCGCTAAACACCTGCTTGACGACCGGTTCCAGTTGGGCCAACTCTCGGCCCATGTTGATATACTGGCTGCCCTGTCCAGGGAAGAGAAAGGCGATCTTGCCGGGTTTTGGTCCGCTTCCGCGGAAGATGCCCTTAGCTTGCAGGGCTCTCCAGGCCTGGGGGTTGTCGAAGCCGGCGGCTTTTCGTGCACGGCCTACCTTATCAAACAGCTCATCGTGGTCACCGAAATCGACAAATAGGCGTTCACTCGATCCGATGACAGCAGGATCCGGCGCAGCGACCGGCGGGGTCCAGCCGGCTTCGATCTTGCGGAAGGCATCATCCAGTTGGTCTTTCAGCGCCGACGGGCTTTCGGAGCCGATCGCAAAAATTCCGCGCAGGGGCATCTTGGCTACAGGAGACAAGACGGAAAATGCTGACGCTCCCTGGTGCGATGCTTCGGGACTGCCGTTCGAGCCATTGGTTCCGATATCGACGCCTGCATGCACAGTGCGTTCGCTGCTCGTCAGCATTCCGGGCACATGTTCCTCCAGAACCAGATGGAAATTGGTGCCGCCAAACCCGTAGGCGCTGACGCCGGCCCGGCGCGGGCTGTTCGCGGGCGTTTCCCAGTCACGCAGTTCAGTGTTGAGTGTGAACGGGGATACAGCGAAATCAAAATTGGGGTTGGGCCGTTCGGCATTGAGTGTGGGGGGCAGTTTCTTGTGATAGAGTGCCATGGTCGCCTTGAGCAGTCCGGCGGCCCCGGCCCCGGCCTTGAGGTGGCCGATATTGCTCTTGGCTGAACCCAACGCAATCGAGCCCCTTGGCGCACCTTTGAAGACGGTGGCCAGGGTCGTGGCTTCCGCCACATCACCGACGCGGGTGCTGGTCCCGTGGGCTTCCACCAGCGTGGCCGTTGCCGGATCCAATCCGGCGTTTTCCCAAGCGCGTTGCAGGGAGAGGATCTGTCCGGCCGGATTGGGGGCCGTGATCCCCTTGCCCTTGCCGTCGCTGGAACTGCCGACGCCGCGAATGACGGCATAGATGCGGTCGCCGTTGCGTTCGGCGTCAGACAGCCGCTTGAGCAAGAAGGCCCCGCTGCCCTCTCCCATGATAAAGCCGTCAGCCCCTTCGCCGAAAGGGCGGCTGCCGGTGGCGCTCAGGGCGCCAATCTTACAGAATTTGGTAAAGACGCCGGCGCCCATATTGCGATCGACGCCGCCGGAGAGCACGGCATCGACATGGTACTCGGTCAACATTTCGAAAGCGGAATTGATAGCGGCAAAGCTGGAGGCGCAGGCGGCGTCTGTAATGAAGCTGGGACCACGAAGATTGAGCACATTGGCGACCCGGCCCGACACGATGTTGGGCAGTTCACCAGGCATGGTGTCTTCCGTGATGTCTGGGAGACGCGCATGGATGTTCTTCTCCAAGCCGCCGAGAATTGCCTCACGCTGGGCAGGTGACAATGCCTGGAAGTCAGCTACATCCTCCAAAGCGTGGGCATACTCGGGATAGGAGATGGCGAGCATGGTCTCGTAGTGGCGCTCACCGCCCATGGCTGTACCAAGGATCACGCCGGTCCGATCCGTGTTGAGGGGGCGTCGAGGGTGCCCGTAGTCGCTCAATGCTTCGTCGGCAATGGTGACGGCCCATTGTTGGCTCTCATCCATGGCAGCGGCAACCCGGGGCGGGATTCGAAAGCGTTTCCAATCAAACTCATAGCCTTGAACCCAACCCCCAAGCGTGGTATAGGTCTTGTAGGGAGCGTTGGGATCGGGATCATAGTAATCTTCCGGCGACCAGCGCTCAGGAGGAACTTCTCGGATACTATAGCGTTTGTTGCAGATGTTCTGCCAGAACGTCGGTGCATTGGGCGCATCGGGCAGCACTGCGCCTACGCCGACGATGGCAATGGCCCTGTCCGCGTCAGAACTCATGTACGGTCCTCCTTTGGTCAATCGATAGACAGTGCATGGCAGATGGGAGAGTAGCCGGAGTCAAGCTCCGGCTACGGCACTGACCAGCGAATCAATCTGGCTCATCTACTCTGATGGGAACGCTTCCATCAGTTTCTCGGATACGAAATCCATGTCATCAAACAGCCCGGCCTGCGCCTGATAGATGGCCGGGAGACCCAGCGAATCTGCTAGGTTGGGATCCGTCTGTCCGGCGCCGATGGTCCAGTGTAGTCCATCGGTGGCGACCTTAAGTGCTGCCTCACGCGCATGAATACGCGCCATGGCTTTGAGCGTATCCTGGTTAAACTTGACCGCCTCAGACGGTTTTGTTAGCGAACGTTCGGCAAAAATGGCTGCGGTCTCGGCAAAGGCGACTAGCTCGCCCAAGCGGAAGAGTATGTGCTGGTTGCGCGTGAGCCGGTCGGCCCGGCAGCGGTCGAGAATGACGGCCAGCGCCTTCACGGCCATCGATGCGACGGAGAGTCCGCTGCTGTCATCGGCCAAGCTAAGTTGGTCCAGGCGTGCTGCCCAGTCTCTGAAGTGTGCGCCCCGGGACTTGAGATGCAACTGCCACCGATCGCGTGCGATGGTCCACTCCATGATCTCGGACGTGCCCTCGTAGATAGTTGTGATGCGCACATCGCGTTTGATCTTTTCGACCATGTATTCATGGGTGTAGCCGTAGCCGCCCAGGGCCTGAATGCTGTCTTCCGCAGCTTTGTTGCCGGCTTCGGTGGCCAGATATTTCGCCACGGCGCCTTCAGTCTGCAATTCAGCGTCCTCGGTGTCCAGTCGTTCGGCCACCCACTCGATGTACGCGCGTGCGGCTTCCAACCTGACTGCATTGGGGACGATCAGCTTGTGGGTAAAACCCTGCTTTTGGCTCAGTGGCGCGCCGCCCTGAATGCGTTGCTGCGCGTACGGAATGGCACGTTTGAGCGCCGCCCAGCCGCCGCCGAGACCGAACGCTGCCACCATGAGCCGGGTATAGCCGAAGACGGCCTGGGCCTGTGCAAGGCCGACGCCCTCGACTCCGCCGATGAGTCGGTCGGCATCGACGTAGACATCTTCTAGAAAGAGCGCCGCCGTGTTGCTGGCACGGATGCCGTGCTTATCTTCCGGCTTGGCTTGGGAGAAGCCCTCCGCGCCGCGCTCGACGACGAACCAGGAGGGACCGCCGGGCGCCAGCGCCAAGATGGTGTAGATTTCCGCCACGCCGCCGTTGCTGATCCACTGCTTGCGTCCTGTGATCTTGTAGCCGATGACCTCATCGCCTTCCATCACAGGGACGGCCTTGGTCGTCATCGCCGCCAGATCGCTCCCTGCCTGTGGTTCGGTTGCCCCGTATGCGACCAGGAGGCCCTCTTCGGCGATACGGCCCATCCACAGTTCTTTTTGCCCCTCAGTTCCGCCCACGCTGATGGGGTCCGTGCCCAGGAATGTTGCTAGAACGCCGGTTGCGATGCCCAGATCAATCTCAGCCATAGCCTCCGAAACGCGATAGACGTCGTAGGCGCCGCCGCCCAACCCCCCGTACTCTTCGGGGATGAAGGTCAGGTGCAGACCGAATGTCATCGGATCATAGAGTTCTTCCAGCACCTTTGCCGGAAACTCATCCTCGTGATCCAACTCAATCAAGTAGTCATCTGTGAGATTTTTTTCGGCATAGCGATGGAGAGTGGACAGGACCATGTCCAGGGTGTCTGCATCAAAACCAACCATTGACTTTCCTCCTTCGAACCCATTTGTACCTGCGCATATACGCCTAGCGGCACACCTGTTTTGTTTGTCGAACTAATCTATCACACAACATATTCCCAATCCAGCGCTAATTCAAAAATATGGACGGCACGGTCATTCATCCGACCACGCCGTTCTGGTCGACACCGGGATGGATGAGGAGCCTGAGACCAAGGATACGTGATGCTGATCTGCATGTGTAGTGACATCTGTCCCATATTTATGGGACAGATGTCAGGCCAATAATGTGTAGTGTGAAAAACTGGTTAGGACTCTGGTCAATCTGGCCCTGGAAAGGGCCATTAGGCGAACGCTGTAGGGGGCGAAGACTTGTAGCGCAGTCATGACGAGGAGACTCGTCGCCACAGAAAAGGGCTACTGCCGACGAAGGTCTATCTCAAAAATCGGTTGAAAAATCGTCTCTACCGATGCCCGTTGGTTGTGTCAGGACTGGCCAGTGCGGTATCTACCTGTAATACAGAAAGATTCTCGACTGGTTGCGGCTGAATGACAGCAGCGCCCCAGGTGAGTCCTGCACCAAAGGCGACGAGCAGCAGCGTGTCTGTGGGCTTTATGCGCCCACTGTCGAGGGCTTCAGCCATTGCCAGTGGAATCGATGCAGCCGACGTATTGGCGTACTGGTCGATGTTGATAATGAAACGGTCCAATGGAACATTCATATCCCTGGCCGCCGCCTGTATGATGCGCAGGTTGGCCTGGTGGGGAATGATCCAATCGACGTCGTCGAAGGTCAGGCCGGCCTGCGCCAGGGCCTGTTCGCATGCGGGGCCAACGACGCGGGCGGCAAACTTAAACACTTGCCGTCCGTTCATGTAGACATATTGCCCACCATTGTCCAGTGTGTCGCTATTGAACGGTCTTGCGGAGCCTCCATCGGGCATGATGATGGCTTCGCCCTGGCTTCCATCGGAACCGAGAACGAAGCCGCTGAGACCACATGGCTCCTCACTCGCCTGGACAACGACTGCTCCTGCGGCGTCGCCGAAGAGGATACAGGTCGATCGGTCTGACCAATCGATAAATCTGCTGAGCAGTTCGACGCCGACGATCAGAATGTTCTTGTAGGCGCCTGTCTCTATGAACTGGTACGCAGTGCTGAGCGCGTAGACGAAGCCTGTGCAGCCGGTTACGATGACAAAAGCCGGCACGTTCTCTGCACCGAGTTGATGCTGAACCAGACTTGAAACGGGAGGGGTGTGATGGTCCGGAGTCGACGTGGCGACGATAATGAGATCGAGATTGCTGGCGTTGATGTTCGCGTTTTCCAAAGCACGCCGGCTGGCCTCGACGGACATGGTTGACGTTGTCTCGTTCTCGGCCGCAATATGTCGTGCGTGTATACCGGTACGCTGCACGATCCACTCATTGTCGGTTTCGACAAGTTTTTCGAGATCGAAGTTGGTTAGAATGCGCTCAGGAGCGTAAGCGCCCCACCCTGCAATCCGTCCATATCGCTTTTTCATGTTGTGCTCCCGCTATGATTCCCGTTCGATTACTTCCTCGTTGAGGTGGCGCCAGCAACTGGAGAATGCATCCGGTCGTGGCCGTAAATTTCGGCTGTTCCATGGAGGGCAGATCGCCCAGATGCTGCTTTCTCAGATGCACGGTCGCCGGCGCTCGATTATTCTTGAGCGGTTTGACAACGAATCGACCCTCAGCCAAGATGAGCCGTTACAGTCTGCCTCAGTGAATCTACCTGAGTGCAATGGCCTTCAACCCAAAAAATTCCGATACAGGAATAATACCGTCACAGGGTCGTTTAATCAACTTCTGCATTCATATTGTCATTGTCGGCCGATGATTGCTTTTCAGACTGGTGGCGGAAACCCGGAATGCGGGGCGGTCATATGCGTTGTGCACATGGCTGCGACTACTTGCATGCGGCCGTCAGATGCTTGATGAGAATCCGACCTGACGAGTCTATCAGTGGTAGTTTGTGAGCGATCTGACCCTTGCAGTACAATGGCTTCATGTCAGATCAACCAGCCTCATCGACTCAAAATCGGACACCACTTGCTGCGGGTAAGCTTCCCTCGGAATTGTTGGCCCGTCTCCTTGACGCGCTGCCCACCGATGACCCGCAATTGCTGCTCGGCCCGTCGGTGGGTGAGGATGCCGCAGTGATAGACTTTGGCGGGGGTGATAGCCCGCTGCTTGTCGCCAAGAGCGATCCCATTACCTTTGCCACCGAAGAGATCGGCTTCTATGCCGTCAATGTCTGTGCCAATGATCTGGCTGTGACCGGGGCCGAACCTCGTTTCTATATGCCGACTCTACTGTTGCCGGCCGGAAGCTGCCACAGTTGAAATGGCGGAATCCATCTTCCGGCAGATCGGCGATGCCTGTCGATCTGCCGGCATCGTGATCGTCGGCGGGCATAGTGAAATTACGCACGCAGTTCGCCAACCGGTCGTCGCCGGCACGATGCTCGGCGAGGTTGACCGCAATCGAGTTGTGCGTAGCAGCGGTTGCCGGGTAGACGATCTTGTGTTGCTTGCAGGTACCGTACCTGTTGAGGGGACGAGCATTATCGCCAGAGAGAAACAGGTTGAATTGAGGGAACGCGGTTGGACAGAGGCCGATATCGAGGAAGCGGCCAACTATCTCTTTGAACCGGGGATCAGTGTCACTGTGCCGGCGTTGGCAGCCGCACGAGCGGGATTGGTCACTGCGATGCATGATCCGACCGAAGGCGGAGTAGCGAATGCACTTTTGGAATTGGCTACGGCTGCCGGTGTGGGCATGACAATCGACTTGGATGCCGTTTCCGTTCCTGTGCTGGCGGAGCGCCTCTGTCAAGCCTATGAACTCGATCCGTTGGGCACAATCGCATCAGGCGCGCTGTTGGCAACCTGCTCTCCAGCGAGTGTCGATGCGCTGCAGCAACTATGGCGCAGTCTGGGCTGGCCAAGCGCAGTTATTGGCCGGATCGCACCGCAGACTGACGGCCTTGTCGCTTTGCGCGGGGGCGAAGCGGTCGCCTTCCCGACTTTTTCCGCTGACGAAATCACTAAGTTGTTTGCCTCATGAGCATCACGATCCGTGCCGTCAAGGATGTTGACGGCTGCAACCATTTTAGCCGGCTCCAGACGCGCATTTGGGGAAACGGCGAAGAGGATCTCGTCCCCGATCATGTGTTGATCACCTGCATCAAGAATGGGGGGGCGTTGCTCGGCGCATTTGCCGAGGACGGCCCGGAGGAGACCGGCGGCATGATCGGCGCGGCTTTCTGGTGGCTAGGCAGCGGACCGGATCCGGAAGGCGATGCCATACGCATAAAGGCGTGTAGCCACATTGTCGGGGTGTTGCCTGAGTGGCAGGGGCTGGGTGTCGGCCTGCGGCTTAAACTGGCCCAGCGAGATGCGGTCCTTGCTCAAGGAATCGCTGACTGGATCACATGGACATATGATCCGCTCTACCTGGCCAACGGCATCTTCAACATTCATCGTCTGGGCGGCGTCTGCAATACCTATGGCCGCAACATCTACGGAGAGATGACCGATGCCTTGAACCGGGGCGTGCCCAGCGATCGCTGTCAGGTTGACTGGCTGCTCAACAGCCCGACGACTCTAACCAGCGGCGACCGGCGGCGAGCCTCGCCGCCGGTCGATCCGGCTGTCCTCACTGTTTTGCCGGTTCGCCGCCGGGAAAACGGCTTTCTGGAACCACTCGACGTCATGCCGGCCATCGTCGGCCCGCCTATCGCGCTGCCGATTCCCGAGGACATCGCCGCCATCCGGGCCGTCGACGGCGGCCTGTCCATGGCATGGCGCATGTACATGCGCCACGTGCTGGAGCATGCCTTTGCGGATGGCTATCGTATGACCGACTGTCTCAACCTATCCGGCGACGGCTGGCATTATATTCTGACCAACAATTCTGAGAGATAAAGATGACAAGGTGAAAGGGTGATAGAGTGAGAGCTAGTCAAGCAAGTGACTCACTCCCTCACCTTGTCACCCTCGTGTCTACCCAGTAGAAGAGGACGAAACCATGAAAATCGAACGGATCGAAGTGCGCAAAATCCACCTGCCCTATGTCGCGCCATTTGAAACCAGTGGCTGGCGAGAGACCGGGCGAGACCCGATCATTGTGCGGTTGGAGGCTGAGGGGATCGTTGCCTGGGGAGAGGCGCCGGTCGGATCAAGTCCGTACTATAGTGAAGAGTGTACCGAAACCGTTTGGCTGATCGTGCAGAAGTATTTGGCCCCCATGTTGATGGACGTCGAACTGAACAGACCTGAGGATGTGACCCCGGCATTCCAAAAGGTGCGTGGCAATCGCATGGCCAAAGCCGGGTTGGAGTTTGCCGCATGGGATCTCTTTGGCAAGAAGGAGGGGCGCAGCCTGTCTGACATGCTGGGCGGCACGCGTGACCGAGTTCAGGTGGGTGTGAGCGTCGGCGTCCAGCCCGACATCGACACGCTGCTCCAGGTCGTCGGTGACTACCTGGCAGAGGGCTACCAACGCATCAAGCTCAAGATCAAGCCCGGCTGGGATATCGAGCCGACACGGGCCGTACGCGAGGCTTGGCCGGAACTGTTGCTCCAAGTTGATGCCAACAGCATATACCGTCTATCGGATGCCGAGCACCTGAAGGAATTGGATCAGTTTGATCTACTGTTGATCGAGCAACCCCTGGATCATGATGATATCTTCGATCATGCCAAGCTCAAGCCGCTCATCAAGTCGCCGCTCTGTCTGGATGAGAGCATCGTCTCGCCGGAGCACGCTCGCTGGGCACTAGAGATGGATGCCTGCGACATTATCAACATCAAGCCGGGGCGCATCGGCGGATTGGTGGACTCCAAGCGTATTCATGATATGGCCCAGGCGGCCGGCATTCCGGTCTGGCACGGCGGCATGTTGGAGACCGGCATCGGTCGAGCCTTCAATGTGGCCCTAGCCAGCCTGCCCAACTTCACGCTGCCGGGTGACATCAGCGCCAACGAGCGCTACTATGCCCGCGACATCGTGCACAATCCCTTCACGCTTAATGTTGAAGACAGCACACTGAGCGTGTTGACCGAACCTGGATGCGGCGCTCAGGTTGATGAAGACTATTTGGATGAGGTGACGGTGGAGAAGTGGGAGATGAAGCGATAATTGACCATTCCCTACCTGGTCACTTCCCAGGCCAAGTGCTGGATCTCGGGCAGGATCAACTTCTCCATGGCCAAACGCACGGCGTTGGTCGAACCGGGCGTGCTGACCACAACGGTCTCGCGGTAGACGCCGGCGGTTGCCCGGCTGAGCATGGCGGCCGCGCCGATCTCCTCATAGCTCAACAGGCGAAAGATCTCTCCGAAACCGGGGAGCGTCTTTTCCAGCGAACGGCTGATGACGTCATAGGTGCGGTCCCGACGGCTGATGCCTGTGCCGCCATTGAAGATGACCAGTTGCGCTTCACCGCCGGCAAAATCGTCCAAGGCTTTCGCCACCTGATCCGGCTCATCCTTCACAATCCGAGCCTCCACAATGCGATGGCCCGCAGCCTCAGACAATTCCCGGATGAGTTGTCCGCTGGTATCGGTCTCGGTTGTCCGCGTGTCGCTCACGGTCACGATGGCGATGGCGATCTGCCCCTTGGCTTCAGCCTGTTTTCTATGGTCTTTGGCGCCCATCAATAGATATCCTCTCTTGTGAAGTTCAAAGATTGCTTGACACCCGGCGCCAACCTTAGAGTCGTCGTATCGTCAGAGCAGAACACCTGGTTGTGAAAGCGGCCATCAGTCGATTCTACGCCGATCGTCGTGCGCGGCGGTCGATCTAGCTGAGCAGGCACGTCCAGATAGTTTAGCTTGATGTCGCCGTCGCTGTCGAGCGCCATCTGAAAACTGACCACGTATGCCGGCGTCACGCCTTCTGCGGTTGGCACGTTCGAGAACTCAAACACGTAGCGATCTGAGCCGGCAGGAAAGCCTGATACCGTAGCGCCGGATTGGCCGGGATCGAGATCGGCCCACCAGCCGTAGATGGCATTTGCGGGCCAAAGGTTTTCGGGCAAGCATCGGTTTGCCGACGGCACAGACTGAGCATCGCCGGCCGGTAGCGTCAGCACGCCGTCGGAGTGAATGCGAACGGCATTGTAACTGCCGGCGCCGAAGGGGAACGAGAAGGGCAACGACGCCTCGCGATGATTGCCGTCTGCCATGACGAAGCGGATGCGATCGCTCTCGTCGGCGGGCGTCTCCCATCGAAAGTTGGGTGCGCCGGGAACGTCTTGCGTTCCCCCATCAATCATGTTTGCCTGAACGGCGAGGGATTGATGCATGTTCGGAAAATAGGCAACTGGCGGCAGGTCCATGATGACACTCAGCGTGATCGGTATCACCTTGGTCGTTGTGATTCTTTCGCTTTTTCCGCGTAAGATCAGTGAATTCACAAGCGGATCGTTACTGACTCCACCCGGCGAGAAGACCAACGAGACGTAGCCCGGATTTCCGTAGCTGACCGTTTGTGCGGGGGTAGGTTCGGTGTCCACTCCTGTCGTGCCGGCAATTTGCACCCATGGGCTGTCGATCGCAAGCTCAGCAGTCCATAGAATATTATTTGGGCTTGGATTGACGATCTCGACCGTCGACGTGAACTGTTCGAGCTCTGTAACAATGTGATGCATGTCCTCAACTGATGGCTCTAGTGCCATCGGAACCAATTCGCGCACGGCGGCGAGTGCATCGACTCGTCCGCTGCCGACATAGATAGCCTCCTGGGCCAGCGGCGTGGCCGTGTCCTTGAGCAGCTCGCGTACCGCTTCGGCCTGCATCGATGGATCAAGTCCCCAGACCAAGGCAGCGACGCCGCTGACAACGCTGGCTGCCATGCTCGTGCCGGAGTTGTTACAGTAGAGACTGCCGTCTTCCTGCTGAAGGCCCGATGTGCATCTGCTGACTGCGTCCTCTGCCCACGTGCTGAAAATCCCGCCGCCCGGCGCCGCAATCTCTACCTCTTTACCCCGAGCGCTAGTGCTGGAGCGTTCGTCGTTGTACTCGATGCTCGCCACAGCCATGACCACGTCGTAGGCGCCAGGATACATGACCGCGCACTCGCCACAGTTGCCGGCCGCTGCCACCATCAGCACATTTTTTATTGCCGCGTAGTTGACGGCATCGCGGATCAGTCCGCTATCAAAATATGTCTCAAGGCTCAAATTGATGACATCCGCCCCGCTGTCGGCTGCATCCTTGATGGCGTTGGATACGTTTAGCGCGCCGCCTTTGCCTTCAAAGTCCAACACCTTGTACGGTTCAATCTCTACCCAGGGCGACATGCCGGAGATGCCGGTTGCGTTGTTCTGCATCGCAGCCACAACACCGGCGACATGGGTGCCATGTCCGTAATCATCGATGGGCGGACTGCCCGGATTCAGGTAGTTCCAACCCGGAAGCAGATGGGGCTTCAGGTCAACGTGGTCGAAGTCAACGCCGCTATCGATGACGGCCACTCGAATGGGCCGGCTGCCGGCTTCGTGCAACGGGAATGCCAGTTGCCAGGCTCGACTGGCATTGATCCGTTGCGCATACCATTGCCGCTCAGCGTAAAACGAATCGTCCACTTCGAAAGGCATTTCGATCGATGCAGTCGATTCACTTTCAAGCACAGAGGTCCCGGCTGCCCAAACCGTCCAATTGGGGGTGGCAAAGGCGACTGACGGATCCGCCAACAGCTGTTCGATCGATGTCCATTCCGATGCCGCTGGGCACACGCATGACGTAGCCGGCGACGCCGGCATCACCCGTCGAACCGTCCAGCCCGCGTAGGTCCATCGAGTCGACAACCTGCAGGCCCAGTTGAGATTGCAGCCCGGCCGCCGCGACCTGGTCACCATGATAGCCGACCAATATCTCGCCCGGCACAAAGGGGGCATCCTTGTAGGCCTCGATGCCGTCTGGGTAGGCCCAGGCCAGGTAGTCGGTCGTCTGCTTCGACTGTGCGCTCCGGGTTGCGTCGTCAGACTCAGCATAACCCGGGTTGACATCAAGTATCGGGATGAGCATACCAATCAAGAGCGCCGATATCAGCATCCAGACTGGCAGTCGTTTACGTTCTGAAGTTCTCATTGCCTTCGATCTCCGGCCTTCAGGCCAGGTTCTCCATTTCACGATCCAGTTGATCGTGAAATGCCACCATAAATGCATGTCGTTCATGCCCGGTGCGGCGTGCGCTCTCTGTGTGGAGCGTTGCCAGTAGACGTTGCAGCTTGTAGACGAATTCGTGTACCGGCGTGTAATCGTTGCCTTCGGGCTTTTCTTCTCGATCCGATACCGCCGTCCATGGCTCGATCCACAGGCGGCTATCGTTTGCGCCGGCGTAGGCAAAGCATCGGGCGATGCCGATTGCGCCCATGCTGTCCAGCTTGTCGGCATCGTACAGGCACATCGCCTCCAGCGTCTTCGGCTGGATGGACTGATCGCGAAACCGATGCGCCTCAATTGCATGAACGATATTCTCAACCTGCTCGGTTCCCAGTCCGCGGGATGTCAACAACTCTCCGGCATAGGCTGCAGCCGCCAGATGGTGGGCCGAACGCGTGTCCGAGACCGGCACGTCGTGCAGCAGTGCGGCCATGCGCACGATCTGGACGTCGGCCCCTTCATCGCGTGCGATCTGCTCGGCCAAGCGTGTGACACGCAGCACGTGGTCAAAATCGTGGGCAGCGTCCCCGTTGATGTAGAGATCGCGGGCCTCGGCTTCGGTAAAATATTGGGTCGTGTCTGGTGCTGGCATAACGGGTTATTCCTGTGGACAGAGCGAGATCGGTGGTTGGTGGGTCCGGTCCATCTGCAGCGCACCCTACAGCGGTTCGGGCGGCGACTCTGCGGCCTCGGGTTCTATCTCTCCTTGGCGTACGCCTGTGCGCATCCAGATCAGGCCGCCGGGTACACTGACAACGTAGACGACAAATTGCTGTATCAGCCCTACCGCATATCCCAGGTCGGCCCCGGCGCCGATGATGTAAAACATGATGGAAAAGGCGCCTTGACGGACGCCCAAGCCCGCCGGGCGAGAGCGGCACCGCCACCAGCAGCAGCACAATAATCGGATTGATGACCAGCACCTCAAGGAGGGAGATGCTGCCGGGGTCAAGCGCCATCGCGATCAGCCAGATCTGCAAACTGGTCAAGAATACAATCAGGAGGCTACCGCCGGCGGACTTGAGCAACGCACCATATTCGTGGCGATAGGCATTGAAGGCTGCCGCCAATTTCTGCCAGATGGGCATGGTCTTGGACGAAAACGGCAGGAATGAGAGGATGGCGTCAACGATCTGCTTGAGGCGACGGCTCAAGAGCGATGCCAGCACGATGACCAGCGCCAGCGTGAGCATGATGCTGCCCACTGCCATCACACGCATGGAGATCAACTCTTCAGTGCTAAAGGGTTGGCCATTGGGACGGCCCCAAACCAGCATGGCCATCGAGGCGAGCGCGGCCGACAGCATGAAGACAAAGAGTCCCAGAAAACGGTCGATCAACACGCTGGCCGTGGCATCGGCTGTGCGATGGGTGTCGCTGGCCAGTGCGTAGCCGCGCATGACGTCGCCGCCGACGCCGGCCGGCAGGAAATTGTTGAAAAACTCAGCCACCCACTGGTAGGAGAGCAGGCGAGACGAGGGTACAGTAATGTGGATGGCGCGCAGCAAGATTCCCCATTTGAGGCCGCTGGCGGCCACTGCCAGGGCATAGGTCACGGTTGCCGCGACCAACAGCAGCTTGTTCGAATCCTGGATCTGCTGCCAGAGCTTGGCCGGATCTTCCAACTTGGTATATAAAAAATAAAGCAGGCCAAGACCGATGGCCAGCTTCAGCAGATCAATGAGTCGCTTTTTCATGCCTGTTTGCGATATGCCTACCTGATTCCAGCACAATCTTCTGGACCATCAGAACGAGAATTTGCCACAGATGACTCTGCTGCAAAAACCTATTAAATTTGCCACAGATTCACACAGATAAGGCCCTGATTTTCACAGATGTCTTGCGGATGTCCAGAGGTATCCCAGTACCATCTGTGTCTTATCCTTTTTCATCTGTGTGAATCTGTGGCGAAAAAGGCTTTTTGCAGTGGACTCACAGATAGACACAGATAAAGAATTGATTTTCACGGATGATTCTTAGGCTGCCAGAGAATCCCCAGAACTATTCTGTGGCTTATCTCTTTTCTATCTGTGTGAATCTGTGACAAAAAATCGCTCTCACATCCTACTCAAGCTGTGTATGTGAAGAGACGGCAAAGGAGTCCTGCTTCTCGTCTTGACTGCGACGAACGCCCTGGACATCCTGCTTTTGCGTCCAGGCCATATTCCAGACCACGTGTCGATCACGTTTGATGGCGAAGTCATACCAACCCAGGAAGCGACTCCATCCTTCGATCATGGCCAGCAGGAAGAGCACCCAGAAGAGACGCAGAACGCCCCAGACCTCCTTGAAGGCCACACGCAGCACCCGTCGATTTTGGATACTGCTCACCGCGTAGCCATATTTGTGCTTCAGATAGAGATGGCCTGCGTGGTTGCGCCGACGCTGGCGCACGAAATCACCGACGGTTGTCGGGCCGGTGTTGTAGACTGTGGCGTCGGGCGCGTACTTCACCTGCATGCCCTCTTCAACGATGATGGCCTCGACGAAGGCTTCGTCCATGGCCACATCGGCCGGAATGCGGTCGAAGACCTTGCGGAATGCGATCATTTCGCCCAAGCGTGGGATCTCAAGGCAGAGTTCGTGCTCCATGCGCAGCGAATGTGGCTCAGCAGACCCGTAATGTGATCCGGCGTGTCGACGGCGACCTTCTGCGCCCCGACCATGCCAACCGTGGGGTCGTTGAACATGCGTACCAGATGCTCAACCGCGTACTCATGCGGAATGGTGTCGCCACTTTCTAGAACGCAGATATCGCATTGGGCCTCAGCCAAGAAGAGGTTGATGGCGGCCGTTTTGCCCTCGCGTCGCTCCTGCTCGATCAGCTTGATGCGCGCGTCCGTGGCCATGTACTCTTGAATGATCGGCACGGTATTGTCCGTACAGGCGCTGGCAACGACAATGATCTCGGTAATCTCAACTTCGTGCAGATGCTGATCCAGCATTGCCTCCAGTAGTTGACCGATATTCTCTTCCTCGTTGTACGCTGTCACACAGACGCTACACGGGATCACATGGTGACTCGACATTGCACTCAAATGCTTCACCTCGCTATGGGGGTTGGTGATCGGGGATTAGGGATAGGTGATCGGAGGCAGATGTTGTCTTTGCCCGATCACCTATCCCTAATCCCCGATCACCAACCCCTTCATCACTTTTGTTCCATCAACTTTGCTACAGTAACGCCGTCGCCACCCTCGCCGGGTCCGCCGGCGCGGAAATCTCCGACGAAAGGATGGCCTTTCAAGCTATCACGAATGGCATCGCGTAGGGCGCCTGTGCCCTTACCGTGGATAATGCGAACCCAGGGGAGGCGAGCCATGTAGGCATTGTCCAAGTACTTCTCAACCTGACCCAGACCCTCCTCGACCCGGACCCCGCGCAGATCAAGTTCGATGCCGGGACTCTGAACATTCATGCCCTGATTGGCATAGCTCCTGTCGGGTTGCTGTTCGCGTACGGCCTTTTGGCGCAATTCCAATCGCTTGATCGGCAGCTTAAGGCGAAAATTGCCCAACTGCACATCGGCTTCGCCGGTGCGATCATGCGTGGCCAGCACCTCGCCGCTGGCCTGCAAATTGGCGACCCAGACCCGGTCGCCGACTTCGATAGGGCCATCAATCCGTTCGTCATCATCGCCCGGCATCACCACGTCTCGATTGACGGTCTCAGCGGCTTGTTGTCTGCGATTCAGTTCTTGTTCGGCGCGGGCAAGAAACTCGCCATGGGTGTCCCCACTCCCCCTGCCGGATTCGCCGAACGGACCAGTGCGCGCAGATTGGCGACGCATCTGCCTGATCTCTTCGCGCAGATTCTCCAACTCGGCCCGCATGATCTCGCGCGTTTCGGCGATCACGGCCCGGCGTGCCTCTTCGATCTCAGCGGTCTGATAGCGCAGATCCTTCTCAATCAGTTGAGACTGCCGCTCGCGCTGCTTGGCGCGCTCTTCAGCCCGTTGGGCTTCCTGCTTGGCCGCCTTGATGTCATCCAGCAGGGCGTCGGCTTCCAGTGTGTCGGGCCGTACAATACTCTCCGCCTTATCGACGATCACCGGATTTAGCCCCAGCCGGCGGGCAATGGTCAATGCATTGGAACGACCGGGCAGACCGATACTCAATTCGTAGGTTGGGCTCAGCGTCTCCACGTCAAACTCGACGGACGCATTGCGCACCCCCGGCGTGTTGTGGGCGTAGAGCTTCAGATCGCTGTAATGGGTGGTGGCGAAGGTTGTGATGCCCCGGTCGCGTAAATTCTCCAGCAGTGCCATGGCCAGTGCCGAACCTTCGTCGGGATCGGTGCCCGCGCCCAGCTCATCAAAGAGAACCAGGCTGTGGGGGTCGGCCTCCTCCAACATGCTGATGATGTTGGTCATGTGACCGCTGAACGTGCTCAGGTTCTGTTCGATGCTCTGCTCATCGCCGATATCGGCGTAGACGCCATGGAAGACCGACAGCTTGCTCTTCGGCTCCACCGGGATCATCAAACCTGACTGGGCCATAAGAATCAGCAGGCCGACAGTCTTGAGCGTGACCGTCTTGCCGCCTGTGTTTGGCCCGGTCACAACGATGATATAGGTTGTGTCATCGAGGTAGACGTCGATGGGCACCACCGTTTTTGGATCCAACATGGGGTGGCGGGCGCGCCGCAGATCGATGATCGAGCCCGGATGGGCGACATCAGCCGGATTCTCTTCAGAGGCATGACGATGTGGTGACTTCTGCGTCTGAAATGCAACCATCTCAGGCGTGGTTCCGTCAATCGCATACCCGTACTTGGCCTTGGCAAAGGTGAAATCGAGCTCGGCCAAAATGTGGATGTTGCGCCGAATATAGATTGACTCGTCGGCCACCAACTCGGTCAACTCCATCAGGATGCGCCGAACTTCTTTCTCTTCTTCCAGTTCCAACTCACGGACTGCATTGTTCTGTTGCACCACTTTAATCGGTTCAACAAAGAGGGTTGCTCCGCTGGACGACTGGTCGTGGATGATGCCCTCGACCTGACCTTTGTACTCGGCGCGCACGGGAATCACATAGCGGCCCTGGCGTTGCGTCACCAGTGCGTCCTGCAGGTAGGGCTTCATCTCAGTGTTGTGTACCAGCCGATCCAGTGTGCTCAGCAGTCGGTCCTGGGCAATGCGCAGTTCTTGGCGCACGTTGGAGAGCGTGGGGCTGGCGTTGTCGGCCACTTCGCTGCGTTCATTGATGCAGCGGGAGACCTCGGCGATGACATGGTCGCAGGGCTCGATGTTGTACGCTATGTCAGCAAGGTTGGGAAAGGACTGTTCGAGTCGAACCAACAGATTGCGCAGGTTCCTTGAACGCATCAGCGTGTTCTTGATGTCGTTCAGGTCCAGCGGCATCAGGGTGACGCCGCGCTCGGCCCGCTGCAAGAAGGGGCGCATATCCTTGACGCCGCCAAAGCTGATGTCGGGCTTCTGCTCAAGCAGCTTGAATGCCTCAGCCGTCTGGATCTGTCGTTCCTGAACCGTCTGAAGGTCATCGCTGGGCAGCAGTGCCATGGCCAGATCACTGCCTCCGCTGAACGCGCAATGGCCGGCTACCTGTTCCAATATCTTTTTGTATTCAAGAACCTTCAATGTTCTCGGATTCATTTTGTCCCTAGCAACCGTTCCGAACAGTCTGTTCCAGACCAATTCCGTCAAAAGGCGTACACGCCATCATAGCACAGCGGTTTATCTTCCACCAAAGATACCCAGGATTTCGAGCGCCAAACTGGCCGTTTGATTCACATTGTTCTGATTTGCATCCGTTTGATCTGGAAGGTTTCTATCATCGCCGGAAACTCCATTCTTCATCGTAAGAACTGCACGTTCCTCACCAACCAAGCATAAACAAAAGGGGGCGGTGAACTCCGCCCCCTTTTGTTTATGCTCAATTTCTAGACTATCCGGTCGTGTAACCCAGCCGGCGTAACATCCCTTCACGCCGCCGCCACTTCTCCCACACCTTGACCCAGAGTTCGAGATAGACTTTGGTGTCGATCATGGCTTCGATCTCGGGGCGGGCCTTCTGGCCGATGGCCTTGATCTTGGCCCCGTTGCGCCCGAGTACGATGCCCTTCTGGCTCTCACGTTCGACGTAGATGGTGGCGGAGATGTAGGTCAACTTGTCGCTGCGTTCAACAAATTCGTCCACCATCACGGCGATGCTGTGGGGCACCTCCTGCTGGAGCGACATGAGCGCCTTCTCGCGGATGATCTCGGCTGCCAAGAAGCGCACCTGCTGGTCGGTCACCTGGTCAGCCGGGAAGTAGCGTGGGCCGCGGGGCATCCGCTCCCGAACCGATAGCAGCGCCTTGTCGACATTTTCGTTGGTCAACGCGCTGAATGGAACGGCCGTCAGGGCGGTTACACCTTCCACTTCGATGGCATTGAACCAGCTCAGCAGCGCAAGATACTCAGCCCTGCGCTCATCAAGCAGAGCCGCTCCACCTTTGAAACCGTCGACCTTGTTCAGACCGATTACAATCGATGTGAGCGGCGACTTGGCATTCTGCGCGCGCAGCAGATCTGCGATGTGGCGATCCTCGGGTTTAGGCGGCACGTTGACATCGACCAGCCACAGGATCACATCGACGTCGGTCAGCGTCTCCTCGACCACATTCATCATATACGTGCCCAGTTTGTTGGTGGGCTGATGGATGCCGGGCGTGTCCAACAGGACGATCTGGTATTCATCCTCGGTCAGCACCCCGAGCACCTGGTCGCGCGTCGTCTGCGGCTTGGGGCTGGTGATGGCGATCTTCTGGCCGAGCAGCCGGTTTAACAACGTCGACTTGCCCACATTGGGGCGACCGATGACGGCCACAAAGCCGCTACGGTGGTTCTCTGGGAGTTGATCAATGTCTGGTAGCATAAGTTTCTTTTCTGGGGATTGGGGATTGGGGATTAGGGATCGGGGAACAGGGATCAGTGATTGGGGATCGGGGAAAGACGACATCCTCCCAATCCCCATTCACCAATCCCCATTCCCCATTCCCCATTCACCTCGTTGGCGACGGCCCATGGGGCAGCTCAAGTTGCAGCGTGCCTTTTGCTTCGGTCTTTCTCTCCATCCGCCATCCGAATGTGCTGCTGAGGTAGCGGAGATAGGGATCGGGATTCAGTACTTGTTCGATGGTGTAGGTTGATCCGGTCAAGATAACGACATCGTCCCCGCTTTGGAGCGAGCGGGCAATCTCGTAGGCTTGGCGCGGCTCGGCGATGACCATGGTCGGCACGGCCAGGCCGATGGCATCGATCTGGCTGCGCACCGCTTCGGGATTCTGCCCCTTGAAGGAGGCGCCGGTCACGATGATGGTATCGGCCACTTTGGCCAACGACGGAAAGACCTGAATCGGAATGCGTTTGCCCGACAGCCCGACGATCAGGATGCGACGGCGACCGGCAAAACGGGTCTCGATCTCCGTGGAGAGCGCTGCGATCTTCTCAGCGTTGTGGGCAATGTCTGCGTAGACCCCTTCGTCGACTCGCCAGAAACGCCCCAACAACTGGGTCTGCCGGAAGGCGTTCAAGAGCGCCTCATCGTCGGTCTCCGGCGCCAGCGTTTTGATGGCCGAGAAAGCCAATGCCGCGTTCCAGTGTTGATAGTCGGCATGCAGAAGCGAGTTGCGAGGGGCCGGCTCGTCGAACAGGCGCTCCAGTGCGAAATCCAATTCGCTGACTTGAGGCTGCCCGATAATTTTCAGCGGTGCATCTGTATGGCGGCAGACGGAGGCAATGACCTCCAGGTTGAGCGGATCGACCTCGCTGGTGAAGAACGGAATGCCTTCACGGGCGATGCCGGCCTTGTCCAGTGCGCGTTGCCACCGTTCGCGACCCAGCATGTGTGCGTGATCGCTGCCAACGTTGGTCAGCAACGTTGCGACCACGTCCAACGCGCGTGTTTGGTCATAGCGACCGCCAACGCCGGTCTCGATGGCTGCCCATTCTACATCGTACTTTTCGAAGAGGGCCAGCGCGATCAGAATGGACGATTCCAGGAAGGTATGGGTATGGCCCGGGTTCTGCAGGGAAATCTGCACGCAATGGGGCTGTACCACCGTCTCCCAAAGGGAGATAACATCTTCCCGGCTGGCGAATTCGCCGTTGATGCTAAAGCGTTCACGGTAATCGAACAGATGCGGGCTCATGAAGGCGCCGGCCTTACCGATGGTTGATAGGCCTGTCTCCAGGAAGCGGCAGGTCGACCCCTTGCCGCCGGTGCCCGCCACATGGATCAGTTTGGTCGGATGGCCTTGGGGCCAGAGCGTTCGCACCGACCGACGCAGCAGTTCAAGCCGCGCCAATTTGGGCGTTGACCACTCCGCGTGGTAGATCTGGTCGACGGTGTTGTAGTACGGAAAGTTGGGTTGTGTCATGGTGAAAAAACCTCACCACGGAGGCACAGAGGAAGCACGGAGATCACAGAGAAAAACAAGAAATAACTCTGTGCTCTCTGTGTCCCCTCTGTGTCTCTGTGGTTGATGTCAATATGAACGCGCGAAGATCGCCACGCGGTTGGCCGGCTTGCCGGTGTAGAAGCAGATGCCTTCGCCGCCGGGTTGCTCGATTGGATAGCAGCGGTGGGTCGCCTTGGTCTCTTCCTGGATGCGTTTCTCGTCCTCATCGCTGCCGGCCCACCGGACACGAACGAAACCCTGTTCGACTCGTTCTTTGAACTCACCATAGTTGGTTGCTTCGAAGGTGTTCTCGTCGCGGAACTGGGTGGCACGGTTCAGTAGATTCTCTTGGATGTCGCCCAGGAGTGACTTGGCCTGATCTGCCAGGTTGTCCTGCGAGAGTGTTTGCTTTCCGTCACGGCCGGGCACATCTCGGCGAGCAACAACAACGACGTTCTCTTCCACGTCGCGTGGCCCAAGTTCAATGCGTAACGGCACGCCGCGCAGTTCCCAGTGGTTAAACTTGTTGCCCGGGCGCAGGTTCTCGCGATCGTCGACATGCACGCGGATGCCGGCGTCGGTCAACTCGCGGCGAATGCGTTCCGTCGCCTCGGCCACGGCGGTCGGGTCATCATTCTTGCGCGTGATAGGCACGAGCACGACCTGATAGGGAGCAAGGTTGGGCGGCAGCACCAGCCCGTAGTCATCACCGTGGGTCATGATGATGGCCCCGATGAAGCGTGAGCTGAGTCCCCAAGACGTAGTCCAGCAATGCTGCAGTTGGTTCTCGGCATCCAGATATTGGATCTCGAAGGCCTTGGCAAAGTTCTGGCCCAGATTGTGGGAGGTGCCGGACTGGAGCGCACGCTTGTCGCCCATCATGGCTTCGATGGTCAATGTCTGGTCGGCCCCGGCAAAACGTTCGCCGGCCGACTTCTCGCCGGGAATGACGGGAATGGCGGCCTCGGTCACGGCGAAGTCAGTGTAGATGTCCAGCATCTGACGTGTTTCAAAGTCGGCTTCGTCATAGGTGGCGTGGGCGGTGTGGCCTTCCTGCCAGTAGAACTCGGTGGTGCGCAGGAAGAGCTTGGTACGCAGTTCCCAGCGCACGACGCTGTTCCACATGTTCATGAGGATTGGCAGGTCCCGGTAGCTCTGGACCCATTTGGCAAAGGCGTAGCCGACCAGCGTCTCCGACGTCGGGCGCACGGCCAGGGGCTCTTCCAACTCCTCGCCGCCGGCGTGGGTGACCAACGCCAACTCGGGCGAGAACCCTTCTACATGGGCAGCTTCTTTCTGCAAAAAGCTGTGTGGGACAAACATGGGGAAACCCGCATTCATGTGTCCGGTCGCCTTGAAGCGCTTGTCCAACGCCTGTTGGATGTTCTCCCACAGCGCCCAGCCGTAGGGCTTGACGATCATGGTGCCGCGCACCGGGCCATAGTCGGCCAGATCCGCACGCAGCACCAGGCTGTTGTACCATTCGTTGTAGTCTTCGCTTCGAGAAACCAGTTTGTCGGCCATTGTGTCCTCTTGTGTGGTTGGTGGGGCTTTGCTGCGTGCTGCGTGATTGGTATTGCGTACCTCGTACTGCGTAAGGCTTCTGAAAAGGGATGGTTCGGCGCAATTGCATCAATTTCACTGTCTGATCGGTTCCCAATTGAGCTGATCGATGGTCAACGAAGACCTTACGCACTACGCATTACGCACTACGCATTACGCACTACGCACTACGCATTGCGCACTACGCATTACGCACTACGCACTACGCATTGCGCACTACGCATTACGCACTACGCATTACGCACTACGCATTACGCACTACGCATTACGCACTACGCACTACGCACTACGCACTACGCACTACGCACTACGCACTACGCACTACGCATTACGCATTACGCACTACGCATTACGCATTACGCATTACGCATTACGCATTACGCATTACGCACTACGCATTACGCATTACGCATTACGCATTACGCACTACGCATTACCTTTCCTCTTCCCGAACCCGACTCTCAACCAACGCGATCTCCTCACCAATCAGCGCTTGAATACCGCTCACAACGCTGTCCAGCGGAAGCTCGCCGCCCTCGCTGTTGCGCCGCAGTTTGTATTCGAGCAGGCCGGACTTCAGTCCGCGGGAGCCGACGGTGATACGGATCGGAATGCCCAACAGGTCGGCATCGTTGAACTTGACGCCGGCTCGTTCGTCTCGATCGTCGTAGAGCACCTCGATGCCGGCGGTGGTCAACTGAGCGTAGAGGTCATCGGCCGCCTGAGCGACGTCGGGTGTTTTGGCCGTGGCTAGGCTGATCAGCGCAACCTGGTATGGGGCCACTGTGATCGGCCACTTGATGCCTTGGTCGTCATGGTGATGCTCAATGATGCTGCCCATCAGCCGGCCGACGCCGATGCCGTAGGATCCCATGACAATCGGATGCGATTCGCCGTTTTCGTCAAGATAGGTCGCACCCAGAGCTTGGCTATATTTGGTGCCCAGCTTGAAAATATTGCCGACCTCGACGCCGCGAACGGCATGCAGGGGTGCGCCACATTGGGGGCAGGCGTCACCTTCGCCGGCGGCAGCTATATCGGTGACGATATCGGCCGTGTAGTCGCGCCCATAGTTGACGTTGCGATAGTGGACGTCGACTATGTTGGCGCCGGCCACCAGATTGGGGCTATCGACAATGAGATCGTCCACGATCAGCAGCACGGCATCTCGATCCACCCCGATGGGCGATCCATAACCGGCCTCAGCGCCGATGGCGCTGATCTCTTCGACGGTGGCCGGTCGCAGGGAACGAGCCGCAATGGCGTTGGTCAGCTTGGTCTCGTTCAGTTCCATATCGCCACGCACGACCGCGAAGACAAACTGCTCACGTAGCTCGTTCTCGTCCCCCGCAAGCTCTGCGACCAGGAAGACGGCCTTGGCCGTTTGGCTCTCGGCAATGTCCAGGAACTCGGCCAGGGCGGCAATGGTGTTGACGCCCGGCGTCGCTACTTTCTCCAGCGCCAGCACATCCGTGGCCTGCACTTCCGGCTTGGTGAAGGTGGCGATCTGTCGGTTGGCGCTGTAGCCGCACCCATTTTCTGCATTGCACAGCAGCAGCGTATCCTCGCCGACGGGCGTCAGCGCCATGAACTCATGGGCCATGCTTCCGCCCATCATGCCGGTGTCGCTCTCCACGGCCAGCACATCGAGACCACTGCGGTTGAAGATGTTGAAGTAGGCCTGGTAGATGCGCGGGTAGAACGCATCCAGTCCGGCGACATCCCGATCAAACGAGTAGGCATCTTTCATGGTGAACTCGCGCACGCGGATCATGCCGGCACGCGGACGGGGCTCGTCACGAAACTTGGTCTGGATCTGATAGAGGACGAACGGCAACTGGCGGTAACTGCTGACCACATGGGCCGCCAATTCAGCCATGGCTTCCTCGTGGGTCATGGCCAGGCAGAGATCGCGGCCGTTGCGATCGGAGAGGCGGGCCAGATCGCTGCCGATGGCGTCCCAGCGTCCGCTCTGTTGCCAGAGCTCAGCAGGGTGCACGATGGGCAATGTGACCTCTTGACAGTCGATGGCCTCCATCTCCTCGCGCATGATCGCTTCAAGCTTGTTCTTGACCCGTTTGCCCAGCGGCATGTAGTCAAAAATGCCCGCTGCCAACTGGTGCACGAGGCCCGCACGCAGCATCAACTGATGGCTGGCGATCTCCGCGCCGGCCGGCACTTCGCGTAGCGTCTGAAAAAAGAGCCGTGACATGCGCATAGGTCACCGTTCCTTTTGTTACAAATGAATCCACTGCAAGAACAAAATTTGCCACAGATTCACTCAGATAGCGAACTGATTTTCACAGATATTTTTCAGATATCCAGTGTATATCTAATCCTATCTGTGCCCTATCCATTTTCCATCCGTGTGAATCTGTGGCAAAAAAGGACTATTTCATCGGCATTCGATCCCGCAAATCGTAGCGTAGATCCGCCAATTGGTAAAAAACGTAGAGACGCAAAATTTTGCGTCTCTACACCCCCGTATCGTTGGTCATCAACCGATCCAATATCGGTCCATACTGATTGGTTCAAAAAATCAGGCGGAAACTGCCTCGGTTAGGAGGTCTTCAACGACCTGTCTCAGCTCGTCATACGGTCGCAGACCGACTTGCCGGTGGACTTCCACTCCATGATCCAGAAAGAGCAGCGTGGGCATGCCCATCACGGCATAGCGCTCTGTCGTGTGCGGGTTTTCGTCGACGTCCAGGGCAGTGACAAACAGACGGCCTTCAAAATCCTCGGCCAGGAATGCCACATGGGCTGACATGGTTTCGCAAGGTGCGCACCAATCCGCCCAGAAGTCCACGATGGCCAACTGCTCGCTCTGGAGCACTACTGTGTCGAAGTCACTGTCGGTCACGTCGATTGGCTGCGGCGTGGCCGGCGCCGGCTGTGGCCGGTCCTCCAGCGGCAGGGTCGGCGGTTTCCCCCGACCGAACGAACTACCGATCGAACTAATCAGTCGTTTGATCATCGGGGATCTCTCCAAACGCATTGTCGTTCTGCGGATAGCCGCTGTCCGGCTGCTGCCGGCGTTGGGACCGCCGCAACGCTCGACGCGCAGTTCGTTCACGCAAAGCGTTGAACCCACCGGCAGCGGCCGCAGACGTGGCGCGTCCCAAGTGTGCGGCGGTCCTGCCTGCACGTTGAGCGCCGTCACCGATGCCCTGTCCGAGATCGGCCATGACCTCAGAGAGCCGATCGACCAGCTTGCGTTCATCGAGACCTGACAGGGCACGGAAACTCTCATCCCGATCGCGATCGGAGTTGGGCCCCAGGCTGAAGTAAGCCTCTGCTCGTTTGCCGATCGTGTAGGTTGTCACCATGTTGGCTCCCGCCGATGCTGCGATGCCGACGAACGGGATGACCTTTACAAATGCACGGCCCGCAAACCGTTCGGTGACTTTCTGCGCCAGCTTGCGGCTTGCCTGATTGGCCAGTCGCTCAGAACCGAGATTGACGCCGGTCACCATCATCATGGCGTTTCGACGCTCCTGCTGTGACAGGTCGTGGCCATGGACGGCAGCGATCTCCATCACCAACTCGGACTGCATTTTCAGCGTCATGCCTACATCGGTGGCCACACCCAAGGTGAACGAGGCCAACGTGCCAAAGCCGGGAATTACCGAGCCGGCCGACGTCACCGCTCCGACAAGCCCCGTCTGCATTGTCTTTGACTTGATCAGGCTCTCGACCAGATCGACGTCGGTATCCATGGGGCGCTGCGTACGCATGCCCTCTACGTGCGCGGACGCTGCATCAGCGTCCGCGTTCCCGATTGCCTTCATGGCCATCTCCATCAGTTGTTCCACCTGGCTGGAGACCCCTATCGTTTGGCTGTTTCCGGTCATCTGTCTCTCTTCACATGCGGTCGTGACTGCCTGTCATCTTGTTGTCTTTTGTCGGGAGCTTTTCCGCCACAGATTTCCGCAGATGAAAAAAGATAGGACACAGATAGTACTGGGATTACTCTGGACATCCAAAAGCCATCTATGAAAATCTGTTCCTGTATCGGTGTCATCTGTGGCCAATTTTCGTCAATAACGCACGTCACCTGCTGTTTCGGATCTCAAAATCGTGGGTGATGTCCGCTACGCCGGCCAGCGAAGCGTGAGCGCCGCAGTATTTCTCGACGCTCAGATCGATGGCGCGCTCGACCTTGCGCTCATCAAGGTCTGCTCCGGTGACGATGTAGTGCATGTGGATGGTCTTCCACGGTTTTGCGCCTTCTTCGCCGCGCTGTGCATCGAATTCGATCTCCACGTCAACCAGCGCCTGGCGCTGTTTCTGCAGAATGCTAACGACATCAACCATAGTACAACCGCCCAGCCCGAGCAGAAGCATCTGCATCGGGCTGACGCCGGGACCATCTCCGCCGGCGCTCATGAGCGCGGCCTGTCCATTGGCATCCGTGCCTAGATAGGTCTTGTCCTCTATCCACTTCACCCTTGTTTTGGCCATTTCTCTCCACCATCTGTCCGTTGTTCTGAAACAAATCATCTGACTATGAACGATTCGGCGATCATTCTTGTTCGCGTCAAAGCGTTAGAGCTTTGTTATCGGTTGATGGTTCTCTCTGCGCTCATCGGAGTGACAATATCCCATCTGACAAGAGACGACATCATAAGATGTCTGCGGCACTGTCTTGTCGAGCATGAGTATAGGAGTCGCTGATTAGGATGTCAAGGCAGTCAGGATATCAACGGATTTACAAAAACACAATGCTGTCATGTGTCGATCCGAAAGACCAAGATTGGTCAGGCGTTTTCTCCTGATCGGTTCAATCGATGGGGTGCAGCCACCGGCAAACCTGTGATATAATCACGCCATATTCGCCAGTAGGTTCTCGAGCAAAAAATGTCGACTGTCGGGTTTCCCCAGTTATTGTAGAGTGCCGATCCGGTAGCCAATTTGTCCCGTTTGCTGGTGCAACATCGCTCAATTTCCAATCCGAACCGTGTAGCCAAAGGAGAAACCATGTCCGCCACCCGCCCTTGGACAGCACATTACGAAGAAGGTGTTCCGGTTGAGGTAGAGATACCGGACATGCCGCTCTACCAGTTGGTCACCGACTCGGCCAAGAGTTTTCCCAACAACATTGCCGTCCGCTTTGTGCTCAAATATCTGCCGATGGGCCTCGTCATCCAATCAAAGATGACGTACCGGGAATTGGATGAAGCCTCCAACCGCTTCGCAAACGCGCTGACAAACGCTGGGCGTAAAAAAAGGCGATCGTGTGGCCATTATGCTGCCCAATATGCCTCAGCAGGTCGTTAGCTTCTTCGGAGCGCTCAAAGCTGGTGCAGTCGTGGTCAACACGAACCCGACCTATACACCACGTGAGTTGCAGCATCAGCTGTCCGATAGCGGCGCTGAGACCATTGTGATGATGAGTGGCTTGTATGAGCGACTGGAGAAGATCCGAGACAAGATCGACGTCAAGAACGTCATCATTGCTGATGTTCCCGATTCATTGGGGTGGCTTTTTGGAAAGATGGTCGAAAAGACTGTTCGAGCCGGCGGATCCATGACCGATATACCTGAAGCGCCGGATGTTCACAATTTCGACAAATTGTTGAAGGGGCAGTCCGCACGAGTGATCAGTGTCGATGTTTCCCCGGACGATGTTATGCTCTTCCAATACACTGGTGGCACAACAGGGGTTCCCAAGGCCGCTATGTTGACTCACCGCAATCTGGTGGCCAATGCCATTCAGATGGATGCCTGGTTTACGAAGGTCGACTACGGCAAGGAGAAGGTACTCTTTGCACTGCCCGCCTTCCATGTTTACGGCATGACGGTTGCCATGCTGTTTTGTATGAAATCGGCAGGTCAATTGGTCCAGGTACCCGATCCGCGCCAGACTGAACATATCCTCAATGTCGTTCAGAATGAAGGCATCACCCTCTATCCCGGTGTACCGGCCATGTATATCGGCATCATCAACAACGCCAAAGTTCATGATTACGACCTGCACTCTATCAAAGCCTGTCTCAGCGGCGGTTCAGCATTGCCGGTCGATGTAGCCCAGAAATTTGAGGAGATAACGGGCGGGAAGTTGGTCGAAGGCTATGGCCTGACCGAGACATCGCCGGTGGCCAACGCCAATCCGATCTGGGGCGAGGTTCGCGTCGGTTCCATCGGTCTGCCCGTTTCCAGCACAGAAGCGCAGGTTATGTCGCTGGACGCGGATGAAGATGGCCGGTATACGCCGCTTGACGTGGGCGAGGAAGGCGAAATTTGTATTCGGGGACCTCAGGTCATGAAGGGCTATTGGGGGCGGCCGGAAGAGACGGCCAATGTGATCGACCCGGATGGTTGGTTCCACACCGGCGACATTGCCAAGATGGACGAAGACGGCTACTTCTACATCGTGGATCGCAAGAAGGATCTGATCATCGCCGGTGGTTACAACATCGTGCCGCGTGAGGTCGAAGAGGTGCTTTTCATGCATCCTAAGGTGATGGAAGCGGCGGTCGTTGGCATTCCCGATCCCAAACGGGGCGAGACGGTCTGGGCTTTTGTCGTACCTCAGGAGGGACAGACAGTCACGGCGGAGGAACTGAACGCGTTCTGCCGTGAGAACCTGGCCCCCTATAAGGTGCCGCGCAGCTACGAATTCCGCGATGAACTGCCCAAGACCCAGGTTGGCAAGGTGCTGCGACGTGTGTTGGTGGAAGAGGAACTGGCCAAACAGGCAAATGAGGCGGAAGCATCGGCCAAAGCCGACTGAGTGGTGAGGCACATCAAATAGGACATTCAGGGGCTGCGGGTGGAAACTACTGCAGCCCCTCTTTCTTGTTGCTGGCGATCAAGGGTTACCAACTCCTCATTCAGCGCTTCAGCCAAGGCGACATACACTGCATCGCAGCCACGAACTTGCTGTTCCAATGCGATGGTCGCTGCCCGCTCCGCCATTGTCAGCGATACGGCATGCAGCTGAATTGCCTGCGAGCGCCTCAATGCATTGACAACTCTCTTTGCCCCGTCTAGATCTCCTTGACCGCGACTGATGGCAGCTGCCACTTCGCCAAGGATAATGACCGGTGCATACAACGATTCGCCTGACTCAAGAACACCCCCGAACCAGGAGCGGGAGCGACCATGGTCGTCCTCATGCGGATTGACAAGAGAAACATAGACGCTGGCATCGATTACCGGCATGCACTCTCCTCGCGAAGGCGCTCCAAAATCTCAAGCGGACTCTCTTCCGACGACCACGACCGCCCGATTTCACCCGCAAGTTCATCGATTATCGCCAATTCATGCTTGATGATGGCTTCCCGATTCTGGATGGAATCCTCTTCAGTATAAGGACGCAGTACGGCCACCGGCTGTCCATGTACGGTTACTGTATACTCAACCTGTTCCTCACGTACCGACCGTACGACGGTATTCAATTGGCTCTTTAGATCCCTAACACCGATTTGTTTCACGCTTGACCTTCCCTTGTCCAACAGGTACCTATGTTTTGCTATGACAATTTGCAACTGCACTGTAGTTGCATTTCGTTTGGATGTCAAACCCAACGAGCGCTGTAGCTTGCGCCACGTTACCCGATGTCCTCATGCATGTACAGTTCCCCTTGCTCGAAGCCGCGCCCTGCATAATAACCGCGTGTGCCCGTCGCTGCGATGACGCTTATTCGCTTGAACCCGGCCTCCCGGCTGATGCGGCGGGCCTCATTCAGCAACTGGGTACCCAGACCCACATGCTGCGCTGCGCCTGTCTGACCCCCGCCATCCCGCTCCGAATCCAGTGACAAGGCCGGACCGTAGACATGCACTTCGCGAATCATGGCGCTGTCGGCAATCTCCTCGATGGTCGCGCGGCTGCTGACCCCGGCCTGCAAGGGCAGGCTCAGTCGCAGAAACGCGGCGATCAGCCCCGGCTCGTCTGAGTCCGGGCCGGTGGTGAATTCGAGAAAATGCTCTCGGGTCAAGTCGGTGTCGTAGCTGGTGACTCTGAAAATCAGCTCCTCGGCGCGGACCTTGCGCCGCTTGATCTCTCGACAGCGGATACAACCGCAATGCTCGCCCCGTTTAGCAAGTTCTCGCTGCACCACCTCGCGCAGGTTGCTTACCTTGACGCCGGCCTGGATATGATGGGCCGGAATGTCCCGGAAGAGGCGGTTGACCCGGGTGTAGGGTGGAATCGTGGGCTTGACATCGACCAGCAGTTCGACCAACTCCTCCTGTGAATAGGGCTGGTATTCGCCGGCCAGCCAGCGGTCATATAGCTCGGTGTCGGCAATCAACGAACAGGGGTAGATCTTCAACTCGTCGGGACGGATGGCGAGGTCGTCGAAGAAGCGAGCAAAGTCGGCACGATCTTTTTCCGGATCGGCCCCGAAGAGGTTGGGCATCCAGTGTAGATGCAGCTTGAAGCCGGCTGTCCGCAACAGCCCCAGTGCGTGGCGCACGGCGTCCACATCGTGGCCCCGCTTGTTGAGCGCCAGCACCTCGTCATCCAAACTCTGCACGCCGATCTGTACCTTGGTCACGCCCAGTTTGCGCAGATGGCGCACTTCCTCCGGCGTGATCCAGTCCGGCCGCGTCTCGATCACTAGGCCTACGTTGCGATGGCTCGCCGTGACGTTGATCTGCTGGGCTTCCTCCAGCGAGGACGAGCCTGCGTAGTCGGGGTCGCCGGCCGCGTTCATGGCGTCGAAACAGCGTTGGACAAACCACTCACGATAGTCCTTGCTGTAGGCGCTCCACGTCCCACCTAAGATCAGCAACTCGACCTTGTCGGCCTCATGACCGATGCTCTCGAACGACTGGATGCGTCCTAGCGTCTGGAGGTAGGGGTCGAAGCCGTCGCGCTCGGCACGCTGACAGCCCGGCTCGTCAAAGATGTAGCTCTTGGGCATACGCCAGTCATCGGGGCAGAAGATACACTTGCCCGGACAGCCGGCCGGCGCCGTCAACACCGTGACCGGGGCCACGCCGCTCTGGGTGCGCATGGGCTTCATGCGGATGCGGCGCATGATCATGGGATCCGGTTCGATGTCACCCTCGTCCACCATGTGGCGATAGGCTGAGACCAGATCCGCTTTGGGGTAGAGTCCTTTGCCGTCCTTGGGAAAGCGCGTTAGTATTGGCTGAAGGCTGCCGTAGAGATCCCAGTCAGCTTCCGGCACCTTGAGAATTTCCTGGAAAATGGCGTAGATGACGGCGCTGTGTTCAGCCGGATCAAAGCCGTCGCGTTTGCGCTGCCAATTCTCACTCTTGGTAAGCACATCTTGAGGGATTTCGTCGGGCGCGAGGGTTCGTTTCATTGGCGATGGTTGGGCTGATAATTCATGCGAGCAGACCTTGTTGTCCGGCGATTTCGAGAACTGATGGGCGGTCCTTGCCCTCAGGCGGGAAAAGCCAGTCGAGATGCATCCAGAAGCCGGCCAGCAATTGAGAACGCAGAACGTCGTCCTCAGCTGCAATTGGGACGAACTGATCGCCGACCCGAGTGTAGAACGCAGTGAATCCCGGCGGAAATCCTGATACAGTTCCCGCCAGAGGTAGGGCAGCCGAATTTCTGTCGTGGTATTCACGCCCAACTGTAGTAGCCTGTTCGTGAATCGGATCGATCAGCCAATATTCATGAACGCCGTAGCGGGCGTAATTGATCTTCTTCTCGACCGTGTCGTAATGGCGGCTGCTGGGCGAGATGATTTCGATTGCTATGTCCGGGGGACCGGGGAAGTAGACGTCACGGGCCAGATGGAGTCGCTCGGCCAGGATAAACGAGATATCCGGTTGGTAGACGTTGTCTTCGGACAACTCGAAGGCAGCATTGGAACTGAGTACCTTGCCAAGCTGCTTGGACGTTACATATGCAGCAAGTGTGCCAATCAGAAAAGTGACCAGATCCTCATGTAGATACGAGGCGGGGGATGCCATAACAGATACTCCTTCGATCAAGTTAGATTTTTGTTCGCTGCGCGGATCATCGATATAGTCTTGTGATGAGATGCGCTCAGGCGCCGACGTCTCAAATAGTGTGTTAAGTTTTTCAACTGTCATCTTGACCTCCTTGCAGGTCAAAAAGCACCGATCATCGAACCCGCTCATCAAACTTTTTTACCAATCCCGCACGTCACTCTTGATCATATGCGGAGACAGTATACCATAGATGGATGAGCCAATTCGGCAACGCCTTCTACAGTTAAATCAAGACTTCTACGCGGCTGTCGCTGAGCCGTTCAATCAGACGCGGCAGGATCTGGACGCCCGGCAAGCGACGCCTGCTCGACATCGTGCCCTCCAAGGATCATCGATTCCCGACCCGGGTGGCAGACATCGGCTGCGGCAATGGGCGTTTTGCGATGATGCTAGAGAGCCTCGGCGGTGTAGTAGAATACACAGGGGTGGACGGCAGCGAGCATCTGCTGGCACTGGCTGCTGAACAGGCAACCTCGCTTACACATGTGCATTGCCGTTTCGAGCAGGCAGATCTTGCCCAAATCGACTGGCTGAAATTGCTGTCCAAATCATCCTTCGATATGGTAGTCTGCCTAGCGACGCTACAGCACATGCCTAGCTATGAGCTTCGTTCTCGCCTAGTACGGGATCTTGCATCGCTTCTGGTCCCCGGCGGCCTGCTGGCTATCTCGGCGTGGCAATTTCTGGGGAGCGAGCGCTTTCGAAAGCGCTTGATCGACTGGTCTGAAGTGGGTCTGACCGCGACGGATGTTGAAGCCGGCGACGCGCTATTGCCCTGGAAACAGGGCGCGTATGCGGTGCGCTATGTGCACCAGATTGATGAGACCGAGATGAACCGCCTTGTGGCGGACGCCGGATTGACTGTCGTAGACACCTATCGTGCCGATGGAAAAGAAGGCAATCTGAATCTTTATACCATATTGAGTCTACTGTAGGAGCATGGGTTCATGAGCGATTTTGACGAACGTACGCAGAATTTGGTTGATGAGTTTGACAAGCAATATGGTGAGCAGCCTGCGTGGATTGCCATTGGTCCCGGACGGGTAAATTTGATCGGCGAACACACCGACTACAACGACGGCTATGTTTTGCCGGTGGCGCTGCAACGAGATGTGCGCATGGCCGTGCGCGCCCGCCAGGATCGCGTCGTGCGCATCTATTCGTCTGAATACGATGACTGGGGCGAATTCGACCTGGACGCCATTGCCTACCAGAAGGACAAGCTCTGGATCAACTATGTCCAGGGCGTTGCAACCTTCTTGGTGGAAGCCGGCCTGAAACTGACCGGCATCGACGCTGTGCTCAGCGGGAATGTGCCTCGCGCCAGCGGATTGAGCAGTTCGGCAGCGTTAGAGGTCGCATCGATCATGGGGTTGATGGCTGTGGCCGGTGGGGTGGATGCACTGTCTGGTGCGGAAATCGCCAAGATCGCCCAGCGTGCTGAGAATCAATTTGTCGGTGTCAACTGCGGCATTATGGATCAGTTCATCAGCGTCCTGGGCGTCGAGGGACATGCGCTGCTCATCGACTGCCGCAGTCTCGACTATGAGTTGGTCCCCTTCCCGGCCAACGCCTCACTGGTCATCGGCAATACCAAGGCGCCTCGTTCCTTGGCTTCCAGCGCCTACAACGAGCGCCGCCGGCAGTGCGAAGAGGGCGTTGCCGCGCTCCAACAAGTGCTGCCTGACATCACAGCGCTGCGCGATGTGAGCAGCGAACAGCTGGAGGTGAACAAGGATCTGCTATCACCGATCGTCTACCAACGTTGCCGCCATGTGGTCAGCGAGAATGAACGTGTGATGCAGACGGTCGAGGCGCTGAAGCAGGATGATCTGCAAACAGTTGGGCGGCTCATGTCGGCCAGCCATGCCAGCCTGCGAGATGACTATGCAGTCAGCAGCGACGCCCTGGATGCCATGGTGGACGCCATGGGCGCGGTCGAGGGCTGCTACGGCGCTCGCCTGACCGGGGCCGGCTTCGGCGGCTGCGCCATCGCGCTGGTCAGACCCGGTCGAGAACAGGCCGTGGCCGATGCCATCTATCAAGACTATCCCAAGGCGACCAACATCTGGCCCGAGGTCTATACAACGCAGGCGAGCGCGGGGGCACGGGTGATCGAGGGGCAATAGGGATCGGGGACTGGTGATTAGAGGATTGCATCAAGCCGGAAATCCCCTGATCCCTAATCCCCATTCCCCTCCATCGCCTGAATCGGCGTGCCATGTGTGGCGTTGTCGGTGGCCGGCGGCAGATTGACCAGATGGGGAATGCGGTTGTGGTAATGGAGCCGCCAGGTCTCGCGTCCCGGGTGCTCAACGTACTCGAAGTAGGTGATAGCCGTGTTGTGGTCCCAGACTTCGCAGCGCCGCCAGGGGCCGATGTTGAAGATGTGATCGAAGACAAACTCGATGACGCCACCGTGGCAGACGACCGCAACTGTTTTCCCACGATAGCGCTGGACCATCTCTTCGACGAAGAGCCCCACGCGCGTGCGAAAATGCATCATCGATTCACCCCCGTCATAGGCCGGCGTGACTGATGCAAAGGGCTGTTCACTGGCCCAATAGTCGGCGTAGTCGTTGGGCAACGCGTCGTCGGGCCAGGGTGAATGATCGGCGCGGTTGTTGCCGATCTCGCGCAGGCGACTGTCAGGGATGATCTCGCACTGATACGCTCCGGCCACGGCATCGGCCGTCTCCATGGCACGGCGCATTGTGCTGGCGTAGAGCACGTCGATTTCGGGGATGTCGGTCGGCAGCCATTGGCCGAGCGCTGCTGCCTGGCTTTTGCCATAGTCGGTCAGCCCGGCGTCGATATTCCCTTCTTTCCAGTCTTTCAAGTTCACGAAGCTTTGGCCGTGTCGGATCAGGTATAGACGCACACGAATACTCCTTGCTTGTTGGTGGATCGTACAATTGAAAGTGCAATATCGGTCGGAATGAATTTGACCATTGTATCGCCGGCAAGGTGGTCGGTCAACAGCCGGCAATGAGAACACAGACATCGACACAGGCTCGATCCAGGGGAATAGATATCCCGACGTGTAGGGGCAGGGCTTGTCCCTGCCCGGATTGCGCCATATAGAATGGGGGCGACCACAAGGGTCGCCCCTACGAAACGGGATATTTGTATCCGTGGACGGGTCCCAACATCGTCTTGAATGCTAGCCAGGACTAGGCAGGACAATCTTATCATGACGGAACGCCTTTACTACGCAGATTCCTATGCAACCGAGTTTGACGCAACGGTCAAAGAGATCGTCCTGATCGATGGGCGCACGGCGCTGATTCTCGACCGAACACATTTCTATCCCACATCCGGTGGTCAAGCACACGATACTGGAATGCTCGGCGGACATCGTGTTGTTGATGTGGTTGCCACGGACGGATCTGTTCTCCATTTTGTGGAGAGTGATGTCGACGGAGATATCGCCTCCTTGACTGGACAGGCCGTACACGGCGTCATCGATTGGGAACGCCGGTACGGCCATATGCAACAGCATTCGGGCCAGCATCTGCTTTCTCAGGTCTTCTATCAGCTATTCGGGTACGAGACCGTCTCGGTTCACTTCGGTGGGCTGGAGTCGACACTCGATCTGGATGTGGAGACAGTCACCGATGAACAACTTAACGAGGCCGAGCGGTACGCCAATCAGCTGGTCTATGCCAATTTGTCCATCGCGGCTCGATTCGTAGGGGATGCCGAGTTGGAGCAGATCCCTTTGCGTCGGGCCCCCAAGGTGACGGGCCAGATCCGCATCGTTGAGATCGAAGACTTCGACTACTCGGCCTGCGGAGGCACCCATTGTCGACGCACCGGCGAACTAGGTCCCATCAAATTCGTGCGGCAGACCCGTCAGAATCACAAAGCTCGGCTCAGTTTTCTCTGTGGCTGGCGTGCGTTTGCCGACTATAGCGAGAAGCATGATCTGATCATGGACGCGGCCGGGCTCTACAACAACGACTACCGACAGGTGCCCGAGTTGGTCGAGCGCAGCCTCGTGGAGGCGAAGTTCTTACAGAAACAAGTGAAGGAACTGGCCGATCATCTGCTGCCGGTCGAGGCAGCTGCGCTCAGGGAGGCGGCTGATGAGATCGATGGCCTGCTAGTCGTCTCGCAGATCTTCGGGGACAGAGATGCCAATGCCATCAAACAGATGGCGTCGGCACTGGTAGAAGATCCGAATACGATTGCGCTGCTGATTTCGGCTGCGGGCAGCAAGCTAACCCTTGTCGTCGCCCGTAGCCAAGAGGGGACGCTCCACGCCGGCAACCTGCTCAAGGAGACGTTGACCGAATTTGGCGGTGGCGGCGGCGGTCGACCTGAGTTCGCTCAAGGCGGTGGCGTTGCCGCCGATCGTGCACGGGATGTGCTGGCATTCGCCTTGAGCCGCCTTGGCGGATAGGGTCAATCCTGGGGAATTGCCACCCAATACGTAAGGGCAGGGCTTGTCCCTGACCGGACATCCACAATCAACAGAATTCGAGTAGAAAACGATGACGCAGAATCAACGACCTCTGGTCGCCTTGGAATCGACCGTGATTTCTCACGGGCTACCCTATCCACACAATTTGAGCCTGGCGCGGGAGATGGAAGCCATTGTGCGCTCCCGTGGAGCCGAGCCACGCACCGTCGGGATCATCGGCGGCGAACTGCTTGCCGGGCTGGATGACGGCCAACTGACTCACCTGGCTACGGCTGACGACGTACGCAAGGTCAGCCGACGCGACCTACCCATTGTCGTCGCACGCGGTCTTGATGGCGCTACCACCGTCGCCACTACCATGTGGATCGCTCATCGTTTCAGCATCCAGGTATTTGCCACCGGCGGCATCGGCGGCATCCATCGGGGCGACCTCTCTGACATCAGCGCTGATTTGCAGGAACTGGCTCAGACGCCGATGGTAGTGGTCTGCGCCGGGGCCAAGGCGATACTCGATCTGCCGGCCACCCTGGAATACTTGGAAACCCATGGCGTCACCGTTGTCGGCTACGGAACCGATGACTTTCCGGCATTCTACAGCCGCCGCAGCGGCCTATCCGTCGATGTGCGCTGTGATGGGCCGTATGAGGTTGCAGCCATCTGGCAGGCCAAGCAGCGGCTGGGCTTGCCGGGAGGGCTGCTGGTGACGGTCCCTGTTCCCGAAAACGATGAGATTCCGGCATCAGAGATAGCGCCGGCCATCGAGCGAGCGATCCGCGAGGCCGACCAACGCGGGCTGCGTTCGGCCGAAGTGACGCCCTTTCTGCTGAGCCGCATTGCTGAATTGAGCGGTGATCGCAGTCTTCGCTGCAATCTTGCTCTGCTCAAGAACAATGCCGGCGCTGCCGCAGAGATTGCGGTCGCCATCGACGCGGCCATCGGCTGACAGGCCGCAGGTATTGCCAAAGTGCATAAAAGGATTGGGTCTTCTACAATGAGTTGAGTACGTAAGGGCGTGCCCTTGTGGCGGCCTACCGCCAACGGTCAACGTCACTCCCCAGGATCCCACAGAACCAAAAAAGGTCCGCTCCAGTTTTGGAGTGGACCTTTTTGCGGACAACGAACAGCACATCGATTACGTCGGTTGCTGCATCAGATCTAGAAATTCCTCACGCTCGAGGACTTCTTGGTCGAGCAATATCTCAGCGATCAGATTCAGTTTGTCGCGATTCTCCAGCAGTACCTGGCGTGAACGCTCATAGGCTCCTTCTACAATCCGGCGAACTTCCTGGTCAATTTTGCGGGCGATATCTTCGCTATAGGCGCGTTGCTCGCCAAATTCCATGCCCATGAATGGATTGCTGTCGCCCTGCTGAAGCTGCATGGGACCGATCAGATCACTCATGCCGTAGCGGGTTACCATGGCTTTGGCCAACTTGGTCACCCGTTCGAGATCATTAGCTGCGCCAGTGGATGGTTCCTGGAAGACGATCTCCTCGGCAACACGGCCGCCGAGCAGTCCGGCCAACTCATCTTCGTATTCGGCGCGACTTCTGAGCGACCGATCTTCCTGAGGCAGGGGCATCACATAGCCAAGCGCTTGGCCGCGACTGACAATGGTGATCTTGCCGACCTCATCTGTGTGTTGCAGTCGTTCCATAACGATGGCGTGACCGGCTTCGTGGAAGGCGATGGTGCGGCGATCTCGTTCATCCAGAACACGGCTCCGTCTGGCCGGACCGGCCATCACCCGTTCAATCGACTCGTGGAGCTCTTCCATGCCGATGGATCGTTTGTTGCGCCGTGCCGCCAGAATCGCCGCTTCGTTGATCAGGTTCTCCAGATCGGCTCCGACCATGCCGGGCGTCTGTGAAGCGATCACGCCCAAGTCGATATCGGGCGACATTGGTTTGCCGCGCACGTGCACCTTGAGAATTGCTTCGCGACCTCGCTTGTCCGGCCGATCAACGACCACCTTGCGGTCGAAGCGTCCTGGACGCAGAAGCGCCGGGTCCAGAATGTCGGGACGATTGGTAGCTGCGATGATGACGATGTTGACCTGGCTGTCGAAGCCATCCATCTCAACCAAAATCTGGTTGAGCGTCTGCTCGCGTTCGTCGTTGCCGCCACCCAATCCCGCGCCTCGATGTCGACCTACTGCGTCGATCTCGTCGATAAAGATGATGCAGGGCGAGTTCTTCTTGGCTTGTTCGAACAGGTCACGAACCCGGCTTGCACCCACACCAACAAACATCTCGACAAATTCGGAACCGGAACTGCTGAAAAACGGCACGCCTGCTTCGCCGGAAACGGCTTTGGCCAGCAGCGTCTTGCCTGTGCCCGGCGCGCCGACCATCAAAACGCCTTTGGGGATGCGAGCGCCCAGCGCGGCGAATTTTTCCGGCTCACGTAGGAACTCAACAACTTCTTCCAGTTCCTGCTTCGCTTCGTCAGCACCGGCGACATCTGCGAACGTGACAGTCGGCCGGTCCGCTTCGTCCATCTTGCGGGCACGGCTACGACCAAATTGCATGGCCCGATTTTGGCCGCCGCCGCCTGCCTGACGCATGATGAAAATGAAGAAGGCAAAGATCAAGATCATCGGCAGTAACATGATCAGCCAATTGAAGATGGCCCCGCTGTTGGGCACGTTCAGCACTTCAATATTGAGTGTCTCCAGTTGTTCATTGGAGACGCCGAAGGCTTGAAGCGAGGTCAGTACACTTTCGCCGTCCTCTTTGCGACTGCGTTCCTCTGTGTCATCACGCATCACCACTGTAATGACATCACCTTGGATCACGAGCTTGTCCACTCTGTCGTCCATGACAGATTGGGCCACCTCGTTCAGACCAATCATATTGGCACTGTCTGAGGGACGGTTGAAAAGTAGCCGCGACCCAAAAAGAGCCAAAACAATCAGGACGATCCAGAACCAGCTTCGCCCGATGAAGTTGCCATTTGGGCTGTCTGGATCGGAACCATTGCCTGGATCCTGTTGATTCGATGGAGGTTTTTGGTTATTTGCCATATCGTCCGATACTCGAAACTCTACAAGCTGAAGTCATATCTACCGCTACAATCATATCTGCATATTCACGCCAAGTCGGTAAGAACTACTTCAGGATTTGCCTGGATTGTGGACCTTGTCACACTGCGAACGTGACCTATGAACTTCACAATCCTAGTAGCCTTCCAGGTTATCCCAAGGAGTCCAATAGCGGCTGGATGCTGGTCCCCACACGATGGGTTTCCGCCTCATGAATTGCGGGTAGATCCGGCGAAACATATCGGTGCGGGCACGAAGCTTCGGCCGGCTTGTCGCTCAGACAGATCAGAAGGCATCCGCGGTTCTTTAGCCAGGCGGCCATTTCCCACACTTCCTCTGTTAACGTGATCTCTTGATCCAGAAGTTCCTCGGCAGTGCTGTCATCCGACATATTGCCGAGTCTGCTGACGGTAGCCACGAATTCTTGACGGCGGAAACGCTTGAACGGCGTTGGATCACCGTTGCGGATGCCGGTGATGACTGCATCATGAGATTCACGCAGCGAACCATAGCTGCCGGGGGTGATCATCATTCGCATTTCAACCAAACGCATGAACTGATCGAAATTCTCCAAATGACCTTCGGCAACTTCAGCCACGATCTCGTCAAATCCAATGAGGCCGGTGTTGATCACCAGGCAGATATAGGCCAGGTAGTCCTGATTGTCCTCCGTCAGGAGATGGTACTTCGGCTGATTCAGTTCATTGTAATGTCGCTCGAACTGCTCACCATCGAAACTCTGGCCGAGCAGATTGTCCATCGTGCGGTATGCGCCCTGTATGCGGGCTTGATCGATGACCGCATCGTTGCGACCGCGGGCGCCGAGGATGCATTTGTCGATGTCCACGACAACCATCGTGCCTTCGTCAAGGTTCAGACCTTGCTCTTCAATCATCCACTTGATCCGATCGCCGACGTTGGCCCAACGATTGGCGGCATAGATCAGTTCGTCATCGATGCAGACAGCCGCCTCATCCTCCGGAGATTCAACGCCGATAAAACAGGATCCATCCCAGATCGGTGGCCGACCGCATGTTCATATAGGCACGGCCATCGTTGTACAGCGTGTCGCCTATGAAGATCAACTCTTGCAGAGGTTTTGAAGCGCTACGCTGTGCCTGTGCCTTCTTGCCATACCAGATCGCGATCTCAGCGTAAGCTTTATCCTGCTTACGAGGTGTCTGATCGCCCGACATGCCCAACTCGCGCAGTGCGACCTTCATCTTGGGCAGGTGGCTATCAAGCGGTTGCAAGTTGCGATAGATCACCATGTCTCCAAACAAGTCCGATAATCGCCCTCGACCAAAGACTTTCAGTTCCGATGTCGTCTGGGCTGTGGACGATGTCTGCGGGGATGGCATAAAGTTCACCTCATTCTCTATAGTCTAACAAATCCAGGACCCAAGGATACACGCGATACACACCACATACAAACAGATGTGTCTACAGATACGAAAGGCCTTGCGCTGACAAGCACATCGAATCAATTCGTCCTGGTGTGGGTGATGGAAAAGTCGCAGCCCACACCAGGACGAACCCCTGTCTACTTCGTCGATCGGGCTAGCGCAACAGCCTCTTCACCCAAGTACCCCTGGGTCACCAACAGCTCGGCGTTGAGCAGGCTTCCGCCGGCGGCGCCACGGATCGTGTTGTGTCCGAGGGCCATGAACTTGTAGTCCAGAAGCGGATCCGGACGCAGTCGGCCAACCACTGTCGCCATGCCGGGTACACTGCCGGCAAGCCGATCCATCCGCGGCTGAGGCCGATCATCGGCCTCCATGTAGATAATGGCCGGGTCTGGCGCATGGGGCAGCTTCAACTGCTGCGCCAGCGGCTGATATTCACGCCAGGCGGCTATGATCTCTGCCTCGGTCGCCTCGCGTTCGAACTCGACGCTGATTGCCTCGAGATGACCATTGCGGATTGGCACCCGGTTACAATGGGCGCTGACCACGAAGTCCGCATACTGCACCTCGGCGCCGTTGAAGACACCCAGCAGCTTCTGCGGTTCCTTCTGCTCCATCTTCTCTTCTTCCCCGCCGATGTACGGGACGATGTTGTCGATCATATCCATGCTGCTCACGCCGGGATAGCCGGCTCCGCTGATGGCCTGCATGGTCACAACCAACACCTTGCTGATGCCAAAGCGTTCGTGCAGCGGGTGAAGCGCACTGACCAGGTGAGTCGTGCTGCAATTGGGGTTCGTGGCGATGAATCCTTCCCATCCGCGGTCGCGCCGTTGAATGTCGATCAGCGCAAGGTGTTCCGGATTGACCTCAGGAATGAGCAAGGGCACATCCGGCTCATACCGGTAGGACCGCGCATTGCTGCAAACGCCGTAGCCTGCCGCGGCAAAGTTCTTCTCGATCTCTGTCGCACTTTCGGCAGGCAATGCACTGAAGACCAATTGGCAATCTACATTCGGTTCACAGGGCAGAAGCACCACGTCACGTAGATGCTCCGGCATGTCGCCACGCAGCGTCCAGTTGCATGCGTCGGCATATCGCTTGCCGACGCTGCGAGACGACGCACAGAGCGCGGTCAATTCAAACCAGGGGTGTCCTTGCAGAAGCTGTATGAAGCGCTGGCCGACAGCGCCTGTCGCGCCGAGCACGCCGACCTTGATCTTTTGCTGACTCATCTCAATCCTCTTCATCTATTTAGGTAACGTGAGCGTTGAACTCTACTGTCGACCCAAGAAATCCGTGATGGATATCCGTTTCATCAGTCCCATTTCACCATTCACGTCTTATGTCGTATATGCCAATTCAACAATGTCGCTCAGTACGCCGGCTGCAGTTGCCTCGACGCCGGCCCCGCGTCCCTGGATGACCAGCGGATTCGGGCTATACCACTCGGTGTGGAATTCAACCAGATTGTCAGTGCCGCCCAACCGGCCTAGCGGACTTTCGACTGCGACCTCGGTTGGACCGACGACGCAGGTGCCGTCAACGACGTTGGCGGCGAACCGCAATACGTTGCCCTGTTTGCGGGCCGCTTCTACGCGATGCTCAAACTCAGCATCCAACTGGGGTAGGGCATCCATGAACTCAGGAACCGAAAGCGACTGCATCTCTTCGGGATAGAGTCCGGTGACGGAAACGTCGTCCATCTCCAGCTCCCACCCCAGACCGCGAGCAAGGATCAAGGCCTTGCGTGCCACGTCGATGCCGCCCAGATCGTCACGCGGATCCGGTTCGGTATAGCCCAGGTCGTGGGCCTGGCGTACAATCTCGCTGAACGCACGGCCTTCCTGCAATCCCGTCATCACATAGCCCAATGTGCCGCTGAAGGTGCCGGCAATGCGCTGCGTCTTGTCTCCGCTGGCTGCAATGCGATCTTGCGTCGCAATCACGGGCAGACCGGCTCCCACAGTCGTCTCCCACCGGGAAAACCCGAGGTTCCGCACCGACGACGGGCCGTCCGCGCCGGTGACACCGGCTCTGGTGAGCCGGTCGTATACCTCCATTGAATCGGTGAGCGGTTTCTTGTTGGCCAAGACGATCTTGTGGCCTTGCTCACGTGTAAAGAGCAGGGCAGGGATCGTGGTGCTGCTCGCCGTGCAGTCGACAACGATCGTGCTCTTGCGAGCAGTGGCGCGAATCAGATCGGCCAGGCTTGCATCACCGTAGACGGCCCCAAGGGCATGCTCGGACAATGCGCCGCCGGCGTCTTTGAGTTCCAACAGGTCGCTCAAGGAAACATCGTCAATTCCCTTGCCGACCTCGATCGCTGTACCGCTGCTGTCGCACACAGCTTGAATTTCCAATGCCAAACCATATTGATCGGCGTGGAATGCTCGATGTTGGATGATTTGGCGGATCAGCGATCTGCCCACGCCACCCATGCCCAATAGAATCACCGGAATCTCTAGCATATCAATCCCATTACCTGCCCAAAACGCTGAATATTCCTTGAACAAAAAGGGAGCACTAGACCAAGTCTGGCTCCCCTCACAATCGAGCGCAATTATATCACAACTATAGCGTGCGAGTTGAAATAATCGCTCTGCCTTTTTACAAAACGAAGTGCGAAACCCGCGGAATCGAGCGGCTACTCTGCTGGTCTGGTGCGATCGAATTCTTCGTACCACCGATCTCGATAGGGAATGCCTGTATTGAAGAGCACAAAGGCGTCATCCTGGGGCTGGTAGTCGATCAGTTCACGCGCAGATGTGATATCCATGCGCTTGAAGCGATTGTCCGAGACACCCTGCACGATGCCGTATTGCACATCCGTCGCCTCGATACAGCGCTCCAACATCTGGTTCATGTCGCGTACGCTGATGAAGGCGCTCAATTGACGGGCGTCGCTGCCGACGCTGGGCCCGTTGAGTTCATAGTTGCCGATGCGCACGGCAATGCTGGACAACCCCTCGACCATGGCGAAATAGTGGGCAAGCGCTTCGCCGAAACATTTGGTCACGGCATACAGGTTCAGCGGTTTCGGCGCATCATCATGGCGGGCCTGCACGTCGAGCGGATAGCCCGAGACGACCTGAATGCTGCTGGCGTAAATCAATCGCTGGCAGCCCTGATCTTTGGCGGCGCGGAACATGTTGTAAGCGCCTTTGACGTTGTTATCCATCAACGATTCGTAGAAACCTGACCGGCCGGACGGATCAGCGGCCAGGTGCACCACAGTGTGGATTCCCTCGCAGGCTCGCTGACAGGAGTCAGGATCGGCAGCGTTCAGTTCCATCGCCTCATGCCGTCCGGTGTCGCCCAGTTTCTCTCGATTGCGAGAGGTCAGACGTAAGTCGTATTTTTCATCGGCATATTCCCAGAACGCTTTGCCGATTCGTCCGGTTGCTCCGGTTAAGAGGACCTTCTTCATGGTTCCGTCTTCCTCATGATTTTGTGTGTAAGATGGCTGTGAGCGACAGATGGAAACTGGCGAACTGCGACGCGATTTGCCCCAATTGGGCTAAACTGCTGATCCACCTAACTTTACTGGATTCCATAGTCAACCACAAGTGAAAGATAGACATTCGGGTACCGAGTCGGTCGGTCCATCCACTTCCTGGTACGTGGAAGACACGGCCATGTTTGTGGGGGAGTACGATGTGGGATGCCAGCACCCTCTATCAAAACCCGATGGGGTCAAGACGGCGGCAAGGCATGAGTTGGGTACCGATGGGTTCATGCTTCTTGCACTCTTGCTTCTATTTGTTTTGATTTATGTAGTGTGGAGTCTGGTAGTCTATTTTTTGATCCGCACGCGTCCAGATCTCCGACTTCGTGATATCGGTGGTGAGCTTACTGGTGGGTACGTGAAAAGCGGACGTCAGGCTGTTCGACGACTTGTCCTTGTTGGCATATTTCCTCTTCTCGGATTGTGGTATATTTTTCTGATTGTGGTAGGCATACGGCGTTCGGACAGCAACGATACTCTCGCCGCTGCCCTTTGTATAGGGTTGATTATCATGATTCCAAGCTGGATTGTGCTTTCGTACTTGATTGCCGATGGAGCGATAGCCACGTATGTACTGGCAGTATCAGTTGAACGTGACTATCGCGATGAACACTAACGCAGAGGCCGCTGATACCCTACCGACTGTTCAACGCTTTCCAAGCCGGCGATCCTCGTATACCGGCATCGTGACAAAGGTGTTTATTGTTGTCAGCGAGAATGGCAAATGACATCAAGAGAGAAACCGCTTCTCGTCACAGACAAGATGCGGCGCTAGATTGCCGGCGCCGTTGCTGAAATTGACTTGGTACATATGGCCTATCTTCGCCAGTTGACCCCTGCCGAACGTGTTCAGCGAGCGGCATCCATGATCGAAGCCGCCGAACGCTTGGGCGTATACTGCCTTCGCCAAAGACAGCCTGAACTGAGCGAAGATGAGGCATTTCGAATTATTCGTGGAGGCCTGCTCAATTACCAGCGAAAGCAAGGTCGATGGCACGAAAACGACGATCATTGACTGCGTAGGACGTGCGACGTATACTGCGGAGAGGAAATCGTCCTTCTGGGAGGCACCACTATGACTGTTGCGTCAGTTTTACCAATTCCGAAAATGCAAAGACTACCGGCAACGTTGCCACTCGAAAATGCCGTTCGTCTGGAGCTGGAGGAAGGCGTTCCCATCTTTCGCGCGGCGTCCCCTGTTCAGGCCCGAATTGAATTGTTGCTGGATAAACAGCGGGAGTCAGCTCTCACTCAGGGTGAGAGCCAAGAACTTGATCTGTATGAAGAGTTCGATGATTATCTGAGCTTTGTCAATCGCACGGTAAGAAACCTGTTGCTTTCTCAGTCTACACAGGATGGTTAGGGATGGCATCGCGCCGTCGAAGCATACCTGAAAATGTTCAAACATTGGTCCGCAAACGCGCCAATGGACTGTGTGAATACTGTCACACGATCGAGAAATGGCAATATGTTCGATTCACAGTCGACCACATCACCCCGCTATCTCAAGATGGCAGCGACGACGAAAAGAACCTGGCTCTGGCTTGTTTTCACTGCAATCGCCGCAAGTCCAATCACTCGACTGCAACAGATCCCCAATCGGGTTTACCCTTCGACCTCTTCAACCCGTGTCTAGATATATGGGCCGAGCATTTTGTTTGGTCAATGGATGGCACACTGATTATCGTTTTGACGCCGACCGGTTGTGCGACAGTAGCTCAGCTCCAACTCAATCGATCTCGAATTATCAACATTCGGCTGGCAGATGCCGCCATCGGGCGACATCCGCCACAGGATGATCCGATAATGGCGACGAGCGAGTAGAACAAGGAACCATCCCCAAAATCCAAGGAGAAGCCATGAAGATTGTCGACGTCATCACGCGCAAAATCCACTATCGCTCCAACACCGTTCGCGACTCCGAGGGCCATGGCCACCCTGGCCCGGAACACGACGCGGTGCAGTCCATGGTCACCATCGTCACCGACGAGGGCCTGACCGGCGATGCGTTCGGCGGCAGCTCCGATGTGATCCAGGGTTTGGTTAAGCCGCTGCTTATCGGCAAGGACCCGTTCTATCGCGAGTACCTCTGGCAGATGCTCAAGGAACGCCAGCGATTGCACTTGGGGCAGCTCTCAGACAAGGTGCTCTGTGCCATCGACCTGGCACTCTGGGATCTGGCCGGCAAGTACGCCAACTTGCCGGTCCACAAGCTGCTGGGCGCAACGCGGGATAAGGTCCCGGCCTACTCCAGCACCATGTGCGGCGACGATATTCCCGGCGGGCTGGACACGCCTGAGGCCTACGCCGAGTTTGCGCTCTGGTCCATGGAGCGAGGCTATCCGGCCTTCAAACTGCACACCTGGCAGCCGCCCATGCCCGGCGCACCCGATCCCAAACGCGACATTGTCGCCTGCGCGGCCGTGCGCGAAGCCGTCGGCCCCGACGTGCCCCTCATGCTCGACCCCTTCCACTACTACAACCGGGAACAGGCGCTCTATCTGGGTCGCGAGCTGGAGAAGCTCGACTACTACTGGATGGAGGAACCCATGGCCGAGCACAGCATCTCGTCCTACGTCTGGCTGACCGAGCAGCTCGATCTGCCCATGGTGGGACCGGAGACGGCCGAGGGCAAGATGCACACGCGTGCCGAGTGGATTGTCCGTGGCGCCTCCGACATCAGCCGCGCCGGCGTCGGCGATCTGGGCGGTCTGACGCCGCTGATGAAGACGGTGGGTCTCTGCGAATCCCATGGCGTGCGTCTGGAGATCCACGGCGGCGGGCCAGGCAACCTGCACGCGCTCTGCGCCATGAGCATCCCCGGCGAGTTCTACGAACGGGGCCTCCTCCATCCGCACATCGACTACGAGATCCCCAAACCGTGGCTCAACGCCATCACTGATCCCATGGATGGCGAAGGCTTCGTCCATGTCTCGCAGGAGCCGGGCCTGGGGATGGATGTGAATTGGGATTATGTTGAGGCAAATTTGGTGTAGGGGGCGTGATTAGGGATTGGTGAATGGGGATTTGGGATTTGGGCTGACCCAATCACCAATCCCCATTCCCTAATCCCCATTCACATCATGCCCTGTGCAGCGCCCGCTCTTCCGTCGGCAGGTAGAGCTCAAACGTGTCGTGGATGGCCTGAACGGCCGTGGCGGTGTCTTTGTCGGCGATGACCAGGCTGACATTGGCCTCGCTGGAGCCCTGGGCGATGGCGATCACGTTGATCTTGTTCTCACCCAGGGCGGTGAAGATGCCGCCGGCCAGGCCGGGCATGCCGCGCATGCCGCTGCCGACCACGGCCACGATCACCACATCGGACTGGCTCTTGACCTGGTCGATGTAGTGACGCTCCAGCTCACGGCGGAATTCCGCATTCAGTGTCTCCGTCACCGACGGAGCCGAGCTTTCCGGCACCACAAAGCAGATGCTCTGCTCGCTGCTGCTCTGGCTGATCATCAGCACGTTGGCCTCTTGCCGGGCCACGCTGCCAAAAGTGCGGGCTGCAATGCCGGGCACGCCCATCATGCCCCGCCCGGCCACGGTGATCATATTCATGCCGCGGATGGAGGTGATGGCCTTAACCGTGCCATGGGTGTCGCTGTCGCTGCGCTCGACGATGCGTGTGCCCGGATGATCCGGTTCAAATGTGTTCAGCACCCGCAGCGGGATCCTCTTCTCGATGGCCGGCGTCACGGTCTTGGGGTGCAGAACTTTGGCTCCGTAGTAGGCCAACTCGGCCACTTCCTCGTAGCTCAACTCGTTGAGACTTCGCGCATTGGGCACCACGCGTGGATCGGCGGTGAGCACGCCGTTGACGTCCGTCCAGATTTGGATCTCGTCAGAATCCAGCGCTGCGCCGACAATGGCCGCAGAGTAGTCTGACCCACCTCGGCCCAGCGTCGTGGGTACGCCGGTTACGGTTGCGCCGACAAAGCCGGTCACCACGGGAACGATACCTTGCTCGAGCAATGGCGTCAGCCGATCCCGGCACCGGGGCTCGGTGAGATCCATCTGCGGCGCCGCGCCGCCGTGTACCTCGTCGGTGACGATCAGGTCGGCGGCGTCGATGGACTCGGCCATCACGCCCTGCGAACGCAGAACCGCGGCCAGCAGCGGGGCGCTCATGCGTTCGCCCAGCCCGCTGACGACATCCAGACCACGCTCGGTCAGCTCGCCCAGCACGGCGATGCTGCTGCAAAGGCGGTCGAACTGGTGCAGATGCTGGTCCAGAATCTTGCTCAACGCAGCCCGTTCGTTGCCGTCCTCGATGAACTGGCCGGCCACAAACTGGTGTTTGAGCAGCAGGCTGTCTTTGGCCTCGGTGAAGAAGCCCAGATCGCCGAGGGCTGCCTTGGTGGCCGACTCAATCAGCATATTGGTCACGCCACTCATGGCGCTGGTCACAACGATGACGCCTGGGTTCTCTTTGCCGGACTCCGATTCCACCGCACGTTTCACAATGCCGGCAACCTGCGAAAAAGCATCCACACTGCCTACCGATGTCCCGCCGAATTTCATGGCAATCATGAGTTTGTCCTCGCCTCTCGTTTTCTGTACCTGACTAAAAAAATGCCCTCTCGACTCATTGAGAGGGCGCTGTTTTGGTCATTCTGTGCTGCTCCGGCGGCTCATAGATCGTGAGCCGCAAAAGAAAATCCCCGAAACGGGGATGAGCAGAACGCAACATGCATTCCTCTCATCTTCCAGATTGTACTGCCGGAATTGGCACCTTGACAGATATGCCGTTGGACGTTTTTGGGCACATCATTCCAGGTTGCCGAGGCTTCATCGGGCCGGTCCCTCCACCTCTCTGGATAAGAGTGTTTATTCAATTAAGGACGACTATATCAGGCGTCAATGTCGTTGTCAAATGTCGTTGTCAAATGTCGTGTCAAATGCTGCCGTCAAACAGTGCGAGAAACCAGGAAGCCACATCGTTGCGCGACACCTCGACCTGTTCACCTGTGATCAGATCCTTGATCGCCACCACGCCCGCTTCGATTTCCCGCGGGCTGTACAGCACGGCATAGCGGATTCTGCGCTCATCGGCGTACTTAAACTGGCGGCCGTAGCGGTCGATGTCGGGATAGAGGTCGACCCGCAGGCTTGCCCTGCGCAGTTCGTGGGCCAGAGCCAGGCTGGCGTTGATGGTTGTGTCGTCAAATTGGGTGACCAGCATCTGGGGCTGGCCCTCCAGATTTTCCGGGAACATGTTCTGCTCTTCCATGAGCAGCAAAATACGCTCCAGCCCCAGACTGAAACCGCAGGACGGGATCTGCTGATTGCCGAACATGCCGATGAGCCCATCGTAGCGACCGCCGCCGCCGCCCGAGCCGGCAAAGCCGGGGAACTCGACCTCGGCAATCGTCCCGGTGTAGTAGCTCAAGCCGCGGGCCAGGTATGGGTCGACGCGCAGACGCTTGTCCGCGGGACCTTCTGCGCTGAATAGCAGCACTTGCTTCAACTCTGCCACCGCGTGGCTGCCCTGCTCAGACTCTTCCAGCAGATCGCTGAGCCAGGCAACGATCTCGCTGTTTGACTCGGGCGCTGCGGCCATGATCGCGAGCAGCTTTTCGGCTGCATCTGAGCTGACGCCGCGGCCGGACAGCTCCTTGCGCACGCCCTCCAGGCCGATCTTGTCCAGCTTGTCAACGGCGACCAGCGCAGAATCTTCCAGACCAGCCGGAACGCCCGAGACCTCCATCAGTCCGCGCAGGATGCCGCGGTGGTTGAGGCGGATGGCAAAGGCGTCATCGTCCACAAAACCGAGCTCTTGCAGGATCTGCGCTGCAGCGGCCAACACTTCGGCCTCGGTGGTCAGGCTCTTGGAGCCGACCACATCGACATCGCACTGGAAGAACTCGCGCAGACGGCCTTTGCCGGGACGGTCCGCCCGGAAGACAGGCTGGATCTGATAGCGCTTGAAGTAGCGTGGCAGTTCGTTGCGATATTGGGCCACGACTCGTGCCAACGGCACGGTCAGGTCGTAGCGCAGCCCTGCGTCGCCCACACTATCTTCGGTCGGATCGTTTTGCAGCGCCTTCTCCAGCTTGCCGCCCCGTTTCATGATGCGGAAGATCAGCTGGTCGCCCTCTTCGCCATACTTGCCCAGCAGCGTCGACAGCCGCTCCATGCTCGGCGTCTCCAACGGCTCAAAGCCATAGCTCTGATAGACGCGCTCGATCACGTCGATGACATAGCGGTTCTTGAGCACATCTCTCGGCAGAAAGTCGCGCATGCCGCTGAGCGGGGCGGTGTTGAGTTTGGCCATGGGAGTAGTCTCCAAGTCTTGCTAGATTTGTATGGTGTGGTTTTATGCCGCGTGCTGCTTGCTGCGTGAGGTCTCGATGGCGACCTTGTCGTCCTCGTTGGTCACTGGTAACGGCAGGATAATCAAGATTTGCCGCCCGGATCCTCTGCGAAATAATCACGCAGCAAGCAGCAGACTTCAATTCGCCAGCGCCTTCTCCGGTTCCACAAACGGCAGCCCAAATTCCTTTGCGACGGCTTCATAAGTGAGTTGGCCGCGATAGGTGTTGAGGCCGTGGAGCATGGGTTGGTTCTTGCGCACAAAGTCGATGCCCTGATCGGCCAGCCGCAGCATGTAAGGCAGGGTCTGGTTGTTGAGTGCGAAGGTGCTGGTGCGCGGCACAGCGCCCGGCATGTTGGCAACGCAGTAGTGGATTACGTCATCAATAATATAGGTCGGATCGCTATGGGTCGTCGGTCGGGTCGTCTCGATGCAGCCGCCCTGATCGACCGCTACATCGACGATGACCGCGCCACGCCGCATGTCGGGCAGCATGTCGCGGGTCACCAGATAGGGCGCGCGTCCGCCGGGAATCAGTACCGCGCCGATGACCAGATCGACATTGCGCACGACCTCGTCGACGTTGTACTCGTTGCTGGTACGCGTCTGCAAGCGGCCCAGAAAGACGTCATCCAGATATTGGAGCCGGTCATGGTTGATGTCCAGCACGGTGACCTGTGCGCCCATGCCCAGGGCGACCTTGGCCGCGTTGGTGCCGACCACGCCGCCGCCGAGGATGGCGACATCGGCCGGCTGCACGCCGGGCACGCCGCCCATCAAAATGCCGCGTCCGCCCATGTGCTTGGCCAGATGATAGGCCCCGACCTGGGTGGCCATACGCCCGGCCACTTCGCTCATGGGTGTCAGCAGCGGCAGCTTGTGGTCGGCGGTCTCCACCGTTTCATACGCGATGGCGGTGATGCCCGATTCAAGCAGCTTGTCGGTCAACGGACGGTCGGCGGCCAGGTGCAGATAGGTGAAGAGGATCATGTCCTCGCGCAGAAAATGATACTCGCCGGCGATGGGCTCTTTGACCTTGGCGACCATCTCAGCGCCCCAGGCCTCGGCTGCCGTGGGGACGATCTCGGCTCCGACCTCGACATACTCTTCGTCGGCGATGGCGCTGCCCAGCCCTGCGCCGGTCTGGACAAGCACACGGTGACCGCGCTTGGTCAGCGACTTCACGGCGCCGGGAATCAAGCCGACACGATTCTCGTTGTCCTTCACTTCTTTGGGAAGACCAATGATCATTTGTTGCGCTCCTTTAGCGACCTTACCGTCGATCCGAATCAACCATATGACAAACTCTGCCAGTGTATCAGCCACCAACCGTACAGGCAAGAATCCGCGTTGATATTCAGTCTAGTTCTCCACGGGCAGCTGTCCGCCAGACGGGATGAGAAAGTGGCGTACTTGTAGAAAGCAGCTGCCAATTAGAAGGCGATAACCTAGCCAGCGCTGTTGTGATCCTGTTCTTTTTGCCAAAGGATACAATTGTTGCGAGAATGAATCCTTGAAATGGAGAGGTGAGGAATCGCATGAGAAAAGCACTGGGTCAGATCGTCAAGACCTTTTTTGAAGCAATCGGCAAGATCATCGGTGCGCTGGTGACGGGTGTGCGCCGGCTGGGCATTGGGCTGGCCGATCAACGCCGTCGACTGCTACGTGGCAGGCTGCCCGACTACGTCGTTTTTGAGCTAGCCGATTCGATCAGCGAGCGCGCGCCCATCGAGCCGTTGTTCTACCAGTTCATACCCGGTCGCCGACCGGCCATGAGCCTGGAGTCGCTCTCTGAGGCATTCCGCAAAGTGGCTGGCGATCCTGACATCCGCGGCATTGTCCTGATCGCACGTGGGCCTGCGCTCAGCCTCACCCAGGCTCAGAGCGTGACCGCGCTTTTCGAACGCTTTCGCCAATGGGACACGACGATCAATGCCGGGCGAGACTCTGAGGCCAAGACCATCACCGTCCATCTCGAGCAGATCTCGATGGCGATCTATGTGATGGCTGCGGCTGCTGACAAGATTGTCGTGACACCCCTGACTACCTGGGATGTCTTCGGCTACCGCGCTGCACCTACTTTCCTCAAGGACACCTTCGCCCGTTTCGGTATCGCATTCGATGTCGTCAAGATCGCTCCGTGGAAGACGGCCGGCGACACGCTCAGCCGTACCAGCATGAGCGATGAGCAGCGGGCGCAACTCAGCTGGTTGCTGGATAGCCTCTATGATGAGACCGTGACCAGCATCAGCGAGGGGCGTGGACTGGATTTTGGCGACGTCGAAGCCATGATCGATTTTGCGCCGTTAACCGCCGAGGACGCGTTGGCGTCCGGCCTGATCGATGCCATCGGCTACGAAGATGAACTGCCGATTCTGCTGGCAAAGAACCAGCATGTGAAGTCAGGCAACGAGCACGAGCACGAGGAGACGAGGACGACGAAACTGCCGAAGCTGAAGTGGCTGAGGCTGGGGTGGAGCCGCTGACATTCAGGCGCTACGAAGAGATGCGGAAGTTGCTCTATCGACGCCTGCAGCCGCGCTACCCCAAGACCATTGGCGTCCTGAGCCTGGAGGGCGCCATCGTGCCCGGCACATCCCGCCACTCGCCCTTTCCCCTACCCATCACCGGTGAGAACACGATTGGCAGCGCCACGGTCCAACAACAGCTACGCGCCGCTCGTGAGGACGAAAGCCTGGCCGCGGTTGTCCTGCATGTGGACTCGCCGGGCGGCTCGGCCCTGGCCTCTGACCTGATCTGGCGCGAGTTGAACCTCCTCGAACAGACCAAACCGTTGATTGTCTATATGGGGGGTGTGGCCGCTTCCGGCGGCTACTACATCGCAGCGCCTGGACGCAAGATCGTGGCTCAACGCAGTACGCTGACGGGCAGCATCGGCGTCATCGTGACCAAGCCGGTGATCCAGGGGCTCTACGACAAACTGGACGCACACACGGAATCGGTTCAGCGCGGCGACAACGCCGATCTCTACAGCACCGACGCCGCTTGGACGCCTGAGCAGTACGAGACTGTAGAGACCGGTGTGCGCCACTTCTACGCTGCGTTCAAGCAGCGAGTCGCCGACGGTCGATCGCTGGAATTCGATTCGCTGGACGAAATCTGCAACGGACGTGTTTGGACCGGCGTGCAGGCTCAGCAGCATGGGCTGGTGGACGAATTGGGCGATTTTGAGGTCGCGCTTGCCCTTGCCTGCGAGGCCGCTGATCTGCCCACAGACGGCACGGTCTCTACCACGCCGATCACGACACCCAGGCATTCTCTGCTGGCTGTCCCAGCGGAGGCGGCCCAGGCATGGCTCGGCCTGCGTCCTTATGCCGAGGCCGGCGCGATGTTTTCATCGATAGCAGGCGGTGATCTACGCAGAACATTGCAGTCCGAGCACATCTGGTTCCTGGCCGACGATCTGCCGGATATGCATTAATTTCGTAAGAATATTTCGCCATCATGTTGTCAACCAATCAGGAGATCCTTCTATGCTAGACGTCAATGCAGTTCGCAGGCAATTCCCGGCCCTCAACCACAAATTTGACGGCAAGCCGGCCGTCTTTTTCGATACGCCGGGCGGCACTCAGGTCCCGCGCAAGGTGATCGACGCCATGGTCAATTACCTCACGTCCAGCAATGCCAACACCCATGGCCTCTTTGAGACCAGCAAACGCAGCGACGCCATGATCGACAATGCACGACAGGCTGTTGCGGATCTGTTGGGCGCGGATGTCGATGAGGTGATTTTCGGCAACAATATGACCAGCCTGAGCTTTGCGCTCAGCCATGCGCTGGTTCACGAGTTCGACTCAGAGGACGAGATCGTCGTCACACGGCTGGATCATGACGCCAACATCATGCCCTGGGTGCGCATGGGTGAGGACAGCGGCGCCACCGTGCGCTGGGCCGACATCGACATGGAGACGGGCACGCTGGATATGGATCATGTCAAGTCGTTGATCAACCCGCGTACCAAGCTGGTTTCGGTCGGCTATGCCAGCAACGCCACCGGTACGATCAATGATGTCGCCACCATCATCGGCTGGGCCAAAGAGGCCGGCGCCTACAGCTTCATCGACGCTGTTCAATATGCGCCGCACGGGGCCATCGATGTCAAGGCGCTGGACTGCGACTTCCTGGCGTGCAGCGCCTACAAGTTCTTCGGCCCCCATGTCGGCCATCTCTACGGCAAGCGCGAACACCTGCAACGACTCAATGCCTATCGTGTGCGCCCGGCCGGCGATGTCTCGCCCGACAAGTGGGAGACCGGCACCAAGAATCATGAGGGGCTGGCAGGCGTGGCTGCCGCCATCGACTATATCGCCGAACTGGGCGTGACCTACGGAACGGCCGCGCCGAACGACGATCGCCGCACCAAGATCCTGGCCGCCTGGCCGGTTATTCGTGCGTATGAGGAGATGTTGATCGACCGGCTGATCAGCAGTCTGCAACTGATCTCCGGCGTGCGCATCTACGGTATCACCGATCGGTTCGACTGGGACAAGCGCGTGTCGACCGTCTCCATCCGCAAGGAGGGAACCACACCTGCCCAGCTTGCCGAGGCATTGGCTGCCGAAAACATTTTTGTCACCAATGGGAACTTCTACGCGCTGGCCTACTGCGAGCGCGTCGGCGTTGAGCCGAACGGCGGTCTGCTGCGCATCGGCCTGGCCCACTATCATACGCTGGAGGAGGTTGACCGGTGCGTTCAGGTGATTGAAAGGGTGTAGGGGTTGGGGGTTGGGGATCGGGGATCGGGGATTGGGGATTCGGGATAAGGTGGATAAGCGATTGCTTAGCCGCTCGATCCTCCCTATCCCCGATCCCTAATCCCGATTCCCAATCCCTGATCCCCAATCCCTAATCCCCAATCCCCCTCAACTCAAACGTATGCGCCTCACAATCATACAATCCCCAAGTGGGCGTACCGTTGAGCCCCATCAGCTCACCGGGGTTGACCAGCAGGCAGCCGCCGATCATCTCCTGGTGTTTGGTATGGTTGTGGCCGTAACAGACCAGGTCTAGCTCGCCTGATTGGGCGATTCGCAGGGCCGGCTCGGGGTAGTGGATCATGGCGATGCGGCGACCGCCGGCCTCAAACTCGTTGTAGATTGCATGGAGATGCACGCGTTCATGGTTGACGGCCAAGGCTTGCAGCAACCGGCCGTCGCCGTCGTTGTTGCCGAAGACGATGTGGATCTCGCCGGGGAAGCCTTCGGCCAGATGCGTGACGATGAACGGCGCAATCAGATCGCCGCAGTGCAGCAGGATCTCGGCGCCGCTCTCTCTAATGGCCTCCAACGCTGCGGCAAGGTTCCAGATGTTGTCATGGCTGTCCGAAATCACTGCAATTTTGGTCATGGTTTCTCCCCCTTGATTGATTCACATTATGATATACTCCAGTTTATATGTTTTGGAGAGAGATGCAAGGCTCAACTGAAGAAGGCGATCGGACGGCCGCGTTTAGTGGTCGGCGACCTGTGAGAATATCGGTTGGCTTGGCGATTTTGCTGGTCTCCGCCACTGCGGCAATGATGATTGGGGCCTGCGGACAGGTAATCACGCTGACACCGACGCCGACGCCGGAACCGACGGCAACCATCGCCATCGCAGCAGCGGCTGCCACGGCTCCGCCTACGCCGACCCCGGCTCCTTACACGCCCGCTCCGACCGCCACGCCGACGATTACGCCGACACCTCTCTTTCACACGATAGAGAGCGGCGACAGTCTACTCGGCATCGCCGATCAGCATGGTGTGAGTGTCGCCGCCCTCCAGGAAGCCAACGGGATCCTCGATCCGCGTTCGCTCCAACCTGGGCAGCAATTGATCATTCCTCGTGAGGAGGAATTGGAACCCGATGCCCTAACCACGCCCACGCCCACACCCCTGCCGGTCAGCGTCGAGAACGTGCACTTTGCAGAGACCCAGATTGGTGGACTCTGGGTGCTTGGCGAAGTATACAACGACAGTGACGTGCCATTGGAGCAGGTGCGCGTCGGCGTGGACTTGGTGGACGATCAGGACACTCCCATTGCGCAGGCCAGCAGTTTGCTTTCGCTGGACCTGATCGATATTGGCGAACGCTCCCCGTTTGCCGTACTATTCGGGACAGCGCCGGACAGTTTTGAACGCTATCAGGTCTATGTGATGAGCGCTGTGCCGGCCTACGTTGGCAGCTACTATCGTGATCTGGAAGTGCGCGATCTGTCCGGCGAAAATGAAGGCGTCGCTTCCTATATCGTCAGCGGACGCATCTTCAACTTTGGTCCTGAGGAGGCTGTCAGCGTGCAGGTTGTGCTGACCGCCTACGATCCACTGGACCGGGTGATCGCCATGCGCAAGGTCGATCCTGAGTATAACGTGGTGCCGGTCGGCGGCGAGACAGAGTTTTCGGCTGTGTTGGCTCCCGTCGGCGGTCCCGTTGCACGTGTTGAAGCTGTGGCTCAAGGCCGGCGCATTGGCGCAGTCCAGGAATAGCACTCAAAATCACCGATGAGACATTTTTCATATCAAAACTCTTCCCGATTGTTCTTCGTTCTTCTCTTCTCTGCGCTGTTGTTGACGGGCTGCGGCTTCTTTGGATCAAGAACGGAATCCGACCCGAAACCGGAAGCGGAAGCACCGGCGCCAGAGCCTGCTCCACCGTTTATGCAGCCGCCGACCTTTGCTCGGTTTGATGAACGCGTCTACGTGCCGGACCGCATCATCATTCCATCCATCGACATGGATACGCCCGTCGTTGAGTTGGGCTGGAGTGCAGCGACCGATCCGAGCGGCAGGGTCTTTAGCCGCTGGGATGTGGCGGCCTATGCAGCCGGTTGGCATATCAATAGCTCAGAGCTGGGCCAGAGCGGCAACGTGGTGATGAGCGGTCACAACAACATCTTGGGGTCGGTTTTTCGGGAATTGGATCAGCTGAAGCAAGGGGACATTGCCACTATTTGGTCCGGGAACACGCGCTACGACTACGAGATCGACAAAGTTGTCATTGTGCCGGACAAGCATGCGACCCCGGAACAACGACGTGCCAACGCCTCGTGGATCCAGCAGTTCGACGATGACCGCTTGACGTTGGTCAGCTGCTGGCCGCGCGATGACAATAGTCATCGCATCATCGCAGTCGCACATTTGGTTGATGATGATACGCTCAAGGATTAAGGCCGTTCCAAAAAAGTAGGTATCCGGGGACTTTTGGATGGCCAATTCTTTGGATTGGCCTAAGTGTTTTCACATGTTCGAGGAGCTACACCGTCGTTTTCAGTCTGACATGAGTGTAGGTTCATCACACCTTGCCTGAACGGGTCAGTAGTCGGTCTCTTGCCTCGGTCCGTACGCCTTCAAGCCGACGTTCCAGCGGCGACCAGATTTCGTCTTCATCCAGGCGAAACAGTGTCAATAACAGCGCGTCCTCAGCCGGCTGTGTCCATGTTGAGGCGTAATATTTCTTGCGCAAGCCCACTTCAATAAATCCCAAGCTCGTGTACAGCGCGATAGCCGCCTCGTTGCTGACCCGGACTTCCAGCGTCATCTCGCTGACGCCGGCGTCACGCGCTTTGGCCAACATGCCCAACATCATCCATTCGCCCAGTTTGCAGCGTCGTAGATCAGGGTGCGAGGCGATGGTGGAGACGTGGCCTTCATAGTCCAGCACCCAGTAGCCGCCATAGGCCAGAAGCGGTGGCAGATCGGCTGCCCCGGCACGCGTACGAATCGTCCAGTAGTGGCTGAGATCATTCTCCATCAACTCGCGCCGGTAGGAGACGTCGGCCCAGGGAATGGGGAAGCTCTGTTTTTCGATGGCAATCACATCGGGAATGTCTTCGATCACCATTGGCGTGATGAAGAAGGGGGATGGAACAGAGGAGGGATGAAGATCATCGGCGGGTGCAGACATGAGACCGTCCTACGGGTTGCGCAGATAGAGAGGCTGCAGATCGTGTAGATTGTCTTCCATGCCGGCAGCGAAGCCTAGCGCAGCCAGCCTAGCCAATTGCCCGGCCCGGCGCAAGCCGCTGACCGTGTCGATGACATGGACGTGGTCGATTGTTGTAGCCCTCTCGGTCACTTCGTCAGTCAATTCGCCGACCAACCAGGTTGGGTTGGCGGCTGCCAGCGATGCGGCAAGATCGTCCACACGGCCGACGTGGTGTTGAGCAACATCCGGTCGCATGAGCAGATCGTCGGCGCCGAATGTGCACCAGTTGTAGCGGCCTCGGCCGGCCTGAATCAGCGCGCAGACTTGTGCGCCCGATGCTGTGGCCGCCGCTTCGATCCAGGGCGCGGCGGTAACGCTCAGCGTCGGAATGCCCAGAACACGTGGCCGCGTCGGCAGGCCAATGCCGATGCCTTTGACCGTGCTGATGCCGATGCGCACGCCCGTGAAACTGCCGGGACCGGTGGTCACAGCCAGGGCAGTCAGGTCGCCGGGCTGCAATTCCAGGACAGCCAACAGGTCAGTCGCAGTCGTCAGCAACTGTTCCGTCTGACGTCGTCTGGCCTCCCAGGTCATTTCGGCCAGCAGCCGATCAGCGGCCAGATCGTAGATTGCCAGCGAGGCCGTGGTTGTTGCAGTGTCGAATGCCAGAAGCACGATAGAATTCCTCTTCGGATGTCGGGAACAAGCGCCGTCTATCCAGATTGAATAGGGTGAGACTGAGAGATTTTGGCCTACGGCCTGGGATTAGGGAAGCGCGGCCCATCCCGAATCTCTCAATTTCCCAATCCCTAAATCTCCTGCCCCCCCATATCCCGACAGACGGGGGCGGAAACTGAAACTGAAACCGGTCAAGCACATCACAAGTAATTCGCCTGATTATACCAGCCTCCCCCATGTTCATAGGAACTGATTCTGGAGGGAGCGGATCACTGCCGCCGTGGATGTTGACGTCAGGCGCGCCACCGAGTAGGATTGGCAATCATGATTTTGAGAGCAAATGCAGTAGAGCAGAGGGTTCTATGTCCGTTTTGATATTGGGTGCACATATGTCAATTGCCGGCGGCGTCAGCCAGGCGCTGGATCGGGCCGCTTCTATCGGTTCCAATGCGGTGCAGGTCTTCACCAAGAACAACCGCCAGTGGAAGGGACCGGCGATCAACGAGGAGGATGTGGCGCGTTGGAAAGAAGAGATGCCTGCCCTCGACATTGACTATGCGGTGAGCCACGCCAGCTATCTGATCAACCTCGCCTCGCCCAAGGACGATCTTTGGGAGCGCAGCCTCAACGCGCACAAAGATGAATTGCAGCGCGCCCACGCCTACGGCATTCCCCACGTGGTGCTGCATCCCGGCGCACACACCGGCAGCGGTGAGGCGGCAGCCATCGAACGCATCGCGGCTGCGCTCAATCGCATCCACGCTGAGACGCCGGACTGTGACGATACCCGGACGCTGCTCGAGGTGATGGCCGGGCAAGGCTCCACGCTGGGCTATCGCTTTTCCCAGTTGGCCGCCGTGGTCGAACGGGTACAGGACCCGGAGCGAGTGGGTGCCTGCCTGGACACGTGTCACGCTTTCGCTGCAGGCTACGACCTGCGTGCCGAAGAAGGATACGAAACGATGATGGCTGACCTTGAGGCCGAGCTCGGTGTCAAGACAGTCGGCTGTCTACACTTCAATGACAGCAAAGGTGATTTCAACAGTCGCAAAGATCGGCATACGCACATCGGCGAGGGCGCCATCGGTCTTGAAGGCTTTCGACTGATTATCAACGATCCGCGCTGGGATGGAACGGCCATGCTATTGGAGACGCCCAAGGACGATGATCTGGCCGACGACGTGAGGAACTTGGCTGCGCTCTGTGCCCTGGTCGAAGACGAAAATCGGATCCCGCCGGGCTTGCGTGGTGAATAAGTAGTGGTTTGGACAGGAGCTTTTTGCCACAGATAAACGCGGATAGAAAAGGATAAAACACAGATGATGCCGGGATTACTCTGGACACTTGGTAGACATCTGTGAAAATCAGTTCCTTATCTGTGGCTATCTGTGGCAAATTTCCGTTTTTGCAGTAGAGTCATCCGTGACAAAGTTGCATTTGCAGCAGAGACTTGACGAAAGGAATCCAGGTGCGTATTTTTCTGGATCAAATTGGCTGCCGCCTGAACTACAGCGAGATCGAGACGGTGGCCGGGCGTTTGCGCGAGGCTGGACACATCACGGTGAACAGCCCTGAGCAAGCCCAGGTTGTCATCTTCAACTCCTGTGCAGTGACGGCAGCCGCGGGAAGAAAGAGCCGCCGGCGGGTGCGCCAATTCTCCAACCTGAATCCACAGGTGCGGATCGCGGTTACCGGCTGCTGGGCCACGCTTGAGCCCAAGAAAGCGGCCGGTCTGCCCAACGTGGCCATGGTCGTTGACAACGATCAGAAGGATCTGCTGCACACATTGCTAGAGCCATGGAGCGCAGAGCTTGATGATCCCAGCGATCTGGCACGCATGCAGCCCAATGGCAATCCGTTTGCGCATCTTCAGGCGAGTGAAGTACAAGTTTCCCCACATCGATGGGGTCGCACGCGGGCTTTCATCAAAGTGCAGGACGGTTGCAACAATAGATGCACGTTTTGTGTGGTGACCGTCGCCCGCGGGGAGAGCCGTAGCCGCTCCATCGGATCGATCGTTGAGGAGATTCAGCGGTTCAGCGAGAGTGGTGTCAGGGAAGCGGTTTTGACCGGCGTACACCTGGGCAGTTTCGGACGCGATCTGGCCGATGGTCTACAGACCGATCTCAAAGAATTGACTCGGGCCGTGTTGGCCGATACCGACATTGCTCGGCTTCGCCTAAGCAGTCTTGAACCGTGGGAACTGGCCGACGGCTTCTTTGATCTCTGGCAGCAATGGCCGCAGCGCCTCTGTCCCCATCTGCATCTGCCGTTGCAGGCCGGCACGGACAAGCAGTTGCGCAAGATGGCGCGCCGGTGCACGACGGAAAGCTTTCGCCGGCTGGTTGATGAGGCGCGTAAAGCCATCCCCGACCTGATTATCACCACCGATCTGATCGTCGGTTTTCCAGGCGAGACGGAGGGCGACTTTGTCGAGGGCATGGATTTTGTCGAAGAGATGGGTTTTGCCCATGCACACATCTTTCCCTTTAGCGCTCGCTCCGGTACAGCCGCTGCGCGATACGGCGGCCATGTAACCACGGAAATCAAGAAGGAGCGATCCAGGCGATTGCATGCGCTGCTGGCCCGCACCGGCCGGGAAGCGCGAATGCGCTATCTCGACACCGTGCGCCCCGTGCTGTGGGAGGGTGAAGGGGAGCCGTTGACGGATGAACCCGGCTGCGTCTGGACGGGCCTCACCGACAATTATTTGCGCGTTCGGGCCGTCATGCCCGATGATTTAGACATGCACAACCGTATCGTTGAGACGGAGATAACCGAGTTGAACGGTGAAACCCTGTTCGGCTCAGTCACAATCTGACCCTATCTGCAATCAAGCTGAACTCTACAATCAAGCTGAAATAAAACGGAAGTAAAATGAGCGATCTACTACAACAACTGGAATCTCTGGAAGCCGCGGCCATCGCTGAATTGGCGACAGCGGAGACCACCGAAGCCACCGAGACCTGGTACGCTGAATATCTGAGCCGCAAGGGCAAGATGACATCGATCCTGCGCGGTCTTGGTCAGCTTTCTCAGGAAGAGCGCCCGGTTGTGGGCCGGCAGGCCAACGTGATCAAGGGTCGGCTGGAAGCCGCTTTGGCGGAACAGCAGGAAACGGTCAAGCAGGCCGAAATCACCCGGGCGTTGAGCGCCGAAGGCATCGACGTCACGCTGCCGGGGCGTCCGGTTTCAATCGGCAAACTGCATCCGACCACCATTGCCATCCGCGAGATCACCGACATTCTGGTACAGATGGGCTTCCAGGTCTTTGATTCTCCGGAAGTTGAGACGGATAAGGAAAACTTTGAGTTGCTCAACTTCCCGCCGGGCCACCCTGCACGCGAGATGCAGGACACATTTTTCACCACCGATCCCGACGTCATCCTGCGCACTCACACGAGTCCGGGCCAGATCCATGCGATGCGCAAATATGCACCTGAGCCGATCCGCGTGATTCTGCCGGGCAAGTGCTACCGCAACGAAGACGTGACGGCACGTTCTGAGATGATGTTCTATCAGGTCGAGGGGCTGGCGGTCGGGCGCAACATCACCTTCTCGGATCTGAAGGGCGTGCTGATGAATTTCGCCGATCAGATGTACGGCGAGGGGCGGGGGTTTCGCTTCCGCAAGTCCTATTTCCCCTTCACCGAGCCGAGCGTCGAAATGGATGTGGACTGTGTGCTCTGTGGCGGCGAAGGCTGTCGGGTCTGCAAGTACACGGGTCTGTTGGAGATCCTGGGCGCCGGCATGGTCCATCCGGTCGTGCTGAAGAACGGCGGCTACGATCCGGCTGAATTCAGCGGCTTTGCCTTCGGCATGGGCATTGAGCGCCAGGTGATGCTCAAGCGCAGCATCGACGACATTCGCTACTTCTATGACAATGATGTTCGTTTCCTAGACCGGGTTGGATAGAGGAATAGCACGATTTCAATAAAAAGAGCGCGGCCATGGAACAGCTGTCCCATGGCCGCGCTCTTTTCATGTTCGGATCAATCATACGGATCCGCATACCTCATTTGCGATGTGAATTTTCGACAAGGACGAACCGAAATATCATACAATACAGGCCATTGGCAAAACGTGTGCCTCCGTGATATTGTCAGAGTAATTGGGAATCAATTTGATTCATCAATTTACCATTTATACAGGAGAAAGTTGCATGTCAACGCAAAGCAACAACGCTACGATTTCAGCAGGATCAACTGAATCCGACAAGTGGGGGGATATCCTTCGGCAGGCATTGGTCATTCTGTCCCTGATCATGACGATCGTGGTCAACGGATTGGCGAACGCTCTACCGATCAATGGCCAGGCTACGGGTGAGATTTCTGATCGGTTCGATGTCTACTTTGTCCCGGCTGGATATGTTTTCAGCATCTGGGGCCTCATCTATGTGGCACTGATCGGCTATGCCATCTACCAGGCGCTCCCTGCCCAGCGGACCGATTCTAGGCTGCGCAGCATTGGCTATCTCTTCGTGCTCACCAATATCGCGAATACTGCGTGGATCTTTGCCTGGCACTACGAATACTTCGCAGCAAGCCTTGCCGTGATGACCGTGCTGTTGCTGGCGTTGATTGCCATCTATCAACGGCTGAATGGAGACGATTGGCAGCCGTCAATGGCTGAAAGATGGCTGGTGAAGATCCCGTTTAGCATCTATCTTGGCTGGATTACCGTGGCTACGATTGCCAATGCTACGTCGCTGCTGGACTTCATCGGGTGGAATGGGTTCGGCATTGCGCCAGAGATCTGGGCTGTGATCATGCTGGCAATTGCTACGGTAGTTGGTCTGTTTTTTAGCGTGCAAAAGAAGGATGTAGCCTATGTGCTGGTTCTGATCTGGGCAACGATTGGCATTGCCGTCGCCCAGTGGGATACGCCGCTTGTTGCCTGGACAGCGCTGATTTCGGCCGGCATACTCGCTCTTTCATTGCTAAGCGGCTTACTTCGAGATCGCTCGGGGTCCAGTGATGCAGCGCCGACGCCCAACCAGGCGTAGATAGGGCAGATCCTGAATTAGCGTGCTTCAACAGGATTACATATCGTAGGGCGGGTATCCCCACCCGCCGAGCTGTGCTGTTGATCTCGTAGAACTGTCAGATTAGAAGACGCTGATCAGCACCGCAATCAGCAGTAGAAGACCTGCCGCCCCCACGAGGTTGCGATTCGCTTGAAAGATGTCTTGCCAGCTCGTCTCCCACGACGGCGTCATGATGGCCGTCGGCAACGGTCCGGTGAGCAGCGTGGAGCCAAAGAGCATGTCCCGCATCTCCTTGACGTTGGCCGGGCGTTCGTTGGGGTGCATGGCCAAGGCCTGAAAGATCGCACGTTCGCAGCCGGGAGAAACATCCGGATTGATTTCGCTCAATGGTACCAGTGATCCGGGGCGCAAGAATCGTTCTTTGGCGTCGAGGGGCGGTTCGCCTGCCAGCAGGTGGTAGAGCGTGGCGCCGAAGCTGTAGATGTCAGTGCGGGCATCCGTATAGCCGACATCGCTGCCGTACTGTTCCAGCGGCGTGTAGGCAACAGTGCCGCGCCCTTGCACGACGGTGACCGTCTGGCTGTCATCGGGATAGAGCACCTTGACCAGGCCAAAGTCGACTAGTTTGACACTGCCCCTTGGCGTGATCTTGATATTGCCCGGCTTGATGTCACGGTGCAGAACCACTGGATCTCGGCTGTGCAAATATTCCAGGGCGTCGAGCATCTGGGCCGCCCAGATGAGTACTTGTTGTTCACGCAGAAAATGTTCGCTGCGTGCAGTCTCCTGCAATATCTCCAGAAGATCCTTGCCCTCCACGAAGTCCATGACCAAGTATTCACGCAGGCCCATGGAGAAATAGTCGGAGACCTTCGGTAGGTTGGGATGATCCAGGCGCGCCAGCACACTGGCCTCGGTTCGAAATTGCTCGGTGATCTGCGCCAGTTCCTCTTCCGAAGTGGCGCCGCCGGCCAGTGCCGGCAGAATCTCTTTGACCGCACAGATTCGACCATCCAAGCGCAGATCGCTTGTCTTGTATACGGCCCCCATACCTCCCTGGCCGACCAATTCCTGGATTTCATACCGCTCACGCAGAATGATTCCCGGTTCTAGAATGTGCTGCACGATTGGCTCCAAATCAAACGCACACCTCTTGCAAGAGGCAATTTGCATTTCGTTGCTGGACCATTTTTGGTATAATCCCACCTGTGGCCATTATGCGTTACCGTTTCGGGGCTGTCAATTCGATGGTCACAGTTCAGCCGGCGTGCATAGTTTGGGGTGCCTTATGAGTTCAGAGGATGCTATATGTCAAGCGAACAGAGCCTAGTTCAAAACCCGGTGCGTACTCGAGAGAGCGCGATGCTCGTACTGCAACGCGGGGCGGAAGCTGGCCGTCGGTGGCCACTCGACAAGACTCGTCCGCTGACGATTGGGCGCAGTTCAGATTGTGATATCTCGTTGCCGGATCGCCAGGTTAGCCGCTACCATGCGCGCGTCAGTTGGCGTGGCGATGGCTACCAAGTCGAAGACCTAGGAAGTAAGAACGGGACCCATATCAATGGGCAGGGCGTAACTGAACCCGCCGAGCTCGCCGATGGCGATGAGTTGCAGATTGCACTTCGTTTCAAGCTGGCCTTTGTCGATGCCGGTGCGACCGCCCCGCTAACTTTCGAAAGCACCAGCCAGGGGCTGCGCCTTGAACCGGAGACGCGTCAGGTTTGGGTCAATGGCGTTATGTTGGATCCGCCACTCAGCCTGCATCAATATCGATTGCTGGAAGCGCTTTGGAACTCGGGAGGCGGTGTTGTGACGCGTGACCAAATCGTCAATGCTGTCTGGCCGGAAGCAATCGGTGAAGGCGTCAGCGAACAGGCCATTGACGCGTTGGTCCGTCGTCTGCGCGAGCGGTTGGCCGAAGTGGACACTGAATTTCGGTACGTGGTCACTGTCCGTGGTCATGGTTTCCGACTTGAAAATCGGTAGCCGGCTTGAACAGTGAACCGCTGGGTCTCTATCTCCACATACCATTTTGCGAACGCAAGTGCCCATACTGCGATTTTAACACCTATGCGGGTCTCGAATCGCTCTATCATGACACAGTTGATGCGCTCTGCATCGAGATGGATCGCTGGGGGGAGCAATTCGCAGATCGTGAAATTACGACGGTATTTTTAGGTGGTGGCACCCCGACGGTTCTGGATTCACAATTGCTCGATCGGATCTTTGCCCAGGTTCATGATTCTTTCTCAATCTCCGCGGACGCCGAGATTACCTGTGAAGCCGATCCGGGCACTGTAGACAGGGCAAAGTTTTCCACGTTGCGAGCGTTGGGCGTCAACCGTCTGAGCATGGGCGTTCAGAGCTTTCAGGCGGATGAACTAAGCTTTCTGGGTCGGATCCACACGGCGGATGATGTACTGAAGGCCTGGGATGCTGCGCGAAACGCCGATTTTGATAACATCAATCTAGACTTCATCTTTGGCCTACCCGAACAGAAGACTGAGCGGTGGCGGCAGACGCTGGATCGGGCGTTGGCCCTCAATCCGGAGCATTTGAGCCTCTACAGTCTAATTGTTGAGGAGAACACACCGCTGCATCACTGGGTTGAATCCGGGGCCGTTGCCTCCCCGGACGACGATCTGGCGGCGCTTCATTACGAGATTGCGATGGGGTGCCTGGGTGCTGCGGGCTACGAGCAGTACGAAGTGTCGAACTGGGCCCGAACAAGGCGGACGACGGAAGGTCGCGCAGAGGACGCGACAGGCGCCGGAATGTCGTCTGAGGGATCAGACAAGGAGTTGGTTCCGAGCCTTGCATGCCGGCACAATCTGATCTACTGGCGAAATCAGGAATACTTGGGCGTTGGGCCCGGCGCGCACAGCCATCTGTGGATCCCGTCGGCAGACGAACAGTTGACTGAAAAACGGTGGGGGAACAATCGACCAGTCGCCGGGTATGTTCGTCGTATTCGAGGAGGGGAGCCTGTCGAGGCTTTTTCCGAGCAGATCTCATCGGATCTGAGCATGGGCGAAACGATGATGCTTGGACTCCGTTTGCTGAAGGAGGGCGTTGCACTGTCAGATTTTCAACATCGCTACGCTGTGAGTTTGAGAGATGTGTACAGCGATCAATTGGACGAGTTGATGGCTTGGGGCTTGCTCAAGAATACAGGTGAACGCATTCGCTTGACAGAGCGGGGGCTTATGGTTGGCAATCAGGTGTTTCTGCGCTTCTTGCCGGAACCTGCTGAATCGTCCGGATGATCGTTGCTGATGATCATTGCGGGCACAAGAATCACCATGAGGGAGAATGTTTTCAGCGCAATTGTTCTGTCTGCGCCTGGCTGACAAGGATCTACGTGAAGGATTGGCCGGCATTTCGCTCACCGGTATCGATGTTTTAGTGCGCACGCCCTCTGTGCGCACGGGTCTAGCCCATTCGCATGTGGGCCTCTCCGACCCGTTCGCATGTGGGCGTGCGCACTAAACAATGGCACACGGGCAAATCGTTGAGTTGTCTAATCGTTAGTCCTAAGTGAACTGGTATTCTGCTTGACACAGCCTGAAAAACGACGACGACGATGGTTCCGATTATGGTTACCGCGATGAAGTGAAAGGGTTCAGTGCATGACGCGTGCGCTCTATCCGGGCACATTTGACCCGATGCATAATGGACATATTGACATTGCAACCAGAGCGAGTGCGATCTTTGATGAGGTTGCCATCGCTATCTATGATGCACCGCCCAAGAAGTTGCTCTTCACGACCAGTGAACGTATGCAACTGGCGCGTAAAGCATTGGCGCATCTGCCTAATGTCTGGATAACGGCCTACACAGGACTGACTGTTGAATGCGCAAGAGAACACGAGGCCCGTGTGATGATTCGTGGTTTGCGCAATGTTGCCGATTTCGAATTTGAGCATCAGATCGGTTGGGCGAACAGTCAGATGGCGCCGGAGATCGAACTCTGCTGCCTTTTTTGTGCAGGAGATTATGCGTTTCTGAGTGCGACCATCTTGAAGGAGGTCGCACTCCTGAACGGTGACTACAGTCAATGGGCGCCTGAGCATGTCAGGCAAGCTCTGAGAAACAAGTTTCTCGAACTTAACGGCGCTGATCCCACTGGGCAGAGTACGCGTAGTGACGGTAAGTTGTCCCATATTGATTGATATCCTATCCTACTCATATCCTTTGTCCATCGCCGCGCGTGCATACACGGCTGCGAAGAACGTCCGCATACACGGAGGTGCACCATCGCAATCCTACAGATAGTCGATCAACTTGAAGAGATGTTGGCACAAGGCCGACCGGTCCCACTATCTTCACAACGTATTATCAACGCAGATGAGTTCGGACAAGCCCTGGAGCGACTGCGCATCAGCGTGCCCAGTTCAATACGAGAAAGCGAACGGATGTTGGCCGAACGCGATGCGATTCTTGCCGAAGCGCAAGCGCAGGCGGAGCGCATCGTCGAGCAAGCCGGAGAAAAAGCCCGTGAGATGCTGACCGACAATGCCTTGGTCGTCGCTGCCCAGCGTGAGGCGGAACGTATCCTGGAAGAGAGCCGGGTTGTGGGTCAGCAACGGGTTGACGAAGCTGACTACTACGCCACCAGTGTGCTCCAGGATCTGGCAGCAAAACTGAGTGTCATAAGCCAACAGGTCGACAACGGCATCCGTATGCTACAGAACAACCCTGCTTCGAGTGCTGCTGAGATGGGCGAACAGGCGGACTAGTTTCAGTATGTAGCGGTTGATTCCGGATTTGCGTTGCAGAACCAGAGGACGCTTTTTGACAGGTGTGCACTCTGGGCCTATAATGTTTGTCGGTCTGCATTCTGTGATTGCGCGTTATTTACGTACAAATCAGTCAGCAGGTTTTCCGGCAAGTGTACCTTGACAAAGGCCATATAGGCGGAAAGAGTTGATCATGCAGTTCAATGTTGCACAGTTGCTGCAGGAACCGATCGGGACGACGCGTTCGCATGATTTGGTCGAGGATCTCACTGATCTTGACCCGGAACTCAACACATTGGGTCCGCTTGTAGGTTCTGTTCAACTCATGCGTACCAACAGCGGCGTACTGGCCACAGGCGAGCTGAGCACGGCCATGCAAGTCTCTTGTAACCGTTGTCTGGAGCCGATTGTGTTGCCGGTACGTTTCCAAATCGAGGAGAGTTTTTATCCGCTGACCGAAGTCCAGACGGGGCGTTACATCCGTCCCGAGGATTATGAAGGCAGTGCTGAAACATTAGAGGACGAGGCACTGATAATTGACGAACATCACATCTTGGATATTTCCGAGGTGGTGCGACAAGATATTTGGTTGGCGTTGCCGATGGTCCCAGGTTGTAACTGGGAAGGAACCGGAGAGTGTCCCGATCTGACTAAATACATGAACGAAGTCGAAGGATTGGCTCCCGATGGGGACAATGGCAATGTCGATGAGAATGAAGCAATAGACCCGAGGTGGTCAGCGTTGCTACAGCTACGCGACCAGCAAGAGGCTGAGGATTAAGTCAAGGAGATCAAAATGGGACCACTGCCAAAACGAAAGATCAGCAAAGGACGGCGTAATCGCCGTCGTGCCCACGATTCGATCGGGGCGCCAAAACTATCAGAGTGCTCCAACTGCCATTCGCCTGTAATGCCGCACCGCTTGTGCCCGACTTGTGGCTACTATAAGGGTCGGCAGATTGTAGACATGGACGCGGCTGAGTAGGTTTTGTAGCTGAACACTACAGGGGATTTGGGTCACACGACCCAAATCCCCTGTTTGTTATTTCAGGGAAAACATCATCATGCTTTCAAGTGATTTCATTTCGGCCAGCCAGTCAACCGCCTATCTCTTTCCCGGCCAGGGCAGCCAAGAGGTTGGCATGGCTGCCGATGTCGCGTCTCACTACCCGGCAGCGCGAGCTACGTTCGAAGAGGCGGATGATCTGCTTGGTTTCTCGCTCAGCGCTATCTGCTTTGACGGCCCCGAAGAGGCGCTAATCGACACCATCAACGCACAGCCTGCGTTGTTGACGTCCAGCATTGCCATTTTGCGGGCTGTCGAATCTGAATTGAGTGATACTAACTGGCAGGCCGAGCAGGGCCCTGATGTTTTTCTGGCCGGCCACAGCATGGGCGAATACTCAGCCCTGGTCGCCTCCGGCAGCATCAGCTTTGTCGACGGACTCCGTCTCGTGCATGAACGCGGGCGCTTGATGAAAGAAGCCGGCGAACGTTCTCCAGGCATGATGGCCGCCGTCCTGGGGCTGAGTAAGGAGGCTGTGGCTCAAGTCTGCGCGGATGTATCGGTGCAGGGAGGTGTCGCTCAGGTGGCCAATGACAATTGTCCAGGGCAGGTGGTCATCTCCGGGAACAAGCAGGGCATGGAAGCCGCCATGGAGGCATTGCCGGGTGCGGGCGCCCGCAAGGTCGTGCCCCTGGCCGTCAGCATTGCCGCGCATAGCCCGCTGATGGCGTCGGCTGCGGCTGAGTTGCAGGCCGCTATCGAAGCGACAAAGGTGGAGACGCCTCACATCCCAGTCATCGGCAACACCACGGCAAGCCCTATCAACACGGTTGCCGAGATTCGTGCTGAGTTGGCTGCTCAACTGACTGGCAGTGTTCGCTGGACTGAGTCTATCGGTTTTGCGCTTGCTGCCGGCGCCACGAATTTTGTCGAGATTGGCCCTGGCAACGTACTAACCGGGATGATGAAGCGGATCAATCGAAAATCAGCGCGCCGCGCCGTCAATGATGTTGAGAGTATTCAAGCATTTGTGGATTCGCTGGCAGCTATTCGCCCATAACGAATATCGGCTGTATAATAGCCCTTGCCGTTTGACAAGGTGACATGGATGCGATGTCGAAGTGAATGAGACGGGCCGTTTTCTGATCGGTGCAGTAGAAAATTATCGGAACACCTGTCCATTTCGGAATCAAAAAGACTTGGAAGTGAGACAAGAGCAACGCCAATATGTCGATCGAATTGCAGGATAAAATTGCCCTGGTCACCGGTAGTAGTAGCGGAATCGGTGCGGCAATCGCCAAAGAACTGGCATCCGCCGGCGCGACTGTAGCGCTGCATTTCCGTAGTAATCCTGAAGGCGTCAATCAGGTCGCAGGCGATATTCGAGCGGCTGGCGGAAACTGCGTCGTCTTTCAAGCGGATGTGAGCGATTCCGATGAAGCCGCTGCGCTCGTCAAGGCTGTCCAGAAGGAATTTGGACGCATCGATATCCTGGTCAACAATGCCGGTACGACGCGTGATACGCTGTTGATGACCATGAAGGAAGACGATTGGGACGCAGTCATTGACACCGATCTCAAGAGCGTCTACCTGATCACGCGAGCGGCTGTGCGCGGTATGCTCAAGCGGCGGAGCGGCCGGATTATCAACATCACCAGCGTCGTAGGTCTGGCTGGACAGGCCGGACAGAGCAATTATGCTGCCAGCAAGGCGGGTATCATTGGGTTCACCAAGAGCTTGGCGCGTGAAATCGGCAGTCGAAATATTACGGTCAATGCCGTTGCACCGGGCTTCATTCCCACGGCTCTGACCGATGTGCTGAATGATGAACAGCGAGAGGCAGCCATCAGCGCCACGCCGCTTGGCCGCTTGGGTACGGTGGAAGAGGTGGCATGGGCCGTCGCTGTTCTGGCTTCGGATCGTTCCAGCTTCATTACGGGTCAGGTATTGAGCGTTGACGGTGGATTGGTGATGATGTAGGGGACTGTTCTATGGCCCACAACAAGACAGCTAACTGGTCGATTTCACATACGACGGACAACCAGATAGACAGCAATACAGATAACAAGATCGATAACAAGATCGACGAAGAGATGGTTGAGTCTGGCCTGAATCATACCCTTGAGGTGACGCATGGGCCGTCGGAAGCTGTCATGGTCGAGGCACAAGCAGACAGCGTGTTACAGATCGACGGTTCGCTGACAGGCAAGGCGTATCATGAAGTGATCGGCCAGCGAAAAATGGCCCGGCGTGCAGCATTGCAGGCGCTCTATGAAATCGACAGTGTTGGCCATGAGCCCGGCCGTGTTGTCGACGCTCGATTGGCTGACGAAGATCTTGGGCTGCACGGCGCCGTCTACCTCAGATGGCTCATCACTGGAACCGTTCGCAATCGGGAGATCCTAGACGCCCTCATCGTTCGGTATGCCCCCGAATGGCCGGTAGACCAACTGGCCATTGTTGATCGGAACATTCTCAGGTCGGCCATGTTCGAGATCGGTGCGCACGATACGGATGCGCCGCCCAAGGTTGTGATCAACGAAGCTGTTGAGCTCGCGAAGCAATTTGGCGGTGACAGTAGCCCTCGTTTCGTCAATGGCGTCCTGGGGGCTGCCCTGGATGAAACCCTCAGCAAACAGTTTTAGAGAATATTCTTGAATATCTGTGGCTAGCTGTGGCAAACGGTATCGCTTGCAGCAGAGCCGCTAGTAGATAGAGACCATGAATAGTATTTTTGGGATCGGCCCTCTTGAACTCTTCTTTATAGCGATTCTGGCGTTGGTCATCCTGGGGCCGGAACGGTTGCCGGGCGCCATCCGCGAGGGCGCGAAGTATTTCCGCATGTTGCGCAATATGTCGGGTGAACTGACCTCACAGTTCAGCGAAGAGCTCAAGGCATTGGATGATATCAATCCCAAGAAGATCATGAACGAGATGATGGAAGAGCTCGATCTGGAAGAGCAGAAAAAGGCCTTAAACGAGCTCAACCCAAAGAAGATCCGAGATGATGTGAAGTCGGGGCTCAATCCGAAGAAATCGACGGCCTCCAAGTCGGCGGCCGCCAACAAAACTGAGGCCGCAGCCGCAACAACTGCTGTGGCCGCCACAGTAACAGAAGAAGCGGCAGAAGAAGCGACGATCACTGACGGTGCAGGCGAGCCGGTTGAGCCGGTAGTCGACCAGCCGTTGGCTGAATCGGATAAGAGTACTGAGAGAGATGGCGCAGCAGGTGACGGCCCAGTGGATGCGTCCGGAGGCAAGGACGACGTTGAGACTGCAACAGAAACTGCAGCGCCTGGGGCAGAGGCGCCGGCCAAGGAGCCAATTGACATTTTGGCCAGATCTCAGCCAAAGATGACTTCCAATCCCTACTCCAAGTCGTCAGTTTCAAGACAAAACGCGCTGGAGCCCGATCCGGAGCCGGATATGTCGGGAGATGACGAACCAATCGTCGAAAATCGCATCGCCCCAGACGGATTGGCGGCCAATATCGAATCCGCTGAAACGTCTTCCGAACCGGAGCCGTCTGTGTCCACAGCGTCTGTCGATGGGACTTCACACGATAGCGCTGACGAGATTCCTCAAGACACCGCTCAGAACGCTTCTCAAGACATCGCCCAGGATCCTCCTCTGGACAACACGGGAGATCGTGCGTGAGCCAGAATGTCACGGCCAACGAGCCGCTGGAGTCCATTGAAGAAGAACAGATGACGCTGATGGAGCATCTGCTTGAGCTGCGCATGCGGCTCATGTGGATACTTGGAGCCCTGGCCGTCGGCACACTGGTTTCTATGATTTTTGTGGCCCCAATTCTGCGTGTCATCACCCGGCCTCTGACCGAACTGGGCGCGGAAACCATCGCCATCGGCCCCACAGACACCATCGCCATCTTCTTCAAAGTCAGCTTCACCATGGGCGCTGCGATTGCAATGCCCGTCATTGTGTTCCACCTGATCGGCTTTGCCGCACCGGGTCTCTATCCCCATGAAAAGCGCTGGCTGCTCATTAGCCTTCCGGGCATCATGGTGCTCTTTGTGACAGGTGCGCTGTTTGCCTATTTTGTGCTTGTCCCCGTGGCAGTCGGCTTTCTCCAAGGGTTCCTGGGTGACATCATCCGCCAGGAGTGGACGATCGATCGCTACGTCGGTTTTGTGACACGCATCGTCTTCTGGATCGGCGTTGCCTTCCAGACACCGCTGGTTGTCGCCTTCCTGGCACGCACCGGTGTGCTCAGCGGGCCACAGCTTCTGGGCTACTGGCGACAATCTATCGTTATCATCGCCATTGCCGCTGCTGCCATCACGCCGACCATCGATCCCGTCAACATGGCAATCGTGATGTTGCCGCTCATCTCGCTCTATTTTCTCAGCGTCGGGATTGCGTATGGGCTCTACAAGCCCCGCGAGGTGCGTGATTTCTCGGAATCTTTCATCCCTGATGAATACAAGGATGACAAGTAAGGCCATTCCAGAGGGATAAATTACCGTTGCAAGGAAATCTTTGCCTGGAATGGCTTGAGGCTTTGCCAACTCCCGTATAGTACCTATTTTGGGAAAGCCTAAGATCGATGCAGGAAGATAGCGGTTGGGGAAGGCTGCAAATAGGTCTGGCTTTAATCAGAATCCAGACCTATTTTTCAACCGGATATGCTGCCTTGTGCGCGAAAGCGTAGGTGAATGATGGCGGATCGATATGCACTCATTGCACGCAAGCAGGAAGTGCAACGCGAGATCGGACGGACTCGGCGTGAGTTGGAGAGAGAGCGACGTCCCGATGTCGAAAAGCCGGACCGAAAGCGGATCGAAAAACTTGAAACAAAACTGGAGCGACTCATGGCGCAGGAGTACAACCTGCGGCTGGCCATTGATCGCAGTGGCCCGCCTGGATAGTCCCACCTGCTTTCGGATAGAATCAATCAACACTCTTCGGATGGGCCTGCAGATAGACGACGCGTCCATGCCAGTCGACGGCTTGGCCGCTTAGCTGGCGCTCGAAGAGGACTTGGACCTGAGCTGTTTCCGCGGCCGAGAGCAGTGTCTCCAGGCGCTGCGCATAGCTCGGTCGCTGGTTCTCAGAGGGCGAGAACCAGCGCGCCAGCACGGCCTTGGTCACCTGCACCTTGCTGGTTTCATCGGCAAGCTGAGTCTCCACATTCAGACCCGTAGCCGAACACGCGGCAATCAGTGTTTCCGCATCCCAGTTGATCAGGGGATCGTCGTCCGCTTTGTAGATCGCTTCCTCAGCCTCGCGAACCTTCTCTACCAGCTGTAGATCCATACCGCTCCAGTCGATCAGCGCATAGAGGCGCTGAGTCTGACGCGGGATGCGTTCGCCCAGACTGATGACGCCGTGCGGGCTCAGTCGATCGGCCAGCGCGGCGATGGCGCCTGCCTTGTCGTCCAGATCGAGCAATGCGTTGTAGCCAACGATGGCGTCAAAGCGCAGCGATGGTTCATCCTGCAACAGGTCCGGCAATTGTGCCGGCGTACCAGTGAGGATGAGCGGGCGCTCGATCTCATCCAGGCGTTTCGCCTGCTGGTGGAGGGCTTCGGCATCGCGGTCGTTGCGAGCCAATGCGTAGACGCCGCCTTCGGGCACGCGACGCAGGGCATCCCAGGTCAGCAATCCACTGCCGGCCTTGAGATCAAGCACGAGACTGTGGCGCGCAAGTTGGGCGGAATCCAGCACGCGATCGCGCAGATCGCCGAGTCGTTCGCCCACGCTGGAGACGGTCCGCTGCAGCCAGCGGTCGCGAGCCGGATCATCGGGCGAGAAGGTGTACATCTCGATGAAATCGTCCTCCGCCTCGACCATGGCCGCCAGCTGTGCCTCGCGCCGGCGTGCCACCTGTTCACGAATAGAGGCTTCGTGGCCCTGGTCAGACGGTTGGTAGAAGACTTTGCCTTGCAGCGATGTCGGCAGATATTGTTGGGCGACCCAATGATCGCGATAGGCGTGAGGATAGAGATATCCCTCGCCGTGGCCGAAGCCCTCCTTGTCGCGATTGGCGTCGCGCAAATGGTTGGGCACGCCGCTGTCGGTCTCCTGTTCGACCATGCTCAACGCGTCAAAGAGGGCAAAGGCTGAGTTGGACTTGGGCGCTGTCGCCAGATAGAGGGCCGCCTGGGAGAGCGGAAAACGCCCTTCCGGCATGCCCACCCATTCGAAGGCCTGGGCGCAGGCAGAGACCACCTGCATGGCATTGGGATCGGCCATGCCGATATCCTCGCCCGCGAAGATGAACATGCGCCGGAAGAGAAACCGGGGACTCTCTCCGGCATAGATCATCTTGGCCATCCAATACATGGCTGCATCCGGATCGCTGCCGCGCAGACTCTTGATGAAGGCGCTGATCGTGTCGAAGTGATAGTCGCCCTCTTTGTCGTAGAGAACGGCGCGGCGTTGGATGGACTCTTCGGCGATGGGGAGGCTGATGTGGATGATTGGGGATTGGGGATCAGGGATTGGGAGATTAGGAGATTGTGAAGCGGGGAGGCTGACGTCATCACCGGAATCCAACCCCTCAATTTCCGAATCACCGGTCTCTTTTTCCTCCGTTGTCTCAACCGCCAGTTCCAACGCATTCAGCACGCCGCGCGCGTCGCCGCCGGCCACGTCGATCAAATGGTCCAGGGCATCGTCGTCTACGCGCACGTTGAGTTTGCCGTAACCGCGGTCCGGATCGGAGAGCGCCTGTAGGACGATGGTTTTTAGGTGATCGCGCGTCAGCGGCTGCAACTGAAAGATGCGGCTGCGGCTGACCAATGCCTTGTTGACCTCGAAGTAGGGGTTTTCGGTGGTGGCCCCGATAAAGATAACCGTTCCATTTTCAACCCAGGGCAACAATGCGTCCTGCTGGGCTTTGTTGAAGCGGTGGACCTCGTCGACGAAGAGCGTGGTGCGTTGGCTGTAGTGCTTGGACCGTTCCTGTGCCTCGGCCACGGCCTCGCGAATCTCTTTGACGCCGGACAGAACGGCATTCAGTGCGATGAAATGGGCACGAGTGGTGTTGGCGATGACGCGTGCAAGTGTGGTCTTGCCGGTGCCGGGCGGTCCGTAGAAGATCAGGCTGCCCAGTTGATCGGCTTGAATGGAGCGCCGCAGCAGCCGGCCCGGCCCAACGATGTGGTCTTGGCCGACAAATTCGTCCAACGTGCGCGGCCGCATGCGTGCAGCCAATGGCGCTTCGTTCTTCAGTCTTTCTTGGTGGGCGTGGTCAAATAGATCCATGGTGATGGGGATTTTGGATTGGGGATTGGGAACTGGGGATTGGGGTTTGTGGGCGTGGCCACCGATCCCCTAGTCCCCAGTTCCAATGCCCCTATCACCAACCCGTATCCTCGATTTCGGCGATGACGGGCCGATGGTCCGATGCTTCGTCCCCAGATGGTTCGCGCCAGATCCGGCAGTCGGTGACGTGGGGCGCAAGGGGTCGGCTAGCAAAGATGTAGTCGATACGGATAGGCTGATCGGTGGCCGGGATGTAGCTGCCTTGGGCAGGCGGACCGAAAAGACTGTAACAATCCGTGTAGCCTGACTTGAGCATCTGGGCTACGACGCGAGGACCCTTCTCACCACCGCCCAAATTACTGCCTTTCGGATGGTGTGAAAGATCGATCAACTTCTGTTCCCGTCCTTCAAAGTCCCACAGGCTGATGGCGTTGAAGTCGCCCATCACGATGTGTGGACGGTTGCGATCTCTGACTGTCCAGGCACGCACGGCACGCAGTTGGATCAAGCGTACTTCTTCGTCGCTGTAGCCTAGATGCGTTTGATAGACCGTGAATGCCCGACCATCGGGCAAGTTGATGCGCGCTTCCAGCAGGCCACGCTGTTCCTTGCCTTCTACCGCCGTCAAGTGATGGCCCGCGCCGGCAAGTATCGGCCATCGACTCAATATGGCGTTTCCATAGGCGCCGGCAGGCATGTCGTTCTGGGCAGGCCAGCGCAAGCAAGGCCCAAACACATAGGTCATGCCTAGCCGCTGGGCCAAACGCTCCAACGCAGGCACGTATTGGGCATTTTCTTCGCGGGTAATGTCTTCGCCGTTCGTTTGGGAGCGAACGATACTGTGTGGATGAAATACCTCGTTCAGGCCAACGATGTCGGGCTGCAATGCAGCAATGACATCCCCTACCGCATCCAAATTGGGCTGGTCGTCCATCGTCCGCCACCCGCGAATGTTGTATGTCATGATCTTCATGGGTGGATTGTATGTGAGGACCAGAACGCTGTCAATCATGGGTGTGAAACATATGTGGAATCGGGCCGATGGATGCGGTTAGCGGACTGTTGACGGTGGGCGGCCACAAGGGCATGCCCCTATTTCCTCATCTCGTTTTGTTTGCGTAGCAGGCCCACGGCCCAAACATGCATTCGAAACTTGGGCATCTGTATCGAACCCAATGCTTTTGGTACAATGGGTGACATGAAGATGCATATTCTCTCTGTAGATGACGATTCACTGATGCGCCGTAGCCTGGCTTTCCGACTGGAGCAGGCTGGGTATCGTGTGAGCTCTGCCGCTTCCGGTGAGGAGGCGCTTCTTGCCGTAGGGCAGGACCCGCCTGATCTGATGCTGCTTGATATCGGTCTGCCGGGCATGGATGGTCTGGAGGTCTTGAGGCAATTACGCTTGGAGCATGACATCCCTATCATCTTTCTGACGGCCAGACGTCGGGAACTGGAGCAGATACTGGGCCTGGAGCTAGGCGCAGATGACTATGTGACCAAGCCCTTTGACATGGATGTGCTGCTGGCTCGCATTCGGGCTGTGTTGCGTCGATCTCAACATAGCGCCCCTGTCCCTGCCGCCCCGAGCGCCAGCCGACTGGTCATCGGCGACCTGGTCATCGACACGGCGGCCCATAGCGTCGCTGTTGCCGGGACGTCCATCGAACTCTCGCGGCGTGAATTTGATCTGCTCCACGCCTTGGCGCAGGAGGCGGGCAACGTGCTGCCCTCTGACGAGTTGCTGGAACAGGTCTGGGGAGCGGAGTTTGTCGGTGAACCGCAGGTGCTCTATGTTCACATGCGGCGGCTGCGTGAGAAGCTGGAGGAGTCTCCCAACAAACCCACTCGTCTGGTTACTGTCCGCAGTGTCGGCTATAAGCTCGTTGTCCATGAACTCTGATTTTTTCCTTGGCTCTGTTGCAAACCGGTGTCTCTTTCCACGGAGACGCAGAGCCGGCACAGATGGTCACGGCGGAAAACCAGAGAAACCCGGTTTACACCTGCATCCATTTGTGTTCATCTGCGGCTTTTCGCAGTGGACTCATCCCTGCACCGGAGCTGCTTAATGCGAACGCTGCGTGGCCGCCTCGTCATCAGTCACATACTTCCGATTTTGGTCGTTACGCCGCTGATTGGTCTGGCGATCTACGTCGTGCTGCTCACTCAGGGCACACTCTCCGCAGTTCAAGACACGCTCGACCGTGAGGCGGACTGGTTGACCTATCAGGCCCAAACCCTGGCATCGATCACAGGCCAGGTTGAATCGATCTGGGACGATCCGGCGGCGGCCCAGGAGTTTCTGGCCAATGCCAATCTGCGCCTGACCATGCTCACGATGCTGGATTCGGAAGGGCGGATTCTGGCCTCCAGCGAGGAAGTGAATGCCGACCGCATCGGTGAGCAACTGACCGAGGAAGGCGTGGCCGCCATTCTTTCCGGCCAGAGCACGCTGGAGATTCAGGTGCGAAACGCAGAGCAGGCCGCCAACCTGACGGATTTTCTCGTCCCCGTCTTTGATGTCGAAAACCGGTTGAGCGGGGTCATACTGCTGACAGAAGAGGTTGATATGACGCAACAGCGGCTGGACAATCTTGCCTGGTTGCTCTTGACCGTCGTGATTACGCTTCTTGCGTTGGCTGTGCTGCTCGGTCTCTGGCTGGCGTTGCGGATTGAACGCTCACTCAAGCGGGTGACAAGAACCGTCTATGCCATCGCCGGCGGGGATCGGCCCGACGTTTTACCTCAACAGGACATTGTGGAGATCGATGCAGTCTACCAGGCCGTCAACGCGCTGGTGGATCGGTTGGAGACATTGGAGAATGCGCGTCGCCGCCTGTTGGCCAATCTTGTCCACGAATTGGGTCGTCCATTGGGCTCGCTGCGCGCCGCCGTGGATGCACTCAGGCATGGCGCACATGCCGATCCGGAACTGCGAGACGAATTGCTTGTGGGCATGAATGACCAGATCGCGCGTATGCAGCCGTTGTTGGAAGATCTGACCCGGCTTCACAGTCAAGTGCTCGGGCCGCTGGATCTCAACCTGCAGCCGACGCCGATCAGCCAATGGTTGCCCCAGGTCATGACACTGTGGCGTCATGCCGCAGGTGAAAAGGGGATTACCTGGCGTGCCGATATTCCGCTCGACCTTCCATCGATGTCGATAGACAGTGATCAGATGGGGCGAGCGTTGGGCAACTTGTTCAGCAACGCCATTAAGTACACGCCTGAGGGCGGTACGATCTTGGTGGAAGCCGGTGTTTCGAGGTCGACGGACGCGGAGATGCTGTCCGGCGCATGTTGGATTCGCATTGGCGACAACGGGCCGGGCATACCCGTCGATGAACAGGCGCTGATTTTTGAGCCGTTTCAGCGTGGCCAGGCTGACCGCAGGTTTCCACAAGGGATGGGGCTGGGGCTGGCCATCGCCAGGGATATCGTCGTCGCCCACGGCGGCGACATCAATTTAGAGAGCAGCCGGGGCATGGGCAGCCGCTTCACGGTTACGCTGCCGATCGGTGGTTGAGGCCGCGCCAAGAAATTGAATCCCGCCAAGTGCCCGGCACTGGCCACCGATATTGGCTTTGATCAGAGGGCACCAGATCAGTGCTGGGGACTTCTTAATCAACCAGCAGTGCCATGAAGCTCTCGCCATGACGGGGCGCTTTGACTGCGAGCATTTCGGCGATGGTCGCCGCCAGATCGGCGAATGTCGAACGTGTACCGATATTGATGCCGGAGTTGATGGCCTGCCCAATGACAAGCAGCGGCACATATTCACGGGTGTGATCCGTGCCGGGGAACGTGGGGTCATTCCCGTGATCTGCCGTCAGAACCAGAATATCATCAGGCTGTAGGGCGGCCAGCAGTTCCGGGACGCGTTGATCGAACTCGACCAGGGCATTGGCATAGCCCTGGGGATTGTTTCGATGCCCAAACTTGGCGTCGAAGTCGACCAGATCGGTGAAGATCAAGCCCTGCTCACTTCGTTCACGCATGGCCGCCAGCGTCTGGTCTACACCGTCCATATTATGCGTTGTGTGGACGGCATCGGTGATTCCCTGTCCCGCGAAGATATCCTCAATTTTGCCGACGGCATAGACCATCTGTCCCGCATCTTTGAGCGCGTCCAGCAACGTAGGTTCCGGCGGAAGCACAGAGAAGTCACGACGGTTGGCCGTTCGCTCAAATGCCCCCGGCTCGCCCACGAACGGGCGAGCAATGACCCGACCCACCTCATGCTTGCCACGCAGGATTGCACGGGCGGTTTCGCAGATTTCATAGAGTTCATCCAGCGGGATCACATCTTCGTGGGCTGCGATCTGGAAGACGCTGTCGGCCGATGTGTAGACGATTGTCTTGCCGGTCGCCAGATGTTCCGGCCCCAATTCCTCAATGATTGCGGTCCCTGATGCCGGATAGTTGCCCAACCAGCCACGCCCGGTTTCGGCCTCATAGCGGGCCATCACATCATCGGGAAACCCATCGGGATAGACCGGGAAACTGCGGTGCAAATGGATGCCGGCGAGTTCCCAATGGCCGGTGGTGGTGTCCTTTCCGGAAGAGACCTCGGCCATCTTGCAGTAGGCTGCCATGGGCGATAGTTGTGGCTTTACCCCATCTAAGATGGCGATGTTGGCCAGCCCCATGGATTCCATGTTGGGCAAATGCAGGCCGCCGACTGCCTGCGCGATATTGCCCAGCGTGTGGCTGCCCACATCGCCGTACGTCGCTGCATCGGGCGCTTCGCCGATGCCCACGCTGTCTAGGACAATTAGGATGACTCGTTGGATATGCATGGCTTTCAAGACTCCATCCCCTCACCCCGCCACTTCCAGCGCGATTTCGATCATGTTGCGTAGTGCCGTCTCACGGTCATCGGACGAGAGGGCCTCATCCCGCACCAGACTGTCGCTGACGGTGAGGATCGAAAGCGCTTGAACGTTAAATTTGGCCGCCAGCGTATAGAGGGCTGCTGATTCCATCTCGACAGCCAGTATACCGTAGTCGGCCCAGAGCCGCCAGCCGTCCGGATCGTCGCCGTAGAAGATGTCGCTGGTGAGGATGTTGCCCACTTTGACGTCGACGCCTTTGGCGACCGCGGCTTCATATGCTTTCATGAGCAGGCCGAAATCGGCCACAGGTGCAAAGTCCATGCCGCCGAAGCGAAGTCGATTCACATGTGAGTCGGTAGACGCGGCCTGGGCCAGAATAATATCCATCAGTTTCAATTCCGGCTGAAAGGCCCCGCAAGAGCCGATACGGATCAGGTTCTTTGCGCCGTACTCATTGATCAGTTCGTGCACGTAGATGGAGATGGAGGGAACACCCATGCCCGTACCCTGCACGGAGACCCGCCGACCTCTGTAGTCGCCGGTAAAACCATACATGCCCCGCACGTCATTGTGCTGCCGGGCGTTGTCCAAGAAAGTTTCGGCAATGAATTTTGCCCGCAACGGATCGCCGGGCAAAAGAACTGTTTCTGCGATCGCGCCCACTTGGGCATTCAAATGAACAGTCATATCTGCTCCATGTGATGGGTTGCAGCTTTATGGGAATATCGTATTCATGGGAATATCGTAACGGCTAATGGGCGGACTGTCCACCCCAAGCTGAGGTCGCCGAGCGTTGAAGGCCTGGTGAATTCCGGCGGAGATCCTCATACAGGCTCTACGAGAGGAAATGTCGCTGGATTTCTGGCGTGGTATGCACGCCGAACTGAACTAAACCAAAAGCATGACGAGATCATATCTTTTCGAATTGAGAGATTTTGGCCTTCGGCCTGAGACTGGGCGATTTCTGACGAGTCCGCAATCACTCAATCCCTGAATCTCTAAATCCCTGTGGCCAGAAACTATCGATCTCGTAGAAATGTCAGTTTAGAAACAGTATGGCGTTGTGTGCTATTTGACGTACGCCGGAACGGACTTGCCGTACCGGCGTTACCAATATGGAATCGGCTCGGGTAAGATCTATACTGATTGAATCAATCTAACTTGAAAGGTATGCCATGAACGATCCTCGGCTAGACCGTATATCGCCTGTGTGGGGCCGATCAGAGACCATCATCGCCGACCGCGGCGAAGGCGTCTATCTCTACGATGTGGACGGGCGGCGCTATCTTGATTTTACCAGCGGCATCGGTGTGACCAACACGGGACACGCGCACCCGCAGGTTGTGCGGGCGGTTCAGGAGCAGGCGGCGAAGATGCTACACGCCCAGGTCAACATAGTCTACCATGAGCCGCTGATCCAGTTGACAGAGGAATTGAGCAGCGTTGTGCCGATCGGACTGGACACATTCTTCTTCAGTAATTCGGGCGCAGAAGCCGTAGAGGCGGCAGTCAAGTTGGCGCGGGCCGCGACGGGCCGTTCAAATATCATTGTCTTCCAGGGTTCGTTCCATGGCCGTACCCACGCAGCCATGTCCATGACGACATCGAAGACGATCTATCGGGCGGGCTATCAGCCGTTAGTGTCCGGCATCTTTGTGGCCCCCTTTCCCAACGCCTACCTGTACGGATGGGATGAGGAGACCACGGTCGATTTTGCCATTGACGAACTGAAGCGGCTGCTCAAGACGCAGACCGCTCCCGGCGAGACCGCTGCAATGGTCATCGAGCCGGTGCTTGGGGAAGGCGGCTACGTGCCCGCGCCTGCCCGCTTCTTGCAGACCATGCGTCAGATCTGTGACGAGCATGGCATTTTGCTGGTGGCAGACGAAGTGCAGAGTGGATTTGGCCGCACCGGAACCTGGTTTGCCATCGAACAGAGCGGCGTCGTACCGGACATCATGATCATGGCCAAGGGGATCGCTTCCGGCATGCCGCTCTCGGGCATCGCCGCGGGCCATGAACTGATGGAACGCTGGCCGGTCGGCTCCCATGGCGGCACCTACGGCGGCAATGCGGTGGCATGCGCCGCGGCCGTGGCGACCATCCAGGTGCTGCGCGACGAGAACCTGATCGAGAACTCGGCGCACACGGGTGACCTTCTGATGACAGGGCTGCGCCATCTGCAGGAGACCTACCCTGTCATTGGCGATGTGCGGGGCCGTGGGCTGATGGTTGCTACTGAATTCACCACATCTGATGGTGAACCGTGGGGCGCACGTGCCAAGGCGGTCGTCAGCGCTTGCTATGAGCGCGATATGCTGCTGCTCTCCTGCGGCTACGACGGCCAAGTCGTACGGTGGATTCCGCCGCTGATTGTCAGTCAGGCGCAAGTGCAAGAAGGACTCGCCATCTTCGCAGAGGCACTCGCCGAGACCGAGTAGGGCTGCTTCGGCGAATCCGGACTGTCTCGTTTTTCGTTTGCCCAACCACAAACCAACCCCCTATAATGTTCTCATGCGAGTCTTGATGATCAGCAAGGCGCTGGTAGTTGGTGCATATCAACGCAAGGCAGAGGAGATCGCCGGTTGTGGCGTCGATCTGACCGTGCTCATTCCTCCTTTTTGGAAGGACTCACGCGGTTTTCAGGCTGCAGAGGAACGGCACGTTAGCAACTACCGATTGCAGATCACGCCCGTCCGTCTGAATGGTCGCTTTCATCTCCACTACTACCCCGACATCGACCGCGAGTTGGCGGAAGTTCAGCCCGATCTCCTGCACATGGATGAAGAACCCTATAACTTTGCGACTTGGCATGCCCTACGTGCGGCAGCTCGCCAGGATATTCCCGGCACTTTCTTCACGTGGCAGAATCTCGACCGTCGCTATCCGCCGCCGTTTCGTTGGATGGAACAGGCCAACTATCGCCGTACGCCAATTGCCATGGCGGGGAATCTCGATGCTTGCGCCGTGTTGCGTGGCAAAGGCTACACCGGTGAAGTTGCTGTGATTCCCCAATTTGGCGTTGATCCAGCGACATTCTCTCCGAAACGTCAGCAACTTGATGCTTCATCGCCTCCTGAGGATGAACCGTTTGTCATCGGATACGCAGGCGGGCTTCTGCCGGAAAAGGGTCTTGACTCGTTGTTGCGGGCCTGTGCTGGTCTAGACACCAGTTGGCGATTGTTGCTTGCGGGGGAAGGTGATGAACAATTTAGCCTACAACAGCTTGCCGACGAACTGGGGATTGCGCCCCACGTTTCGTTTGTGGGCCGAGTATCCAGTCACGAAATGGCGGACTTCTATCACCAGTTGGACGCATTTGTGTTGCCCAGCCGGGCCACGTCCGGTTGGCAAGAGCAATTCGGGCGTGTTCTGATTGAAGCGATGGCCTGTGCCGTGCCGGTGGTCGGCAGCGATAGCGGAGAGATTCCCAATGTGATTGGGGATGCGGGACTGGTCTTTCCTGAGGACGATGTCGAAGAGTTGGCCCAGCAGTTGCAGCGGTTGAGCGATGAGCCGGTCCTGCGCGAAGGGTTGGCCCGGGCCGGTCGAGAACGGGTCTTGACTCACTACACCATGCGGAGCGTGGCCGAACGCACCGTGGAAGTCTACGAGAGACTATGCGCGTTGGCATAAACGCCCAATTACTCAATACGCAATCCACTTATCGTAGCGCCGGCGTGAGCAACTACAGCGCACACCTGCTGCGTCATCTAGGCGCCCTGGCCTTGCGTCCGGAAACGGATCTCTCTCTGATTGCGTTCGTCAACGCAAAGGGCTTTGAGACGCCCGGCGTCGAACTGATAGCCAGCGGTCTGCACTTGCAGCGACCTGAGGTCCGAATCGCCTGGGAACAGTCGGCATTCCCGGGACAGCTAAAGCGGCACAGTGTCGATCTTGTCCACGGGTTGGTCAACGTGTTGCCACTGACGACATCGGTCCCCGGCGTCGTCACCGTCCATGATCTCAGCTTTGTCCGCGAACCTGAAACATTGCCCCGCCTCAAACGTGTCTATCTATCACGACTTTGCCGGGCGAGCGTGAACCGCGCCGCCCGCGTCATCGCAGTCAGCCGCCAGACAGCCGACGACCTCGTGCGCTTTTTCGACGTTGATGCGCACAAGGTTGATGTGATCTACAATGGTGTTGGTTCAGAGTTTTCGCCCGGTGAGCCGGCCAAGATCGAAAGGTTTCGGCGGCAACGGGGCCTGCCGGCTCGGTTCTTGCTCTACTTGGGCACACTGGAGCCGCGCAAGAATCTTGAGATGCTGATCCGCACATTTGCCTGCTGGCGTTCACAGGCATCTTCCACTGACCAAGGGGTGAAGCTTGTTCTGGCCGGCGGCAAGGGGTGGTATTACGATCAGGTCTTTGCGACTGTTCGTGAGCTTGGTCTGGATGACGACGTGCTCTTTCCGGGATTTGTGGCTTCTGATGAACTGGTTGACTGGTATCGGGCCGCCGAAGGGTTTGTCTACCCCAGTCGCTTTGAGGGTTTTGGCCTTCCCTTGCTTGAGGCTATGGCTTGCGGAACGCCTGCACTTTGCAGTCGCGCCGGGAGTCTCTTGGAGATTGCAGACGGTGCAGCACTGACATTTGCGCTCAACGATGAGAACGGCCTTGTTGCCGCCCTGGAAAGACTCATCTCGGATGAAGATGCACGACGGGAGCTGCGCCGGGCTGGTTTGGCGCAGGCAAGCAACTTTTCGTGGACAAGAACTGCGCAGGAAACAGCCGATGTTTATCGACGGGCGTATGTAGACTAAAGGGATGCATTTCAGATTCGGGGGGACCGTCCAGGAGATGTTGGCATGACCGAATTGGATTGGACCGTCCCCGGCAGGTGAGATCCTGCCTCTCGCGTGAAATGCACCCGCTGACGGTTGGACTTGACGAGTTTTTGCAAGCCTGTTTCAATTATATTCTACTCGGGTTTCAGATCTCATCGAACTTGCTGGCGTCTGATGTCCAGATGATGATGTCAATCCACTGAACCGCTGGAGTAATGTCGTACGCTCATGGCAACTGTCAACAGAGTTGATCCACCCGGTACAACGATGAATGGGTTTACGGTCAACGCCGGCCAACGCCCGGGTGGATTGGCGCGCTTTGCTCAGTCGGTACCCGGTTGGGCCTGGAAATATCTGTTGGTTCTCTCCGATGCACTGTTGATCATTGTTGCGTTCACCATCGCCTATTTTGTCCGTTACGAATTGCAGTGGTTTCGTCTGGTCGATCCATCCAACGCGGTCAAATTCTCCCAGTATACACCTTTCATGGTGGCATACCTGGCCATTCTCCTCCTTGTCTTCTACCTGTCGGATGTCTATCCCTACATGCGTGGCCGAAATTGGGTCGAGGAGGTATACGTCATCGGGACGGCCACCATGGCAGGCACGGTGGTGCTCATCGTGGCCAACCTGTTCGTCAGCCAGGTGTTGCTGAGTCGCCTGATCTTCCTTTACGCTGCGTTGTTCGTCACATTGTTGCTGGCCATCAGCCGACTTCTAATTCAGATCGGACGTGCTCACCTGCGCCAATATGGCGTTGGCGTGGACCGGGTCGTGCTTGTCGGGGCCGGCGATGTGGGTCGTATGGTCATGCGCACGGTGGTTGCACGTCCTGATTACGGCTATCAGCTGGTTGGATTCCTTGATGACAATCCGGCAAAGGGGACGACGGATGTCGGGCCGTTCAAGGCGCTGGGTTCCATCGACAACTTTGAGCCTGTGTTGGCGGAAGTAGAGCTGGATGCCGTGATCATCTGTCTGCCCTGGCAGAGCCATCGTACGATACAGCGCCTTCTTCGTCTCTGCGAGCAACGTGGCGTGCAGGCGCAAGTGGTGCCCGATCTCTTCCAATTGACCAAGAATCAGATGGAAGTGCACGATCTAAATGGCATTCCGCTGATCAGCACCCGGGATGTATCGATTCAAGGGTGGAATCGATTCGTGAAACGGTCGTCCGACCTGATACTGGGTGGATTGGCGAGCCTGATCCTGTTGCCGCTCGGGCTCCTGATTGCACTGGCGATTCGCCTGGATTCCAAGGGGCCGATCCTATATGTGCAGACCCGCGTCGGCAGAAACGGCGAACCATTTCGATGTTACAAGTTCCGCTCCATGGTTGTGGGGGCCGAGGATATGCGCGTGGAGTTGGACGAGGAGAACGAAGCGACCGGGCCGTTATTCAAGGTGCGTAATGATCCACGTCGTACTCGGGTCGGCGGTTTCTTACGAAGGTATAGCCTGGACGAGATTCCCCAGTTCTACAACGTGCTGTGGGGTGACATGAGTCTAGTCGGGCCGCGACCCAACCTGCCTGAAGAGGTGGAACAGTATCTCAATTGGCATAAGCGTCGTCTCATGGCCAGTCCGGGAATTACCGGCCTCTGGCAGGTTAGCGGGCGCAGTGATCTGACCTTCGACGAGATGGTTTTGCTCGACATATACTACGTCGAAAATTGGAGCCTGGGCATGGACTTGGGTATCCTGTTGCGCTCGATCCCCGCGGTCATTCGTGCGCGCGGCGCCTACTGAGTTGCATCTTGCTCAAGCAGCGTGTGCTCATTCTCATGAGCAACACCGGTGATGGACATCGGGCCAGTGCTGAGGCTTTGCGTTCGGGATTCAAGCACGCTTTCCCTGGCCGTTTCGACATCGAAATCATCGATCTGTTGGTCGATCACCTGCCCCAACCGCTCTCCCAATTACCGAAAACCTATGCGTCGCTGACCAATCATCTGCCGCGGCTGTGGCAGTGGATGTGGAATATGGGCGCTTCACAGCGTGTGATCAATCCCCTGGCTGCGGCCGCTTCATGGGTTGTTCGCAATGATCTGGTGCAACTGTTTGCCGATCATCGGCCCGACCTTGTCATCTCCGTCCATCCCCTGATACAGCACATCGCCCTGGACGCATTGGGTCAGCACTGTCTTCGCGATTCAGCGGATCGGCGTATCCCTTTTGTCACTGTGGTGACCGATCTGGCCACGGCTCATCCCACCTGGTTTCACCCCAAGATCGATCTCTGTTTCGTCGGCAGCCAGGATGCCCGACGACAAGCGGTGGTCTGCGGCGTCGATCCACTTTCGCTCTATGAGTATGGGGTGCCGGTCCGGCAAGCGTTCCATGAGCCGTACGGCAGCAGGGAGACCCTGCGACGGGACCTTTCCCTGGACCCGATCCTACCAACAGCCATAATCACCGGTGGTGGGGAGGGACATGGTCCCATCGCCGAGATCGCCATGCGCATGGCCGATGCGTTAGCCGGTGAGCACGGATCGCGTGGACAGTTGGCCGTTATATGTGGACGAAACGAGGCGCTACGACGTCGATCTGGATGCGCATGGTTGGCCTGTCCCCACACGGATCAGAGGCTATGTGTCGAACATGGATCAGTGGATGCATGCAGCGAATTGTTTGGTCACAAAAGCAGGTCCCGGAACGATTGCCGAGGCGCTGGTCTGTGGCTTACCGATGGTGCTGAGCGGATTCATTCCCGGCCAGGAAGAGGCAAATGTAGACTACGTCGTGGGTGGCGGGGCCGGGCTGTTTTCCTCGCATCCCGATGAGATCGCCTCTATCGTCGCGTATTGGCTCAGCAACGGGCAGGGTGAAGCTGAAGCGTTTGCAGTGAAGGCGCGTTTGCTGGGACGCCCTGATGCCACCCGGCGCATCGTGACGCGCATCGCTTCGCTCTGTGATCAGCGCTACGGCGATGAAGCAGGCTGCCCTACTTCTCTTGTGCCTGCAGATAGTCGCTCATAGACTCCATCAACGGCGTCGGCGAGCCAGAACTGTCAAAGAGATTTCCTGTGGGATAGAGCCGGAAGTAGGTGCTGAACCAGGCCCACCGTTGGACCAATCGGTGATCATCGTCAGGATAACCGACCTGCTCATCACGTAGCGTTTCGAATAGGTCGAACGTGTCGATCATGAAGGCGTCGACCGTTTCGGGCGGAAAGCCATACTCTGCCGGCATCAGGATGCCATATTCAGTGATCCAGAGCGGCTTCTCACTCTCCCCGATCTGGGCCATCCAACTGCGCATGAGGCGAACCTGGTTTTCGATCAGGTGCAGATCGTTGTGGTCCTCCACCTCCCAGAGTATGCCGCTCTCGACAGCGTCGAATCCGGGCGGGATGCTGACGCCCCAGTTGTCGCGCTCTTCACGCAGCACAAAGGCGTGCATGTTCCAGATGTCGACGGGCATCACTTCGCCGAACTCTTCTTCGTAGGCCGCGCGGATTCGGTCCAGATAGGCGAGGCGCAACGGCGTGATCTGGCTGACGCCGCCGACGGCAATCTTGGCAGTGGGATCGGCAGACTTGATGGCAGAGTAGGCCTGATGGTAGGCCAGTGCGTAGTCCTCTGGTGTGGTGTCGTCCTGCCAGGCCACATCGGGTTCATTGCCAATCAGCCAGGTGCGTCCGGGGTTGTGCTGGGCCAATGTTGTCAATCTTTCGTCGTCTAGGAACAGTCTGCCTTCTTTCATGCGAACCATGGGTACAAACTCCATGCCTAGCGACTCATATTCGGGCGAATTCATGTCTGGCGCATCGGGAGGGGCGTAGGGTGTTCCGATCTCACCCAGGTTGGTTGACCAACTCAGATACCATCCCGGCCGCGGTGCGGGCCAGTTGAAGGCCAGCGGACTGATGGCCGCAACGCCAACGCCCGTTCGCCACTGTGTTGTGAATGGCTTCACAGTCGGCTGTGGGGCGACAAGAAATCGACGTGAAGTCAGTTCCTGATAATGTTGGCCATCCTCTGATGTTCCGAGTGTCGACTCGGACGAATCCCCTGATGCATCGGAAGATGCATCAGGGGATTCGTCCGACAAGGTAGCCACGACCGTGGGCACCAGTGGTTCTGGTGGCTGAGACTCGTGGGTGGTACGTGCGCTCAGAATGACGGAGAGCCAGGCAATCAGAACAAGCAGTATGCTCAAGCCGATCACGCCGCCACCCCAGGCCAACCGTTTGTTGGATTCCATTTATCTTTGCCCTTCATACATGAATTTGAGTAGGAATTGATGCCCGACAAAGACCAGGACAATGGCCGCGGAGGCTTCGGTCGGCACTTACGTTCGGGTGGGGACGCTCTGGTAATGATCGATGCTGTTTCCTAGATCGACTCGCGCATTGGCTGCTGACCGAGACCGATCAGGACGCTCGATGATCTGTTGAACAACTGCCCGATCTTCACCGCTTGTGCGAATCTGGACCAACTCGTCGGCTACGAGATCCTTGGTCAACTCGATATCGTGGCGCAAGAGAATTTGCTGGAAGTACTCGAAGTTTTCTAGCAGCCCTACAGTTACGCTTTCGAAACCGTGTTCGGCAACCGTCAGCCTGCTGCCAAAGTACATCGGGTTGTACGAGAACATGCGATAGTCGTCCGGCTGCGGTTCGACAACAATGATGTCGACATCGGGATATTTGACGCGCATATTCTTGATGTGATATCGAACGCCGGCATGTAAGAGTGTTCGAATCGATTGGTTCGTAATGGCTTGGAGGCCCTGTTCTCTTACGTAATGCTCTTTCCCTGGAATGGAAGTGGTGTCCAGCGGCACCATTGGGTTGATGCAGACGACGAGCTTTGCCCCTGCCTCGATGGCCAGGTCGATGCTGGCGGATCCGTGCAGACCGCCGTCGATATAGTCCCGATGGAAAATCTCAACAGGTTGGTAGAGAATGGGTACAGCGCTGCTGGCAGCCACGGCCTGGCTAATCGGCACAATGCTCTTGCCGCCTTGTCCAAAGACTGCACGCTTGCCGGTCTCAAGTTCTGTGGCGATGATGAGGAGGGTCTTTTCCAGTTGATCAAAGCGGTTGATGCCGGCACGCTCTTCGAGTACTGTGCGTACATACTTTTCCAGTCCCTGGCCGCTGTAGAGGCCGGTGGGCAGGATGTGGGCAAATTCCCAGAGAATGTCAGAGATGGCGACATCACGTAGATGATGAAGCGAGTTGCGGCCTATGCTGTAGAGGGTTTTGGGCAGGCGAGTAGCACGCCGAACCATGCCTCCGATATCGGTCTGAAAGAGATCGCCGACGCTTAAGCTCTGGATTTCAGGATGACGTTTGTCCAGAATCTGCATGATTTCGGTGGGTGAAAAGCCGTTGACTATCAGAGAGGAGACCAGGGCTCCTGCACTGGTGCCGACGTAGATGTCGAAATCCTGGACAGTATAGTTGACTAGCATGTCTTCAATGGCGCGCAGGGCGCCAACTTCATAGACCGCACCCGTAATGCCGCCGCCTGCCAGGACCAGAGCTACTTTGTTGCGTTTCATGGATTGCATGCTTGTCTATGAGGCACTTAAACTGCGATGGGGTCGCATCCCGTCAAATCGACGGTTCAGAGCTCAAGTGGCCTATCCGGGTTAGTCAGAGTCGAGTGAATTAGATTCGAGGGTGTCCGCTTGGGTATTGGGCCGGATTGGAGCCGAGTCACTTTCCATGCTCTTTACCATCTCTTGCCCTGGGTCGTCTGTTTTTCTCTCTGCCGCTCCTTGCTCTACCGATCCTTGCTCCAACGAGAGTTCCTCCAGTCTGGAGCTCAGCAGATTGAGTTGTTCCTGCAGTTGGCGCATGTCGCGTCGGGTGGGCACATTGAGCAGGTGCAACATGTCCGAGACACGATCATCGATGACTGAGGCGGATGTGCTATCGTTGTCCATAGCCGGGACAATTTCGTCATCCGCTTCTTTGTCTTCGCCCGCCGCTTCAGGCTTCGCTTCATCTCCTGAAGAGAACCGCTCGCTATCATCGCCATGGTCCGAGTGGATCAGCGTAGCTTGCAGCGAGCGAACCACCTGCTCAAGCGTATCTCCGCCAGTGCGGATCAGGCTGGTGAGCAGGGAGCGAGGCAAAAAACCGGATGCCTTCTTCTCCTGCTCCAAGATGATCTGCGTCAGTGTCAGTGTCGTGAGGTCATCGCCCGATTCATGATCGGTGACGTGAATATCTTGACCCGACCGAATCATCTCTGCAATGTCATCGAGTGTTACGTAGCGCTTGGCTTCGGTGTCGTAGAGCTTTCGATTCGGGTAGCGTTTGATATCTGGCATGGCTTTGACTATCTACTCGTGAGAACGAGATGGCTCTTTACTGCTAGAAATGACCTGTGGGAGCGGTTGCTACAGGATTTGGGTTGCCACGTGAGCGCGTGCGGATAATAGCATACTTTGGCGCGGTGCGTCAACGAATGGACTGAAGGCGCAACAATTCTAATGTACCGCTGCGAGTTGACGTCGATGGGATGGAATTTTAGGCGAGGATACCCGCCTTACGATATCGGATCTCAATGACGCACTGCATGACCGATGGCGATCAACGTTGCTTGAATGTGCCTGGATCGGAGAGCGTTGCCCTTTGGGGACGTCCAACAACCAGCTTGCCATCCGGCACATAGCCTTCCTCGCGTCCGGCAAGCGTTTCTATCAATAGGGTGCGCCAATGCTCAACACGCTCGGGTCTTTCAACAGATAGATCGTGTAACTCTAGCGGGTCAGTTTCCAGGTCGAAGAGCAGTTCCCGGCCCATTTGCGTGAACCAGATGTACTTCTCTTTCCCGTCGGTGAGCCATTGGTTGGAGCCTTCACCCAGCGTGTGTTCTCCATGTATGTTCGAACGCCAGTCTTTGGCTTCGCCCTGGCAGAGCGGCAGCACGCTGCGGCCATCGACGATCTCCGGCACATCGACGCCGGCAAGGTCACAAAGCGTCGGCAGGATGTCGCGTAGCTCAACCGGCTGCTCGACCTGTCGCAGCGCGGCCTGCCGCGCCTCGGCTGCCGGCAGGCGTACCAGGAAAGGCACGCGCGCCGAAGCGTCAAATGGCAAGCCCTTTGCGATGAGGTTGTGGTCGTAGAGCATCTCTCCGTGGTCGGCTACGAAGACGATGGCCGTGTTCTCCAACACGCCGGATTCATAGAGGGCCATCAACATGCGATTCAGATGATGGTCGATCTGGGTGATCTGGGCATAGTAGGCGCGCCGTGCCATGTCGATCTGGTCTTGATCGGTTGGTACCGGGCTGTCCAGGCCACGAACCGGGAGTTCATCCGGGGCCCAATCGCCCACTACCGGTGCCGGCAGATCCTTGGCCAGGTAGCGGTCGAGATAGTGCTGGGGCGGATCGAGCGGCGGATGGGGGCGGTGGAAGGACATCATCAGGAAGAAGGGCTTGGTCGGGTCACGGCGGCGCAGAAAGTCTATGCTCTCGGTGACGACCCATGAGGTCGGATGGAGCATCTCGTCGTACATCCATGGGCGGGCAACGTAGCCGTTGCAGCCAAGGCCGGTGTCGATGTAGTCGGCAGCGGGTTGGCCCAGTTGCCTACGCAGCCAGGGCGTGTAATCGTCGACCAGGCCGTAGTCATCACTCTTCGAGCGCTCGCGGTGCAGATAACCGTCGTGCAGGACGACATTGTGAAAACCCATCAACTGACGAGCTGGACTGACGTGCATTTTGCCGACACATTGGGTATGGTATCCTGCATCGGCCAGCAGCCCCGGCAGCGTCACATCGTAGTGCCATTCGGCGTGATCGTCATAGCCAACGAAACCGTGATGGCGCGGCGATAGCCCGGTGAAGATGGCTGCACGAGCGGGAACGCAGGTTGGCGTTGCGGCATAGGCCTGCGTGAAGTGGGTGCTCTCCTTCGCAAGCCGGTCCAGATGTGGCGTCTCGACAGTGGGGTGGCCGGCAAAGCCCAGGCAGTCGGCCCGCCACTGGTCGACGCAGATGAAGAGGATGTTGGGTCGCTGGTCGGTCTCCATAACAGATGTCCTTTGTGTGATCGGCGGGCTTGATTTTTTACCACAGATGAACACAGATAGGCCTGGATGGGGCACGGATGTGTGATCAATTTGTGCTTGTCACAAGAAGATCATCCTACAGGGGAGATGGGTTGTCAACCGGACGATTTGGAAGTCTGGAAAGGTCCGGCCCTGGTTGATGGGGAGCGTGCGATGCGCTGTCCAACTATGACTGGTTAACGGCGACTCGTTTGGACAGTGCGTCGCACGCTGCGGCCGTGCCCGGATTGGGATCGTAATGTGAAGGAAAAACCATGGAAATCGAACCTGCGCTCCGCGCCGACTGGCCGGACATCAAGCGCATCTACATTACCGGTATCCGCACGGGCTACGCCACGTTTCAAACGGTTGCAGACGTGCCGGACGGTGACACTTGGTTCGCAAGCAAGATCGACGGGCTGATCTTCAAGACGATTGGCGATGACGGTCGGATGCTGGCATGGGCCGCGCTTTCTCATGTGTCGAGTCGACGGGTCTATGCAGGCGTTGCGGAGGTCTCGATCTATGTGGATCCAGCGGCCTCGGGACAAGGCGTGGGTAGTCAACTGCTGGCGCACCTGGTCAGCGCCTCCGAAGCAGCCGGCATCTGGACACTGCAGGCGGGCATCTTCCCTGAAAACCGCGCCAGCATACGCCTGCACGAGCGGGCCGGTTTCCGGTTCGTCGGTCTGCGCGAGAAACTGGGCCGGATGGATGGTGTCTGGCGTGATGTGGTGCTGATGGAACGGCGGTCGGAAAATGTTTGAGAAATCCAATGTATGCAACATCCTTGACACACTATCATGTCGGTGCTACACTTCTGCCAACATCAAACAGTGCGTTGATGGAGACGAGTAGGTGTCGAAACGTTCAGCAGGACGCTTGGCAGCGAGTCCGGGATGGTGGAAGCCGGATGGACCCTTTGACATCGAATATCCCTCCGGAGCAGTGACCCAAAAGGGCGATAGACAACGTCGGTCTCCCTAGTAGACGTCACCGGGATCGTGGCCCGTTATCCCCACGGTGGACTCGACAGATAGTCTGTTGTCGGCTCTGCAACTGAGGTGTCCGTGCCTTTGAGTGACAGATAGATTGGCATGGGAACCGGGGTGGTACCGCGGACTTTCATGCCCGTCCCCGTTTTGGGGGCGGGTTTTTGTATTGGTGGGAAGGGAATGGGGATTGGTGATTAGGAGATTGGATGTTGGCGGTAACGTAGACAGTACCCAATCCCTATTCACCGATCCCCTGCCAAAAGGAACAAAGATCATGACCGAACTGCTCTATTACCAGGATGCATATCTGAAGGAGTTTGACGCCAGGGTTACCGAAGTTGAAGCCGGCGAAAACAGCCTGCGTCTGGTACTCGACTGTACGGCCTTCTATCCGGGCGGCGGCGGTCAGCCTAACGATATGGGCTGGTTGAACATCAACGGCGCCCGCTTTGCCGTGACCAAGGTGAAGCGTGAGGGCGGCAAGCTCTGGCACTGGCTGGCGACCAATGGCGGTGAGCCTTCGATTACCATCGGTGACCCCGTCCATGGCGAGTTGGACTGGGAACGACGCTACAAACTGATGCGCACGCACACGGCCATGCATGTGCTCTGTGGTGTGGTCTGGCGAGACTATGGCGCCAGCGTCACCGGCGGCAACATGGATCCCGGCAAGAGTCGCATGGACTTCGAGTTTGAGTCCATGACGCGCGACCTGATCAGCGAGATCGAGGCGGCGTGCAATGTCGAAATGGCGGCCGGCCGTGATGTGCGGGCACAGATCTTGCCCCGTGACGAGGCCTTTCAGATTCCGGACCTGATCCGTACCAAGATCAACCTGTTGCCCGAGGGTATCCAGGAGGTGCGCACCGTCGAAATCGTCGGGCTGGACCTGCAGGCCGACGGTGGAACGCATGTCCGCAACACGGGCGAGGTCGGCGAACTGAAGGTCGTCGACTACAAGAGCAAAGGCAAGATCAACAAGCGGATCTACATCGAGCTTGGGTGACATGAACGTGCCAACTAGCAACCAATTTGGACTGAAGCAATGCCGGATGCAAAGCTCTACGATGCCTACTTCATGCTCGACTGCGTCTTCCTGACGCTCACGACTATCGGGCAGGAGCCGGTTCTCAACGATGAGACCGATTATCATGCGTTGCGTGTAGTATTGAACCGGGTGAAGCGACATAGTCCCTTTGAGACGCTGGCCTTCGTGCTTTTGCCCGAGCACCTGCATCTGCTGGTGCGTCCGGGCGAAGAATGTGAACACCGATGCCATTGTGCGGCCGGCCATGGCTCAGTTTGAACAGGATCGGCGTCAGATGCTGGGTATGCCTTCAGCCGAGCAGGTTTGGCAACGATCCTATGCAATGCGGCGGGTCCATGATCTCGATGAGTTTGCTCTGGCCTTGGACTCGATTCACTACAACCCGGTCCACCACGGCCTGGTGGAGCGACCGGAGGAGTGGCCACATAGTAGCTACCAGGCGTGGGTCGAACGGGGTGTCTATAAACTCGGCTGGGGTTGGACGAAGCCGGACCGATTGCAGGGGCGACGACTGACATAGAAACGGACTTTCGCCTCACCCTGGTTCGACGCTAGAGCGTCGAACCAGGGTGAGGCTCCGAATGAACAGTTGACGGAAATTTTACTGAGCATAGGATGAATCATGATGAGTGACAAAAGTACAACCAAGGCACCATTCAGGGACGTCAGTCCCTCGGTCAACTACCCCGAGATGGAGACGCAGATTCTCGATCTCTGGCGGGAGCGCGATGTCTTCCAACGCAGTATGGTTGAACGTGAGGGCGGCCCTGAATACGTCTTCTATGAGGGGCCACCGACAGCCAATGGACGCCCCGGCATCCATCACGTCCTGTCGCGCTCGTTCAAAGACATCTTCCCGCGCTATCACACCATGCAGGGCTGCTACGTTCAGCGCCGCGGCGGCTGGGACACCCATGGCCTGCCCGTTGAGATCGAGGTCGAGAAACGACTGGGCCTCTCAGGCAAGCAGCAGATCGAAGAGTTCGGCATCGCCGAGTTCAACAAGCTCTGCCGCGAGTCGACCATGGAATACATCAGCGAGTGGGAGGCACTGACCGAGCGTATGGCTTTCTGGGTCGATCTCAAGACGGCCTACGTGACCTTCCACAATGAGTATGTCGAATCGCTCTGGTGGATCATGAAACAGCTGTGGGAGAAGGATCTGCTCTTCCAGGGGCACAAGGTCGTTCCCTACTGCCCACGCTGCGGTACGCCGTTGAGCAGCCATGAACTGTCCCAAGGCTACAAGGAAGGCACCATCGATCCCAGCGTCTATGTGAAGTTCAAAGTGCTGGGCGAAGAGAACACCTATCTGTTGGCCTGGACGACCACGCCGTGGACGCTGCCCGGCAACGTGGCGTTGGCCGTGGGCGAAAAGATCGACTACGTGAAGGCTGTCGACGTCAGCGGCGATGTACTCTATCTGGCCAAGGATCTGGTCGAAACTGTGTTGACACCGGGCTATGAGGTTGTGGAGAGACTCAAGGGTGTCGATCTGCTGGGCAAACGCTATGAACCGCTCTATACCTTCTTCCCGGTGGAAGAGGAGTATGCCTACGTGGTGGCCGCTGACTTCGTGAGTACCGACGACGGCAGCGGCATCGTCCACATTGCGCCGGCCTTTGGTGCGGACGACATGGAGGTGGGGCGCAAGTACAATCTGCCTGTGATCCAGACCATTACGCCGACCGGCGCCTTCAAGCCTGAAGTGGAGCCGTGGGCCGGGGTCTTCGTCAAGGACGCCGATCCGGCCATCCAGGATGAGTTGGCGGACCGCGGCCTGCTCTACAAATCGGGCCACTATGAGCATACCTATCCGTTCTGCTGGCGCTGCGATTCGCCGCTGCTCTACTATGCCAAGGAGACCTGGTACATCCGCACCAGTGCCTATCGAGACCAGCTAGTGAACCTGAACCAGGAGATCAACTGGTATCCTGGTCACATCAAGGACGGCCGTTTCGGCAAGTGGCTAGAGAACAATGTCGATCTGGGCGCTGGGACGCGATCGCTTCTGGGGCACGCCGCTGCCTATCTGGGTCAGCGACGCGCCTGAGAGCACCTACGCAGAGTGCATTGGCTCCGTGGCCGAACTGTCTGAGAAGGTGGGCCGCGATCTGACCGAACTGGATCTGCATCGCCCCTACGTGGACGATCTGACCTGGATTGGGCCCGACGGCGGGACCATGCGCCGCATCACCGAGGTAGCTGACTGTTGGTATGACTCCGGCTCCATGCCGGTGGCCCAGTGGCACTATCCGTTTGAGAACCAGGAGGTCTGGGAGCGACAGCAGCAGGCCGACTACATCTGCGAGGCCATCGACCAGACACGCGGTTGGTTCTACACGCTGCATGCGGTCAGCACGCTGCTCTTCGACCGACCGGCCTATCAGAACGTCATCTGTCTGGGCCACATCCTGGCCGAGGACGGCAGCAAGATGAGCAAGTCCAAGGGCAATGTGGTCAATCCGTGGGAAGTGTTCGACGCCCACGGCGCAGACGCAACACGTTGGAACATGTACACGGCCAGCCCCCCGGGCAACAGCCGTCGCTTCAGTGTCAACCTGGTCGGCGAGACCGTGCGCAAGTTCATGAATACGTTGTGGAATACGTATAGTTTTTATGTGACGTACGCGAATCTGAGTGATTGGGGACTAGGGATTGGGGTAGTGGGGAATTCATCCCCCAACAACCCAACAACCCAACAACCCCACCTTCTTGACCGGTGGGTATTGTCGGAACTCAATCTCCTCGTCCGCGATGTGACCGAGGCCATGGAGAACTATGATGTGCTCGGGGCGACGCGGCCGATCGCCGAGTTTGTGGACAGTGTGAGCAACTGGTACGTGCGCCTGAGCCGGCGGCGTTTCTGGGATGGCGATGCCGCTGCGCTGGCGACGCTGCACGAGGTGCTGGTCAAGTTGAGTCAACTGCTGGCTCCGTCGACGCCCTTCATCGCCGAGGAGATCTATCAGAACCTGGTCGTCTCGACGGATCCGGAGGCATCGGACAGCGTGCATCTGAGTCGCTGGCCTGCCTACGATCAGTCGCTGATCGACGAGCAGTTGAGCACGGACATGGCGTTGGCCCAGAAGGTCACGAGCTTGGGCCATGCCGCCCGTCAGAGCGCAAATCTGCGGGTGCGCCAGCCGTTGGCCCAGGTGGTCGTGCGCACGCTCAATGAGGAAGAGGACGCCGGGCTGATGCGTCTGCAACAGCTTGTGCTCGACGAACTGAATGTCAAGGGTCTGGAGTTTACCCATGCCAGCGGGGATCTGGTCGACGTCGAGGTCTTCCCCTACCCTAAGCAGTTGGGTCAGAAGTATGGCCGCGGCTATCCCAAAATCCGCCAGGCTATGAGCGGCATGGACCAGAACGAACTGGCCGCCAAGGTGACCGCGGGCGAACCCTTCGTCGTCGAGGCAGATGGCGAGCAGTACGAGATCGCGCCCGAGGATGTGGAAGTGCGCAGTTCGCCCCGCGTCGGCTACAGCGTGGCTGAGGACGGCGGTTATCTGGTGGCCATCACCACCGACCTGACGCCTGAGCTTGTGCAGGAAGGAAACGCCCGCGAGTTGGTGCGACGCATCCAGCAGTTGCGCAAGGACGCCAATCTGGAGATCAGCGACCGCATCGTCACCTATGTGAGCGACGATGACGGCGTCGAGTCCGGCCTCATTCATGATCTGCTGGTCATCTACGGACGTTACATCCGCCAGGAGACGCTGAGCGCCGATTTGGCCCACGTTGTCGACAGCCAGTTGCCAGGCCATCTGGAGCAGGTCAGCTTCGAGTTGGATGCCAAGCAGGTGACTGTTGGCGTGAGTAAGAAATAGCCTTGGCCAGATCTATAAGTGATGGTAACCAGAAGTCGGGCTTTTTCGAAAAAGCCCGACTTCTTCGTCGACGGGGAAGTCCATTACACTTTTCCTCGCTTATTGCATTCGTTAATTGCCTGCATTATAATGTCGTAGTGAATGCATTTTGCGTGTTTGGTCTGAGAGGAAGGCGAAAATGACACAACTAACTGTTCGTGGCATCGATGAGGCGCTTCACCGTGCGCTGAAGGAGGCGTCCTCGCGCCAAGAGATGAGCATGAACCGCTATCTAGTGCGTGTGCTCAATGAAGCTGTGGGCCAATATCAGCTTGACGCCTCGACGAAAAAGCAAGACTTCACAGATCTGGATTATCTGGCGGGCACCTGGAGTGAAGAGGATTCTGACGAGTTTGAGCAGGCTTTGGCTTCACAGCGTGTCATCGATGAGGACATGTGGTCGTGAGCGCGTTGCTGCTCGATACATCCGCCTATTCGGCGTTCAAGCGAGGCCATGCAGGCGCAGCCGATGCATTGCGCCGGGCGGATCGCATTCTGTTGCCCAGCGTCGTCATCGGTGAATTGCTGGCCGGCTTTGAGCTCGGCAGTCGGGGTCAGCGCAATCGAGATGAACTGGCCGACTTCCTTGCCAGCCCACGTGTGGCGATTGTCGACGTCACTCAAGCCACGGGCCAGCGCTACGCCCACATCTTCGCCTACTTGCGCCGCGCCGGCACGCCGATCCCGACCAATGATATCTGGATCGCGGCCCTTGCCATGGAGCACGGCGTCGAGATGCTCACGTCCGACGGCCACTTTCAGCGTGTGCCACACATCCTTGTACAAGAATTGACGTGAGAGTTTCGGTGATTGGACACGATGACGTCTTGTCCTACACTGCGGGCGACCGCAAGGGTCGCTCCCTACGAGGCGATCTGGATATTACCATAATTCCCGCTCCCTAATCCCCGATCTCTCTTCCCCTGATTGAACACTTGTGCGACTCATGCTAAAATGCCGCACATGACGCAGAAGATTCCCAAGAGTGTACGTGAAAAATTGAAGAACCTGCCTGACAAGCCCGGCTGTTACCTAATGCGCAATGGTGACGGCAAGGTGATCTACGTCGGCAAAGCCATCGTGCTCAAGAACCGGGTGCGCAGCTACTTCCATGCTTCGGCCAACCATCCCCCCAAAACCAAGGCGTTGGTGGCCGAGATCCAGGACATCACCTGGTGGGTGACTGAGACCGAATTGGAAGCGCTCGTCCTGGAAAACGAGCTGATCAAGCGCTACTGGCCTCACTACAACATCCGGCTCAAGGACGATCGCCAGTTCCCATACATCAAGATCAACTGGCAGGAGGATTTCCCGCGTATTGAGGTCGTGCGCAGACGGTTGAAGGACAAGGCACGCTACTTTGGCCCCTACACCAGCGCGACCAACTGCTATCGCACACTCGATGCACTGCGCCGCATCTTTCCCTACCTTGACTGCGACCGCACCATTACCGGCAGCGATGCCCGACCCTGTCTCTACTACCACATCAAGATGTGCGGTGGTCCCTGTATCGGCAAGCAGAGCCGCGAGGAATATCGCGTCACCATCCAGCAACTGATGGACTTTCTCCAGGGCAACACCGACCAGGTGCTCAGCCAGCTGGAGAACCAGATGAACCGGGCGGCCGAGAATCTCCAATTTGAACTGGCCGCCATTTATCGAGATCGGCTTAAGGCGGCCCAGGGCCTCGTCGAGCAGCAGCAGATCATCGAGGCCACTATGGTGGATGCTGACTGCATCGCCGTCTCCGTGGACCCGCGCTCGGCTGATGCTGCGGTTCAAATCTATATGGTCCGCAACGGACGGCTGACCGGGCGTGAAAATTTCATGCTCGAAGGGGCCGACATTCCCGAGACGGATGTCAACCTTCAGGGTGAGCTGATCGGCAGTTTCATCCAGCAGTATTACGAAGAGGCCACCTTTCTCCCAAAGTTGATTTTGGTGCAGGCTTTGCCGCCGGATCGGTTCGTATTGGAGGAGTGGTTGGCATACAAACGGGAGACCAATGTTGAACTGCGCGTGCCTCAGCGAGGAGCGAAGGCCAAGTTGATGACCATGGCCGCCAATAACGCAGATGAGTATCTACGTGTGCTGAAGGCCGAACGGGCCGCCGACACCAATCGGCAGACCGAGGCGTTGGCCGAGTTGCAGGAAGCGCTGCAACTGGAGCAGCCTCCCGCGCGCATTGAATGTTTCGACATCAGCACATTGCAAGGCACCAATACGGTCGGCTCCATGGTCGTCTTTGCCAAAGGAACGCCGCTCAAGAACGCATACAAGCGCTTCAAGATTCGCGACAAGGGAGCGCAAGGTTCTCCGGACGATTTCGGCAGCATGCGCGAGATGTTGCGTCGCCGTTTCCGTCGCGCTGTGGAAGAGCGCACTGACACCGACCCCGGCAAGAAGGCGCGTAAGTCGAATGAGTCATGGCGGATTTTGCCCGATCTGATCATTATTGACGGCGGCAAGGGACAGCTGGGTGTGGCCGTTGAGGTGCTGGAAGAATTCGATCTTCTGGACAAGATACCGGTCGTCGGATTGGCCAAGCGTGAGGAAGAGATTTTTCGGCCGGGGCGCTCTAAGCCGATCTGGTTGACGCGTGGCAGCCAGTCCTTGCATCTGGTGCAGCGCATCCGCGATGAGGCCCATCGGTTTGCCATTACGTACCACCGTAACCTGCGCCGCAAGGAACAGACTCGATCCAAGCTCGATGATGTGCGCGGCATCGGCCCCAAACGCCGCAAAGCGTTGCTGACCTATTACAACGGCAATATCGACAAGGTCCGAGAGGCGACAATCGAGGAACTCTGCACCATTCCGGGCATGAATAGACGGTCGGCCGAAGCGATCAAGGAACAACTATGAGCCCTCGCCAGTTTATCTCGCTTGAGTTGGTCGGAGTAGATTTGCTGATCGTTCAGTTGGAGTTTCTACGCGATTTGCCGATGGCAGACTTGCAGCAGATCCTTTCTCGTTCCGTCCACCAAGCCACCCTGCGACCAAAGAAGGTCCTATACCGGCAGGATGATTCGCTTGAATTTGTCTACATATTGCTGAGTGGTTCGGTGATTCAGACGCGAGAAGGCGTTGCAAAGAATGGACAACCCGAGGTCTATCGGCGTCGAGTCGATAAGGCGGGTACGCTGCTCTCAATCTACGACCTTCTGTTCTATGACACTTATCGAACCACGACAATGACGGCAGGCAATGGCGTTTGCGTATTGCTTCAAATTGATGCGACGGCCTTCAACCGGCTGATCTTCCGCTTTCCTCGGGCACGCGGGCGTCTTGCCAACATGGACATGATCAGGCGGATGCGTACAGTGCCGATGATCGGACATCTCGATCTGGTTCTGCTCGGTTTTCTGACGGAAGCAACCAAGCCGATGACGAAATCGACCGGCCAGTATGTCTATAGTTCCGGAGAATTTGTCGATTGCATCTATTTGGTGGATCAAGGTCAGGTCAGCCTTGAAGAGGCGGACGGGCGGATACAATGGGCGACCAACGGCACAGTCTTTGGCCTGGTCGAAACGCATGGACGGCGCAGAAATAACCAGCGCGTTATGGCACATGACGCTCAGGCAACCACCGAGACCAAAATCTTCCAAATCGACTACGATCAATTTTGTGCGATTACCTGCCTCGATCCAGATGTCACCGGCGTCGCGGAGATGCGAAACCGACATGACATAGTCAACGGATTGAGTATTTTTTCGCAATTGAGTGAGCCACAGCGAAATCGCCTGGTCGGCTTTTTTAGCCACTACTACTTCCCGATCAACCATCTTCTGATACAGCAGGGGGAACAGGCTGACAGTTTCTGGGTGTTGCTCGAAGGCGGAAATGCCACGATCCAGGCGCTGGACGAGAACGGTACCAAGCTGACCAGTACGATCAGCCACGGGCAGACCTACTTCTGCGAAACTGCACTGTTGGGAGAACTGCCGCAGGAGTCGTCCGTTGAAGCCGTGGCAGGCAGTCAATGGCTGCGACTGCATTGGACCGATTTTCAGCAATTCGACGATGAGGAACCACTCGAGATTCGCGGAATCCTGGAGATCGATACCGAAAAGCTTCAGGAAATGGAGAGCCAGCAGAAGCAGCAGAAGCACACCTGGCTTCAGCCGGGCGAGCTGCTCATCCGCCTCAGCCGACGCCATTGGATCGCCTTTTTGCGAAAAGCGATTCCGGCCATTATCTCTGTTGCTGCTCTGGTCGCACTGGCATGGATCGGCAGTTTGTTTGTCGGTGCTCAGTTGTGGATTATTGTTCCGACGGTGCTACTCATATTGATTGCCATCGGTCTTTTCATCTGGGGCGCGATAGACTATTTCAATGATTGGATTGCCGTCACCGATCGTCGGGTCGTATATCAAGAAAAACTCATCCTGATCAGCAAGGTGCGCAAGGAAGCGCCGCTCGATCAGATTCAACAGGTGGATGAGGAACGAACCCTGTTGGGCGGATGGCTAAATTACGGAACCATGATTGTTCAGACAGCCAGTACGGCGGGCAAGATCGAATTCTCCTATACGCGCAACTTTGACGCCCTAAATGCCGCCATCCGTGAACAGCAGGAACTGCGTCTTCGCCATTCAGCCGCAGAGAGCAAGACGGCTATTAGTTTCACGCTCAGCAATCGCTTGGGGCACGCCATCTCTTTGCCCAGTCGAGTCTGGCAGACCGTAGAGACGCCTGTCGAGGAGACGTCACGACGTCGTTTGGCGTCAGTATTTCGCCGGAAACGTCCGTCCGCCGATGACGAACGCATTATCTGGCGTAGACACTGGATAGTACTGTTGCCCAAACTCTGGTGGGCGCTCCTGATTCTGATACTTACACTGGCGCTGGTGTTCGGGACCGCCTTCATCGGGACTATCATCCCCGACAACGCGAGCACGCTCCAGTCGATCGTTAGGGCTGCTGTCATCATTGCGTTCTTGGTGGCGTTGGCTAGGGTATCTTGGGTAATCGTCAACTGGTACAATGATACCTATGAAGTAGACGACAGAAGGATCACGCACATAGAGAAGCTTCCCTTCGGCCTGCGCCAAAGCACCAGCGGCGCCTTGCTTGCCCGCATCCAGAATGTATCGACTGACATACCGTCAACGATTCACTGGCTGTTCAATTACGGGAATGTGCGCTGTCAAACCGCAGCAGAAGAGGGGGATTTCCTCTTTGATGGCGTTCATGCGCCGCGTGATGTGGCCGATATTATTCAAATGCGCATGGAAAATTACCGGCGACGAGAAGAGGAACGCGAGGCACAACGAAGAGCACAGGAGTTACCGGACTGGTTTGAGATTTATCACAGAATGGAAACTGATGACATGCCGTTGTAAGGCTTGAGAAGAGGTCTCTACCAGCCGAAGCTGAGCCGGTCAACCAACCGCTTGGGGAGGTCAGCTGCACGCATCTGGCTCTGGGTTAGCTCGATCGGATAGGCTACTCGGTGATAGCTCCATGTCCGCGCTTCCAGATCGAGAATCGCATAGGCTGCACGTGGGTCGTTGTCGCGTGGCTGGCCCACGCTGCCGGGGTTGAGGATGAATCTGCGCCGGTTCGAGGTGTCGAGTTTCAGCCGGGCATCGAGTTGGGGTAATACGTGGGAGACAGTAGCAATCTGATGTTCGTTTTGGCCATCCTCCGGTTCCAGCTCATCACGCAATTCCCAATGATAGATCGTTGGTTTGTGCGTGTGGCCGACCAGACAGATGGCTTCCGTGAAAAAGGCAAAATTCTCCATGGCAATGGTCGGCGTTTGGATATATTCCATAACCGGCACACGGGGACTGCCGTGTGTGACAAGCACATCGGGCGCCTCGGGAGCGCTCAGAGGTTTGTCGGCCAACTTGTCGAGATAAGCTCGGCTGGAATCCGTTAATGCGTCACGGGTCCAGTATACGGCTTGACGGGCATGGGGATTGAAGTATTCGACATCTATGCCCGGTCGGCCGAGGGCCGCCCAATCGTGGTTGCCCATGACGGACAATGTGGCAATCTCGCTCACCAATTCAACGCATTCGTTCGGGCATGGCCCGTAGCCGACCACATCGCCCAGCGACCACACAGTGTCGTACTCGCCGTCTGACGCGGCCAGAACGCTTTCCAAGGCTACCAAATTTGCGTGAATATCGGACAGAATTAGTACTCGCATAGTGGTAGAATCATAACACAGCATTGGGGGAATCAAACAGCGGATCAGCGCGTGGATTCGGACCAGAAAACGACAGTTTGCGTCATCGATATCACACTTGACAAACCCAATCCGACCTGATATAGTTCGCGGCACAATTGAATAGCATAGCTCTTATCCAGAGAGGTGGAGGGACCGGCCCGATGAAACCTCGGCAACCCGGCGTCAATTCGGCGAAGAAGCCGTTTGATGGCCAAGGTGCCAATTCCGGCAGACGCGATCTGGTAGATGAGAGGAAACGCAACCATGCTTTTCTGCTCATCCCCGCGTAGGGGATTTTTTTATGCACCGAGAACGGGCGCTTTGGCAGATCCCCCATGGTTTCATGGTCAGACGCCCTCTTTTTCTCCGGATAAGTGGTTTTTTTTATCGACAATTTCACCTGTGCGTGTGCGTATCTACCGACTGTTATTGAACACAAGGAGCAACCAGACTATGAGTACTGACGAGCGAAAATTTGGCTTTTCAACACGACAATTGCATGCCGGCCAATCCCCTGATCCCGCCACCGGCAGCCGTGCAGTGCCTATCTACCAGACTACCAGCTTCCAGTTCCGTGATTCGGAACATGCTGCCAAGTTGTTTGCGCTGCAAGAGTTCGGCAACATCTACACCCGCATCATGAACCCGACCACCGACGTTCTCGAACAGCGCATTGCTGATCTCGAGGGCGGCGCGGCAGCGGTTGCCGCCAGCAGTGGGCACGGCGCGCAGACCATGGCCATCCTCACGCTCTGCAATGCGGGCGACCACATTATCAGCAGTACGCGTCTCTACGGCGGCACCTTCAACCAGTTTAACTATACGTTCCCGCGTCTCGGCATCGACGTGACCTTTGTCGACCCCGGCGACCCGGCGGCCTTTGAGGCGGCTATCCAGCCCAACACCAAGATCATCTACGGCGAGACCCTGGGCAACCCCGACATCTTTGTCTTCCCATTTGAGGAAGTATCGGCCATCGCCCAGGCCAACAACATCCCGTTGATGATCGATAATACCTTTGCCACGCCCTACCTCTGTCGCCCGTTTGAATGGGGCGCCAACATCATCACCCACAGCACCACTAAGTTCTTGGGCGGCCACGGCACCACCATCGGCGGCGTCATCGTCGACGGCGGCAACTTCGACTGGACCAGCGGTCGTTTCGACAACTTCACGTCGCCCGATCCCAGCTACCATGGCTTGGTCTACGCTGATCTGGCGGGCATGGGCCTACCGCCCTTCGGCATCAAGGCACGTGTCCAGATTCTACGTGACATCGGCGCATGCCAGGCGCCCCAGAACAGCTGGAACACGTTGATCGGCATCGAGACATTGAGCCTGCGCATGGATCGCCATGTCGCCAACGCACAGACCGTTGCCGAGCACCTGGAAGGCCACGATGACGTCAGCTGGGTCTCCTATCCCGGCCTGGCCAGCCACCCGCACCACGACAAGGCCGGCAAGTATCTGCCCAAGGGGCCGGGCGCCATCATGGGCTTCGGCATCAAGGGCGGCGTCGATGCAGGCAAGAAGTTCATCGACAATCTGAAGCTATTCAGCCATGTCGCCAACGTGGGCGATGCCAAGAGCCTGGCCATCCATCCGGCAAGCACAACCCACAGCCAACTCAGCGCTGAAGAGTTGGAGACCGCCGGCGTTTCTCCTGACTTCATTCGCCTGAGCATCGGCCTGGAGGATAGCGACGATATTCTTTGGGACTTGGACCAGGCTCTGAATGTGGCGGTTGGGTAGGTTTGTTTTCTGGCGTATATTTTGGATATTGAAGGAGTGGGGCTGTAGGGAAGTAGGGTGGTAGGGGTGCTTGAAGTGTCTCCTATACCACTGCCCTACTCCCCACCGCCCTAAATTCAATGGAGCACAAACACACGTCAATGACCAGCACTGACTCTATCGGCATTGTGGAGCAGCAGAGCTTCACCTTCGCTGAAGATGAACCGTTCTGTCTTGAGAGCGGTGCGACACTTTCGCCCGTTACGATTGCCTACGAAACCTACGGACGATTGAACGCCGACCGCTCGAATGCAGTCCTCATTTGTCATGCATTGAGTGGCAGCGGCCATGCCGCCGGATACCATGCACCCACTGACGATAAGCCCGGCTGGTGGGATGATTGTATCGGCCCCGGCAAGGCCTTTGATACAGACCGCTTTTTTGTGATCTGCAGCAATGTCATCGGCAGTTGCTATGGCTCCACCGGCCCGATGCATATCAATCCTGGAACGGGGGAGCCGTACGGCCTGCACTTCCCGGTCGTGACAATCGGCGACATGGTGCGTGCGCAGATCCATCTGATCGACAGCCTGGGCATCGACAAACTGCTGGCCGTGGCCGGCGGATCCATGGGCGGATTGCAGGTGTTGGAGTGGTCGGCCCGTCATCCACACCGCGTTCATTCAGCCATTCCTCTGGCTACGACGGCCCACCATAGCCCCATGCTCATCGCCTTCAGCGAAGTGGGACGCCAGGCCATCTATGCCGATCCCTACTGGAATGACGGTAACTACTACCTGGCTGCAAAGAAACCCGATGCCGGGCTGGCTGTGGCGCGCATGGTGGGCCACATCACCTACTTGAGCGAACAGTCCATGCACCAGAAATTCGGGCGTCGCCTGCAGAATCTGGAGCGCTACGGCTACGAGTTTGAGACCGAATTTCAGATCGAGAGCTACCTCAAGTACAACGGCAACAGCTTCACCCAGCGCTTTGACGCCAATAGCTATCTCTATGTCACCAAGGCCATGGACTACTTTGACCTGTCACAGCCAACCGGATCTGTGGCTGCGGCCTTTGCAGATTCGACCCACATCAAGTTCCTGGTCGTAAGCTTCACCAGCGACTGGCTCTACCCCAGCTACCACAGCAAGGAACTGGTCAGCGCATTGACAGCCGCAGGCGCTGACGTGACCTATCTGGATATCAAGAGTAGTTGGGGGCACGATGCCTTTCTGTTGGAAGTGGAAACGATGACCAACCTGCTCGGCAGTTTTCTGGATCGTCTGGTCAGAGAAGAGGGTATTGAAAGGCCCGATCCACTCTCGCAGGACTCGGCCGACGCAGAACCGCACATTGAGGTAACGGCATGAGTGCATCAGTTCTGCCGACCGAACGCCCCGACGCTACCCGGCCAGCATCGATCTCGGTGATGGCCGCCCAGCCCAAATCAAGCGACGCGCCCGGGCAGCGATTCCCAACGAGAGCTGAAGATGCCGCTGTGAATTTCGCACCTTCCCTGCGCCCAGACCTTCAAGCGATTGCCGACCTGATCCCCAGCGATGTGATGGCCCTGGATCTGGGCTGTGGCAACGGCGAACTATTGGAGTATCTGGTGCGGTCGCGAAAGGTCAAGGGGCGAGGTATCGAGATCAGTGAAGAGGGCGTGTTGGCCTGCGTACGGCGAGGACTAAGCGTACGCCAGGGCAACCTGCAGGAGGGCCTCGCCGACTACCCGGATAAGAGTTTTGAGTACATCATCCTGGCGCAGACGCTGCCCTTCCTCGACGATCCGGCCATGATCCTCAACGAGATGCTGCGCGTGGGGCGACACGCCATTATCAGTTTCCCCAACTGGGGCTACTGGCGTTGCCGACTAGATCTGCTGTTCACCGGACGCATTCCATTGGCCCGGGACTTACCCCAACGTTGGTACGACGTGCCTCGCTGGCAGGCCTTCACCATCACCGACTTTGGCCAATATTGCCGGCAGTTGGGCGTCAAGATCGACCACCAGATCTATCTATCCAACGGCAAGCTTATTCGTGTACGCCGTTATAAGAACTTGTTGGCGACAACCGCCGTCTTTGGCCTGTCGAAGGTCGAATCGAAAGAATCATCCGCATGATCTTCCTGGAAGGCGACCATTGTGTTACCGGCTCAACCCCCGATAGCCCCGCAATGTGAACGCATAATCCACCGGCAACAAGAAAGTGACCAAGACGCGCACGTGATCCGGGGCCGGCTCAGCGTCGCGCATGGACCACGTCCCGTGAGCCATTTCACCTGGCCCAATGCGCAAAACGTCATTGCCATAGCGCATGCTGCCGTAGCCCTGTTGCAGGAGGATGACCTGCCCTGCCTGTGGCTGCAAGCGCGTGTCATCTGTCTCCCAGATGCCGCCGGGCAGGAAGTCGAAGGCCAATTGTGCGGTGACACCCGACGTGCCCTCCACGGTGCGCAGACGTAGATCGAAACCTTCTCCCCACTCATCATTCGCTTCATGCATGACCAATTCGCTCACCGCGTGGGGCAGCCGGCGCAGTTCTCGCTCAGCCAGTGCGGCGTGCCATTCGTCGTGAGGCACCGGTCTGCCCAGCGGCATTTCGTAGCCGGGGCGGCGTGGGTTGGCCTGACCACGGGAGAGCATGGTCAGTTGCTTGTCCGCAAATTCCATCTCATCGGCCTGAAAGCGGCCAATGTACTGACCGAAATAGGTCTGGCTGAACTTGATGGCGGTTAGCTCTGCCAGCCCGAACGTGATCGTTGCAAGACGTGTCGCGCCCTGGAAGAATGAACCGCTCAACAGCCCTCGACGCACTCGATGGAGACCGTTGAGGGGCAGAAACGCTGTAAAGTCATCCGGCAGCTTCACATTGAGCGCGGTTTTGGGATCGCCGCATTTGAGCAGTCCGTAGCAGACCCAGCCTGGGTTTTCCAAGCCCTCGGCGCTATCCCGCCAGAGCGCCAAGGCAGCGGCCGCGAAGGCTGACGTCGGTTGCAGGTGATTGGCGACGAGATAGCTGTCGATCAGCCCGATTGGGACCTCACGCGTGCCGTAGTCCTGGCGATGGGAGAGGCCGGTCTCAGCAGTGCCGTCGGCATGCAGCAGATGCAGGTTGAGCGTCAGGTTGCGTCCGACTTCAGTCACTACTTCGGTCGCCGTCATGCCTGGTGCGCCAAGGAGCGTGCCGCCATACTGGGCGATGAAGAGCCATGATCGGTCGTTGACGGCATCATAGACACCGACGCTGCGTTCAATGAACATGCCCTCGGCGTCGATGTCCATGCCTTCCGCCAGGTAGGCAGCCACTGCCTTCGTCAGGATCTCATCGTTTGCCAAGTCAGGAAAGAGTGCCCGGGCCTGAAGCATGGCCGATACCATGACCCAGCGGTGATTGGGCGTGTGAAAGCCGCCTGTAGCGATGCCGGGCAGAGCGCGCCGGATGAAGGTCTCCAATCGGGCCAGCAGCCGCGTTCCACTCTCGTCTGCCGCTAACGGCTCGCGACCCAATTCGAATATGGTGCACAGCGCCTGCACCGTGAAGGCCGTGTCGGGCGCTGAGTCATAGTTGACTGACAGCAGATCGATGAGACCGGATTCGTGCTGCGCAGCCAGCAGATAATCGGCGGCGGAGACGGCCCGCTGCAACAAATCGGTGCGTAGCAAAACTTCATCGCCCAGTCGATCTGCGGCCAATACAGTATAGGCGGCGAGCGTCACGAACTGGCCGGTCAACTTGGGATCGGTTATGCCGTAGCCGGCCGACCAGAGACCGCCCAGATCCGGCGAGTCCGCATCTTTGATCTGCAACGGCAGCAGTGCATCTACCGCTTCGCGTATGTGGACGTAGATTGTGGACAAGGAAAGCGTGTAGGGTGATGAAAAATGGGTCAAGAGTTTGGTCTCCGGTTGGCAAGGGTTTCATGCGGGTTCGACTATCTGTTCTCTAGATGTTCCAGCACTTGCAGCAATTCCAGCGGCTGTTTGATGGTGAACGCGGGTTCCTCGCTGGGATCGGCTGGAACTTTGGCGCGACGGGGCGACCAATCCAGCCAGACGCTGATGATGCCGAGTTGGTTGGCCCCTTTGATGTCACGTCCCAGATGGTTGCCCACCATGACGACATTGCCGTACTCCTGAGGCTCGACAGCCAGTTGCTGCAAGGCATGGTGGAAGATAGCCGCATCGGGCTTGGAGACGCCGACCGTCTCGGAGATGGCATAGGCGTCAAAGAGCGTGTAGAGGCCATAGGGCCCCAGATTGTTGTGGAAGGTCGCAACCGGTCCATCAGCCACCAGCGCCAATGGATAGCCCCGCTCTTTGAGCGTGTGGAGCAACGTGTCTGCGCCGGGAATCAGATCGGCGCGCAGCGAGACGTCGCCGTCGGTCTTGACCTCGGTGTCCTCGTCAATGAGGGTGTCGCCGCAGTCGAGACAGATGGCGAGGATCTGGTGTTTTGGCATGTGAAGTTTTCCTTATGATTCGCTTCTATTTGCGGGAATAAATTCCGCGGCTAACAGTGATAAGCGCCCTCAGGCGCTGCGCGGGCAGCGTTGGCGCCACAAGACTTGATGAACTCAAGCCCTACAGAAGATCATGTTACGGCAGATGGTGCGCAATGCAAAGCGCCTGAGGGCGCTTCTCGATGTTAGTAGTCGAATTCCATTCGATGCGATCAGATTATTCTATGATCGACGCCCCATCTCCTCGGCCAGCCCAATGCACAGGTCGCCGCGATCAGTGTTGATCATATCGGCATCCCACTGGAAGATCTTGCGCAGCGAGTCCTCGTCCGCGCCCATGTAGTTGACCATGACCCGGATACCGTGGTCGTGGCAGGTGTCCAGTAACTCATCGCAAAGCGCGTCCGGGCCGACTTCGACGATTGTGGCGCCTAGCTCGGCATGGCCTTGAAGGGCCTCCGCCGCCGAAGAGACGTTGACTTTGAGTGCTATCGATGGGTCCAGTGTGTGAAAAAGGCGCATCAGCTGATTGCTGCCGGACCAGAGGAAGCACTGATCCGCCATGTTGGTCTCGTGCAGCAGATCGATCAAATGCTGCGGATGGGCGAACTTGACGTCGATGAAGACCCGGGCTCTACCCTTGATCCATTCCAGGAAGTAATCCAAGCGGGGAACGCCTTCCGAAGCGAACCGGGGATCAAACCAACTTCCGGCATCCAACTGACCGATCTCGTCGGACGTGAGCGCTAGCAGATGGCCCGAACCGTCTGTCGTTCGGTCCACGGCGCCGTCGTGCATCAAGTAGAAGTGGCCATCGCGGTTGGTCCAGACGTCGATCTCGACATAGTCGACGCCCCACTCAATACACCATTGCGCGGCGGCAAAGGTGTTCTCGGGTGCGATCTGGTTGGCTCCTTTGTGGCAAACGATTTCCAATCGTCTTGATGACATGCGCACTCCATTCCAGTTGTCTGAAGATCCTGTTTGTGGGCCGTGCAGGGGACTTTGGCACAAACATTTCCGGCTCCCTGAGGAACTGTGTGGGCTGGACCTCCGGGAGGTGTCCACAAATAGCATTTAGGGCACAGGTTCCTCGGACACCTCCCGGAGGTCGGGTTGTGCACCCCATAATAGGCCAGAGAGCCACATTTTCTCGGATTGGCCTCAGAATGATGCGTCCAAAATGAGTTGGCTACGTACATATAGGGACGGGGCATTCGCCGCAAATGCGTCACAGGCGGAACGCGCCTCGTCCTTTGAGATCCGATCTGCGAACCAGAATGTGGCAAGGAATGCCCTTTCCGTTAGGCTGTCCCTGTACATCCCGACTGACATTGTTTGCGCAGCAGGCCCAAGCCCAACACTCTCTTTTGAGAGGATCGGCACTAGTGCTCTGTAAACGAGAATTTTGTCATTCCGATGAGCGAAGCGAAGAGGAATCTCAGCGCTGCATACGCGAGATTTCTCGCTACGCTCGAAATGACAAAATTCACCTTAACGAAGAACTAATCAATGACGGGCACGAAGGAGAGCAGACACGCGCTGTGAGACGGCAGCGTGACATCAACGGTCGCCCCTGTCGTGGCTGCCTCGACCTCTGCCACGTACTCCATTTTCAACTTTGCCGCATTCTCCATCGTCGCCAATTGCTCTGCACTGGGTGTTGGTGGACGGCCCATCTCATCCCACGCCGTGTATGCGTTGCCGCTGCCCCTGGCGACCATTAACCGGTAGACTCGGTAGCGGGCGCCTGGTGCAGCGCCAACCAATGAGACAGCGACTTGAGAAGCACTAGTCACATCCCGATCATCGTGATGGCTGGCGAGAAAGACCTGGATGCCGGCGGTCTCGTCTGTTGCGGCAAGGCCTGAGATCGTAGGCGGATCATCGTCGCTGTCGGCCCGACCCAGGGCAACAGGATCCCGGTCCCGATCACTGGTCAGCGCCAGGCGTATCCCACCCATCTTGGCTAGAAGACGAAAGACGTTCAGCACCGGTTTGTCGATGCCATTGGTGCTCAGCGTGCGAAAGCCTTCGAAGTAGCCCCGATCTTCAAATAGGAACGCCCAGGTGAGTATCCCGTCGATCTGCGAGCCCGTGGCCGCGGATCGGTCGATCAGTTGGTTGACCGTACCGGCCACGTAGCTGGCGTAATATTCCGTGTTGCGGTAGAAGAGATTCGGATTGTCGTGGATCGTTCCCGCGGCCCAACCGTCGGGATCGCACTCCGACAGGATCACTTCCATCTTGCCCAACTCGGGAAACTGGCCGATCACATCCAGCCCGGCCTCGACATTGGCGCACAGCGTGTGTTGGCTCGGCGTGGCCTTGGCCGCTTCGGGATCGCGGGCAAAGCTGCCGCCCTTTGCGTGGTAGCTGATGAAGTCGATGCGCGTGCCGATCTGGCCGGTCAGATGGTTGATGCCGTGTGTGACATGGTGCAGGAAGGAGTGCAGAAACCGGCTGGACTCCGGTCGCCCGGCGCTGCTGGTTGTGGCCGGCCCGCCGAATTTAGCCTGGGGGAGGACGGCATGCAATCCCGCTTCCGTGTAGTCATAGAGCCGGCAGAACTCCTCAACCGTGCCGGTCCAGTAGAAGATGTCGGGTTCATTCCACAGTTCCCAATACCACTTGCTCACTTCTGCCGGCCCATAGCGCTCACGGCAGTGGGTCGCCAGATTGCGAATCAGTTCCAGCCAGCGCCCGTATTCTCGCGGCGGATAGCGCCACCCGCCATGGCGTGGATCGTCATAGACCGTGCCCGCCGGGGCCGTAGTCAGCGCTTCCGGCGTGAAGCCCAACTCCACGAACGGGATCAGTCCAAGCGCTACGTAGCTGTCCAGAATCTTATCGATCAGTGTCCAGGAGTAGGATGGATTGCCGTCCTCGTCCTCGGTGTAGACATTGGTCGAGCCCCACTTGAGTGCGGGCGATCCGTCTCCGGAGCAGAGGAGAAAGTGGCAGCGGACAAAGTAGGGGCCATCGGACATCTCCGCCAGCTTGGTCAGCAGGGCATGGCCGTTTGGCGTGTATGTGTAGTTTGGCTCGTCATAGCCGACGTAGCGCCATATGCGCCGTAGCGGACTTCGGTGGTTCAGGTCGACCGTCACCGACGCGCTGGTGAATCTAGAGTGGTTCGGCATTGTTTGAGAAACCTATGAAAGTTACGCTGATTTAAGGTTGAGGGCGTATCGGTATGCCCGTTTGACACTTGCCGGGTCCAAAGAGTCATACAGGAAATTGGAGATGTCCGGTTCTGCATGGGAGGCAATTGTCGCACGTTCGACCCCCAACATGGCAAGACGTTTGAAGCACTCTTTGGCCAGGGCTGTTGCCAGGCCGTTTCTTCTGTACGCGGTATGGACGCCCATCGGCTCGATATAACCAGCCGTTGGATCGTTTTCTTCGACCCATCCCATGCAGTATGCTACGCACTCGCCCTCGAAATTCACAATCACCAGATCCAGGTCCGCCTGATAGCTTGGAGAACTCTGAAGTGAACGCAAGCGGGCCTCAGAATAGGAGAGATTGCCAAAGGCATTGTGGACCAGCTTGACACGGCTCTCATAATTCTCATAGTCTGAAAAACTCAGCAATTTGAACTCCGGCTTCAGGATCATAGGAAAAATCATACTTGTGAAGTCTGTACGTTCTCACATTGGCTTCATGACCGTCCTCATAGAAGCCGGCGGCCAACAAACGCTCGATCTTCTGTTGGCCATAGGTGTAGACTGACGTGCTGATCTTGGACTTTCCGCGTGCCCAGAATTCAAGTCCCCAATTCAACACGTCAGAAAAGAGGGTCCAGAAACTTGGATGAACCACGATGAAGAAATCATCTCGACCGTATTCAGAGATAAACAATCCCACAACCTGGTCCGTGTCAGTTTTCCAATAGTGGGCATTGGCCTCAAAGAAGTCGGTCCCCTTCTCAGCATGGATATTGAATCGCCACCAGTCCATGCGACCGGGATCCCAGTTGTTGTCGAGTTCAGGATAGGTTTCGATTTCCAGTAGGAGTTGCTTGATCTGATTGTATTCAGTATCGCTATTTGTAAATGGGCAATCCGTGATCTCCATACTCCCTCCAGTCGAGAAACAACGACATTTGGATCATGTGGCAGCAGCCGTTATCGGTGATAACTTGGATCTGATCACGCCGCGCAATCTGTGTTTGAAGTAAGCCGGTGGGAAAAGACCGTCCATGGGGTTTCAGGCTCGTTACCGTGGTTTTGACAATCCTGGACGGCCTCGAAATCGTCCCTATTGTAGCCGATCTTGGACGCGGCAGCAAGGGACTCAGATTCGATGGGTTCCACTTTGGATGGGCCGTCCCACCGTCAGCACTTGGCGCAGGTTTTTGTCTAGCGCCATAAAGGCTTCATCCGGTTCCGCCCCCAGGGCGTCGAGGGTTTTTGAGAAGAAGCAACGGGCGGCGGCCGTTGTCGTGATGTCGAAGATCTCGGAATCTGTGAAGCCGTGTTGGTGCAGGGCGTCGATGTGGGATCGGGTAATGGCCGTTGCGTCCAACACAATCTGTTCGGCAAAAGCCATCATCGCCGCCTCTGCGGGGGTCAAATCAGCCGTACGATAATCTTGGGCGATACGTGCCAATTGTCCGGGGGAGAAGAGTTCTTGCAGCATAACGGAGCCATGCGCCAGCATGCAATAGCTGCTGTGCAAAGCACGCGCTGCCGCCAGCGTGACGAGTTCATAGCGGCGTGGGTCCATTTCCCGGCTGAGGGTCCCCAGGAACTGTCCCCACGCAGCCATCACATCCGGACGCAGGCTAAACGCTTGCACATAGTTGGGCAGGTAGCCAAACTCAGCCACATTTTCCTCATACATCTTTTTGACAGCGGATTCGGCTTGGTCCTCTGGAATCGTGTGGATAAAGGTCATGTTTTCTCTCCGTGGTTTTTCTCTCTGTGTTTTTTTTCTTCGAGATCAAGAACGATAGGCAAAATCGGTGGCGAACCCACAACGGCCATTTACTTCCCACTTCAAACTCTCATCATCTACCCAAAAATGATCCGCCACAATTTCCTGCCCCGGTCTGTCATGGCCGGGAATGCCGCAAGAGACAGGCTGATCTGTGGCGTCAGCACGCGCGGTAGCGGCGGAGACAAACCCCTTTACCTCCATCCGTTCTTGATTACGGCTGTGTTCAAGCTCAATCTTTGCCGGTCGTATCGCAACCACTTCGCCAATCACCGCCGCAAAATTACGTACTGTATCACCACCTGCTCGCCCTAAAAAGATGTCGGCCAGGACTTGCTGCTGCTGTGCGTTTGCTCTTTCGTCGACGTAGATGATAACACGCCACGGCGATCCCGGTTCGTCATCGTCGTAGGAACCGGCCAATACTACCGAGAGGTTGCCCAAATCCAAATGGGAAGCCTGCCCTTTGGTAATGTGCCAAGATAGGGCAAAATCGCAGAAACCGTAGGTAGAGCGCCCGCCTGCTTTCTCCCCATGTCGTCGGCAAGGGCAAATGGCTTCACAGTTACACACTTCATAATATGTGCCGGAAACGTTCCAGGTGTTCAAATTTGTCATGGGAATCCTTTGCGTGGCACTTAGGTTTTTGTCTCTTTCATGGTAGTGAGAGCCAGCATATCGCTACTCAACTTCTACAATCATGTAAACTGAGGCGGCAAAGCCCATAGGCACACTAACACCAACGGCAGTACGTGTATGCTTGCCCGCTTCTCCAAAAACATCAACCACAAGATCTGATGCGCCGTTCATGGCTTTGGCTTGATCTTCACAATCTGATGTGCTATTCACTAGACCATGGACGGCGACAACCTGCTTTATGTTATCTAATGACTCAGTAACACTTTTGATCGCCGCCAGGCAATTTATTGCGCAAGCTTTCGTGGCTGCTTGAGCGTCATCCACTTAGATTGCTGCCCAATTTTCCCTTATATTCACGCCCATCTACTACCGAGACCTGACCTGCGGTGAATATCAGATTGCCGACGCGCTTGGCGGGTACATAGTTAGCGATTGGAGCAGGCAAACTCGGAAGCACTATTCCTAGCTCGCGTAAATGGTTTTCAAATTTCTCCATGATTGCCTCCATAATAAAACTCTGATACTACGCACTATTTCTAAAGCATCGTCCCGACAATCATCCACATGCCCCAGCCTATCATCAAGGCGCCAAAAGCCCAGCCTACTTTGTGGCCGTGGGGCAGCACTTTTTCCAGCAGTACGTAGGCTGCGATGACGGCAATCCAAAAGAGGTTCATGACGCCGGCCACAAAAAGCAGTGCCATAATCAGCCAGCAGCAGCCCACGCAGAAAGCGCCATGACGCACACCCATGACCAATGCGCCCCATTTGCCTTCGCGCCAATCTGTCATGAAATAGCCCAGCGGCGTGCGGCAGTGGGAGAGGCAGGCCTGTTTGAGCGGTGTGAACTGGAAAACGCCCGCAGCCACGAGGATGACGCCGCCCAAAATCGGACTGGTTGTCTCCATCATAGGCGAGAGCAAGGTGGCGGCATGAAGCCCGCCCTGCGCCAACGTAGCCGCCGCGCTAAACAATGTCCAAATCAGCAGATAGCCGAAGAAGAAAACGGCTGTACCCCAAACCGGCTGCAATGTCCCTGCTTGCCGGCGGCTGATCTTCGTATACGTCAGCACCATCGGCGCGGCCGAGGGGGTCATCATGGCGAACATCATCACCGCCCACATGACAAACATCAGCCAATAGTCAACCGCCCCCCAGGGCTGGATGGCAGGCATCGCGATCTCCATGCCCATCGCCATACTGGTATCACCCATATCCATCGCCATCATGCCGGCCATGCCCCAGGCCAGATACCCCAGGTACGCCCAGGACAAGACAACAATCGTTCCCAGGCCGACCAGCACCACCGTGCGATCACGCCGCAGCACAGTTTCTGTGAAGGTTGCCAACGACATTGTTTACCCTCCTTGGTAGAGGAACGGAGAATAAAAGCCGTTCTTTCCCGTAAACTGCCAGTCGAAACCATGATCCTGATAGGTGACTTGCTTCGATTTGCTCACGACCGCCTTAAATCCCGGCGCAATACACAGCGGATGATTTTCAACCGTGATCTCTGCACCGCCCTGGCCCGTCGCCAGCGCTTCGATTTCGGCTTCCGCCACGCCTTCAATCTTCAAACTACGCCGTCTGCCTTCAGCCTGATAGATCATGGGCAGGCTGCTGACGCCTAACACATCCCCGATGTGGGAGACCAAACGGCCAGGATGCCCGCCGGCCTGCCCCGTGAAGATTTGCATCAGCGCTTCCTTCTGGCTCTCAGAGGCGCCGGCATCAAAGTAGACCGCCGCTGACCACTTCACTGCTGCCATATTGCCTGGACTAAGAACTGCCAGAGCCACGTTCAGGTTATCCAGACGAACATCGTTGAAATTGCCTTCGTCGATATGCCAGGCCACCAAAGCGGTGCAATCGCTTTCCGTCGGGTCACTGAGAAAGATGCAGGGGCAAGCGGCATCACAATTACACGCTTCAAAATACGTTCCATTGATTTTCCATGCTTGAGTCATGTTGTTTCTCCTTATACAGATCGCCATTCAAATATTTCAAGCCGGAATCAACGGCAACGGTCACGACGGTATGCCCCGGGCCTAATTCTCTAGCAAGTTGAAGTGCCCCAACAACGTTCAGTCCGGTTGACGTTCCTGAAAATATCCCTTCTTCTCTGGTCAGTCGTCGCGCCATCTCCCGTGCTTCGCCTTCATCAATCCCCCTGGCTTCATCACAGTACCCCCTGTCCAGCAGTGGCGGGACAAAGCCAACGCCTATCCCCTCAATATGATGCGTGCCGGCTGTTCCGGTCGAGATTGCGGTCGAAGTAGCTGGTTCCAAGGCAACTATTTGCGTGTGGGAATTGCCTATGCGCAAGGCATGAGAAACCCCCATCAACATTCCGGCTGTACCCACGCCACCGCAGAAGGCACCGATGGGGTTGATCACTTGTTGCAACAGTTCATAACCGATCTGCGTGTAGCCTATGATTGAATCAGTATTGTTAAATTGGTCGGTAAAATAGGTGTTGTCGGCCTGAGCGAGTTGCTTCGCTCTTTCAATCACGCGTGGAATTAGGTCAGGCGTAATTTTTCCGTCGCGGCTGGCAATAATTTCCAGTTCCGCACCAAAGGCACGCATTGTATCCAATTTTTCTCTGGCATAGGCATCAGACGAAACAACCTTAAATGGATACCCTTTTACGGCGCAGACAAAGGCCAGAGACGAACCGGTACTGCCACCGGTATATTCGACAACCGTCATGCCTGGACGCAAATCTCCTCGCTTTTCAGCCTCTTCTATCATCGCCAGTGCCATACGATCTTTATACGAGCCGGTTGGATTGAAGTACTCTAATTTGATTAGCACATCGGCGCTATTAGGAGGGACAACTTTTTGCAGTTGCACAATTGGGGTGTTGCCAACGGTATGGATGATTGAAGGACTCAATTGGCTTACTCTATCTGCCATTTCTCCTCTCCTTTCCTTTGGTGTGTATTGGAAGTTCAACTTCTGCAGAAGTTGAACTTCCAATACACATTAACCGGCCGCTTCGCCTTTGGCGAGGGCCAGGACATCGTCCGTTGACAAGGGATTGCCGGCAATGCCCCAATCGCCACTTTTCACCTCTTCCAAGACGCACCACGTCACGGGGCGCATATTTTCGCCCTCGATAGATACCATGGTATCGGTGAGTTTGCGGATTATTTCTTGCTTCTGCTCTTTGCTGAATACACCTTCGATCAGTTTGACATTGATAAACGGCATGACATATTCTCCAAAATGATTGTTGGATGTCTGGTTTGGGCATTGATTCTACAGTTGCATCCATGAACCATAGATGCCCCGGCGCTGCCAACGGCCAACGTGTCGTCTGGACAGAACCTTATGTTGTTACGCAGTCATCTTATTCGATGTGCGGGTGGAAATCTTCTAGCGAAGGTTTGTTTTTGATCTGAATTTTTGATTGAGGAACCCAACTTTGGTTGGGTGAAGGGGTTAGGCCGTTCCAAGAAATTGAATCTCGCGAACGTCCCCGGCACAGGTCAGATCTACTCTGGTCAGCGCAAATTTTCGTGGCCTGTGCCGGGGACGTTAAATCTTGGAGCGGCCTTATTCGGTGGGGATGAGGTTCAGCTCGCGGGCGCGGGCAACGGCCGTTACCCGGTTCCGTGCTTCGAGTTTTGCATAGATTTGACTTGTATAAAACTTAACCGTGCCGCTGGCAATACCCAGTTCGTCGGCAATTTCTCCATTGGTCCGCCCTCTACAAAGCAGTTGAAGAACATCGAATTCGCGGGGGGTAAGCGGCTCCACAAGCGTTTCGGCGGGGTCGGACAGCGTCTGTTCTGTGGACATTGTTGTGGGCGGCAGGGAGAGTTGATCGAACAAATCGGCTGTAATTTCGGCCAAGTCGCCGGCTTGTCCTCTGGCGGTCGCTGTTGCCAGCAGATCGGACGAGACCCTTCCATGATAGACATCTGTTAGCAGCGTTTGCGCTTTCTTTCGAGTTTCGTGATCAGTCTTGGGGTTGTGAATGGTGTAGGTCAGGAGGGTTAACGGCCGTTCCCGCTGTCCCATCTGCCACAACAATTCCGCGATATTGACCAACAATCCAAACAACACCGGTCGATAATCGATCGCCACTGCAATCGTCAACGCCTCTCTAAAATAGCCCTGCGTGCGGACAAAATCACCCAGCTCACAAGCGACCATGCCCAGTCCCCAATTGGCCGCCGCCAAGCCGCCTTTGTCATTGATGTCCTGGTAGATCGTGCGGCTGCGCCGAAATTGATCTTCCGCCTGTACCAAGTCGCGCTCTTTGAAAGAGAGATTGCCCAGATTGATCAGCGCCAGCGCCATCCCCTCCGGATCATCGAAATCGTGACGAATCTCGTAACTGGCTTGGAAATGGTTTTTGCCCATGCGGTTATCGCCCAATGCCACCGCAATTTGGCCCATATTGTTCAAGATATAAGCGCGAAACCAACGGTCACCGGTCATGAGCGATTGAGCATAGGCTTGTTGGGCATAATTTTGGGCGGTTTCGTAAGCGCCCAATCCCACATGCGCTTCAGACAGCAGGTGATAGGCGAATTGACGGTTGATGGGATGTCCCTCTGCTTCGGCGACATCACGCACTTGTTCGGCTAGTTGAACGGCTCTTGCATAATCGCCCCGCGTCAACGCCACAAAACTAAGCGGTGCGTTCGGGTCAGACTGATAACCAGGCAGCCTCGGAATGTTCAGACGGCGATAGATTTCTAGACTCTGCGCCATACACGCTTCCGTTCCTTCAAGCTGACCAAAGCGCAAAAAATACCACGCTTTGCTCATGAGGATGCCTAGCAAGGCAACATCAGCCACTTCATTTTGTAACTGGGCTTGCAATATATCAGTTGCCTGTGAAAACAGCAGCATACCTTCCAGATAACCGCCTTGAAACTGATAATACATCCCCAAAGCATCGCATGATTTTCCCAATGCCCAAGCATCCCCTTGTGCCACTGACCACAACCAGGCAACACGGATATTGTCCAAATCAGCCCTGATTGCATGTAGAGCATCCCTTTGATGATGCCCGAAAACGTTGCCACTGCGTTTGTGCAGGAACTGGATGTAGAAGTCGGCATGATCGGCCTGCGTTTGCAACAGATCGTCCGCACTTTTTTCGAGTTGTTCGGCGGCATATTGGCGCAGGAGTTCATGAATCTGATAACGGCCGTCTGCATCGAATCGTATCAGTGATTTATCCACCAGCACAGACAATATCGGCATAGACGCACCTGTCACCTCGGCAACCGCATCACGCCGGAACCCTCCCTGAAAAACCGACAGACGCTTGAAAACAGCTTGCTCTCGCTCATTCAACCGCTGCCACGTCTGGTCAAAAACCATTTGCATACTATGATGACGTGCCGGCACATTGCGGTGCCGCGTCGTCAGGAACGCCAGACCGCCTTGAATCTCGTCCGCAATTTCCTGGCAGTTCAAGGTTTTGCGCCACGCCGCTGCCAATTCCAAAGCCAACGGCATCCCCTCCACCAATTGGCAAATTTGAATGACGGCTTCAACTTCCTTATCGGGAGCAAAATCGGGGTGAACGCGCTGCGCTCGTTCATTGAACAACTGCACCGCATCGTCATTTTGACCGGCCAAATCATTGTCTAGATCTTTTGGGAAGGCCAGTCCCGGCACAGAGTACAACCACTCTTCCTGAAGATTTAAGGCTTCCCGCGAGGTGACAAGATACTTGACGTAGGGCGTGGACGACGACAAGATTGCCAGTTGTTCAGCGGCATCCAACAGATGTTCAAAGTTGTCGATGATAATGAGTGCATTTTTATCGTGCAAATAGTGGCCAAGTTGGACGAGTGGCGACTCTTGACCAGTCAAGGAAAAACCGAGGGCATCGGCAATGGCAGACGTGAAAAACTCGGCGGAGCGCAAGGGTTGCAGATAGGCCACAAAAGAACCCCGTGCAAATTTGTCGCGTAGCAACGTGCCCAAGTGCAGAGCTAGGCGCGTTTTGCCAATGCCCCCAGGCCCAACGAGCGTCAATAAACGACACTCCGGCTGGGCCAAAAGCTGTTGGATGTCACGATATTCTTTTTCCCGACCAATAAAGGAAGTGTGATCAACCATCTGTTTCAGCCGATCGAAGGGTGATACGGTATTCAGGCGCCATTCTCAAGGGAGCATTCTGTGTGCGCTTGCAATGCAAGCAGGCTCCTAGTTCAGTTTGGCGTGAATACCACGACAGAAATCCGGTATCTCTACCACTGGTAGTAACTGTATGCGGATTTCCGCCGGGATTCACTAGCGGTCGTGTTCGGTTCTCACTTCAACCCTGCATCTCGCGCTTTCACGATAGCCTGGGCACGATCCGCGACTTGAAGTTTGCTGAAGATGTTGGATACGTAGTTGCGTATCGTCTTGTTGCTTAGCGATAACTGTTGGGCAATCGCTTCATTGCTTGTACCTTGCGCCATCAAGCGCAGAACATTGCGCTCACTTTCGGTTAGTTCGGGAAAGATGTCAACTGGCAAATCAGGACGGGCGGAGAAAAAACTGATCATCCGTTGGGCAATGGCGGGACTAAAAATGGCTTCACCATTGCCGACGGCCAAAATGGCTCGTGTGATTTCATCATCATTCATGTCCTTCAGCACATAACCACGCGCGCCGCCTCGCATGGCCGCAAAGACCGAATCGTCATCTTCAAACATGGTGATGACCAAAATACGGATGTGCGGGCTGGTTTGGACAATCTGACGAATGGCGGTCAAACCGCCGCCGCCGGGCATCTGTAAATCCATCAGTATAACGTCCGGCTGTAGTTTTTCGGCCAGGTTTACGGCTTCTTCTCCGCCAGTTGCTTCTCCTACCAACTCCGTCGTGGGCATTGAGGCCAACAAGGCACGCAACCCTTTGCGAAATACGGGGTGGTCGTCAGCGATAAGAATCGTGAGTTTGTCCATTGCTACGGCTCCAGTGGTAAGTGAACGATGATGCAGGCGCCGCCGACTTCGGCGGGTTGGATGGAAAATGTGCCGCCCAACTCGGCGGCCCGTTCCTGCATCGACTGCAGGCCAATGCCGGCCGGTTGGCCTGCAGGCAAGTAGCGGCCATCATCGGCTACGCTCAGGGTGAGCCGGTCTGCTTCTACCACTATCTCGACAACACAGGTTGTGGCCCCGGCATGTTTGACGACATTATGAATGGCTTCGCCGGCAATGCGGTAGACGGCCACCTCAACCGCCGCCGACAATTGCGGCATCGGCTCCGGGGCGAAGACTTCAAGCTGCGCCGGTGAATCGCCCAGCTTGAAATTCTGAATCGCCGCAACCAGACCCAACTCATCCAGCATGGGCGGGCGCAATTCATAGACCAGCCGACGGATATCGGCGGTCGCGCCGCTTACATCGTCGCGCAGTTCGTCAATCAACTGTTCAGCCTCATCGGGGTGATCGCGTACCATCCGGCGCACGGCGCTCAACTGCATACGCAACGAAGCCAGCGTCGGGCCGAGGCCATCGTGGAGGTCGCGGCGGATACGGCGGCGCTCTTCCTCACGCGTCATCACCAATTGCTCACGGGATTCTTGCAGGGCTTTGCTCATCTGGGCAGCATGAAGCGTAATGCCGACCAACCCCACGAGGCCATCGTGTACAAGCCTGACGAGGGCGTTTCCGTCCAGGATGCGATGGATTTCATGCTGGCCGGTGAGGACGCGGAGGGTCCGCCGCCCTTCATGGCGGTTGGCTGCATGGCGCCCATGAGTACCGATTTGACAGCCTGGTATGAAATGGAGTTCGAGAACGGTGACTATGGACTGTCCTGCTTCATCCCCAGCCCGGCCAATCAGGGCACACCCCACTTCGTGCTCGGCATGACGGCCTAACTCACGGTTGAATAAGAGCGTTTACCCGACGCAACGAGTTTGGCCAGAATCAGAACCAAGGTACATACACAAGTCAAGATTTCGCTGAAAACGTGAAGATCGCTTGACAAACTAATCAAATTGGCTTATAAACTTACTAAATAAGTTTATAAGCCAATTTGATTAGTTTTAGGAGACATTCTCATGACAGTTACACGAATTACTGACAACCTGGTTCAAATAACAAAATTCGGCATGATGAATTGCTACCTTGTAAGAGAAGATGATGGACTGACTGTCATAGATACCGGGGCAGCCGGCATGGACAAGATGATCCTAGAGGCGGCCGCACAACAGGGGCAACCAATACAGCGAGTCGTGCTTACTCATGCTCATTCAGACCATATCGGAGGGCTAGATCCGCTTAAAGAGGCGCTGCCTACTATAGAGGTCATTGTGTCTGAACAATCGGCTCGCTTTATGGCTGGAGACATGTCACTTGAACCGGGTCAGGCGGACGTGAAACCAAAAGGGAGCTTTCCCAGCGTAGAAACTCGGCCGACTCATACTGTCCAAGACAATGACTCTGTTGGTTCGCTCAAGGTTGTTGCAACTCCTGGTCACACACCTGGTCATATCGCGTTTTATGATGAGCGTGATGGCTCTTTGATTATAGGGGATGCGTTCCAGACATTGGGCGGAATGGCTGTTGCCGGTGTGATTCGGTGGCGTTTTCCTCTGCCTGGATTTGCCACATGGCACAAACCGACTGCTGCTCAATCGGCTGAAAAATTGTTGGCGCTGAACCCCAATCGGCTGGCTCCTGGGCATGGCCAGGTACTGGAAAATCCCATGGCCGCTATGCAAAAAGCGATTGCAGAGGCGAAGAAATAGAGATGGCACGGGATCTGACCAAAGAGAAAGTCGTTGATCAGGCGGCTGAACTCGCCAATCAATTGGGATCTGTCCATCATCTGAAGCTCAAAGACTTGGCTGCGGCATTAAATATCAAAGTGCCGTCTCTATACAACCATATTGAAGGGACAGATGGATTGATTTACGCATTGCGCGTTCATGCGCTCATCATGTTGGACGAGAACTTGCGTGACGCAATGTCTGGAAAAATCGGGGATGAGGCGCTGTGGGCGGCCGCGCAAAGCTATCGATCCTTTGCACACTCGAATCCTGGCATCTACGAGCTCATCGTTCCGGCGGGTGAAGCAGATACAGAAATCGATCGGATTGGTTGGAATACGATCTCTCTTTTGTTGCTTATTTTGGGTTCGTTTGGCCTAGACGGGGATGAGGCGTTGCATGTGGTACGCGGGTTCCGCAGTTTGCTGCACGGATTTGTTTCGCTTGAGTTGGCAGGTGGCTTTGGACTCGATCTTGATCTAGATCAGAGCTTTCATCGCTTGTTTGAAGCGTATATCAATGGGCTCAATATTGATTGATTGGTCTCTGTCCGTGGAGAGCATGCTCCAACGTGTCGGGCGCGCGGCCGCGAAGCAGCCAGCCAAGCCACTCCGGTGACGCCGCACACACTGCGCCACTGCTTCGCCACCCATCTCCTGTACCAGGTGACAATACCAAGCCTATACGTTGCTCTCGCTGATCGTGCAATGGGGCGAGACAAAACCAGGGATGGCGATCAACATCGCGAAGACGTTTTCGAAGCAGTGGCCCATGATCTCGATCCGCCGTGGCCGGCGTCACCACGATCGAGCCGGGTGAAACCGGTACGCGAACAAACCGTCCAGGATCGTTGACCGGATCGGGATACATCCTGAGGGAACCCGTGTCCGGCAGGTCAACTTCGGGGAGGCCGTAGACGCCTCGTGGCAGCACAATGGCTGTCTCGGAATGGGTAACCTGGGTATCCGAACCCGTGGCGACTGGACCATGGAAATGGGGACTGGGCGGCGGAGTCCGGTCGATGCGCATGTCCAAGGTATGCTCGTTGACACGATTGGTGCCCCGAGCGTCGGTTTCCGTGATCCTCGTCCGATCCGGGGGCAAGGCCTCCCGCCGGAAGGCCCCTGCATAGGAGGCGCAGCCGCCCGGCTTGTCGACCAAGTTGCGCAACAGGGCCAGCCGTGGCGGCGCGTAGCTGCTCTCCTCGGCGACCACTCGGAAGGCGACGCCCTGTCCGAACAGCCGGAGCGGGGTCTCTTCGTCCGGCCCCACCGTAAAGACGTCGCCCGGCCACAACGGCTCAAGATGATGTTTGGTCACCAGGGAAAGCTCCTCGCCATCCTGGCAGTAGGCGTCGACGGCGACACCGCCGCGCACCCGATCGCCGGGGTAGAGCCGAATCATGGCGTCGTCGGCGCGCACGACAAAGGCGTAGGTCACGCGCGCGGCCTGGGCGTGAAGGTCCGTCGTTTCGTCCCATCGAAATACGTCGAAGTCGTAGGCCGGTCCATGCATAGCTCGGAGACGATCCGTCAACTCGCTGATTGAGACTTCATCGTCAATGTGGGCAATGGGGATGTCAGTCAAGAGTGTCTCCTGGTCGTCGGACAGCGATCATAGTTTTTCGGGATCTCAGCGAGTAGAGCCGGTTTCCTTTGGCCATTCCTGAAAGATAGATGTTTCCACCAAAAAAGTGCCCGGCACTGGCCAGTTGATACGTGGTCAACTGTTCCGGATGTGGCCAGTGCCGGGCACTTTGGAGCACCTCAATTCACCGGTGTCCTCGCCGTCTGCAACAGCTCCATACCCGGCTCAACTGTGTAGTGCGCCGCCATCTCTTCGTGGCCGGGCATGGCCAGCAGCGCATCCAGTACATCTTTTGCCTGATTGTAGCTGGACGTGCCATGGCTTTCCAACGCATTGTAGAGCAACATGGAGCGGTCGCCGGTCTTGTAGGCGAGCAACTCGCGTTCCATCTCCAGCCACTCCGGCAGGATCTGTTCGAGCATGATCTTGGCCGGCAGCGGCTTGACGCGTGTCGGCAGAATCCCCTTCTTGTTGACGATGGCCGGCACTTCCACCACCACGTCGTCGGGAATGCCGGGCAGCGCGCCGTTGTTGGGCACGTTGACCTGGAATTGGCCTTCGTTGTCGTTAACCAGACCGTCGATGATCGGGACCTGCTGCTCGCGCGTCCGCTCTGAACCAAAGGCTTCGATCAGGCTGGCGCCTGGATCGTTGGCGATTCGCGTCATTTCGGCGATGCGCTTCTCCAGATTTTCTACGAAGAAGGGCCGCGCCAGTTCGGTGTCGGGACCGCCCCAGGGCTGACCGAACCAATATTTCTTGGTGTCGATGTCGCTGTGGTACCACCATCCGCCGCGGCGCGGGCTGTCGCCGATGGGCATGAGGCCGAACATCTGGTATTGGTGGATGGTGCCGCGCGACATCTGGATGTCATGGGTGCGATCAGCCACGTGGGTGTTCCAGAAATTCTCGCCCTCCTCTACGATCCACTTATCCAGCAGCGGATAGGCGTCCTGGGCGTTGTGGATGAAGTGGGTCAACCAGATGTTATGGTTCAGGCCTGGCGCCTCCCAGGTCAGATCCTCCATCTTGTTGACTTCTAGGCCAAGCCTGCGTGCGATCTCATAGACGCCGTAGTGGCCATGGCAAAGGCCGCAGACCTTGATGTCGGTCTCGCGGGTCATCAGCGTACAGCCCTGGAAGACGGGATTGCCTGACTGAATCAACCAGGCGTCGGGGCAGATCGCCTCCATGTCTCGGGCCACACCGAGCATGAGGTTGAAGTTGTAGAAACTGCCAAGCTTGACGCCGCCGTAGTAGTAGCCGAACTCGGCGGTCAAATCACGAATGGCGCGTTGGTGATGGTGGCTCTTGACCGCGGCGGTGTTGATGACGAAGTCTGCGTCCTGCATGGCTGCGCGCCGGTCTGTTGTGCTGTCGATGCGCAGGTCAGAGCCAAGCTCGTTGCCGTAGCGTCTGGCCAATCGCTCGATCATGGCCAGGCGATCCTCGTCGATATCCATGAAGGTGATTGTACTGCCGGCAAGGTTGGGTGTCAGACAGAGGTCCTTGACCAAGCCGAGCGAAAATGTGGCGCTGCCTGCGCCGATGACCACGATCTTGATTGGGGTTGCCATGAGGTGAATCCTTTGGGTGGTATAGCGCTACGGATGGCTTTTTGTACCACGACATAGATGTCATGACACACATTTCTGATCGTATCTATCCCCAGTGCATCGTTACGGAGAATGTTGTCATTTCGAGCAGAGCGAGGAATCTCGCGTTGGCACCGCCGAGATTCCTCTTCGCTGCGCTCATCGGAATGACAATTTCCTGATTGACAAAGCACTAGGTGAGATGCAGTCGCAACACCTGATCCTGATACCAGATCTCCATGATTTCAGCATTTAGCTCGGTCGTGGTATAGGGGTTCTCGTAGTGAGGGAATCCCGCCAGCGGTTGCTCTACGCCGTCCACCAGCAGTGGACCGCGCCAACCGAAGCGCACCTCTTGCTGTCGCAAGGTCTGGAGCCTGGCGCCGGCAGGTCCTAGGTCCATCGGAAGCGCCAGGACCTTCGACTGGAATTCCTCGAAGTCTCCGTCCAACGCAGAGCGCCCCATGAAACAGAGCCAGGTGTTTTGATGCCCGTAGGATCGTAGTTCGCGGAATGCCTGATGACCACGCGTGATCAGTTCCAGACCTTCCGCGGCAGTCAGGGCAAGATAACCGTCCCCTTTGCGAGCGAAGGCCCAGCCGTCGCGCAGGGCATATTCATCGAAGGCTGCCGTTGGGAAATAGGCGTGGGTGAAGCCCATCCAGTCGTCGTCAGGCAGGTTGTGGACGGCGAAAAGCACGTCTTTCCATTGGGCCACCCTGGGTAGCACCACATTGCCGTGCCAGACGTTGGGCCGGTGCGATCCCTCTTCGCTGACACAGGGCGGGTGGGTGACAAAGACGACTGCATCTGGGCCGAAGGTGGCCTGCCAGATATGTTGCTGATAGCCCGATTTACCCGCATGGTAATCCTGAGCCGAACTGAGCATATAGTCGGGCGTACTATAGGTCACCTTGTTGACTGACCACTCGCCCTCGTCCAGATCGCACCATGTTTCCATCACGCCTGCGTGTTGTTCGCGGTTCCACATCTCGTCCGGCGCATCGGCTGCGATGGCGGCTATCCAGGCCGGCAGCTCGTAGCCGTCCGCACCGGCAAGGCTGACCGTGCCGAGGATGTGGCTGTTGAAGGCGCCCATGCCCCACATCAGGCGCGAGATGCCGGACGTCGGCTCCAGCCGCCCACTCTGGATGAAGGGGGAGTAGGTGCGTCCATGGGTGGAGCCAAAAACGCCATGGAACGAGTTGACGGCCAGTGAGAAGAAGAGTTTGTCGAGGATGATCGCTGCGATCTCGGCCAGATCAAATTCCTCGGCCAGGTCGGCCAAATGGCTCAGCGCCAACACATCTTCCTCGAAGTAGGTGTTGGAATCCCACTCTTTGAAGCCCCCGGCCGCCCGTTTGTCCAGCCATGAGCGTGCCATACGCTCGCCCTTTTGCCGGTGCCATTTTCCCGTTTCGCCACTGTTGCTGAAGGTCGAATCCGGGTAGAGCTGGCCGGCCAACACTGCACAGGTGTGGAAGAGAATCTGATGGTTCTCCGACCAGAAACACATGGCGTCGTCGCCCGGCTCATCCATCCAGTAGCGGAAGTTGAGTACGCAGGACGCAAGTGGCTGGCGCAAGCCGTCCGGAAAGTCCGGATCGTCCAAATATCGGATCATGGCGCCCAGAAGCCCGACCAGGTAGAAGTCACTGCAATCGGCGCGCCGATTGATGTTTTCGATAGCCTCTAGAACGACCTGCTCATTGATGTCGTCCCAACGGCCCAGCCCCATCTTGGCGATCTCGGCAAAGACATTGCCTCGACGTGTCGCAGCATCTTGCAGCGCCTCGATGCGTCGTTGTGAGTAGGTCCCGTATGGCTGCTTCGAATAGCGCTCGGACGCGATGCGCAGCGGAATCGTGCGGCGTACGCGCATGCCGTGGATGTAATACTCTTCAGTCGGCGACATGATCAGGATCTGATAGTCAGCGGAGCGATACTGGTAGACCGCGCCGAAGTTTGTGATCGACCCTGGCTCCAGATCGGGCGAGGTTTCTGCGTAGATGCGGCCGTCCGGCGTCTGGAGCCGAATGGTCAGTTTGCCCCGGAAGGTCATCTCGTCGGCCCAGTGCAGTTGCAGGGTGTCATCACGATTGTAGACCGCCTTGGTCAGATAGGCGTGGGCCATGGCCTCTTCAAGCTTCTCGCGTCGGGCGATCGGGTCCAGCGTAGTCGGCAAATGGATCGACCAATCTGATGTATCGACGTCGACTGCTTGCAGCGCCATAACATAGGGACACTCACGCACGGCGACCCCTTCGAAGCGCACCAGGATCTCGTTTCGTCCTGCGGGCAAGGAGACCGTAAACGAAACTCGATGCGGGATCTGGTGGTGGAAGTGCAGTTGGCGGTGGACGTGCCGGCCGTTGATCCAGACATCGGCTGGGCCATTGGTGGTCAGAATGAATGTGGTGTCTGCCGCCTCCGGTAGTGCGGCCTGGCAGTACGCCCACGTGCGCAGGTGGTGGCAGGTGTGGTAGAAGGCGCTGACGTCGACGAAGCGATCATCGCCGCAGTGGACGGCCTGCCACTTGAGTTCACCCGTTTCACCCTCACCATGGTCGACATCCAGCAGCGCCCCCTCGGCCGGCGGCATGGAAACTTCAGCCGACGGCGTGTAGTGCGCGTTGGCAATCTGCGTCTTGAAGTCCTTGCCCGGGTACTGTTCCAGATCGGGTACCGGTACGGCGATAGGGCCGGCGACCAGCCAGTCACGAAAATAGCCGCCATCCAATTGACGTTTTATGGAGGCGGCTGGAATAGCAGAGGCATTTTCACTCATAGAGTACACACCGGACTTTCTGTTCGTTTTCAAGTTGTAGGAGCTCCGGCTCTCGCTCGTTGCATACACCTTGGATCGCGTGGCGACAGCGCGGATGGAAATGGCAGCCCTTGGGCATCGAGTAGGGGTCCGGCACGGTTCCTTTGATAGCCATCAGGCGGCTCGTGATTCCCTGGGTAGACTTGCGCCCGAGTGTGGGTATGGAGCGCAGCAAGGCCTGGGTGTAGGGGTGTTTGGGCTGATAGAAGATGGTGTCGACCGGAGCCGCCTCCACGACCTCGCCCATGTACATCACCACTACGTAGTCGACCATCTGGGCGATGACGCCCAGGTCATGGGTGATGAAGATGATGGCCATGCCGAACTCTGCCTGGAGATCGCGCATGAGGGTCAAGATCTGGGCTTGGGTCGTCACATCAAGCGCCGTGGTTGGCTCATCCGCGATCAGGAGCGAGGGCCGGCAGGAGAGGGCCATGGCGATCATGGCGCGCTGGCGCATGCCGCCGCTCAACTGGTGCGGAAAGCGGTCGATGGTGCGGTCCGGCTGGGGCATGCCCACGCGATCCAGCATTTCGATGGCTTGCTTGCGCGCCTGTTCCTTAGAGACGTCCTGGTGCAGCACGATCGCCTCGATGATCTGATTGCCGATCGAATGCACTGGGCTCAGGGAGGTCATGGGCTCCTGAAAGACCATGGAGATCTCGCCGCCACGTATGCGGCGGACAAGTCGACCGTTCGGGTTCAGCTGTGCCATGTCGATCACTTCGGTCGACTCGGTGCCGTCTTTCTCAGTCGTGTAATGAAAGAGAATCTCGCCTTCGGCGATCTTGCCCGGCTCCGGCACAATGCGCATGATCGAGCGCGCCAGGACTGATTTGCCGCAGCCGCTCTCCCCGACCAGTCCGATGGTCTGTCCCCGTTTCACATCAAAGTCCACACCATTGACGGCCCGCACGATGCCTTGATCCAGAAAGAAGTAGGTCTTGACATCTTTGACTTCGAGCAGATCAGCGCTGCTATCGGTTGAAGCGGCAGGCGTCTGTGGCGCTACAAGTTGTTCTTCCGCCATACAAGCTATCTCCTATTTCGCATACGGGTCGGCTGCATCGCGGATGCCGTCACCGAGGAAGTTGAAAGCCAATACCGTTAGAATCACGGCCAGCGCGGGGGTCAATACCCAGGGGGCCAGCGCCACTGAGCGCAGGTTCTGCGCTTCCTGCAAGAGCACGCCCCAACTGATGGCCGGGGCTCGCAGCCCCAGACCGATGAAACTGAGGCCCGTCTCGGCCAAGATGATCGCGGGAATGGCCAACGTGAGCGAGGCGATGATGTGGCTGGTGAACGACGGCATCATATGGCGCATGATGATGCGCATTTCGCCGGAGCCGGAAAGGCGTGCTGCCATCACAAAGTCCTCTTCACGTAGACTGAGGAAACGGCCGCGCACAACGCGCGCCAGGCCTGTCCAGCCGATCAGCGAGAGCACAATGGTAATGCCGAAATAGAGTGTGGTCACGGGCAAGTCTGCCGGCAGTGCCGCGCCCAACGCCATGATCAGCGGAATTTCGGGAATCGAGCGAATAAATTCGATCATGCGTTGGATAAGATTATCGATGGTGCCGCCGTAGTAGCCGGACATGCCACCGAGGATGATGCCGAGAATTAGGCTGATGATCACGCTGATGAGGCCGATGGTCAGTGAAATGCGCGCCCCAAAACTGATGCGCGAGAAGACATCCCGTCCCAGCCGGTCTGCACCGAGAAGAAAGACGCCCTGCTCCTCGATGGGGGCGTCGATGCCAAAGAGGTGGATGTTGCTCTCGAACATTCCCCACATCTCATACGGCTGGCCTTCAACGAAGAAGCGGATCGGATAGGTCACGGTCTTGTCTTCGGTGTAGATGCTGCGCAGGGTCTCCGGGTCACGCTCGCGGAGAGTCTTGTAGACAAAAGGCCAACGCAGGCCACCGCCCTCAGCAATCATGTGAATGTTCGAGGGCGGCGCCAACTTATACTTGACGAATGTGGTTTCGGGATCGTACGGGGCCACAAATTCGGCAAAGGCGGCAATCAGATAGAGGATGATGATAATAATGGCGCTGATGACGGCCAACTTATGCTTGAGAAAGCGCCACCAGACTAGCTTGGCATAGGAGGCAACAAAAATCTTCTCATCGTCGCTGCCGATGTATTCTCCGTCGTCTGACGGATCGTAGTCGTCAACCCCTTCGGCTTCGGCTGCTTGCTCTTGCCAGGTCTTTTCAACCGCTTCCATACCTAATCTCCCAAGCGAATGCGTGGATCAACGAGGGCCAGCAGGATGTCTGAAATGAGCGTACCGATGACGGTCAGCGTACTCAGTAGAAAGATGAAGCTCCCTGCCAGATACATGTCCTGCGAAGTCAATGCCCGTAACATCATGGGGCCGGTTGTCTGCAAGCTCAGTACCATGGCCACCAGCGTTGTGCCGGAAATCAGACTAGCCAACGACCAACCGACGGTGCTGAAAAAGGGGTTCAGCGCCACACGCACGGGGTACTTCCAGATCAACTTGCTCTCGGCAACGCCCTTTGCCCGTGCCGTCTCCACATAGGGTTTGTTGAGTTCGTCCAGCAGGTTGGCACGCGTGATACGAATGTTGCCCGCTGTGCTGCCGATGGCAACGATGACCAACGGTACCCAGAGATGTTTCAGCATATCGACAATCTTGGCCATGCTCCAAGGTTCAAGCAAATATTCGTCGGAAAAGAGGCCGCCAACATTGATGCCAAACTGGGATTGAGCATAAAAGAGCAATAGAAGCGCAAGCAGAAAACCCGGTGTCCCCAACCCGACGAAGCTAAAAGCCGTCATCAAATAATCCAGGACCGAATACTGATGTGTGGCCGAATAGACCCCGATTGGGATGGCAATGAACCAACTGACCAGTAGGGCCGACAGTGAAATAATCACGGTCAAGGCCAACCGTTCCCAGATCAGATCCTTCACCGGCTTTTGCCACTCCATGGATTGGCCCCAGTCGCCGCGAGTGACGATGCCCTGTACCCACTTGCCGTACTGCACGTAGACCGGCTGGCCCAACCCGTAGCGTTCGCGCAGCGAATCCAGCTCCGACTGATCGATCATGTCGCCCTCTTGCTGCAACTGCGCCATGTAGGACGACAGAAAATCGCCAGGGGGAAGCTGGATGATCATGAAAGAGAGTAGGGAGATAACAAAGAGTGTCGGGATCATCATGAGAACCCGACGGACGATATAGGCAAACATAGCGTTCGCTCCAGATAGAGATGTACTTGAGATGGTCGATGGTGATTAGAACACCACCATTAACAATTGACGATTAACCGTTCACCATTAACCGTTGAAAGCTCGAATGGTTAATGGTGAACGGTTAACGCTTAACTGTTAATACACTCTGTCACGCATCACGCATCGATTACTATGCCGGGTTCTCCCAGAAGTAGGTCTCGGTATTGAGCAGATGCTCGTCGCCGGTGGGATCATCCACAGGCATGCCGGGCAGGTAGTTGCGGAGACCATTCTTGACGATGATCAGCGAGGGGCCTTCACCCAGGTAGCCGATCATGGGCAACTCTTCGGCCCAGATATCAAGTATCTGATGGAAGAGCGCGGTCTGCTGTTCCGGATCCGGCTCGGCCTGAATTGTGTCCCAGAGGTTCCAGATATCCCACATCCAATGGCCTTCCGGCGGTTCCTGACTGTTCGGATCTGCACCGCCCGTGTTTCTGAACTGGGACCAGCCCGGGCACCAAGGCCGGTCCGGTTGCTCGCCGGTCCAGATAATCGGCGCTGCCAACGGCACCACAGTGCGGTCGCCGCCCCAGGCGCCGGCCTGGATATCGTTGGCCAGGAAGTGCTCGGTGTAGAGTGAGCGTTCGACGTACCTGTAGGTAGCCTGAACGCCGACCTCGGCAAAGTACTTGGCCAATTCGTTGATGAAGTCTTCATTCTGGCTGCCCGGCTGGTCGATGCCTTCAATGACGAAGCTGATCGGTTCGTCCGTACCGGGCCAGACGCGCATGCCGTCGTTGTTTTTCTCGCTGTATCCGGCCTCGTCCAACATCTGGTTGGCCATGTCCGGATCATACTCAATGTAAGCGTTGGCCTGCTCGGGATAGGCCTGGGGCGATATCTCGATGGGGCTGTACTGCCGGGGCGTCATCAAGCCATCAAAGACAAGTTCATTGATAGCATCTCGGTCCACAGCCACAGACATGGCGATGCGTGTCTCTCGCTTGTTGAAGAACTCGCTCAGCCTTTCGTCCTGTACAGTCAGGTTCAACTGCATGGCCGGATGGCCCGAGCTCTTGCCCACAAACATCTGGTAATCGCCATCCGCTTCATTCTCTTTATAGAGTGTGAAGTTGGCCAGGTTGACGTGGCGAGCCTGGAAGTCGACCTCGCCGTTGATGATGCGCAGATCAAAGACATCATTGGTCTCGAAGATACGGTGGTTGATATTGTCGACGTAGGGCAACTGCTGGCCCTCGGCATCCACGGCGAAGAAGTAGGGGTTTCGCTCCATGACAAAGAGTTCTTCCGAGAGACCGTTCTTGGCCACCCAACCGCCCAAAGTAGGTCGATCCGGGTTAAGGTACCACCAGGTACGATCTTCGAAATACTCGTTCCAGGAATTGAAGCCCGCCTCTTCAATCTGCGCCTGCAGCGCATCTGCATCTTCGGTCAGGTCGGCATGGAACTGAGCAAGATAGTGCCCAGGCAGCAGCACATCGTTGATGCCGCGGCCCAAACTCAGGATCACGAGCGGCTTGGGGTCGGCGTAGGTAAAGGTAAAGGTGTAATCATCGACTGCCTCAACCACCATGGGCGTGCGGTCCTCGCCGCTGACCCAGTTGTTGGCGGCGCCGCCGGGGAAGATATCGGTGTTGGTGGCGTAGTTCTCCCACCACCAGACGACATCGGCTGTCGTGACAGGCGCGCCATCCGACCATTTCATGCCTGGGCGCAGGTGGAAGGTCCATGTGGTGGCGTCGTCACTCAGCTCGTAGGACTCAACCATGCGCGGTCGCTGAATCAGGTCCTTGTCCCACCAGACCAACAGGCGATCGACGTGTTTGGTGGGACCCCAGCGATCCGAGACGCCCTTGAAGCCGCGGCGCAGCGTGCCGCCATAGTTGCCGATACTCTCGGCTACTTCCATGACCAGGGGATTCTCGGGCAGACGCTCGTCGACGGCCGGCAGCGTGCCCGCAGCAACGAGTTCGGCCAACATGGGGGCTTCGCTGAATCCGCCGGCGCTGACTGGCGCCGCGGCCTCGGCCGCAGCTTCAGCCGCAGGTGCAGCCGTGGCTTCTCCTGCCGGCGCTTCCGCCGGCGCCCCGCCACAGGCGACCAGTACGGCCCCTGCAGTGGTGAATGCCGAGATTCGCATAAACTCTCGGCGAGATACTTGCCTCTTCTTTTTCATTGTTACTCCTCCTGGGTGATAGTGGATGGAACGTTAGAATAGACGAGCGAGAATTGACATGTAGGCGTGCTACTTGCTACGTGCTGCGTGAGGTCTTCGTTGAGTCTGTGGCGACACAGTTGGCCTGTTCTTGCTAACAAGATCATCCCAATGACGGCAAAACGGCCGCCATCGAGATCTCACGCAGCAAGCAGCAAGCAGCAGCCTTCACGCATCACATCATTACACCTTCCGCTGCCAACCACGCCGGGTGCGAAATCCCCCGGTCTGACAAGTAGCTGGCATACAAGAAACGGTAGACATCGCTGACATAATACTGGGGAAAGGGTTTCTCGGGCAGGACGTTCAGGAAGTGGGACTCGACCAGTTCGGCCATCCGTTCGTCCATACCCGACTCGACTTCATAGTTGAAATAGATGGCCAGATCCTTGTCCGGCTCCTCGATGATGCGTTTGACGCCGAACGTTTCCGGGAAGCGATGGGCCGGCGAGTCGCGCTCCATCAAGAAGGTGCCCAAGGCCGCCGAATGGACGTAGGGCTTGTGTGCGTAAAGAAAATTCACGGTCTGCTGTGCGTCGTCAATGGTCTCACCGGGGAAGCCAAAGAAGAAGAAGGTGTGGTTCCAGATGCCTGCCTCGCCGCTCTCGCGCAGGATGCGGCTCATGTGTTCGAGCTCGGTCCCCTTGATCATCGCTTCCATGATGGCCTCGGAAGCGCTCTCCAGGCCATAGAGGATCATGCGGCAGCCGCCGTCGACCATCTGGTCCAACAGATCTCGCGTGATCACCTTTTCGAAACGGGTGCAGCCGCCCCACTTCACGGGTGGTTCCAACTCCGCCAGCAAGGACGAGAGATGGCGCAGGTTGCGTGGCGTGATGGCCTCGTCGGAAAAGAAGATGTGGTCGACGTCATATTTGCGCCGTAGCGCAAGCATCTGCTCGGCCAGGTGTTCGGCACGCAGTTGGCTAAAGGTCTCCGGCTCGCCGTAGCCGACATTGCAGAAGGCGCATTTGCCGAAGTAGCAGCCACGGGCAGTGAGATAGCGGCAGCACAAGTTTCGGCGCCAAATAGCGTTCCAGCGGCAGCCCGTCGAAGTCGGGAAGGGGCAGGTTTGCGATCTTTTCCGGTGTGTTGCGGGCGTTCACGCGGATCTGGTCGCCGTCCTGGTAGATCAAGTTGGGAACGGTGCTGAGGTCGGCGCCGATCTCTAGCACTTGTGACAACTGATAGATCGCCTGCTCGCCGTCGAAGATCACCGCACTGTCGATCAGCGCCCAGATATCCGATGCCTTGACCAGTTCCTCGCGCAGCATGCTGACGTGGGGTCCGCCGATGGTGACGTGGATCGGCAATCCGGTCTCTTTGACCAGGTAAGCCAGGGTCATGGCGGCCAGCATCTGGGGCATGGAGGGGATCGAGATGCCGACGATGTCCGGCTGCTCGCGTTCGATGTCGGCAATGATGCCGTCGCGGAAGAGATCCAGAAAGATGTTGGTGTCGGCGTCGCGCACGCCGCGGAGCAGGGCGCGGCTGCTGTCCACCGGCACTGCTGCCTCGTAGCTCTGCAAATGCAGCGCGGCTGGGTAGTAGGGCAAAGAGGCGACCTCAAGTGCGTCAACAAGCGTCGTGAAGGCAGCCAGCCCTGCCGGACCGTCAAAGAAGCGTTCGCTGCGAATCACGGCTTTGGCCCGTTCCACCTGCGTGGCCAGGGTGGGGGCGACACGTCTTGCCCACTGAAGACGCTCCGGCGGCGGTGTGGAGCCGCCGTTCTGGCCATTGGCGCCATTGTGACCGTTGCTGCTCGACCCGAAACGCCGGTTCAGCCGGCTCGAGACGCCACGCATATAGTCACGAGTAAGAATTGTGTCGAAGACCTCCAGATTCAGATCTCGCTGGATCACATCCACCCCGTGTTGGCGCAGATAGGCCGTCAACGTCGGCAACGCCAGATGAGGCATTGTCGGTGTCCAGTTCGGCGGCGCCAACAACATTATTTTCAAAGCGTTCTCTCCTGAATACGAGTTCAATCTAGTGAAGATCGGCAACGCCGCCTAAGTCCAGTTCGCCTGCGAAATGACAGCGCACAAAGTGCCCTGGCGAATGCTCACGCAGTTGGGGCAATTCGTTTTCGCACCGATCTCCATCGCTGTATTTGCAGCGAGGGTGAAAGTAGCATCCGGTCGGCGGGTTGGCCGGGTCAGCGACATCGCCGGGCAGGATGATCGGTTCAGTCCGTGCTCGCGGGTCAGCTTTGGGCACGGCTGACAGCAACGCTTCCGTGTAGGGGTGCAACGGTTCGGTGTAGAGTACGCTGGTCCTTGCACTCTCCACCAACTGGCCCACGTACATGACGGCCACGCGGTCACTGATGTGCTCTACCACGCTCAAATCATGGGCCACAAAAAGATAGGTAAGGCCAAACTGCTGTTGAAGATCCTGCAGTAGATTGAGAATCTGAGCCTGGACCGAAACATCCAGCGCCGAGACCGGCTCGTCCAGGACCACCAACTGCGGATTCAGCGCCAGGGCCCGGGCGATGCCGATTCGCTGACGTTGCCCGCCACTGAACGCATGGGGATAGCGGTTCATATACTCTGGGCGCAGCCCAACGACGCGCAGCAATTCGGCGACACGATCCTCTAGTTCCTGACCACTGGCCACTTTGTAGGCGGTCAACGGCTCGCCCACATTTTGGAGAACGGTCATGCGCGGGTTCAGCGAGGAATAAGGATCTTGGAAGACCATCTGCATATTGCGCCGCATCGCCTTCAACTCGCGACCTTCCAGAGTGGACGCGTTGATGAGGCCCATATCCTGGTCATCGAACCAGATATCACCGGCTGTCGTATCATAGGCGCGCAGGATCACACGCCCGGTTGTGGTCTTCCCACAGCCGCTCTCACCAACCAACCCCAATGTCTCGCCGGGACGCACGTAGAAGCTCACGTCGTCCACCGCCTTGATGTATCCGACTGTCTTGGCAAAAAAGCCCTTTTTGATGGGGAAATATTTCTGCAGGTGTTTGACTTCGAGCAGCCTTTTCCCTTGGCCGTTTTGACCGGCCTGGGGCGCCTGGTTGTCGGTAGCGTCAGCTTGTACTTGATTGCTGAATTCTTGAGAGGACAAATCGAGCCTCCAACAGATGCTGCGTGGGACGAGCGATATTCAGGTTTGTGGTAAGGTATTGTATTGGTACGGCAACAAATACTTGGGGATCAGAAAAGCCAGTTCACAGCCTGGGAGACTACGGCAACGAGGCCAAACACGACAAACATCTTTCCAGCACGACGCCAGAAGTCGTTCTTGTGTATACCCATACGAAAGTAGCTTTCGATCAAGATGAATGTTGCGAGCCAACCCAAGCCTAACAGAAAGATGCCAAATCTGTCAATTGCCCTCAAAACCCATGGATTTACTTGTAGGACCATGGAAAGGCTGACCAGATTTCCCCGCAGGCTGAAGAGCAGCCACATCGTGAGCGCACCAAAGATGATCAGGATGAGATAACAAGCGATATAGGTGAAAATCAACGACGTTGTTGAGCGTTGCGTGGGCATATTTGCATTCACATGCGCACCTGGTTCCTCTTTCGTTGTACTACTGTTTTGTGTGTTTCACTTTTCGTGGACCGCCAACATCTTTGTCAGGCCAACCTGACGGCCCGCCGTTCCTTCGATGTCCGAGCCTGTTTGTTGATACCCCCTGCGTAGATAGAACGGCGCACCGGTGACGCTTGAATCAATCTGGATGTGGTCCATGCCTGATTCCCTGGCAATCTCTTCGATTGCCGCCAGTAGCTCGCTTCCGACGCCGCTCTGCTGATGGTCGGGGTGGACGAAGAATGTGCACAGCTCTCCATATTGATCGGCAACGGCGTCGAGCGAAGCAGTACCGATGATCTTGCCGTCCCTTTCTGCGACTAGGCAGTGGCGCTCCTGCGAGAGCTGTAAGATCTTTTCGGGCGAGAAGTAGTTGATGAGCGGCAGCAGTCGCTCCAGGCGATAATCGCCGGCATTGGATATTCGCATGGTTGTGCGTACGACCGTTGAGACATCGTCTGCATCTTCCGGCCAAAAGTCGCGAATAATCAGGGTGTGTTCCGTCATTCTAGGCTACTCCATAGACAATGAAGGGGCGCCAACCACGTCAATACTTAGATCGCCCTGCCGCCAGACGACCGTACCCATCCCCATCTCTGAAATTTCGAACGTCCCTTGCGGGGTCGAAAGTGTCATCGATGTCGGCTGATCGCCTAGATAGCCGGCAACCCAGCACGCTTCGTTTGGATCTGCGTACAGGAAAATTGGCCCTTTATCCGAGGACAGCGAAGCGTCGCCGATCTGAATGTCAGCCGGATGCCTGTTGGATGGCGCTCAAAGACTCCATCATGGGCCAGTCCAGGTCACCGTCTTCGGTCCATCGTCGCTCTAGCTGCCAGTTCATCAAGTCGACGGCAATGCCCACTTCATGCCCGTCTCGCTGGTAGGAGACGGCGTATTGGCGGTCGCCGCTTCCGGCGTAGGTGTAGGCGGGGGCGAGCTGCTGCGCCAATTTCCCCTGGTCGACTAGGCGGCCAAACGCCGCTCCATCGGCATGCTCGGCTCGTGCTGCCATCTCGACAAAGAAGCCAACGCATGGCTGTCCCTTGAAGAAAGCGCCGGGCCAGTTCAACTCCCAGAAACGCTTGTTCGCTCCCCGGTAGGCATAGATTTCCAGCACGAGTTCGCCGCCGCGCTCCACCAGCTTGATCGGCGCCTCTTTGCCAAGCGGCGTCACAATCAGCGGATGGACAGCCATGTAGGCGTCGCCGCTGGCGACGACGATTGTCTTCTGCGGAGGGATATCGACCGGTAGCTCCGAGATACGCTCGTTGCCGACCCAGATCTCATCCACTTCGTCCCGATCTGTCCATATGAGACAGGCTTTTGCGCTGCGGCACTGGCTCATGCCGGTCGGTGCGTAGAGGCCGATGGCTCGATTGCCGTCCTGCACGCCCCAATACTCGGCTTCGTCGGGCAGGTTGCGTGTCTTGGTGCGATCAGTGGCGTGATAGGCATCGCCGAACCACTTGTCATCGAGAATGAACCGGGTGTAGAGCACACCCGGTCGCTCGGCAGTGGGTCGGGCAAAGTGGGCCATACAGACATTGGCCTGGTTTGAGAATGCGCGCGTGGAAGTGCCGAGTGCATATGACTCTGTCTGGTAGGTCGTCAGAGAGAGGTCGAGGCTGCGTTCCGCGGTCTCAACGACTTGGAAGGGCAGCTTCGGGTTGTCCCACAGCCCGGCGATCCAGTCCGGCACGACGCCCTCTGCGATCCATTTTCGCAGCAGTTCGATCTCCGGCGGCGTTTCGCAGACGACCGTAGGCTGATAGGCGCGGCCGTGGGGACCGGCCCAGCGCCCTGTTCCGGGATGGATGTGCAGCGCTACGCTCAACGCCAGCTTTGCCGACATGGCCTGAGCACGAATCCGCGTGTCCTCATCCTTGATCAGATCGATAAGGTGCTTCAGCGACTCCAGCGTCACCGATGTGTAGGTTGGGCTGTTGAACTCAAGCGGATGGCCATGTTGCCCCGTGTAGAGGATCCACTCGACCAATTTGCGATAGCCCCGCTGCGCAAGCATGGCGTCGGCGAGCAGTTCGCCGCCCAGACAGGTGTTGACCACATCCAGCGTCGTGATGTTGGTATAGGCGACCAACACATCCAAGCGACGGATCTCATCGAGGCCCAACCGAATTGAGTCCAGCACCTTGGTCTGCATCTCCAACGTCAGCCGATCTCCATGTTCGATCATCAGAGGGATCAGTGCAGACAGCACAAATTCGACGGCATTCAGATCCTCGACATGATCGTCTTCACGCATCCAATAGAAGTTGCCGAAATGCGGATCCCGTTCGTCCAACTCCTGGCAAGCCAATACTTCGTCAAGGATGCGCTCTGCCAGTTCGATGTCCTGCTCCGTGCCATTGGCAATCAGGTTCGCAGCAAAGCGGGCAGCTCGGCGTGATTCATGGAACCGACCGTATTCGGTCGTTTTGGCAAGCATCAACGTGTCTGGGTTGAAATCCGGGGGCATGGGGAGCGGGCTTCTATTCGTGATGGTTGTCATTGCTCTCTTCCTCAAATAGCTCCTCGCCCCGGTGTAGGCGCGAGGCAATGCGGTAGGTTTGGCCTTGAGCACGCACAGTCGGCGCGTGGGCGGCAAGGTAGCGGATAGCGGCGATGAGCACATTGGTCTGTGCCTCTACGTCGCCGTCGAGCAGCGCGTATTGGCGGAAGGCCGTCTCCACACATTGGATGGTATGAAAGTCGCGATCCTCGCGCAGCAGGAGCTTGCCCAACCTGGCCAGAAGCTCTGCCGGATCGCCGCCGCCGTAGGCGAAGTCGGCCACAACTTGCGCCGATTGATTGACCTGCTGCTGCCGATCCAGGAGTGCTGACAGTTCATCCAGTTGGCTTAAATCAGCTGTCTGTGTGCCGTTCTCGTGGGGAATCCGGGCCGGCGGGATGTTGAGGAAGCGATCCAGGTAGACGCTCATGGCTGCATCGAAGACGCCACGTAGCAACTCGACTGAAGGTGCACGGAGCAAACCCTGGTGGACGGCATTGGCAAAGGTGAAGGTGTGCAGCGCTGTATCCCAATCGCCAAACTCGTTGCTGGTGTGGAAGCGAGCAATGCGTAGCGCCGCCGCATAGGCCACTGTCTGGGCCAGTGCCGCCATGGAACAACCCGTCCTCAGCGCATCAAGCATCGCATCTACGGTCGCCTGAGGCTTGTCATCCAGCAAGACCTCCACCAGTTCGTCTCGACCTCGCCACTCGTCTCTGCGCACCTTCGTCCCGCTTCTAGCGCCTCGGCCAACCGGTCAAACGATGCCTCTAGAAGCGATACCAGATCAATCGGATTGCGCCAGGCATTTGACTCCTCCATGCGCGAGGCCACGGTGTAGCCGCGCACCAGACTGGTCAAGACCGTCTCGGCCAGATCCCAGCCCGCGATGTCCAGCGCTTCCAGCGCTTTGTTGGTGAAGTCCGCGGGGTGGCCAATGTCGATGTAGCGGTGGTCGGTGACCGCGGCGAAGAGCATATCGGCGATCTCTTCTTGTGTGGCCCCGGCATGCAGAGCGGAGACGATGCACCGCTCTGCTCCCTCATCATCGCGCACCTCAACGAACCGGCGGAACCAGCGTTTCAGCGTGTTTACGTCCGGCGTCTCGCCCGGCAATGGGCGCACGCAGAAGCGGGCCGGATGTCGGAACGAATCGCGCGCCACGGCCGAGAGACCCTGGTAGAGCGCCCTTGGCCGGTCCTCGTCGGCCAGGAAGGGGAGCATGTTCATGGTGCAGACATGCATGGTCAACCCTTGCCCCCACCCATGTTGGCGATAGCGCGTGCCGAACTCGAGTCCGGTGCGGAAGGGATCGACCGGGTCGCCGTCGCCGTCCATCAATGTCAGCACCGCTTTGCCGATGACCAACGAGATGTCCCGCTCCAGACCGACACGCAGGCGATCTTGTTGAACGGCGCGCAGATCGCGATGTTCAGCCACATCGAGCCAGACTTCGTCCTCGCGGATTTCGACGGGGAACGAGCGCACGTCATCGGCCCACTGATCAAAGGTGCCGCCGCTGGCCAGATCGAAGCGAGCATGGTGCCAGTGACAGGTGAGCAGGCCATCCTTGACCGTGCCCTTGTCCAGCGGAAAACCCATGTGCGGGCAGCGATTGTCGACCGCGAAGACGTTGTCCTCGTGCAGCACAAGCACAATGGTCTGGCCGCCCCGCTGGACCGTGACCATGCCCGACGCTTTCAACTCGGCAACCGTGGTTGCGAAGAGCAGGGTGGATGTCTCGTTCATGGGTCTTCTCCTTAGGCCAATGCAGGAAAATAGTTGTCCACGAAGGGACACGAAATCACACGAAGATTGGTTTTCCTCGTGTTTCTTCGTGCGCCTTCGTGGATCATTATTTCTTTGGAAGCGCCTTATGATCCGGAAGTCTGGCTTCAGGGCAAAGCCAGACTTCTTCGACCACACACACGTCGACGGGCTCCGTACACCAGGGTACTTCCACCGCTTCACGCGGAGCAAATGCTGTGAAACCTACCCTACTGCTCCCATGCGATCCCCTGCGAGAGCCAATCGGCCACGTTGTCGCCGATGGTGTAGAGCGTCTGCGCTGAACCGCCGTTGATCGGCATCACTTGAATGGTCCAGACGCCGCCGCGATCGCTCATGAATGCGATGCTGCTCCCGTCGGGACTGACTGCGGGCAGACCATCATTGGCCGGGTTGTTGGTCAGACGCGTGACGCCGCCGCTACCCATGTCCAACCGGTAGAGTTCCCAGTTGCCGTCTCGATCGTTGTTCATGAAGATGACGGCATCGCCGCCCCGCGTCCAGACCGGACGGGCATCGTTGGCGTTTTCGGTCAGCCGTTGCCGGTTGCTGCCGTCGGGCGCCATGGTCCAAAGGCCGCATTTGGCCCCCGATTCGTCACAGCCTTTGAGCACGACCAGATTCTGGCTCGGATGCCAGTTGGGATCCTGGCCATAGCCGAGATCGGTTGCGTTGCCGACCCCGTCGCCCCATACGTGGTAGAGGCGTGAGCGTCCATCGCCATAGCGAGTGCTGGCAAAGATGATCTGCTGCAGCGCCGGATCCCAGGTCGGTAGCTGATCCTCGTTGCTGTAGGAGAAGCGCAGCCGTTCATCAGTGTCGATGTCGTAGCCACCCAGGCCAAGCATGTCATCGCGCGTGCTGTGGAAGGCCAGGCGATTCGCTCCAGGCTGAATGGCCGGTTGCTCAGCTTGGCCAACGACCTTGACGGCTGTGCCGTCTTCCACCAGTTGGAAGATAGACGATACGCCATCGGCGTCCTGGGCCGAGAAGAAGAGCCGACCTGAAGCGGAAGAAGATGGGCGTGGCGCCAGAGCGGTTTCCGGCGTGGAATCCGGTGTGGGCTCCGGTGCAGTGATTGTCACTGCCACCGTCGGGATGGCTGTCAATGCCGGCGCGTCAACGAGCGCAGGCGCGCCGCTGACCCAGCCGCTGTCATTGCTTCGGGCGGGAAACACAATCTGTAGCCAAAGGTCGTCGCCTTCGCCTGTCTGGCCTGTGACTATGGCTGTGTCGCCTTCGACGAGCTCGCCTATGATGCGGGCGCTGGTGCTCGGCCCGGAGCGGACGTTGAGCAACGTGCGTGCGATCAAGGTCCCTGTCGCAGCCACCGGAGACTCAGGCCTGGGCGCATCTGTAGCGGTCTCTTCCGGCGCCTGCTCCTCTGTGGGCGATGCGCCCGGTGTTGTTGATCCCGGTGTCGCCTCGGGGGTCGCGCCCGGTGTCGAGTGTGGTCGGATTAACGTCTTCCGCTGCGCCATCAGGTGTCGCTTGCGGGACGGGTAGATCGTCGCCGAGCAGATAATCCACGCTCTGCCGATAGAACAGATCGTCGGGGGCGATGGCCGCAGCGACGGCGACCTCCTGCAGGGCAATCTCCGGATCCTGTGTCGACAGATAGGCGGCCCATCCACGCAGATAGTGAGCGGGCGCAAGCTCAGGTTGTACCGAAAGCGCCAATGTCGCCGTGCGCGTAATCCAGTCGGCCAGTAGCTCGGTCGATCCTTCAGCTGTCGTGCCGACGATGAGTGGCGTACTCCAGCGTGAAGGCCTCAGACGGGCCGAACTCGCGCATGACATCTACAGCTGCGTCATAGTCGCCGTAGAACATCTGGTCCAGAATCGGATAGCCGATGGTCGGATCATCGGCAACGTCTCGCTTTGCCTCCGTGTTGAGCTGGATGACAACCCCGTTCCATTCGAAGGTTGGGTCGTCGAAGCCGAGGAGTCGGCCTTCTTCAATGGCCGACAATGCGTCCTTCCATAGCCCGCCTTCAACGTGCTCCAGCGCCAGGTCGTTGAGCGCACTCAACTCTGCCGGCGCGCTTGCGGGCAAATCCTTGGGCGTCACCGGCTCAATTCGATTGCGGTTCCAACGCAGTACGCCATATTGGACCAGCCGAACACCGCAGGCATAGCAGAAGACGTAGTAATCGGTCTCATCCAGAATCACTTCTTCGTTGCCGTCACCGTTCAGATCTGCCGTGACGCCAACACCCGGGCTCGAACTGAATCCGCTGGCCTCGGTGCGCAGAATCTCACCATCAAAGCTCAGGAAATTGACCGTGCCGCTGTGTGCGCCGACGCCGCCCTCAACCTGCAGCCAGACATGGTCAGGTTCGATGAAGACCTGGAGTACCGATCCCTTGCCGAGGTAGTCGGGTACCGGCTCGGGGTTGTTCGCGTCCACCACTTTGCCCAGTTCGAGTCGAGAGAGTTCTTGCCACTCGTCGTCCTGTCGCGTGAAGATGCCGACGGTGTGGAATTGTTCGGGCTCAAAACTACGCATGCCGTAGGTGTGGGAGACCCAGAGCGGCTTGACGCTGTCGGGCGTTGGCAACGGAAAAGAGAAGACACCTTCGATGCCCGGCTCTCGATTTCCTCCGCCTGCTTCGCCGCTCGGCAACCTGAACCCCCAGAGGTCGGCGGCAAACAGGCTTAGCTCGGCGCTGATTTCATCTTCCTGGAGCATGGGAGCGGCTTCTGCGCCGAACTCTTCACCAACCCCTGAAGAGGCGGTGACTGTGATCGTCGGTGCGATCCAGCGCAATGAGTTGCCTGTAACAGGCAGGTCTACCGGATTACCGTTGGTCGGTGACCAGACCACCGAGCCGGTCGGCTTCTCGCCCTCAATCTTGAGATCGGTGAGGTAGGCGACGCCACTGCCGTCGGCCAACCAGGCTACTTCGCCCTCTAGTGCGATAGCGTCAGAGCGCAGAGGCAGGACCGTCACATCATCATCGGCAGAGCGTATGACGGATGAGAGCGAATAGCCCGACATCTGATTGCTCAGGTCGTCCGTTTCGTTTAGAAAGACGGCGATCTCCATGCCGGTTTCGCCTGTGTTCCCCTGACTCACCACATAGGGCGCTTTGAAGAAGCTGAAGCTGGGATCAGTTTCGCCTTCGACGGGCATCCCGGCCACCAGATTCGTAATGGCGCCGGCGTCAGTATCGACGACAGACAGTCCCGGATTGCCATAGATCAGAAAGTTACTGGCAATCGCAAGTTCGTCGCCCGCGGGACTCCAGGCAGCGTCACAGCAGGCGACGGCGGCAGGATCATCACTGGTGAAGTCGATAAGTTTGCTTCGCGTCAGGTCGAAGATCGCTAGGCCGCCGGCTTCCGGGTAATAGGCGAACTCGACCAGGATTTTGGCTCCGTCCGGCGACCAGCTCACAGGCCAGAAGAAGCGGATGGGGCCATCCGATGATTGGGATGAAGGATTATCCGGATCGGGGTAGGCGCTGCTAGGTAGGAGCGGGAAGAGATCGGTGCTCGGTCCGGAGTCGACCAGATTGACGCCTGCCAGACCAAAGGCAATTTGATCGCCATCGGGCGAGTAGTGTAGGTCATGGATGCGCCGACTAAAGCGATCCGCACTGTTCTCGGGGGAGATCGGCTCGCCTTCGACCTTGACCGTACGGGTGCCATTGATCAGGTTGAACTCGACCAACGTATTGTCGGTGACAATGGCCAATCGAACGCCATCCGACGTGATGTCAAAATCGCTAACGCCTGCAGTCTCAGACGTCAAGGGTGTTGTCGTGACGCCATCGGCCTCCAGTCGAACCACCTGTTGTGTCGCGTCATCAATGAAATAGAGCGGCGACGGCATGATGGCAGGCCCAATTACCGGTTGTTCGCCCGCGTTTACATCCGCTGCCGTTTCGGCGACTGTTGGTTGGCTGACAGCCTCGTCGCCTTCGTCAACGGCATCTGCAGGCTCGGTCGGGGCAGTGTCCGCAGGTTCAGACTCTTCCGGCACCGACGCTTCCGGCACAGATGTCGCATTTGCACCGTCGTCAGAAGCGTCCCGATTCCGACCACAGGCGGACAAAACGAGGAGCGAGCATATCAGCAACATTAAGACGATCAATTTGGAGCGCATTGCGTTCCCTTTCTAAATCTGTCTAGGCCGAAGGCCAGCCATTGTTGTTGTTGACGGATAGCGCCAGAAACCACTGGGCGCTGAAATAAGTGCCTAGCACGGTCAACCGGGCACTGGCGAACTTGGATTGAAACCGATCCAGGGCTAGTGCCGAGTCGGAAATCACAAAGAGGGTTGCGCCGATGGCGGCCAACAGCGCGGTGTTGGTCTGCAACTGGCTCCAGCGTTCCAGTGCCTGCCAGCCCATGACCAGAATGACAGTCATGTAGATCAGGACCGGAATGCGCAGGCCGCCAATATACGGCCAGAGTTGCCGGACCATGACAGCGCCGTAGACCAGGTAGAGCGCCAGGACGATCGGCGATAGGATGATGCCGCCCGGATAGACAAATGCGATGATATAGAAAAGATGGGCGATAAGAAAGCTAACCAACCCCCAGATGAATCGGTCTGACGGCAGCATCAGAAAAACGTCGCCGCCCAGCGAAAAGATCAACCCGATAACGATCATGGTCTGGTAGAGCGGCGATACCGGGTCCGTTGCCGTCAGCGCCACCACGATGATCAATAGGGTCGTGAGTGGCTTGAAGAGATAGACCTGCCGGCGTTGCCCACGATATTCGGCGCGGATATTCAAACTCGCCGAAATCAGTATGAACAGCGAAAGGATGGCCATGGACATGGCGCGTTACCCCAGGTGACGATGGCGGAATTCCTCAACAATCATACCACGATCCTAGACCAACGGTCGATGTTCACCAGACCAACGGAATCAGCCGTTTTGTCTGTGTCATGTAATCACTGTATTGCGTGTAGTGAGAGGAGAGCAAGCCTTCTTCGTAGCGCAATTTGATCACCAGGTCGATGATCAGCAGTATGAAAACCGCTAGACGCGGCCACGAGAAGTCATTCGTGACCAACGCCAAACAGATGAGTATGAGGGACGTGTACATGGGGTGGCGAATGAAGGCGTACGGACCGCGCTCGACCAGGTAGCCGTCAATCTTGACATCTGGCGTGATGTTGAAGTTGAAGAAGCGCATGGCGACAATTGCCCACACGCCCAGGCCGAGACCCAGCAATTCGATTGCGAGCAGCAGCGGCTGTCGCGCAATAATTGGACCTGTCCAGGCGATGAAGAAGAGGCAGGCGAACTGGATGACCACCAGCGTCAGAGATTTTGTTCGTCGATGCATGGGCGTTTCTTCTTGGCTATCCTGGTCTGAATGCACACGAGCAGCCACCGGACCTGGTACGGCCTCATAGTCAGACTGAGCCGACCGGACTCGTCAAGGCCGAAACGCTCGCCGCTGATAAGGTCCAGAACCTCGCTGTTAGCGACTTCAGCGTTGGCTCCAGTGCCGTAGTCCCTCAGTTCAACACTGGTCACCTGTGCTCGGTCAGATACATTGTGTAGGCAGAGCACGCTACGGCCACCGTCCTGTGCAGTGCGTACGAAGGCGAAGAGGGCCGGGCCCAGGTCCAGCACTTGCATGGCAGCGTTGGGGTGGAAGGCGGGCTCCCCGACGCGGGCACGAATCAACCGCTCGTAGCGTCGGAAGACTTGATGTGTTATGGAATCTGGGTCGAGCAGCGAGGACTCCAACTCGCTCCGTTGAAATTTGCGTCGATTGATGGTGCGATTCTGCCCGGTCTCGGCCACGCCGTCGCGCCAGTTGCGACTGCCTAAGAGGCTGTGCACGTAGATGCCCGGCACACCTGCCATGCTCAACAGAATCGCCTGACTGGCCATGAAGCGTTCGACCTGGCGGGCCTGAGATTCATCCGCATAGGGATCGTTGATGGCGTCATAGTAGACAATGTTCAGTTCGTAAGGACTCTGGCTGCCGTCACTGTTGTTCTTGTAGGAGACGAGACCGCCGTGGGCTTCCACACGCTTGGCCAGTGCATCGACCTCATCGGTCGACAGGATGCCCTCCAGCGGGCGCAGGCCGATGCCGTCGTGGGAGGCCAAAAAGTTGAAGTAGGTCGTGCGATCAGACGGCGTCTCCAGCGTGGCCGCCCACCGGGTGAGTTGACTGGCGTCGCCGGTCGCAAAGGCATGCAGGGTCAATGGCGGCAGGGTGAAGTTGTAGACCATCTGCGCTTCATCGTAGCCATCGCCGAAGTAGCTAATGTTTTCGGCGTGGGGCACGTTTGTCTCGGTGACCAGCAGCGTGTCCGGAGCGGCTTCGTCGAGCGCGGCCCGCATCAACTTGATCAGGCTGTGTACCTGGGGTAGGTGGATGCAGGAAGTCCCGATCTCCTTCCACATGAAGCCGATGGCGTCCAGTCGGATCAGTTGGGCGCCTTGTTCCACGTAGGTGAGCAGCACGTCGAGCACCTCCAGCAGCAGATCTGGGCTGGCGTAGTTCAGATCGATCTGGTCAGCGCTGAAGGTGGTCCAGATATGCTTGATTCCGTCCGCGGTCTCGAACGGTGTCAGCAGCGGCAGTGTGCGGGGTCGTACGACGCTTGAGAGATCGGTGTGCGGGTCGACGTCGACAAAATATTCGGTGTATGGTTTCTTGCCGCGAAGATAGTTCTGAAACCAGAGGCTCTCCTGTGAAATGTGGTTGATCACGGCGTCGAACATGAGCCTGAAACGGCCCCCCATACGCTCAATGTCGGACCAGCGGCCTAGTTCAGGGTTGACCTGACGGTAGTCGATGACCGAAAAACCGTCGTCCGATGAATAGGGGTAGAAAGGAAGGATGTGGACGCCGCTGAGGAATTCGCTGGTCCAGGCGGTCAAAACCTCGTCCAATGTTTGGAGTGGGGCCTTGCCTGGGTTCCTGAATTTGGTCACCGTAGGTGATCAGAATAACGTCGCCTTCTGAAAGCCGATCTGCCGGCCTGTTGTCGGTCATCGACAGGCCCGGGTTGCGTTGCCTGAACGCGTCCAGACGTTCCGCGATGCGGGGCAACAGCGATGTCGTTTCAGCATCGCCATAGACATCGACCAGGTGTCTCTGCATTCGTTCAACAGGCGACTTCATCATCCACTCCAGTCTGGGTACATGTCTTGGGTCTGTTTGTTTCCTCCGATCTGCGCACACACATTGTAACCCAAACCAGCGCATGGCGCTTCTCTGTCAAGAACGAGACGATTGCCTCGTCCCGATATGTACGTCGAAAATCTATTCCCGTAGGACGGGCGCCGGTCGAAGGGCGTCAATTCTCACCAACCACGAGCGGTAGATAGATCTTGAGCGGGTCAAAAGGCGGAATCGCTTCGAGCATACCCTGGTAGGTGGCCAGTGCGTTGGTCAGCTGTCCTAGATTGAAGTTGCAGTGGCCGTAGGTATCGGCTACAGGAATGTGTGTATAGAAAGCTCCAGTGCCTTGGGCGGCGACCTTTTCCCCGTACTTCTGCGCCTGCCAGTAGGGTACAACTTCGTCGCCGTCCGTGTGCATGGTCAGCAGCGGAATGCGTAGCTTGCCCGTTGTCTCGTAGTCTGCTGCGATGGTAGCGGTTGCGTTTGCATCAGCGCTGAACCGCTGCACCGCAGCATTGAGTGCATCGTCATCAGCGGATCCGCTGTAGGTGCGCCCGATGTTGTCGAAGGGTTGTCCACCCAACTTGACCTTGCCGTCGTTGGTCGTGAAGACGTTATACCAGAGCAGCCGCTCCATGGTCTGCTCCTTGGTTGCCGCGGCGTCGCCCGCATCGAAGGCGGCATTGGCCGTGGCCAGCAACTGATCGATCTGCCCGGCATTGGTCGGGTCGGCGATGACCGGCTGAACCTCAGCGGCATAGCGGGTCGACCAGTTGGTCATCACGGTGGGATCGATGTCGACGGGCGAGCTGGGGATGTCGATGTCGGGGAAGAAGTAGTCGAATAGCACGCGGAAATCGGTGAAATAGTCTATCTGACCGGCGAAATCTCCGTAGGGACCACAGAAGGCGATGGCTCCCCGAAACATCAGGGGATAGCGTTCGGCAGTCAGGACGGCGATCTGGCCGCCTTCGGAAATGCCAAATATACTGGTCTCTTCAGGCGCGCCGTGCTGCCGAGTGAAGATCTGCAAGACGTCGATGGAATCGGCGATGCCTTGCTCCACCGCGAGGCCGTTGGTGCTGTAGCTGGACATGGCGAAAGCGTAGCCCTGGGCATTGAGCAACTGGTCGATGGAGAGGAGCCAGCCCGGCGGCTTTAGTTGATCTTCGGGTATGTCAACCGGCTCCAGAGGCGAGACGTAGCCGTGGGCGTAGATGACCAGGCTCTTGCCGTCCCAATCGCCGGGCACACAGATGCGATAGACGGCGCCGCTGGACTGAGGACCGTCTTTACACTCATGGGGTGCGTAGGGTTCAAACGTTTGGGCGTGGACCTGGCCGTCGTTCAGAAGAATGGCCAAGATCGTCACCAGAATCAATAGAGAGAGTCTATGGATGAAAGTTGACATTGAGTGCTCCTTCCGATGAACCTGCAACAACAATGAGCTTCCGGCAACATCACCTCGTTTGAAAACCAACCTGCGGATACCCGACTCAAACGGAGGGTGATCTGTTGCAAACACGAGCGCGTGTCGTCCTATCAGCTTACTAGCCGTAGATTGTCCTGGATGTTCCGGCTCTGTGTCGGGCGTGACCGAAGGAAATCCAGAAGGGCGGTATGTCGAAAATCCAATCAAGAATCAATTCGGCCGCCAGTCCGGATTGTGGGCAATATCCTGGGCGTCATCGATGATGGCCTGCAACATGGCGCTGAAGATGACCTGGTGGATCGGGTAGAGCGAGTACCAGTAGAGCACGCCGAGGATGCCAGTCGGTGCGAACGCCGCCGTCTGCACCAGACGCGTGCCCGAGCCGTCGGGCACGGCTTCCCACTGAAGCCAGGCATGGCCGGGCACCTTCATCTCGGCGCGCAGACGCAGCAGCGTCGGCGGCTTGACCGCCTCGACTCGCCAGAAATCGAGCGCCTCACCCGGCAGCAGCTCGACCGAGTCACGTCGCCCGCGACGGAGCCCCGGCCCGCCGACCAGTTGATCGCCCAGCCCACGAATCGCCCAGGCCCACTGCCAGGTCAGCCAGCCGCGTTCGCCGCCGATGGTGCTGAAGCTCTTGAAGACGGCCCAAACCGGCAGATCAGTGTAGGCGGCGCGCGTCTCACGCATCAAGCCAAGCTCGTCGGAAAGCTCGTATCTGGCCGTACTGCCCAGGGCGCCGCTCCATCGTGTCTCGACGGCGTGGGTCTGTATGCGTCTCAGCGCCAGCTCGACCGCCTGTCGGTAGGAGATGGGCTCGATGTCGGGGAACAGCTCGCGGGCACGAGTTGTGTCGCCGATGACCGGGTGGATGATTCCTTCAACCAGGGGCACAGCCAACGAATTGGTGATGGGCGTGACCAGCGCGACCCAGCGTGCCGCAACGCCGGGCGCCCAGATCGGCACGTGGATCGGGACAATCCACCGCTTGAGGCCGCGCACCTCGGCATAAACCTCCATCATGGCCTTGAAGGGCATGATTTCCGTGCCGACTTCGACCACGCCGGCCGGGCCCTGGTCAAGCGCCTGTACCAGATAGGCCAAAATATCGCGCACTGCGATGGGCTGGACGTCGTTGAGGATACGCTGCGGCACGATCATCACGGGCAGACGCTCGGTGAGGTAGCGCACCATCTCGAACGAGGCCGATCCCGAGCCGATGATAGGTCCGGCGCGGAATTCGGTCGTGCGGCAATAGGCACGCAGGATGAAGCCTACTTCCGATCGACTGCGCAGGTGTTCGGAGATCTCAGCGGTTTCGGGAAGGAGTCCGCCCAGGTAGATGACATGCTCCAGATCTTGGGCAGCCAGTGCGAAGTTGAAGGCCGCGCGGCGGTCGCGTCCGGCAAAGTCCGTACCGCCGACCATGGAGTGTACCAGATAGTAGGCCGCGTCGACGCCCTTGAGCGCATGGGCGACGGCCTCCGATTCGAGCAGATCGCCCGTCACAATTTGCACATCTCGAACCCAGGATCGACCGCTGATTCGTCTCGAATCGCGCACAAGAATGCGCACATCGTGGCCCTGATCGAGCAGTCTGGCTATGAGCCGTCCGCCGATGTACCCGGTCGCACCTGTCACCAAAATTTTCATCGGTACGCGCCTCTCTGTTTTGCCTCGCCCTGCCATGGCGGTCCCTCTCCACGAGTGGTGAAGGACGCGTAGTCTCCGTCTGGAAGGCGGAGCAGGGTGAGACGTTGCATCAACGTCTCAACTCCCTGGGATCCGGTTGAACCGATTTTCAGTCGTTCACGATTTGTCATGCTGAGTGAACGCCATTGTACCCCATACACTGAACTTCAAACCAACGATTAGGAAGGGGTTGGCATCTGCCGTACAATGAATGGAGCGCACAAAAAAGAACAACCTCTGCCAGAACCGAACCAAGAGCCAATCACCAAGAGCCAATCAACCACAACCATGACAACGCCAAAAGAGATTCACCCGCTTGCTCGCCTGTGGCGCTACTCGAGCGGCCACCATGTCACGGTCTTCCTGGCCGTGCTCTGCTCCATTCTCAACAAGCTTTTCGACCTGGCTCCGCCAATCCTGATCGGTATGGCCGTCGATGTGGTCGTCCGACAGCAAGATTCATTCCTTGCCAATATGGGCGTGCCGACAGTGCAGGGCCAGTTGCTTGTGCTGGCATTGCTCACGCTTTTCATCTGGGGCATGGAATCGCTCTTCGAGTACTTTTTCCGCGTGCTCTGGCGGAACCTGGCCCAGACATTGCAGCACAAGCTGCGCATCGATGCCTACGACCATGTCCAGCACCTGAACATGTCCTATTTTGAAGAGCGTAACACCGGGTCGTTGATGGCGATCCTCAACGATGACATCAATCAGTTGGAACGGTTCCTCGACGAGGGCATCAATACCATCATCCAGTTGATCGTCACCATCCTGGTTATTGGGGGCATCTACATGTACATCGCCCCCAACATTGGCTGGCTGGCCATTCTGCCCATGCCCTTCATCATCTGGGGCTCGATCTACTTTCAGAAACACCTCACGCCGCTCTATGCACGAGTACGTGAACAGGTGGGATTGCTCAACAGCCAACTCTCCAACAACCTGGGCGGCATCGCCACCATCAAAAGCTTCACGGCCGAACCCTACGAGTTGGCCCGCATCACCGCCGAGAGCGAGACCTATCGCCAGCGAAATCGGGCTGCCATTCGCCTCAGCTCCGCCTTCGTGCCCATCATTCGCATCCTCATCGTTATCGGCTTTGTCGCCATTCTCTACTTCGGCGGCCTGATGACCTTGAACGGCCAGCTTGAGGTCGGGGCCTACAGCATTCTCATCTTTATGACCCAGCGCCTGCTCTGGCCGCTGACGAGCCTGGGCAGTACCCTTGACCTCTACCAACGGGCCATGGCTTCGACCCGGCGCGTCTTTGCCCTGCTCGACACCCAGCCGGCGCTGCGCAGCGGCTCGCTCAGCTTGCCCGTCGACGAGGTGCGCGGCGATGTCGTCTTTGAGGGGGTCTCATTCGACTACGACGGCCGCGCGACCGAGGATGATGTGGCCACCAACGGAACCGGCGACATGACCCGGCGTGGCGTGCTCCACGAGCTCTCCTTCCACGTCCCGGCCGGCCACACAGCGGCCCTGGTCGGCTCGACCGGCGCGGGCAAGAGCACGGTCGTCAAACTGCTGCTGCGCTTCTACGACGTGACCGAGGGTCAGATCCGACTGGACGGCGAGGATCTTCCGCGAGCTCAAAACCCATGACCTGCGCCGGGCCATCGGTTTTGTGAGCCAGGACGTCTACCTCTTCCACGGCAGCGTGCGCGAGAACATCGCCTACGGCCTGGCCGATGCCAGCGACGCGCAGATTGTCGCCGCAGCCAAGATTGCCGAGGCCCACGATTTCATCGTCAATGACCTGGCCGACGGCTACGATACCATCGTCGGCGAGCGCGGCCAGAAGCTCTCGGGCGGGCAGCGCCAGCGCATCTCCATTGCGCGGGCCGTGCTCAAGGACCCGCCGGTGCTCGTGCTCGACGAAGCCACCTCGGCCGTCGACAACGAGACCGAGGCCGCCATCCAGCGCTCGCTGGAGCGCATCGCCGTGGGCCGCACCACCATCGTCATTGCCCACCGCCTATCCACCGTGCGCAATTCCGACGTGATCTTTGTGCTGGAGAATGGGCACCTGCGCGAGCAGGGCAAGCATGACGATCTGGTCAATGAGGACGGCATCTATGCCGCGCTGTGGCGGCGTGCAGACGGGGCAACGGTATCTGGTGACGTAGCTTGAACCCTCTGCCCGCCAATGCTATACTCTGACCGGAACCAATAGCCAGATCACCCATTCATTCGAACCGTCAATTCCGTGTCCCGACCGCAGGAGCGATCCCATGTCGAGCAAGCGTCAGGCCCTGTCTCCGGTTGATTCCGCGTGGCTGCACATGGACGACCCGACCAACTTGATGATGGTGACGGGCGTCTGTCTGCTGGACGGACCCATCGACTATGCGCGCGTGAAACATACCGTGGAAGCGCGATTGCTGACGCTGGAGCGCTTCCAGATGCGTCTGGTCGAACGTTCCCTCAATGTGGGCGTACCCCATTGGGAAGTGGATCCGACCTTCGACTACTACTCACATGTCCATCGCGTTGCCCTGCCGGAGCCGGGCGATATGGCCGCGCTCCACGATTTCATGAGCGATCTGGCCAGCACGCCGCTCGACGAATCCAAACCGCTCTGGCAGATGCACTTGATCGACAATGTCATGGGCGGCTCGGCCATGGCCCTGCGTTTTCACCACTGTTTGGGTGATGGTGTTGCCATGCTGGGCGTCCTCTCGCGGCTGCTCGACGAAAATCCGGATATGCCCATCGCATTGCCGGATTCGCCGCACCCTGTATCGACAGGATCGCCCGGTCTGCGCCGTTCATTGCTGGGCTCGGCCCGTTCGGTGGTGGGCAGATCTCTGCGGATTGCTGGTACGGTTGTCCATGAGGGCATCGAAACAGTACGCCATCCATCGCATCTGCGCGACTACGCCAACTATGCGCTTTCGGGCGCCCTAGTCTTGACCCGCACGCTATCGATGATGCCCGACCCGCCGACGCCGCTCAAGGGCAAACTGGGGGTTCGGAAGCGCACAGCCTGGTCGCCAAGCGTTCCACTGGCCGACGTCAAGGAGATCGGACGGGTGAATGATGCCAAGGTCAACGATGTGTTGGTGGCTGCGGTGGCAGGCGCGCTGCGGCACTATGTCCTGGGTCGAGGGGCGGAGGTGAAGGACCTGGAAGTGCGGGCGGTGCTGCCGGTCAACCTGCGAACCATGGAGAGTGCGCCGGGATTGGGCAACGAATTTGGGATCGTCTTCCTGGGTCTGCCCTTGAACATCCCCGATCCGATGATTCGGCTGGCGGCTGTCAAGCAGCGCATGGATGCCATCAAAAACTCACCGGAGGCCGTGGTCTTTTTCGGTATTCTCGGCATCATCGGCGCCTCGCCAGAGCAGATCGAGGACCAGGTGGTCAACATCTTCGAGAGCAAGGCCACCATGGTGTTGACCAATGTGCCCGGGCCGAAGGTTCCCCTCTACTTGGCTGGGCTGCGCATTCGCGATGCGATGTTCTGGGTGCCCCAGGCCGGCCATCTGGGCCTCGGCATCAGCATCCTGAGCTATGCCGGCCACGTCAACATCGGCGTCATCAGTGACGCCGGACTGATTCCCGATCCTGAGACCATTGCGGCGCGTTTCGCAGTCGAGTTCGAAGAGATGCTGCATGCCTCACGCCGGCGGACTGAAACTGAAAAATAGTCGCCGCGATATCGCCCCAGCAAATGGAAACTCGATAATCCCATGACGATCCGTAACCATCATCCGCAGGTGAATCGCGCTCCAGTATCTTCAACATCCCCTTTGTGGATTACGCTCGTGGAGATGGCCTGTCCATTGGACCGGGGCAGGCACGCGAGTGGGATGAGCCTCAGGTGTTGTCGCCACTTCCATCCTGGGTGTCCGGCTACCGCGGCCTCTGGGGACTCTACGCCAATGATCCTTTCAGCGGCGAGGACGCGCCGGCCGGTCCGATGTACAACCGTGACGGCACCGTGCGCAAGGCCTGGTACGATCCGGTCGGCTGGGCTGGGTTGGAGCAGGTGGTGCCTCACAGCACAGCGGTGCGTGTGGTCAAAGAGCGCGAACAGAAGATCCGTCAGCGACAGCATGCGCTGCGCAACGAGATCGAGCGGACCGATGACGAACTGCTCGGTGTTGGAGCGCAATATGAAGCGACGCGCAACCTGCACCACCTGGTCGCCTCGCACCAGGCCTACGGCGAGCGCTTGACTGAGCTTTCTAGAGAAGCGGACGAACTGCGAGGCGAGATGGCCACGAACCAGGCCATGCTGGATGCCCTCGTTCGCTATGGAGAAAAGCTGGAGTCAGGCTGGCGCGGTCCGCTACGCGACCATATCAGTCGTGCACACTAGCCGGCCCCCGCCGGTCAATCCCGACAAAACTGGTTCTTCGAAATCTGGGCCGCGGTCAGCATCGGTCTGATGATGCTGATCATCGTGGGCATGGCCTACTTCTCTCCCCGACATCTGGCCATAGGGCTGGTCATTATCATCGCCCTCTTCACTTTCATCGAGGCCGGTTTCCGTGGCCGCCTCGTCCGCGTGGTCACCAGCGTCACCCTTACTCTTGCCGTCGTCGCTTTTCTCGTGCTGCTCTACGAGTTCTTTTGAGAGATCGTTGTCCTGGCCGTGTTGGTCACGGGCGCGTACATTCTGTTTGAGAATCTGCGCGAGATTTTTCGGTGAGGGAGGGGATCGGGGACAGGTGACTAGGCGAGGGAGCGAAGATCTGCCGCTTGCCCAATTCCCAGTCCCCTATCCCCAATCACCCCCTCACCCCTCCCAAACCGCATTCGTCACCCGGATCACCACCGGATTCGGCCACTTGTTGTCGTTGTGGAGCCGCTGGGCGCGCATGACCGAGAGGTGGAGACCCGACTCGTCCTGGCTCCAGCTTCCCTTGGGATAAACCGTCGGCCGGTATTCGAGCACCTCGCCGGACTGACCCAGAATTTCGACCTCGCTATCCGCCGTCGCACGCACATGGGTCAGCGTGATCACCTTGCGCTCGCCCTTGGGCCAGGGTTTGCCGGTGACGATGGCGTAGTACGTGTCCCCTTCCTTGGCCTGAGTGTACCAGACATCGTGGTCCAAGGTGAGCGCTTCGCGAATGACCGATACTGGGCGAATGTCGTAGACTGCTTCGTGGTTGGTGAAGATCCAGAGCGCTAGTTCTTGCATGCGATCGGTCTGCTGGATGGGCAGTTCGCCATCGGCCTTGGGTCCCACATTGAGCAGCAGGTTGCCGCCCTTGGCCCGCGTCTCGATCAGCATCTCGATCAACCGGGTCCCTGATTTGTAGTTCTCGTGGGTCGGCTTGTAGGCCCACTGCGTGCCCAACGTGAAGTTGGCCTCCCAGGGCCCAGGCATCGGGCTGTCTGGGATGTGCTGTTCCGGCGTGGCCATGTCGCCCCGAGTGACTAACGTCTGCGGAGAGAGCTCCCACGTCAATTGCTTGAGTCCCTCGGCTTCCCCATCGTAGAACATCATGTCGATGAAGCCGTAGTTGGTGAGTAGTTCAGTCACCTGGGCCTTGTTGTGGGCCATCAGCTCGGGATTGTTGAGCGGGTTGACCTCGGGCCGTGCCCGGCTGATGGTTGTGCCCTGCTGGTGCAGCAACCAGAAGTCGTCGGGCGAGAAGTAGAAGCCGATGGCAATGCCCCATTTGCGAAAGGCATCGACGACTTCGCGTACGATGTCCCTGCCGTAGGGCGTGTTTACGATGTTGAAGTCGGTGGTCTCAGTCTCGAACATGCAAAAACCGCTGTGATGCTTGGTCGTGAAGACCACGTATTTCATGCCCGCCACCTTGGCCTGGCGCGCCCATTCGTCGGCGTCAAAGCGTGTCGGGTTGAAGGTGCGCGGTAGCTCATTGATGAAGCGGTGCAGATAGTCGTCGGAGGCGCCGACCATGGAGTGGCTGATCACGCAGCCGAGTTGAGCGTCCATGCTCCAGTGGATGAAGAGGCCCAGCGCCTGCTCCTTGAACCATTCGGTTCGTGCCGGGTCGTTCCCCGAATTGATCGACGCGTCCTGGACAGCATTGGCGAGCCCGGGCGTCTCTGCCGTTGATTGTTGCGGCATGGTGGTGGATCCTTTCGTGATGAGATGGGAAGAGCTTTGCCACAGATTGACACAGATGACTTTGGATGATCACAGACAAAACAGATGATCACAGATGAAACAATGGCCGGCTCCATATGCCTTGAATCAGTTCAAATCCTATCTGTGAAAATCCTTACCCTATCTGTGTCAATCTGTGGCAAAAAAACGTGGCTTGTGCTTCATCAGCTTTTTCTGGCCTCGATCAAAAAACGATGATCCCTGGCGATGAACGATCCCTCATGCTCAATGCGGTCGTGTAAGGCCAGCAAGGCGTCTCGATAGCGTTCGACCGAGAAATCGCTGATCTGCCACTGAATGATCTTCAGATAGAAGACGACGGCGCCAATATCGAGGAAGCGGCTTTCGGGAAACGCTTCTTCGGCGTGTTCGATCTCGAGCCCGACCTGTTGCAGTGTATCCAACGACCGGGCCAGCGTCCAATCGCTGAAATCGGTCTGGCGCCGGTCGCCAAGCGCCAGGTTGATCTCCATGCAGTTCCGGTTACCCACCTGCTGGGTAATGAAGCGCCCGCCGGGCCGCAGGATGCGCCAGAGCTCGGGTACACGGAAATCGCCATGGCGATTGATGATCAGATCGAAGCTTTCGTCGTCGAAGGGAAGCGTCTCTCCATCATCCGGCGTCACCACCTGGACGCCGAGTGGCTCCAGCCGGGCTTTGGCCACGGCGATGTTGGGCGTGTAGCTTTCGATGGCGATCGTCTCATCCGGCAATGGAACCAAAGACGCCAAAATCTCGCCGCCGCCCGTATCCAGGTCGAGCAGCGTGCCGGCAGCCGGGAGCGCCTGCCGGACAATCGCCGTGTAGTCCCATGGCGGGTCTTCCTCCTGCCAGCGACCGTCGGCCCACGAGAAGTCCCAACCGGAGAAGTCTTGGGCCAGGGCTTCGGCGACGAGGGTGTTGAAGGTGGAGTGTCTGTTTGTCATTGGTTTGGGTTCCTTGGATCTGCTGCGTACTGTGTACTGCGTTAGGTCTCTGGAGAGGGGCCCTTTTCGGAAACTATGCGTTTGATTTGAAGTCTTTCCGATGGGAACCAGGCGCGTAGAATCAACACCCCCAATCCATTTTTACCGAGAGATTTACTGCGTCGTATCAAGCAGCACGTAGCACGCAGCAAAAAAGCCCTTTCTCAACTCGCCCCACCACCTACAACGAACGTATCACAGCCAATTGGATCTCCCTGATTCTCCCAGATGATCGTATATTCTCCGCGTTGGGCGACCCCTTCATCGGTGACGAACTCTGTGTCGGCCGGGTCAATGGCGCTGAAATCTTCAGGATAGACCAGCGCCGTCCATTCGTCAGCCTCCAGGAAGGAGCGCGCCTGCGCCTGTGAACCGTCCGGGGCGACGACGATGGCGCTGATCGGATAGATTTCACCGCTCTGTCCGGCGCTGTTGCGCAGCCCGATCTGGGCCGATTCACCGATCACGACCACGTTGGTCGGCGCTGCCATGATCCAGGCGCTGTTTTCGTCGTCTGTTTGACCCTCTACGCATCTGGGATCTTCCGCGGGGCCATCTCCTGCATTCCCTTCTGTGTCGGAGCGAGGCCCTTTGCTTCTTTTCGTTGCCAGCAAGGCTGATAGACCTGCCTGAACGGTCTTGTTCTGGGGTGTGTCGCCGGCCTCAAGATCAGGAATTTCCCCGCTCCACCAACTCGGCCAGCCGGCATCATTGGCCTGATTTTGGGTCAGGTTGATGAGATTGGCGCCGTCTGCGTCCATCACATAGATTTCGCCCGGTCCCTCGCGGTATGAGGTAAAGACGATCTGCTCTCCATCCGGCGACCAAGCCGGCGCGCCGTTGCCTGCCCGATGGCTGGTGAGGGCGCTTCCCGAACCGCCGGCAGCGCTAGACACATAGATCTGTCCGCTGCCGTCTCGATTGGAGGTGAAGGCAAGTCGGCTTCCGTCCGGCGACCAGACCGGCGTGAAGTCGGATCCCAAGTCTGCCGACAGGCGGTTCACCTCGCCGTTGCCGAAGCGCAGGACGTAGAGACGCAAGGATCCGTCCCGATCTGACTCAAAAACGAGATGATGACCGTCCGGCGCCCAATCAGGATTGGCGTCACCGGCTGCATGCCCGGTCAAATTGATGGGCTCGCCGCCTTCGGCATTCACAACATAGATCTCGGAATTGCCCTCGCGTGATGAAGTGAAGGCAATGTGTTGTCCATCGGGTGACCAAGCTGGGCTGCTGTCATAGGCCGGGTTCCGGGTCAGGTTGATGGGGTTGCTGCCGTCGGCGTTCATGATATAGATTTCCGAATTGCCGTCTCGCTGGGATTCGAAGACGATCCGTTTTCCGTCGGGCGACCCGTCCGGATTCCAGTCAATGCCGGGCGAATCTGTCAATTGGGTCAGGTTGTTGCCATTCGGATCCATGACGTAGATGTCCCAGTCGCCATCCCGGTCGGAGGCGAAACCGATGACGCTTCCGGCAGTGGCCGGCGATTCTGATGATTGAGCCTCGGTCGCCTGGGCGGTTCCCCCCAGCGGACACTCATTGTCTGCCAGGACCGGTGACGCGTCCTCTGCGACGAAGATGCCACTGTTCGAGTTTCCAGTGCAGCGATTGCCCTGAACCGTGCCCTGGGCGTTGTCGTAGATGGCGATACCCGAGTCGCCGTTGTTGTTGCAATCGTTCTCCTGCAGGATCGGTGTCGCTTCTCCGCCGACATCGATCCCATTGAGGCCGTTGGATGTGCAGTCGTTTTTCAGAGCCGTTCCACTGCTGTTGTCGGCATAGCCAATGCCGGAGCCTTCATTATCGGTGACGACATTGGCATGAAGAATCGGCGCAGCAGCCTCGGCCACGTAGATGCCATAGGTGGCGTTCTGTGTGCAGCGGTTGTGCTCAGCCGTGCCCGTCGCCTCACCGAAGTAGGCGATGCCGGCATCATCATTATCGCTGCATTCGTTTTCGGACAGGATCGGTGCGGCCATATCATCTACATAGAGACCGTGGGATCCGTTGGCCGTGCTCGCATTGGCTCGTGCGGCGCCGCCGGCATTATCGAAATAGGCGATGCCGATCTTGCCGTTGCCGCTGCACCGGTTGCCGTCCAGCGTGGGGGCCGCATTCTCTGCGACGTAGATGCCGAAGACGGCATTCCCCATGCAGCGGTTCTCCAGGGCCTCGCCGCCCGCATCGCCCAGGTAGGAGATGCCGGTATCATCGTTGTCGAGCGCCGTGTTCTTGCTCAGGATCGGCGTGGCATTGTCACCGACAAAGAATCCGTCGATCCCGTTTTCTGTCGAAAGATTCTCCTGGGCGATGCCGCCGGACTGGTCCAGGAAGACGATGCCGGTCTCTTCATTGTTCTTGCAAACATTGTTGTCCAGCGTGGGCGCGGCCTGGTCCGCGATCAAGATGCCGTAGAAGAGATTCTCTGCACTGACATTGTCCAGTGCGATTCCCCCGCTGTGGTCCAAGTAGCCGATGCCGCTGGCTTCGTTGTCGTGGGTCGTGTTCCCTTGCAGCGTCGGCGCTGCGTCATCCCGGATCAGGATGCCGTAGAACCCATTTCCCCAGGCTTCCGAGTCCTCCACGATGCCAGTGGTTTCGTCACCGAGAACCAGTCCGCTGCCCCACCCTTCGTCTTCGTGCCAAACGCCGCCGGTGAATCGGCAGGCCCGCACGTGGACACGTCCGCCTTCCATCAGCACAACGTCGGCCGGATCGCTGCCGGCTTGGCGAAAGGTGATGCTATCGAGCACAAAGGGGCCGTCGCCCCCAAAGTGTAGGATCTGCTCGGGCGCTGCGGCCGTGATTTCGGTCTGGTCTGCGCCTGCGCCGATCAAGCTCACTGAATTCGAAAGCGTCATCGAGTGTTCAAGCGCAAAGGAGCCTGGTCCAAGCAGGATGGAGGCTCCGGGGGGAGCGGCGAGGATGGCGGCCTCCAGGTCGGCGAAATCACCGAGACCGTCTGCGGTCAGATGGAATTCCAATGTGTCCGATTCGGGAGACGCCGTATCCGGGTCCGCTGTCTGAATCTGTGTTGCGAGGGGTGCTGAGAGGCCGACTGCGAACTGCACCGTCCGATTGGTGGTTTGGCCATTGGTCCCGAGACAGGCCGAGAGAGAAATGGTTGACAGGAGTAGCAGGAACAGATACCGAGAGAGTTGTGTGGCCATGGGGTGTCTCTCCTTGTGCGGCCTCTTCATTGGAGGTGAGAAGGCTGGAATCGATCAATATACTGGCGCTCTGAAGCGCGTAAAGGCCATGATGTGTGCAGCGCTATAGCCATAGTTTACACCCAAAAATCTCTGCTGGGACAGCGAATTTTGGCCGTAGGCGTTGGATGCGTTGCGTGGTTTCAATCCCTCAGATGGGTTAGTGGCTGTCTCTGTACACATGGTAGCAGATCCGGCAAGACCCGATGAGCGATTCGTAACCAAATGCTGGCCTCCGCCCGCAATTTGAATTGTCACACCGCCTTCAGCACCACTTACAAAATCACGCAGCACGAAGCGAGTATGTATGCATCGAGGATCAATTTCAGCTATAATGAAAGCGGTCCATATCCAGTAATTGTCTTGACGACAGGAGAACAACCATGGCAAAACAATCACGCGGCACCTGTGAGTTCTGCGGCAAAGAGAGCAGCAAGGGCGCGCTGACGCGCCACCTCAAGAGCTGCCCGGCGCGGGCCGAGGCCAGCGCCAAGGCCGACGCCGGCAAAGGCAAGGCTGAGACGCTGTTGCATCTCAAGATTCAGGACGCTTACAGTCCCGCTTTTTGGCTGCATCTGGAGATGCGCGGCAGCGCCTCGCTCAAGGATCTGGACCGCTATCTGCGCGCCATCTGGCTGGAATGTTGCGGCCATCTCAGTCGATTCTCGTTCGGTGGCTGGGGCGGCCACGAGATCGCCATGTCGCGCAAAGTCGGCCAGCTCTTTGACATCGACGACGATGAGCCGCTGACCCACATCTACGACTTCGGTACCGAATCGGTGACCCAGATCAGTCTGGCCGGCGTGCGCACAGGCAAACCGTTGACCAAGCATCCCATCTTCCTGATGGCGCGCAATCTGGCCCCGGTTGTCGCCTGCCAGGTCTGCGGCAAACCGGCCGAATTTGTCTGTCTGGAATGTGTCTACGAGGAGGATGAGAGCGGACTCCTGTGCGCCATCCATGCCGAGGATCATCCACACGAGGAGTATGGCGCATCCATGGAGCTTTTCAATTCGCCGCGGACGGGCATGTGCGGCTATGACGGACCGGCGTTGCCTCCCTACTGATGGGAGGCTGCCGTTTGCTTCGTGAGCTCTATTTGAAGCAAAACGGAATCATGACTCTATACGCCAACCGCTGTTGAAGTCATCAGGAGGCGAATGTGAGCCGTAAACACCGACGGCCCAAATATGTCAGTACGAGTGCACGCAGAGAGTTGGATGCTGCTCTGGATCAGGCCCAGCATCTGTTCGATAACGGCCAACTGGAAGCGGCTATCGATCTTCTGGAGTCGCTGCAGGAACGCTTCGCTTCGTCAGCGGATCTATCCTTGCTCTTGGGCTTGGCCTATTTGCAGACCGACGAGATCTATGGCGCCGTACATATGCTCGAACGCGGCAAATCGGTCGAGGAGAGACCCGGCGCTGAAGATTCCGTTGGGCATCGCCTACATCAATGCCGACATGTTCGCCAACGCTGTTTTGGTGTTGACGGAAGCTCAGCGCGCACATGAGATGTTGCCTGACGATCTCTTTGGGGCGCTGGGCGATATGCGCGCAGAACTACGCGAGCAGGCCGAAAAGTTTCAGCAACCCGTCAAGCGTGTTACAGAGGGATTGAGCGCCCTTGAGCAATGCAAGTACTGCATGATCATGGATCGGTTGCCTGCTGCCATCAAGGCTGGGCGCACGGCTGTCCGCATTCTGCCGAAATCGACATTGGCCCACAATTCTCTTGCGCTGGCCTATCTCCAGGGAGGACAGCCGAAGCAAGCGTGGGAAACAACGCAGAAATCCCTGGTCATCGATCCCAATGATCCTGGAGCATTGGTCAATGCGATTCATTTTTCGGTCTGGGGTGGACGCCACACAGAGGCCGAGCAGTATTGGCTACGACTTCAGGCCCTCCCGGATCCCGAGCAGATTCTGTTGCTTCAGAAGATGCGTGCTGCTACGTTGATGGAAGATGATGAAGCTGTGCATGCGTTGATGCAGTCTGACTTCAACGAGGAAACATTGGACGAGGATATGTGGCTCTACTCTCAGCTGCATCTCGCCGTGGCTGAGGCCAATCTGGGCTTTCGTGAGCAAGCGCTCAGTCGTCTGAAGGGACTGCCGCTTGACGAGGGCGGCTACCACTGGAAAGTTGTTGCCGCTCTGGAAGCGAACCGCAACAGTCTCGGCTACGCCCAGCGTTTTTCCTTCAACGAATCCAGCGAACTGTTGCCTGGTCCGGCCTTCGAGGAACTGGAACAACTCATGATATCAATGAAGGGCCCGCCCAGCCGCAAGGAGCGCAACCAGATCGATCGATTGGTCGAGCGCCATCCTCAGCTGCTGCTCTTGGGCGAAAAGCTGATCTGGGACGAAGGCGAGCCTGAATCGGGCCTTGAACTCCTGGGATGGATGGCGACACCCGAGGCCCATACAGCGTTGCGTCGCTTCGGCCTCGGCCAGGCTGGCCCGCCGCAGACGCGCATGCGCGCGCTACTGGCCTTAGCCGCAAGCGACGGCGCCCAAGAGGATGAACTCTTTCGCTTCTGGCTCAATGATGAGTGGATAGATGTGGACCTGCGTACTCAGACCGTTGTCCTGCCGGAGCCGGATCCCTACTCGGACGAAGTCGCCGACCTGATACGAGAGGGGTTGATCGCCCAACGCATCGGCGATACCGACACGGCAATTGTTGCGTTTCGGCGGGCGCTCGAACTAGAGCCCAATGCACGCGACGCCTGCAACAACCTGGGCTATATCTATGTCCAGCAGGGCAATGCTGAAGAAGGCATCAAAATGTTTGCCCGGGCGCTTGAAATCGATCCCAATTACCCCATGGCCCGTTTGAACCTGGCTGCCCTGCAAATTGAAGCCGATGAGTTGGAGGCGGCGCGCACGACCCTGGATCCGCTCGCCCAACTTGATGCGCTCGATGCACAGGATGCGGCCAACTACCAGTGCCTGTTGGCGGACATTGCCATCCAGGAAGACCGCCTTGATGATGCCCAAGATCACCTGGACAGAGCGCAGAAAGCCGATCCGGATTCAGAGGTTGTCGCGCATATGAAACAACAACTGTCCCGACAGGCGAAGCTGGATAAGGTGTTTTCAGGCTTGCGCCGATTTTGGCGTAGGTGATAGGAAGGGCGTGCGGCGTAAAGATTCTCCTGCGTGAGGCTGGGGTCGAGAGTCGCGTGGCGCCATCGGCAACCAGGTCATTCCCATCAACCTTACGCAGTACGCATAACGCAGTACGTATCACGCCGCATCCTTCCCCATCACTTCCAACAACGCCAGCGCCAATCGCTTTGTCTCCAACTGGGTCGTCTCGTTGTCGAGCACGGGGCCGACGCAGGCGGGGCAGCCCCGCTCACAGCTGCACCCGGCAATCAACGACCGGGCCGCGGCCAGCAGCTCGTCGTGGATCTCGTAGAGGCGGGCGCTGAAGCCGAGGCCGGCGGCGATGCGCTCGTAGAGGGTGACGGTGGGGAGGGGTGGATTGGGGATTGGGGATTGGGGATTGGGCGAGCCGGCAAACGCGGTAGTCTGATTATCGCGGATGGCGGCGCCGCGGTCGACGCTGACGCCCAGATCGGCGCGGTCACACATGAGGTGCAGCGGGGCTAGGTTGGCCAGGGCGTAGGCCACGCCATCCAGACCGGTGCGCGTGCGAACGGCGGATTCCAGCCGTCGGTGACAGTTGCGACAGACCAGGATCAGGTTGTCGAGCCGGTTGGCCAGCTTGTAGTTCTCGTTGAGTCCCGCCACGTAACCGAAGGTGCGGAAGGGGACGAGATGATGCACGTCGTGCTCGCGGTCCGGCGCCTCGGCCACACCGCATTGGACGCAGCAGTAGCCGTCGCGTGCACGCACGCGACGGCGCTGCTCCTGCCAGTTGGTCCCATAGTTGTTCTCCGAGTCATACCACTGCCCGGCCCGGGCCAGCTTCATCTGGGCCTCGGGCAGGATGCCGAACCAGTAGCCATTGGTCTCTACTTCATCAGGCTCATAGTCCAGCGGGAAGACGCCCAGTGTCTCGTGGGTGAAGCGCTTGATACGCCGGTAGCCCACCGGCCTTGAACTGACCAGCAGTTCGCCGTGGGCAACCTTTACGTGCTGCTCTTCCCGAGTCTCATGCTCGATCAACACATCGATCTTCGTCTCGGAGGTAACCTCGGTGTAGTAGTCGACCCTGGTGGGCACGACCGTGGCAAGGTTCTCGTCCAGGTCCAGCTTGCTGACCACGTAGCTCTGCCCCTCATGGATGTAGATGGCGCCTTCGTGGACCAACATAGTGGCGCTGGCATGGTCGATCTCACCGATCACCGTTTCGCCCCCGAATTGATTGGCCCTGGCCTGATCGCCGGGTCCTTTCTCGATTCCTTCCGTCTGGATAGTGACGCTGTCGCTGCCCGCGCTGCGCAGGCTGACCTGACGCGCCGGATAGCCCTCGCCGCTCCAGAAGTAGCGCCCATCGGCTGGGTGCAGATCACCCTGCTCGGCCAGCAGTTGCAGCACGTCGTCGGTGTAGGTGCAGGCGCCGAAGGTCTCGCCCGGTTGGAAGGGCAGCTCGAAGGCGGCGCAGCGTAGCTGATCGACCAGCAACATCAGATTGTCGGGATTGATAAAGGCGTGTTCCGGCGAGTTCTCAAAGAGGAAGCCAGGGTTCTGGATAACGTACTGGTCCAGCAGGCCGCCGGTCGCCACCAGAATCGCCAACGCGGCCTCTGACGTGCGACCGGCCCGGCCCATCTGCTGCCACATGCTGGCAATGCTGCCCGGATAGCCGCAGAGCACCGCCGCCTGCAACTGGCCGATGTCGATGCCCAGCTCCAACGCATTGGTCGCCACCACTGCTTGCACTTCGCCGCTGCGCAGTCCTGCCTCGATGGACCGCCGTTCGCTGGGCAAATAGCCGCCCCGATAGCCGCGGATTGAGGGGCGAGAGGCGAGGGGCGAGGGGCGATAGCGGCGCTCCTTTTGTACAGGGCTCCGACTTCTGGATTCAGTTTCTTGTCCTTCGCCCCCCGCCCCCCGTCCCTCGCCCCCCACCTTCTCCTGCAAATAGCTCAACAAAACCTCCGTCACCAGACGTGAGCGCCCGAAGACGATGGTCTGCACGCCGCCGAGGATGCAGCGGGTGGCCAGATCCTGGGTCTCCAGCGTGCTGCTGCGGCGCAGACCGCGTTCCTGGTCGGTGATGGGCGGATTGTAGAGGATGACGTGTTTGTCGCCGCTGGGCGCGCCGTTGCGGTCGACCACGATCACCGGCCGCTCGATCAGCTTCTGGGCCAGTTGTCCAGGGTTGGCGATGGTGGCGCTGGTGCAGATGAACTGGGGCCTGCTGCCGTAGAGCGCGCAGATGCGCTGCAAGCGTCGCAGCACGTTGGCCATGTGGCTGCCGAAGACACCCCGATAGACATGCATCTCGTCGATGACGACATAGCGCAGACCGCCCAGAAACTCGGCCCAGTTTGGATGGTAGGGCATCACCCCAACATGCAGCATGTCCGGGTTGGAAAGGATGATGCGAGCGTTGCGGCGAATGCCTGCTCTTTGAGCGGAGGGAGTGTCGCCGTCATAGGTCGCGATGGGGAGATCGAAGAACGAAGATCGAAGATCGGGGTGATCGTGGTCCGCCGCGTTCCGCAGACTTTCGTTCTTTGCTCTTTGTTCTTGGATCTTCTGCTTCCACGCGTTCAACTCCGCCAGTTGATCCTGTGCCAGGGCTTTGGTCGGGAAGAGGTAGAGGGCGCGCGCATCGGGATCATTGAGCAACGATTGCAGGACGGGCAGATTGTAGCAGAGGGTTTTTCCGCTAGCCGTTGGGGTGACCACCGCCACGTTTTCGCCGCCCATGGCCAGATCGACGGCCTCTGCCTGGTGACTGTAGAGCTGGTCAATGCCTCGTCTCTGCAATGCCCGACGCAGCATCGGGTGCAGGTGATCCGGCATGGGGCTGAGGCGTGCCTCCTGCGCGCCCATCGTCTGCCAGGCCATCACATTGGCCATGAACATGGGGTCGCGCCGTAGGTCGGACAGGATGTCTTGAAGTGCCATTGGATCTCAGATCTGCTATGGAAAACTGTTCACCACAGAGGCAGGGAGGAGGCACAGAGATCACAGAGGAAAAGCCAGAAAATCAAAAATCCTCTTGAACCAAAAGTATCTGTGTATATCAGGTTTTTATCTGTGTGAATCTGTGGCAAAATCCCTATGTCACAATCGATTTCGCCCGATCTTCTCACAGAAACTCAGCAAATGGAAAGTCGGTCTGTATGCAGACATCTCTGAACCCGACGCCTCTGATCTTAACCATCGATCTCGGCACGACCTCGACACGCGCCATGCTCTTTGATGCAACGGCCAGGCCCGTGCCCGGCCGCGTCAGTCAGGTCTCCAATCGGCTGCGCACCACCTCTGACGGTGGGGCCGAGTTCGACGCCGCTCATCTCTTGGACAACGTGGTGGCGGCCATCGACCAGTTGCTTGACGGTCTGGATGATGCGCACACGCAGATTGCCGCTATTGCCATGGACACCTTCGTGGGCAACCTGCTGGGCGTGGATGAGAGCGGTCAACCGGTCACGCCGGTCTACACCTATGCGGACACGCGCAACGCCCGCGATGCACAGGCCCTGCGCGCAGAGCTGGGCGAGACCGGTCTGGCCCAGTCCCACGACCGCACCGGCTGCATGCTGCACACGTCCTATTTGCCTGCTCGTTTCCGCTGGCTGCAACGGACCCGACCCGATCTGGATGAGCAAGTTGCAGGCTGGATTTCCATCGGTGAATATGTGCAGGCGCGATTGACGGAGATCATTGTCGGTCAGTACGAGTGTGGCCGCATGGAGCGGGCTGCTCAATCGCCGGGGGCTGGAATGGGACCGGGCCTGGCTGGAGCGTTTGAACGTCGATGTAGAGCGGTTTTCTCCACTGGTCGATTTTTCTGACACGATTGATGCCCTGAAGCCGGCGTGGAAGGACCGGTGGCCCCAACTGGCTGACGCGCGCTTCTGCCCCGCCATCGGCGACGGCGCGGCCGCCAATATCGGCAGCGGCTGTGACACGCCGGATCGCATCGCCCTGACCATCGGCACCACCGGGGCCATGCGCATGGTCGTCGATCCGTCGATTCAGCGAGTGCCTTCCGGACTCTGGCTCTATCGGGTGGATAGCGCACGTGGCCTGCTGGGCGGGGCCACGACCGAGGGGGGCAGTCTCTTTGCCTGGCTGTCGCAGACGTTGCAGTTGCCGCCCGCAGCCGAGTTGGAGGCTGAACTGCTACAGCGCGCGCCTACAGCGCATGGTCTGACCGTGCTTCCCTTCATCGGCGGTGAGCGAGCGCCGGGTTGGAACGAGGCGGCGCGAGGGACGTTCAGCGGCGTCTCCATGCATACCGACGCCGTGGATCTGGTGCAGGCCTCGCTGGAGAGCATCGCCTATCGCTTTGCCTTGATCCATGGGCGCATCAAGGCTCATCTACCCGCCGACAGCCACCAGACCATCATCGCCAGCGGTGGAGCGCTGCTACAATCGCCCGCCTGGATGCAGATCATGGCCGATGTGCTCGGCCAGCCGGTGGTCGCCCTGGAAGAGAGCGAACTGACCAGCCGGGGTGTCGCCCTGCTGGCGTTGGAGGCGTTGGGCGAAATCGAAAGGCCATCCGATCTGCCGCCGGCCACGGGCAAGATCTACGAGCCGGATGCTATTCGCCATTCCGTCCACCAAGAAGCGTTGGGCGACAGGTGGATCTGAGCGAGCGTGGCCCATCTCTGGAAACTGCTCAACCTTCGGGCAGTTTCCAGGCAATCGTAGGTGCGGTTTGTAACCGCACGATCTGTGAAATCTCTGGACATTCGTGTCGGCGGTACGATAGAAAGAAGCCTCGCCACTGCGCACGTCCCTGGGTCACCGATGCCGGACTTCTTGCCACTCAAATCAATCCGCGAAAATCAGCCCGATGCGCCTCATCCGCGTTCTATTCTTGCACTATCCAGCGTCATCCTGCGGAGCGTGCGATGCCACGGCGCTGGCCATCAACGCCTGGATGCGCTCGACCATGTCGGTCGGGTTGGGGTGGATGCCCTCCAGCAGCAGCGCATTGTCGAACAACTGCTCGATGGCCGTATCGATGAGCGCGTCGTCCGGGTGTCGATTCCAGAATCTCGGCCACATTGACCACGATGGGGTGCCTGCGATTCAGCTGCAGGATCTTCTTGGGCGTGCCCACATCCTCGCCCATCAGCCGTCGCAGCCGTTGCAGGTCGCGGTCCATGTCATCCTGGGGCGAGACCAGCCGGCACGGGCTGTTGACCAACTGCTTGGACTCGTTGACATCAACCACTCGGTCACCCAGCACGCTCTTGAAGCGCTCGATCAGATGATCGAACTCTTCCTGGTCGACCGACTCTTCTTCCTTGGCGTCGTCGGCAGATTCCGGCAGTTCCAGTCCGGCGTCGTCAATGTTGCGGAACGACTTGCCGGCATATTCGTGGACCATGGCCATCATGTAGCCGTCGATGGGGTCGACGAGGTAGAGTACGTCAACATCGTTGGCACGGAAGTAGTCCAGATGGGGGCTGCGCGCCACTGAGCGCAGATCTTCGCCCAGCACATAGTAGATCTCGGTCTGCTCCTCACCCATCTGAGCCACATAGTCGCTCAGCGAGATCAGGTCCGTTTCGTCACCATGCTTGAGCGAGTGGAAGCGCAGCAGGTCCAGTAGCGTTTCGTGGCTGGACGGGTCGGTGGCCACGCCCTCTTTGATGAAGATGCCGAACTGGTCCCAGAAGGTGCGGTAGGTCTCGGGGGTCTCTTCATCGGCGGCCAGGCTCTGGATTTCTTTGGTGACGCGGCCGGTCAGCGCCTTGCGAAGCTGGCGCATCATGGGGTTGCTCTGCACCATCTCGCGCGAGACATTGAGCGGCAGATCTTCCGAGTCGACCACACCCTCTACGAAGCGTAGGTAGTCGGGCAGCAGGTCGCGGTTGCGCTCCTGGATCAGCACCTTGCGCGAGTAGAGACGCAGCCCATGATCCGAGTCAGCGGTCATCAGATTGCGCTCGCGCTTGGAGGGCACGAAGAGGATGCTGCGCACGTTGACCGGCATGTCCGAGACCAGGTGTACATGGGCCAACGGATCGCTGAAGTCGAAGGTCAACTGCTTGTAGAAGTCATTATATTCATCATCCTCGACCTTGGAGGGCGATTGGCGCCAGATGGCCGTCTGCCGGTTGACCGGCTTGGGCTCGGCCAGCTCTGTGCTCTCAGCCTCTTCGTTTTCTGCTGTGTCGTCTTCGACCGGTTCCTTGGGTGTTTCATCGATAACGAAGATCGGAAAGGAGACGTAGTCAGAATGCTTCTTGACGATCTGTTCCAGACGCCAGGCGTTGGCGAATTCGGTGGCATCGGCCTTGAGTTCGATACGAATTTCGGTGCCGCGGTTCTCTTTGTCGCTCGGTTCCAGCGTGTAGCGACTGTCGCCGTTGGAGCGCCAGGTCCAGGCCTGCTCGCCCGGGCGATATGATTTTGACGTGACAGTTACCTCTTTGGCGGCCATGAAGACCGAGTAGAAGCCCACGCCGAACTGGCCGATGATTTCATCCAGCGACTGGGGCTTGTCAGCGGCCTCCTCCAGGAAAGACTTCGCCCCAGAGTGGGCGATGGTGCCCAGGTTTTCGACCATCTCATCATGGTTCAGGCCGATGCCGGTGTCGCTGATGGTCAGGGTCTTGGCGTCAGCATCGAAAGCCGATCTGATGGCCAATGGCGCGTCCGGATCGACGACCTCATGGTTGGTCAGCATCTCGAATTGGACGCGATTGAGCGCGTCCGATGCGTTAGAGATCAGCTCACGCAGAAAAATCTCTCGATCCGTGTAGAGCGAATGGGCCAGAATATCGAGCAGTTGCTTGACTTCTGTGCGATATTCCAGCGATTCGGGGGCGGTTTTTGTCGCTTCGGTCATTTTCTTCCTCCGGTCAGGGTTTATTCAAATTTACACTTCATATTGACACATCATATTGACAAATCATGTCGACACAATGACAGGCTGAGTATTCTTAAGAACTCAGCCCGTCGTTTGTCACAGTTCGATTTCTATCAGTCTGTACCTTCCTACTCTATCATGAACATGCAAGACCCGCGTCAGAATTGTGTTAGAGTTTTGTCAACATCATTGGGTGGATAGGCTTCTCCACAGAGCTTGCCATGAATCCCCGATCTTTCGCTATTCGATTTATAATGTGCGATTTCAAAATACAAGGCACAGAGGACGTACAGAGTTCATGGAGGCGGTGCAGGAGCGGCATCATTCAATCACTCTGATTTTGACTTTCCATCCTGACCTGCGTATAATTTGGATGCTTGAAAGTTGAGCATGCCCCTATGGTGGAATTGGTATACACAGCAGGTTGAGGGCCTGTGTCCGTTAGGGCATCTCCGTTCGAGTCGGAGTAGGGGCACCAAAGAGAGCAATCCAAAAGAGCGACCGGCGAAGTACTTCGCCGGTCGCTCTTTTGGATTGCTCACACAACAGTTTGCGGTCAATACAGCAGAAAGGTGCGCAAATCAATGAAGCATAAGACCCTGGGAAAGACTGGCCTGGATGTACCTATCGTTGGCCTGGGGACTGCATTCTTGGGCATGCGTACCATTCATGCCCCCCATGTCCCCTACGATGACCTCATCCGTGACATCGACGAGCAACTCGGGTTTGAGACCGTTGTTGCCGCGCTGGAAGCAGGCTGCACGCTGGTCGACACGGCAGCGCTCTATGGCGGCGGCCGTTCGGAGGAAATCATCGGCAGCGTCTTGCGTGCGCGACCGGATTTGGCGGCAAAGTGCCTGGTGACAACCAAAGTCGGGCGCTCAGTAGGCGGCTATGACTACGGGTATGATGCGGTGGTTCGCGGCGTCGAGGCCAGCTTGACACGGTTAGGAGTGGATCGACTTGAGATCGTCTACATCCACGACGCCATGGACGTGCCCATGGTCGACGTGTTGGGCACCGATCGGGCGCTTGGGGCCTTGCGCCATCTCCAGGATCAGAAGCTTGTTGTCCATATCGGAACAGCAGCTGACGATCCGCGCACCAATGCCGACTATATCGAGACCGGCGAGTTCGATGTCGCCGTGGTGCCACGTGCGTGGAGCCTGCTCAACCAATATGCGATCAGGCGCATTCTTCCCGCTGCCGCAGAGCACAACGTCGGCCTGGTCATTGCCACATCGATCGAACGCGGCCTGCTTGCCACCGGTCCACAGACGGAAGCCGTCTACTATGACCGCCACTACAGCGCGGCTTGCCAGGCTCATGCAGGCAAGATCCAGGCATTGTGCCAGGAACACGATGTTCCCCTTCTGGCTGTGGCGCTTCAGTGGGTGACCCGCCATCCGCAGGTCGCGACTACCATTCCCGGCGCACGTTTTCCTGAAGAGGCGGTTGAAAATGCGCGTGCCGCCGAATATCCGATTTCAGACCCGTTCTGGACGGCGCTGGCGCCGCTCATTCAGCATTGGGACGACTGCACCAACTTGTTATCTAATTGAGTGCTCGATTATCACAGGGAAGATCAATGGGCTATGCGGATTGCTGAAACTGTCGGTCGAGGGCTAAGCTATGCCAACGTTCGCTGCCGATTCTAGACAATTGGCGTGAACACACCGTTTCCGTAAAGTAGCCATGTAGAGGCGCTCATCTCCACGAAGTATGAGCGCCTCTAAAATGACAAGCATCTAGAGTCTCTCCACATACACATAGTACGCACCCTGCATCGTCCTGCTCGCCTCATCTTCCACGAACCATGCTTCCAACTCAGTCACACCGGTTCGCTCCAGCGATAGCTCAAATACCACCTCTTTGTCGCCTTCGCTCACGTTTTGGGTCTCTTCGATATCAAAAAGGCGTAGCAATGCGCTGGTCGGGTGGATGGTGTTGCACTCGCCACTGGGCGGTGCGTAGATGTGGCGGCGCGCTGCTTCGGGCGAGATGCCGGCGTCGATGGGCAGGTCGAGTACGTCGGGCCAGCGGCGCAGGGCAAAGCGATAGCGGCCCGGCTGCTCGACGTCGACGGTCCACCTGCCTGTACTCTGCTGGGCTTGAATGATGTGGGTCTGATGCCAGGCCACATCGCCCATGACATCCATGGCGTCCAGCTTGGTCGGGTTTTCGGCATCATTGCCCAGCGAGATGGGCCTGTAGGCCGCTAGCCCCGGCTCGATCTCGGCCCACCAATTCTCGTGGGCCTGGCGTAGCCGGTCCACGACTTCGGGGAAAGCGTCGGCCACATCGTGACGCTGGCCGGGATCGGCCTGAATGTCGTAGAGTTTGGCGCCGTGGATCAGCCGCCAGCGGCGTGTCATCACGGCGTTGGTCCACTTTTCAGGCGGTGTGGTGTCCTGGCGATATTGGATAAAGTGGGTGCGGTCGTCGGGCAGGGCTTCGGCCTCGCCGCGCAGCAGCGGCGCGAGGCTCTCGCCGTCGAATGGTACGTCTGCCGGCGGCTCCAATCCACAGAGGTCGATGAAGGTGGGCAGCAGGTCAATGTGGAGCGTCATCTCGTTTATGTCCGTGGCCGAATCCAGCCCGCCGCCGGGCCAGCGCACGAAGAAGGGCGCACGATGGCCGCCGTCGTAGTAGGAGGCCTTCATGCCGCGCAGACCGGCATTGTAGCCGCGGGTCACAAAACCCTGTTCGTTCAGCTCACAGCCGCCCGAGGAGCCGTTGTCGGTCATGAAGATCAGGATCGTGTTGTCTGCAATGCCCAGTTCATCCAACTTGGCGCGCAGCCGGCCGAAGTTCTCATCGATGTTGGTGATCATGCCGTAGAAGGCCGGTTCGGGAATGTCGGGATTGTCGGCGTAGAGTTGAGTGTAGCGCTCAGCCACCAGATAGGGACTGTGGGGTGCGTTGGTGACCAGATAGGTGAAGAAGGGCTGGTCGCTGTCGCTCGCCTGCGTCTCCTCAATGAAGTCCATGGCCTCGTCGAACCAGATGTCGGTGCAGTAGCCTTCGTACTCGACCGGTTTATCGTTGGCCGCGTCATCACTCCGGAAATAGGTGTCATCGAAGTAGTTGTTGCCCCAGAAGTCGGGGGTTTGACCCACGCCGCCGCCCTTGTGCGCGACCACCTTCTGAAACCCACGGTCCTGGGGCCGATAGGGATAGTTGTCGCCCAGGTGCCACTTGCCGAACATGCCGGTGCGATAGCCGTTAGCCGCAAAGACGTCGGCCATGGTCACCTCGTTCTTGCCCAGGATGGAGCGTCCCCAACAAGTGGCCCAGGCGCCGTTGCGTACCGGCCGTCGTCCCGACATCAGGGCGCCGCGTGTCGGCGTGCACAGCGGCGAGACGTGGAAGTCGCTGAGGCGCACGGCTTGGTCGTGAAAGGCGTCGATGTTTGGCGTCTGGATCCAGGGATTGCCGGTGCAACCGAGATCGGCGTAGCCCTGGTCGTCGGTCATTACCAGGATGACGTTGGGGCGTTGGGTTGTGGTCATTTGGAGCCTCCGGGAAATGGCTGGCAGCCCAATCGACTGCAATGATGATTTTGATTTGGCGTTGCAAAAGTATGGTTCTCATAGTACGATTGAGCCATGAGCAAGACATTTGGCCGAATCATTGCCTTGGTCGAGAAGGGCGATGTTCGCATCTCCGACCACGGCTACGATGAGCTCGCAAACGATGACCTATTTGCGAGAGATGTCGTGGACGGCATCGCGACGGGTGTTGTTGTAGAAGACTGTCCCGAATATCACAGAGGGCCATCTGTTTTGGTCTTGCAAGCGGATGGTGATGGTCGACCGATTCATGTCGTATGGGGTATCCCACTGGGCAAATCATCACCAGCGGTAGTTGTTACGGCCTATCGACCTGATCCAGAACGATGGACGGCAGATTTTCTGAGTAGGACATAGCGCATGAAAAGACGGCAGACGAAGTACATCCACGAAGGTGACTATGTAGCTCAGGTTGAACTTGAGCTGATCGAAACGGATGATGACTGGTCGCCATACTTATCGCTTGAGGATGCTTACAAACTGGATGATGTTCGCCAGGCGTTACGAAGAGGCGACTTGGCACGTGCGTTGCAACTGTCTCGGGTATTCACACTGACGCCCGTTGTTGCGTAGACTCTGGATACATTAGTGGTATAGGGCGTGTCGGACCTGGTGAACCTACACCGACCACAGATTATCTGACGTGAACCACGTCAGATAATCTGTGGTCGGTTTTTGGTCTTTGCAGTTCGCTGTTAGCGCATGTGCGGGAAGGCGCTCTTGCCGGCGTAGGTGGCAACATCGCCCAACTCTTCTTCGATGCGCAGAAGCTGGTTGTACTTGGCGACACGGTCGCTGCGGGCCGGGGCGCCGGTCTTGATCTGGCCGGTGTTGAAGCCGACGACCAGGTCTGCGATGGTGGCGTCCTCGGTCTCGCCCGAGCGATGGCTGACCACGGCGGACCAGCCCGCACGGTGGCTCATGTCGATGGCGGCGATGCTTTCGGTGAGCGTGCCGATCTGGTTCACCTTGCAAAGCAATGAGTTGCACGACTTCTCTTCGATTGCGCGCTCGATGCGCTGCACGTTGGTGACCAGCAGATCGTCGCCCACGAGCTGAACTTTGTCGCCAACCTTGGCGCAGAGCTTCTGCCAGCCTGCCCAATCATTCTCGTCCAAACCGTCCTCAATGCTGATGATGGGGAAGCGGGCGACCCAGTCGGCCCACAACTCGACCATCTCTTCGCTGTTCAGCTTCTTGCCCTCGATGTCGAGAATGTAGAGGCCGCTCTCTCTGTCGTAGAGTTCGCTGGTGGCCGGGTCCAGGGCGATATAGACATCCTCGCCGGGGCGCAGGCCGGTCTTTTCAATGGCCTGCAGAATGACTTCGATGGCCTTGACGTTGCCGCCCAGGCTGGGGGCGAAGCCGCCCTCGTCGCCGACGTTGGTGCTGTAGCCGCCGTCATGCAGCACATTCTTGAGATTGTGGTAGATCTCGGCGCCCCAGCGCAAAGCCTCGGCAAAGCTGGATGCGCCCACGGGCATGGCCATGAACTCCTGGAAGTCGGTGCTGTTGGCTGCATGCTTGCCGCCGTTGAGGATGTTCATCATCGGTACGGGAAGCGTGCGGGCGCTGACGCCGCCCAGATAGCGGTAGAGTGGAAGCTCAAGCGCGGCGGCTGCGGCCTTGGCCGTGGCCAGGCTGACGCCGAGAATGGCGTTTGCACCCAGGTTGCCTTTGTTCTCGGTACCGTCCAGGGCCAGCATGGCCTCGTCGAGACCGATCTGATCCAGTGCGCTGAAGCCGAGCAGTTCTTCAGCCAGCACGTCGTTGACATTGGCAACGGCCTTGAGCACGCCCTTGCCGCCGTAGCGACCCTTGTCGCCATCCCGCAGTTCGACGGCTTCATGTTCTCCGGTGCTGGCGCCGCTGGGCACGATGGCGCGACCAACTTCGCCTGTGATCAATTGAACGTCGACCTCGACGGTCGGGTTGCCGCGGCTGTCCAGTACTTCTCGGCCAGTGATATCAATTATCTCGGTCATTTTTTCCTCCAACTCGAATTTGGTTTCTCAATTGCAACTTATATTCTACCCCTGCGTAGTGATCGGCAGAGGTTCATAGGCAAACAGGTCAATTATAACCTGCAACGGACCGTTCTTGGTAATTCTTGCTTTTGGGAACCGACGCTGGTTCTGTGATTCTACGCTAGGGGCGACCCTTGTGGCCGTCCGCACTTGGCCAATCAGACATGGGGACCACAAGGGTCGTCGCTACGAGTCATTGGTAAAGACGGATGAGGTGGGTAACGTGACAGATGAAATCGTGACAGATGAAATCGTGATGACGGAAACGATGGCGAGCGGCGGGGTGAGTGCGGTACAGATTCAGACGAGTCAGGCTGCCGACCAACTCAAGGCCGGGCAATCCGGAGCAAAACAGCGGTCAGGGACGCAGACGCCCACGCGTTCTTCATTGCGCAAGGATCGGGACGATGGCATCACCTTGCTTTCTCTCTATCACTTCGTGCTGGCGGGTGCGTTTCTGCTGGGGACGGTCTTCGTGGCGCTGCCTGCGGGGATCACGGCCATTGTCGGTATTTTCGAGGATCCGGGTGCGTTGATTGCAACTTTGATCCTCGGTATCATCGCCTTTGTGTTGATGTCCTTCTGCATTCTCTTTCTGGTCGTGGGTTACGGGCTGTGGACCATGCGCCAGTGGGCGAGGGTGGCCGCAATCGCTCTGGCAATGGTGAGCCTCTTTGCCGTGCCGCTCGGCACCATCATCGGCGGCGTGACGATCTGGTATTTGATCAAGCCGGAGGTTGCGGAGCAGTTTGGGTAGTTGAAGCCGGTATTCTGTGGGCAAGAAAGGGTGAGGGGGTGACAGGGTGAGTTCAACTCACCCTGTCACCCCCTCACCCTTGTCATTTCTGCGTTCCTGATTCATCCGGTCGAATCTTGTCCGGCTCAGCGGGCTCTTGCTCGGGCAGCGGGCGGAGGCTGGGGTCGGTCGGCCAGACATCGTAGACCCAGCGCACAGCACGACGCCACATGCTGCGTGCTGCTGCGGCCTGATAGACAGCATTGCGACGCGTGCTCTTCCACCAGCCGGCCCGTTGTTGGTCGACCGGGACGCTCCATTGGATGGCGCAGGCCGCCCAGGTGAGCCCGGCGCCAAAACCAACAAAAACCAGGTTGTCCCCCGGCTTGATTCGCCCTTCTTCGATGGCTTCACAGAGCGCAATGGGGATGCTGGCGGTGCTGGTGTTGCCGTAGCGTTGCAAGTTGATGACAACCTTGTCCTCAGGAATCTTGAGCTGGCGCAACACGCTGTTCTGGATGATGCGAATGTTGGCCTGGTGGGGAATGACCAGTGCCAGGTCGTCGACCGTCATGCCTGCTCGGTCCATGACCTTGCGCGTGGCATTGGCCATCACGCGCGTGGCGAAGCGAAAGACTGCTTTGCCGTCCATCTTGAGGTAGTGGCTACCGTTGCTGACTGTTTCCAGGCTGGCGGGCATGGCGCTGCCGCCGCCGGGGAGGATCAGAGAATTGGCCCCTGAGCCGTCGCTGCCCAACTCCGTAGCGAGGATGCCGCCCGGCACATCGCTTGCCGCCACCAGCACGGCGCCGGCTCCGTCGCCAAATAGCACGCACGTATTGCGGTCCGTCCAGTCGACGATTCGGCTCAACGTCTCCGATCCCAGAACCAACACATACTCTGCATCACCGGCCAGGATGTGGCCGCGGGCCATGGCCAGCGCATAGACAAAGCCTGAGCAGGCTGCGCTAAGGTCGAAGGCTCCGGCATTGGTCGCACCCAAGGAATCCTGGACGATGGAGGCTGTGGAGGGAAAGATGTATTCGGGCGAGCTGGTCGAGCAGATAATGAGATCGACGCGGCTAGGCGGCACATCGGCAACTTCCAATGCCCTACGTGCGGCGATGACGGCGAGAGATGCCGTTGTCTCTGACGGCCCTGCTGCAACATGTCGTCCTTCAATGCCCGTTCGCGATCGAATCCATTCGTCGCTTGTGTCGACAATCTGTTCCAGATCTTGATTGGTGATCACTTTTTCCGGCACATGGTAGCCCCAGCCAATGATCTGGGCATAGCGAGGCTCGTAGTGGCCCGGCACCGGACCGACGCTTTTTGATGTTGCCTGTTCTTCGCTTGATCTATCCATACCATTGCCGTTCAGAGAAGTGTCATTCATACTGTTGCCATTCGAATACCCGGAGGCATGGGGAGTGTTTCCATTCGTGTACAACGTCCTGCGATTCCCATTGGATTCATCACCGGACGAAACCTCCGGGATCTTCCTGTTATCAGACATGCACTGACCTCCCCTCTTCTTCCGCAAAACGCCTCGTGTCACCAAATAGACAGTTGAGGCTGCCGCATCGAGATGCCGTTATTTCGTCCTGCTACTCATGGCGACGCAGCATGATGCATGCGTTGTGTCCGCCGAAGCCAAAACTATTGCTTAGCGTCACCCGGACGTCTGCTTGTTGTGCCTTGAGCGGCGTGTAGTTCAGGTCGCACTCGGGATCCGGATTGTGAAGATTGATCGTTGGCGCAATCATACTCTCGCAGATTGTCTTGGCGCAGATGATTGTCTCAAGTGCGCCGGCCCCGCCGAGTAGGTGCCCTGTCATGCTCTTCGTGCTGCTGACCTTCACCTCATATGCGTGTTCACCCAGTACACGCTTGATGGCCATCGTCTCACTGATGTCGTTCAGTCGGGTAGCGGTGCCATGCGCGTTGATATAGTCGATATCACTGGGCGCTACGCCGTATTCGCCTGCTTTTCGTAATGCCATCTTCATGGCATCAATGGCGCCCCGGCCCTCTTCGTGGGGAGCGGCCATGTGATAGGCGTCGGCGCTGCTGCCATAGCCGATGACTTCGGCGTAGATTCGAGCGCCCCGCGTGACCGCATGCTCTTCTGATTCCATGATGACGATGGCGCTGCCTTCGCTGATCACAAATCCGTCACGGTCAGCGCTAAAAGGTCGACAGGCCCCTGCCGGATCCTCGTTGTGTTGGCTGAGTGCGCCCATGACGTCGAAACCGGCGATGACGATGGGCAGGATGGCTGCTTCGGTGCCGCCCGCAACCATGACGTCGGCGTCGTTGCGGCGAATGACCTCGAAGGCCTCGCCGCACGCGGAGGTACCGCTTGCACATGCACTGATGACAGCGTGGTTGGGGCCATGGAGGTCGAACTCAATGGCGATCTTGCCTGCCGGGCTATCGACCAGCATGTTTGGCACCATGAACGGGCTAACCCGACGCAGCCCTTTTTCGGATGCCGCACTGAAATTCTCCCAAGTGGTTGTGATTCCTCCGACGCCGCTGCCGATTACTACACCGATGCGGTTGGCTGTCTCCTGGCTCAGATCGATGCCGGAGTCGGCCATGGCTTCTTGGGTCGCGGCCAGCGCATACTGAATCGACGGATCAAGGCGGCGCGCTTCTTTGCGCTCCATGTAGTTGCGGGCGTCGAATCCTTTGACCTGTCCCGCAAACTGGGTGCGCAACTCGCTCATGTCGAACTGGGTGATGGTCTCAATGCCCGATTCACCCGCCAGCAATCTGCCCCATGTTTCATCAACTGACAGCCCCAATGGGGTGATGGCGCCTATGCCTGTGATCACCACACGTCTAGGAGAACAGCCATTTGTCGAATAACTCATCGATTCTTGCCCAATCATTCTTCTATTTCCTCTTGTTCTATCTGATTTATTATCATTTTTCATGATTGATGCGCGCCAAGTGGAAATCGGTAGGACGTGACAAGAAAGTGCCGGGGATTTCCCGATGCTGGAGCGTCAAAATTAGGGCGTACTCACTCGCTTTGTTGCATATGTCCCCGGCACGTTTTTCGCACACATTACAGACTCCGATTTAACAGGCTGTTGGGCAAACAGTGTGTTTACCCACACAACGCTGAAAGATGGGCAATTCAGTTTGTTTTCCGGTGCAGTCATGCCATTTGCTGACGATAGCATCGCACAATATTCCGTAGGGTGGCGCTTTCTGTCAACTCTGCCTGACGGTTGAAGCGTCGAAAAGAGTTACTCAATCGAGGTTGCATCGCATAGAAATTGACCGCTCATGAGTATGGGATAGCAGTTTGGGTGACACCAAAAAGCGCCTCATCTCTAAGACGCTTTCATCGCGCTCTCTATGAACAACGATTAGAACACGGCGTCAAACGAAAAGTTGCGGTGGCTTCCCAAAGCAGCGCTGTTTCTAGGACCCTTGCACTGGCCTCAAAAGGGATCGCTGGACCAGAATTTTGGCTGGCCAGTGCTGGGGACTTTTGAATAGGCATTTCCTGGATTGGTCTATTGGGGAATCTGCTGGCTGACATCACGGTACCACCAGAGCCGGATCTGTGCACCGCCGCTACGATCATAGAACTCGACCCGGATGGTGTGCTCGTCCTCGCCGACGCCGATGAACGTATTGCGCGCCTCACGGTACCCGTCACGCCAATCGTCGATGACCCTAGTGTCATTCAAGTAGACGCGTACACCGTCATCGGCATTGACGCGGAATACATAGTTGCCGCTGTTAAAGTTGAATTTGCCGACCCATCGAGCCGACCAGAAATCGTTGGCGAGCAGACCCGGTACCGGCGAACTGTTGCCCCAGTTGTAGTCGAGGGGGCTGTCTCCAATGGCCTCTTGCTGCTCGAAGACCGGCACGCCTGCCAACTCGACGCCGCCGTAGTAGCTCGCCATCCATTGCGGGTTGTCGCCGCGGAAGTCGATCTCCAACTTAATGCTCGCATCGCCGCTGGCCTCGAAATACTCCACCATAATTACGTGGCGTCCGCTGAGCGTGCGACCCACAATATAGGTTTCGCTGGTGGCTCCGTGCCATTCATCGATGATCAGTTGACCGTCTAAATAGACGCGTACGCCATCATCCGCTTGAGCCACGAAGCGATAGTAGCCGTAGCTGAAGTCAATGCTGCGGTCGAAGCGTGCAGAGAAACCATCGTATGGAATTCCTGGGTCAGGGGATCCGCCTCCCCAATTGAAGTTGAGATCCCCGGAATTTTGCCGAAGCTGTGCCGGTGCGACAAGTTGCGGATTGGCGAAGTACTCGCCGCGCCAATAACTTGTCGGCGGCAGGGAGTCTGTCGGTGTCGAAATGGGTTCGGATGTCGGCGACGGGACAGGTGTGGGAGCCGATGATGGGGGCGAAACGGCAGTGGTCTCGTCGGCTACCTGTACTTGGCCGGTATTGCCATGGGCATCAACAAGTCGACGATCGATCCAGCCCGTGATGTTGCCGGGGCAGTCGATGAAGTACCAGGTCTCCAACTGATTGCGATTGACGATCACGCACGTTTCGTCTCGAGTGGCTTGGCCGGAATGCTCGAATCGGTTGCCCGGCCCTTGGCGCAGATTTACCATGTCGAACTTGATCACAGCGGTCGGCAGGGCGGCGTCGGGGGCTGTCGTGTCTGACGGGATAATGTCTGAGGCCACGACCTGTGGATCATTGGCATCGCCTCTTGGCGCAAAGAACGCTCCCCACACCTTCACGCGGCTGCCGGGCTGTTGATCGCGCAGCGTCGTGATGCGCGATTCCAGGTCAGGTGTCTCACCGACCAAGCCGATTCGCTGCTCTCCACCTCCTGGGGTGTCAACGATCAGATAGGTGCTGAATGGTTGTCCCTGCGCCGCCTGCAATGTTCCCAATAAGCCGAAAACCGGACCTTCTTCTGAGGGTAGCGGCGCGGCCGATTGTTGGGGTGAGCCCTGGATGATTGGGAGCAGCATGGTCATCTCTCCGGGCGTTTCCTGAAGGTCCGACTGGGCCCAGAGGAGCATACCGGGTGAAAAACTGACCATTGCGATGCTCACAACAACGGTCGACAACAGAGAATAGATAGCCACGCGCATAGGTGTCTCTCCCTGGCTTTCGAGGGGCAACGCTGTCGAGAAAAACCGAAATAGAGATATAAATTAGTATAGCACAATGAGGAGTTTAGGGTTCTCACCTTGTTTCAGCAGACTTGACTTGCCCCATCAGACTTGACATAGACACTGTGACTTCACATACTTACGTTACATACTTACGGTGAAGTTTGCAGTGGATTCGGAAGAATGCTGATCGTCCCGTCATGCTCCAACGCCGGCCGTAGAAGCGATCAGGGTCCGCCGGGTGTGTGCTGCGGACGACGTCAACCATGACCTTTGAGCGGTAGACCGCCATCCTATCTCATATGAAGAATCGTCCAGACGATCCAATTGAAGAGCAATCGACCGGCCATCACTCGGCATATTGGGATGGACATGACGCGTTCGAAGCTGATGAGTCTGGAGACAGTGCTGGAGATGACGGATCGCTCGCTGGTGTTGCCATCGAAATCGAAGGCGAGCTCGTTGACGTCCTGGACGCTGCCGAACGGGGTACGGACCGTCTGGAGAATGAACGGGCCGAACAGAGTCCTGGGGATGCGGATGGACAGGTCCGGGAGGCGAACTCGACGCTCGATGGAGATCCGCCACCCGGTGAAACACGCATCGCCGGCCGCCAGGATCCGGTGCTTCTGTTGACGCTCTCGCCGGCGGAACTCGAGGTTCAACCGGGCGCCTCGGTTGAACTTCAGGTTCAACTACTCAACAACGGCAATCGAGTCGCCCTGTTCGAAGTCCTGTTCGAGGGATGGATCGATTCTGCCTGGCTCGACGTCAATCCGATCTATCGGACGCTGCAGCCGGGTGAACGTGTGACGGTCAGCATGAATATCTCTCCGCCCTGCCGGCCGTCTGCCCTGGCTGGGTCACGCCAACTCGTGGTGGTCGTTCGTTCGCCCGACTATCCAGGGCGCGAGAGTCGGCAGGTTGGCCTACTAAACGTACTGCCCTACGATGATGTGCAGATAGGAGCCATGGCGCCGAGCACCGCAGAGATTTCGTGGGGACAACGGATTGCCTCGTTTGAGGTGCCGGTTACAAATAATGGCAACCACGTTCTGCAGGCACGTATTCGAGGGCAGTCTGAAGCCGCTGACTTTCATTTTGATCCTGTGGATTCGGAGCAGATCGAGACCGGCCCGTTTGTGGCCGAGGACCTGCTGCTGACCCTCGATCCCGGACAGTCGAAGGTGCTCAGCGGCACGATCCGATCTAAACGATTGCCGCTTTTCAGTATGAAACCCCGGATGAGTAGGTACCGCATTCTGGTAAACGTGGTTGGCAAGACGCAGGTGCCGCGAGCCGCTACCGGGCAACTGAGCGCTTTACCGCTGATCGGTCCGCGCCGTGTGGCCCTGCTCACCATGATTCTGATGTTCGTTCTGGTTGCGATTTCGCTATTGGGGGCTACCGGATTTGGCCTTGTGCAGATCGTCTCCTCATTGCCGGCGGCCTCCAGTCGAGTAGATGGGCAATCGTCTGCCTCTCTATCGGCAACCCAACCGCCCATTGTAGCCGTCGTCGTGCCGGTTGGCATGCCTGTGCCTACGACGTCGTCCGGTCCGGCTGTAGGTAGTACGGGCCCGATCGTGGTCAGTGTCGGCGAAGAAACAGGCGGGAACCTGGGCGAGAAACCAGGTGAGAACGTGACGTCGGCTCGCCCAGGCGTGGCTGGAGAGAGCGCAGGCCGGGATCTCTCCGTGCCTCTTGTGGCCGCCGGCGAGGTTTCACGGCCCGGTACAGAGCCGGGTTTCTCTTCTTCGGCGCCCGTTCCAGCCGCGAACCAGTCGGCTGATATCGCTCCGCCCCCGGCTGTGGGTGCCTCGCCGACGCCGGATCGGAGCGATTTGACCTACGCGCAGATGTTTCAGGAAGTTGCCTTGCGCTATGATCTGGATTGGCGCATGTTGGCGGCTCAGGCCTACGTTGAGAGTAGTTTTGACACATTGGCCCTCGGCAGTGACGGTGATCTGGGACTGATGCAGGTGCTTCCCCGGACCTGGAAGGAATGGGCGCCCGCGGTCGATGTCAATGATCCGTTCGATGCATACAGCAATGTGCTGGTCGCCGGCGTCTATCTTGACTACCTGCGATCAACCCTGAGTCGGACTGGATATCCCGAAGCTCGCTGGATGCTGGTTGCCTACAACTGGGGACCGGACAAGCTCAACATATTCCTGGCCGAGGGTAATGGGTGGGATGATCTGCCGGACAGTGTGAGGCGATACGCAGGCGACATTCTGCGCATTGCCGAGAGTATTCCATAGGCTACGTTGACGTTTGAGCGCATCGGCTGAAGCCGGCCGCTAACAGCGAGAAGCGCCCTTAGGCGCTTGGTTTTTGCCGCTGAAGCGGCTTTTCGCTGTTAAGGCCATTCCAGAGAAATAAATAACCGTTGCAAGGAAATCTTTGCCTGGCATGGCTTGAGGCTTTGCCAACTCCCGCATAGCGACTATTTTGGGAAAGCCTAAACTGCGTGCAGGTTGAGACCTGCGCTTTCGGTAGGACCGGCTACCAGCCGGACACGGTGGGTGACCTCTGGGTCTGTCTGGTGTTTGGGCGTTGTCACGCTGGTAGCGTGACCTACGAAAACCGTCGTTTTGATACTACACGCAGTTTAGCATCGTGGTTTTTTCCGGAATCTGAAATGTGAACAGAACATAGCGTAGGCGACTCTATGTGCCAACTGCTTGAAGATAGTGAAAAGGAGCCTGAATTGGTTATGCAACGTCCGGACCTCTCCTCGGTGGACGACTTGATTGTGAAGTATGTCGAAGCGTTGGAACTCGAAATTGAACGACTTCAGGGGCGGCAATCTGACGCCAAACCCAGTTTGGAGCCGCAGGAGCCGAGTGAACCGCCGACGACCTTGAATATCATCACCATCACCACTGAGGGGATGGCAAAGCGAACGCCACGCCACCTCTATTTTCGGCAACGCCGCAATGGTATGGGGGTCTTTGACATCGAGATGGGCTCGGGGGATCGGCCCAGATTGTTGGTCCAGGCTGATGAGGCCGATACACTGATTCTTGTGACCAATTTGGCGCGTGCATTCCGATTGCCTGTTCGACAGATTGTCGAAGGGCCGGTACATTCTCGCGGCCAGTCCATTGTCGCGAATATGACACTGCGAGACGATGAGCAGATTCGGGTCGCATTCCGAGACAATGGCGGTGCTCATGTTGCACTGGTCAGCGAGCGTGGTCAGGTTCGACGAGTGGCGAGCCGCTATTTTGGCCCGAGCTTTCAATCGGGTACGGTACTCTACGACGTCGGCAACGGAGATGCACCGGCTGCGGCTTGCTGGACCACAGGCGTCGATGATCTGTTCATTGCCACACGAAGCGGCCGTGCCATTCGTTTCTCTGAGCGCCAGGTCCCCGTGCGCGGCTGTCTCGGCCTCCGCGTGTTTCCGAGCGACGAGGTTGTCGGGGTTGCCGCTTTATCCGGGGAAGATGGCGTCTTCCTGATCAATGCCGAAGGCAAAGGCGACGATCCGTCTCATGGCCGGATTCAATGCCAATAAATCTCCTGGCGCCGGTGGCAAGGTTGCTATGCGAACCGAGCAGCTTGTCGGTGTTTTGGGGGTGCGGCTCACGCCGGATGCGTCCGAGGGCGCGGATATGGACATCTTCGTAATTTCGGAACTGGGGAAACTGATTCGTTTCTCTGCGTCTGAGGTGCCGCCCAAGGAAGGCGTTGTCCAAGGCGTCAACTGTATGAACTTGCGCAATGATACGTGTGTTGCTTTGACCTCTTCGGGGTAAGAGTGGGCTGGACGATTGGGTCATTCAGCCGGGAATAAATGCCGAGATCAGTAGGGCGGGTTTCGCTACCCGCCGAACTGGGCCGCAATCGTTTGGCGGGTAAGGAAATCCGCCCTACAAAACGTTGTCAACCATGTGAAATTGGCAAGAACCAAATTTAGAAGGTGATCCCGCGTATGGTCGATTCGTCATATGCCGGATCACCTTTTTCGCGCCAGGATCGTATCTTACCAATACTCTTGGAGCGCATACCCCGCATCATTGTGAGGATGCCCAGGATCGAAATCTATGGGCCGATCAGCCATCAGCCTTTCGGTTCTATACCATTTGCACAGAGAATCTGTAAGGAAAATGTGCGCGCTGGATCCGTTTGCGACCTTGAAACCGTGGTATACTATCAGATTGTGTAGTTGGCGTTGCCAATGATGGGTCTGACCATCAGGACGTTGCACTGCTCGTGAATGTGCGATTGGATGGACGCAGCCATAATAAGCTGCGTTCCGCCGTAATCGAATGTTTGCATTCGCTTGATGCGCTGTTAACGCGAGTCAACTACTGTTCTGATGTGGGTTGCAGAACCAAGCAGGCTTGATCAGAACTGTTGTGGATAGAATGAAGCAGGAGATTAACATGTCAAGCAATAACGTTGCAGAAATGAGACATCAAGCGGCCGCGGGAGATCGATATAGGCGGGAACTCAGCAAAGCGCAGATGGCCGATCTGTTGAGCAAAATCAGCGGTGAGAATACGGACTTGGTCAAGTTCGACGAGGTTGCCAAGCGATTGAAGACTCGGCAGCGTATTGAGATGGGCACGGAGATGGTGTCGTTGGACAAGATCGTGGGCAGCGTTGGCCGCTATATGGACTTCACGCGTGAATTTCTCCCCCGATCAGGAGCCAATAAGGCGCGTTGGACCAATATTGACGCCGCGATGAACTCGCTGGCGGGTTTGCCCGCCGTCGAACTGTACAAGATCGGCGATGTCTATTTTGTACGCGACGGCAACCATCGCGTCAGCGTGGCGCGTGCCAATGATGTATCTCATATCGAAGCGTATGTGACAGAATACCAAACGCCGATTCCGCTGACAGCCGACGACTTCGAGAGAGATCAGTGGTTGATCAAAATTGAAAACGCCGAATTTTTCGAAAAGACGAATCTGGATCAGGTTCGTCCCGACAGTTCGATTGAACTGACAGAGCCGGGTCGATTTCGCATTCTGTTGCGTCACATTCATGTGCATCGCTATCTGCGAAATCTGGATCTGGAACGCAGCAACGAATCGTATCGCCTGACGTGGGAGGATGCCGTCGTAAGTTGGTACGACAATGTCTATATGCCGATGGTACATGCAATTCGTGAACAGGACCTGTTGAAGGACTTCCCCAATCGAACGGAAGCCGATCTGTACCTGTGGGTGGCGCATCACCGTGAGCGGATTGCCCAGCAGTACGGTCTGGCGCCCTTGAGTCCGGAGGCTGCAGTGGCGACGTTTGCTGAAACCCACAGCGAACGTCCCATCTACCGGACGGTCAAAGGCATCAAGCAGGGGCTGCATTGGGCGCTGGGGCCGGATGATCGTCCCATGGGGCTCAGCGACGAGGAGTACGATGATGCGCGAGCTCGGCACGAAGCCGGCGAGATTTCGCTGGCTGAGGCCGAGCAGGAAACCGATCCTGACGTCTCGGCTCCTGAATCGGATTCGAATGTCCATGAGATCGAGAACCATGCGATCGAGAACCATGAGCTATAGCGTGACGAATTGTCGGATGTCGAATTGTAGAGTCTACCGCAGAAAGCTTTTTGTTGACACGAATGGTCACGAATTTTCGCGAGTGATTTCGTCGCCCCATAGAGAAGATTCGTGTAAATCCGTGTCCGGATCCCTTTTTGCAGTAGAGTCATTGTAGGATGATGATTTAAGGTCGCCTTTCGCTATCTTCTCCGCCTTGCCGGCTCATCTTGTCGCGGATCCGGTCGACAGCAACTGCAGAGCGATCCGTATTCCAGGTTGGCAACTGAATGGCAACAGAGCAAAAACAGCTTCGTGCACATAGACTCAATTGTGGTAGCATATGCGGTGTACGAAGCTGAAACGAGTCTATTCGAGGAAGATCGATGAGCCGTGTCAAGATAATTTGCACAATTGGGCCCGCCAGCCGCGACATCGATGTGCTACGGGAACTTGTCATAACGGGCATGAATGTCGTCCGTCTGAACATGAGCCATGGAACTCATGATTATCATAGCGGGACGATTGAACGCGTTCGCTCCATCTGCGAACAACTGCAAGTCCCGGTCGCCATTATGGCCGACTTGCAAGGACCTAAGTTGCGCGTCGGCAAGATGCAGGAGGGCGGCGTACCTTTGAAGAACGGAGAGGCTCTCGTACTCACCACCGATGATATTATCGGCGAACCCGGGCGTGTGCCGGTGCAGTATGATGATCTGCCCAGTGTGGTCAAGGCCGGCGAACGAATCCTTCTGGATGATGGACTGATCGAGCTGCGCATCACCGAGACCAACGAACATGAGATCCACGCACAGGTCGTGGTCGGTGGTGTTCTTCATGATAAGAAAGGCATGAATTTGCCGGATGGCTCCCCCGATATTCCTGCACTGACTGAGAAGGATCTGGATGATATTCGCTTTGCGTTGGAGCATCAGGTCGATCTGGATCGCTCTGAGCTTTGTGCGGACGGCCAACGAGGTGCTGGAGCTGAAATCATTGATCAAAAACCAATCAGCTTTTGGGCGCACGACACCCGTCATTGCTAAGATCGAAAAGCCTGAAGCCATCCAGAATATCGATGCTATCATTGATGCTGCCGACGCGATCATGATTGCACGTGGCGATCTGGGCATTGAAACAAGCCCGGAGACCGTGCCGATGGTCCAGAAATCGATCATCGCCAAATGTCACCGGGCCGCCAAGCCTGTGGTGACGGCAACTCAGATGCTCGACTCAATGATTCGCAATCCACGACCTACCCGAGCCGAAGCTGCTGATGTGGCCAATGCAGTGCTTGACGGCAGTGACGCCATTATGCTCTCTGGAGAGACGGCGGCAGGCAGTTTCCCCATCCAAACCGTACGAACCATGGCGCGTATCGCAGAAGAGACGGAACGTGTCATGGCGGAGAATCCGTTGCGCTACAAACTAGACGAGCCCAATGTCTTTACGCTTTCCGGGGCCATCTGTCACGCGGCCATGCGTACTGCGGAAGAGGTGAATGCCAAGGCGATTGTGGCGCCGACCGTCAGTGGCGCCACAGCCAAGCTAATCACAGCGTTTCGCCCCAAGGTGCCGGTTGTTGCGGTCACGCCCAGTCCCATGGTGCAGCGCCAACTCTGTCTCTACTGGGGTATTCATCCGTTGCTGACCCAGCGACTGAGCAACACAGATGAAGTGGTAACCGATGCCATCGAAGTCGCTCGCCGTAGCGGGTTTGTGGGGGAAGGCGACACTGTGGTGTTGACTGCAGGCGTTGTGGGCAGCGTGCGCACGGCAACCAATCTGATGATGGTGCGCAGTATCGAACATGTTTTGGCGCGAGGCATCGGGCTGGGGCAGCGTGAGGTCGCCGGACGGCTGCGTCGTCTTGAGCCGCGCAAGGGCGATGAAAAACGCGAGGCCGGCCCTCAGGATATTCTCTTTGCCAATACCATCGACCGTAGCAGCCTTCGTCTGCTTCAGCGCGCCGGCGGCGTTATCACCCGAGAAGGCGACCTGGACAGCCCTGCAGCCATGGCCGCTGTTGAACTCGGCATACCGGCCATCATCGGCATCGCCGCTGACTTCGACAAACTGGTCGACGGCGCCAAAGTGATCATGGATACGACCAGCGGACAGGTCATGCGCTGGCATAAGTAGGGTGAGCAAGAGCGAAGATCGAAAAGGCGATGTTCTGACAGCAGAACATCGCCTTTTCGATCTTCGCTCTTGCTTTACTAGACGCGGGCCGGTTGTTCGTTTCCTGACTCGCCGATGGCCCGGCGCACGTTGACGCGGGTGAGCAGCAGGAGACCGACGACGAAGAATATCGCAACGCTCAGCAGGGCGAGGCGATAGCTGCCGGTGAACTGCAATGCCAGCCCGAACATCAGCGGACCCAGCCAACTAGTTCCCCGTTCGCTGACCTCATAGAGGCTGAAATACTCGGCCTCTTGCCCCTTCGGGATCATCTGTGAAAAGAGGGAACGGCTCAGCGCCTGGCTACCGCCAAGCACAATCGCGATGACCCCGCCCATGATGAAGAACTGAACCTGCGTCTCCAACAGGGCGTAGGCATAGATGACGGTCCCGGACCAGATCACTAGGCTAATCATGATGGCGCGTTTGGCCCCCATGAGACGCGCCAGATAGCCGAAACCGAGTGCACCGCCGATGGCCACAAACTGAATCATCAGAATCAGACTGACCAGTGACGTCTCGCCAATGCCCAACTCCTGATTGCCGAACTGGGCCGAGAGCGCGATGACGGTCTGGATGCCGTCGTTGTAGAGCAAGTAGGCAACCAGGAAGAGCAGCGTCTGCGGATACCTGGGGAGTTGTGTCAACGTATGCTTCAACTGCTTGAAGCCAATGGTTGCGTAGTGTTCGCCGGCGGGCAATTGCTTCTGCGGCCTGCGACGTTTCAGCGACAGCATTGGAATGATGGTGAAAATGGCCCACCAGATGCCGGCCGAGGCCATGCTGATGCGTACAGCGTGTGCGGTTTCGATCCCAAATGACTCCGCCTGCGTGAAGAGCGCTAGATTGATTGCCAGCAGCAAGCCGCCGCCTAGATAGCCCAATGCCCACCCCTGGGATGAGACCGTGTCTCGATGATCCGCATCGGAGATCTCCGGCAGGTACGCGTTATAGAAGACGATCGACGCCCCGAAACTCAGATTCGCGATCAGAAAGAGCAGCCCGCCCAGGAGGTAATTGTCGCCCTGGACGAAATAGAGGCCCATCGTGGCAAACGCGCCGATATAGGCGAAGAGACCGAGCATCTGTTTCTTGATGTGCGTGTAGTCGGAGATCGCCCCCAGGATGGGCAGAAAGAAGACCTGGAGCAAGACCGACAGCGAGACCATATACGGGAAAAAGGAGTCCGCCAGCACTGGGATGCCCAATGGGTAGACGAATCCTTCAGCATCGGCCGCACTCTGGGTCACTGCCGTCAGGAATGGCCCAAGAAAGACCGTGACCACCGTCGTCGGAAACGCGGAGTTGGCGAAGTCGTAAAAGTACCAACCGAACTGCTCTCTGCGGTTCTGTTTCGCCTCCGGCGGTCCCGGCCCAACGGCTTCGATGTCGGTCATAGAGCGATCTTTCCATGGCTGGCACAATAGGGGATGCAATGTCTTCATTGCGAAAGAAGTCTGGCGCGTTTCATACGCCAGACTTCTTTCGCAATACGTGACGACGATTCCTAGAACCGTGTACTAATACGGAACCGGGTACGCCTGAACCAGTTGCTTGACTTCGGCGCGGATGCGCTCCTGCAAGTCGACGTCATGCGGCTCGTGGGCGATTTCGGCGATCCAGCGACCGATCTGCTCGAACTCGGCCTCTTTGAGCCCGCGCGTGGTGGCTGCAGGCGTGCCCAAGCGAATGCCGCTTGTGACCATAGCCGGTTTGGGGTCGAACGGAATCATGTTTTTGTTGGTGTGGATGCCGGCATTGTCGAGCGCCTGCTCGACGATCTTGCCGGTGATCTCCTTGCCGGTCGAATCGACGCCGAGTACGCCGATATCCACCAAGAGCAGGTGGTTGTCGGTGCCGCCGCTGACGATGCGCAGGCCGGCTTCTTGAAGCGTCTCTCCCAATACTTTGGCATTGGCAATGACCTGGCGCTGGTAGTCGACGAACTGAGGCTTTAGCGCCTCCCCAAAGGCAACGGCCTTGGCCGCTATCACATGCATCAACGGGCCGCCCTGGGTGCCGGGGAAGACAGCGCGGTCGATATCCTTGGCATATTCCTTGCGACAGAGGATCATGCCGCCACGCGGTCCCCTCAGCGTCTTGTGGGTTGTGGTTGTCACTACATCACAATAAGGCACAGGATCCGGATGCAGCCCGGCCGCCACCAGTCCGGCGATGTGGGCCATATCCATCATCAGGACGGCGTCAACACTGTCGGCAATGGCCCGCAATCGCTTGAAGTCAATAAAGCGTGGGTAGGCGCTGGCCCCGGCCACAAGCAGCTTGGGCTTGTGCTCCTGCGCCAAACGTTCCATCTCGTCGTAATCGATCTGCTCCGTCTCAGGATTGACGCCGTAGTGATGGAAGTTGTAGAGCTTGCCCGAACTGTTGAGTCGGAACCCATGGCTCAGATGGCCGCCATGATCCAGTTTGAGGGCGATAACAGTGTCGCCGGGATTCAGCAAGGCCAAATAGACAGCCTCGTTTGCCTGCGCGCCGGAATGGGGCTGCACATTGGCGTGTTCGGCCCCGAACAACTCCTTGGCTCGCTCCCTGGCGATCTCCTCAGCAACATCCACATATTGGCACCCGCCGTAGTAGCGTCGCCCTGGATATCCTTCGGCATACTTATTGGTGAGAACGCTACCCATGGCTGCCAGCACGGGACCGGACACGTAGTTTTCACTGGCAATTAGTTCGACGCCGCTGAATTGCCGCTGTCGTTCCTGCTCAATGACTTGATAGATCTCGGAATCCGATTCGGCCAGGAGGATCCTCGGATCCGGCTGTTCGCTCCACGCTACCAGTTCCTCTGTCGCTTCCTGCGACACTGGGGCTGTCATACTCATTGATTGCACTCCTTGTGGACAATATGATCGGTATCTGGCAACTGTGTCTGGCTTACTGTGGGTACCCTCGGCGCAGAGGGATTTTCTTGGTTTATTCTCCTGAATAGAACGCGGGGAACATAACATCATTCACATTTTTCGTCAATTGCACGGCAAGGAAAAGGGGATATCCAATGTCCTGGGGGCTTTGTGACCTCGTGCGACGCACTGTCCAAATCAGCTCGCATAGTACACTTCTTCGAGATCGTGTGTCCTACGAGGCTCCCCCAATCTCAGATAGACCGATAAGGAAAGCAGCAAGGAAATTTGTGACGACAACATTGTACTTGGGCAATCAGCTCGACTATTGCTACAATGAGTCAGTTCTGTGGGAGAGTATCGGTTCTGGCCGTCAATATCCATGTCTATCTGTGACAGATTCCTGTCCATGTAGTCGACTCATCCTTGAAAGAGAATCGTGGACCTATGTCATCAGAGAATCGACCGGCAACGATTAGCATTGTTCCAATGGCAGGAAGCTCGATGGCGTTTACGACCGCCCTAACCTTGAAGGAATATACACAGGGCAGTGAACTCTACGGCAAAATGCTTGGCATCCGTTGTGATGAAATTCGCCTATTGCCGGAAATTCAGTCCTACCTGGCTACGTATCCGGACCTGCTCTATGTAATTGTCGTAGCGACGCCGGAAGACCCTGATACAGTGGCGGTGGTGCCCATCTTGGCGACGATAGTGGGCAGTTCGGCCCGTCTATCCATGCGGCTGCTACGGGACGAAGACGATCTCACGCTCCTTGACGGTCTGTTGGAGGATGAGGATCTGATCAACGAACTGGATGATCTCGACCTGCCTCAAGCATTTTTCTTCGATGAGGAGTGGCAACTGGTGGGGCAATGGGGACCGCGACCCGCGGAGGCTGAAGCATATCTGGACGGTTGGCTTGAAGAAAATCCTGAATATGAACGGCTTGCCGAGTCAGATGATGAGGCCGATCAGGAAGCCTACGCCATCCTGCTTGACCGCCTCACTTTCGAGATGCGCGTGTGGTACAACAGCGGGTTAAACGACGCCTGCATCGGTGAAGTGTATGATCTGCTGGTCAATCTGCAGAATGACGACGATAGCGACGGCGATAGCGAGGCGGCTGCGAGCCAGCCTTCGTTATGAAAGATGATGTTCACTAAGGCAAAAATCTGTGTTAGCTAAGCTGCGCCGTTCGTTTGGCCATGCAATCCGAACGGTCTCCAATCGAAAAGTCCAGGGATTTCCTGTGCGCGTTCCCTTCATGATCATCGGTATCTGCGCGCTCCTATTGATGGCGTTGCCGGCGTTGGCAGCGGTCGAACTCGCCTATTTCAGCGGACGAAGCGAACCTGACTCGCTGGTATTGGAGTGGGCGAGCATACGTGAGCTGAATCTTGCGCGGTGGGACATCTATTGCAAGGACGAATTGGCTCCTCCGTCCGCCTATCACCTTATCGGAGCGGTCGAAGCTCAGGGCGGTCCAAATCAGGGCCACGCCTATTCCTTTCCGGTACCTGAACTGACGCCAGGTCTTGCCTACTGCTTCAGGCTGGATGAAATTACTGTTGACGGTACGCCGCGGCGAGTCATTCGATATCTGTGGGTTTGGATATGGCGTTACGCCGACCCCGGCGCCGCCGGAAGGTCAAGGGGCCGGGGTGGTTGCGGACCGTGCCTATGGGCCAGGAACGCCGATTCCCGGCAGTGCCGCAGCTGTACAGCCGACCAACCCACTCCCACTTACGTCTACTCCAACTTTTACGCCGGTCGCCACGCCGATCGCCGCGTTTACGGCTACCCCCGTCAGTGATAGCCCGTTGAACACACCTCTATCGGGTGCTCAGAATCTGTCTCCAACCCTAACGCCAATCGCTGACGGTTCGGTCGAGTCCGCCCCGATTGCTCAATCTCCCGGCTCGTCCGCGGCAATCGCTACTGAGTCCGCTGCCGATTTGGCGCTGGCGATTGATCCGACCCCGTTGCCGGACCCTGGCTTCATTGTCGTCACCGCTACGCCGACCAGTGAGGCTGTCGCCCAGATGTTGCCTACATTCACACCGCTGCCCACAACAACACCGGGATCCGACGAATTGGTGTCTCAATTGCTGGACTGGGATGCAGAGAGCCTGGTGATGGCGCTCCTCTGCTTCGTGACGCTCGGCGCGACCGGGATCGGTGTGCTGGGCATCACGTCATTGGGATTGTACTTCAGTTCTCGGTCAGATGACCGTAGGCGCTAGTCCGTGCGAACCTTCATCGCCGTTGAAATCCCGATCGATGTTCAGGCCGGCATCGATTCTTCGAGTCGACAACTGGGCGATTATCTTCGCGCGTGTTGCCTGGCACGTGCCGTGCGTTGGACCCCCGCCGCGAAGCTCCACCTCACGCTTCGCTTTCTGGGCGAGACCTCTTCTTCACAAAGACGAGCAGTGATGGACGGAATGACCGCCCTCGTACGAACCAGTCGTCCGCTGATGCTTCGCGTCGCTCAGTATGGCTGCTTCCCCAATAGCCGTGCGCCGAGCGTGATTTGGCAGGGGATCGAAGGCGAGCTGCCACAGTTGATCCGGTTTCAGTCCGAGATTGAACAAGTTGCTCAACAGGCCGGGTTCGAGGCCGAGTCTCGACCCTACGCGCCTCACCTGACGGTCGGACGAGTGCGTCGGGGCCTGTCTAGGACGGAGCAACGTAAACTGGGTGACTGCTTGTCCGGCTTTCTCGAACAAGGAAATATACTGGGCGAGACGGGATTCTCGTTCGACATTCAGCCACTAGGCTTCGGCGTTTACAGCGTCGTACTGATACGCAGTGTGTTGAAGCCGGAAGGCGCTCAATACACTGTGCTGGAACGATTTCCGCTGGGGTGATGAGTAGAGTCGAAGTCGTACGTCAGGCTGTCGGAGAGAGAAAGGAAAGAACGCGGTTCGTGCGGATATCGCGGAAAAACGCCGGATTCTTCTCCGCTTGATCCGCGAATATCCGCCATATCAGCGGCGTCCGCCTCCCATTTGATGTTACTCCGACAAGCTGTTGGGCGCCTGTTCCGGCATGCGCTGTTGAGTCATTGGATGACGGGGTTGAGTTGCCGCCGGTGCGGGGGTGGGTGGCGAACTCGGTGCGGCCTCTGCGACGAAGTCGGCGGTAGCGACTCTCCTCGACCGCCTACCTTCGCTGCGTCGCAAACCCTGAGCGATCAGGGCCAGCGGAACGTGCACGAGAAATCCCATGACTACGCCCCAAAGCAGGAGAGATATTGTTCCGATCAGTTGTGCTTGCAACTGACCAGGGAAATCGGGTTGGAATGCAGCATCGACCAGTAGGCCGGAGACCCCCTGACCCGAAACGCCTAGATAGCTGTTGACTCCGGTCATCTGCCATCCTGCGCCAACCGCTCCATCGGCGAAAATACCGACTGCCAACAAGCCGATGATGGCCGGCAGGCCGCCGATGCTTAGTACGCCGGTGATGTCGTTCAGCTTCATGCGGTTGTCGACGACGTAAGTCACAAAAGGGACTGTGGCTCCAGCCAGAAGGCCAACGAGGAGGGCGACGCCGGGTTGTACAAAGGGACCGGCGGCCAAGCCGGCAACCAGGCCCGCTGCCAGTCCGCGTGCGGTCATGCCGGCATGGCTCTCGGCGGTGACGAACCAGGTGTAAACCAGGGGGATCAAAGCGCCGGCTGCCGCGCTGACGACAACGTTGATGCTGCCGCGCATGATGCCGGATTCGCTCGTTACGGTGGCCTGGAGCGGGTTTGACCAAAGCCAGCCGATCACGCCGCCTAGCATCAGAAGTGCTCCCAAGATGGCGACCAACGGCAGTCGAGAGGTCGGCAGTTTCTCCTCGCTACTACCTTGCGGAGCCACATCGCTGTTCCAAGTGATCAATGCGGCCAGGCTGAAGCTGGCCGTGAGGAGAAAGACGCTGCCTGCCCCTGCGAAATCAATGAAGCCGTGGCCCAGGGTTAGGTTGCGACCCAATGCGTTGAGCCAACCGCCGCCCTGAATCCAATTGCCTGCCAATGGATAGACGATGCCGCCCATCACCAACGCGATCAGCAACGCTGCCAAGACTGGAGCCCGATTTCTGAGCGCCATGACCGACAGCGAGGCTGCGACAAAGACCCAAGACAAATGGCCCAAAAAGAGGGCATAGGCCAGCCAGGACAGATTTGCCCCCGATAGCATCCAGCCGCTCAGCCCTGCAACACCCCAGCCGCTTCCCCAATTCACTGAAAGCGGACTCCATTCCCAGACCAGCGCCATCAACTCCGGCTGGGCATAGACCAGGCCGACACCGCCAAACTGCAGCCCGAAACCGATGGCCCAATAAGCGATGCTTGCCAGAGCGATGGCTCCCACAGAACTGAGTGCAGTTTTCCAGGCCTCGCGGGATGCCATGCCGGAAACGCTGACCAAGATCAGGCCGGCCGGAACAAAGAGCGCCAGACCGGCCGCCAATACATACCAGGGACTGAAGGCTGCCACTGTGGACATGGCTGCATCAAGTCCGGTACTATCTTGAGCCAAAACGTTTGCCGGAATCAGAATGGCGAACAGCGCTGCCCAAGGGGTGATGACTTTTCTGAATTGCCAGTTCGCAGAGCGCGGAGCCGGTGTCGCCGTCTGATGCATATTCGGAAGGTCCGCTGTGGTGGGGTTCGATTCTTGAATGGTGCTTCTTGCCATGATGCGTATCATACCAAAATGACCTTGAAGATCAAAGTTGTGGTACACTTCGCCCCTATGACCAACCCAGTTTTTCTGTCGAAGCCGGCTCGATGGACCCCACTGGTCATCGGGTTTTTCGCCTTCGTTCTCTACCTCCTCACTACCGGCCCAAGCATCGTCGAGCTGTTCGATGATAGCTTAGAGTTTCAGTTGGTCGGCCCGACCTTCGGCATCGCCCACCCTACCGGCTATCCGCTCTACGTGATCCTAGGCGGGATCTGGAGCCGCCTGCTTGGCATGGGCAACTGGGCCTGGCGCATGAACATCCTGAGCGCATTCTTTGGCGCGATTGCCGTTGGCCTGCTCTTTGCGCTGACTCGCCGCATGGTTACGACCCAGGATGGTAGACCCAATCAGTGGGCAGGGCTGGCGGCGGCGTTGAGTTTTGGCCTGGGTTCGGTCTGGTGGAGCCAGGCTACGATTGCCGAGGTCTATACATTGCACATCACGTTGGTCGCCGCCATTCTGAGCGTGACAGTCGGCATGAATCGGAGCATGGGGGATGACCGCAGGATTCCGGCCAGCCTGGACCGGCGTATGACCTGGCTTTTTCTGCTCTTCGGACTGGGGCTGGCCCACCATCGCACGACCGTATTGCTGGCGCCAGGCGTGGCCATCTACCTGTTCTGGTCGGTGCCGGGCATCTGGCGGCCGCGACGGGTTTGGCTGCTCTGGGGTCTGGCTTTGGTTGCCCCGCTGCTGCTCTACCTCTTCATCCCACTGCGGGCGTCCATGGGGGTGATGGATCTTAACGGCAGCTATGTGAATGATTGGCCGGGTTTCCGGCGCCATGTGATGGCCAGTGCATATGCCGGATTCTTCAGCGACAACAGTCTGGCCGTTGGACGCACGCCCGGGGATTGGCTGACGATCTTTCAGCAACAGCTGGGTTGGCTCGGCCTCGTTCTGAGTCTGTTGGGGCTTGCCTGGCTGGTCGACCGCCAACGTCGCCCGGCCAAAGCATGGATCTTTGTGCTGATCGTCTTACTCACAAACCTGATCTTCGCGCTGAACTATCGTGTTGGTGATGTCGAGGTCTTTCTGTTGCCCGTCTTCTTCTGTGCGGCGATCTTCATCGGCGGCGGTGTCGGGCTGGCGGGGCGGCTGCCCCAACGCTATGCACTCTGGGCCAATGTTGCTCAAGCATCGCTGACAATTCTACTTGCCGTCAGCTTTCTGAGCAGTGGCCTGGCTGTGAATCGCAGTCAGTCTTGGGCAGCGCATGATTACGCTGTGGAGATGGCCAAAGTCGATTTTCCGACCGGCAGTCATGTGGTGGGTCTGGAAGGTGAGATGACTGCGCTGCGCTATATGCAGCAGGCTGAAGGGCTGGGGAAAGAAGCCACTCCAGTGGTTGCCGACGACCCTGAACAACGACGCAAGATCGTCCGGGATTTGGTTGCGTCGGGAAACCCGACTTTCCTGACGCGTGAGGTGTCGGGCATCGAGACAGCCTACAGCTTCAGTGGTGAAGGTCCGTTGATTCGCATCTGGCCTCGTGGCGAGAGTCGAACGGCGTCGCCCGCTTTTCCGCTGGATGTGACGATTGTGGATGGCGCGCTCTCTGTTGAGGGCTATGATCTGACCGTACTTGAGCAGGCGGGCGGACCTACATTGCAGGTGGTCTACTATTGGCGTCCCAATCAGGCATTGGAACGGGCTTACAAGGTCTCGCTGCGCGGCCAAACGGCTGACGGCTCGTCACTCCTCTTCGCCGATGGCAGACCGGTTACTCTAGACGAGTACCCGATCAGGCAAGCAGCGCTTACACCGAACTGGCTGCCGGGCGAACGCATTTCCGACGTCCACTACCTCACTCTGCCCTCATCGGGGCTGGATCGTGTAGCGCGATTGGAGACAATTGTGTACGACGCTGAGACAATCGAAGAGGTTGGTCGTTGGCAGATCGAACTAAACTGATTTTGCCGTGTAAATCACGAATGAATTCGCGATCTTGTCAATCCACTGGCATGCGTGCCATAATTGGCAAGAAGTTACGGAACATCGCTTGTTCCCAGCGAGTTAAGGGGAAGGGCGTTTTAGTTCTGCACGTTGCCGAGTCGCTCATGGGTCGGTAATGGACTGTAATCTCAAAGATTTCCGGGTCTTCCGGTCAAATGCTAAGTATAGAATGTTAAGTTTAGAGAGGTTCAGACTATGAATCGGTATTATCGGCTTTTCCCACTGACTCTATTGATTGTGATCGCACTGATGGCGGCCGGATGTATGCCCGTGAACATGGCTGCCATGAGTGAGGCTATGGCCGACACGTCAATGGCGGATGAAAGCACTGAGGACAGCGAAAGCATGACCGAGTCGTCCAGCATGGAAATGATGGATGACGACGCCGCCATGGCTACCGTGACCACCCGTTCGTTACGTGTGCGTGAGACGCCGAGTGAGGAGGCCGAGGTGGTCTACGGCGTTAAAGAGGGCGAAATATACAGGGTGATGAGCATCAGTGACGACGGCCAATGGGTGCAGTTGGCTGTCGCCGACGCGCCTGACGGTCAAGGGTGGGTTTCGGCCAACTATGTGAGCGTCAACGGCGCACTGACCGGCGGCGAAGGCGAAATGGCTGCTGAGTCAACTACGGACTCCGCTACAGAGTCGACAGAGATCATTCTTCAGCCGACGCCGGCGCCCGCCGAGGAGTCAAGCGAACTTCAGCCGACGCCGGTGCCTGCCGAGGAGTCAAGCGAAGCGATGGGTGAAGATGCCATGGCTGAGGAAGAAATTGTCGCTCCCGAAGCTGGCTTTGCCTTGGTGAACACGGACGGCACACGTCTGCGTGTTCGCGCCGAGGCCAGCGCCGAATCCGAAATTGCCGGCTATGTCTATGACGGCGAGACCTATGCAGTCGTAGAAGTCAGCGATGACGGCGCCTGGGTCAAGATCGCCGGCGACAGCGCCGAAGTGACCGACAATCCCGACGGCGGCTGGGTCGCCGCAGAGTTCCTGGTGATGGGCGAATAACGACGCCGGCGTCAGCAATCTAGAAATGCAAATCCGGCTGCCCATGGGCAGCCGGATTTGCATTTCTAGATTGCTGACGTCTGACTTCTGTCCCATTCGCTTTCGCAAACAGCATCGCGCCGACTACAATGAATGGTATGTCTGTCAGTATGTTTGAAACGGAGGAAGTTAAAGCCAGAGAACAGCGTCACCTCGTCGTGGCCTTGCACTTGCTGACGCTGGCATTGCTTGGCCTGCATCTGGTCACGCTGCTGTTGCCGCCGTCAGCCGCATCGGTGCCCGAGCCGCACGAGGCCGAGAGCGCGTGGTGGGGACTTTGGCCTGTCAAGTATGCGCCGTCCTGGAGCATCGCGCTCGCGGGTGTCCTGATCCTTGGCCTGCTTGCGTTTTACTGGTGGCGAGAGCTGGCGGGCCGATCTGCACAACGGGCGGAGACCGGGCAATCGAATGGGTTCCAGACGCTCACAATGGGGATTCTGGTATGTATCAGCACCATCCTCATGGTCTCTTTCTTCCTCTTTCCCGTTGTGCATACCCGTTGGGGTGATGCTTACATGCTGGCCAAGTCCATTGCCTGGCCGGATCTATCGCTGCGCCTGACCCACTCATGGCAAGCGCCGCTGGACGTCTTTCTACACAGCCAGGTTTGGCTGGCCCTGAATGAGCAACGCGGTTGGCAGGACGATGCGACCGGCGTCTACCTCTTGTTAAGCCCCATAGCCGGCGGGCTTTATCTGCTTGTGGTGTTGGCCCTCTCACGCGATGAACGCCTGGCTCCCGCCTGGCTCACCTATGGCCTGCTAGCCAGTCTTGGGCTGATTCAACTCTTCTTCGGCTACGTCGAGAACTACAGTTTTGCTGCTGTTGGTGTGCTGGCCTATCTGTGGCTCGGCATCAACGTTGCCCGCGGCGAGCGCCGGTTGTGGCTAGCGGCATCGACACTGGCTGTCACCCATGCCATCCATCCAAGCACCATAGTCCTGTCCCCATCGCTGCTCTATCTCGGCTGGCTGACCGTCGTACGGGATCGCGCAAAGGGTACAGGCAGACAGGCGATCTCGGTGACGGTACAGATCGCTCTGCCGATGATGTTTGTGGCCGGCGCAACGGTCTTCCTGATGGAGCAGGGCGGCCACGGCATCAATGCGTTGTTGACAAGTGACAGGCCCGGCGGCGGCGATGCCCGCTGGCTCGTCCCTCTCTGGGAGACGACGACGCGTTGGGAACAATACACGCTTTTCAGTTGGCCCCACCTGCGCGATTTCATCAACGAACAACTGTTGGTGGCCCCGGTCGTACTACCCAGTCTTCTCCTCACCGGCTTCTTTTCCTTCCGCCATCGCGCCAAGTCACCCCCTCACCCCCTCTCCCTCTCACCCTATCGCCCTATCTTCCGCTTCCTCCTACTCGCCACCTTCCTCTACCTTCTCTTCACGTGGCTCTGGAATCCCGACTATGGCGGCCAGCGCGATTGGGATCTGTTCAGCCTGGCGGCGTTGCCGTCGACGCTCTTGCTTATTACGGTACTGCCGACCATGCTGCCCAACCGTTGGTATCTTGTTATGGGCGCGGTGCCGCTCATTCTGGTACAATCGCTTCATACCGCCGCATGGATCTATCAAAATACGTTGCCCTGGTCCTGGCCGTAACATTTGATTGGTTCGACTTGTACCTACTTGGGTGGCTCTACTGGATTCAGACACGAATTAACACAAATTTTCACGAACAATTTCTGGCTCCTTGAGCTGTTGTGGGGGGCAGATGGAAACCCGACCTCCGGGAGGTGTCCGGAATATCTCTGGCATGACTGCCATTTTTGGACACCTCCCGGAGGTCTAGCCTCACAATGGCTCAAAGAGTCCAATTTCTTTGGGGTGACGCCACCATTCGTGTGAATTCGTGACCATTCGTGTCCGGAAGAGTCCTTTTGCCGTAGAGCCAACGGTGACAAAGTCTGATCTTTGCAGGAGATAGAAATCTAATGCAACGAACTGTCATTCCAGCGTTGACCACGGAACAGATGATCGAAGTGGATCGACTCATGATCGAGGAGTACCACATCGAGCTGATCCAGATGATGGAGAACGCCGGGCGCAACCTGGCGTTGCTTGCCAAGCGAATGCTCGATGACGATATCACGGACCGGCCAATCGTTGTGTTGGCCGGTCGTGGCAATAACGGCGGCGGCGGACTGGTTGCCGCGCGTCATCTGCTCAACTGGGGCGCCTGGGTGCAGGTGATTACGTCCTACTCGCAGGATGGCTATGCCGGTGTTCCCCTGCATCAACTCTCGATTTTGCAGGCAATGGGCGCTCCCTTGGCATGGGCCGAGGAGGGGTGGGAGTTGCCCCCATGTGATCTGGTCATTGACGCTGTCATCGGCTACGGACTGCGCGGCAATCCACGTGGACAAGCGCGTGAGTTGATCCATCTCGCCAACAGTTCGTTGGCCCCCATTCTCAGCCTGGATGCACCCAGCGGCATCGATACAGCATCGGGCGCTGTCTTCGACCCCCACATCCGCGCCGCCGTCACCATGACGCTGGCGCTCCCCAAGAGCGGCTTTCTACAGCCGGATGCGCTGGCCGCCAGTGGCGAGCTTTTCCTGGCTGACATTAGCGTGCCGCCGACCCTCTACGAACAGATCGATTTGGATGTGCCGCCGCTTTTTGCTCGCGACACAGTGGTGCCTGTCAGCGTAGAGAATGGCGAGGCGTCTGTACTGTTGGATAGAGGGATGTTGGACTAAGGCCGTTCCAGAGAGATAAATAACCGTTGCAAGGAAATCTTTGCCTGGAATGGCTTTAGGTTCTGCCAACTCCCGTATAGTTGCTATTTTGGAAAAGCTTAAGAATGGATGATCTATGCCCTTCGTAAATGAGATGATGTCGGCCGGCGGCTATCTGTTGTTGGCCTTGGGATTGGTCGGGTCCGTCATTCCGGTGATTCCCGGTCCGCTGATCATCTGGCTGGGAGCCTTTCTCTGGGCTATGGGCGACAACTTCGAGACCGTCGGCTGGCCGCTGTTGATCTTGCTCGGCCTCATGGCATTGACTGCTTGGGGGGCAGACCTGATGTTCAGCACCGTCCTGAGCCGTCGTGCCGGGGCCAGTTGGAAATCGATTGGCGGCGCTATTGTCGGCGGTATCGTCGGCGGCATTCTCCTTGGCGGCTCCCCGCCGATTCTCGGTTCACTCTTTGGCGCCATTTTTGGCGCCATGGTGGGTATGTATCTCGTAGAGTTCATCGACAAACGCAATCGCCGTGCCGCGGCTGTGGCCGTCCGTGCCTATCTCGCCAGCATGATCCTGGGCGCAGTCACTGAGTTTGGCATCGCCTTGGGGATGGTGGGGATATTTGCCTGGAGGGTTCTTTGATGCGCTCCATCATTTTCATTAACGGCATCATCACCGACTACGCCGGTCTGAAACGCTGGCTGCACGAGGACGATCACCTGATCTGTGCCGACGGCGGGGTTCGGCATTGTCTGGCTTTGGGGCTCCAGCCGGCCGTCATTGTCGGTGATCTGGACAGCGCACCGCCGGAAGTGGTCGAAGATCTGGTTACAAAGAGCGTCGCGATTGAGCGTCATCCGCCGGCCAAGGATCAGACCGATTTGGAGCTGGCGATTGAACGGGCGTTGCAAGATGGGGCGGACGACATTCTTCTGCTGGGCGCATTGGGGGGGCGTCTGGATCAGACGTTGGCCAATCTGCTGATTTTGGCGCAACGTGAGTGGCCGGTGCCGATTCGTCTGGCTGAAGAGAATCAGCTGGCTCAGGTGCTTTCGCCGCGGAATATGCTGGCGCTAGATGGCCGGATCGGCAGTACGGTCAGCGTCGTGCCCTTGAGTCCCGTGGTAAAGGGCATCACCTTTTCTGGGTTAGCCTACCCGCTTGAAAGTGCAACGCTGCGCCTTGGGAGCACTCGGGGCATCAGCAATGAGATTGCTTCGCATCCAGCCACCATTCGTGTGGACGAAGGCAAGCTACTGGTGATCCAGACTTTCTGAATCCGTCCGCACAGCCGGTTCTTGCGGTGCATCGCCATCTGCTTGGGCTGTCTGTTTACTCTTGGCTCGATTCTCTTCTTGGACAAGTAACAGACTAAAGAGGAGTGCAGCCACAAACGCACTTATTTGACTCGTGCGGAACGATCCAGTCATCTCTGCATCGGCGACGAACCCATCTGTGAACAACCGAACCAGACTAACCCCGAAACCTGCCAGCCAGAGCGTGCGCAGCGGTCGGTCGGGCCGGCGAGTCTTCCAGAGCAAGATGGTCAGGATGGCAAAACCCATCGCGCGGTACAGTCCCACGGGATGTAGCGTTTGGCCATAATGAGACAATGCCCAGGGGAGGTCACTGGGCACGCCGACAACGGCGCCACTCAGAAAGGAGCCGGCACTCAGGACTGAGGCAGCGGCTGTTGCGCCGACGCTGAATGCTGCTGCCGTCGGCACGGGATCCATGGCCTTGCGCATCAGAAAGAAGTAGCCGACGATCAGCGCAGCGATGGCCCCGGGCAACACCTCATAGCCGCTGGGGCGCAGGCTGAAGACAAGCAACGGTTGAGTGGCGTAGATATCCCAGAACTGGATCACATTCCAGAGTCGGGCTACAATCAGGCCAGCGGCCAGCGCCAAAAGGCCCGTGTTCCAGATGTCGTCACCTTTTTGACCCAAACGCTGACCAAAACGAGCAGCGATCTCCATCCCGACCCACAGGGCAATCAGTGCAAAAAACGGGCCGGTCGGCAATGAGAGTGGGCCGAACGGAAGTGTTGGATACATGCATACCTGCTTTGGTTACTTGTGACCGGCTTTTCATCTGTGTGAATCTGTGGCGAAAAGGGCTTCTTGCAGTGGGATCATCACTGTCAGTTGTGGTCGCTCCCGATTCTTCCAGTTTACCGCTGCTGGTCATAGAAACAAAAGCCGAAACCGGATCGATCTTCGGTGGACGATTCCATATTTGCTCCAACTGTAATTTTTGAAAGGAACAATTCAATGCGCGTATTGGTAACCGGTGGCGCCGGCTTCCTGGGCAGCCATCTGAGTGATCGACTGATTGCCGAAGGGCATCACGTCATTGCCATGGACAATCTAATCACAGGGTCAACCGACAACATCGCTCATCTTGCCGGTAACCCCAGGTTCCAGTTCATCGAACATGATGTGACCAATTTCATCTACATCAAGGGCGAATTGGATGCCATCCTGCACTTTGCCAGCCCGGCCAGCCCGGTCGACTATCTTGAGTTCCCCATCCAGACGCTTAAGGTCGGCAGCTTGGGCACCCACAACGCGCTGGGCCTGGCATTGACCAAGGATGCTCGCTTTCTGCTGGCCAGCACCAGCGAAGTCTACGGCGATCCCCAGATCCACCCTCAGCCCGAAAGCTATTGGGGCCACGTCAATCCCATTGGGCCCCGCGGCGTTTACGACGAGGCCAAGCGCTTCGCCGAGGCGATGACCATGGCCTATCATCGCAGCCATGGCGTCCAGACGCGCATTGTGCGTATCTTCAACACCTACGGGCCGCGCATGCGCATCAACGATGGGCGTGTCGTGCCCAACTTCATCCGCCAGGCGTTGCGTGGCGAATCGTTGACCGTCTACGGCGATGGCGATCAGACACGCAGCTTCTGCTTCGTCAGCGATCTGGTTGACGGCATCTATCGCCTGTTGTTGAGTGACGAGCCCGATCCGGTCAACATCGGCAATCCGTCCGAGATGACGATCCTGGACTTCGCACAGACCATCAACCAGATCACAGGCAACCCCGGCGGCATCCGTTACGAGCCGCTGCCCGAGGACGATCCCAAACAGCGCCAGCCCAACATCACCCGTGCGCGAACGATCCTGGATTGGGAGCCGCGTGTGTCGCTGGCGGAAGGCATGGCGCAGACGATCAAGTACTTTGAACAACAATTGGCCTAAGGGTTTTGATACAGATTGCAAAGGAAGAAAACGATGGGTAGGACGTTACTGGTTACATTGAATGAGAGCATGATCGACGAGGATACCCTGTACCAGGTGCGTGAACTGATGCCGGACATGGAAATTGTTCGGACGGCCGACAGGGCCAAGATCGAGGCGATTCTGCCGGACATCGAGATCGTGGTCGGAACGCTCCCCTATGACCTGTTGACAGAGGCGACCTCCTTACGCTGGGTTCAACAGTGGGGCGCCGGCGCGGACTGGCTGCTGCGCCATCCGGAAGTGGCCGATCTGGATTTTGTGTTGACCAACGCATCCGGCATACACAGTGTGCCCATCAGCGAGCACATCTTCGCCTTATTGCTCGCCTTTGCCCGGCGTATGGACCAGGCCGCCCGCGCCCAGTCCGAGCGAATCTGGGTCTCTAACCAGTGGCAGCGGCATTCACCGACCATTCGCCCGGATCAGAAGTTTGAGTTCGTAATCGGCAAGGACCGCGTCTTCGAACTTGCCGGCAAGACCATGCTGCTCATTGGTGTCGGCGCCATCGGCGAACGCACCGCCAGGATTGCGTCGGCCTTCGACATGCACGTCATCGGCATGCGTCGCAATGTCTCGCTGTCTGTTCCAGGCATCGAGCGCATGGTCAGCCCCGACCAGCTTCTTGACGTGCTGCCCGAGGCCGATTTCGTGGTGATCACGGCGCCGTTGACGCCGGAAACCAAGCACATGATCGACCAACGTGCGTTCGACGCCATGAAGCCGACCGCCTACATCGTCAACATCGGTCGCGGCGCCACCATCGTCGAGAGCGATCTGATCGCCGCCCTGCAGCGCGGAGCCATTGCCGGGGCGGGACTGGATGTCTTCGAACAGGAACCGCTGCCCGCGGAGTCACCGCTCTGGGGAATGGAGAACGTCATCATCACCTCCCACTACTCGGGCTTAACTCCCAAGTACGACGCCCGCGGCATCGAGATCTTCCTCGACAATTTGGCGCGCTATCAGCAGGGAGAACCACTGCGCAATGTAGTGGACAAGCGATTAGGGTATTGAGATCGACATTGGTGTATGACTTCACCCCCATCACTTCTGGATTCCCTCTCTCTGATCGGGTACAATACGCAACCGACCGTAGACTATCTGTGCATATCTATTTTTTTATCTGTGTCAATCTGTGGCAAGTTCTTTTCTGTCTATTAGCACAGTATTCAATAGGAATTCCATGAACCTCGATCACATTCGCAATATATCGATTATCGCCCACATCGACCACGGCAAGAGCACGCTGGCCGATCGCCTCCTGCAGACCACCGGTACAGTGACCGACCGTGAGATGAAGGAGCAACTGCTCGACTCCATGGATCTGGAGCGCGAGAAGGGCGTCACCATCAAAGCCAGCGCCGTGCGCATGATTCATACCCATGAGGGATCTGAGTACGAGATCAATCTCATCGACACGCCGGGCCACGTCGACTTCTCATATGAGGTGAGTCGGGCTTTGCAGGCCTGCGAGGGCGCTGTACTGGTGGTAGATGCCTCTCAGGGCATTCAGGCTCAGACCATGGCCCATCTCTTTGCCGCGCTGGAACAAGATCTGACCATTGTGCCGGTCATCAACAAGATCGACCTGCCTGCTGCCATGCCCGATGATGTGGCCCAGGAGATCGAGGATCTGCTGGGCGTGCCGGCGGAGGACATCCCGCGCATCAGCGCCAAGGACGGCAAGAATGTGCTTGAGGTTTTGACCCACGTAATCGAACAGGTGCCGCCGCCGTCCGGTGACCTCAATGCACCGCTGCGCGCACTGGTTTTTGACTGCCACTACGATGCCTACAAAGGCGTGGTCGCCTACGTGCGCGTGATCGATGGAGAGATCAACAGTGCCACCAGGCTCTACGCCATGGTCACGGAGAAGTCGATTGAGCCGCTGGAGATCGGTGTGTTGACGCCGGCCATGTTGCCCACCAAGAGGTTGGGCGCCGGCGAGGTCGGCTATGTGGCCACCGGGCTCAAGATGCTTCAGGATCTGGACGTGGGCGACACACTGACCACTGATGCCAACCGGGCTACCGAACGGCTACCTGGCTACCAGCCGCTCAAGTCCATGGTCTTCGCAGGCCTCTACCCGTCCAACCCCGACGATTACACCGATCTGCGCGATGCATTGGAGAAGCTGCAACTGAACGATGCCGCCCTGGAGTATGCCCCGGAAACGAGCCAGGCCCTTGGATTTGGCTTCCGCCTCGGCTTTCTGGGCCTCTTTCACATGGAGATCGTCCAGGAGCGACTCGAACGTGAGTATGACATGGACATCATCTTCACGGCCCCTTCGGTCGAATATCGGGTCAATCGCACCGACGGCTCGGTGCTCTTGATCGACAGCCCGGCTGCTTTGCCCGAACCGACCACCATCGAGAGTATCGAAGAACCCTGGTGCGATTTGCACCTCTTCGCGCCGGCTGAGTACATTGGAACCATCATGGAGCTGGTGACCAAGCGACGTGGCGAACTGCGTAACCAGACCTGGCTGGATGCCAAGCGGGTTGAGATCTCCTGTCTGATACCGCTTTCTGAGATCATCGTCGATTTCTACAACGATCTGAAGGCACGCACCCGCGGCTATGCCAGCATGGACTACACGCTGGACGAGTATCGCGTCTCGGACATGGTCAAGCTGGATGTGCTGGTCAACGAGCAGCCGGTGGATGCGCTGAGCATCATCGTGCATCGAGACGACGCCTATCACAAGGGACAGCGTCTGGTCAGCAAGATGAAAGAGATCATCCCGCGCCAGATGTTCACGGTGCCCATTCAGGCCGCCATCGGCAACAAGGTGATCAGCCGGGCCAATGTTAAGGCCATGCGCAAGGACGTGTTGGCCAAATGCTACGGCGGCGACGTCTCGCGCAAGCGCAAGTTGCTGGAGAAGCAGAAGGCCGGCAAGAAACGCATGAAGATGGTCGGCTCGGTCGAGATTCCTCAGGAAGCCTTCATGTCTGTGCTGAGCCTTCAAGACGATTAGGATCGGCTCATGAGCGTAAAACAGTCGTCCGGCAGCAACGACTATCCCGACGCACATACACTAATCCATCGCTACGGTCTTGGCCCCAAACGTTCCCTGGGCCAGAATTTTCTGGTCGATGAACGCTATTTGACCGATATTATCCAGGCCGCCGATCTCCAACCAGACGATACCGTCCTGGAGATCGGCCCTGGCCTGGGCGTGTTGACACATCAACTGGCCGAACGCGCGGATCGCGTTGTCGCTGTCGAATTGGATGACCGGCTGGTCGACATTCTCAGTGATCAGTTTGCCGGTCACTCCAATGTCAAGATCGTCCATGGCGATATTCTAGAAGCCGATCCGGTAGAGTTGATCAAATTGACAATTGTCAATTGTCAATCGTCAACTGTCAATTACAAGGTAGTCGCCAACCTTCCCTACTACATCACCAGCCCCGTTCTTCGCCATCTACTTGAGGCATCCCAGCCGCCTGGCTTGGCCGTGGTTATGGTGCAGAGAGAGGTGGCAGAACGCATCTGTGCCGAGCCTGGTCAGATGTCGATTCTTGCGGTGAGCGTGCAATTTTACGCGTCACCTTCCATTGTCTGTCATGTTCCTGCCTCAGCATTCTATCCCGAGCCCAAGGTAGACAGCGCTGTGCTGCGCCTGAATGTGCTGCCTGAGGCAGCTGTGCCCAATGTCGAACCGGAACGATTTTTCCGGGTCGTGCGGGCCGGTTTCAGCCAGAAACGCAAACAACTCCTCAACAGCTTGAGCGCCGGATTGCACGTGCCCAAGGCACAAGCCGCCACTGCCTGTGAAGCCGCCAACATCGACCCTCGTCGCCGTGCTCAGACCCTATCACTGGATGAATGGGGACGGCTCTCCCACGCCTTTTCTGGTTGATCTCTCTGGATAGTGCTGGAGAGAAGTTCTCCAGAGAAGTGCTTCGGGAGGGAGCATCGTTTTCCTGTGAAGCATTGTGATCTATGGGTCTGATCACTGATGTTTCCTGCCGGTTGTCATTGCCCGAGCCTTAGGCCATTCCAGAGAGATAAATAACCGTTGCAAGGAAATCTTTGCCTGGAATGGCTTGAGGCTTTGCCAACTCCCGTATAGTCACTATTTTGGAAAAGCCTTACCGTCTGATCATTTGTGATGGCATGGCGGCTATGGAATAATGGGCATCTAGCGGATGAAAACATCAAGCATTTTCCTATGAACGTAGCGACCGCAAGCGGAACCGACAATCCATTGAGCGAGCGCGAGCAGGATGTTGCGCAGTGGTTGGCCATCGGCGCCACCAATGTCGAGATCGCGCGCGAACTCACCATCAGTCCCCACACAGTCAAGGTCCACGTCCGCAATATTTTCGAGAAGCTTGAAGTCAGTAGCCGCACCGAAGCCTCAATGGTGCTCATCCAACACGGCTGGGTCGCAATCCCGGGGCTTGTTCCGGTTGGCAACGTGCCTGAGGCTGTCCTGTCCGATCCGGAGCCGTTGAACGATCTGGAAACGGAACCGGCTTCATGGCAGCGAGTCTACCTGTTGGCCGTGGTCGTATTGCTGATCGGCATCATCTGGTTGCCCCGCTGGCCGAGCCGGCCGCAGGCGCGCCCTGACCTGCTCTCTGACGTCGGCGCCGCATCGCTTGGCCAGCCGCTAGTTACGCTGGAGCCGCGTTGGGAGCCACGTACGCCGCTTGTTCAGCCGCGTAGCCGTATGGCGGTTGTGCTCGATGGCTATTCTGTTGTTGTAATCGGCGGTGAGAGTGATGAGGGCGTATTGGCAACCGTGGCCGTCTACAACCTGCGCATCAACGAGTGGACTTCGTTTGCCGACTTGCCGGAACGGCTGGCCAACTCTGCCGCTGCGATCCTGGACGATACCATCTACGTCGGTGGCGGCAGTCGAACGGAGAACGGTACCGAGATCATCAGCGATCAGTTCTGGCGTTATGATGCAGGGACAAATTCGTGGGAGTTGCTCTTCTCGCTGCCCTCCGGCCTGGCCGGCAGCGAGATGGTCGTCGTCAACGATACGCTCTATCTGATGGGCGGCTGGGATGGCCAACGCATGCGTGATGAGATCTGGCGTCTCGATCTGGACGAAACGGGTGACACGCCGATAGGGATGTGGGAAAATGTCGCGAGCCTGGAGAGTCCGAGGGCGTTTTTTGGCGCGGCGGCCATAGAGGAAGAGTTGTACGTGGTCGGCGGCTACGATGGCCAGCAGGAACTGAGCGATGCTACTCGCTACAATCTGGCGGAGGGGACGAAACAGTCTTTGCCGCCCCTGGCGACACCGCGTGGCGGCCTCAGTCTGGTTTTCGACGGATTGGCGCTCCATGCGCTTGGCGGCGGATGGACCTATCCGATGGACAACCATGAACGCTTCGACCCGTCGACCAATGTCTGGAGCAGTTTCCCCTCGCCGATTCAGGGCGAATGGCGACACTTGGGGGCGGTCAGCAAAGATGGACGTCTAAACCTGCTTGGCGGCTGGAGCGACGCCTACCTGGATTCACATCTGCAATATCAGAGTACATTTCGTGCGATGTTGCCGGTGATTACGAAGTGATTCGTAGTGATCCGTACTGCGTAATTCGTACTGCGTAAGGTCTCCAGGTTGGAATTGTTTGGATTCGTTGGTTCATCTCAGCAACGATGGCCGCCGTTCACATGTACATTGTTGCTGGTCTAGTTCCACTCATTACAAATTACGCAGTACGACCCAGCCCTCATCTTCCCGACAACTGGTAGATCTTCTCACGCGTTTCCCGCCACGAAATCTTGCTCAACCCCATCTTCTGTCTCAGTTGCTCTTCGGACATACCCAGTCTGAAGTCGCGTACTGCACAGGTCCAGCGCAGGGTTTCGAAGCCGACCTGTAGACGTCTGACGGCAGCCTTCTCGCCAACTTCCTGCAACACGTACTCCAGGTTGCGCGGCGTGCACTCAAAGAGATGGGTCTCAGGTTTGTATTCTTCGAGATATTGGTTCATTGCCGGCACGAAACCGGCATTCAATGGGATGGTACGATTCTTGTGTGCGTTGCGCTCATCCGGATAGCGGATGCTCACATCCGGTGACTGGGGACGTTCTACATTGACATCGGTGATCAAAATTCGGGCGCACTCGGCCTTCTTGATGCCCGTCTGCATCAACAACGAGGTCAGTACATATGGGCGCGCATCGGCCTTGTCACGGCTCCAAAGATAGTCTTGGGCTGCACGCATCAGCCGCCCCGATTCGTCGTCGGTCAAGATATTGGGCAACGGTGTACGCGCGACCTGTTGCACGATCGGCTCAGCCGGATCGCCGCCTAGAACGCCGATGCCATGGATCCATCCAAAGAATACCTTCAACGTGGTGATGCGCCGGGCCAGCGTCTTGGCGCTGCACGGCTTGCCTCGTTCCGTCTGCAACCAAGTCAAATATTCTTCTAAATGTTCTGTCTGGACCTGGTAGAGTGCTGTCTCCTCGCCCAGGAAGCCCAGGGTGATCTTCAGGTCGTTGCGAAAGGCGCGAATCGTGTTCTCGCTGAATCCTTTGCGCAGCATATACTCGTCGAAAGCTGTGACTGCATCGCTGAGCGGACTATCCGCCCGTAGCGCCGGCGCCAACGCGATGTCCTCAACCTCGGTCGTGAGCGTTTCCGCCCTCATGAGTTCCGATTCGGCAACTTCCGTCTCGAGTTGGGCGTCGTCAATGATTGTCGGGTCCGAACTGCTCGTTTCCATGATGGTTCCTCAATCAATATTGGGGCCGTGAGTTCAATGATGTCCGGCAGATCTGATGCGTAAATCACTTCGCATAGATGTACAATCGAGTATATGCCGATCTGAAAACCTTGTCAAGCGAGATGCAGAACCCAATCGCACCAACGATCATTAGGAAACGAAAACACTGAGAATGCTCCGCCCCAGAATGAGTTGAATGGCCGTGAGTACGAGCAGGGTGTAGATGACAACATTGAACCATTTTTCACTGAAGTGTTTGTTGAGGTAGATGCCTAGGCGAACGCCCACGTAGATCAACGGAGCCAGAATCACTATCGTCAGGAGGTTGCCGACGCGCAGCAGCCCAAGCATGCTGTAAGGGATCAACTTAACGAGGTTGATGGTCATGAAGATGAGTACGGTCGTACCGACAAAGACGTTGCGGGCCATCTTTTGTGGCAATAGGTAGATGACCACCGGCGGGCCGCCCGCATGGGCCAGCGTCGACGTGAAACCGGCAACACCGCCCAGGAGCGAGCCGATCGGCGTCGGGAATCGACGCCCTTCGATAGCGCCAAAGATGAAGGCTCGCCCCAATTGAAATGCAACGAAGACGAGGGCTAGGAGCCCGATGCCGATCTGGAGCACACGTTCATTGTCGCTGAAAAAGCCAAAGAAGAACCCGCCGATCGCAATGCCGATGATGGCGCCGGGAAGAAGTACTTTCAGACTCGTCTTGTCAAACTCGTGACGGTAGTGGCGAACTGAGAAGATGTCGGCAATGATCAGCAACGGCAGCAACAGGGCAGCCGCATCGGCGACGGGAATGGTCAGCGCGATGAGCGGCGTCGCCAACAGCCCGGGGCCGCCACCGAAGCCGGCTTTGGCGATACCCACGAGGATTACGGCGATGGATGCGGCGATCCAAAATTCAGGCGGATAGTCGGGAAGTGCCACGATGGTTCTCTTTCTGGAAAGGGTAGGGGGAATTGGGATTAGTGATCAGGGATTTGGGATAGGTCGAATCAGTATACGTTTTCCGACCCGATTGCTCGCCAGAGCTTACAGATACAACAAACGGGGAACCAACAGGTTCCCCGTTTGAATTCGTCTAGGGTCAGAATTGGCAAGGTGATTTTGCCGTCCGCCTATTCGTCTACCTTAGAAGAGTCCGCTGCCAAAGGTGGCGGCGAAGACCAGGCTGACGATGCTCATCAGCTTGATCAGGATGTTGAGCGACGGGCCACTGGTGTCCTTGAACGGATCGCCGACCGTATCGCCGATGACGGCGGCCTTGTGGGGGTCTGAGCCTTTGCCGCCCAGTTCGCCGGTCTCAATCCATTTCTTGGCATTGTCCCACGCGCCACCCGCGTTGGCCATCATGACGGCCAGTAGGAAGCCCGAGGAGATGGCGCCGACCAACATGCCGGCCAGCGCTTCCGCGCCCAGGATGTAGCCGACGGCCAACGGCACGATGATGGCCAGCGCGCCGGGGACGATCATCTCACGCAGCGCGCTCTGGGTGCTGATGGCGACACAGGTCTTGTAGTCAGGCTTGCCTGTGCCTTCCATGAGGCCGGGAATCTCTTTGAACTGGCGGCGAACCTCAAGCACAATGGCGAAGGCGGCCTTGCCGACGGCGGTCATGGTCAGGGCAGCAAAGAGGAAGGGCAACATGGCGCCGATGAGAATGCCGGGCAGCATGGTCGGATCGAGCATGTCTAGCGTGAAATCGGGGTTGCCGATCTTCACGGTCTCAACATAGGCTGCCATGAGGGCCAACGCGGTCAACACGGCCGAACCGATGGCAAACCCCTTACCGGTGGCGGCGGTGGTGTTGCCCAGGCTGTCCAGGGCGTCGGTGCGATCACGCACCTCGTCGGGCAGGTCGCTCATCTCGGCGATGCCGCCGGCGTTGTCAGCAACCGGGCCGTAGGCATCGGTGGCCAGCGTCACGCCCAGCGTACTCAACATGCCGACGGCTGACAGTGCAACCGCATAGAGGCCGACAGTTGAGTTCTCGACGACGGCCATATTGCCGAGCCAGATGCTGAGCAGAATGGCGACGGCAACGATCAGCACCGGTGCGACCGTGCTTTCCATACCGACAGCCAGGCCGCGAATGATCAGCGTCGCCGGACCGGTTTCGGACGCCGCAGCAATGCTTTGGGTCGGTTTGGCAGTATAGGAGGTGTAGTACTCGGTGAAGAAGGCGATAGCGTTGCCCGCTATCAGACCGATCAGGATGATAATCCAGAAGAGGAAACTGACGCCGCTGACGAAAATCATGATAGCGGCCAGCACCAGCACGATGCCGGATGCGCCCCAGGTGGCCGTGCGCAGAGTTTTGAGCAGATCGTGGACGCTGGCTCCGTCTTCAGTCTTGACAAGGAAGGTGCCAATCAGTGAAGCGATGATGCCTACGGCTGCAATTAGAAACGGCAGGCCGATATAGGCCAGTGATTCTGCTGCAGTGGCCATCATAACCGCACCCAACGTTCGCGGCAGCCACGATGGAGCCGCTGTAGCTCTCGAAGAGGTCGGCGCCCATACCGGCGACGTCTCCCACATTGTCGCCCACATTGTCGGCGATGACTGCCGGGTTACGCGGGTCGTCTTCCGGAATACCCTGCTCGACTTTGCCGACCAGGTCAGCGCCTACATCGGCAGCCTTGGTATAGATGCCGCCGCCCACACGGGCGAAGAGGGCAATGCTGCTGGCTCCGAAGCCAAAGGCGGTCAGGTATTGAACCGTGGTCGCAGCATCAACGCCCATCCCGGTGTTAAATATCAGGTAGAGCGTGGAAAGGCCGATAATACTGAAGGAGACAACCGCCATGCCCATGATTGAACCGCTGGAGAAGGCGACGTTCAGCCCGTCGTTCAGGCTCTTGCTGGCGCCCCATGCGGTTCGAACGTTGGCGCGAACTGCAACATACATACCGAGATAGCCTGCTGCGGCCGAGGCCAGTGCGCCGACGACGAATGCAACTGCCGACTGCCATTCGAGGAAGATCGCCAGAACGGCGGCGACAACCACGACAAAGACAGACAGATACATGTATTCACGATTGAGGAATGCCGCCGCGCCTTCCTGAATGGCCGCAGCGATCTCCTGCATTTTCTCATTGCCGGGATCTTTGGAAAGTACGTTGCGGAATTGCCAGATGATATACACAATGCCTGTGATGCCCGCAAGCAGGGCTACTACAATTGCTGGATTCAAAGTGATCCTCCCTTTTCAAAATAGTGCGTGAAAATTGGTCGAAATCTTCATAGACAATAAAAAGCCTCTGCGGGAAGCGTCGACCCACAGAGACTAGAATATCTCTTTGACTGATCTACGATGTGTGCCCAATTGCATGTTGTCGGAAAACCTATCGTTGCCGACCTGGTAGGCGAGACGTAACGCCTGTTGTCTCTGCAATATCATCTTCCATTGGAGAACGGAAGACAGAAATAACTGAATATTAGCGTTTTGGTCAGAATTGCGCTAGCTTTCACAAATGAACTGCTTTCGTATTGTAATTTGAAGCCGAAATGTAAGTCAAATTCCCAACGCGCACAACCCTTAGTGTTCTAATAACAGTATGGGGATGGACTTGTGATTAGATGAACTAGGAGAAGCAATTTCATGGGCAAAGGCGACCGAACCACGCCAATCTACATGGACCACTCGGCAACCACACCAGTGCGATCAGAGGTTTTGGAGGCGATGCTGCCCTACTTCTCAGAACTGTACGGCAATCCGTCCAGCATTCATGGTGTTGGTCGTAAAGCGGGCGTGGCCCTTGCCGCCGCCAGGCGTACCATCGCTGGTCTGATTGGCGCAAAGCCAAACGAACTCATTTTCACCGGCTGTGGCAGTGAGAGCGACAACGCTGCTCTACGTGGACTTGCCCTTGCCCGGCGTGAGGCCACAGGGGCCAACCGCATCATCACTACACCGGTTGAGCATAAGGCGATACTCTATACAGCCCAAGATCTGCGCGATCATTTCGGTTTTGAGTTGACGATTGTGCCGGTCGATGACCAGGGGCTGATCGACTTGGATGCGTTTGATGTGGCATTGGGCGACGGCGAAGATGTGGCTTCCGTCAGTGTGATGTTGGCCAACAACGAAGTGGGAACAATCGAACCCGTCGCTGAGATTGGCGGACGCTGCCGCCGACGGGGTGTCCCCCTTCATACGGATGCCGTGCAGGCGGCTGGTCGGCTACCGCTCAATGTCGATGAACTGAACGTGGATGCGCTCAGCGCCAGCGCACACAAATTCTACGGCCCAAAAGGCGTCGGCTTCCTCTATCTGCGCTCAGGGACGCCCTTCCTGCCCTACATGACCGGCGGCAGCCATGAAGGCGGCAACCGTGCCGGCACGGAGAATGTGCCGCTGATCGTGGGTATGGCGCGCGCATTCGAGTTGGTGGAGAACGAGCGAGAAGAGGAGAACCAACGCCTCATGGTGTTACGTGATCGACTGATTGGCGGCATTCTCGAAACGATCGACGGGGCTGAACTGACCGGTTCCCGCGATCTGCGTCTATCGCACCATACCAGCTTCATCATCCGGGGCGTAGAGGCCGAGGGGATCCTGATCGCGCTGGACCTTGCTGGTGTGGCAGCCAGCAGCGGCAGCGCCTGCTCCAGTGCATCTCAGCGCCCCAGTCACGTGCTGGAGGCCATGGGCGTTCCAGCCGTTGATGCCGCGGGCGGCCTGCGTCTCAGCTTGGGGCGCAGCAACACGCCCCAAGATATCGACTATGTGCTGGAGAAGCTGCCGCAAATCGTCGAGCAGATCCGTGGGGCGTGGGGATAGCACGATGAGTTGGTGACTCGAAGAGACGCCGATAGCCTATCCGCGATCAAACTGCCATTCGATCTCACCTACCCCATCGATTTCCCCTGCAGTAGCCTGCGTTCTCGACGCGACGCCATGATGTCGATTCTCCAAAGCTATCAGGCCGAGCCGGACCCGCCAATTGCCGTCTTTGTCGAGGGGCGTATGGGGACGGCAGACTGCATCAACCCTTTTCAACTGGGCATCTTCAAATTGGCCAAACGCAATGACATCGCCTACCTGCCGGTCGCAATTCGGTACGACCGCCCGAACATCGTGGTATGGCATGGACGCGACGGCGAAACCATGATGCAGGCTGCCTGGCGTCTAGTGAATCCCGGCAGAAATCTTCATACAGATCCTACCAGTGGTGGAGTAGCTAGATTTCTGTTGTGGTATTCACGCCCAACTGTACTAGCCTGTTTTGCCAGCCCGGTTCATGTCAGGCTGATGCCGCTTGGTGCTGTCCGCCCCAAGCCCTCCGACAACGCCGCCAGCCTGGCTGACGCCGCACAGGCTTGCATGGCCGAGGCGGTAGGTGTGCCCGCGGTGAGAGCCTGATACGGTGAGGGGGTGACAGAGTGCATGTTTAGCGTTCACCTTGTCACCCCCCTCACCCTTTTACACAACCTCGATCCCCTCACCGTCGACAACCTCGCCGATGGACCAATAGGCCTGGCCTTCTTCGACACATGTGGCTTGAAACGTGTCTACCTCGTCCGGCGGCACGCAGACGAGCAGCCCGCCGCTCGTCTCCACCTCCCACAACAACGTTCGCTGCGCAGCGCTGACGCTGTCGGCAAAGCGTACATGCTCGCCGTAGGTGGCCGGGTTGACATCACTGCCGCGGGTCAGATAGCCGGCCTCAATGTATGCCCAGACGCCGGGCAGCGTGGGCACATCCGCTGCCCGGATGCGCAGTCCGGCGCCGGCGTTGCGGTGGCTGGCCTTGGCCATCTCGCTGCCGTGGCCCAACAGGCCGAAGCCGGTGATGTCGGTGGCTGCGCGTACGCCGGCGGCCCGTGCCGCTTTCGATGCCGCACGGTTGAGCAGCAACATGGATTGAACCGCCGCGTCAAGATGGCGCACGTCCAAATCGAGCTTGCGTTGCGAGCGGCGCAACAGCCAATGAGCGTTGCTTTCGCCTGCGCCGGTCAGCTTGGCTGCGGTAGTGATAATGCCTGTGCCCAATGGTTTGGTCAGGAAGAGTTGATCGCCCGGCCGCGCACCGCCCTTGGTCATCACTCGCTTGGGGTGGATGAGACCGGTGACGCTGAGGCCGTAGAACGGTTCGTCGTTGGTGACGGTGTGGCCGCCGGCAATGGCGCCGCCGGCCTCGCGCACTTTGGCCGCGCCGCCGCTGAAGACCTGGGCCACCCGCTCCGGGTCCAGATCGACTGGAAAGCCGGCGATGTTGAGGCAGACGATCACGTCGCCGCCCATGGCGTAGACATCGCTCATGGAATTGGCTGCGGCGATGGCGCCGTAGGTCCATGGATCGTCGACAATAGGCGTGAAGAAGTCGGTGGTCTTGACCAGGGCGCGTTCGTCGTCCAGCCGATAGACGGCGGCGTCATCCGGCTCGCCCAGCCCGACCAGCACGTTCGGATATTCGGTTTCCGGGAAGAACCCGGCTATGTGTCGCACGACCTGCGACAGAGTCCCCGGCGGGAGCTTGGACGCTCAACCGGCGCACTCCACCATGGCGGTCAGCGGCGTGGGTCTGTTTGACATGCCGGACATTGTAACAGACGTGGTGATGTTGGAAAGAATGGGTATGAAGAATTGACGGCTGGGACTGTCGCCGGGTCGTAGCCTTTTTGTAGAGTTTTTGTCGTCAGGTCTTCTCTATACTGGCTACAGTTTTCGGTCGTATGGGGTCCATGTCTGAAGAGAGGAGAACCAATCGTGAAGATACGCAATTGGGCAACACTCACGTTTGTTTTTACATTGTTGGTCGTCGTCGGCGCCTGGCCTGTTGCAGTTCAGGCCGAAACGCCCACATTGGAGGAGATTGCAGCAGCATTTGAAGCGGTCTGGAATGAAGGCGACGTCGATGCCCTGGATGCCATTGCCACGCCCAATATTGTGGTACATGACCCACCAGATCCTGATATTGTAGGACTCGATGCCTACAAATCGGCCGTAATTGATGCGCGCAACGGCGTGCCGGACGCGTATCTGCTGTTCGAAGAGGCTGGGGTTGTCAACGACAGAATCTACGCTCGATGGATGTACGGCGGGACCCACACTGGGGAGAGCGAATCAATGGGGCCGCCCACCGGCCGGCCGTTTACCATCACGGGTGCGACGGTGGCCCGTTTTGTTGGGAGCAAACTGGTCGAGATGTGGCACAATGCCGATGACCTGGGCATGATGATGCAGTTGGGCATGGAGCTTGCGCCAGTGAATGCTCCGGCTGCCTGGGAGATGGAACCGCACGGCCTGCGTCCGGATGCACCTACGTATGCCGTACGGGGACCATACGCGGTCGGCGTGCGCAATTTCGAGATCCCGGCGACGCAAGAGAATGAGCGTGATCTGGCCGTCACCGTCTGGTATCCGGCGCTCAATCCTGAAGGCGTCGAAGAAGCATATGTCTACACAATGGCCTTTGAGGCTGGAGATATGCCGACCTTTTCAACGGGCGGACGCGCCATCGGAGATGCAGCAGCGGCCACGTCAGCTGGTCCATATCCACTGGTTGTACATTCTCACGGGCATTGGGCATTTGGCCAGGAGCTAAATCATCTCGCCGAGCACCTCGCTTCGCATGGCTTCGTCGTGCTTGCCACCGACCACGAAGACAACTGGACCACGGCTTGGGGTCCTAAATCATGGCAAAGCGAGTTCCGTCGTCCCGATGAGATCAGACGTCAGATTGACTTCGCTGAAGCGATCTCGGCCGAAGGCGCAGATCTGGAAGCGATGGTCGATCTGGATCATGTGGCAGTGACCGGGTGGTCCTACGGTGGAGAGACAGCGCTTTTGGAAGCCGGTGCCCGTCTGGATCCGACAGACTTTGACGACTGGTGCAAGGCCAATATCGCGGACGGGGAGTATCCAGACTCCGACTGTATCAGCGTCTTGGACCATCTCGACGAACTGGCCGAAATGGCTGGCCTTGACGAGATTCCTGATGGACTTTGGCCGGTCTGGGCTGATCCGCGTGTTGACGCATCCGTAGCCCTGGCACCGTCGGTAGGTATGATCGGGTCGAATGGAATGCAGGCCGTTGACCGTCCCGCGATGCTGATCGTTGGCTCAGACGACATGATCATTGGTTCGGCCTATCAGGAGCAAGATCCCTACACTCTGATTGAGGACACAGCCAAAGTCGAGGTTGTTTTCGAGGGCGCTGATCACTTCATATTCCGCAACAAGTGTGACGCCACACCAGATTTAGTTGACATGGATCTTCACCTCCTATGCTCCGATCCAATTTGGGACATGGATCGGGCTCACGATCTGACGAACCATTTCGTCACGGCTTTCATGCTTGCTGAGCTGAAGGGTGATCTGGCAGCAGCGGCGGCCCTTGCCCCGGAATCCGTGGACTTCCCAGGGATCGAATATCAGGCAGAGGGATATGATGTAGCGGGAGCTAACCTTGATCCCGAACTGGCGGCCAATATCGAAACCTATATCGAAGAGGCCATGGACGAGAACGAGATCACCGGGCTTGGCATCGGTATCGTTCAAGATGGACAACTTGCCTATGCCAATGGATTTGGTACAACCAGCGTGGAAAACGGAGAAGCGGTTACGCCTCAGACGCTCTTCCAGTTGGCCGAGGTGTCGATGACGCCCACGACCATGGCCGTCCTGCAATTGGTCGAGGCGGGCAAGATTGACCTAGACGCACCGTTGACCGACTATCTGCCCTACTTCGAGATGGCAGATCCGGCTTTTGCAGACATCACCGTGCGTCAGGTGTTGCTACATACCTCCGGCATTCCCGACAGTGGCGATACCGCGGCGGACTGGTCGGTCTTTGTCCCGGAATTTGATGAGGAGGCTGTGGAGCGAATGGTGCGTGGATTGTCCGATCGTGAACTGCTCTTTGCACCTGACGAAGGCTGGGAGTATAGCGATGTCGCCTTCATGGTGCTGGGCGATCTGATCGCCAAAGTGTCGGGTCAGCCGTACGAGACCTACATGGCGGAGCAACTCTTTGCCCCACTGGGCATGGAGGCCAGCACATTCTTGTTAGAAGAGATCGATCCAATGGCGTTGGCCAAACCGATTGTGCTGTCCGACGATGGCCCGATCGTCTCCGACGTCTTTCCCTACAGCCGCCAATTTGCGGCTTCCAACAATCTCTTCTCCAACGTCGAGGATATGGCTGGGCTTATCCAGGCCAGCCTGAACCGTGGCGAGTTGAACGGGACGCGCATCCTGTCTGCTGAGACCTACGACCTGATGTGGATGCCATCCAACGAGACACCGTATGGCGCACCTTGGTCGTATTGGGGGATGGGCTGGATCGTCACCGAGGTGGGCGGCTGTCCCGTGGTCTGGATGGGTGGGGCTGATATGGGCTTTGAGGCCGATGCCATGCTCTGCCCGGACGAGAATCTGGCCGTCATCGTTTTGAGCAATGGGCCCAACTCGGGAGACTACTACACGCCCTTCATGACGGCCGATTTGATGGAGATGATCTTTGACCAAAAGCCCGGCAGATAGTTCATTGTGGCAAGGCATAGACCAAGTGCGGGGGGATCTACGGAACGCAAAGACGATAGGAAGAACGGTTGACGGTGGTGCATAGGGGTGAGGCGCTGGTTCTGCTAGCGGACGTCGCGCTGGCAGAGAGGGTTGTCTAGCGCGCAAGTCCCCGGCACCGACCACAAGCCCCGATAAGAGCGAAAATCTGGCCGGTCGGTGCCGGGGACTTTCGGACGCCAATTTGTTCGGAAGAACGAAGACCAAAGATCGAGCAGCCATGTTATTGGGTCTGAAAGAACCGGTTTCAAGGCCCCAATCTTTGGTCTTCGTTCCTTGCTGCCTATCGCTAGACAGCCGCAGTCAACACATACCGCCCTGCCGCCAACTCATGCGTCACCTCTTCAACCGCTTCCCCGTTCACGGTCACGACGCTGCCCTCTGGAACCGGCAGCGTCGCCGTGGCCGATGTATTGGGCGGAACGACGACTGTCCAGGCGAACGTGTCGTTGTCCATCGACCACTCAGAAACGAGTTCGCCGTAGGGGGTGGCGATGGAACCGGTCGCTGTGGTCAGGCCGCCGCCGGGCTGGGGGCGCAGAATGGCGTGCTTGTAGGCCGGTTGCGCCGGGTCGATCTCGATGCCGGACACTGTGGTGTAGAGCCAGGCCCCGATGGAGCCGTAGGCGTAGTGGTTGAACGAGTTCATCTCTGTGGATTGGAAGCCGTTCTCCTCGGTCCAACCGTCCCAGCGCTCCCAGATGGTGGTGGCGCCCTGTGTCACCGAGTAGAGCCAGGAGGGCCAGCTTGTCTGATTGAGCAGTGCATACGCTACATCGAGTCGGCCATTCTGACTGAGCACATGAGGCAGATAGGGCGCGCCCACAAAGCCGGTGGAGAGGTGCATGTCGCGACGTTGAATGTCGGCGACCAGTTCGTCCACGGCAGGCTGTCGCAACTCTTCCGGCAACAGGTCGAAGTGCAGCGCCAGCACGTAGGCCGTCTGATTGGGCGTGAAGAGATCGGTGTTGAAGACGTCTGATTCGACCGGTCCGTAGTCGACGGCCTCCAGGTTGCCCCGCGAGACAGCGTCGGCTGAGTCCATCATTTGGCGTGCCTGCGATTTGCGTTCGCCTGCCACAACCTGGCTACCCTTGAGATAGCGGTCTCCATATGCTTGCTTCACATCGGCAAAGAGTTGGCGATAGGTTGCCGCATCCTCTTCTCTGCCCAGCACGTCGGCAATTTGCGCCATCAGCGCTGCATCGTAAGCCAGGAAGGCCGTGCCGATCAGATCGCGCGGCGTGTCGGCGTTGATAGAAAGCCAGATCACCAAAGCCGGGCCAGCCCTCGTAGTCAGGCGCACAGCGGATGAAGCCGGGGCTGGTGTCAAGCAGATAGTCCATGAAGCGCGTCATGATTCCATAGTTGGTTTCAAGGATGTGCGTATCGCTGTAACAGAGGTAGATTGTCCACGGACAGATGATAACCGCGTCTGACCAGGCCGGTCCGCCGTCGGGCAGGGATGGGATGGCGTTCGGCACAACGGCAGGCACTTCACCGCGTTCGCTCTGGGCGTCTGCCAAATCCTGCGCCCACTTGGTCAGGAAACCGGCTACGTCCATGTTGAAGGCGGCCGTGCGGGCAAAGACCTGGATGTCCCCGGTCCAGCCCAGGCGCTCATCGCGTTGGGGGCAGTCGGTGGGTACGTCGACGAAGTTGCCCTTCTGGCCCCAGAGAATGTTGCTCTGCAATTGGTTGAGGATCGGCTCTGATGTCCTGAACCGGCCAGTCTGCGCTATCTCCGAGTGCAGCACGATTCCGGTGATGGTGTTGTCTTCCAACTCGCCGGGATAGCCCGAAAGTTCAACATAGCGGAAGCCGTGGAAGGTGAACTTGGGTTCCCAAATCTCCTCGCCCTGTCCCTTGAATGTGTAGTAGTCGGTGGCGCGGGCTGTGCGCAGATTGGCGGTGTAGAACTTTCCGTCCTCATCGAGCACCTCGGCGAAGCGTAGCGTGATCGTCGTGCCCGCCGGAGCGCTGCCCTTGAACCGCACGCGTCCGACCATATTCTGGCCGAGGTCAAAGACAGCCCGTTTTGCGACCAGGTCATCTTTCACGGTCGGCTCGTTCACCGGCGACAGTTCTTCAATGCGGCGTACGGCAGGACCGTTGGTCGCCACCAGCTTTGTATGTGGATGGTCAAAGCGCTGAACATCGAGCCAGCCGGTATTGTCAAAGCCAGGCTTGTCCCAGCCCGGCATCTCCAGGCGGGCATCGTACGCTTCGCCCATCAGCATGTCGTTCTCCAGCAACGGGCCGAACTGATGGGTCCAACTCTCATCGGACGAGATGGTAACAGTGCTCCCATCGGTCAATGTGATCTCCAATTGAGCCAAGAACTGTGGCTGGCGCACATAGTTCTGGCGCTCGCCCATGCCCACATGGCCTGCGGCCCAGCCGTCGCCGAGCACGGCGCCGATCGCGTTCTCGCCGTTGGTCAGCAGATCGGTGACGTCGTGGACCTGGTATTGCACGCGCTTGGCGTAGTCAGTCCAGCCTGGGGCAAAGACATCTTCGCCCACGACCTGGCCGTTGATCGAGCACTCGTAGAGACCCAGGGCCGTGACGTAGAGTTTTGCCGACTGTACTTTGCTCGCCAGAGAAAACGACTTGCGCATATAAGGAGCAGGCACATTCGAATGCGCGCCGCCTACCAGTGTGGGGCCGATCCATTGCGCCTGCCAGTCGTTCGGCTGCAACAGCCCCATTTCGAACCAGGCCGGCTCACTGGTGAATGCGTTGCCGCTCTCATCCCAGACTGTGACCTGCCAGTAGACACGTTGGCGAGAGGTCAATGGCTTGCCGGCGTAGACAACATGGATGGACTGATCCGAGTCAATGCGGCCCGAATCCCAGATGTCGGATGTTCCATTCGATAGTCGTTCCTGGGAACTTGCGGCCAATAGGCGGTAGCCTTGCTGGCCTGCGCCGGGCCGATTGCTCTCCATCTGCCAACTGAGCCGTGGCTCAATCACGTCGATCCCCAGCGGGTTGGTACGGTATTCACAACGAAGATTCTTGATGGTCAACATGCTGCTCCTTTTTTGCCACAGATTCACACAGATGGAAGGAGGATAGGACACAGATAGTTCTGGGTATCCTCTGGACGCCTGAAAACATCTGTGAAAATCGATTCACCATCTGTGGATATCTGTGGCTAATTTTTCGTTTGGATTTTCTGTAGAGGATCGGTTGCCAGCAACGCTGCCACCTCGTCGGCCGTGGGGATGCCGAGGCGCGCTCCATGTTTGGTGCAGCAGAGTGCCCCGGCTGCTGAGGCGTAGCACAGCAAATCGTGCCACTCCATGCCTGCGGCCACGCCCGCGGCGAAGGCTCCGTGGAAGGTGTCGCCGGCGCCGGTTGTGTCGACTGCATTTACTTCGAAGGCGTCAAGCCGTCCGCTCTGCTCGCCCCGCTGCCAAATCAGGCCACGCTCACCCAGGGTGACCACTACTTTGGGCGCGACTTTGGCCAAGTTGACAAGACCTTCTTCGGGCGTGTCGACGTCGCTGTATTCGCAGGCAAAGCGCTCCGAGGCGACGATGTATTCGCAGATCGGTACGAGGGCGATGTTGCCCTGGTTGTGGGTATCGGCATCGACGACGGTGGTGATGCCGTTGTCGAGGGCCCAATGGGCTACGGAGAGGGCCAGCGACGCTTGGTGACCGTCGAAGAGGACGACGCGTGGGCGGGCGATGGTGAAGTCGACGTCGTCGGCAGTCAGGCCGTTGGTGTCGCCTTTGTAGCTGACAATTGAACGTGCGCCGTTCGGCTTGACGAAGATGGCCGAGAGCGGCGTCTGCCTGGGACCGCTGACGACCAGATCAGTGTTGACGCCGGCGGCGTGCATCTCTTCCAGATGTTCATGGCCGTAGATCTCATTGCCGAGGTAGCCGCAAAAGGCAACGCGATAGCCGAGCTTGGCCACGGTCATGGCCGCATTGGCCGCAGTGCCGCCGCCGCAACTCACTAAGTCATCGGCTGTGGTCTTCTCATCGGGTCCTGGCTGGTGGTCAATCGAAAAGACCAGATCGTAGCAGGCGTGGCCGACACAGAGGACGTCGATTGGGTGCATGGTTGGCATTCCGTGGTTGAGGGAGTGCAAGGAAGTGCTGCGTACTGCGTGCTGCGTAAGGTCTGTTTGCGGAGTGGTTGTCGCTAGTGGATGTCGGAACCAGCAAAGTGTTCCAATCCTGTTACGACATCCGCCACAGAAAAATTACGTAGTACGCAGCACGCAGCGTTTTTTACGCAAACAACGACGACATCTTCTCTTCCTTCACCATCGTTTTCATCTCTTCGTCGCTGGGCCGCGATTCGTAGCGGCTAGCGGCATCAAGTACCTTGGGCAGCACGTGGATGTCGCCCGGTGTGTTGAGGAAGACGCCGGGACGGCCCATGACCCAATGGACGGCACGGTCGAGGTCGTCCTGGTCGCGCAGGGGCTGGTACCAGGTTGAGGCCCACTTGTCCTGAGGGCCCCAGGGACCGCGGGTGACCGACTTGATGCATTGGACCGCGATCTCGCGCTCGGCGCACTTGGCCAGTAGGGCGTTGAAATCGGCCATGTAGGTCTGGTTCAGGTTCAGCGGATAGTTGTAGGGCAACAGCACTGAATCGAAGTCGAAGGCCTCAATACTGCGTAGGTGCATGGCGGCGATGTTGAGGCCGTGGCCGGTCACGCCGATGAAGCGCAGCAAGCCCTGCTCACGCGCCTCGATGGCCGCTTCCAGCGCCCCGCCCGGTCCCATGGCCGTGTCCCACTCGTCAGGGTGGACCAGGTTGTGGAGCTGGATCAGGTCGAACGAGTCGATGCGCATTCGTTCCAGCGAGCGATGGATCTCTTCCTTGGCCTTCTCGTAGGTGCGTTCGCCGGTTTTGGTGGCCAGGAAAAAATCGGTACGATGCTGTGCCATCCACGGGCCGATGCGCAGTTCGGCGTCGCCATAGGAGGCGGCCGTGTCGATGTGGTTGACGCCATATTCGAGCAGGACGTCAAGGGTGGCGTCGGCTTCGGCCTGGCTTACGCTGCCCAGCGCGGCTGCGCCAAAGAGTGTCGCGGTACTCATGTGTCCTGTCTTGCCGAATGGTCGTTTCTCAATCATGGTGATCTCCTGTTGAGTGAATAATGCAGCTTGCTGCGTGAAGTTTACTGCGTAGTTCGTACTTCGTACTGCGTAAGGCTTTCGGAATGCGATCGCTTGGCACTGCTAGTATCTTGCCCGGCAATGGGCTGGTTAGAAATTCAGGATTATCAATTCCCCACGAACCATTGTCTCTACCCATCCATTGTCAATTGAACGTTGACAATCGTCAATTGACCATTGTCCTTTCCCCATTCCATCGCTGTCTGGCCTCCGATCGCGCAGTCTCGTAGACTACCTGCAATGAAACGTCATTCTTAGACGCCAACTGGCGACAGTCATCATGTTCCGGCTTGATGCCGACCAGTTTCTTGCCAACGAATTTCAGCTTGACTCGAACCGATCCCCATTCTGTGTCAACCGTGTGTTGCTCGCGTTCTGCCTCATGGCGATAGACGCTGTGGATCCGAACGCCCAGCGTCGTGGTCTCACGCAGAATGAGGTCGGCCAACGTCTCTTCATGCTCTGCACGGGCGAGAACGCCCAGCAGTGTGCCCGGTCGCTGCTTCTTCATCTGGATCGGTGTCATCCAGACATCCAGCGCACCGGCGGCAAAAAGTTCGTCGACGACGTGTCCGTAGAACTCCGGGTTCATGTCGTCAATGTTGGTCTCGATCTGAATGAGCCTCCTGTCTTGCGATGCGTGGCCCCCTGCGTTCAGCCGTTTCCGGTTCGCCCAGCCAGAGCCGGGCAATGTTGGGCCGATCAAATTCTTTCTGGCCGGCGCCGATAGCTATCTTCTCCAGACGCATGGCCGGTTGCGAAAAGTCGGCCAACTCACAGAGAGCGCGGCGCCTGTTGGCGTGACTAGCTCGCCGGGACCGGGCGCTGGTCGGGTGGGGGCATTGGCCGACGCCAGCAGATTTAGCGTTGCCGGGGCCGGCAACGGAATGCGCCCATGTGCAGACTGGGTCCATCCTTGACCAATCGGCAGTGTCCCTGCGTAGAATCGCTTGATGCCCAGTGCTTCGATGCCTGCGCAGACGCCGACGATGTCGATGATCGCGTCGATGGCGCCGACCTCATGGAACTGAACGCTCTCCACCGCCATGCCGTGAACCGCGGCCTCTGCCTCAGCCAGATCGTGTGAAGACGGCAATGGCGTTGGCTTTGACGGTTGCCGACAGATCCTAGTCGTTGATGATGGAGCGGATGTCGCTCAGATGACGATGAACGTGACCTTCACGGGCTTCAACACCGACCAGGGTTGCCCGCAGTGGTCCACGCATGACTTCGGTCTGGTTGATGCGCCAGTCGTCTTCAGGCAACCCCATGGCCTCGACGACTGCATGCAAGTCGGACAGAGACCAGCCCGCATCAACCAGGCAGCCGAGAAACATATCACCGGAGATGCCTGAAGGCGTATCGAGAAAGCCAATCGTTGACTTCGCTGAATTCGGGCCACCGTGTTGAACTCGAGCCGTAGAGATCACGACAGCAACTCATTCAACGGTATGATTGTGCCGCTCTCGGTACCGTTCTCCGTTCCGCTCAGCGAGCCGCTGTGGAAGCCGGAGAGATCCAGGGTGACGAACTGATATCCAGCCGTCTTGACGCCCTCGACAATGGCATCGTGGTGCTTGAGCATAGCCGGAAAGTCCTGGACGGGCACCTCGATGCGAGCGATCTTGTCGTGATGACGCACGCGGAACTGGGGGAAGCCCAGATCGACCAATACATCTTCTGCCTGTTCGATCTGGCGCAGCAGCGACGGCGAAATGGCCGTGCCGTGGGGCACGCGTGAGGAGAGGCAGGCCATGGCCGGCTTGTCCCAGACGGGCAGGCCCAAGTGACGAGCGATGGCACGTACATCAGGCTTGGTGATGCTTGCTTCGACCAGGGGCGAACGCACGTTGTGTTCTCGGGCGGCATCGATGCCGGGTCGGTGGTCACCGAGATCGCTGGCGTTGGTTCCGTCCAACACCCAGGCCCAATTTTCCTCCTCAGCGATGACCTTGAGCTGGTCATGTAACTCAGATTTGCAGAAATAGCAGCGGTTGACCGGGTTGGCGGCGTAGTTCGGGTTCAGGTATTCTTCCGTGTCTACCTGCCGGTAAGGGATGCCCAGATCGTCGGCAAACTTGATGGCTGAGCGCATTTCTCGAGTCGGATAACTGGGTGAAATGCCGATGCAGGCCAGGGCCTTGTCGCCCAATTCTTGATGGGCCAGCACCATGACCAGCGCGCTGTCGACGCCGCCGGAATAGGCGACCAGCACTGAGTCCATCTCACGCAACAGGACGCGCATGTTGGCGAGCTTGGCGGTCTGTTCAACCGTCAACTCTCCAGCGCCGGCGTCGGTCTTGTCACGTCCGTTTGTGCCTATCGCTTTTGAATCAATCATGAATATGTCTGTCCTTGGTTCTAATTATGTGCCGTCAACCCAGAAGATACGACGGATAAGGTGCTCATCTTTCTCGTGCCGAACATCAATTCGTCCGCTAACCACGAATCTTCCAATCACCGATCGCTATTTCCCAACTCCGTTTTCCACAATCCGTCCATTGATCAACGCCGCCATATGGCCTGCGCCATAGCCGTTGTCGATATTGACGACCGCGACACCGGTGGCGCAACTGTTGAGCATGGCCAGCAGTGCTGCCAGGCCGCCAAAGCTCGCGCCATAGCCGACAGATGTCGGGACCGCGATGACCGGGGCATCGGTCAAGCCGCCGATGACACTGGCCAGCGCACCTTCCATGCCCGCCACAACGACAACGACGTTGGCTGCCTGGATGGTCTGGATGTGGGGCAGCAACCGATGCAGCCCGGCGACGCCCACGTCGATCAGGCGCTGAGGCTTGTGCCCCATGAGCTCCAGGGTCAACGCCGCCTCTTCGACCACCGGCAAATCGCTGGTACCCGCCGCAACGATGATGACGCCATCGTGCTTGGCCCGGTCCGGTTCTCGATCCAGCCAGATACAGCGGGCCGCCGCAGTATATGCCAGGTCTGACACTTGTGCACGCGCTGCTTCATAGTGTGACGGATCGGCACGCGTGCCCAGCACTTGTGAACTTCGTTCCGCCAATCGCTGGATAATTTGTGCCACCTGATCGGGCGTCTTGCCGGCACAGTAGACAACTTCCGGGAAGCCAGTCCGCAACAGTCGGTGATGGTCGAGCCGAGCCATGCCCAGGTCTTCAAAGGGCAGGGTCCGCAGTTCAGCCATGGCATCGTCGATGCCCAGTTCGCTGCCGGCTACCTGTTCAAGCAATTCGCGCAATTTTTCAGCATTCATTTGCAAACCTGTCCACTACTTGTATTGGTGTGGTCCAAAGTCAGCTTCATAGAACGCTGAAACCATCTGGCCCGGCGGCACCAGCACATCAATGGCCGCGAGGTCCTCTTGGCTGAAGGTCACGTCCAAGGCGCCCAAATTGTCTACCAGATGTTCCATGGTGCGCGGCCCGATGATGGGGCTGGTCGCGCCCGGCTGCTGGACGACCCAGGCGAGAGCGAGCTGGGGCAGGGTGCAGCCCTTGGCCTCGGCCATAGGGGTTAGCCCCTCAATCACATCCCAAATTGCATCGGTCTTGCGCGCTTGGAAGCGGGGGTTGTCGGAGACGTCGGCGTAGCGCTTGCCTTCGGGCGATTGGTTCTGTCGCGAGTACTTACCCGAGAGTAGGCCGCCGGCGATTGGACTCCAGGGAATGGTGGCGATGCCGTAGGTGCGCGCCATCGGCAATAGCTCCCGTTCGACGCGGCGGTCGAGAATGTTGTAGGGCTGCTGCTCGCAGACGAAGCGGTTGAGGCCCAGTTCCTTGGAGATCCAGAGCGACTCCATGATCTGCCAGGCGGCGAAGGTGCTGGTGCCGATGTAGCGCACCTTGCCGTCGCGGATCAGGTCGTCCAGGGCACGCAGCGTCTCGTCGATTGGAATGTCGGACTGGGGACGGTGGATCTGGTAGAGATCGATATAGTCGGTCTGGAGGCGGCGCAGGCTGGCCTCGCACTGCTGGATGATGTGGCGCCGGCTGTTGCCCCGCATGTTGGGATCGTCGTCGTCCATGACGCCATGGACTTTGGTGGCCAGCACGATCTGATGACGCTTCCCATTGCGCTTGAGGGCCTCGCCAGTCACCTCTTCGCTGCGGCCGCGGCTGTAGACATTGGCCGTGTCCAGGAAGTTGATGCCCGCTTCGATGGCGTGGTCGATGATTGCGTAGGAATCTTCGGGTGTGGTCTTGCCGCCGAAGTTCATGCAACCGAGACAGATCGGACTGACTTTGACGCCGGTGCGCCCAAAGGATCGATATTCCACTGGAATGCTCCTCTCGGACTGATGGTAGACTGTCTTCTCTTGTGGTCCGCTGACCCTGCTCTTGACAATGGCCCGTCAGTTTTACCTGACCGCCCGGCTCCAATGGGTAGGGATACCTGCCCTATGAATCACAGAAATTTTCCATACGAACCAATTGACCGACTCTCCATTTTCGAGGATTATGAATCGCCAGAGAAGAGACTCGGCACGCCCATGAGACATAGAAACAAGGCGATTCTATCACCATATTACCACACATGCGGTAATCTTCACCTGAATGAAAAAGGCCATCGCTTTCGAAAGCGATGGCCTTTTTTGGGTTCAATTGGACTGGAATCTACGTCATGTCTCTTCAGGCTAAGGCCCAGGCTAAGGTGCTGTGGGTGCCTGCGGCGCTTGAGGCGCAGCCAGGTTGAAGATGTCACCAGTGGCGACGTCATCCGGCAGCTTGCTGGTCAAATCGTCTGCGCGTTCGATATCGTCGCTTGCGATTTGAGTCTGGACCCAATCCCGATAGGCCTGGAAACGCTCTTGTTGCAACGTGGACTCGTCCTTAGGCCGTGTGTCATCTCTATCGATCAGTTGGATGATGTGGTAGCCGAACTGGGTCTCTACAGGTTCGCTGATCTCTCCAGGCTCCAGGGCGAAGGCTGCATCCTCGAAGGGTGCAACCATCTGACCGCGGGCAAACCATCCAAGATCCCCGCCATTCTGAGCGTTGCTCAGATCGTCGCTGTACTCAGCGGCTAACTCAGCGAAATCTTCGCCGTCTTGCAGCCGCTCGTAGATCTCGTTGGCCAGTGCTGCGGCCTCCGCTAACGAACGTGTTTCGACTTCAGGCGTATCCGAGTTCTCTTCGGCGCCGGCATCCGCACTGTCATTCGTAGCGCCATCAGCAGCTGCATCGGCCTCAGCCGGCGCAGCGATCTCCCGAATCAAGATGTGCCGTGCGTTGACCTGTTCTTCGGTCTCGGTCACCGCTTCTTCAGCAATGGCCTCGGAGACCTTTTCGGTCAGCAGACGCAGGTAGATCAGTTCGCGGTACTCGTCGACGCTTAGGCCGGAAACGTCATTCAGGTTCTCCTCCAACGTATCGACCCCCTCTTCAAAGGCGGCGCCGGTCAGGAGGGGAAGGGTCGGCTGCGGCTCCGGTGTCGGCGCAACTGTATCAGCTGCCGTGATAGGCGCACTGGCATCGATGGTCGGTGTCGGCGTTGGCGTCCAACCGGCGGCGACTTCCGTGGCTTCGGCTGCGGCTTCCGCCGTGCTCGTTGCCTGGGGTTCGGTCACTGCGTTTTGGCCGGCGGCGATCTCCGCCCGAAATGCATCCTCTACCTCTTGGTCGGATACGGTGATGCCACGCGCAGCCGCTTCTTGCTGAACCAACTTCTCTTCGATCATCTGGTCCAGCACATCGATACCGAGGGCAAAGGGACTTGCCAGCGTCGATTGGATCTGGTTGAGCTGGGTTGTGAAGATGCCCTGCCCGCCGAACTGCTGTTCCAACTGCACCATCTGCAGGTACTGGTTCTCCAATTGGCTCTCTTCCAGATACATGCGTTTCTGGAAGTCCTTGGTGACGATGGCATCATCACCAACCTTGGCCACGTTGCTATTGGGTTTGACGACAAACTCGGCGACGAGCCCGATCAGCAAGACAACCAGGACGGCCCCGAGCACACCAACCACGATCATCGTGATCTTGCGATTTCGTTCAGCATCACGTGTATTGGCACGATGTTCTTTGCGGGTCAATTCTTTTGGGTCTTCTTGACCGCGGTTTTTCTTTTTCTTGGCCATTATGCTCGCCTATCGGTGTTTGCGCGTAATGCGGGTATGTTCTCCGGTGTAGGGCAGCAGGGCCAAGTGCCGGGCTCGCTTGATGGCCTTGGCGGCGCGGCGCTGAACTTTGGCGCTGACACGGATCTTGCGACGGGCAAGAATGCGGCCGCGCGGGTCCAGGAAACGCGTCAGCAGCGGAATGTTCTTGTAGTGGATGTCGCCGAGACGTGCATCATTGCCGACGCGTCGTACACGGCCACGAAATTCCTGTGGCGTGTATTGTGACGGGCCTTCGACCTTGCGGACAGGCACTTCGCCCTCTGCCAATTCATTGTCCACCGCCACGATTTCGGTAACCTCAACGGCCACGACTTCGCCACCGACGATTTCCTCGTCGACCACGGTCTCGTCGACTACAACTTCGCCGGTTTCGGCGTCTTCAGCAATGATGGTTTCAGTGCTCTCGATCACTTCGGCCACAACCTCGTCGTCAACGACAAGCTGGTCGTCGACGGTCTGTTCAACCACGACTTCGCCGGTTTCATCGTCTTCCGCCACGATCGTCTCTACGGTCTCGACGACCTCGGCCACGACTTCTTCGTCTTCCACAAGCGCTTCAACGGCAATATCTTCAACCGCGGTCACGCCTTCGTCTTCAACGACTTTCTCGGCAACAACCTCGACGATCTCTTCGCTGATCTCTTCGCTGGGTTCTTGCTCCGGGGTGGGATTCTTCTGCTCGCTCATTATCACTCCTAATTTACTCGGAAGTAGACTATCTTTAGTAAAGTGGATGCCTGATGCAACTTGACGATTGATCCGCCTTGACAAGGCATCGAGAAAATCGGCTAATTGTCACTCAGCATCAGCAGGTAGCGGAGGATGTTTTCGTCGAATCGCAATGCTCGATCGATTGCGCCGGTCCCGGACGGGGCCATCTGAATGCGGTGCAATACATAGTAGCCTTCGAAGTGATTCTTGATCGGATAGGCAAGCTTGCGGCGTCCCCACAAGTCAATGCCCTCTACGTCGCCACCCTGATCTCTGACGACGCTGATCAGGCGATCGTTGATCGCTTCAATGGTCGCGTCGTCCAGCTCAGGTGTGCCAATGTAGACTAGCTCGTAGTCGCGTTGGTTGTTGTCGGCCATGTTCATTTTCCTCGAATCTCTTTCTATGGAGTCGCCCGTGGGTCCGTCCCACGAACAGAAAGAACGAGGGCCTGTGATCAGGTCCCCGTTGCAAACCACCGCTTAGTATAGCATCGGCCCTTCGAAGGACCAAAAACCGGGGGCTCAAATATGTTGTAGATGACTTTTACGTGGGAGGGCGCATATGGACTATCATAAGGCCCATGAAGATCTGGTTGCTTTCCCCATATCACACCGGAAGCCATCGTGCTTGGGCGCTGGGCTACCAACGCCACAGCGCGCATGATGTCTGGCTCATCACCATGGCGGGCCGCTTCTGGAAATGGCGCATGCAGGGCGGCGCTATTGAGTTGGCTAATCAAGCCGGCCGTCTGTTGGCGTCAGATGGACCGCCGGACGTTGTTTTTGCTACCGATATGGTCAATCTTCCGGCCTGGCTCGGCCTGATGCGAACGCCCCGGTCGGGCAGCCTGCCCTCGTCCGGTCTGCCGGCCTCGGTTCCCATCGTGCTGTACATGCACGAAAATCAACTGACCTATCCAGCTCGGCCCGGTGAGAAGCCGGACTACACCTATGCCATGATCAACTGGCTCAGCCAACTGAGTGCCGACCGGGTGATCTTCAACAGTCAGTTTCACCGGTCCAGTTGGTTTGAGGCACTGCCTCGTCTGCTGAAACATTTTCCCGATTACAACCATCTGCATCTGATCCAGGAGGTGGACGAACGCTCGATCTGTCTGCCGGTCGGCATCGATTGTTCGCGCATCGGCGCAGTGTGCTCCGCCGAGAGCGAAGCGTCGGCTAGTCAAGCGTCTGGGTATGCACAAATCGGTAGCATCGTGGCCGATAGCCTTAACGTCCGTGCACCCTTGGTGCTGTGGAATCAGCGTTGGGAGTACGACAAGCAGCCTGAGCGTTTTTTTGAGCTGCTCTATCGGCTGCACGATGATGCCGGTCAGAAGGCCGTCCAATCTAAGGCTGTTCAATTTGAGGTGGCAGTAGCCGGGGAGAACTTTCGCAATATCCCCGGTGAGTTCGACGAAGCGCGCCGGCGTCTGAGCGATGTCATCGTGCATTGGGGTTTCGTGGATGATTATGACGCCTATCTGGACCTGCTGCGTCGCGCCGATCTGGTGGTAAGCACGGCAATCCATGAGTTTTTTGGCATCAGCATCCTGGAGGCCATCGCTGCGGGCGCGTTTCCGCTTCTGCCCCAGCGGCTAAGCTATCCTGAGTTGATTCCCCGCTCCCTGCACCCCGCCTGTCTCTATGCGGATGAAGAAGACCTCTTCAACAAAGCTCGTATGCGCTTGGCATCACCGCGCTCGGCACCGCCTTCGCTCAGGGCCTATGTGCAAGAGCAATTTGACTGGAAGTTTGTTGCGGCCGCGTACGATGAAGTGTTGGTTGGGCTTGTTGGGGGGAGAGAATGAGGAGACCATCGAGAACGATCCCCTCACCCTCCTTCACCTTCTCCTCGTTCTTCCTGGCGCGCATCAATACTCTCACGTCCTTGGCAGCGAGTTTCTCGTCCGTCTCTGCTACGGTAAATTCGACGAAATCGCCGGTGCGTAGATTGCCGGATCCTTTGAGAGCCGACCGATGGACGAAGATGTCCGGCTGATTGGCTCGAACAATGAATCCGTAGCGTTTGCGTGCATTGAACCATTTGACTTCGCCACGTTCATAACCTGCTGCCGGCAGCAGGCGACGACAGCCGGGGCAGCGCGTTGGTCGCAGATGTTCGTCGACCTCCCGATCGTCTGGCGTCTGCGCATTCATCTCTTGCGCTTCGCGTTGTTCCTCGCCGGTCCACAGAAAGGAGATGCCGCAGTTTTCGCAATATAGTGTTTCATCTTGCGTAGATGTTTGTGCCACTGATTGCCTTCCATTCTCAAATCAAGGGAAGTGAATGCTGCTGGAACTTGACATTCCATCAAGCTGTTGCTAGGATTATTTGGCAATTGACAGTATGCCTGAAAAGAACCGTCTGCTTCAAGTAATCGATGGTTTCGTTTTTTTGACCCGTAATTAGGCGACGTGGCCAAGTGGTAAGGCAGGGGTCTGCAAAACCCTTATCGCCGGTTCGAATCCGGCCGTCGCCTCCAAAGAATGGGAAGGCCGGAGCGCCAACGCTCCGGCCTTTTTTTCGCCCCTGTGTAAGTCTTAGAATCGACCTCGCTTTGACCCATTACCCGTCCGAATCTGGACCGTATCCCTCCGCTGTAGGCGACCGAATGTATTCCAGAAACTTTCCGATGCTTTGGGCCGTTATGGTAGCATCAAGCGTGCTTTGCGACGTTGAAATGCCTTGTGAAGCACCCGTCTTTTTGTGCGATAACGACAGCGCTCTTTCGCGCCTCGGACGCCCGGACAGACTCTGTCCTGTCGATAAAATTGAGGAAGCCCGATGTTTTTACAACGATTGACCGTGAGTTCTTCAAAGTTGGCCGCTATTCGGTCGGCCAGACCCGGCTGTTTCGCACAGGCGTCGAACTTGTGGAAACTGAATCCACTGGGTCAGATCTCCTTGAAGCTTGTGCCAATCGTCCTTGCGGTCTCATTGGCGGGCATGCTTCTGACCGCCTGTAATGACATCGGTGCGTATCCCGGTACTTCCGCCCCGCCAGGATCGACTATCGATTCCAGGGTGGCGGAGCAGACGATGTCCGTCGTCGAGGAATACTTGCGGACCTATCAACCAGGTCCGACGCCTCGATTGTTTCAGACCACCAAACTCTATGATCGCAATGGCGTTTTGATTGCCGAACTGATCGGTGAAGGCCGCCGAACTTGGATTCCGCTTGAACAAGTGTCGCCCTTCTTAATCCAGGCGACAATTGCAACCGAGGACGCTTCCTACTATGAGAATAACGGCATTGACGCGTGGCGCATTGCGGGAGCACTGCTGCGCAATATTCAGAAGGGCAGCGTGGTCTCGGGTGCAAGCACGATTACGATGCAGTTGGCGAGAAATCTGTTTGTCGCCACCGAGAGACGGAATGACGAGACAATAGACCGCAAGCTGCTAGAGGCAGGGATTGCGCAGGAACTGACCGACCTTTATACAAAAGATGAAATTTTGGAGATGTATCTGAATCTCCTCAACTATGGGCAACTTGCCTATGGTCCGGAGGCAGCGGCCCAGGTCTACTTCGGCAAGTCGGCTGCTGATCTCACGTTGCCGGAAGCCAGCATGCTGGCCGGGCTGCCCCAGCAACCGGCCTACCTCAACCCCTATCTGGACTATGAGGCTGCTCGATTTCGCCAGCGTATCGTTCTCGATCTGATGGTGCGTCATGGGTTTCTGAGCGATTCGGAAGCGGATGCCGCCTACGCCGAACCAATCACACTGGCTGGGGACCCGGGGTTGGCGCCCAATCTGGCGCCACATTTCGTGCAATATGTTGTGGATACGCTCGACAGTCAGTTTGAAGAGGGGTACACACGCCGGTCGGGTCTCAACATCACGACGTCACTAGATCTGAATATCCAGCGGATGGCTCAGGAGACAGTTGTAGAGAATGTTGAGAAACTGTTGCCGACCTATGGACTGTCCAACGCTGCGCTGGTTGCTATGGCGCCCAACAGCGGTGAGATCCTTGCCATGGTCGGCAGCGCTGACTTTGACGATCCGGCCATTTCCGGCCAGGTCAATGTGGCGCTTCGGGAACGTCAGCCCGGCAGCGCCATCAAACCGGTCCTCTATGCCACAGCCATCGATCAGAACGCAATCAGTCCGGCTTCGGTGATCTGGGACACCAAGGTTCAGTACAGATCGGATAGCGGCCAGTCCTATGCGCCGCTCAACTACGATAGGCTCTTTCATGGCCCTGTGAGTGTGCGTACGGCGCTGGCCAGCAGCTACAACATTCCCGCGGTCAAGCTGCTCAACGCCCTCGGTGTTGAGACGATGCTGACCGGCGCAAAGCGGCTTGGCATCAACGGTCTTGATCGTGGCACCGATTGGTATGGCCTGAGTCTCGCCCTTGGCGGCGGCGAGGTAACCCTGTTGGATCTGACAACGGCCTATCACACGTTGGCCAGTGACGGACTGTACCTGCCGCCCAACCCGATCCTGTCGCTGGTTGACAACATGGGCAATGAGGTGGAACAAGTCGAAGCTGAGCCGAGTGCGGTTGTTTCCCCGGAGACTGCCTTTCTGATCAGCGACATGTTGAGCGACGATAGAGCGCGCCAACCGGGTTTTGGCATCAACAGTCCATTGATATTGGACGTGCCTGCTGCCGTCAAGACGGGAACGACGACCGACTTTCGAGACAATTGGACGCTTGGCTATACTCGCCATCTGGTGGCCGGCGTGTGGGCAGGCAACAGCGACGGCACGCCGATGCGAAATGCGACCGGTGTCACCGGGGCTGCACCCATTTGGCGCGATTTTATGACCAAGGTGCAGGCCAGCCCGCAGGCGCTCACCACACTCAATGCAGCGTCCGATCCTGATGCTTGGCAATTCACGCCACCCGAAGGCGTTGTTCGGGAAACCCTTTGCCCACCCGGTGTGACCTGTCGGGAAGGCGGTGAGTACTATCGGACCTCCTGGTTGGAAAGCGCCCAATCCCGTGGTGGTTCCGGCCCGCTGTTTGACAGCGTTGCCACGGTCAAATCCGCACCGGTCTACATGACCCAGGGGGATTCCGCCCGCCTTGTCGGGTACTGTGCCATGGATGAGGCAAGAGAGAGAACCCTTCTGACTGTGAACAGCGCCGCCGGGATCTCAACCTTCGCTGGAGACGGTTCGACTTCTGATGAAGTGGAGGCTCAGTTGGCATTCGTCGCCGCCCTGGCAGATGCATTTCGCGAAACAACGCCTGGCGGCGAACCGGATGATGAAGCGAGCGGCGATCCGAACGACGAGGATGAAGCTCGTGAGGGTGTGTCTCAAGAGAGCGTGGTTCAAGAGGCCAGGCTCTGGTCCAGCGAACATCTTGGCGCACTGGCTTGGAGCCTGCAATATGGGGCTCCTGTCAATCTTGGCAACTGCGATGAACTGGCCGGTCGCGTCGGTGATGCATTTGCACGTTGGCCTGCCGGTGACTTAGGCGGTCAGCGCGTTCTAGTCGATTTGGGTGCGGCCTACGACGATGGCGTGGGCGGACTTGGCCAGACGGTGGCTTTGTCCGCTCTGGTCGGCGCTGTCGACATTGCAAGCGTGATCGGGACCACTTCTGAGCAGAGTGTTGATTCCGGGCGATACGTCCTCACACAGCCGGTTGTTCACAATGATGCCTGTCCAGGCAACTACATCATGGGGACCATTCTCAATGCCGCCGGCGGTCCTGTTCCGGGTATCACCGTTGCAGCCCGTGATGAATGGGGCAATACTGCACAGGCGGTCAGCAAAAGCGGGGCGGCGGACTTCGGACGGTTTGATTTGCCGGTTCATTCCAGTACACCGCACACTATCTATGTGACAGTCCTGGATGGTTCCGGGAATGCCATCAGCCCGTCCGTACCGGTGGAACACAATAAGGGCGAGGAAGGAACCGGCTCCTGTCATCATGTCGTTTTCCAGGATAGAGGGTCTGGGCTGGACAGCGTCGGTTTGGGTGCAGAAGGTGGACTGGACGGTGGTGGATAGATGGATCCAGTGGAAAAGCACGACCAGTCAACATTGACAATGAAGCAGCGGCGGTTTGTCCTGGTTGCTGTTGCGCTTGTTACGCTGATGTTGACCGTAGGCTCGAGCTTTTGGTTTGGTGAATATGAATCGGTGACGGGTCAAGGATCCCAATCGCCGCTGTCGCCGACATCGCCATTGACGTCCACCCCGAGCCCGACGATCATCACGGGTTCGGTGACGCCGACTGCCACCCGCAGTCGGCGTGTTGTCAATGAGGTGCTTGTTCCCAAGCCAGGTGATGCCGTGTCTGGTTCGGTCGCGATTATTGGTACGGCTCTGGTTCATTCGTTTCGCCGTTATGATATTCATATCACCTCGGCAGGCAATCAAGAGTGGCAATGGTTGACCAGCAGCCAAGAGGTTGTGCGTGATGGCATTCTTTACTATCTGGACACCACGAGATTTCCAGACGGCTACTATGATATTCGCGTACGCGCCATCGCAGATAGAGGCGACTACGATGAGACAACGGTGGAGGATATCGAAATTCGCAATGCCAATCCTCCTACGCCGACGCCCTATGTGGATGAAGCAGGCGACTTTCGCCCCATCTTGCCGAGTGCTACGCCCGTGCCAACACCAACTGCCACCGCCACGCTTGAAAGCCGTGTAGACGGTGGGCGAGGGTTCTATGCGCCGCAGAGTAACGACATCCTTCGCGGCTACGTGCCCATTGTTGCAACAGTCAACGGTGATCGGTTCAAATCCTTCGAGCGCTATGAGGTCGCCATTTCTCCGACTGGTTCAGAGAACTGGAATTCGCTCTATACGGGCAATCAGCAGATTTGGCAGGATGATATCTTTCTGCTCGATACGCGTGTGGTCCCCGACGGAAATTACGATTTGCGACTGCGCAATGTCTTTGATGACGGGAACTATGAGGAATACTACGTCCGCAATCTTGAGTTCATCAACTACACGGTCCCCGGACCGGGAACAGATTTCAGCCTGCCTTCATCACAGCGTCGGGTTCAGTTGCTCGGCTTTTCGTCGCCGGAGAACGGCAGCGCTGTGGCCGAGGTGGTTGATTTCCGCGGAACGGCTGTTGATCCGGAGTTTCTGCGATGGGAAATGTATTGGTCGCCCGTGGGCGCCGAGACCTGGTCATTTCTGGTCAGTGATGAGCGTCCCGTAGCCAACGGCTCGCTAGCGCGTCTGGATCTGAGTCAACTGCCGTATGCCCGATATGACTTCAAACTGCGCGTTGTTCGCACCGATCACAACTATGATGACTACCATATACGCAATCTGTTTGTGACGGAACCGACACCAACGCCGTTGCCGTTGCCGCCTACCGGGGCGCCGACGCCGACATCCACAGCGGCGGGCTGATCCATTCGCTGGAAGGGGCTCAATGTGGCGGAACATTTGGCTGGCGAAAACTGTTCTATGCTCAGTCGTAGAGGCTCCGATATCCATGTGTTCGCTTAACGGAACCCTTTTCATACGGCTATCGTATAGAAATGCGCCGTCTTGAGGTTGAGTGAGATTTGGCCTAGAAATTCCCAAACCTGTATAATGATATAGTTAAAACAGGATTTCAATTGGCAGGTTCAGACCTACAATTTAGCTTTACGGCCATAAGGCCAACTGGAGGAAAAGATGAGAAAGACGAAACTGCAGCGTATTGTCGCCGCCTTTGCCGTTGCTGTACTGGTAATGACATCACTGGTATCACTGGTTGCTGCTGATGCTGTGCGATCTACCGAGATTGAGGGCGTGGTTCCCGGTGGGCAGTTCGCCGAAATCTGGCTCGATCTGGAAGTGATTCAACCGGGCAACGTTACTGTGCTCGGCACTTGGGAATCCGGCAATTTGGAGGGCGTCGGCTTCTTTGTCCTGGATGAGGCTGATGTCGCCACGGTTTCCGGCGGAGGAAAAGCCCGCGACAACAATATTGCCGCCGGCAATCCGGTTCAACCATACCGTGGTGCACCCAATCAGCAGGAAGCCAGCTTCCGAGCCACAGCGCCCATGTACAAGCTCATTATCTTCAATGAGAGTCCTAACGACGCTATTTTCACGATGGCAGCCACCAATGCCTATATTGTCGGCGAGAACGAGAATGTGAGCGATCCAAATGCCGCGATGGCTGACGATGGCGATGCAATGGTCGCTGATGACGCAGAGACGGCAGAAACGAGCTGCTGATGGAGCAACCGCTACGGCTACGGCTGTGACCACAACAACTGTGGAGACAGAGGACGCTGTCGAAGCGCCGGCCGCCGTTGTCGAGGATGACGAAGCCGAGGCGGATGTGGCTGTCACGCCAACTACCCCTGGCGTCGTCACTGCCGACACACTGGAAGGCGAACTTAACGAAAAGGACGCGCAACACTTCCTTTCGCTTACGCCGGAACAGAAGGATGGCATTGTTACCTTGACCATCAGCTATGAACCGTCAGACAGCCAGGAACTTGCCCGCCGACTCAATTTCTGGGTGTTGGATCCTGAAGGGTTCAACAGGTTCCTGAGCGGCGATAGCCTGAGCAGTGTGGCGATGGCGGCAGGCAGCAGCACGATTGATACCGAGCCCAACGAACGGGCCGCCAATTTCAGGTCGGTTGGATTCACCGACTACACCGTGATTGTCTACAACACCTCCAACGTCCCGGGATCCTATACGTTGGTTGCTGAAGGGGCATTGTTGAAAGATGATTCCGGCCAGACCTTGACGGCTCAGGAAGCCGCAGTCGTTGAGACGGCGCCAACTGCTGATGCCGATAGTGAAGCCACTGCCGACGACGGTGAAGCCGCACCGGCTGCTGCTGCTCCTGCAACCGAGGGCACCGGCGTCGTCGGTGAACCTGGCGGCACATACACCATTCAGGCCGGCGATTCGATGTCAATCATCGCACGTGATGTCTACGGTGACATTCAGTTGTACGATGAGATCTGTGCTTTCAACAACATGGATGACTGTGATCGGATTGAAATTGGCGATGTAATCCAGTTGCCCACTCAGGCCCAGCTTGACGCGGGCGCCACGGCATCAACCACAACGGCGTCAACCACAACGACTACTTCCAGTCCGTTGCCGGCGCCGAGCGCTACGACGACAACCACCTCGACGATCTCTGCGACGCCATCTGTCACGACGACGACCGGGGTAACGGCGACAATCGGCGTAACGGATACCGATGACATTAGCGGAACGATGGATTCCATGTCTGCTTCCACCGTGGTCGATGCCTTGGCGGCTGATGGTCGCTTCAAGACGTTGATCGCTGCTTTGGACGCTGCTGACCTGGTCGATTCCTTGGCGGATGGAACTGTAACCGTCTTTGCACCGACCGACGCTGCGTTTAACGCATTGCCTGCAGGCGCACTGGATCAGTTGGTGGCCCAGCTACAGACCAATCCCAATGGGCAGTTGATGCAGATCTTGCTCTATCACGTCTCGTCCGGTGAGTTGGCTTCGGCTGACTTTGAGGATGGCGTCGAGATCCAGACGCTTCAGGGCAACACTGCCAAGATCGCCGTTGACGAAGACGGCAATGTGACGATCAATGGCGCTGCCATCACCGGCAACGACATCGTGGCTGAAAATGGCATTGTTCATGCCATTGAGGCTGTTATCCTGCCGCCGGTCGAATAGACACAGATAGATCTGTCATCGGTCTGGCAATAACGATTCAGCCGCTTGCAAGAGCGTCTGCTTAGACGATGGTTGCTTGGTTTTGAGCCAGAGTAAGACAGATGGAAGGGCGGGTAGAGAACCTCTACCCGCCCTTTTTTTTGTTTGGCTGACTCGCACAAATGTGCTAAAATCGAACAGTGAATGACCGAAACTTCTTGTCTATCCCCGATGAGCGTGGCCTGTGAAAAACAAAACCTCTGACGACAAAAGTCCCATTGGCAGTGCTGACAATATGGCCAGTGATATCACTGGTGATTTGGCTGGCGATCTAGTCGACTATGACGAGTTGGTCTACGAAGATATCTACGAGGTCTCCGATCTCGGCGGTACGCTTCCTGGTCATCTGTTGGGCGAGAACTCCGCCCACGAGAATAGCGAGGAAGCCACATCTAGGTCCAGCCAATTGGCTGACAGCGATCTTTCCGCCTTCTTTGGGTCAGAGGGACCGCTGGCCAAGGCCTTGCCTGACTATGAACTTCGACCTACACAGCTGGCGATGGCCGAGGCCGTCAAACGGGCGATTCTCGAGCGCGAACATGCACTGATCGAAGCGCCGACCGGGACAGGGAAGTCTATCGCCTATTTGGCGCCGGCTCTGCTGTCCGGCCAGACCGTGGTTGTGGCAACGGCCAATAAATCGTTGCAGAGCCAGCTTTTTCACAAAGACATTCCTTTTCTAAGCAGCGTTCTTGGGCAGGAGATCGACGCGGTCGTCATCAAGGGACGCAGCAACTACGTCTGCACCTACAAGTGGCTGCAAGAGGATCAGTCGCAGCGCCAGATCGCCCTCTACGATCGAGAGCAGGAGCAGGTTACCCATCTGCGCAACTGGCTGGCTGAGACCGAAACCGGCGATGTTGATGACCTGCCATTTATGCTCTCCAGTGATCTGAGACCACGTGTCGTCAGCTTTCCAGACGATTGTCTCCAGAGCGACTGCCCGTACTACAGCGATGATTGCTGGGTCAACTTCATGCGGGACCGGGCCGCCAACGCCCAGATCCTGATCACAAACCATCACCTGCTGCTCAATGCCCTGCAATTGGGGCGAGAGGGACAGCGCATTCTGCCGCCGGCAAGCATCTATATTGTCGATGAGGCCCATCAGCTGGAGCAGACCGCGACCTCGATCTTCGAGACCACGGTGACCGATTATACCGTTGAACAACTGCTGAACCATCAGGTGATCCAGGATCGGGTAAGTGAAGAGGAGCTTGATTCGTTCCGCACGCTCAACTTGCTCGCCTTTCAGCACGTGGCCCACCTAAGCCGTGACAATTCTTATCAGATAGAGGGCGAACTAGAGTCGATGTCTCGTCTGAGCAAGATGCTCGCGGATCTGGGCAAGCGACTGAAGGATCAGAATCCCTACCAGGGCGACTCGGATGCTGCAGGCAGCAGCAACCAACAAGATGGGGAAAGCTCAGGTATCTATGCAGAAGATCGACGTCGGTACGAGCTGACTATCTCCAATGTCAACAGCGCTGCGAGCAAACTGGCGACTGTAGCCACGGACCGCCACGACGCCAACTACGTACGCTACGCACAGCGCATCAATGACCGGCGTCGTGTCACGCTGGAACTGCATGCAGCGCCCATTGATCCGGCCCAATTGCTTGCCCGATACCTCTTCGATGCCGTCGAGGACGACCAGCCTGTTCAGCGTGCAGTGATCTGCACCAGCGCAACACTGGCGACCAATCGCAACTTCGAACACTTCAAGCATCGCTGTGGCATTGAAGAGACCGGTGAGGAACATGTACTTTCTACGGTCTTCGACTTTCCCAAACAGTCGATGCTCTATCAGCCGGCTTTGCCTGCCTACAACTACCGCAATCCGACGGCCTTCTACGATGCAGTCGCATCCGAAATCGAACGATTGATCCAGGTCAGCCGGGGGCGAACGCTCTGCCTCTTCACCAGTTGGAGCGGCCTGCAACAGGCCGGGAGCCGCCTGCAGGATCCGGATCGAGAGATCATCTGGCCGGTACGGGCGCAGGGTGACGCCCCGCGTGACGCTCTGCTGGCATGGTTCAAGGATACGCCTCACAGCGTCCTGCTGGCCACGCGGTCATTCTGGGAGGGCGTTGACATCCCCGGCGACGATTTGAGTTTGGTCGTGTTGGACAAGATGCCCTTTCCCACGCCGGGCGATCCGTTGCACGGTGCGCGCATGAAGGCTATCGATGAAGCCGGCGAGAGCAGTTTTGGGCAGTATATGTTGCCCCTGATGACGCTGGCGCTCAAGCAGGGCTTCGGCCGGTTGATCCGACGAGCCAGCGACAATGGCGTCGTCGCCATCCTGGATGAACGGCTGAGCAGCAAAGGGTATGGCCGACAGGCGCGCAATGATCTCCCACCGGCCCGCTTTTCCCGTGACTTCCGAGATGTGCACCGGTTCTATCAGGGCACACTCAACGTTGACGTCGAGTTTGCCGTCAACGTGTGGGCGCTGCCCACGGATGGCAGCGGCGTGGCTGATGAGGCCGGTGGAAACAGTGGGAATGGCGTGGCGGAGATGGACGCCAATAGTTGTTCCGTCTACTGGCGATGGCAGCTCCTGCGCCTACAGGACGGTAAGGCTGACGAGGATGAGGGTTTTGCCGACGGCGTGGGCTCGGTTGCCGATGGTGAAATCCATGCCATGACCGAAGCCCTGACCAACCTACGCCAACGCATCGAACGTGCCGGTCAAACCACTTCACAGTATGCGGTTGAGGTACGCTGCGGCGCTGATGCTGCGGCACGAGTGAACAATGGTGAACGAGACCTACTGCTCGCCGCATGGCGAATTGAGCGAGATAGCTGGCGTTCAGTCAGCTTCGTGCCCTTGAATCGAGCTTCGATCGCTGAAGAATCATGAGTCAGACTGCTAGAGGGACGTGGAATGCCTGATCCTCTGTGGCTAGAATGGGCCAAACGATTGCAAGCCATTGCGCAGAACGGCTTGGCCTACGCCGAAAGCCCATTTGACGTGGAGCGCTACGAGACCATCCGAGGCATTGCTACAGAGATGGTTGAGTCCCATTCCGACGTAGAGCCGGCCTTGCTGAACGATCTCTTTGCCGGCGAATCGGGCTACGCCACGCCCAAATTGGACGGGCGCGGAGTCGTTTTCCGTGACGGCAAGATCCTGCTAGTACGAGAGCGCTCAGACGGCGGCTGGACGTTGCCCGGTGGCTGGATCGATCTTTACGACACACCCAGTGCTGCCGTTGAACGTGAGGTGCTGGAAGAGTCCGGCTATCGGACGCGTGCGGTCAAATTGTTGGCCCTTTGGGATCGGGAACAGCACGGTCACCCACCGCTAGCCTACCATGTCTACAAGATCGTCTTTCTCTGCGAGTTGCTGGAACATGAGCCGGTTGAAGAATATCTGACTAACAACGCCGAAACTGATGGCGTCGGTTTTTTTGCTCGCGACGCCATTCCCCCGCTCTCCGAAACGAGAGTGATGCCGGCTCAGATCGGCCGTCTTTTTGACCTTCATGGTGCGCCGGAGGCCCCGACAGAGTTTGACTGAACCAATCAAGACAAGGTATTCGCCCGAAGTCCCCGGCACGGCCCAGCTGAAGCCTAGGGGTACGATTCCGTATGTGGGCCGCGCCGGGGACTTGCTTGACCCGTCGAGAGCAATTTACCGCGTGACCAATTCATCGGGCAGGTGTGGGATGCGATTTGTGTAGCGCAGAACAAGGGGGCCGTCATTGAGAAAGTCCACGTGGCTGATGGCTGTGTTGTTCTTGAAGTAGAAGATCCGGCGGCCATTCTCCCTCTGTTTCGTCAGCGCCTTCAGCAGTTGATCGATGAACGTCCCGTGTGTGACCAGTGCGATCACCGAGTCATCGTCCTCAGCAGCTCGCTCATCCAGCGTATCAGCCACGCGTTGCGCACGCAGCGCACATGCGTCCATGTCTTCATAGTCTCCATACCACCAACCGTTATCGCTTATTTCCTCAGGCAGGTCATATCCTGGAAACTGCTCCGAAGCTTCGCTTCGTGAGATGCCTGGAAAGCTACGGATCCCATCTTCGTTGCGTGGGTTGCCGAGGAACATGCCGCCGTGTTCATGAATGTCGATCCAGACCCGTGGCCGCAGGCCCAATGCCTGGCCGATGGGCAGAGCCGTCTGCATGGCACGAACCATGGCGCTACAGTGAAGTTCAGTGATGCCGTAGTCGGACCCTGCCAGATAGGCGCCGACCAACTCCGCCTGACGCTCACCGATCTGGGTCAGGGCGGGATCCGGGCTGCGTGTCGCCATATATTCGTCGTAGCTTGAATCTTCTGTGCCAAGGGCGTTGTTTGCCGATTCACCGTGGCGGATGATATAGAGTTGCATAGGCTCACTTCGATTCCTGTGATGATGTTGATCGAACAGATTCTTACTGGTTTCGGCACGATACCATTAACCAAGACTGCATACAAATCTCCACGTCTGAGCCGACTTGGGGTCACATGCACTGCAACTGTCAACACCGGAGAGTCGTTGCCCGCCTCCTGTTTCAATCATGTTGTCCAGGAGGCGACACCGGATTAGAATGGAGACTGAAAGACTGTTTGACTTTCCCGAGGGCGAAGTGCGTGTCATCTACAAAATTCGAGCAGATCGTGTCTGGACAATGGGGTGATGTGAAAATGAATCGCATGGACAAGAACACACTGGCTATCAATGGCGGCAAGCCGGCCAAGGATCGACCGAATCCGCCCATGTATCCCGGCGGCATGGCCGTAGACGAGGAAGAGGAGACGGCTGTGCTGGAAGTGCTGCGCAGCAAACGACTTTTTCGCTACTATGGACCCGGTGATACGGAGTCCAAGGTTGCAGAGTTGGAGGAGCGCTTCGCAGACGTGAAGGGCCGGCAATACGCACTCGGCGTCACATCCGGCACGGCTGCGCTGATCTGCGGCCTGCGCGGGCTGGGCATCGGCCCCGGCGACGAGGTCATCGTGCCGGCCTATACATGGATTGCCTCGGCCACCGCTGTGCTGGCGACCGGGGCCGTGCCCATTGTGGCCGAGGTGGATGAGACATTGCTTCTCGATCCAAACGATGTCGAAAACAAGATCACGCCCTACACCAAGGCGATCATGGCCGTGCACATGCGGGGCGCGGCCTGTCGGATGGACGAGCTGATGGCCGTTGCCAAACGTCACAACCTACGCGTCATTGAGGATACGGCCCAGGCCAATGGCGCATCCTACTTCGGCAGGCCTCTGGGGGCCATCGGCGATGTGGGCTGCTACAGCCTTCAGTTCAACAAGATCATCACCTCCGGCGAGGGCGGCATGATCGTGACCGACGATGAGACGATTTGGAAGCGGGCCGTCATGTACCATGATGTCATCGGTGCTCGCATGCGCGGCTTTCCGGTAGAGGAACTGCTCTACGGTACCAACTACCGTATGCCGGAAACCCTGGCGGCAATTGGCTTGGTGCAACTGCGCAAGTTGCAGGGGCTGATTGACGCCATGCGCGCCCGTAAGGCTATGCTCAAAGCCGGCATGGCGCATGTGATGCAGCAAAAAGGCTTGCAGTTCCGGGAGTTGGTCGATGAGGAGGGGGACGCCGCCATTGCCCTTATCCTATTCATGGAGACGCCTGATATTGCTCGGCGGGTAACCGGGGCATTGCGAGCAGAGAACATCGGCGCCGGCATCCTTTATGCCCCTGACATCGCCGACGATCATGTCTACGCACACTGGGTGCCGGTCATGGAGCAGCGCACATGGGCGGCCAATGACAATCCCTGGGCCTGGGCCAACCGCGAGATCACCTACTCACAGGACATGTGTCCGCGCAGCCTGGACCTGCTGGGCCGCGCAGTCCATCTTGATGTCAGCCCGCTGCTTACCAACGAGGATGTTGAGGAGACAGTTGAGGGGGTGGATCGGGTGTTGAGGGTGTTGGCGTAGGAAAGCGTGCTGCGTACTGCGTAAGGTCTCGTTGAGAAAGTGGTTTTGAATTGGCGACCGCTTGGTTTTACATGTTCGAACCGCGACAAAGGTCGGTCCACGAAACCTTACGTTTTACGCAGTACGCATTACGCAGTCGCCTTCAAACCGACACCCAAACGTGAGAACTACTCCTCCAACCTCAAGCAGCACGCCGCACTCTACCCCATCACCCCGAAACCAGATCAAACACGCCAAACAACTTCAAAATCGACAGCACGATCACGGCGATCAACAGACGGCGCACCCAGATGTTGGCATTCGGGTTGCCGACGGCGAAACGCGCGGCCAGCCAGGCGCCGATGCTCTGGCCCACGGCCATCAACGCGCCCAGCCACCAGTTGACCTGGCCATTGTAGATGAAGACAGCAATGGCGGTAACGCTCAAGGCCAAGACAATGACGAGCTTGACGGCATTGGCTTGGGTCAGGTTGTAGCCGACGCCCATCACCAGACCCGCCAACAAGAAGATACCTACGCCGGCCTGGATAAAACCACCATAGATGCCGATGACAAAAAAGAGTCCCAACATCAAGATGCTTGGTCGTCCCGGTCTGACATCGGATTTCTCGCGTAGCCAGCGCTTGGGATCGACCAGAATCACCACCAACATGATAATCATGACGATGCCGATGGCCCTGTTCATCATCTCTTCGTTGAGATCGACCGCGATCATTGCACCGACGACGGCCCCGAGCATGGCTGGAATCGTGTACCAGATGCTGCCGGACGTGTCCAGCGCTCCTTTGCGTTGGAAGGTGCCGATGCCGACAATATTCTGAACGATCACGCCGACACGGTTGGTGCCGTTGGCCACACTGGGCGGTAGCCCCAGAAAAATGAGCATGGGCAGGGTGACGAGCGAACCGCTTCCCGCCAACGTGTTGATGATACCGGCCAGGATGCCTGCGGCGATGGCGAGTAGATAGACGTACCATTCGAACATGGGATGATGGCTCCGGAAGAATTGTCAATTGCCAGTGGTTGATGGGTCGAATAATGAATGGTTAGTGAGGCAGGTGGCGAGAGGCGCACATATCCGCCTCTCGCCACCCGCCCCTCAGATCTACAACTTTGGGGTAATCTGGGCCAGCCTCTCCACCGTCTTCTCCAGATCATCCATGGAACTGGCGATACTGAAGCGGATGTGGCCTTCGCCCGCTGCTCCGAAGGCGCTGCCTGGCGTGGTCGCAATCAACGCGTCTTCCAGCAGGATCTGTCCGATCTCCAGGCTGTTCTTGTGGGTGTGCGTAAACTTGGGGAAAACGTAGAACGCGCCTTCCACCGGCGGGCACTCGATACCCGGGATCTCTTCGAAGGCGTCGAGTATGAAACGGCGACGGGCGGCGTAGGAGGCGGTCATCTCGTGCACGCAATCCTGAGGACCGTTGAGCGCTGCAACGCCTGCAGCCATGGTGAAGCTGTTGGCCGAGGTAATGCTCTGAGTCTGTAACGTGCGCGCCAGCTTGGTGACTTCTTGGGGGCCAGCCATCCAGCCCAGGCGCCAGCCGGTCATGGCATAGCCCTTGCTGAAACCATTGATGGTGATGGTGCGCTCCGCCATGCACGGATCTGCCGCCAGGCTGTAGTGCATAGCGTCATCAAAGAGGATGTGCTCGTAGATCTCGTCGCTGATGACGTAGAGATCATGATCAGTGGCGACCTTGACGATGGCATCGATCTCGTCACGCGTGATCACACGGCCCGTCGGGTTGTTGGGGCTGGTGACCATTATGGCTTTGCTGTGCTCGGACACATGGGCCTCGAGCTGTTCTGGAGTGATGCGGAAGTCATCCTCTGACGGCAGGGGCACGTGAACGGGCACAGCGCGCTGCAACTGAACCATGGGGCCGTAGCTGACCCAGGCCGGGTCGAGGACCAAAACCTCGTCGCCGGGGTTGGTGATTGCGGCCAGCGTGGCGTAGAGCGCCCATTTGCCGCCGGGCGTAACCAGAATCTGTTCAGGTGTGACCTGAACAGCGTTCTCTCGCGCCAACTTGGCCACGATGGCATTCAGCAGATCCGGCGTGCCGAATGAGGGCGGATAGTGGGTGTCGCCGGCCAGCATGGCCGCATGCGCCGCGTCGATGATGTGGCGCGGCGTATCGAAATCAGGCTCGCCGCCGGCCAGGTTGATCACGTCCAGACCGGACGCTTTCAGCTCGCGTCCCTTCTGCATCATCATGGCTGTGACGGACGCGGGGACTGACCCGACTAGTTGGGAAAGTTGTTTCATGGGTGGGTTCTTTCTTGGTGATTGGGGATTGGCTGATCGGGGAATGGGGATTGGGTGAGTGAGAGATTGGGCTATTGAACTGACACGTCCGTCGAACACCCAATCACCAATCCCTATTCCCCAACCCCTATTCCCCCAATACATCTGCAATCGCGCTGCAAAGATAATCCATATTCGCTTCCGTCATGCCGGCCACGTTGATGCGACCGGAGCCGACGATGTAGATGGCATATTTGTCGCGTAAGGCCTGTACTTGCTCAGGATTGAGACCGGAGAAGGAGAACATGCCACGTTGACCGGCAATGAAACTGAAGTCCTGCTCCACACCTTTTTCGTTGAGCGTTTCGACGAAGAGGCCGCGCATGGTGTTGACCCGATCACGCATATCAGCCAGTTCCTGTTCCCACTCAGCGCGCAGTTCGGGATCGGTGAGTACGGTGGCCACGATGGCACCGCCGTGGGCAGGCGGATTGCTGTAGTTGCGGCGTACGGCAATCTTGACCTGGCTCAGCGCTGTCTGAGCCGCCTCGGCGTCTCCGGCCACAACCGTCAGCGCGCCGACACGTTCGTTGTAGAGGCCGAAGTTCTTGGAGAAGGAACTGGCGACCAGTAGTTCTGCGCCCGGCCTGCAGAGTTCACGCAATCCTGCGGCATCCTCTTCGATGCCGTTGGCAAAACCCTGGTAGGCAAAATCGACCAACGGGATCAATCCGTTCTTTGCGATGACATCGCCGACCTGCTTCCATTGCGCCAAAGACAGATCGACGCCGGTCGGATTGTGGCAGCAACCGTGTAGCAGCAGGATATCGCCGGCTGGAATCTGCTTGATCGTATCCAACATGGCTTCAAAATCGACACGATTGGTCGCTTTGTCGAAATATGGATAGCTCTTTAGCTCTACGCCGGCGGCAGTGAACACGGCAGGGTGGTTGGGCCAGGTCGGATCGCTGAGCCAGAGACAGGATCCCGGCAGGTTCTTGGCGATGAAATCGCCGGCCACGCGTAGCGCGCCGGTCCCGCCCGGCGTCTGCACGGTGACTGCGCGCCCATTGGCGACAATCTCGTGGTCCGGCCCGAGAATCAACGCCTGAGCGGCGGCATCGTAGCTGGCGTTGCCGTCAATGGGCAGATAGCTCTTGGTGGACTCGGAGGAGAGCAACATCTGCTCCGCCTTCTTGGCCGTGGCCAGAATCGGCGTCTTGCCGTAGGCGTCCTTGTAGACGCCGACACCAAGGTTGATCTTCTTGGGATTCGGATCCTTCTTGAACGCCTCGGACAGACCGAGAATCGCGTCCGGCGGTGCTGCGGTGAGCTTCTCAAACATTGGTAGGTTCCTTTGTCATCATTCGTGTTTTTTGGCGACTCAATTCAATCACTACACAAACAATTCCACAACCTTAAATTGCTCGACATCCACTAGTCCCTTGTCGGTCAATTTGAGCTTGGGGATCACTTCCAGCGCCATGAAACTCATGGCCATGAAGGGATCGTGGAGCGGAGATCCCTGGTCGGCGGCCGAATCCAGCAGACGCTGATAGGCTTCACTTACCTCGACTGCCGAGCGGTTGCTCATTAGCCCCGCGATCGGCAGGGCGAGGGAGGCAATAATCGTGCCACCATTGACAACAACCAGGCCGCCGCCCATCTCGGTGACGGCCTGCCCCGCCATCTTCATGTCGTTGTCATCCGCGCCGATGATGACCAGATTGTGATGATCGTGAGCGGCAGTGCCGGCAATGGCTCCGGACCTTAGCCCGATACCCTGGATGAAGCCCAGCCCGATACCGTTGTCGCCGCTATGTCGATCGATCACGGCCATTTTGAGCAGATCCCGTTCCGGATCGGCTATCGCCTGTCCGTCTGCTACCGCAATCGGGAGGAGGCGTTCCTCAGTAACAAGCTGATCCGGCAGCGTGCCTATGACACGCACAATCTTGCCTGTCGCAGGTATGATCAGGTCAACGGCATTCCAATCAATGTTGACACTGCTGGCGACCGACGGCGGAATAGTTTCGGACCGAATCGTGGGCGTGCTCATCATCCGACCCTCCTCAGCCACCAGCCTGCCATTGACATAAACTTGCCGCGCGTGCGGCGCATCGAGATGGTCAAAGATCATCAGGTCGGCAACACGACCGGGTGCAACAGCTCCCCGATCGTTGAGGCCAAACCATTCGGCGGTATTGAGCGTACCCAGCCGGAAAGCCGTGATCGGATCGATACCATAGGCGATGGCCTCGCGCACCATGTAATCGATGCTGCCCTGGGTCAACAGATCGCCGGCGATGCGATCGTCGGTGCAGAAGCAGATGCGCCGGCTGTTTTCGGGTGTGATCAGCGGGAGCAGCGTATGCAGGTTGCGCGGCATTGGTTGCCTCTCTGATGAAGACGTAGAGGCCGCGGGCAAGCTTTTCTTCAGCTTCCTCAACCGTGATGCATTCATGTTCGCTGCCGATTCCGGCCACCACATAGGCATTTAACTCTCGGCCACGAATGGCAGGGGCGTGGCCGTCGATGGGGTGTCCCCGAAATGCATCTAGCTTGTCTAGAACATCTTGCGCGCCCGCGATCAGGCCGGGATAATTCATAACCTCGGCTAGACCGATGACCGAGTTATCTGCCAGAAGTGGGGCCAAGTCGTCGGCGTTGAGCGAACTGCCGTTGGTCTCCATATGGCTGGCGGGCACGCAGGATGGAGCCATCATCTTCACGTGCAGCGGCAGATCCCGACTCATCTCGGCCATGTAGCGGATGCCATGAATGCCTGCCACATTGGCAATCTCGTGTGGATCGGTCACAACCGTAGTGATGCCGCGCGGCACCACCGCCGCTGCGAACTGGGGTGGCGTGCAGAGGCTACTTTCAATGTGAACATGTGCATCGATCAGGCCGGGCGCAACGAAGGCCCCGTGAAGATCGACGGATTCTGATCCACTGTAACCGTTGCCGATGCCGGCAATCATACCATCGGCAATGGCGATATCGGCCTCTTCGATCGTGCCTGAGAAGACGTTGACGATGTGCGCATGATTCAATAGAAGGTCGGCCGGCCTATCACCCCTTGCCACCGACAACAGTCGAGAGACGTTCAATCTGTGTTCCTCCTGGCTTATGGCTTTGGAAAATTATAGCACAATCTCTCATGCAAACCAGGAAGGTGACCCCAGGAACTCGGTGACGTCACTGCAAAAAAACTTTCCTCCAAAGTTGAATCCGCGGCAAGAAGCCTTTTTCGCCACAGATTCACGCAGATGAAAAACGGATGGGACATAGATATCGACAAGGTGTCATTTCCATTCGGCGTAGGCGCTCGGTAACGACTTCCGTGTGCCAAGCACTAGACACCAGGCAAGCCAGAGTAGAAGGCCAGCAGCGATCAAGGTGAAGCGGGGTAGTAGAAGGGGCGTCGGCAGCAGACAGAGTCCGGCGAGAACCGCCGGCAGGGCCCATTCTCTCGATAGTGCATTTAGTCGAATGAGGTCAAGGCCGAGCCAGGCCGTAACCGTCCCTGCCATGAAAAGGCCGGCTCCAAGAAGACCAAGGGCAAGAGAGTCAATCAGTGGTATCAGTTCGGCGGCGTTGGGTTGGTCAGCGCTATAGGGAAGGACGCTCATCCAGACAACGATGCCCGAAATCAGCAGCACTGCAGAGATGATCACAAGACCTGATTGGAGCATTGAACTGATGCGGTGGGCGGGCGAGTAGCTCCACATGAACGCCACCAGGACCACCATCCACGAGAAGATCGCCAACATCCAAAGCCAATTGCCCACGGCCCACAGCGTGGGATTCTCAGCAATCCATACTTGTCTGGGAAGCGTTACCCCAATGATGCGGTAGCCCGTGCGCGACACAAAGATAGCGAAGGCGGTCGCTATCAGAAATGATAGACCGGAGAAGCGAGCAGCTTGGATAGCTTTCATGTGAAATAGCGCGTAGTCATCGGTGGTTAAGGTGTGCTGGAAACTTCAAGTCAGTGTACCCGATCTTGGCTTTGCTGTCACCTGAAATTGATGGTTGAGGTTTTTGCGAAAATGTCGTACAATACCTCTGCACCCTCCCAGGCTGTGCGTTTTGTCATTCCTACGATTAGGACGCCGCCTGTCTACCACGTTTGCATGTCTCAGATGAGTATTCCGCAGAACAACACTTCGGTGCCTAATTCTTTGGCGCTCAACTACCCTTGTTCAGTTTGGCGTGTTTAGTACAACCGACGTTCGGCAAGTCTACCGGTGGTAGATTCGCAAGTGAGTTTTCTGACGGGTTTCATCAGTGACCTTTCCTGTTTTGCTGTAGAGATATAGATGTCCAAATCTAGGCATCTAGGAGTTTCCCAATGAAGTTGACGTTTCACGGCGCTGCTAAAGAAGTCACCGGTTCAATGCATCTCTTGGAGGTCAATGACCGACGGATTCTCTTGGAGTGTGGCCTCTATCAAGGGCGTCGTTCGGACACCTACAAAAGAAACTTAAACTTCCCGTTTGATCCGGCTTCTATCGATACGCTGATCCTAAGCCACGCACATATTGACCATTCGGGGAATATCCCCAATCTGGTCAAACAAGGATTTCGCGGAAATGTCTGGTGCACATCCGCTACACGCAATCTGTCTACCTATATGCTGTTGGATAGCGGGCATATCCAAGAACAAGATGTGCTCTACCTGAACAAGAAAAAACGACGCAAGGGCGAACCGCCGGTAGAGCCGATCTACACACGTCAAGATGCGCAGGAAAGCCTCGATCACTTCATTGGTGTCGGACTCTATCGCACAATAACGGTTGCCGATGGGGTCAAATTGACATTCCACAATGCCGGACACATTTTGGGCGCTGCGATTGTTCAGCTGGATGTTGAGGAGCAGAGCAGCGAGCGCAAGTGGCGAATTGTCTTCAGTGGCGATCTTGGACGCAAGGATGTTTCGATTCTCAAACTGCCGGATCTGCTGGGTGAGGCAGATATTCTCATCATGGAGAGTACCTACGGAAACCGACTGCATGAGCCCTATGAGCAGGCATCCAAAAAATTACGACGCATCGTCAATGAGACAGCACGACGGGGCGGCAAGGTGATCATTCCATCCTTTGCTGTCGGACGTACGCAGGAGCTTGTCTACGCACTCAACAAGTTGGATGCAAGTGGCGACATTCCGAGCCTGCCGGTCTTTGTTGACAGCCCGTTGGCTGTCAACGCCACCGATGTTTTTCGGATGCATCCAGAGGCGTGGAACGCTGAGGTTCAGGAATTTCTGGTCGAGGGTCGGAGGCGCAGTCCCTTTGATTATGCTGAGGTGGAATATGTACGCAGCGTACGGCGGAGCAAACAGCTGAACAACCTCTACTCTCCGGCGGTGATCATCAGTGCCAGCGGCATGGCCGAAAGTGGACGCATACTGCACCATTTGAAGAACAACATTGGGGATCCATCCAATACGATCTTGACTGTTAGTTTTATGGCGCAGCATACGTTGGGGCGCCGTATAAAGGATGGCGCCAAGCAGGTGCGCATCTTTGGAGAAGAGTACGATGTAAAGGCCAACGTTGACGCCATCGATGGATATAGCGCCCACGCAGATCAGAGCGAACTGCTCTCCTGGGCGAACAGTTTTGACGCCAGTCGCCTGCAGCAGACATTTCTTGTCCATGGAGAGCCTGATGCCGTAGAGACGTTGGCCGGCAAGCTGCAAGCGCAAGGCACAGACAGTCTGACAATACCGAGATTACACCAGTCTTTTGACTTCTAAAGATTGAAGACGTTTTGAAGATCGATACGAAGTACCCCGCTGTAGAGGAATGACCCAACGTCGTTCGTTGGAAACATAAAGGAGAGAATCATGAAATCGATAGGTCAGTTAAAGAGAATCGCCCGCGTGGCGCCGATCGTTCTGGCGCTCGCTATGGTCATCGGCACTGGTTTGATTCCAGCCAGTGTGTCGGCGGCGCCGGTCGGCCAGATGAGCATGCAGGGCAACCAGTACTATGTTGTGCGGCCCGGCGATACCCTTTCCGGTATTGCCCTGCAGTATGGCACATCAATGTACGCCATCATGCAAGCCAATGGCATTTCGGATCCGAACCATATCTATGTGGGCCAGCGTCTCACCATTCCGGCGGGTTCGGGTGGCATGGGCGGTGGTTCCATGGGCGGTGACATGGGTGGCGATATGGGTAAGGTCCAGTGCAAAACCTACCACACGGTGATGCACGGCGAGACCGGCTCCGAAATCGCCTACGATTACGGCGTAAGCACCTATGCGCTGGCTGAGGCGAACGGATTGCCCGACGTCAACAACGTCTGGGGTGGCCAAACGCTCTGCATCCCAGCCGGTCCGCCACCGGTCAATGCACCGACCAAGGACCAGGAATACGCCAAGCCCAAACCGATGCCGATGCCCATGCCCATGCCCATGCCTGAACCGATGCCTATGCCCAAGCCAATGCCGCCGATGAACGGTGGTTGTCAGTACCATCGGGTGCAGGCCGGCGAGACCTTGGCACAGATCGCCTACGCCTACGGCACCTCTGTCCACGCATTGATGAAGGAGAATGGCATCAAGAATCCCAACAAGATCGATGCCGGGCAGATGCTCAAGATCGGGTGTGGTGAGATGAGCCACATGCCTGAACCGATGCCAATGCCGATGCCCATGCCTGAACCGATGCCGATGCGTGGTCAGCAACAGATGCAAGGCGGCATGGCAATGCCCATGCCCGAGCATATCCGATGCCGATGGGCGGACAGCAACAGATGCAGGGCGGCATGGCAATGCCCATGCCCGAACAACGCCCGATGCCAATGGACGGGCACGGTATGCAAGGGGGCATGGCAATGCCCATGCCCGAGCAGTATCCGATGCCGATGGGCGGACAGCAACAGATGCAGGGCGGCATGGCAATGCCCATGCCCGAACAACGCCCGATGCCAATGGACGGGCACGGTATGCAAGGGGGCATGGCAATGCCTATGCCTGAACAGCGTCCGATGCCCATGCCAGAGCATGGCGAGTACATGCAGACATCGTATTCCAACTCGATGTCGATGATGCCAATGGACGACCACATGCAGAAGTCACTGCGGCCTCAGGACATGTGGCGCGGCACGTACTACGACTCCAAATACTTCGATGGTGAGCCGGTTATCGTGCGCGACGACTATGATGTGCGCTTCAATTGGTACGGCGGCAGCCCCGGAGAAGGGATTTCTGATGACCGCTTCAGTGTCCGTTGGGAACGCAATGTCTACTTTGATGGCAGCACCTATCGCTTTGAGGCCACGGTTGATGACGGCATACGTGTCTACGTCGGCGACAAGCTGATCATCGATTCCTGGCGTGAGCAGCCGGCCACGACCTACACGGCAGACGTGCAGCCGCCGAAGGGCGTTCACAAAGTCACAGTGGAATATTTTGAGGAAGCCAACATGGCCAGCGTCAGCGTGACGTGGGACAAGTATATGGGCCATAAGTGGTAGGCCTTGATTGAATTGCAGACGGCGATCAAAAAGAGGGGGTGGACATTTGTCCACCCCCTCTTTTTGATCGCCGTCTGCTGCTCTATGATCGATTTCGATCGTATCAATCACCTGGTGCAGTGGCAGGTTTCAGCGAGACCTGCTCGGCAGCATCCAGCAGCTGAGCAGCCATGGGGGCCATGCCGGCCTCTACGGTGTGCTTATAGCCATCTCGAAGCAGCTCAGCTGTGGGTACGCCATTGAGATCGTGGCGAGCGATCTCCAGCAGGATCTCGGCATACTCCTCGATCAGACTGCGATTCCCGGCAAAGGCCAGGGCTCTCTGCAACTGCATCTGACAAGTCTCCGCATCTCCCTGCAGCGCGGCAATACGAGCCAATCCCAGCAACCCCTGGACATGTGTATACGGATAGAGATTGATCGGATCGGCCAGCGCTTCATTCAGTATCCGGCTTGCTTTTTCGACATCTCCATGGGCGAGAGCGACCATGCCCAACCCGATGGCGGCGCTGTTGCGGTGGTTGCGAAACGAGTCGCTTGTATCGAGGAAGTTGAGGACTCGTTGCAAGCGGCGCTCTGCTTCATCGATACGCCCGGCATGAAGAGACTGGAAAGCGCTGGCGATACGTGGCCACATGCTGACCAGCTCTGTTGCGCTGTTCTCGCCGGGCCGGTTGAGCGCCATGCTCTCTTCGTTATATGCCTGGCTCTCTATCAGGTCGCCCTGCATGCGTGCAATCACGGCCAATTGGAAGTAGACAATGGTCGCCAATGAGCGCTGATTCGTTTCGAGGGCAAGTTCAGCCGCCTTGGTGAGGCAACGCTTGGCTGTTTCGAGCTGGCCTTGTACGCGCAGGGTCCAGCCATAGGTCATCAGAGGCAGCACAGCGTGCACCGGGTCCAGGATGGCCAACACATTCGAGACCGGGTCGCCAGGCACTTCGGGCGCAGGGAGAAATGGCTGCCACCCCTCGGCCTCATCCGCTGATGAAGCACTATAGATTCGCCGCCGACGCTCAAGGAGATCGTTGATCGTCTCTGATCGTCTGGGCACATTGCTGTCCTGAAACGCCTCAATCAACTCGCTCAGCAGACCATTGCTCTCTCGCTGTTGCCCGACCAACTCAAGCATAAAAGCCAGGCGGCTGTGCACAGTAAGTTGGAGTTCGAGATCATTTTGCGCGCGCGCCCAGTTTTGCAGGCGACGATAGGTGTCGGTGACGCCATCGGGATCGAGCAGGCTTTCATAGGCGAGACCGCGTCCCATCAACGCACGTCGGGCAAGCTGAGCATCGTCGTTTTCACTATGCTCAATGATGGCGAGGGCGTGGTCAAACTGTTCAATCGACTGCCTTAACCCGAAGGCGTTCAACAGCTTCTCCCCGGCCAACACGGAGTACTGCGCAAACTCATGTCGTTTGCCTCCGCCTGCTTGGCCGAAGTGAAAGGCAGTTTCAGCCGGGTTGGTTCTGTCTCGACCCAGCTTGACCAGTGCATCTCCGATGCGGCAGTGGTAGCGACGACGTTGCAGCGTATTCATGCTGGAGTAAACTGCCTGGCGCACGACTTCATGGCTGAAATCAAGACGCTCATCGGAACGCTCAACGAGGAATTGCCGCTGCAGCAGCACGTCAAGGGCATCCAGCGGATCGTTTTCTGAGGCGAGTTCGAGTAAATCAATGCTGAAGTCTCGTTCGATCACTGCGCTGAGTCGCAATACCTTTTTCGCTGGGGATGGCAGGCGCTCAACACGTTCGAGGATAATTTCGTGAACGCGTTGGTTGCCTTGCAGCGAGAACCCTTGAGCATTGGGGGCTGACCAGACGCCGGCTCCATCAATCGCGTGATCGTGCGCCGGCTGCTCCACAATCGACTGGAAGCGTTCGTTTAGGGCGCGCAATGCTTCGGTGACGAAGAGTGCATTGCCATGCGTTGCCTCATACAACGAATGGGCAAGCTCGTTGACCTGTTCGCTTGGGGCGCCTGTGAAGAGCTGGACAAGCTGCTGTACTTGCTCAAGGCTTAGCCGTGTGACCTCAACGATGTGCTGCTGGTGAGTGCGGTTAAAGGCATGGAGCAACGTCAGTAGCGCTTGGTTTTCGACCATGTCGTCGCTGCGGTAGGCCAGCAACATGAACAGCGGAAGCTCGCCCAGGCGTTGTGACAGGCGGCTTAGCACGGCCAATGTGTCAGGATCTGCCCAATGCAGATCGTCCAGGAAGATCAACAACGGCCGTAATTCGGCCAGATAGGCCAGGAAACCGACGATACTGTCGATCAGTCGCTGGTGGCTTTCGTCTGTGCGCAACGTGTGGTCGCTTGTCAGTACAGGCAGATCGGGAATGTGATCTTGCAGACTGGGCACGATCTGGGCCAACTCAGTCAGGCTGGCATGGGGCAATTCTCTGAGCACAGAATCGGGCAGGCTGTGAAGATAGCGACCGATGCTGTCTGCCAGAGGTGAAAAGGGGAATTTCTGTTCGAGCGTCTGGCAGGTGGCGCTGATGACTGTCGCTCCGCCGTCGGCTGCGCGCTGCAATGCCGTATAGGCAAGGCGCGTTTTGCCCACGCCGGCTTCGCCTTCCAAGACCAGTAGATCGCCGTGACCGGCCAAGGCACTGTCCACCAGCCCTGCTATCTCTGCAACCTCCTGCTCTCGTCCGACAAAAAACGAGATGAACCGTTCGTCAAGCGCCGGCAACAGGACACTCTGCGGCAACGAGACAGGATTCTGTTGGGGTAATGAGAGCGGTGTAGAACCATTGTGGACGCCGCTGCTGCTCGTCAAATGCGAAACATGAGACATGGACGTATGCGCAACCGGCTCAATCTCGCCGTTCAGAACTCGCTGGTGAAGCTGTTGCGTGAGCGGACTTGGATCGGCGCCAAGTTCTTCGGCTAAGATCGTGCGACAGCGTTCATAGGATAGCAGTGCAGATGCACTATCGCCCGACTCAGCCTGATAACGCATGAGCAATTGATACGCGTTCTCGCGCACTTCGTCTCGGGCCAGAATACGCCGACAGGCTGAGATTGCCTCGGCGAAGTCACCGACTGTGGCCTGAATCTCGGATAATTCCAGCAGGGCGTTGAAATATCGCTCGCGCAGCCGCTCGCGCTCATTCTGCACCCAGTCTGCATAAGGGTCGCTGATCAAATAGTCGTCTTTGTAGAGAAGAACGACATCGTCCAGAAGCCGACGACGTGTGTCTATGTCAACGGTGCGCCGCGCCTGATCAAGTTCGCGTTCGAAGACGTCAACGTCAAGCCAGATATCTTCGTGGTGGCTGAACGCATAGCCCGGCGCTTGGGTAATAATATATCGAGAGGGAGCCCGATTGCGTCGATCGGGTTCGACCACATTGCGCAGTGCATTGATGGCGCTACGCAGGGTTGTTGCCGCGGCGCCGGGCGTACTCGTCGGCCAAAGAATTTCTATGAGCCGATCGGTCGAGACCGGCCGCGGCCGCTCCGTGATCAGTATTTTTAACAACTGGCGCGCTTGTCGCGTATGCCAGTCGCTCTCAGTCACTGCTACACCGTCGCGCACGACGTGCAGAGTTCCGAAAGTTCGAATCTCAACTATGGGGAGCATAATCGTGCCTATAGATTGTGCTTTCGCAGTCGACCTCTGCCGACTACGTTGCATCATCCGCCGCGAGCTTCCAGCACCTTACAGCTCTTACCTTACAACTTTCGCTCAACATTTTGCAATCAGAACAAGCAAGAGAATGGGTGTAGATCGATTCAGCGAAATAACTCTATTCTAAACGATTCAACTACAATTGACAAGCAGTTATAACGCAGTGCGGCATGCAGTTCGTCTGTCTTGAGTTGCCCGCTGAAATAAAGCGTGCTATTGTATCATTCTCTGTATCAGACCCGTCTGGTGACGAGGATTGGTGAATCGAAACCGAGCGGTATGTCTCAAGGCGCTGGTTCGACAACGCCCACCTTTCCTCGGACTATTTTGAACGAAATTGCATCGAGAAAATGCATGACGAAAGGAAATTCAGTGTCAAATATCTCACTGTGGCGACGGTTTGCCTCTCTGGCTAAATTGGTCGCTCTGTCGACTGCTCTTTCGGCCATGATCGTTCTGGCACAGCCTCTGGTTCAGCCGGCGCAAAGTACGCTCTTCGCGCAGGCGGAGAGTACATCAACTTCAAGCGAACCGACTGCCGGCACTTCATCCAGTGAACTGAGATCGACGGTCCTGCAAGGCGAACTGCCGACCTCTGAAACTCGGCATTTTCTGGGTGTTGAAGCGCTTCAACGCGATGGCGTGATCGTTTTGACCCTTAGCTACGATCCGTATACGGATCCTCAGATCCGTGGTCTGATCAACTTTCAGGTTCTGGATGAGGACGGTTTGCGCCAATATCTAGCGGGCGGCGATCTCGACGTTGAGGAGATCGCTTCCGGCAGCCTGGTGCAGTTTGATCCGGTTGGCAACAAGATGCGGGCTGCATTCCGGGATTCAGGTCGAGGCAACTATACGGCCGTGATCACCAACGACTCCTCGACGCCAGTGACGTATACGCTTTCCGCTCTGGGCGCGACCCTGATAGATGACGCAGGGCAGACCGAGATTCCGGCCTCGATTGCTGCCGATGCGACTGCTGCCGACGCCTTAGGCGGTGTCTCTTCTCCGGCGTTGAGCGAGCCCCTTGAGGAGGAAGAAGACTCTCCGCTTAACTCAGTCGGCTACGTGCCCATCCGGGCGCGTCGGGTGACGGGTGAACTGGGTGACTGGATTACCAAGCACTACCTGGAGGTCGATTCCGACCAGCGTGACGGACTGGTGCGGTTGAAGATGACATACGCTCCGGACGATGTTCGGGAACTTCTCGGCAAGACCAATTTCTTGGTGCTGGACGAAGACGGTTTGCGACGCTATGTCGCCGGTGACGATCCACGTACGCTCAATATCGCCACCGGTTTCCCCTCGCCCATCGGCGAGGATGATGCGACGCTGTTGGCCGCGTTCAAAGCGTCGGGTGCAACGGATTACACCGTGGTCGTCTTCAATGACTCGGATGTGACGTCGACTTACGTCCTGGAGGTCAACGGGGCGCTGCTACAGGATCTCTACGGCCAGACCAATGAGTCCAAGGTCGCTGCGTTGGAGCAGGCGGCACTGCGCGGCGAGTTGCCGACACCGACGCCCACACCTTCGCCGACAGCCACGCCCATCGCCGCACTCTACGGTCCGACGTTGACCGGCGAATTGACGAATCCGTTTGAGCACCACTACTATGGTCTGCTGCCTGAGTTTGTCAACGGCACCATGGTCGTCACGATGGACTTCGACCCTCGTGACACGCAAGAGTTGGCCGAGAATATCAACTTCATGATTCTCGACGAAGACGGCTGGCGACGGATGATCGCCGGCGCTCGCCCTGAGGATGTCGAAATTGCTACCGGCTATGTGGTTCAGTATGGGGACGATGCAGGCAAGCTGCAAGCCACCCTCAATGCCTCGGGTAAGGGCAAGTACACGGTCATTGTCTACAATAACTCATATGTGCCCGGCCTCTATTCGCTGACGGCCCAGGGTGCGCTGTTGGAAGACGCCTCGGCCCAAGCGACGGCGTTGGGCCTGCCGTAGGCGGGCATCGGTACAACGACAAACAACACGCAGCCAGGACTCAGGTGACCGAGTCCTGGCTGTTTCTATTTGAGCTGCCAAGTCCCCCGGTCCGTTCCGGACACGGCTGTGCCGACAAATGATGTCATGAGGGTCAAAGACGAATTGTAGATCGATCGAGCCTGGCCTACGATGTAGATTATCTCTAGCAGTTGAATTTGACGATGACAACGATCCGCTAAATTGCTGGATATCTGGGCGGACCGCGAAAAATCTCATTACTGTGCCAGTTTGTGTGTTTTTCTGCGATACTAGGGGTGCCGATCTGTGGCTGCTGCAAATGCCTACCGGCGAATTGGGGCACACAATTCGTGATCTGTGATCCTGCATCGACTGACTGCGAAATTGCCGCACATAATGTCGGTTTCTAGAATCAGGAATGCGGAGGATTCAGAAGTCCTTGACAGGCAGACCGCGGCCAGTGGAGAATGCATGTGTTGTTTCTGTATTCGTTTGTTGGAACGGAGAGTGAAAATATGGCCCTAGCAGAACTGAGCAACTACCGCGAGTTTCTTCGCTTTCTTCCGCTGCCCCAAAAGCCTATGCCTGGTCAGAATTGACCATTGACAGGAACGATGCTGACATGGGAAAATGCTTATGGATGGATGTTCTGCGAATACGCTGAATGGGGTGGAAAACCGATGGTAGAAGTCAAATTACACGAACGCACGCAGGCGCTCCTGATCGATCCTTCCTTGGGTGACGAGGATATTGATAGCAAGATTCGTGCACTTCTCCGTACAGAATTCCTGCAACAACTGGCTCGTCATCGCCGAACTGACAAGCTATTCACTGACAAATACGGCATGTCCTTTGAAGAGTTCATCCAGCGACGGGTAACTAAGGAAGAAAATTTCAGTTGGGATGTCGAGCAGGACGCCATGGCCTGGGAATCAGCTATTGGCGGACTATTGACAGCAGAGCGAAAACTTCACGAGTTGCGCGCTATCAGTCATGAGTAGCCGAATTACTGAGCTACGAGCCGAGGCTGTTGAGGCACTTGAAACCGTCTGGTTCATGCAGCGACTTGAGGAGACCGAACGAACTGACGTCACGCTTTCTCTTCGCTTCCACATCCGTCCGGGTCTGTTTGTACATGTGTTCTGTGGTGAACTTTCTGGCGCTCTCTACTTTTCGCTCATCGAGGACGGCCAGCGCGTTTTTGGCATCGATTGTGAGCAAGAAGAATGGCACATGCATCCGTACGGCGTTCCTGCAGAGCATCAAATATTGGAGCATGGGCTTGAGCCAAAGCCACTACACACTTTTCTGAGGCGAGTGGAAGAATTGTTGCTCGAGTTTGATTTCTACGATCCTTCTTCGCCGCAAGTCTGAACAAAAAGAGGGCGGCATTGCTCACCAAGCAATGCCGCCCTCTTTTTGTTCGCCAGGATTCTTGAAGGGTCCCGACAGCTCATTTCACCTAAAACCCCTGCAACTTGCTCAAATCGGCCACGCCATCCGGCAGCCCAGCAATGCGCTGCACCAGGGCCAGCCTTGCCTGCTTCACAGTCTCATCCTCGGCGTTGACCATCACGTTGTCGAAGAAATCATTGATGGGCTGCTGCAAGGCAACGAGTTGCTCGCCCAGCACACTGCCCGGCTCGGCTGAGGCTTCGAGCGCGGTCACTGCGGCAAGTGCTGCGTCGTGTAGTGCTCGTTCGACATCCTCGCTGTAGACTCCCGGGTTGAGTTCGTAGATCTCATCCAGGTTGCGCACGATGCGTGCGGCGCGGGCGTAGGCGGTGAAGGTCTCGTCCCAGCCGGGCTGGGCCACCAGCGCACTGACTGCGGCCCCAGCTCGCAGTGCTGCCGATGGATTGTCACCTCGTGCGGCCAGCACAGCCTCGACCACATCGTGGGCATATCCTGCATCGAGCAGCACGCCCTGAAGCCGGCGCGTGACAAAGGTTGCAGCTTCGGCCAGTGTTCCTTCGCTGACTTCGATGGGCTGCAAGGTTGCCGCAGCGGCCAGACCGGCGGCGATGCTGAAGTCGGTCTCGGTGGCCAGTAGGGCGTTGACGATGCCCAGCGCGGCCCGGCGCAGGCCGAACGGATCGGCGCTGCCGCTGGGGATGGCCCCGGCGGCAAAGAGGCCGACCAGGCTGTCAAACTTGTCTGCCAGGCTCAGCGCCAGCCCGGCCGTGGTTTTGGGCATCGCGTCGCCTGAGAAGCGGGGCAGATAGTGCTCACGGATGGCTGTCGCCACGTCAAAGCTCTCTCCGCTCTTCAGCGCATAGATCTCGCCGATAATGCCCTGGAGACTCGTCATCTCAACGACCATGCTGGTGACCAGATCGGATTTGCTCAGGGCGGCAGCCCGGACCACTGCCTCGCCGGCCGCGTCGTCGGCATCCAACATGGCGGCGATCTGGGGGGCCAGCGATTTGAGCCGCTCCACTTTGTCGAGCATGGAGCCGAGCTTCGCGTGGAAGGTCAGCGTGCCCAGTCGCTCGGTGAACGAATCTAGCGAGCGCTCGGTATCCTGGCGGAAGAAGTAGGCGGCATCGGCGTAGCGGGCGCGGATGACGCCCTCGTTGCCGGCTCGCACCACGTCGGGCTGGGCCAGGCCGCTGCTGTTGGCGATGGTCACGAAATAGGGCAACATGTTGCGCTGGACGACAACACTTTTCTTTCCGGCTCCGTCCTGGACGAAGACCGGGAAGTAGCGCTGGTGCTTCTTCATGACGGCAATCAGCACCGGCATGGGCAGTTTCAGATAGCGTTCCTCAAAGTGGCCCAACAGCGCTTCGGGCGACTCAACCAGGTCGGTGACCTCATCGAGCAGGTCTTCATCCTCTGGCGAGTAGCCATCGACTCGTGCGGCGGCCTCTTGCACCATCGCAGCGATAGTCCGCCGGCGCTCGTCTCGGTCCAGGATGACACCCTGTTCGGCGACGGCATGGAAGTAGTCACTGCTACGCTCGATGGCGAAGGTCGAGAACTGGCCTGGCTCCAACGGTGTGGCTGCGTCAATATAGCGCGGTGCACGGCTGGCATTGCCGCTGGCGATTCCCGCCCACGTGAAGGGCACAACATACTCGCCATAGAGGGCCAGGAGCCAGCGCAGGGGCCGCGGGTAGCCCGCGTTGCTGGCGTTCCAGCGCATGGTTTTGCGCCAGCGCAGGCCGTCCATCAGTGCGCCGCAAAGCTCAGGCAACATATCCATGGTCGCCTTGCCCTCGACGCGCTTGACTGCATAGAGATATTCGTCTCGGACTTCAAGATCGCCCACATCGACACCCTGGCCACGGGCGAAGCCCTGGGCCGCCTTGGTTGGCTGGCCGTCAGCATCGTAGGCGCGGTCGACATTGGGGCCGCGCTTTTCTACGACCTCATCGGCCTGGTTGGGGGCCAGGCCTGTGACGTAGGCCACCAACCGGCGCGTGGTGCCTGTGACGCGCAGGCTTTCGTACGAGAGCTTGTATTCGTCCAACAACGCGGCCAAATTGCGCTCGATCTGCTCGATGCCGTCGACCACGTCTTGGGGCGGGAGTTCCTCGGAGCCGAGTTCGAGTAATAGGTCTTGGGGAGTGGGGAGTGGGGAGTGGTGACTGGGGGTCGCGACGCCCTCTGCTCCTCGTTCCTCGCCGGCCGCTCCGTCATCGAGCCAGGGGTATTCTTCATGCTCCCGCTGTTCAACGTACAGTTCAGAGATGGCTCTGGCCTGCTTGCGCATGCCGGCGAAGAACTTAGCGCGTTCGGTGACGCCCACAGCTCCCCGAGAGTCCAGTAGGTTGAAGGTCTGGCTCTGGCGCAGCACGTAGTCGTGGGCAGGTGCGACCAGGCCACGCTCGATGCAGGCCTCTGCCTCGGCCTGGTAGATCTCGTAGAGCGTCTTGAGGCGGTCGACATCGGCCAGCTCAAAGTTGTAGACGCAGTTGTCGATTTCGGCAGATCGGTAGATTTCGTCATAGGTGTGGACGCCGTCGACGTCGATCTGCCAGACTTCGGTCTTGTTCTGGAGGTACATGACGATGCGATCCAGCCCGTAGGTGATCTCTACGCTGACCGGATCCAGGGTTAGGCTACCGGCCTGTTGGAAGTAAGTGAACTGGGTGATCTCCTGGCCGTCGAGCCAGACCTCCCAGCCCAGGCCCCAGGCGCCCAGCGCGGGCGACTCCCAGTTGTCCTCTACAAAGCGCACGTCATGTCGGGTCAGATCCAGGCCGATAGCTTCCAGGCTGCCCAGATAGAGCTCCTGAGGGTTGCCCGGATCAGGTTTGAGGATGACCTGGTACTGGTTGTGCATCTGCATGCGGTTGGGGTTTTCCGCATAGCGACCGTCATCGGCGCGGAACGAGGGCTCGGCGTAGGCCACGTTCCATGGCTCAGGCCCCAGCACGCGCAGCACGGTGGCAGGGTTCATAGTTCCCGCGCCGACTTTCTCGCTGTAGGGTTGCCACAACGTACAGCCGTGGCCCGACCAATATTCGTCCAGGCGGCGGATGACCTCTTGCATGGATGGGATGTCGTTCATGGGTTTTCTCTCTATCAACGTTGTCATACTCGTTCTCGTTCTCGTACTTCGTACTCGAAACAATTGAGAGAACGAGTACGAGTGTAGTCTACAACGCCCGCAACGGTACGGGCACAAAGATCAAAATAAAAATGGCGATCATCGCATAGCCGAGCCAGCGCCGTCTTCGATCCAACTCGGTGACATCGTCGAGCGCCGGCGGATGATACGGGCCGATGACGGCAAAGATGAGCACCAGCCAGAAGAACCAGCCCATCCAGCCGACCCAGACCAGCCTGGGAAAGAACTCCTGGACCATGGGGATGCCGGCTACACCCAGCGTTGCCAGCACGCCGATAGTGATGCGGTTGATGTAGCGGGCCTTTTCGCCGAAGAGGGCAAAGACCGTATGTCCGCCGTCTAGCTGGCCCACTGGCAACAGATTAAGCGCAGTGACTAGCAGACCTGCCCAGGCTGCTGTCGTCACCTGATTCATCAGCACATCTTCGCCGGTGATCAGATCGGGCAGCGCTTTGCCGAAGATCCAGAACTTGGCGAAGAAATAGAGGATGCTATTTCCCTCCAGCCAACTGCCTTCGCTGAAGATCGGCACTTCCATGGGACTGGTGCTTAGTCCGTAAAAGAGCAGCGGCACGGCCAACACCAGGCCCGCCAGCGGACCGGCCACGCCGATGTCGAAAAGCCGCCGCCGATCGGGGACCGGCTCTTTGAGTTGGATGAACGCCCCCATGGTGCCGAAAGGCGGAAAGGGTAGCGGAATGAAATAGGGCAGTGTGACCGCCACATTGTGATAACGGGCCGCGAAATAGTGGCCGAACTCATGGGCGCCTAGGATGCCGAGCAGCGTAACCGCAAAGGGCAAGCCCTTGAGTAGGTTCTGGGGCAGCAAGAGTTGCCAGGCGCTGGTCAGCCCGACCAGATCCGGGCTGTACATGGAGCCGACCAAGAGGGTGCTCAGCACGGTCAAGGCAAAGAGCACTCCGTTGATCCACTGGCGCGGGTGTGCTTTCGGTGCGATGCCCGCCATGATGCGCAGTGCAACGAAGTCAGGATCGCCCCCCGGGATGGGCCGCAGCAGAGGAGTATAGCCGCGGCTGTTGAGCTCGCTCAGCCAGCGAGGGAAGACGTCGTGGCTCGGTCGCAGCAGGCGACCGCGAAAGACGATTACGCCAGCGGTCTGCTGCTCGCGAGGAATCTGGGTCGACTCGATGTCCATATCGGGCGCGATCAGTTGGCCGATCTCAGCGGCCAGGGCGTTGGCTTCGGTTGTCAGCAGATCGCGTGCCTGCTGGAAGGTCAAGGTTGTTGGATAATCGGACATGGAAGAGTGCTGCTTGCTGCTTGCTTCGTGAAAAGTAGAGTAATCCGTAATGCGTACTGCGTAATATTTCCTCGCAGAGTGTCTGTTGCCGTTAGTTGAACGTACTCGTTCTTTGGCGTCGCCAATCTTGAAATGGCTTCGTGAACGAGACCTTACGCAGTACGTAGTACGCAGTAGGATCCCATGCACATCGAAGGATTTTACCGCAAAAGCTTGATTAATGGTATAACTTTGGCACTTTGCGTGTACATTGATGTTCGATGACGTTAGGAGCGCTCGATGCATCCGTTTTTGCAAGCGATTGATAAACGACCTTTGCTGTTCGACGGCGCCATGGGGACATTGCTCTATGCGCGCGGCGCCAGCAGCGAGCAGTGTCTAGAGGCGTTGGTCGTCAGCCGACCCGGCTGGGTGACCGAGATCCATCAGGCCTACGCGGCCGCGGGCGCGGACGTGATCAAGACCCATACGTTTGGGGCCAACCGGGTGCATCTGGCCGAGCATGGCATGGCCGATGAGGTGCGCGAGTTCAATTTCCGGGCCGTGCGTCTGGTGCGCGATGTGCGCGAGATCGTCGGGCGCGCCCTCTTCATTGCCGGAGACATCGGTCCGCTGGGCAAACACCTTGCGCCAATGGGACCGCTCTCTACCAACACGGCCCGAGAGGCGTTTCATGAGCAGGTCTCCGTGCTCTGGGAGGCGGGGGCTGATCTGCTCCTCTTCGAAACCTTCAGCGACCTGGATGAGTTGGTCATCGGCGTGGAGACGGCCAAGGCGATTTGCGATCTGCCGGTGGTGGCCTCCATGACCTTTGCCGAGGATGGCCTGACGCCGTCCGGCCACACGCCTGCCGATGTGGTGGCAGCCTTGCAGGCCGCGGGGGCAGATGTCATTGGCGTCAACTGCTCGGTCGGACCGACGCAGATGCTGGGCACGTTGCAGACGATGCATGAGTTCGCCCCTGATGTGCGTTTCATCGCCATGCCCAATGCCGGCTATCCGGAGCGAGTCGAGGGCCGGCTCTCCTTCCCGTCCAGCCCCGAGTACTTTGGACGCCAGGTGGCGCGTTTCATGGACTACGGCGCCTGCGCAGTCGGCGGCTGTTGCGGCACCTCGCCCATGCATGTGCGTGCCATGCGCGGTGCAGTCGATGAAGCGCTCGCTGAGTTGGCCTCGGGGTTTGAGCATGATGTTGTCGCTTTCGTCACTGATGAAGAAGTGGCTCAGGTGCGTCTGAGTTCGGCCACCGACTACACGACCGATGATGACGGTCCGACCTCATTCTTGCGCAAGTTGGAGGCAGGCAAGTTTGTCATCAGCGTGGAGGTAGACCCGCCGCGGGGCTTCAGCGCTCAGAAACAGATCGAAGGCGCACGCCACGCCAAGTCCATGGGCGCGGACGCGGTCAACGTGGCCGACAGCCCCATGGCCCGTGTGCGTATGAGCGCGCTCTCGCTCTGCATCCAGATCCAGCAGCAGGTCGACATCGAGACCATCCTGCACTTCACCACGCGTGATCGTTCGCTCATGGGGCTCCAGGCCGATCTCATCGGCGCACGGGCGCTCAACGTACGCAACATCCTGGCCCTGACCGGTGATCCGCCCAGTCTGGGCGACAACACCGACTCGACGCCGGTCTACGATGTGGATAGCATCGGCTTGGTGCGTATCATCGACAAGCTGAGCCAGGGTCTCGATCTCTCCGGCCGCGAGATGGGCCAAAAGGGCAACTTCACCATTGCTGTGGCCTGTGATCCGACGCGGGCCGACTTGGCTGAGGAAGTGGACCGCTTCCACCAGAAGGTGAGCGGCGGCGCCCATTTCACCATGACCCAGCCCATCTACGATCCACAACTGTGGGTCAACTTTCTCCAAATCTACAACCAGCGCCATGGCGAGTTTCCCGTGCCGGTGCTCATTGGCGTGCTGCCCCTGCAAAGTCACAAGCACGCCAGCTTCCTGCATCACGAGGTCCCCGGCATCACGCTGAGCGAGGACGCGCTGACACGCATGCAGCAGGCCGGCAAACAGGGCCGCCAGGAGGGCGTCAAGATGGCGCAGGAGTTGTTGTTGGAATTGAAGGAATTGCCCCATGTGCAGGGCGTCTATCTGATGCCCAGTTTTGGGCGCTACGAGACTGCTTGCCAGGTGTTGGAGGCGTTGACGCCGGAGGAACGAGGAGTGGTTACAGAGCGGTAGATCGCTCGTGACCAACATAGACAAATGACGTGCCACGAAAAACGTGAAGAGCAACGGCTCTTCACGTTTTTCGTGGCACGTCTTGGAACACTGCTTCTTTGGCCTCGCTTCAGTCGAGCGGCCAGTCGACGTTCAACTTCTGAGCGAGCGCTTTCAGTTCGTCATAGATTTCCGGGTCAAGTGGAACCCCGCTCTCTCGCTTCTCGACCATTCGCCGCCATTCCAACTCGCCCGGCAGCAATATCTCGTCCACCCCGGGGCGCGTGCGGCTGCTCTTCACCATTGCGACAAACTCTGCGAGGTTCTGGTAGAAATCGGCACGGTCCATAAACCAATCGATGTCATAGGCAATGAATTGGTGGGCAACATCTTGGCGGGCCGGATCGCTGTAGGGGACGGTTCCAAATGAACTGCCGCTGAGGACGCCAGTGAGCACATCTGTGACGAGGCTGAGGCCGTAGCCCTTGTATTCACCCATTGGCAGTAGCGTACCATCCATGGCCTCAGCCGGATCGTCGGTGGTCTGGCCATCCGCTGTGATGGCCCAGGTTGTGGGCATCTTGCGCCCGTCGCGCATGAGCCAGCGCATCATGCCTTTGCCGGCCATGGTCAGCGCCATGTCAAGAATGATAGGCATGGCATCGGGGCCGTCGCCGGACGGAACCGCGATTGCCCAGGGGTTGGTGCCAACGACGCCATCGATGCCGCCCCAAGGGGCCATCTCCGGCCCCGCATTGGTCATGCTGACGCCGATGCATCCGTCTGACAAGGCCTGGCTGGCCGAATAGCTGGCGGAGCCAAAGTGGCTGCTGTGGCGCACAAGGACCATCCCAATGCCACAGACTTTGGCCTTTTCGACGGCCAGTCGCATGCTCTTGACTGCGACCACCGTACCGGGAGCATTGTGGGCATCCACCAGGGCAAGCGCAGGTGACTCCTTGAGGATATCGTACGGAGCGGTCGGATCCAGATAGCCATTGGCCAGTCGGTCTACATAGGCGCTGACCCGGCGCACGCCTTGTCCTTGCCCTTGCAGGTTTCGTAACTCGCTGGTGATAAGTGCATCAGCGATGATGTCGGCGTCGCCATCCGTGAGCGCCGTCTGGTGCAACAGTTGTTGGGTAACGCGCGTGAGTTCATCGACAGGCACGTAGCGCAGCGGAATCTGTTGCGTACGGTAGTCGCCGGTGTATTCATTGTCGGTCATGGGTGTTTCATCCATATCAAGGTTTTCGAATTGGGAATGGAACATTCTATCATTTGCGCAATCGCGGGTCGAGAAAATCGCGCGTCCAGTCGCCCAGGATATTGAGTGAAAGCACAGTCACCATAATGGCGACTCCGGGAAAGACAGCCAACCACCAGAACCCGCCGATGATCTGGTCCCGACTCTCGGCTAGCATCGATCCCCAGGTCGGCACATCTGGCGGCACGCCCAAGCCAAGAAAAGAGAGTGCGGCTTCTGCCAGAATAACGCTGGCGATGTTAAACGACGCGATCACGATCAGCGGCGCAAGGATGTTAGGCACGATCGCGCGATTCACGATGCGTCGATGGCTGACGCCGATGGCGTGTGCGGCTTGGACGTACTCTTTTTGCCGCTGGGCAATGGTCTCCCCACGCGAGATACGCGCATAGGTCACCCACTGGCCGATGGCGAGCACGAACACCAGATTCAAGACCCCGGCGCCCAGCACGACCAACACCATGATCGCCAACAGGATGAAGGGGAAGGCCAGCTGAATATCGGCCATGCGCATGATGACGCTGTCGACTGTACCGCCCATATACCCGGCGGTGACGCCAAGCAGTGTACCAACAGTGCCGCCCAGAATCACCGCAGCCAGGCCGACGAGGATCGAGACCCGAGCGCCGTAGATCAGGCGAGACAAGACATCCCGTCCCAGTCCGTCGCTGCCGAGCCAATACTCCATCGTGCCATCCTCGGCCAGGGTCAACGGCGGTTGAAGGCGACGAATCAGGTTCTGGCGGTTGGGGTCAGCCGGAGCAAGCTGGGGCGCAAACGCAGCCACAAAAATCAGCATAAGCAGAAAGATGATGGCGAGAATGGGCCACTTGGCCCTGACCAGACTGTGGGTCGCGCGTTGCCAGGTAGATGGTGAACGGCGGAGAATCTCGATTTCGTTGGATTGTGACGCTGTCAATGCCACGCCAGTTTGTTCGCTCATTGGTTAATTCAACCTGATGCGTGGATCGAGCATGGTATAGACAATATCAACGAGCAAATTTAGGCCGACGAAGAGAAACGAAAAGAAGACCACTGCAGCTTGTACGACCGGAATGTCGCGCTGGTTGATCGAATTGAAAACCAGTCTCCCTACTCCAGGCCAGGAAAAGACGGTCTCGATCACCACCACGCCGCTGAGCAGAAAGCCAAACTCAAGGCCGATAATCGTGACAAATGGGATGAGTGCATTGCGGAAGGCATGGCCCATGATGACTTTGCGCCGGGGTAAACCCTTGGCGCGTGCAGTTGTAATATAGTCTTGTGATAGAACCTCCAACATGGAGGAGCGAATCAGCCGAGCATTACGCGCCAGGGAGAAGACGCCAAGCGTGATCGCGGGCAGTAGCATATGGCGAATGGCGTTGGGGAAATTGGTCACCGCAGTGATAATGTCACCCTCCAGCAGGGGCTGAATTACCGGTATATGGCCGGATATGGGCAACCAACTGACATTCAAGGCGACAAAGATGATCAGCATGATCCCGAGCCAGAAGCTGGGCATGGATTGGCCGACCATCGCAAAGAGCATGATGCCGCCATCGATAACGGTGCCGCGTTGCATGGCAGAGATAATCCCGATCGGGATCGCAAGCACAATCGCGATCAGCATGGCAAAGAGGGTCAACTCAATTGTTGCCGGCAGACGCTCCATCACCAACGCAAAGGCCGGTGTGCGCGTACGCAGTGAATCACCCAGATCGCCGCGCATGACACCGCCGACATAGGTCAGATATTGGATATGAAGCGGTTTATCAAAGCCCAGTTTGGCGCGTGTTTCCGCGACCTCTTCGTCGGAAGCGCGTTCGCTGACATAGAGCAACGTTGGATCACCGGCAAGATGCAATGTCAAAAACGCAAGTAAGGTCACGCCGATCAGAACCAAAATCGTCTGTAACAGGCGATTTACCAGATAGGTACCCATAAGCTACTCGAGGCATCATTGTGAGTGGTGAACCAGTGGATGGATGCATGATGGATGGACTGCAGGGGGCGCATTCCACACCTGCCGGGGACCTTTCGAGAGGTCCCCGGCAGGGTTCATACAAGGTCAGCCAAATCGACCTCTACCAGCGTCTATTGCGCCGGACTTGCCGTCGAAATGCGTTGATGTGCTCGTCACGCCGCGGCTGCCAGTCGACATCGGTGCTCACGCCATAGAAATCGGGCTGGAAGTAGAGCAACAACCATGGCGGATCGTTGTAGAAGATCTCCAACATTTCGTCCGTGGTTGCCTTCAGTTCGTCGGCATCACGGATATCGGAAAGGCTGTCCCAACGCGAGAACCATTCGGGATTCTGCCATTCCGTATAGTTGGTGGCGCCCGTCGGCTCGGAGAGGTCGGCCATGTCATAGACCTGACTCCAGGTGCCGCCGCCCGTGCCAACAAAGTAGAGCGGGCCCACTTCATGGGCGCGCAGGGCAGGCACAAACTCCGAACCCCAGTCCAGAATTTCGACCGTGGTGTTGACACCAACATCGGTCAAGTATTGGCCGATCGCCTGGACGACGTTGACGTCGTTCAGGTAGCGTCCGCCGCCGGCCTGCAGGGTCAGATCGAAGCGAACACCGTCGTCGCCGGCCGGGTATCCGGCAGCGTCGAGCAGTTCGCCGGCTTTGACCGGATCGTAGGGATAGGGTTCCAGGTTCTGATTGTCATTGGGCGGATTGACCATGCTCGAGGCACGGGTGCAGTCGAAGGCCAACAGCGCCTGGCAGATTGTGGGTACGTCAACGGCATACTGCAGCGCCACACGCACGGCCGGATCTTTGATTGCCTGGCCGCCTTCGGTGTCGTCGAAGATGTCACGCTGGTTGTAACCGACATACATGCGGCGGGTGCCGGCGACGCCGGCGACCTCGGCCGCACCAGAGTCGTTGATCGCTGCGTGCTGGTCCGGTCGGCACATTGGTGATGATGTCAACGTTGCCAGCAATCAACTCGGCGGTGCGGGTGGAAGCCTCTGGCATCACCCGCCATTCGAGGATGTCGTAGGTGGAATCACGCAGCGTAAACTCATCCCATTTCTCGAGGACGGTGCGGTCATCCTTGACCCACTCGACGAACTTGTAGGGACCGGAACCAATCGGATTGGCGGCGGCTTCCTCAAGACTCATGGCCTCATAGGAATCCTTACAATGGATGTAGACCTCGGAGATCAAACCCAAGGCGATGTGCGAGAAGCTCTCCATGATGATGGTGCCTTCAAGTTCGCTGTCCACGCGTGCATCGACATATTCCGAGCGCATCCAAAACGAAGCCGGCCGTGTTGCCCGTGAAGGCGTTTTCCGGATCGGCGGCACGCTGGAATGTGTAGACAACAGTCTTCGGCTGTCAGCGGCTCACCATCATGACAGGTCAGACCTTCATTGAGGGTGAAGGTGAATCTCGGTGCCGTCCTCGTGAAACCGACGTAGTCATTGGCCAGATAGGGTTCAATTGCGCCGGTTCTCGGTGATTTCATAGACGGTTGCGTACATCTGCGCAAAGACATTCACTCTGCACGCGAGTTGACCTCAGACGGCTCCAAGACCGTCCAGATCGACGGTCTGAGCGAGGACCAAGGTTGTTTCCTCAGCCATACTTCTTCGCTGCCGGCATCGCATCAGCGGCGTCACCCGTTGGGGCTGCTGCCGGTGCGGCACAACCCACGACAACGAGAAGCAACGTCAGCAATACGCCGACGAGCCACAAGCGTTTCCCCTGCAATCTAGACATAGTGTTGTGACCTCCATTGTGAAATTGAAACGATATTGAATTGAAACGATAAAACAGAAGTGGTGTACGACAACAACATGAATGACCGCGATGTAGCCAACGGTCAATACCCGATTGGAACTCGATTCCCACGCGAACGTTGCGATCTGTTGCGAGCCTGAGTGAATCAAGCTCAACGTAGAATGAATCGCCCCCCGTGTGGACAATTGACGAGTAAGTTCCGTATAATGACCGAAACCAACTGTCAATTGTTAACAGTTAACAGTTTAACACGTCCCCTACATCATTGCAACACGATAAATGCGTGCTTTGTGAACAATCAAATCTGTCAGGATCAGCAACAATATGAACAAACCGATACGCAATCTCGAATTCACACGCCTATCTGACCCATCAACAACTCACCGAATGCTTGACCGATCTGGCGGCGGCCTATCCGCAGATGGCGACATTGCATGACATCGGCAAGAGTCATCGTGGCCGTTCCGTCTGGCTGATCGAGATCCACAACCCCGAGACCGGCCCGGCGGAGAACAAACCCGGCTACTACATCGATGCCAATATCCACGCCGAAGAGATCAGTGGGACATCGGTTGTTCTCTACACTGCGTGGACTTTGCTCAGTCAGTACGGATCCGATCCGCTGGTCACACAGCTCTTGGATGAGCAGGTTTTCTATCTTGTGCCCCGTGTCAATCCCGACGGCGCCGAGATCGTGCAGACAATGCCTTTCTATGAATGGATCGGCAATGGACGCTATCTGCCGGGCGAAGAGCAGTTTGGTCCCGGCCTGCACTATGCGGACATCAACGAGGACGGCTTCATCCTCGACATGCGCATCTGTGATGATGCCGGCGAATGGCGCATCAGCGACAAAGATGATCGGCTGATGATACCACGCGGGCCGGACGAGACCGGCGGCGACTACTACCGAATCGTCCCTGAAGGCATGCTGGTCGATTGGGACGGCGGCGATTTTGTCGTGCCCCGTCCCCAGGACGGCAATCTCAATCGCAACTACCCCTCCAACTGGGTTCCCGAAAGCCAACAATATGGCTCGGGCGAACATCCCCTGAGCGAGCCGGAGATCGCTGGGGTGGTGCGTTGGATTCTCGACCATCCCAATATCGCCGGCATGCAGAACTATCACACCCACAGCGGCGTGATCCTGCGTCCGTGGCTCACCTTTCCGGATGAGCATTTTCTGGGCGATGACAAATACATCTATGAGACATTGGGCCAGATGGGCGTCGAAGCGACCGGCTATCCGCTGATCTCCGTGTATGAAGACTTCACGCCGGACAAGAATCTCAAACGCTACGGCTCGTCCATCGACTGGATTTTCGGCGCGTTGGGCATCCCCATCTTCAGCACCGAACTTTGGGATGTCTTTAGCGCTGCCGGTATCGAGCGGGAGGATTTTTATCCGTTGCGCAATTTCGATGAGGGAGAGATGCTCAAGCTGCTGCATTGGCAGGATCGCAAACTGGACGGTGACGGCTTCATGCCGTGGACACCCTTCGAGCATCCGCAGCTTGGCCCTGTCGAGATCGGCGGCTGGAAGCGTATGTACACCTATCGCAACCCGCCGCCAGCCGAATATTTGGAGGAGATGGCCGCGGCCAACTGCCTCTTCACCCTGCGCCACGCGGCAGCCGCACCCCGCTTGCGCTTGCGGGATCTGAACGTGGAATCGCTCGGACGATGGCCTCTACCAGATCAGCGTTGTTGTCGACAACACGGGCTTTCTGCCCACCAATTTGAGCGAGCAGGCGGTGCAGATGCGGGAAGCCTCAGCCGGTGATGGCCGAGCTGAGCGGGCCGGACGGCATGCGCTTCGTACACGGTCAAGCCGTTCGCAGGATTTGGGTCACCTGGCCGGCCGAAGCAGTCGCTCGATCGCCTACACCCGCTTCTACGACTTTCCAGCTTCGAATCAGAGCGTCCTCTGGACAGTGAGCGTGGATGACAGGCCGGCACGTCTGCTCGTGAGCGCCGGGTGTCCGCGCGCGGGCACAGTGCAGGCAGAGATCGAGATCGGCAGCGATGGAAGCGTAGAGATAGTCCCTGCGCAGGCCACATCCGGCCGCATCACAGGAGCATGAGTACCATGAAAAATGACTCACCACAAGCGACGCTTCGACGCGTCCAACTGGACGAAGCCCACTATCGCCAACGTGTGAGCCGAGATCGGCGCGGCGCTGGCGGCTCATGATCTCGATGGCATTCTTCTATTGGATGCCGCCAACGTGATGTGGGCGACCGGTTTTTTCCACATTCCCAACGAACGACCGCTGGGCATCTACATCTCGGCCCATGGCAACGATCCGATCTTCTTTGTTCCTTTCCTGGAGAAAGAGAACGCAGAACAGAGCTGGATCACCGATATCCGCTGGTATTTGGAGTTCCCTGGCGAGGTGCCGGCACAAGTCTGGATGATGCAGCAGATCGGCGACGAGCGTATCGCCGTGGACGGTGCGGGTCACAGGTTTTCGAAGCAATGACCGTGGTTAAACCGCGTCTGGTGCTCGACAGCGTCATCGGGCCCATGCGCTACCTCAAGAGTGAGGCCGAACTGGCGCTGACCGAGCAAGCGGCCCACTTTGCCGATTTTGGCCTGGAAGATCGCCCGAGCGGCTGTCGCCGATGGCATTCGTAGCGGCATCACCGAGCTGGATGTGGTGCAGATTGTCCAGCGCGAGACCACGGCCAAGATGCGTGCCGAGCTCGATGAGCTGATCAACTTCTACCGCGGCGCGGTGGCCTTGACCGCACACACCGGTCCGCGTGCGGCGTTGCCCCATGGCCAACCCGGTCCCGTCGCCATTCAGCCGGGCGACGCACTCATCGTCGGCATCGGCGTCAAGGTGGGCGGCTATCATGCCGAGAGCGGCTGCACTTTCATCGTGGGCGAGCCGAGCGAGGATCAGCGTCGCTGCCTGGACGCGACGTGGGCGTGTGATGAAGCGGCGGTGGCCGCGCTGGTGGCCGGCAACAGCTGTCGAGCCGTCAATGAGGCAGCGTGGGATGTGCTGCGTGAGGCCGGCTACGGCGACTTCATCCGTCATCGCATCGGCCACGGCATGGGCGTGGAAGGCCACGAAGCCCCCTGGCTTTCGGTGGGCGACGAGACGATCCTGGCCCCGACCATGATGCTCTCCAACGAGCCGGGCATCTACCGTCCCGGCATCGACGGCTATCGCATCATCGACAGCATGGTCGTCACCGAAGAGGGCGCGGGTCGACGGCTCAGCCGCTATCTGAGCGAGCACGGCCCGGATGATCGGGTGATTGAGATCTGATAGAACGACAAAAAAGGAGCAACATGAGTGAACTACACCCGGACCTGCAACAGGTCTTTGACTGGATTGACGCCCACCGCGATGAAGCCATCGCTGATCTGCAACGTTTTGTGCAACAGCCGAGCGTGAGCGCACAGAATATCGGCCTTGAGGAGTGCGCCGAACTAGTCGTTGAGATGATGCACGCCGATGGGCTGGACGCCACGGCCTATCCGACGCCGGATGGCCCGCCTTGCATCATCGGCCACATGCCGACGGCATCCAGCGAAAAGACGTTGCTCTGCTACGCCCACTATGACGTTCAGCCGGTCGAACCGGTTGAACTCTGGACCTACCCGCCCTACAGCGGGCAGATTGCCGATGGGCGACTGTGGGGGCGCGGCGCGACCGACAACAAATCGGGCGTGCTGGCCTTTACCAAGGCAGCCAAAGCCTGGCTTCAGACGGCCGGCGACGTGCCGGTCAATCTCAAATTCATCACCGAAGGCGAAGAGGAGATCGGCTCGGTCCATCTCGGGCCCTTCATCGAAGCCAACCCGGCGTTGGTTGAAGCAGACGCCATGCACTGTCTGGACGGCGGCGTTGACCCCAGCGTGATGGTGCCGGATATCGATCTTGGCCTCAAGAGTGTACTCTCCATCGAATTGATCGCCCGGGGCGCCAATGCCGATATCCACAGCCTCAATGCACCGCTCCTGCCCCAGCCGGCCTGGGATCTGGTGCGCGCGCTCAACACACTGGTGGATGATCAGCGGCGTATCCTGATCGATGATTGGTACGAGGATCTCTGGGAGTTGGGCGATGAGGAGTTTGAGCAACTCGAAGCCAACGCCGAACGGCTAGACCTCAATGAACTCAAGCGAGAGTGGGGCATCGACGAGTTTGCCCTCGGGCGTGAAGGTGTCGAAGCGCTAAAAGCACGTGCCTACGAGCCGACCTGTAACATTGCCGGGCTGACCAGCGGCTATCAGGGCGAGGGCAGCAAGACCATTGTGCCCAATGAAGCGCGGGCCAAGCTGGATATGCGCCTTCCCCCGCTCATCAACCCGGACAAGGCTGTTGCCCGGCTGCAAAAACATCTGGTCGACCACGGCTTTGGACACATCGAACTGATCATTCGGGGCGGCACGCCCGAGCCGCCCTACAAGATCTCGGTCAAAGAGGACATCAGCCAGGCCATCATCTGGGCCGCGGAGACGGTCTTTGGCGCGCCGCCGGTGGTCAACGGCGTCAGCGCGGAGGGCACCATTCTGAAGCATGTCTGGATGCCGACGGTCTTGACTGGTTTCGCCCAGCCCGACTGCAACCTGCACGCGCCTGACGAAAATGTAGACATTGAGCATTACATCAAGGGCATCAAATACGCGGCAGCCATCATGTGGGCATATGGGAGGATGTAGCCGGCCACAGACCGAGTTGCAGTTGTAGGATAGTGTGCTGCGGGGGATCGTAATCGCAGCCAAACCTGAGTGATCTCAAAGCAACCATGTACAAGATCGGCGACTTCTCACAGATGGGCCAGGCGTCGGTGCGTATGTTGCGCCATTACGACAAGCTGGGCCTGCTCAAACCGGGCCATGTGGATGACTGGACCGGCTATCGGTACTATACCCTCGACCAACTGCCACGGCTGCACCGGATCATGGCCCTCAAAGATCTGGGGCTGTCGCTGGACGAAGTGGGCGCGCTGCTGGATGACGCGGAGGCCGACAGCAGTCTTGAGGAGATCCTGCGCCAGCGCCAGCAGATGATCGAGCAACAGTTGGCCGCGGAGCGGGCCAAGCTGGCCCGGGTCTCGGCGCGACTTCAACGGATCGAGGCGGCGCAACAGCCGATCCCCTATGAGGTGGCGCTCAAGGAACTGCCCGGCCAGACCGTGATCGCCATACGCCGGCTTGTGCCCCACGTCACCCAGATGGGGGACGTGCGCGATGAGATGCTGCGTACGCTCTATGCGCGGCTGGACGGCTACGGCATCGCCCCCGGCGTGGAACTGGCCCTCTATCATATTCAGGCCTACGCGGAAGAGAACATCGATATGTCGCTGGCGGTTGCGGTCAAGGACAGCGTGCAGTTGCCGGAGACTGAGACGGTGCTCAAACGCTATCGCTTGCCCGCCGCGCCGCTGGCTGCCAGCATTGTCTACCACGGCAGCATGTGGCAGATACCCGATGTGGTCGCTAATCTCTACCGCTGGATCGGCGCCAATGGCTACACCAGCGCAGGCACGTACCGGGAGTTGCATCTCTTCGGCCGCGAACTCGACCTCTTTGCCGGCCCCGATCCCGACGACGCCGTCTTTGAAATCCTCGTTCCGGTCGAATCACTGAATTAAGCGCGCAGAGCACTGCACGTGCTGCTGTGTCGCAAACGCCATCGTCCATCCCAATCCACACCCGACGAATTCCGAGCCTTGATCAAAGTCTCGGAATTTTCATTTTGCCTCTTGACTCTGACACTGTGTCAGGCCTTATGCTGGCCAAAGTTTACCGCCTTGACCATGATTGAACCTTCGGGTGCTCCATATCGTCGGCGTCGATATGGGCATCAACCTCACGTTGTCGGTCACGCTGCTGCACTTTTGGATGCTGGCCACCGCGATTGTGTTTCTGCGCAAAAAATAGTATACCTTGCAGAGGAGGAAAGAAAATGAGCGAGCAAACTCATGTTATTTTCGGAACCGGTCCGGTCGGCTGTTGGACGGCCCAAGCCCTGTGTGAGTTGAATATCTCGGTGCGCGCTGTCAACCGCAGCGGCAAACGGCCTGATCTGATGCCGGATAGTGTCGAGGTTGTGGCTGCGGACGTGTCCGACCCGCAGCAGGCAATTGGGGCGGCCCAGGGCGCAGCGGTGATCTACCAGGCCCTCAACCCCCCTTACCACCAATGGCACAAGTACTTCCCCGCGCTACAAGCAGGGGCCTTGGCTGCAGCCAAAGCCATCGGGGCGCGCTATGTCTCGGTTGAAAACCTGTATATGTACGACTCGTCGGGGCCGATTACCGAATCATCTCCTGTGCGTCCCAAATCGAAGAAAGGCGCGCTGCGGGCGGAAATGGCCGCTGATGTGATGGTCGCCCATCAACGGGGCGAGGTCCAGGCCACGGCTCTGCGCTCCAGCGACTACTATGGCCCTGGCGTGCTCGGCTCGGCCCTAGGCGAACTGGTCTTCGGTAATCTGGTCGCGGGGAAGAAGGCCCAGCTGACCGGCTCCGCACAGATGCCCCACTCCTGGGCCTACATTGAGGATGTGGGCAAGGGGGCAGCGATTCTCGGCGTCAACGACGAGGCATTGGGTCAGGTCTGGATTGCGCCCCATGCCGCCCCCCGCACCCAGGGCGAGATGGTCAAAATGGCGGGTCAGATGATGGGCGTCGAGCCCAAGGTGTCGGTCATCTCCCCGATGATGATGCGGATGGCCGGTCTCTTTGTGCCCGAAGCGCGGGCAACCGTTGAGATGATGTACGAGTTCACCGCACCGTTCGTGGTCGACAGTAGTAAGATCGAGCAGGCGATGGGTCTCCATGCGATGCCGGTGGAAGCGGCCCTCCAAAAAACCGTGGCCTGGTATCAAACTCACCACGCTTCCAATTGAAGGGAATGATTCCTGATTATGCAAGACATCTATGATTGGATTAACAGCCATCGCGACGAATTGGTCGCCGAATTGCAGGAACTCCTGCGCCAACCCAGCATCAGCGCACAGGGAGTTGGACTCGAGGAATGCGCCACCCTGTTGCAGCGCCAGATGGTGGACGATGGTCTGCCTGACACGCGCATCCTGCCTGTGACCGACGCGCCTTCCATCGTCTACGCCACGGAAAGCAGCGCCAATCCCGAGGCCGGCACCTTGCTCTGCTATGCCCACTACGACGTGCAGCCGCCCGAGCCGCTGGAGAAGTGGATCGATCCGCCCTTCAGCGCGACCATCCGCGATGGCGTCATCTATGCCCGTGGGGCCACCGATAACAAATCCGGCGCGCTCGCCTTCGTGCGAGCAGCCCAGGCCTTCCGTGAAGTGCGCGGATCTTCACCCGTCAATCTGGTCTTCTTGATCGAAGGTGAAGAAGAGGTCGGCAGCCCGCACCTGGCAAGTTGGGTGGCCGATAACAAAGAACTCTGCGCCTGCGACGCCAGTATCGGGCTGGATGGCGGCGTTCATCGTACGTCATTCAAGCCGGAGATTCACTTGGGCATCAAAGCGATCCTGGCCGTCGAACTGCACGTGAAGAGTCACGGCATCGACTATTGGAGCGGGCGCGCACAGCTCCTGCAAGCCCGCAGCGCGTCGTGGCGGCTCGTCCACTGCCTTAGCAGCATCTTCAGCCCCGATGGCCGCATTCTGATCGACGGCTGGTACGACGCCCTGCTGCCGCCTGACGCCGATGATCTATACTATCTCCGCCAGGAGTTGGAACACTTCGATCGCGAGGAATTGGCGCGACAGCTTGGGCTGACCGCCGATTTCCCCTACGATGATGATATCGAGTTGCTCAAAGCCATCCATTATGGCGCTTCGTGCAATATTGCCGGACTGGACGCCGGATACACGGGCGAGGGCATGAAGACCATCGTGCCCGCCGAAGCCACGGCCAAGCTCGATTTCCGCTGTCCGCCCAATCTGGAGCCGGTCGATCAGCTCAAAAAGCTGGAATCACATCTGCAAGAACATGGCTTCGAGGACGTGGAGATTGTCGTGCACACGGCTCGGGCCAACCCCTACAAGACACCGGTCGCAGAGGCCATCAGCCAGTCGGTCATTGCCGCTGCAGACTCGATCTGGGGCGAAGAGCCGCTGGTCATGGGCGTGAGCACCCAGGGCACGATCATGATCAACGTGCCCCATCCGGCGGTGCTGAGTGGATTTGGTGCGGCTGAGAACAATCTACATGCACCCAACGAGAACATGCCGATTGACCGCTATATTCAGGGCGTCAAATTTGCAGCGACGATCTTTGAGGAGTTTGCGCAGCGGACGGCAGGATAGAACTGGATTATGTGTCTTGTTTTTCGAAGTAGGCCTTGTATGTTGTCAAGAAAGCATTCCCAATGTTGGAACTGCCGAATTTTCGATAGAAGAAGCCCAAAAACCCGGGTGCCTCAACGTCGCTGATCACGGTATGATATTTGACCCCGGTATCGCTGGTCGTGAATTCGTCCAAGAAGTGCGAATTCGTCGTGATCTTTGATCCGGCTTGGTAGTCTTCATCGAATTCCACAACCACGCGCTCAGCCTCGATCTGCTTGGTCAAATTTGTGCGCTGCATGAGGCCTTCGTTGGTCTGGATAGTTACGAAGTCACTCCCCTGCTCTACGAGCTCGACGCTTGTCAAACTGGGCATGAGACTGATGACCCCGACGTAGTGTTCGCCGAGACTCCCGAGGGCATGCTTCACTTGTTGAATGTCGCAGTCAATTTCGATATCGCCTTCAAACCAAACAGACATTGTCAGTCCTTTCTGAGTGGGTGGTGGTGCAACTGTGTCATAATTATCAATCTACTGGCTGCGCAAACCTGCCTGCACCCGGCTCGCCCACAATCTGCCCATTCTCAAAGATGACCTGGCCATTGACAATCGTCGTCTGCACGTGGCCCTGAACTGCAGCGCCCGTTGTAGAGACGTTCGACCGCGCTGGCTTTGGAGAACCATTGGCTGCTGTCAATGATGCCGACTCTCACGGGGGTCGTAAATCATGACATCGGCGTCGGCGCCGGCCTGAATCACGCCCTTGTTGGGGAGGTCGAAGAGTTGGGCCGGCTGGGTGCAGATGAAGCGCACGGCTTGCTCCAGCGTCAGTCGCCCGTTAGCGCTTCAGTCATCACGCCGGGGACCAGTGCTTCAATGCCCGGCGCTCCGATTGCGCCCTTCCAGATATCCTCAAGGCCGACTTCCTTCTCGGGGAGGGTGAAGGGGCTGTGGTCGGTGGTGATGGCCGCGAGGGAGCCGTCGAGCAGACCGGCCCAGAGCGCGTCTTGATCGGCTTTGGTGCGCAGCGGTGGTTTGATCATGGCAAAGGGGCCGTGCTTGTCCATGTCGGCCGCAGTGAAGAAGAGATAGTGAGGGCAGGTCTCGCCGGTCATGGGCAGAGCCCTTTGCCTGCGCGATCTGGAGTACCTCCAGCGCAGCCGCGCAAGAGACATGCGCGATGTGGACGTGGGTGTCTAGCTCGCCACAGAGCACCGCAAGCTCGGCCACGGCCATGGACTCGACTACCGGCGGGCGACTCTCGACAAAGGCGGCCGGATCGGTGCGGCCGGTTCGGCGAATGCGTTCGCCGAAAAGTTTGATCAGCCGTTCATTTTCGGCGTGGAAGGAGGTGAGCCGTCCCGTCTCTTTGACCATTTCCAACACTCGATAGAGCTCGGATTCATCCTCCAGACAGAGTCCGCCGAATTCACTCTCGCGTCCCGCAGGAATGGCATGGGTGAAGATCTTGAAGCCGCATGCACCGGCATCGGCCATGCCCAGCACTTCATCGCGGTTGAGCAACCCCGGTGCGCCATAGAGCCCGAAGTTGACCAGGCTTTCAGCCTCGCCTAGCGCCTTGCGGCTCTCGAAGACCTCCACATTGTCGCAACAAGGATCGCTGATCGGCATCTCCAGCACGGTGGTCACGCCGCCGGCCGCCGCGGCCCGGGTTTCCGAGACGAAGGTGCCTCGCTGCGGGTGCGAAGGCGCACGCACGTGAAAATGGATATCGATTGCACCCGGCAGAATGAGGCAACCCTCAGCGTTTATTTCGCGGCGGCTTGGCGGCAATCCACCTGTCTCTGCAACCAGAGTGATTGTGTCGCCCTCAATGCCGATGTCGGCGTTGAAGGTTCCGGTGTCGGTGACGACTGTGCCACCCAAAATTGCGATATCTAGCATAGAGGCCTCACTGCGGACTGGGAAGTGACTGTTCGTAATTACCGTAGCGGTTATGTTTGTAGTATGCGCTTTGGCCGTCCGGATGGCTGAAGCCGCCACTACGAACTGCATTGTGGATAGTCACTAAGTAGACAATTCGGAAAACAGGACTTCATCGGCGAACCGTTGCAGAATACGTGCAGTTGTGTGAAGTTCCTGGATATCGGTGTACTCGTCGGTCGAATGGGCCACCTGATAGGTGCCGGGGCCAAAGACGATCATGCCGCGACGCGCTTGGTCGACCATATGTTTGGCGTCGCTGCCCGGCAGATAGCCGATTGGCTCGACCGGGGTCTGGGTCTCATCGGCGCTGATCTGCAGGAATGTCCGGCCCAGCGGATCATCCAGCGACGACTGAAACCAGTTGGAGACCAGAAAGCTGTCGACGCTGTAGGTGCGTGATGGGTCTACCGCCTGGCGAGCGGCAACAATGGCCTCCAGTTCGCGCCTGACTTCTGCGGGATCTTCGCCGGGGACCATGCGTCTGTCCACCCGAATGGTGCAGGCGTCCGCCACGACATTCGAGCCGACGCCGCCTTCGATCAAGCCGACATTGATGCTCGGCGGGCCCAACAGCGGATGGACACGAGGCTCAAGTGTCTCGATCTGATAGCGCTCGAGATCGAGGATCAAGTGGGCCATGCCGTTGATGGCATTGCGCCCGCGCCACGGATCGGTGGCGTGGGACGTGCGACCAGCCACGTGAAAGGCCGCCCGTAACACACCCTTGTGCGCAGTGGCCACCTGGTTGTGGGTCTGCTCGCCCACGACAATGAAGTCACTTTCGGGAATGTAGCCCTGGTCGGCCAACCATTTGGTGCCCAACCGACCGCCGACTTCCTCGTCCGCAGCACAGACGACAATCAGCTTGCCTCGCATCTGCTCACGTCGGGCGGTGAGTGATTCGGCCACGTGTAACATCGCGGCCATCGGCGCCTTGTCGTCAACGCTGCCCAGCCCATAGACCCGTCCATTGTCCACAGTTCCGGCAAAAGGATCGTAGCTCCACTGGGCGTTCTGTCCCAACGGCACAGTGTCGATGTGGGCATGGTAGAGGAGGCTGGGGCCATCGTCGTTGCCGAGACTGCCGACAACGCTCCAGGCCCGTTCGTCCGGCGCAACCATGATTGTATCGAATCCGGCCTTGTCGAGAAATTTGGCGCAGAACTGGGCTACGTCGCGACAGTTCGCCCGGCGGGTTGGGCGACGGGATTTGGATCAATGATTGAAGCAACTGAATCAGCGGATCTTGAGTATCGGTCATGAGGGTATCAGGTCGTCCACTGTGCGATCGACGACGCCGAAGAAGCAGCACCACTCGCCTTCCAACACCGATGGCCGAGATCGCAGCCCAAAGACCAGCCCCTCGCATGGCGCAAGCACCTCGGCGATGACGTCGCCGTAGAGATTGTAGAGCTCGCCCAACAGCGTGCCCTCGGGAATGATGGTCTCGAAGGACAGATCTCGATTGCCCACAAACATGCCCGTCGCCGGCGCCAACAGCGCGATCTGATGGCCCTGATGCCATTCGGGCGCGTATTGGGCCTCGCCATCGATCATCCCATAGTGGCGCATGACGTTCAGATAGCTGCCGGCCAGATCTTGGGCGACGGTGTGAAAATCACTGGTCAGCGTGCGGCAATTGCCGCCCAGTTCAACAGTGATGCCGCCTTTGCCCAGCGCACCGATCTGCGAACTGGGATTGCCGCCCCCGGTGGGGCTGCCGAAGACGAGTGGCCATTGGGGACCCATGGCTGCGCCCAACTCCATGCTCGGCGCATTATCCGATGCGAAGATCATGTGGGCCAGGTATGAATGTTCGCCGCCCGAATGAATGTTGATCTGCAGGTCGCAATTGTCCTTCATGGCCTGCCAATGGGCGAAAGCCTGGCGCTCAGTCGGGTAGCCGGTCGCACTGCCGGGATAGATGCGGTTCATATCATAGGTGAAGCTATCCAGCGGATCGCCCCGTTTGCCCGCCGTGAAACCGGCCACATTCATGGCCGGCACAGCAACCACTGTGCCATGCATCTTCATCGGGTCCAGTTCCTTGAGTGCTAGGAAGATTGAAAATGGCCCCTCGGGTTCATCACCATGAGTGGCGCCGTTCAGCCACAGCGACGGGCCGTCTTCAATCCCACGGTAGACGATCACAGGGATGCCGCCGGCATTGCCGGCCATGTCATTGCCGACCGGGATCATGCCCCGTTTTGCCTCACCCGGTTCTACGGTGATATCACCGATGGTCAATGTTTGACTCATAAAGGACTTCCTTTGTTCTAGCGATTTCATGATTTTGGTGGAGACGGTACCGCCTCCACCAAAATCAGAATCTATCTATCTTATCGACGATGGCGTTCAAGCACCGTCGTCATGCGCGCGAGCGCTTCGCTCAATTGATCCTCGGGTTGCAACAAACTAATGCGTAGCCAGTCCACCCACTTTTCGCCAAAAGCCGTGCCGGGGAATATCAAGACATGGCCCTCTTTGAGCAGCAGATAGCTCAATTCGAAGGCGCTGAATCCGCTGGAGACCGCGTTGGTGTAGAGGAAAAACGCGCCCTGTGGTTCACCGTATGTGAAGCCCAGTTTGGTCAGTCCATCCATCATCAACGCACGGCGACTGCTGTAAATGGCGTGATATTCTGCAACCACATCTTGTGGTCCCGACACAGCGGCAAGTGCAGCCAGTTGGCTCACTGTTGCCGCCGGTCCCGTGGTGGCGCCTTTCACCGTGGCGACGGCGGCGATGAAATCCGTCGGCCCGGCCAAATAGCCGACGCGCCAGCCGGTCATGGCATAGGTTTTGCTGAACCCATTGAGGGTGATGGTGCGCTCGAACATCCCCGGCAGGCTGGCGATGCTCAGATATGTGCTGGGCGGGTAGATGAATTTTTCGTAGATTTCGTCGGAGATCACGATGAGATTGCGCTCTTTGGCGATCTCGGCGATGCCGCGCAAGCTCTCCGGCGTGACCACCGCTGCGGTCGGATTGGAGGGCGAGACGATCAGCAGCGCCTTGGTCTTGGACGTGATAGCTTTTTCCACCTCGTCCGGACGCAGATCGAAGTTATCTTCGGGATAGGTAGGCACCAATACCATGTTCGCGCCCGCCTGCTCGATGGCCTGATCGTAGCTGGTGTAGCGTGGATCGGGCACCAGGATTTCGTCGCCCGGGTCGAGCAACGTCTGCATCAGCAGGTAGAGCCCCTCTTGCCCACCGCTTGTGATCAGCACATTGTCGGCGTCGGCGGGGATGTTGTTGTCGGCACGAAGCTTGTTGGCGATGGCTGAGCGCAGCTCGGGCAGTCCGGCCATGGGCGCCGGCACATCGGCCAGCCCGGCTTTGACCGCACTCTGGGCCGCTTCGATCACATGCTGTGGCGTGTCCAGATCCGGATCACCCCGTCCAAGCGCAATCACATCTGGAATCTCGGCGGCCAACTCCATCAGCGCGTAGCGCAGTTTGGTACCGTCGCCGGCTACTGCACGCAGTTCATCCGGTGTGACGATCTGGCCGGGGGTGTTGCCTGAATTTGTTGATGATGTCATCTGGATTCACCCGTCCAATGTGGTAGAAAGTACAGTCAAGGCGGCGGTCAGTCGTTCAAGGCCGGAAGTGAATTCGGGACCCGTTGCCGCGATTCGAATTGCGTTGACATCGCCCAGTGTGTCGCCGCCATCGATGCGCAGACCATGCTCGGCGCAGGCGCTGACAACCGCGTCGCCACCCCCGAAGCGGGCAGCATCGGCAACGACAAAGGCTGTCGTGTCGGGCTTGCGATAGGGCAGTCCAAAGCGTTCGAGAAGGGAGAGAAGCGTCTCCAACCGTTCTACGTTTTGGAGCACGGCATCGGCGGCGTGTTCGTCCAGGCCGGCCAGCGCGGCGTATTGGCCCGGGGCCGGACTACAAATGGTCATGGCCTGCTTGAGATCGCGCACCTTCGTTGCCAAGGGCGTGGGACCGGCGAACCAGCTCACTTGCCAACCGTTGAGGCCGGGCAGATCGGCAAAGCTACCGAGCGTAAGCGTTCGTTCGGCCATGCCCGGCAGAGCGGCAAAGTGTTGAAAGGAGAGATCGGGGCTCAGGAGCGGCGCGCCAATTTCGTCGGCAATTACGAGACTGTCCGTCTCTTCCACCCAGTTGACCAGCCGATCCAATGTGCCGGCATCGACCATCTGACCCGTGGCCGGATTGGGGTTGGCTACGATCAGCAGCCCGTTCTCTGTCCGCGGGAATGGCCCAGCGGGGTCAATCACCTTGACGTCTGCGCCGGCAAAGCTCAATCCGGCTAGAAAATCCTCGGTCGCAGGTCCGAGCAGAAAGACTGGATGATCGACGCCCAGCGTGCGTGCCGCCACATAGCGGGCCTCGGATGGGTTGCCGGCGACGATAACGCCGTTGTTGGCGTCCACATTCACGCCATTTTGGGCCAGACCGTCGGCAATGGCGCGGCAGAGCGGGGCGATGCCCGGCCGCCGCGTGTAGTGATCGCAGCGGTGCTTGGCGATGTCTTTCATGACGGCCGTGCGGATGGATTCTGAGGTGCTGCCCGAGAGCATGGCGCCGCTCAGATCGATTGTGCCGTCGGGGGGAGATTGCCCCGACGCAGGTAGGTTCAGGACGCGTTGTGCGACAGCTCGTCCAAGTACTGATTCAGTCATATGATCTTCTAACCCCTTGTTTGCGGGTTTGGGTATGTGCCACAGTTCGTTAGTTCGATCTACCGGCGTTCGGTCTGCCGACAGCGCTATACGCCTTCAGGCCGGTCGCCGCCTTCACCTTCTTTGTAAACCTGCATAAACTCAATTTCGATGCCGCTTACCTCATCTTCCAAGAACGCGACCCATCCCTCAGGATGAATGTGGCTGCCGGTCACCTTGCAGGCGGCGCACTCTTTGAGCGTGGCGCCATTGGCCTGAGCCTCGGCCAACGCTGCGTCGATATCTTCGACGGCGAAGCAGATGTGGTGCAGACCTTCGTGGCCGCGCTGGGCGATCCACGAGGCGAAACGGCCATCGTCGTCCATGGACTGGGTCAGCTGGAATTCCACACCGCCCAGATCAAAGACGGCCGCGCGATTGCGGCTCTTGGCAAACTCGGTGACCGTCACATCCTCGTCGACGCCGAGCAGGCGCTTGTAGGCGTCGAGCGTCGCGTCGACATCATTGACGGCAAAGGTCATATGTTTAACTAGGGTCACTTCCATTGATAGTCTCCTCTGTTTGATTGTGTTATGTGGCCCGACCACGCTCTGCGCTCATCTTGGCGGGCGATAAAGTCATCGACATATAGCGTCACTTTTTCGGGGGAAAAATCAAAGTCGTAGCCTTCGGCAGCGACTGTGTCGGCAATTGGCCCGGCATCAAATCGCAATCCGGTAAAACGCGCGGGCGGTTGGGCCGAAAGCCAGACGAAAGCGGCGGCAAGATCAACCGGATCCGCCCATTTTTGTCGCACTGCCGGATCAACTGTCTCCTCGTCTTCTCGATTGATCTCGGTCGGTTTGATCAGCTTGCCCGGTCCCATGGTGTTGATGGCGATATTGTGGGGCTCGGCTTCCATGGCCAGCGCCTTGGTGAACCCTTCAATACCATGCTTGGCTGCACAGTAGGCCACCTCATTGACGAAACCGCGCACGCTGGCCCCGCTGGCAATGGCGATGCAATGGCCGCCGCCCTGGCGAATCAGGTGCGGCCAAGCCGCCTTGACGCCGTTGTAGACACCGGTGAGATTGACGTCGAGCATTTTGTGCCAGAAACTTGGATCGCTGTCAGCAAATGAGACCAGCGGCATGGTGGCCGCGTTGTTCACGACAATGTCCAGTCGCCCCCAGCGGTCGATGATCTGTGAAACTGCGGCTTCCATCTGCCCAAAGTCACTGACATCGGCAACTTGTGTAAGCACCTCGCTCTGCTCAGCCAGGCTGTCATCCAGAATCTCTTGTGCGGTCTCGGTTAATTCCGCTGCGTTGATGTCTACGATGGCAACATGTGCACCGGCTCTAGCCAGTCCACGCGCGATGCCTGCACCAAAGCCGCGTCCTGCTCCTGTGACAAGCGCCACCCGTCCGTCAAGAATCTTATCCATCGCTCAGATCAACCCCATTAGCTCGGCCAGGTTTGCGCCCGGCGTCGCGACCGGCTCGATCATGCCGGAGCGACTCGTCATGATGATGGCAAGCCCAGGTCCGTAGCCGCTGCGCACGCTGCCGCCCTGGCAGACGACGCCGACGACCACCGAACCCCGTAGATAGCCGTGGCCGTAGCGGCTGTCCCAATCGGTGATAGCGACCAAATCGCCGAAGCGCAGGTCGTCCAGCCCGTTGGCGGCCAAGGTCTCCATGTCGGACGTCTGCAAGTTGAGTGCACCGGCCTCGCTGCCAAGACCGGCTCCTGCACCTGCCAGCACGCTGGGTGCAATACCCTTGACCGGCACAACCAGTTTGCCCGCTCCGTTGATGTCAGGGCTGAGCGCTTCCAACAACTCGGGCGAGCAGCTCTTCAAGGCAACATCGGGCACGTCGTTGATCTGCTGCCCTACGCCATACGCCTGAATCTGGACCCGATCGCCCGGGGCCATCTTCTCCAGAATGTCCGGCGCAAAGTCGCAGATGACATGCTCGGCGAAACGACCGCTCTTGCCGGTGACTGTGCCCGTTGCACCGGCGGCCATCCCATTCATGACGCGGGCACGGTTGCCGATGCAGGCATAGACGCCGAGCGCGGTGTTGGCGTTGGCGTTGCTATTTTTGATAGAGACGCCCGGCTGGATCAGCTCAGCCGCCCATCCCATTGCCCGGTCGCCGATGCGTACGTTGTAGACCAGCCCGCCAAAGCTCGGAATCAAGACCGGCTCGCCGTCTGCCGTGACCATGTAGGGGCTGGCCGGAAGGCCGGGCATGGACGGGTTGGCCACTTCGCCCATGACCGATATCTTGACTAGACTGGAAAGATTTGTGGTCAGCATAAATGAACCCTATGGCCCTTTCGCCGCATAATCGCGTATGTTTAGTAGGCCGGCCATGTTTGCCGTCGGCTCGATGACCGGCTCGATTTCGCCGTCGGCGCAGACCAACAGATCCTGGCATCCAGGACCGTGTCCGGTCATCACCGAGTCGCCGTGCATGATGATGCCGATGGTTACGCCACCGGGCTTGTAGCCCCGCCCGTAGCGATGGTCGGTGTCCATCACGGCGACCATATCGCCCATGCGCAGGTTGTCGAGGCCTAGCTCGGCCAACGCGGCGCGGTCGCCTGTCATCAGATCTTGATCCACGAACTCGGGCGTCAACTCAGCGCCGCTGCCCATGACATGGGCTGGAATGGTGGCGACCACCGGCACTTGAAGCCGGCCATCTTCGGCGCTTCGCAGGCCCCATGCTTCGATCAGGTTGGGACCCGCCTTTTTGACCAGCACGCCAGGATGATCGAGCAATTTCATGCCGCGGCCGTGGGTCTTGATCAGTATCTTGTCATCGACGGCCAACTGTTCCAGCACGTCGTCCGAGAAATCGACCAGCAGTCGCGCATGTTCGCCGGTGACAATGCCCTTTTCACCGGCAGCCAGTCCACTCATCACCATGGCTTCGTTTCCGATACAGGTCAGATAGTGCATGGCATGATCGACGTCAAAATCGGGATGGGCGATGCTCACCCCTGGCTCTACATGGTCACCGGCCCAGCCGTAGGCCGGATCGCCGACCCGGGCGTTATAGACGATGCCGGACATACCGATGAGCACAGTACCGATTCCTTCCGTATCCGGCCGGTAGGGCGAGCGCTGCAAGGCCGGCGCACTGATATATCCGGTGGTGGCGACGACAACAAGATCGTCAATGTTGGTCCGTATCATAGGGTCGTCCCTCTTATCCAACCAAGTTGGTCGGCGCTTGGCCGGCGGCGAATGCGGCAACGTTGGCCAGCACGTCGGTCATCTGGTTGTCGCGTGCGCCACCGGTGCCGCCGCCGATGTGCGGGGCCAGAATCACATTGTCACATTGGAGCAGCGGATGGTCGTACGGAATCGGCTCGTAGACGTAGACGTCCAGGCCCGCGCCCGCGATCTGGTGCGCAGTTCAATGCTGCCACCAGGGCGTCTTCGTCGATCACGCCGCCGCGGCAGATGTTGACGAGAAAGGCGCTGGGCTTCATCAGCGCAAGCTCACGTTCGCCGATCATCTTTTCGGTCTCGGGTGTCAGCGGGGTGGAGAGGAGTACGAAATCGGCTTCGCGTAGCAAATCGTCCTTTTCGGCATAGGTGACCTGCTCCATGGCCTCGACCTCGGACGGTAGGCGGGAACGTTTGTTGTAGATCACATTCATGCCCAGGGCCCGTGCCCGCCGTGCCGTCTCGGTGCCGATTTCGCCAAAGCCGATGATGCCCAGCGTATGGCGGTAGACTTCAAGCAGGCCGGGCAGTTTCATCCACTGAAAATTGTGTCGACGTTGTTCCGTCTTGATCGGCTCGACGCCCAGTTCCCGATAGGCTCCGCTGACTGTGGCGTCATGCGCCTTGATGAGATTCTTGCTCAGGGCCAGAATCAGCGTGGTTGCCAGTTCAGCCACGGCAATGCAGCCGCGCAGGGCCATGGTTGCGACCTGCACGTTTGCTGCACGGGCCGCGTCCAGGTCGATGCCGTCCGGTCGTGTTCCGTAGCGCTGGATAAATGTTAGTTTAGGCGCAGCAGCGATGAATTCTGCGGTGATTGGGCGGTTCTGTGCAACGATTACATTCGCTTGGGGCAAGAGCTCCATCAACGCTTCGTCCGAACCATCTGCAGGTGCAATGAGGTTGAGCGTTTGAGCTGCATCTAGTCGATTGATCCACTCAAAGTCACTTTCACTCTTTGGGTCAGCATACAAAACTGTGAAATTAGCCATCTCTATATCCCATGAATTGGGCCGTTGGTGACTTATGCAACGGCCGTTATGTTGTGTTGTCCCTCGGTCTGGTCGTCTTTGGGTACTCAGTCTTCACTGTTTTCATCTTCCGGCTGGGGCCATGCAGCAAGGATGTGTTCTTCTGATTCACGGACATGCTCACGTAGAATCTGTATCGACCGCTCCTTATTGCGCTCGGTCAAAGCCATCACGATGGTGGGATGAGATCCCACAACTTCGTCCAAAAATGTGTAGATCTGATGTCGTGTGTGCAGGCATCGCAGCACGCCAATCTCAACCTGTTTCCACAGTTTGTAGAGCAGATCATGATCGGCGACTCGGACCAGATGTTCATGGAACGCCAGATCTACCTCCACCAATCTCTGCAGGTTCTGATCCTTGGCGGCCACGCTCATCTCGTCCACAATTTGGTTGAGTTTCGTCAGGTCCTCTTCAGTAATGCGGTCAATTGCACGTTCGACCGCCAGGGTCTCCAGCACGATGCGTATTGAATAGAGCTCTTCCACATGGCGTCGCGTCAGAGAGGTCACAAAGACGCCTTTATATGGAATGCTATGGACCAGTCCTTCCTGCTCCAGTTGACCCAGTGCCTCGCGCACAGGGCCACGGCTGACGCCGAGCTGATTGGCGATGCCGACCTGGTTGAGTTCGGCATCGGGAGCGAGCTCACCGTTGATGATCATCTGCCGCAGAAGATTGGTAACATCCTCTTTCAGTGTCCGTGGTTCAATGCGATGGATCTGTTCGAGTGTCATGGCGGGGAGCCTTTCGAAATTGAGCGCCTTGGCCTTTCATGTCTTTCGCGTTGACAGGCAACTGTCGAACATGATATAACCCAATTTGTCAACTGTCAACTGTTAACAGTTGTTGGTATGCTGCCCTCTGGTATATGATTGGGTTGGAAATTCACCGTTGGTTTGTGATGAATCTGACATGGCCTCGTTAGGAGCGAATATGGCACCGAAAGCACAGAGCGAAAAGTTTGTCGGTATCCAGATAAGCCCCATCAGTTTTGTTGATGAGGGCGTCGAAACGGTATTGGATACATTGCAGAATCGAGTCGGTGTCAATGTACTGATGGTTGGCACCGTGTCTTGGCTCGGCTTGAAGGCGGGGCGTAGCATTTCACACGAGATCGATGGCTGGCCGGATCATGGTGTGCCTGAGCCACTGACCATGAAAGGCGGCGCCTATATCAATCCACATCCAGAATATTATGGCAACACGATTATCAAGGATTTCCGCGCCAAAGACAAAGAGGTCGAAGGCATTGACGTTCTGGAGATGATCATTCCTGCGGCCCGGTCGCGTGGTATGAAGGTCATGCCCGAACTGATGGAACCGGTCTTCAAATATGCCGGTCATGGGTCGGTCAATAACGTCGACATTCCTAACTTACCTCAATGTCTTGAGATTGACATCTTCGGTCGTGTCGGCGCTGAGCCGTGCACCAACAATCCCGATTTTCGACGCTGGTGGCATTCGTTGATTGAAGATCAATGTCGTAGCTACGATATTGACGGTATTATGTGGTGTAACGAGCGGCGTAGCCCGCTGGACCAGTTGATCTTTGGCGAAGCGCCCGGCTGTTTCTGTGAGCATTGCCGGCGTGAGGCGATGGCGCGGGGTGTTGATGTGGAGGCGGCGCGTAAGGCGTTTCTGGAGGTCCATGACTACTTTCAAAAGGCACGCGCCGATGAGTCGTTTGTGGACGGCGCCTTTATTGAGTTCTGGCGCGTGCTGTTGCGCAACCCGGAAATACTGATCTGGGAGCGCTTCTGGCTGGAACGCAACAAGGACCTGGACCGAGAGTTATATGGCATCGTCAAATGGTGCAATCCTGACTTGGAATTCGGACTCAATGTCTGGAATCGTAACCATTTCAATCCCTTCCGCAAGGCCCAATGGCCATGGGAAGAGCAGACAAGATATGCCGACTGGGTCAAGCCGATCACCTATCAGCACCAATCAGGCCAAGTCTATCTCAAGGAGATGGCGGACCTGCATAAATCCATCTTCCGGGATGTGACGCCTCAAGAAATGACCCCCATCATGTACAAGCTGTTGGGTCTCGACGAAGCGCCGTGGGATGATTTGATGCAAACCGGCATGGATCCGGATACCTATGTCTTTGGCCAATGCGCGGACGCTGTCCGCGGCGTCAAGGGCAAGGCGCCGGTCTATATGGGCATCGGTGTCGACGCACCACGTGTGCAAGCCGATCAGGCGATCTGCACGCCCGACATTGTCTATCGCAGTGTGTTAGCAACATACCGCGCCGGCGGCCAAGGTGTGATCTTTGCGCCCAACTACACGAGCATGAAGCTGACCAATCTGGACGGCGCCGCAAGAGCGTTGGCAGAATTGGGGTTGATGTAGGCCCGGCTGCCCGGTCATCGGAACGACCATTCGTAAATGACTGATGAGTCTGCTGCAAGAAGCCCTATTCGCCACAGATTACCACAGATGAAAAAGGATAAGACACAGATGGCACTGGGATACCTCTGGACATCTGTGAAGCATCTGTGAAAATCAAGTCCTTATCTGTGTGAATCTGTGGCAAATTATAGTTTCTGCAGAAGACTCATCTGTGGCTAGTTCTCGTTTTTGCAGTAGTGCCACTGAGTTTCCGTAACCGACCACTCAAGCAAGGAGATTACTTATGCCCGAACCACCAGCCTGGCGTTATCAGAAGCTGATCAAGCCACTCTTTGACCCGCCCGCCGAACACCGAATTCTACGTGGGCGCGTCTTGACCTGCGTGGATGATGAGGTGCTTGAAGACGGATTTGTGGAATTCGAATCAGGCAAGATTGTCGCTGTCGGTACGGCTGCCGATCTGGGTGTCAGAGCTGAAGCTGCAGAAATCACAAACGGCACGATTCTTCCGGGGCTCTTCAACAGTCACGCCCACCTTGCCTGGGACGGGATCCACGATCTGGCCCGCCAGTCCATGGACGATTCGCCCGAAATCAGCGCCTACAAGAGTGCCGGCAACATGCTGATCAGTCTGCGTTCCGGTGTGACCACGGTGCGCGATCTGGGCATGAACAAGGCCAACATTGTTGCCAAGCAGGCGGTCGAACAGGGCATCTTTCCTGGCCCACGGCTGCTGATCACCGGCGAGGCCATCATTCAGACCGGTGGCCATACCTACTGGTGTTGCCGTGAAGCGAGCGGCGCCGATGAGATGCGCCGGGCCGTCCGAGAACAGGTTCGCGCCGGCGCCGATCTGATCAAGATCATGGCCTGCCATGACACTCTGGAATTTACCGATGAAGAGTTGGCGGCTGTCATCGACGAATCGCATCGCAACGGCTTGCCCACCACCGCACACGCGACCTATGATGCCGCCATCAAGCGCGTGGCCGAGTTTGGCATCGACTGTGTGGAGCATGGCGGCAGTATGAGCAGCGAGACCATCGAGCTGCTATTGGCCAAACAGATTCCCATCGTCACCACCTTTGCCCCGGTCGTGATGCAGAGCGATCCCGAGCTGGCACGGAAATACAATGTGCCGGAATGGAAGATCGAAGAGCGCCAAAGAGCGGTGGCTGACGCCAGCCGCTACCAAGGGCTGATCGACGCCGCCAATGCCGGCGTGACCATCGGCTTTGGCACCGACGCCGGCAGTCCGGTTGTGGGACATGATGTTGTGGCGCCGGAGATGGCATTTATGGTCAAGCTCGGGGTCAAGCGCGATAACTACGATGCCATTCGCAGCGCAACCAGTGTCGCCGCTGGGATCAGCGATCTCTCTGCCAGCCTGGGCACACTCGAAGCCGGGAAAACGGCCGATGTGATTGTTGTCGACGGCAATCCGCTGTCCGACATCGACGCGATCAGCCGGGTGAAGATGACGTTCCTTGCCGGGAAGCGGTTGGTCTAACTATTGAAGAGTGGCGGAGGTGAGCGTACGTGCGGCCTATCGTGGCGGATGGGCCGCCGTCGCTTACGCTCTTGCTCGCTCTGTACACACAGTCAACGAGAGATAGGAAACCTATGACACAATCAGCTTTGTCCGCAGCGCTCGCCGAACGCATTGTGGAAGAAGATGTCTCTTTTCGCACCAAGATGTTGGAGAGTGCAGTCGGCCTGGAGGATGTGATCGCATTGGGCCGGGGCGATCCGGACTTCCACACGCCCCAGCACATTGTCGATGCCGCCCAACGCGCCATCGAGAACGATGAGCATCATTACACGCACCCACAGGGCATTCTGCCGCTGCGCGAGGCCATCGTTGAGATGCTTCAGCGGGACAACGACCTGTCCTACAACACCGACGAAATCGTGGTCACCGCCGGTGTGCAGGAGTCGATCATGCTCTGCATGCTGGCATTGGTCGACCCAGGGGACGAGGTACTGATCACCTCGCCTCGCTTCACCACCTACGACAATGCCGTCATCCTCTGTGGCGGCGTGCCTGTGCCGGTTCCCACCTATGAAGAGGACGATTTCGCGTTAATGCCTGCGGCCATCGAGGCGCTGATTACACCGAGGTCTAAGGTGCTGGTGCTGGTGACCCCCAACAATCCCACCGGCGCGGTGACACCGCCGGAAATCATTCGTGAGATCGCGGCGCTCGCCGAGCGTCACAATCTGATTCTGATCAGCGATGAGATCTATGACAAACTGATCTATGCGGGCGACGAACATCTTTCCGCTGCCTCGCTGCCTGGCATGAAGGAACGCACCATTACGCTCAACGGCTTCTCCAAGTCGTATGCGATGACGGGCTGGCGTGTCGGCTATCTGGCCGCGCCCGAGGATTTCGTGCGTAAGATTGTGGAGACCCGCCATACGCAGAGCATCAACACCAACACACCGGCCCAGTTCGCTGCGCTGGCCGCCTTGACCGGCCCCCAGGATGGGGTCGACGCCATGCTCGAAGCCTATGGCGAACGCCGTGCCTACCTGATGCAGGCGCTCACCGACATGGGGCTGACCTACGGCAACCCGGGGGGCGCATTCTACATCTACACCAACATCTCCAGCACCGGCATGTCCGCAGAGGAGTTCTGTCTGCGCCTGCTTGCGGAGGCCAGGGTCATGATTTTCCCCGGCTCACTCTTCGGGGATGATAGCGGCAAGTACATCCGGATCAGTTACTTGCAGCCGATGGACCGGATTCGTGAAGCCGTGGCGCGCATGAAGCGTTTCATCGATGCAGCGTGAGTGAGGGTTTCGCATGAGTGAGGATCAAAAGCCGCTGCGCATATTGCAGGTTGGGCTCGGCAATCGTGGGCGCATGTGGGCTGAAATCATCGGCCAGCGGGCCGATGTGATCCATGCAGGCTTGGTGGATGTGGACACGCAACGCATAGAGGCGTTGCGTGTCCTGGCGTCTGACAGCGACAGCTGCCTGGCTTCCCTCGTCGACATTCCCGGTTTCACCGATCTGGAAACCGCCTTGGCGGTCACCGACTGTGACGCGGTGCTACTGGTTACGCCGCCGGATGGGCACCTGGCGCAGGCGCGGGCGATCTTTGCTGCGGGCTTGCCGCTGTTGGCGGAAAAGCCGCTGACGCTCGATCTGCCCGAAGCCGTGGAGATCGTTGGGTTGGCAGCGCAGAACGACCTACCGCTGATGGTCGGACTCAACTTTCGCTATTTGACCGTGAGCCGCAAGCTACGCGAGTTGGTTGCGGCTGAAACATACGGCGAACCGGGCTTTGCCCAGTTCACCTATCAACGCAATCGTGACGGGCTCCAGCCGCGCCTCAACAAGTATCCGCTCACCATGCAGCACCCCATGATGCTCGAGCAGAGCATCCATCATCTGGACCTCATCCGCTATTGCTATGGCCGCGAGGTCGAGCAGGTCTACTGCCGGACGTGGAATCCCGACTGGAGCATGTATGCGCATGAAAGCAACGTCAGTTGCCTGCTGACCTTGGAAGGCGGTCTTGAGGTCAACTACCTGGGCACGTGGACCGGCGGTTGGAACGAGTTGCAGTTTGAATGGCGCACTGATTGTAGCGATGGCGTGATCGTGCAACGAGCACTTTTCGAGGATCTGGCAGCGGCGCGGATGGACGACAAAGCGCTGACCCCAATTGCCGTTGATGAGTGCGAACCATTCTATGATGACACCGACGCGCTGCTGTCGGCCTTTGTTGCTCATCTTCACGACGGTGCGCCATTGGCCTGCAGCGGGGCGGACCATCTGCGAACACTGGCCCTCTGCTTCGCGGCCATCGAGAGCAGTGAAACCGGAAGAGCGGTCGACATGGCTGAATACGAACGCCGGTACGATCTCGGATAAAAGGCACTGCCATGCGTCTTCTAATTACCGGTGCGACGGGCTTCGTTGGGGTCAATTTTGTGCGTCGCTTGGCTGCGTCGCCACAAACAACAGTCATCGCCGCTGATCTGCGCACACCCGATGACGTGGTTCAACGCTATTGGGCGCCGGTTCGTGAGCGGGTCGAAGCGGTACAACTGGATGTCACCAGCGGTGACGAACTGCTCAAGCTGGTTGATCAAGCGGGTGTCACCCATATCCTCCATTGCGCCGCCATCACCCCCAGCCCGGAAGACGAACGTACACATCCGGACCGGGTCTCCACGGTCAATTTACTGGGCGCGCTGAATGTGCTGGAGGCGGCGCGACGGGTGGAATCCGTGGAACGGTTGCTCATCATGAGCAGCAGCGGCGTCTACGCAGCGCCGGAGACCCAGGATGACTCACCTGGCCCCAATATTCTCGTTGATGAGGATGCCCCACTGGCCTTGGACAATCTCTACGCCATCACCAAACGCAGCGCCGAGCTGCTGGCCGCACGCTACCGTATCCTCAGCGGGAAAGATGTGGCTTCGATTCGACTGGGTGCGTTTTATGGGATGCTGGAAAGGCGGTCGCCCAGCAGGCCGCATCTAAGCGTTCCGGGACGACTCTTGGCCGCACTTCACGCGCAGTGGCAAGGGATCCAACTACCGCTGACCGTGTCCGGCGGCGCCATCACCCGTGATTGGATCTACGCTGATGATGCAGCGGCGGCCGTGCACGGCCTGTTTGCCGCGCCCAACTGGCGCTACGATCTCTACAACTTGGGTGGCGGCCGCCCCATTTCGTTGCGCGAGCTGGTGAGCGCCTTTGTCGATCAGGGGTTGCAAGTAACGTGGGTAAACGACTCTGCCCACGCCGACCTCCGAATGGTGCGAAGCAACGGCCGGCAGACCATGTCGATTCAACGAATATCGCGCGACGCCGATTGGCGACCGGTATCGAACCCGCGAACCCACGTGGCTGAAATGTGTGCGTGATTCATGCGCGAATCTACTGCAAAAAAGTCTGTTCTTGACACGAATGGTCACGAATTTACACGAATTGTATCGTCGCCCGAGAGAGAAGATCTGTGTGAATTCGTATCCGGATCCCTTTTTGCCGTGGCGTCATCTGTGGCAGGTTTCTGTTTCTGCAGCAGAGTCATGCGTGGCTCGAATGAAACAGGTAGCTCCACGGGTGAAGCAGGGCGCTGACTGACTTGTGTGCGCTACGTGAGGTTTTCCGGGACGAATGGGGTCTGTGTTGTGTGATTGTTGGGGGCAGGCGGCGCGGCGTAATGGTGAATTGTGGATGGCTTCGTCAGGCGCGGAACAGTTGGGTGAAGTCGTCGTCTTGCAGATGAATCAGTTCGATTCGTGTGCGTTTCTCATCGAGCTTGAAGACGATTTCGTGACCAGCTACCAGCCAACGATATCGCCCCGCCTCCAGGGGTTCCACGATCCCTTCGGTAGGCTGATCATTTTCGGTGAACATCAACCGCCCGAGGGCAAGCATCAATTCGATGATGTGGGGTAGGTTGGTGTCGATGTAGTAGGTTGCCTCGTCGGAATACTCAACCAGCCACATAGCCGGAAAGCCCCTCTCGGATTTGCTTGATCACATTGGGATCGTGTCGTTCTTCCAATCGCGTCAGCAGCGTCTCGACGTCAACCCAGCTATCGGCTGTATTGTTACGTTCAGATACTTGCTGAGCCTGGATGACCAGTCGAGCCCGCCGAATCTCGGCGATCATTCGATTCCACTGTTCGACACTGACCAATACAGCGCGCGGTTTGCTGCGTTGGGCCAATATCACCGGTGCATTATCCATCATGGCAAAGACTTCGCTCTGTCTGTGGTGCATGTCGCTAACCGGGGCCATTTGCGGTACTTCGTTCATGGTGTGCCTCCAAATCCAATCCAAGTTGTATCTGGCTGCAAATTCTATAGCAGTGGCCAAGCCATGTCAAGCGACTGTGGTCACTAAAGATGGGCGGGTAGGAAGGGGTGTCGGTCATGGTACAGGCTCCGGGAAATGCAATGCGTACTTCATACTGCGTAAGGTTTCTGGGGCGGATGTGGTTTTGTGATATGGAACACCTGACATACAGACAGTCCCAATGCCGCACGCGTCAGGTCAATAACCCCTTACGCAGTACGAAGTACGTAGTAGCCATTCACGCAGCATCTATCCCATCGCCACCACAAATGCGATCGCCCGATCTCTATCGTGGCTCAGGCTGATCGACCATGTGGTCAGGCCGAGTACGTCGGCTTGGGCCCGGGCAGCGCCGCGCAGGCAAAGGACTGGCGCTCCGGTCTCGAGATAGCGGCCGACTTCGATGTCGGTCCAACCGATGCCCTGGCGCCAGATGCCGGTGCCCAGGGCTTTGGCCACGGCTTCTTTGGCGGCAAAGCGCGCAGCCAGGGATTGGGCGCGCCCGTTGCAGACGGCCAGCTCGGTTTCGGTGTAGACCCGGCTGAGGAAGCGGTCGCCGTGGCGTTCAATGCTGGCGGCCACGCGTTCGATCTCGATCATGTCCACGCCGGTTCGCAGGATGGGCATTTATTGGTTCCTATGGGCCGGTTGGATAGGCCTTTTTTGTCACAGATTTTCACGGATGGAAAGAGGATGGGACACGGATAGCTCTTGAACTTCTCTCAATATCTGAGAATTATCTGTGAAAATCAGTTCGATATCCGTGCGAATCAGTGATAAATATTTTGCGTCACGCAACGCGTGGCCCGGCAACCACCAGGACGGACTTGTCCGGCCGCAAATATTGCTGGGCGACGCGCTGGACATCCTCGGGCATGACCGCGTAGATTAGTTCATTGTAGCGCTGCAAGTAGCCCAGCCCCAATCCGTACCATTCCATGTTGAGCAGGGTGGATGCCACCCCTGCATTGGTCTCCAGGGCGAGCGGGACGATGCCGGTCATGTAGTCCTGGCTGTCGCGCAGTTCTTCTGCGGGCACGGGTTTGCTGCCCAGGCGTTCGAACTCGTGGAGTATGGCGGCAACGGCCTGCTCGACGTTCTCCGGGCTGACGCCGGCGCTGGCGAACCAGGCCCCGGCTATCAGATCGACATCCAGGCTGCTGGAACAACTGTAGGCCAGGCCTTGCTGCTCGCGCACGCTTTCGCCCAGCCGTCCCATCATGCCGAAACTGCCCAAGATCGTGTTGGCCACGCGGAGGGCGTAGAAGTCGGGATGGCTGCGTGGCACGGCCAAACAGCCGACTACGATATCGGACTGGAATTTGTGCGGCATGGCGATATCGACTCGACGGCTCTCTTCGATCGGCTCTACGTCGGGCAGCGATTTCTCCGGGGCGCCCCCTTGCCATTGGCCAAAGGCGTCTGTCAACAGAGCCAACGCCGCATCCGGGGCGACATCGCCGGAAACGACGATGATGGCCTCCTGGGGCGTGTAGCGCTCGGCGTGAAACGCAACCAAATCATCACGGCTGATGGCGCGCGCAGTCTCAGGGTAGCCGCTGACGGCATGGCTGTATGGGTGACCGTCGTAGAGCGTCTCGAAGAATCGAAGACCGGCAATCTGCTGGGTATCGTGTAGTCGTTCCTGGTGATAGACAAGCGTCTGACCTAGCACAATCTCGGCCTGATCCGCCGGGAAGCTGGGACGCTGCAGCGCGTCGGCCAGGACATCGATCAGGTCCGCAAAGTCCTCCGCCAGACAGCTTAGGCCGAAGTGAGTGGCGTGGCTGTCTGCCGATACATTCAGACTGGCGCCTACCGCCTCCGTGATCTCATTGAAGTGGTCGAAATCGTAGCGGTCGCTGCCGCGGGTTACCATGGAGGCGACAAAACTGGCCAGACCCAACCTGTCTGCTGGATCGTGTATTGCTCCGGCTGTGATGAGTCCTTCCAGAATGACCACCGGGGCTGAGCGGTTTTCACGTATCAGTACCGTGACGCCGTTGTCTAAAATCGTTCGCGTGACGGTTTCCGGTCCAGGAATGGCGTGTGAGATGCGTGGTATGCTGATTGATTCCATCTAGTGGTTGCCATCCTGGGCCGGCACGTACCAGCCAACTGTCTGCTGATGCCGGTTGAAGTATTGGTCGGCGACACGCTGAATGTCGTCTGTCCGGACAGTTGAGAGCTTCTGCAACCAGGTATCCAGCCAATGGGTGCTGGCTACGAGTTCGCTGAACCCAAGCCAATATGCTCGATTGGTCACGCTCTCGTTGCTGAAGGCAAACTGGGCCTTGGTCTGTTTGGTTGCCTTGACCAACTCAGCCTCGCTGACGCCCTCACGCTGGATCTTCTCGATCTCGGACCAGATGACATCTTCAACGTGTTGATGTTCCACATCCGGTGACAACACGGCGAAGAAACTGAAGAGAAAGGGGTCGATGGTCGGCAGGTAGCTCGACTCGACGTCGACGGCTAGCTGGGGGGCGACAAGCGAGCGATAGAGCCGGTTGCTGCGATTGTTAGAACTGTCGCCGAACAGGCCCATCCCCTTGGCGCCGCTCAGGATCGCGTCCAGGAGCATCAGCGGAAAAAAGTCCTGATGATCGGCCGGCGGCGCTTTTAGGCCCATGATCAGATAGGCCGTCGGATCGACGCCATGCAGCAGCACGCGCCGCTCCGATTGCTGCTTGGGCTCGGTGCAGAACACCGGCGGCGCTTGCGGGCCGCTTGGCAGCGGTCCAAAGTAGCTCTCGATCTCTTCCAGCATCTCCTGGGTGCCAAAGTCGCCGACGGCGACGGCCACGGCGTTGTTGGGCGTATAGAAGGTCTGGTAGTAGCGATAGAGATCATCTTGCCGGATCGTGTGCAGATCGTCCTTCCAGCCGATGATCGGATGGCCATAGCTGTGGGACAGAAAAGCGGTAGCCTGGACTTCCCGATTGAGACGCCAGTAGTCGCTGTTTTCGCTGCCTTCCAGCTCGCTGAGGATGACGCTACGTTCCACATCGACCTCTTCGCACTGGAAGACTGAATTGGCCATGCGGTCACTCTCGACTTGCAGGGCTAGTTCGAACCGGTCCGACGGGAATGTCTCGAAGTAGGTAGTCCAGATCCTGGGAGGTCATGCCGTTAAAGAGGCCGCCGGCCCTTGCCACTGCCTTGTCAAACGCTCCCTGGGGGAACTGTTCGGTCCCCTTGAAGAGCATGTGCTCGACCCAGTGGCTGATGCCGGTATGGCCGGGCGTCTCGTTGCGACTGCCCACACGATAGTAGATCCAGAAGCTGGCCACCGGCGCTTCATGGGTTTCATTGAGCAGTACTTGGAGACCATTGTCCAGCGTTGAGCGTGTCAGATCCATAGTCGATTGCTAATTCACAGTTTCAAAGGTCCCGCCCTTGCCGACGGCGCGGTAGGTGAAGCCAATCTGTCTCATCTTCTCCGTATTGTAGATGCTGCGGCCGTCGGCGACAATCGGTGTCGCCATCAGGCTGTAAATTCGATCCAAGTCAAGCTGCTTGAACTCATTCCATTCGGTGCAGACCAGTAGTGCGTCGGCGTCGGTGGCGAGATCGTAGGGGTCTTCGTGTAGACGTAGGTCCGGATTGACCTTGGCCGTGCCGGGCATGGCCACCGGATCGTAGCCGCTGACCAGCGCACCCTCGCTCTGCAACATGCGGGCGATGTCCAGGGCGGGTGATTCACGGATGTCATCGGTGTTGGGCTTGAAGGCCAGGCCCAGAATGCCGATGCGCTTCTGATCCAGCGAGCCGCCGAGCATCTGGCGCAGATTCAAGATCGCCCAACGACGCGAATCCCGGTTGATGTCCATCACGGCGCGTAGCAGGGACGGGTGCTTGCCGTGGACCAGGGCCATATGTTCCAGGGCCTGGACGTCCTTGGGAAAACAGCTTCCGCCGTAGCCCAGCCCGGCATTGAGAAATGCCGCGCCGATGCGCTTGTCGTAGCCCATGCCGACAGCCACTTCCTCGACATCAGCACCCAGTTTTTCGCAGATGGCTGCGATCTCGTTGATGAAGCTGATCTTGGTGGCCAAGAAGGCATTGCTGGCATATTTGATCATCTCGGCCGTGCGCAGATCGGTCATCACGATACGCGTGCGCAGCGGCAGGTGCAGTTGCGCGACCTTTTCGGCTGCCTCTTGGTTGTGACTGCCCAGCACGACCCGGTCCGGATTCATGAAGTCATAGATGGCTGAGCCTTCGCGGGTGAATTCGGGGCAACTAACGACCGCGAATTCAATGGGCTCGGGTTGGCTGCGGGTAATGATGTCGGAAACCCAGTCGCCTGTGCCCACCGGGACCGTGCTCTTGTTGATGACGATGGTCGGGTGTGTCATGGTCAGCGCGACTGATTCAGCCGCCATGCGCACGTACTGTAGGTCGGCTTCGCCGTCTACGCCGCTGGGCGTACCCACGCAGATAAAGACATATTCGGCGTTGCTCAACGCTTCTTCATAGCTGGTGGTGAATTTCAGTCGTCCGGCTCTGACGTTGCGCTCGATCAACTCCCCCAGCCCCGGCTCGTAGATCGGAACCTGGCCCTGGCGCAACATCTCGATCTTCTCCTCGCTGATGTCGATGCAGGTGACCGTGTTACCCATGTCGGCAAAGCAGGTTCCGGTCGCCAGACCGACATAGCCTGTGCCTGCAACTGCGATATTTTTCATTGTTTATTCACTCCTTGTTCACTGCTTATTCACTGCTTCTTCTGACAGGTTCGCTACTTCCTTGCGTATGTTCGACACATCGTTCCACTGAAGTTGCTTGCGCCAGAAGAAGTAGGCTCCAACGATTGTCACGGGCAACCAGAGCGCCAAGTGCAGCGTGAAAGTGTAGCTTGCGGCCACGTTGCGGTTGACGCCGAAGGCTGCCAATGTCTCGATGCCCGGCGTGTCAAAGGTGCCGATGTAGCCGGGCGCTGACGGCAGTGTCGTCGCCAGATTGACCAGGCCATTCATCAGCATGAGGACGATGAAGGAGACGTTGAAATCGAATGCCTGCATCACGAACCAGTACTTGACCGTCTCCAGCAGCCAGATGATCACACTGGTGAAGAAGATCATCAGCACGTCCGTGCCGTTGCTCAAGCTTCCCGATCCGGCCATGAAACGCTCATAGAAGCCGTCCACTTTTGGCCGGAACTTGCCTGGCAGAAGACGGACCGCGAAGAATTCGTAGAATCGAGTCACCCGTTCCGGGCGCATGGCCATCCATATGAAGACGGCGGTAGCAGCAAGCAGCAGGACGGTGAGTACGGTCACGGACCGGCGGTAGACGGGTGGAATGGCGGGGACGAAGGGCAGGGCCAGAAAGACAAAGAGCAGCATTGTCAGCCCATCAAAGATCCGTTCGATCAGAACGGTGGTGAAGCTGGAAACGAATGAAATGTCTTCCTCACGCTTCAGTAGGTAGGAGCGCAGAACCTCGCCGGCGCGAAATGGGAAAACGTTGTTGCCGAAGTAGCCGATACAGACCAATGGGAAGAGCGTGGACATGGGTACCGGTTTGATGGTCCGCAGCATGTAGTGCCAGCGCCATGTGCGCACCCACAGCCCGATGAAAAAGACCGCGATGCCCGGCAGGAGCCACCAGTAGTTGGCCGATCCCAAAGTCGACATCACCTCCCGGAAATGAAGACCGGGCAATGCCATGTAGATGAAGACCGCGCTGATGGCGAATCCTATCACCAATTGCAGGTTGCGTTTCAAGAGCGTACGATTCTCCATCGAAAAAACAGAGCCAACGGCAAGCATATCATAGGGCGCAAATAGGCCAAAAGCCGGGCCAGGTAATGAATACAGTCCCCTTGCCTGTCACAAAAAAGGCCGGGAACGGAGCTCCGTTCCCGGCCTTTTTTGTGACAGGGTGATTTCAAGGTGATCTCATATCGGCAACTACGAACTGTGAGAAATACCGTCACGTTTCGTGATCGATTATAGCAGCTGCCTAGTTCTGAGCAGCGGTTATGTAAACCGCGGGTTCAATCGAATCACCAAGGATCTCTTCCATCGCCATCACATGAGAGCAGACGCCCCGTAACTGAAATTCTTCGCAATCACATTTCCAGTCGCCATTTTTATAGCTGACAAAGTGGTTTGCGTTCTCGCCGTGAAGCTCAACGTCAAAGCTATGCATCTGGATGCGTGTGTCACGCTCGGCTGCATATTGTTTGGCCTTGATGATTCTGCTTGCTGCTGAGTCCATTGTCCTCATCCTTTCTTTAGGAAGATTCGAGTGTCACATAATAAGAAGCAGGAATGACGCGCCATTGATAGGTGGAGACTTGTGGTATTGCGGACTTGGTATAAACGCATTGGTATGAGCGATTCCAACGCACGTGCTGTAAACAAAAACACCCGGGCAGCTACATCTGCCTGAGTGTTTATTGACCAGCTATCAGTTTGCAGCCTTGCATTGGCGTTTTGAGTTGCACTCGTCTTTCACCCTCGCATTGAAGATCGCATTAACCGGCACAATTGAAGCCGAGAAACAGACGATAATTGAACGAATTTTACGGGCTGTTTGACAAACGTCAGTATAGCGCCACCAGTTCCTGATGTCAAACAGTTTTTCAGACTTGAGGATGACGATTTCACTACGATCCATGTTGATTGGTTGATTCAGTCAATAGGTGGATGAGCTATTGTCCGGGAGGAATGAGGCGAAATCCCGGTGGGGTGGCGTCTGCCTTATGGAGCACGGGCAAGGCCAGGGGCTGGCCGAGGTCGGCCAGCGCGGCCTGGGCCACCTCCAGACGCTGGCTCAGGTTCGAAACCGGTGCGCCCGGATAGAGTCCAAGGTCGTTTTGAAGAGCCAGCCACTGCAATCCCTCTGCCTGTAAGGTTGCCTGATCGTTGGGCGTCGGCTGCGCATTGGCCAGCGCATCTAGCGTCACGTCCATGTTGGAGGTGATGGTGTTCAAGTTCTGAAGGATACCATCGCTGTTCTGTTCCCACTCGGGGACAAGCGTCATGCCGAAGCCCTTCAGGGCGATCTGGGTTTTGAGTGCAATCCACGCCCTCTGCTGGTTCACAAGCCAGAGCTGCTGCTGAGGTGTGAGTCCGGAGCCGACGGTGCGTCCAAAATACTCGGCGCGCACTTGATCCTCATAGCGCAATGCGGCTTCCAGCGCCTGTCGCTCCGGCTCGACGTCAGTGCCACCGGTGAATTGCAATCGATCGGTGAGCTGTTTCGCCGCCTGTTGGCGACCGGCCTGGGCACTGATCAGCGTCTCTTCGGGCGTCAACGCTTCTGCTAGGATGCGCAGTTGGGGTGTCGGGAGGGAGCCGGCGGTGTCAATGAATGGGTTGCGCGCCAACTCTTCAACTGTCTCTAGCAGTTGTTCGTCGTCGAGCGCCTCTGCGATTGGGATCAGATCGGTGAAGATCGCACTGCGTTGGGCTGGGAGTAGGCCGGGCAGCCGCGCACCCATGTAGAGCGCTTGATAAACTGAGTCGTTCGCTGCCTCTTTGTCGTCGACGGCCAGAAATCCTTCGGCAACCTGGGTCAATGTCTGGTTGCGCTCATTGGGCAAAATCGTTGGGTCGAGGATAGCGAGGGCCTGGGATAGTCTGTAGACTTGAGCCGCTTGGTCCGGATAATTGGATTCCTGCAACGCTCGCGCCAACCGTATCATCAGACCGGCGCGCTGTGATCCGTAGGCGACAGTATCGAAAAGTGCCAGTGCATGGGACGTGTTGAGCTCCCCGGCGTTCAGTGCTTGATACGCGAGTGCATTGGCGGGATCACCGGCCAGATATTTGATGGCCAGCGACGGCAACACTAGCTCAGGATCGAATGCAGTCAATGGAGTATCGTCCAGATTCGACTCTCTGCTGTTAGAATAGAGAAAGAAGAGTGCCAGTGAGAACAACCCGATCAAAAGGCTGACGATGAACGCGCTGAGCAGCGTGATCTCGAGCCATGGCTTTCCGCCACGTCTTTCCGGTTTTTGCTGGGTTTCTCTGGCTATGTAGGTCATATTGTATGCGTTATACTATGTTCGGACCTAGTGTGGAATCCATAGTGGGAATCCATAGTGTCGCGTCTGTTGCTGAACATGTCGGGAAGTATAGCACGCCACTGAACTGACGGCGAACCGACAAAGACGAATTGACCCGTTTTTCGAAAGCGTGGAACGATTCTTTTGCGAAGGTAGTTCACAGAATAATAAGTGCAATTTTGTGCCTCATATCCTGTATGCTAAGATATGCAACTGCCTAAAATAGTGGGCAAGTGTATCGTGTGCATACAGACGTACCGGCGTCGTGGCAATGGCAAGCAAGTAGCCTATGCCACAGCTCTGCTAGATTGAGGCATTATGACGCGCTTCCTTGGATGTCTCACAAAGATGTCCCGATGGCTCTGAATCCACGAGAAGGATTTAGGCGCAAGGTGCGTTTTCGTATTGCGTTGTTTGTAGCGGAGCAGTAGTAAAGGAGCAAGACCTAGATGCAGAATTCCCGACTTGAGACGCGTTCTTCGTTTTGGGGCGGATTGGCTGGTCTGGTTGAAGGGCCAATAGCATGGCTGGTCACATTGGTCCTTATTCCAATCCTTGTGGTCACCGTCTTGTTGTTGCCGCCGATCAACCTGCTGGATCGGTTGCAGGCGTTGACATACACTCGGATCTCACCTGCCGGCGGCATGGTGATCGATCCGGATGGGACAGTCGCCAATTTTCCGGCGGAAGGCGTTTCGTCCACGTTCTTGGCCTCCATTGACAGCGTTCCCCGTTCTGAATTCATTGAAGGCCAGGCGGGTCGCGATCTCTATGAGGCCGCAGCCAATCTGCCTGATTACCTGATACCCAAAAGTCCCCTCTATCAGCTTGATGTGCGCGGAACAGATCCAAATCTGACAATTTTGACCATTCCGATTCCCAATGACAGCCTTCCTTATGAGACGCTAGGCGTCTATTCATGGGTTGACGATCAATGGGTACATATCCAAAACACGGTCTACGCCGGCGACGATGTGATTGAGTCTCGTCTGGATACTACCCCGACCAGTTTCATGGTCATGCAGACCGTACCCGGTCTGGCGACGGCAACGGCCGATCTTGGGCTTACAGCTCAGTTGCCTCAGGGCGCGGCTGTGACCAATGAGGCCAAGGCCGGGCTTTACCTTCGTGGCGACGGCGCATTGGACGGCATCGCTCCAGTGAACAGTGGCTATACACTACCGGTCATCCGCAATTGGACGGACGGGACCGTTCGCACCGACTTGATCAATAACCTGTTGGCGGATCCAGGACAACAGGAGAATCAATTGGTGGCCGTTGAGCAGACCATCATCCAAAACGGCTATCCTGGCGTAATCATCGACTATCGCGGCGTTGACGCTGTGCCGAGTGCTAGAGCCGACTATGTTCGCCTTATCGAACGGTTGGCTGACCGATTGCACGCGGCCGGTAAGACGATCACTGTTCGCGTTGAAGCGCCCCGTCAGATATCCGCAGACACCTGGGATACACTGGGGTACGACTGGGTGGCCTTGTCCGAATCTGTCGATACGCTCATTGTACCGGCTCCGGTTGACCCGCGTGCCTATCAGGCCGGCGGCGAGACTGAGGCCTTGTTGGAGTGGGCCACAAGCCAGGTGGAGCGGCGCAAGCTTCAGCTTGAGCTGCCCGGCCAGTCGGTTGAACGCGCCGGCAACTATCTGTTGATGAAAGGCTACCAGGAGTCGTTACAACCCCTGCTGTCAGAGATCAAGACAGAGCGCCCTGACGGCAGTCAAGAGATTGTAATTACTCTGGATAACCCACGTTTGCTCCAGCGAGTCTCTTGGGACGAATCGACCGGTATGTACTCGTACAGCTATGTTGATAACCAGGGCTTCGAGCGAACTGTATATATTGAAAACGCTGCCAGCATCGCCCATAAGCTCAACATGATGGATGCCTACAACGCACGCGATGTTGCCCTGGTTGTAAATCCTTCAGGTGACACGGATCCCAATATCTGGAACATTCTCTATCAATTCCAGAATAATGGGGAACTGACAACGGCAACGAATCGGATGTCGGTCTCCTACACGGTTTCTGACGGCAACGGCAATATCGTCGCCCAGGACACGCGGCCCCTTGACGAGCCGGCCATGGCCTTTCTCCCGGCCGAAGTCTCGACTGACTTGAAGGTGGAAGCACAGATTCTCGGCGCCAATGGCCAGCCGGTGACAGTTTCTACCTCTACGGTCTACAGCGCCCAGCCGTCCGATGCGCCGGCAACGGCAGGTTCTGCCGAGTCAGCCTCAGCTGCCGCAAATGATGCAACCGTCACAACCGGCCAAATTGTCAATGTTCGTGAGGGTCCCGGCACATCCTATCCCGTTTTGGGTCAGATTACGCCGGGCAATACGTATACAGTTCTGGGCAAGAACGAAGCCGGTGACTGGTGGCAGATCGATACCGGCAACGGCAGCGGCTGGACCATCAACCAGTTGGTCGACGCATCCGGTTCGGTCGATGCGGTTGCCGTCATCACTGATATCCCCGAGCCTGTTGTTGTAGCAGCCGCTGCGGCTCCCGCACCGGCCGCTGATACCGGCGGCGGCGAAGCAGCAGCTCCCGCCGCTGCGGCTCCGGCTCCTGCGCCGCCTGTAGTCAGCGCACCGCCGCCGGCCGGCGGCATTCCATTCGGCTACGGCGTCCAGGCCCACATGGTCCACACCAGCGGCGATATGATCAACCAGGTCATGGGTTCGACCAAGGGAATGGGCTTCAACTGGGTCAAGCAGCAGATCGAATGGCGGGTGTTTGAGGGTAGCCCTGGTGCAATCGACTTTGGCTCTTCCGACCCGATCGTCAATGCGGCCAATGCCGCGGGTGTCAACCTTCTCTTCAGCGTCGTCAACGCACCCGCCTGGGCACGTGAGCCGGGCTTCGACGGCAGCGTCGGCGGTCCGCCCCAGGATCCGCAGACTTATGCCAATTTTGTAGGCGCGGTGGCCGGCAAGTACTGCGGTTCATCGCTCAAGATGATTGAAGTCTGGAACGAGCAAAATCTCCACTATGAGTGGGGCAACAAACCGCTCAACCCTGGCGAATATGTGGCCCTTCTGGCTCCTGCGTATGCCGCCATCAAGGCAGCATGCCCATCGATGTGGGTGGTCAGCGGCGCACTGACGCCGGCCGGCAACAACGGCAACCTGGCCATGGATGACTTCACTTATCTGGAAGCGATGTTCCAGGCCGGCGCCAACAATTATCTTGACGGCATCGGCGCCCATCCGAGCGGCTACAATGTGCCTGCCACAGTGACCTGGGAGGGCGCATGTGAGGCCATTCAGGTGAGCGGCAATAGCTTCAACGGCGCATGTGACTCTCCCCACCATTCATGGAGCTTCCGCAGCACCATGGAAGGATATCGCAATATCGCCAATGTCTATGGCGCAAACAACAAGGTGATCGTGCCGACTGAATTCGGTTGGGCTGCGGGCGGCGCCCAGAACCCAAATTACCGTTATGCTGATGACAACGACTATGGCGAACAGGCTGAGTGGACGGTTCAGGCCTACCAGATGATGCGAGACTGGGGCTGGGTTGGTCCGGCCTTCCTCTGGAATTTGAACTTCCGTGTCGTTGCCAACGGTACAGAGAAGGCCCAGTGGGGCATCGTCGATCCCGGCTGGGGTCCGCTGCCCGCCTACAATGCGCTGGCCGCGATGCCCAAATAGGGCCGGCGTTTCACAGCAGTTTCATCACAATCAAGCACCTTATCAGGGGCGGCGCCTGCGCCGCCCCTGAAATTTGCCCAGTGGTCGATACTTCATGGTACGATTCCACTTGAATCATCTGATTTCATCACTCATCAATTCATCGTTAAAGGATAGGTTTCATGGCTAGACGACTTCTGGCTTCAGTCATCGTGCTAATGGCTCTGGTGACGTTGGCCGGCTGTGCAGTTGCACCTGAGCAATTATTCGAATATGTCGCAACCGTCGAACTGGGCGAGCAAGATCTATCGGTGGATACCGCCGGCAACGAATCTGGCGGTTCTGAGTCTGACGGGGCCAATCAGGATAAAGAGGTGTCGCCGTTACTCAGCATCCTTGTCGACCGTCTCAATGTCCGCGGCGGCCCCGGACTGGATTTTCCGGTTGTGGGCAAGCTCTATGTCGGCGATCTGGTTGAGCAGGTGGCTGCCAGTAAGGATGGCGAATGGCTGCAAGTCGTTTTTGAGGGATCGGATGAACCGGCTTGGGTCGCCACTGCCTTTGCCGAAGGCGTGGACCTGGATACCATTGAGTCTGAGTCATCTGGACTTGAGGCAACTGAAGCTGCCGATACAGAGGCTATGGATGTTGAGGTTGATCCGGCGGAGGCAGACGAGACACAGAGCACCGAGATACAGGGTGCAACGCCAGAAGATTTCGCGTCAGAAGATGCCGAGGGTGCAGAGCTTATCCTGGTTCCTACTCCTATTGCAACGCTTTCTCCTACACCTGAAGCCGCGCCTGAACCGACACCCGAACCTACGGTGCCCACCGCCTACACACAGCCGGACCGTATGAACATTCGCGGCGGTCCCGGGACCCAATATCCAGTGGTCGGGACTGCCAACGAGGGAACAGCCTACGAAATCCAAGCACTCAGTCCCGATGGTGCTTGGTACCAAGTGATTGTTGAGGGCGCGGAAGATCCGGCCTGGATCTTTGCCAATCTTGTCGAAGCTGCCGGACCGCTGGATGGCCTGGCGCGACTGAACGAAGAAGATCTCCCCGAATTGCCGGAAACAGCGGTTGCTGCGGCTACACCAGCACAGGTGCCGGCTGCTGCCGTCAATGCGCCGCCGCCATCGGGCGGGGGGTTCTTCGGCTATGGCGTACAGGCGCACATGCTGGGCGGCGGCATTGGCGCTGCCATTGGCTCGACGTCCGGCATGGGTTTCAACTGGATCAAGCAACAGGTGGAATGGCATCGTTTTGAAGGTTCTCAGGGCGCTGTCGACTTTAGCGAGCTACGCCGCATTACCGATGCGGCCGGCGCCAACGGCATCAGCGTGCTCTTCAGCGTGGTCAATGCACCGGAATGGGCACGCGAGGACGGTTTTGATTCCAGCGTGGGCGGGCCGCCTGCTGATCCCCAGACCTATGCCGCTTTCGTGGGGCGTCTTGCCGGCGAGCTGTGCGGCACCTCGCTCAAGGCCATCGAGGTCTGGAATGAGCAGAATCTACATTATGAGTGGGGCAACAAACCGTTGAACCCCGCAGATTACATGAACTTGCTGCGACCGGCCTATGCCAGCATCAAAGCCGCCTGTCCATCCATGTTGGTCATCAGTGGTGCGCCGACACCGGCAGGCGACGCCGGTTCTTTGGCCCGGGACGATTTCGCCTACCTTGAGGGCATGTATCAGAATGGCCTTGCCCGCTACTCTGACGGCATCGGCGCCCACCCCAGCGGCTACAATGTGCCGCCAAGCGTAGGCTGGGAGAGCGCCTGCGCCGTCATTCAGGGAACGGGAAATTTCTTCAACGGACCCTGTGATACGCCCCATCATTCGTGGAGTTTCCGCAGTACCTTGGAAGGCTATCGCAACATTATGGTTGTCTATGGCGATGCCGACAAGCGCATCTGGCCGACCGAGTTTGGCTGGGCCGTGGGGCCGGCGGTCAACAATGCCTATGCCTACGCCAATGACAATGATCTTGCCGAGCAGGCAGCGTGGACGCGAGAGGCCTACACCATGATGCGCAATTGGGGCTGGGTCGGCCCCGCCTTTCTTTGGAATTTGAATTTCCGTGTCGTAGCCGACGGCACGGAAAAGGCCCAATGGGGCATCGTGCGCAACGATTATTCGCCGCTTCCGGTCTATGAAACCCTACGGGCCATGCCGAAGTAGGAGAATACTGCGTGATGCGTAGTGCGTAATGTATCTGGAAAGGTCGGCCTGAGATCATTGGTATGGCGTTCTGAATACAGAGTGTTAGCCAGTGAGTTCACCTGACGCTTTCCACAAAATTACGCAGTACGTAGTACGCAGCACAAAGTAGTAACGGAGGAATAGATGAAGCTTTCGATGGGAAAACTGAGCCTGTTGGTCGTGTTGATGCTGGCGCTCTTGCTTGCCGGCTGTGGCCGCAGTAGTCAAGAAGCAACTGCTACACCGACCAAGACACCGGAGATTGAGCAGGCCGTAGAGGTGGCAACGGCCACGCCTGAAGCGCCCGTTGAGTCAGTCGAAGCTTCTGCGCCCGTCGCAGAAGAACCTGCCGCAGAAGTGGCGACTGACGGCCGCACCGGAGCCCGAGCCGGAGATCGCCACCGTAACGGCTACTCAGTTGAACATTCGCAGCGAGCCCAGCACCAGTGGCGACATTGTGCGTCTGGTCGATGAAGGGGCTCAGTTCGAGGTTCTAGGACGCTCTGAGGATGGACAGTGGCTTGAAGTGGCCGAAAATGGCCAGCAATTGGGCTGGATCGTCGCTGAATTCGCAACCGTGTCCGGCGGCGCTGTGGCTGGCACCGGCAGTGACTCCACTGGAGAAACTGCCGCTGCTGAACCGGCCCCCCAACCAGCCGCGCCTGGCGGCGACGGTAGCTATCTGCCGGCCACCATGAACAGCCCCGATTTCGGCGGACAGGCCTTCCTCTGGTGGCGCGAGGAAGTTGCCCATCGTGATCTGGATCTGATGAAGGACGCAAATTTCAATTGGGTGAAGCAGACCTTCGCCTGGGAGACGATTGAGGCTCCTGTAAAAGGGCAATTCGATTGGTCGATTGCCGATCGCGTTGTACAGCAAGCTGATGAAAGCGGTCTGAAACTGTTGGCGAGATTGAGCAGCGACCCGGATCTCAAAGACAAGTTCTGGGGCGGAAAGCCGCCGGCCAACACGGCTAACTTCGCCGATTTTGCCTTTGCCGTCGCCAGCCGGTATAACTGTACCCCGGCTGCAGCCGGCTGTATTCAGGCCTATCAGGTTTGGAATGAGCCGAACTTGTCGCGTGAGTGGGGCGACAGTCCGCCGAACCCGGCTCAGTATGCCGAGTTCCTGCGTACCGTCTATGCCGCAATCAAACGCGGCAACCCCAATGCCATCGTCATCAGCGCCGGTATGGCGCCGACGGGCGACAACAACGCCATAGCCATGCCCGACGATCTTTTCTACGACGGCATGTATCAGGCCATGGGCGGCAACAGCAACGGCTACTTCGATATGCTCGGCGTGCATGGCGCAGGCTTTGCAGCGCCGCCGGAGACCGATCCGGCTGAGGCTGCATCCAATCCGGCCTATGGCGGCTATCGTTTCTTTGCCTTCCGCCATGTCGAGGACATCCGACGCATCATGGAGAAGTATGGCGATACCGGCAAGAAGATCGTGCTGCTGGAGTTCGGCTGGACCTACGATCCGGTCAACCCGAGCTACAAGTGGCACGGCGCTGACGCGGGCATCGACGCTTTCGTTCAGGCCGACTATCTGAAGCGCGCCTATCAGTGGGCCGACGCCAACTGGCAGCCGTGGATCGGTCTCATGAGTCTGCTGACCATGCCCAATATCGACTGGCTCGATGACGGCAATCCGCAGGACGAAGAACAGTACTGGTGGGCCATTATGGATCCCTACTACCCGGACTCCCATTGGCGACCGGCCTACATTGAACTTTGTATCTACTTCAATGGCGCCGAGGGGCAAGCCTGTAAATACGATCCGAACTAAGAATCGATGGGACACGGATCACGCGATCCGCCTAATCCGCGTCATCCGTATCCCATTTTTCTCTCGGATCCATGAGTTGATCGGCATGCATCCAAATGACGCGTGAGTAGCGGAAGATCAGGGGCCAAAGCACGATTGTGAGTCCGACTATCACGGTCCAGAAGAGTAGGCCGGAGACTTGCATCCTGCCGGTTACTTGGAGGATGTAGAGCGCCAGAGCTGTGGGCACAAGGATCAGAAAGCCGATGACGTAGGCGATGAACATTGCGTTGAGGAAGTAGCCGCTTTCTCGTTCGAAGACGATACCGCATTCGGGGCAGATCTTGTTCATGCCCATGAATGAGTGAAAGACCTTGCCTTCCAGACAGACGGGACATCGTTGTAGAAAGATCGCTTCCAGCCTGCTGCGTCCTGGCGAAGTTGTTTTAGCCATATCTATACAGTATATCGGTCGCAACCACTATGCAAAATTCGGACATCCTTCTGCTTCTTGCCGTTCTGTTGCCGCCGCGCGCGCTGGATGTGATCGGGCCGGTGGTTGAGGAACGAGCTGTAGACACGCCCTATGGTTCGGTGGGGCCATTGGCGAAACGAGTGACAGTGGACGGCACGGCCGTCTGGATCGCTCCCTACAGCGGGTCGCCGACACGCACTGACCCTAGGGCTACCGTCATGGCGGCTCGGGACTTGGACGTTGATCGCATACTCAACTGGGATCGGGGTATCGCCGTCAATCCACTGTTGAGACGCGGCCATATGTTGATTGCCGCCGACTACATCGACTGGACGCGGGGTCAGGCGTTCACGTTCCAAGAGGGCGGGCAGAGCGGCCGAAACCCTGATGAAGTGGCGCAGCGCCCCGTGTTCTGCCCGCATATGCGGGCGGCACTACAGAATGCGCTGCCGTCGGCCTTCCAGGGCGTCTATCTGGGTGTAGATGGTCCAAGACGGGAAACTGCTGCCGAAGCACGGATGTTTCGGCACTGGGGCATTGATGTCTTGGGCCAAAACCTGGTGCCTGAGGTTGCTTTGGCTCAGGAACTCGGTCTTTGTTACGCAGGGCTGATCTCGGTTGTAGACTACAGTGCCGATCAGATGGCGCCAGTCTTTGAAGGAGAAGTACGCCACAATCTTGAGGCGATCATTCAGGCGTTGCCGGCTTTCATCGAACTAGTCGGCATTTCGCGTTCATGTGATTGCGGTGCTTCGTTCTAATTGTATGAGCCGATGGCTCTTTTCATCTGTGAGGAATCCCAATGACGACGATCCACGGCTTCACCCTGACGCGTGAGACCGACATCCCTGAACTGAACGTCCATGTGCGCATCTTCCGCCATGACAAGACCGGCGCCGATTTACTCTCTCTGGAAAATGACGACGAAAACAAAGTCTTTGGGGCGAGCTTCCGCACGCCACCCGCAGATTCGACCGGCATCGCCCACATCATGGAACATTCGGTGCTGGGCGGCTCGGAGAAGTATCCGCTCAAGGAGCCCTTTGTTCAGTTGATCAAGGGCTCGCTCAAGACCTTCCTCAACGCCTTCACCTCTCCGGACAAGACGACCTATCCCGTGGCCAGCACCAACCTCCAGGATTTCTATAACCTGGTCGATGTCTATCTTGATGCCGTCTTCCATCCACTGATTACGCCCCATCACCTGGACCAGGAGGGCTGGCACTATGAGTTGGAGAGCGTAGACGCGCCGCTCGTCTACAAGGGCGTCGTGTTTAACGAGATGAAAGGCGCCTACTCGTCGCCCGACAGCATGCTCTATCGGGCCGGCCAGCAAGCGCTCTTTCCCGACAATGCCTATGGCTACGACTCAGGCGGCGACCCGCGCGTCATCCCGGATCTCACCTACGAGCATTTTAGGTCCTTCCACGAGACTTACTATCATCCCTCCAACGCTCGTCTCTTCTTCTATGGCGACGATGATCCGACCGAGCGTCTGCGCCTGCTGGACAACGTCCTCAAGCAGTTCGACGCCCGCCCGGTCGATGGCACAGTGACTTTGCAACAGCCGTTCGACGCGCCTCGCCGCATCATCGAGTCGTATGGCGTCGACGATGACGAGGCCGGCGAATCTGGCGAAGCGGCCAGGAAGACGATGACGTCGGTCGGCTGGATGCTGCCGGAGGACGACAACCCCGAGCTGACCATGGCGCTCGGCGTACTTTCCTATGCATTGGTCAGCACTCAGGCTTCGCCGTTGCGTAAGCGACTGCTGGATTCAGGACTGGGAGAGGATGTGATCGGTGGCGGTTTGGGTACGGGTCTGCGTCAGATGACCTTCCGTACCGGGCTCAAGGGTATGGCCTCCGAGGATGTGGACACCTTGGAGCAACTGATCCTGGATTCGCTTTCTGAACTGGCCGATCAGGGTTTTGAATCGGAGATGATCGAGGCTGCCGTCAACACCATCGAGTTTAGTCTGCGTGAGAACAACTCCGGTTCCTACCCACGTGGTCTCATGCTCTTTATGCGTTCGCTTTCGACCTGGCTCTACGACCAGGATCCATTGGCACCGCTGGCTTTCGAAGCGCCGCTTGCAGCCGTCAAACAGCGGCTGGACGATAACCCGGCCTATTTGCAGGAGCTGATTCGCATCTATTTGCTGGACAATCCTCATCGGGTCACCGTGGTGATGGAGCCGGACCCAGACTACAACCGGCGCCTCGAGGATGAGGAGCGGCAACGCCTGGACGCGGCCCGGGCGCAGATGGATGAGGCTGAACGACAAGCCATCGTCGACAACACTCTGACCCTCAAGCGTTTGCAGGAGACGCCTGATTCGCCCGAGCTGCTGGCGACGCTGCCGTCGCTGCAACTGTCGGACCTGGATAAGGATGTGAACACGATTCCGATCGAGGTGTTGCCGTTGGAAAACGGCAAGATTCTATATCACGACCTCTTCACCAATGGCATCGTCTACCTCATCCTCGGCTTTGACATGCATGTGCTGCCTCAGGAACTGCTGCCCTACGCCGATTTCTTCGGCAAGGCGCTGACCCGTCTGGGCACTGAGACCGAGGACTACGTCAAGCTGTCGCAACGCATCGGGCGTAAGACCGGCGGTATCTACGCCTCGGACTTCATCTCGTCTCAGGTTGATAATCCCGAGGCCACTGCCTGGCTTACCTTGCAAGGCAAGGCGACTATGGATCAGGCTCCGGCCATGCTTGAGATTATGCGTGACATTCTGCTGACGGTCCGGTTGGACAACCGCGAGCGCTTTCTGCAGATTGTGCTGGAGACCAAGGCGCGCATGGAAGCGAGCCTTGTACCGTCCGGCCATTCGTATGTCAATTCGAGGCTGCGTGCATCGTTCAGCGAGGCTGCCTGGGTGAACGAACAGCTTGGCGGCATCGCCTACCTTTCCTTCGTGCGCAAGATGGCCGCACAGGTCGAAAACGACTGGCCGGGCGTGCTGGCCAAACTTGAGGAAGTGCGCACTCACTTGGTGGGTCGCAATGGGGTGATCGCCAACGTAACCCTGGATCAGGCAAACTGGCAGGCGTTTGAACCTCAGTTGCGCCAGTTTGTGGGTGCCCTGCCTTTCGTCGTGAGCAAACATGCTAGCTGGACGCCAGATCGATTGCCCGCAAACGAGGGACTGTCCATTCCCGCACAGGTCAACTATGTCGGAAAAGGGGCCAATCTCTATGAGTTGGGCTATGAGTATGACGGTTCGATCAACGTCATCAGCAATCTGGTGCGCACCGGCTGGCTGTGGGACAAGATCCGTGCACAGGGCGGGGCCTACGGCGCTTTCTGTAGCTTTGGCAAGCATACAGGCGTATGGAGTTTCCTCTCCTACCGAGATCCCAACCTGTTGGGCACGCTGGATAACTATGACCAAACCGCAGCCTTCCTGCGTTCACACCAACTCAGCGATGATGAACTGACCAAGGCCATCATCGGCTCCATTGGCAGCATGGACGCCTACCAGCTTCCGGATGCCAAGGGCTTTACCTCCATGACCCGTTACCTGACCGGCGAGACCGACGAGCGCCGCCAACATGCCCGTGACGGCATCCTTGGCACGAGTCGCGAGGATTTCGTACGCTTCGCCGACATCCTTGATCAGGCCAACGCAGTTGGCCGCGTCGTCGTGATGGGTTCGGCAGATGCATTGGCCGCTGCGAATGAAGAGTTGGACGACATGATGACGATTCAGAAGGCGATGTAGTGGTGACTAGAGAGTAGGAGATTGAGGGATTGGTGGCGGGTATCCAACCACCTCCGGCCTTCTGTTTCGTGGCGTTGGGCTCGACCACCGACAGAGCGCTGAAAGAATCCAATCCTTCAATCCCTTAGTCACCCTCTCATCCCCTTCCTTGCGTCAGCTTCTCCTCCACCCAAGGACCGCCCGTGCAAACCTATCTCGACCTGCTAGGCCGCAACCACAACTACCGCAACCTCTGGCTGGCCAAGATGGTCAGCTATCTCGGTGACTGGTTCAATTTGCTGGCCTCGGCCACGCTGATCGCTTCGCTCACCGGGTCGGGGACGGCCATCAGCTACCTCTTCCTGGCCCGCTTTCTGCCCCTCTTCTTTGTCAGCCCGGTGGCCGGTGTTGTCGCCGACCGCTACAGCCGCCGTCAGATCATGATCCTGAGCGATGTGCTGCGTGCGCTCACCGTCCTCGGCTTTCTGCTCATCCGCAGCGATGAACTGATCTGGCTCTTCTACCTGTTGACGGTTCTCCAGTTTTCGTTGAGCGCCTTCTTCACGCCTGCGCAGACGGCGCTGCTGCCCAAGGTCGTGGATGAGGACGACCTGGTCGCAGCCAACGCACTGGACGGCTTTACCTGGAGTTCCATGCTGGCGCTCGGCGCCATGCTCGGCGGGCTGGCCACAGCCTACCTGGGCATTACCGCCGCCTTTGTCATTGATGCATTCACCTTTCTGATCTCCGCCTGGTTTGTGAGCCGCATCGATCTGCCGTTGTCAACGCCACATGAGCGGATGGCGCAGGCCAGTCAGGGAAGTGGCTTGTTTGAGTTTGTGGGCGGTCTGCGCTATCTGGCCGGCCGCCCCTACATCCTGGGACTTGCGCTGGTCAAGGCCGGCGGCGCGCTGATTTGGGGCGCGATCAACGTGGTGGAGATCCCGTTGGCCGAGACCGTCTTTCCGCTCAACGGCAACGGCACGTTGACGCTGGGCCTTGTCTACGCCGCCACCGGTCTCGGCACCGCGCTAGGCCCGATCCTGTTGCGCCAATGGATCGGCGACAGCCGCGTCGCATCGCTGCGCGCCATCACGATCGGCTTTGTGATGTTGACGTTGGGCGTCACCGGATCTGGGGCTTGCGAACATGCTCTCGGTGGTGTTGGTCATGACCGTGGCGCGTGGCATCGGCAGTGGTGCGGTCTGGGTCTTCTCCAGCGCGCTGCTTCAGAAGATCGTCACGGATGAGTACCGCGGTCGCGTCTTCGCCTTCGAGTTCGCCGTCCTCACGCTGACCCAGTCGCTTTCAGTGCTCTGGGCCGGGTTCGCCATGGATTCACTGGGGCTGGGCGTCCAGCAGGTGTTGTTGAGCATGGGGTTGGCGGGCGTGGCGATGATGTTGGTCTGGCTGATCTTTCGAGCGCGCTATGTGCCGCAACCGGCGATGGCGTAGCGCTTGCATTACTGGACTGACCGCAGGTGTATGTTGATCGACGCAGAATCTGCGTCATCAGCGTTCTATTTGGGGTGGCTCTGACAGGCTCCTAGCCGGCGGCCTGATCCAATGCAAGTGGGTCGTACAACTGCAAGCCCTCGATCCAGGTGAAGTCAGCGAGGTTGTGTGTGACCAGTGTGAGGTGGTTCACCATAGCCGTGGCAGCAATCAGCGCGTCGCCCAATGACATCTTCCGCTGTTGACGAAGCTGAATTGCGCTGTCCAACACAGATCGATCTACGGGCAGAATCACTGCCGTCTCGAAGAATGTCTGAAAGAGTCTCTCTTCGGCGTCAGTTAGGCCGTGATAGCCGAGCACTTCAACGTAACTCACTGCTGAAACCGCTGGTGCGTGTTGAGCAATGAATGTTCGTACGGCATCATGTTCAGGTTTGGCAGCGTAGATGATGATGTTGCTATCTAGTAGCATCATCCATCCCTACCCACTAATGGGCGATCCGTACGCTGATCGATCTGCCACTGCACCGGATCGGCGATGTCGTCACGCTCGGACAATGCCGAGATTTCCTGGAGTGTGTCAGCCATGCGCTGACCGCGCCGGCTGCGCGCTTCGTCGTTGCGTAACTCCGCCAGCACGCCTTGCACGGCCTGATAGAGTTCGTAACTGATCAGCGTAGCGGTGGCCTTGCCGTGGCGCTCGATGACCACATCCACGTCACCTTGGCCTGCCAGGTCCAGCAAGTTCCGCCACTGTATGCGCGCCTGCTCGCTGCTCAAAATCTGAACTGTCATTGATGCTTTCCCTGTTCTGTAAGAACCTTACGGATTGTGTCGGTATTGTAATTCTACCTGCGCGGCCTGTCAAATGTACGAAAACGTATCTGATTTCTCTGGCGGCAAGTGTTTGGTTCATCTCGCATTCGTTGCGCAACCGGACGCCAATCCGTACCCTCTCCTACTCTGTTGAGGTGTTTAGCCGTCCAAGTGACCATTACACACTTTGCCTCAATTCATCCGGCAGCGCGGACAGATCCGGAATTGATTCACTCTACTTACTCGACGCTGATCTCACGCACGACAAACGCAACCAACAGATAGACAAATGCAGCCGCTAGGTAGACCATGCTGAACCCTGCTAGGATGGCGATGGTGATGGCGGCGACCGACCCCAATACGCTCATGACGCCGTTCACGGCCCATGCCAATGCGACAGGACGTTGTCCAAGGCGTCCGGCGGCGCGCAGTCCCAAGGGAAAGGGGATGCCCATGAAAAACGCGACGGGGAAGAGTGAGAAGGTCACCAAGGCCACACGGACGGCGAAGGGCGAGAGCGCCGCGTACTCGCTGATGCGTGGCCAGAGCAGCGTCCAGACGATCATCAGGACAAAAACTGCGGCGCCCGGCCAGCTTGGAAATAGTGACAGCCGGTCTCGTGTCGTCAGCTTCCCCATCGTGCCGCTGCCGATGCCGCCACCGATTAGCAATGTGGCCAAAACGACGGCAATGGCAACCGTCGGATGGCCCAGGAAGAGACGGACCTGCTGGATCATGGCCACCTCTGCCATGATGAACCCGAATCCCAGCAGCGTGAAGTAGAGGATGAAGCCTGCCCTGGACCGTCCGGTTTGGCTGCCACCACCTTGTGCCTCAGCAACGATTGTTGCGCCCACAAGCACGACTGCCAGTGCGCCTACCGCCAACAGAAGTAGACCGAGATTGCCGGGAATGCCACGCTCGAACTGAAAAAAAAATGGCTTCTCGTCGGTGGTTGGCGTCAGATTGTACTCGGATGTCTCGATGAATTGCGCCAGAGTGGTCGTGCCGCCGGCCAGGGTATCCAGGGGCGGATCGGCCCAGGCGTCCGGCAGATAGAGCGGTGTGAATCCGACTTGGTCGGCTACCGCGCCCAGGCTGAGCGAATCCTCGCGCGTGTAGGCGCGGTTGCGAACCAGCAACAGAGGTATCGCCGGCTCGACACTGCTGTCCAGCAGCACCATAGTGTGCGCCAGCGCCTCGCTATCAGTCAGTCCGCGGGCTTTCAACGCCGTCAATGCCGTCGTCAATGCACGGGATAACGTGATCTCATCATAGAGTTTCAGGGCGATGACACCGTCTTCGGTCAGGTGATCCAGATAGGTCTGGAAGGCTTCCAACGTATAGGTGTCGTTCTCAACCAGGGCGTAGCCATCCCGCTCCGCGGCCGCGGTCACCACCTGAGATAGAGAGATCAGATCGTACGCGCGGCCCTCGCGTGCCAGCAGGCTGCGCCCTTCATCGATGATCAGGCGCACTTCCGGTTGCTCGGCAATGCCCCCATTGTAGTCCCTGTACTCCTGGAGCAGGCGCAAGCTTGCCTGGTTGACCTCTACGGCCGTGATCTCATCGGCATTGCCCTGCAAGGCGAACCAGATATCGAGACCGCCACCGGCGCCGATGATGAAGACGCGTTGGGGCTGCTCGGTGGCATAAGGAAAGAAGCCGATATCGCGCCATAGCGCCGGATGCCCGCCGGCCGGCGGCATGACTGACCCGGCCGCGCCGTCCATGTAGAGTTCGTAGGGCGCAGCAGAATCGATCGTGTCGCCGGGGTCGATCAGGTCGGTGCGCGCAAAGCCGTCCCAGTGTGTCGCCACAATCTGTCCGCCGGCCGTCAGCCGTTGGCCGATGGGCTTCTCGGTCGGCAGGCGGTGCATGTCGATGGTGAGCCAGTTGAATCCCAGATTGGTGACGAGCAGAAGGGCGGCAGTAGCTGTCGCTATGATCGGTACCCGTTCAACCGGGCGTGAATGCCGCGACAGAGATTCGGCTCCGCCACCACGGGTTGGAACTGTATGGGGAACTCCGTCGAGATTCACCAGATCCTGTGTCGAGGACGGTCGTAGAAAAATCGCAGCCAGTCCCGCTGCCAATGCCGCAAACAACATCGCGTTGATCACGCCGACGCTGCTGAGGATCGGGGCCGCCAGCAACGCACCCAGACCGGCCCCGGTCAGGTCCGCCCGATAGAGCGATGGACTCTCCTGCGACCACCGACTGTAGAGCGTAGCCATTGTCATGCCGGCCATGACAAATGTCAGTAGCAGCAGCATCCAACCGAGAATCTCGGCAAGCGATCCACTCCACGAGGTCGTCGCCAGCAGCAGTCCGATGACGGCACAGGCCATTCCCCCGGCGTAGGCCGCCGTGAGATGCGGCTGTCGTGCGTCTGGCCGCCAGGCAGCGAGGGCCGCACCCAGGCCAATGCCCAGTAGGGCCATCGAGAGGATGGCAAAGACGACCGGAGGGTAGTAGCGAACGGAATAGAAGCGGGTCAGCGCGATCTCGGTGAGGATCAGGGCAGCGGAGAAGAGGGCTAGGCCGAGTTGTCGTTTTCGCATAGAGGTGGGTTCAGGTGTTCTTGAGCCGCGGATCGAGTGCGTCGCGCAGCCCGTCGCCCAGAAAGTTGAAGCCCATGACGGTGATCATGATGGCCAAGCCGGGCCAGATGCCCATCCAGACTGACTGGCGGAAATAGGCGCGGCCCTCTGAGAGCATGCGTCCCCAACTGGGGTCCGGCGGCTGCACGCCCAGGCCGAAAAAACTGAGCGCTGCCTCGGCCAGAATGGCGAAGGCCAGGCTCAGCGAGACCTCGACGATGAGCGGTGAAAGTGAGTTGGGGAAGATGTGGCGAAAGAGGATGCGATTGCGGCCGGCGCCAATCGCCCTGGCTGCGTCCACGAACTCGTTGCCGCGCACGGCGAGTACCGAGCCGCGGGCGATGCGCGCAAAAATGGGCGTATAGACGATGCCGATGGCGATCATGGCGTTGGAGATGCCTTTGCCCAACGCCGCCAGAATGGCAATGGCCAGCAGGATGGCCGGAAAGGCGAAGAGCACATCCATGGCGCGCATGATGATCTCATCAGTCAGGCGTGTGGAGTAGCCGGCGATCAGTCCAAGCAGCGTGCCTGCCACCGCGGCAATGCCCACGGCGATGATGCCGACCTGCAATGAGACGCGCGCACCCACCATAATCCGGCTGAGAATATCGCGGCCGAAATCGTCGGCTCCCATTGGATGCTCCAGCGACGGCGGCGCAAACCGATCCGCAAAGTCCATCTCGTTGGGATCATAGGGCGCCAGCGCTGAGCCGAAGATACCCAGGAAGAGCAGAAACAGGACAATCCAGACGCCGATCATGCCGATGCGGTGTCGACGCAGTCGCCGAAACGTGTCGCGCCACAGACCGGTCGGCGGCTTGTCGGCCAGTGAATTTGACAGCGCGGCTTGGGTGTCGGTCACGTGTGATTTGCCCATTGAAATCGATTGTTGAGGATGATGATAAGAACAAAAGCTTTGTCACAGATCTCTTTTGATAAGTTTTGCTGCCGGAGAATATCTGTGCTCCATCCGTAAGAACCTGTGTCCATCTGTGGGGAGATCGTTTCTACGTATGCTCAATCCGCGGATCGACCCAGAAGTAGAGTAGATCCGTGCCCAGGTTGACCAATGTCAACATGATGGCCATGACAAGCACGCTGCCTTGCAGCAGCGGGTAGTCGCGATCCAGCACTGCATTCAGGGCCAAACGGCCCAGTCCCGGCCAGGCAAAGACGACCTCGACGACAACGACTGAACTGATCAGCGCTGTTACTTGCAGACCGATGATGGTGACGATGGGGATCATGGCATTGCGCAGGGCATGCCGCCGCACAAGCACCACCTGTCGCAGCCCTTTGGCGCGGCCGGTGCGTATGTAGTCCTCGTTGAGCACTTCGAGCATGGCGCTGCGTACGAAGCGCGTCAGGATCGCGCCGCTGATGATGCCGGCTGTCAGTGCCGGCAGAATGATGTGCGATGCCCAGTCCCAGAACCCATCCTGGATCGATGCATAGCCGCTGGGCGGGAGCCAGCCAAGGGTCAGCGAGAAGAGAAGCACCAGCAGAATGCCCAGCCAGAAGTCGGGGATGGTGACGCCGATCTGGCTGACGACCGACGTGACGATGTCGGTTGACGAACCGGGGCGCAGCGCCGAGATGATACCGGCCGGAAAGGCGATGATCATGCCAATGATCAGCGCCACGCCGGCCAGTTGCAGTGTGGCCGGCAGCCGTTGCATGATCTGTGGCGTGACTGGTTGTCCTGTGATCAGGCTACGGCCCAGATCGCCATGCAGCGCATCCCAGAGCCAACTGAAGTACTGGACCAGGAAGGGCCGATCCAGGCCCAGACGCGTCCGTAGTGCAGCCACGTTTTCGTCGTTGGCCTGCACGCCTAAGATCACCCGGGCCGGATCGCCTGGCACCAACTGCATGATCAGAAAGACGACAAAGGTAACGCCGATCAGTACAATCACGGCGCTCAGCAGTCGCTGCAGGATGTATCGAGTGTTCAACGAAACAGTTCCTTAACGGGTGAGATAGAGTAAGTCAACAAAACCTGGAGTGCAGAAATGGAAGAATCATTGTCGTCACATTTCCCGGCAGCCGCGGCTGCCGGGAAATGTGACGACGAAGGAACCTATTGACTTAACCAGACATTCCAGAAGTTGTTGGCCTGGTCGGGGCGAACCACAAAACCCTGCACATTGGGGGCAAAGGCGCGGATTTCTTCCTTATTGTACATGTAGATGTAGGGCGCATCGTCGACCAGGGTCTTGTTGGCCTGCTCGTAGATGGCGTAGCGCTCATCGAAGTCGCTCATGGAGCGGCCTTCATCCACCAAGGCGTCGAATTCCTCGTTGCTGTAGCCGGTGAAGTTGAAGACCTGGCCGGTGCGATGCTGGAGGTAGTAGTACTGATCGGCGTCGATCAGGCCGTTCCAGTTGCAGATGTAGGCGTCGTAGTTGAAGTTGCCTTCAAGTTCCAGCCACTCGCTCCACTCGGGCGCGTTGATGGTGGCCTCGATGCCGATGGCCGCCAACTGCTGCTGCAATACCTGAGCCGCACGTACAGTCTCTCCATACTGAACGGTGGGCAGGAGTTCCATCTCAAAGCCATCCGGATAGCCTGCATCAGCCAGTAACTGCTTGGCCTTTTCAATGTCCTGACCATAGGGAGCGTAGTCAAAGAACCAGGGGCTGCCGGTGCCGACGGGGCCCTGAATGGTCTCGCAGAGGCCGAAGAAGCCGGCCTCACAGAGTTGGTCACGGTCCAGGGCCAAGGCGATGGCTTGGCGCACACGTACGTCGCTGAACGGCTCACGCTGTCAGGTTGATGCCGATATAGTCGTAGGAGAGCTGCGGGGCGGTGGCACCACCACGTCCGGATCCTCGACCAGCGACTCAAAGTTCTGGGGCGCGATGGCAGATCACCCAGTCCACTTCGCCGCCGCGCAGGGCGGTCTCGCGCACGGTGTCGTCGGGAATCGGCGTGATCTCGATCGCATCCAGGTAGGGCAGTCCCTCCTGCCAGTAGTTCTCGTTGCGTTCGAGTAGCAGACGAGTGGTGCCTTCAACCTCGGCGATCTGGAAGGGGCCGGTGCCGATGGGCGTGTTGACGATGCCGTCATCATCCAGGCTCTCGGACGCCATGATGCCGGTCGATTTGTCGAAGCCCAGCGACTGGGGGAAGATGCCGAATGGTTCCGGGTGGGTAATGGCGACTGTGTAGTCGTCGATGACTTCGATCTGGGTCTCCGGCGGGCCGACGCGGGCGGCATTGCCGCCGCCGGTGGCCGGATCGATGAGACGCTCGAAGCTCCACTTCACATCCTCGGCGGTCATCTCGCGGCCGTTGCTGAAGAGCACGCCTTCGCGCAGCTTGAAGGTCCAGGTCAGACCATCTTCAGACTGCTCCCAGGATTCGGCCAGCCAGGGAACCAGGTTCATTTCGTCATCGTAGAAGGTCAGCCCTTCCAGCACATTGTTGAGAACCTGGTAGCTTGAATAGGAGCTGGCTACATGCGGATCGAGGCCGGCCCATTCATTCTGGAAGGCGGCCCTCAGCGTGCCGCCGGCGACCGGTTCGCCACTTTCCATCTCGCCGCTTTCCGCGGCTTCGGCCGGCGCAGACTCCTCTGCCGGCGGGTTGGCTGCGGGTGCAGAACATCCAACCATGATCAGGGCGGCCAACAGTAGTAGGCCGATGGTGAGACGAATCTGTTTCATACAATTTCTCCTTTTGGTGAACGGTGCGGAATGGCCGGCGCCGGCGCGTATGACTGATCGCCAACTTGAAATGCAGAGTTGCCGGCATGGAATGGATACAACACGAAAAGAATATCAACATACGGGGTGTGATGTGATTTGGCCCCAAACAGTTTTACCCTAAACGATATCCGGTGCGATGTCAATCTCAGGGGAAAAACAAGCGCTGTTTCATGCACTTGTGGTTCTTCAGGCGGTCAGCTAACCGAGCTAGAACTCGGCGTTCCCAGGCGTGCTGTTGACGAAGCAAAGCAACCCATGTTGGCCTCAGATGCTGTCGCGTAGCAGCGGACAGGTCATACAGTGGCCGCCGCCCCGTCCCTTGCCCAGTTCAAATCCCTGGATGGGTATGACCTCGATGCCGGCATCGCGCATGTTCTGGATCGTGTGGGTGTTTTTCTCGTAGGAGATGACAACGCCCGGCTCCAGCGCTACTACGTTGTTGCCATCGTCCCACTGCTCACGGGCTTGCTGGTATCGGTCCCCGCCGGTGGGCACGACACGCAGCTTCTTCACACCAAGGGCATCTTGTACGGCCGAGAGGAAGTCCTTCTCCTCGGTTACCTCAAAGTCCCGTTTGCTATCAGTGGGGCGAATGCTAAAGGCTCTGATCTTGTCCACGACCTTGGGGAAGACTGTGACCGCGTCGATATCCAGGAAGGTGAAGACCGTGTCCAGGTGCATGTGGGCGCGGTCTTTGGTCATGACGCAGGCGATCACCCGTTCGGCCGCGTCTTTGGCAAACATGCTCTTGGCGATCTGCTCAATCATGCGGCCGGTCGTGCGTTCGCTCATGCCGATGAGCACAGTCTTGTTGCCGATGGGCATCACGTCGCCGCCTTCCAGCGATGCCAGGCCAAAGTCTGAAGCATCCAGCCGGTCGTCATCATCCAGAGGCGGATACCAGTGTTCGAATTCCGCGTTGCGGAACATGGGGTGATCCCGGTAGATGGCCTCGACATTGATCGCTTCCAGGCGTCTTGCCGGTGAATGCATGGGGTTGATGGCCACGCCATTGTAGATCCAGCAGGATGAATCCCGCGTGAAGAGCGTGTTGGGCAGCGGCGGAAGGATGAAGGTGTCGTCCGTTGCGATGGCGGCCAGCGCTGATACCCTGCTGAGGTGATCCCAGTCCAGATCCACCTCCTGTTTAGTCAGCCCGCCGATGAGGTGTGTGGCCAGTTCCGTGGGCGGCAGTTGGCGAACGTACTCGCGCAGAACGTCGACCAGGCCCCAGCCCATGGTGTATTCGTTGATGATGCGATTGATGTATCCTTGTTTTGTAATTTCATCGGCGGCGGCAAGCGTCTCTGCCAGCAGCGTTTTGATGTAGTAGACTTCGACGTCGTGATCGCGCATCACCTGGGTGAAGGCGTCGTGTTCCTCCTGGGCTTTATCGACCCAGAGCACATCGTCGAAGAGCAACTCGTCGTGATTGGCCGGCGTCAGGCGGCGCAGACTCAGGTCCGGTCGGTGAACCATCACTTTGCGCAGTTTTCCGACTTCAGAGTGTACGCCGAACTCGGCCATATTTTTTCTCCTGTGGCAACTCTTTACTGCTCGTCCCATACCGTCAACATGCTGCGCTTACTCAATCATCACATTCGTCCCGGCGTCGCCGGCAACGATCTTGGTGATATCACGCAGTCTACCGATAGCGGCACGCCGGCCGGTGCGTCGAACGAAGTTGCAGGCCGCCTCCACTTTTGGTCCCATTGACCCGCCGGCAAAGTTGTGTGTCATCAACTCTTCTGGCGTGATTCTCTCGATTCGACGTTGGTTGGGTGTGCCCCAGATCCAGATATACGCCATCGACGTCGGTGGCCATCACAAAAAGATCGGCCTCCACCTCGCGGGCCAACAGTTCACTGGCCCAGTCCTTGTCGATGACCGCCTCGACGCCGATTAGCTTTCGCTTCTCACCGGGCGCATACATGGTAGGGATGCCGCCTCCGCCTGTGCAGATGACGATTGTGCCCTGTTCCATCAACCATTTGATCGGTCGGATTTCGAAGATGCGTTGGGGCAATGGCGAAGGCACAACCCGGCGCCAATGGTCGCCGTCCTGTTTGAAGATCCATCCCTTTTCTTGCCCAAGTTCATCTGCCTTGGCTCTGTCGTAGATCGGGCCGACAAACTTGGTTGGGTCCAAAAATGCGGGATCGTTTGGATCTACCTCGACCATGGTCAGGACGGTGGCGAAGGGCACGTCAAAGGGCAGCAGATTGCCCAACTCTTGCTCGATCATGTAACCGATCATGCCTTCGGTCTGTGCACCCAGCACATCTAATGGATAGGCCTCGACCTCTTCGTAGGCTGCCGATTGCAGCGCCAACAAGCCCACCTGCGGGCCATTGCCGTGGGAGAGCAGCAGTTCGTGATCGATAGCTACAGGCGCCAGCGCCTCTGCCGCCGTTCGAATATTGGCGCGCTGAACATCATGGGTCATGGGCTGGCCCCGCTTGAGCAGTGCGTTCCCGCCCAATGCAACGACGACTCGCATAGTTTTTCTCCTTGGAGAGAGGTGATTGGGGAGTTGGGATCGGGGATCGGGGATTTGGGATTGGGGATCGACGCTGTCCCCAGTCGCCGATCCCTGATCACCGATCCCCGATCCCTGATCACCAATCCCAACTCCCGATCCCTACCCCCCCAACGTCGCCACCATCACCGCCTTGATCGTGTGCATGCGGTTCTCGGCCTGGTCAAAGACGATGGAGCGCGGTGACTCGAAGACCTCCTCGGTGACTTCCAGACCGTCCATGCCGGTCTGAGCGTAGATATCCGCCCCGATGCTGGTTTCATGGTTGTGGAAGGCCGGTAGGCAGTGCATGAACTTGACCTTTGGATTGCCGGTAAGCTCCATCAGGTCGGCGTTGACCTGATAGGGCTTGAGCAGCTTGATGCGTTCGTCCCAGACTTCGGCCGGCTCGCCCATGGAGACCCAGACGTCGGTGTGGACGTAGTCGACGCCACAAACGGCCGCGGCCACATCCTCCGTGATGGTCAGGCGTGCTCCGTTTTCGTCGGCCAGTACACGGGCAATCGCGGCCAGCTCTTCATCGGGGGCCAGCGATGCTGGGCTGCAGATGCGCACGTCCATGCCCAGGATGCAACCGACCAGCATCAGCGAGTGGCCCATGTTGTTGCGGGCATCGCCGGTGTAGCAATAGGCGATCTCTTCCAACGGCTTGTCACTGTGCTCGATCATGGTGAGCACGTCGGCCAGCATCTGGGTGGGATGGAACTCGTTGGTCAGGCCGTTCCAGACCGGCACGCCGGCATGCTCGCCCAGGATCTCGACCTGTTCCTGGCCGAAGCCCCGATACTCGATGCCGTCGTACATGCGTCCCAGCACCCGAGCCGTGTCCTTCATCGACTCCTTGTGGCCGATCTGCGAGCCGCTGGGCCCGAGGTAGGTGACGTGCGCGCCCTGGTCGTAGGCCGCCACCTCGAAGGCGCAGCGGGTGCGTGTGGAACTTTTTTCGAAGATCAGGGCGATGTTCTTGCCCGTCAGACGTGGCTGCTCGTAGCCGCCATATTTGGCCGCCTTGAGATCGGCAGAGAGCTTGAGCAGAAACTGGAGTTCACCTTTGGTGAAGTCCATGACTTTCAGAAAATTTCGATTGCGTAGGTTGGTGGCCATTTTCGCTCTCACTCGGTATTGGTTTGTCGTTTTTTCGTATCGTCACGTTGAGGCTAGGGGCTGCCGCCGTGGCGGCTTTTCTCAGTTTAGAAGCGGATGATCCCGAGCACATACAAGGACGCGATCAAGATCGGCTGGTGGATCACGTAGATGACAAGCGAGTGACGTCCAAGGAAGCTTAGGAAACGCATGGGCAGCCAATTTGAGTAGTCGGGCAGGTAGAACGTGCGGCCTTCAGTTGTGTAGAATGTGTTGCCGAGGAAGACGCCCAGCAGCACCACGCCGAACCATGGGATCACTGGAAAGTAGTCCACCGGGACGTAGCCCCGGGGTGTGATGCCTACCCAGGCTACCCAGGCAGGATTGGTTTGCAGAAATGGGATCACAGCACTGTCATACCCGAATAGTAATGACAGTGCCTCTGTGCGCAGATCCTGGAGAAAATAGCCCCCAATCACGAAGAGAATCCAGAGCACAAGATTGACCCATCGGTAGCGAAGGAATGGGTAGGCTGCGATGATGGAGAAACCGATCAGGTGCAGGATGCCGAAATGCACGTAGCCTGTCCCCGCCACCCAGACCGCAAGGGTGATGAGCATCCCCAGGCCGAAGACCTTGAGTCCTCGCAGTAGAAACTTGCGGAACAGCTTGTCCCGGCCGCCACGCGAGCGAATCGCAAAACGATAGCTCAACGTGAGGGAGATGCCGGCCAGCGAGAGAAAGAGGATCGGAATCGTACGTTGGAAGTATTTCCAGAACCCGGCATAGAGTACGGTTTCCGGGCGCACACCGAAGAACCAGAGATCCCACATGAGGTGGAAGATGATCATCATGATGATGGCCACGCCACGCAGCGTGTCGATCTCCCAGAATCGATTGCCCTTCTTTGTGGTCGGCTTGGAAGCCGACTTGGCTGATGTAGATTTGGGTCGCGAAATCGGTCTAGGTGTTGCGGTAGACAATCAATGACTCCTGTTGGATTCTATCAAGATGTTGAGGGCGGGCGGCCACAGCCCCTACGTGCTTACTCGTTGTGAACCTATCCCAACCTATCTGTGCCTATCAATTATTTATCCGTGTGAATCTGTGGCAAAACATGCACCGAACTCCTCAATAGAAACAACGATTTTCCGGTTTGGGTCCCCTGATCTATAATGTGGGCCTGCTCAAACGGATAGGCATCACCCATCGTTTATTGCGCCCACAGAACATATTGTATCTGATTGCGAACAGGAACGACACGCTGTAGACTATTCTACAAACCGACAGTTCGCGTGTCAATCGCACCGGGTACGGAAAACGGTTGCTGCCTAGACTTGCTACCTGTACCTGCCCACCAGAATTATCTGATCGTTCAACAAGGAGAAAGTGCATATGTCCAATGGTGTGGATACTGCCGCCGATAAGAGTGAACTCTATCGGCCATCGGATGAGGTTGTGGCCAATGCCAATGTGCCTGATTACTTACAGTTGCGCCAGGATGTCATGGCCGATCCGGCCGCGTTCTGGGACGAACGCGCCAAGGAACTGCTCGACTGGTACGAGCCCTATACCCAGGTGCTGGATACCAGCACCGCGCCCTACTACAAGTGGTTTGCCGACGGCAAGACCAATATCGTCCACAACGCGCTCGATCGCCATGCCAAGAGCTGGCGTAAGAACAAGCTTGCCTTTATCTGGGAGGGGGAGGACGGCGAACAACGTACCTATAGCTACTTCAAGCTCTGGAAAGAGGTCAACCGCTTCGCCAACATTCTCAAGAGCATGGGCGTCAAGAAAGGCGACACGGTCACCATCTACATGGGCCGCGTGCCCGAGTTGCCCATTGCCATGCTGGCCACGGCCAAGATCGGCGCCATTCACAGCGTCGTCTACGGCGGTTTCAGCGAAAAAGCGTTGGCCGATCGCATCTCGGACGCCAAAAGCAAGGTGGTCGTCACCTGTGACGGGGCCTGGCTGCGCGGCAAGACCGTCAATCTCAAGGAAATCTGTGACGAAGCCGTGGCCCGCAGCCCCATCGTCCAGAAGGTCATCGTCTATCAGCGCACCAAGCAGGATGTCGCTATGGTGCCGGGGCGCGATTTCTGGTGGCATGAATTGCAGCAATTGCCCATTGCCAGCCCCTATTGCGAAACTGAGGTCATGGGCGCTGAAGATCCACTGTTTATTCTTTACACCAGCGGCACGACCGGTGCACCCAAGGGGCTGCTTCACACTTGCGGCGGCTATCAGGTCCACATCGCCACAACCTTGAAGACTGTTTTCGACATCAAAGAGGACGATCGCTATTGGTGCGCCGCCGATCCGGGCTGGATCACCGGTCACAGCTATATCGTCTATGCGCCCATGATCTTGGGCGCCACCAGCTTCATCTACGAAGGTGCGCCCGGCTATCCCTATCCGGATCGTTGGTGGCAGCAGATTGAGCGCTACAACATCTCGATCCTCTACACCGCGCCGACGGCCATCCGTGCATTGATGCGCTTCGGTGAGGAATGGGCTGAACGTCATGATCTGAGCAGCCTGCGTCTGCTTGGGTCGGTCGGCGAGCCCATCAACCCCGAAGCATGGCGCTGGTACCATGAGCATATCGGTCATGGACGATGCCCCATCATGGACACCTGGTGGCAGACCGAGACCGGCGGCTTCATGATCACGCCCACACCGGTTGTGCCGCTCAAGCCGGGCAGCGGGACATTGCCCTTCGCCGGCGTACAGGCCGATGTGGTGCGTGAGGACGGCACAAGCTGCGATCCCAACGAGGACGGCTATCTGGTCATCAAACATCCATGGCCCGGCATGGCGCGCACCATCTGGGGTGATCCCCAGCGCTATGCCGACACCTACTGGGGTGAGTTTGCCGACTTCGGTTGGTATTTCACCGGTGACAGTGCACGCAAGGACGAGGACGGCTATTTCTGGATCATCGGCCGCATGGATGACGTGATCAAGGTCTCGGGCTATCGCCTGGGCACTGCCGAGATCGAGAGCGCCTTGGTCAGCCATAGTGTAGTCGCTGAAGCCGCCTGTGTGGGCGTGCCCGATGAACTCAAGGGCAATGTGATCCACGCTTTCTGCATCCTCAACGCCGGCCAAGAGGGCTCCGAGGACCTGGTGGCCGAGTTGAAGAACCATGTGCGCCATGAAGTCGGTCCTATCGCCGTGCCCGCAGTCATCGAGTTTGTGCCCGATCTGCCCAAGACGCGTTCCGGCAAGATCATGCGTCGTCTACTCAAGGCACAGATCCTGGGCCAGCCGGTGGGTGATACCAGTACGCTGGAAAGTTAGTGATTAGAGATACCCATCAAAAAAGTCCGGCATCTTCGCGATGCCGGACTTTTTTGATGGATGTCTTCATTCAGAATCGGCTCAATTCACCCACTGGATCTGCTGTTCAAGCCAGTTGCCGATCTGACCGACTATTTCGCCCAACACTTCTGCCTCGCCGCCCGCGATGGGGACGCCCCAGATCTGCCAGCGACCCCCGCGGTCGCTCAGAAAGGCCACCCATGTGCCGTCCGGGCTGACGGCCGAAACGCCGTCGTTGGCGGGATCGTCAGTCAAGCGAGTCACAGTTCCGGTAGCCGTGTTGAGGGCGTAGACCTCGTAGTTGCCGTGACGTCCGTTGCTGGTGAAGACGACGGTCCGCCCGTCAGGCGACCAGGTGGGGATGATGTCGCTGGGCTGGGATGTGAGTGTACCCCGGTCTCCGCCTCCGTTGTTAACGCGCCAGAGGCCGCATCGATTTCCGCTGTCATCACACCCGTGAAAGACAATCTGATTCGACGTGGGATTCCATGCCGCCGAGTCACCGAAAGCAAGATTGGTGATGGCGCCGTCAGTTTCGGCCCAGGCTGCGTAGATACGCCAACGGCGGTCACCCTCACGATTGCTGGCGAAGACGATCTGATTGCCGTCAGGACTCCAGGATGGTCGAGAATCCTCTGCGAAGGATGTGAAGCGCAATGTGAGGCCCGATCCCGGATCGTAAGACGTGAGGCCCGCCATGTCATCGCGTGTGTTGTAGTAGACAATGCGTTCGCCGTCTGCACGCAGGGCAGGCTGCTCACCATCTTCCACCAGAACTGCCGGCGACTGATTGCTGCCGACGCCAAGTGCGAAGATCCGGCTGCGTCCATCATTGACGCCTCTGGCCGCGTAGAGAATTCGTCCGCCGGGCGGTGAACCGGAGACGGCAACAGAAACAGGTTCGTCGGTCGGTGTCGCCGTCACCTCCAGTTCACTATCGACTGGTTCGTCATCAATAGAAGCGCTTATTGAGGTGGCGATGGCTGTCGGCGCCGGTGTGGGCGATGCTGTGCTGGCAGGGCCTACGCGTGGCGTCGGCGTGACCGTCGGCGCTGTGCGCACCGGACGGGTCGGTGCCGTACGGGCAACGGCGTCGGTTAGCGGGCAGAGCCGACGGGCTTCATTGCGCTTTTCGAAGATTCCCGGCGTCACATCCAGTTCGATAGCGGCCAGATATTGGTCGAGTGCCTGACACCAGTTGTTCTCATCTGCCAGGAAGTCACCATAGGAGGCGTATGCGTTCTGGAGTTGTTTTTCGACATCACGATAGCCGACGTCCTGGGCGTAGAGTTCTTCCAACAATTTGATGGCCTCTGCCCAGTCTTCGCCCAGATAGGAGAGCATGTCTAGATAGGTCGCAGCCATTGTGCGGGCTTTGCGCAGCGGCAATGAATCCGGTTGGATTGCGAGTGCTTGGTCGACGTACGCCAACGCTTCCTGAAGCCGCCCCTCTCGATCACTCTCTGCAGCTAAGTTGACATAACTATTGAAGAGTAAATCTTCAGCCCGTTGACCGCCGTAACCGCTATCAACGGATTCCAGCCGTGTCAAAGCGTTAACTGCTGCTTGCCAATCGCCATCCGCGTAGTGTTCCTGAGCCTCTTTCCAGAACGCAGCGGCTGGATTCACCGTAGTTGGTACGGGAGTGGCTGTCGGGTTTGGCGTTGGTGTGGCGGCTGGAGGTATGGACGGAGCCGGCTCGTCCAGTGGACTCTCGGCCACGGCGATGGGTTCGATACCCGGCTGGGCAGGACTTCCAGGCTGGATGATTGTTGACTGGCCGGACGAGGCAAGCTGCAGCAGGTTTTCAATGCCCTGGATCGCGCCGGTATTGCTCGGATCCATGACCAATACCTGTTGATATTCAGCCAACGATCCCTGAAGATTGCCCTCCGAACGAAGGTCAATGGCGCGCTGTAGGTGAATGCCGACTTGCTGACGGGTCTGGATTTCCAATTGTTGCTGGCCTGCGCGTACGCCGAGAACCACTGCCAGCAGCATCATGGATGCGGCCAACAGGGTCACGGCTCCGGCCAACCAGGCCAGCCAGTGGGGCAATCGGCTGTCGTCAGATCGATTGTTCGCCATGCTCAAACAGTGTCCATTTCCAGAACCGATGCACATTTGCCGGCGGAGGATACTTCTGCTCGCCGGTTCCGCCGACACAACGTCTATTATGTCGGCAAAGTTTCATAGATAAAAATCGAAGTGGATGTGGGACGCATATGCCCCAAGCGCTCATGTGATAGATCGGCAGATCTGTGATAGGATTTTCGCGGATTCACTGTTGATAGTAGTGCAAGAACCAAAAGATTTGCCACGGATGGACGCGGATAGGCTCGGATAGGACCCGGATAAAGGTTCGATAATCTGGCCGCTTTGACGAAGCGCCCGTTTTTTCTCTTTCGTGTGTGCCGCAGCTATCTATCTGAGGATATCCGTGAAAATCTGAGTCCATCCGTGTCCATCTGTGGCAGATTGTTTTTCTTTTTCAGTGGTTGGAAGTTCGCATGTCGATACTAACACTTCAAGGATTAAGCCAGGCCTACGGAGACTTTGATGTCTTTGTGGGTGTTTCATGTACGATTCCCAACGACGGGAAAGTGGGGCTGGTCGGGGCCAATGGCGTGGGCAAGACGACATTGTTGCGCATCCTGGCCGGGTTGGATGTGCCGTCGGCCGGGGATATCCACATCGCAAAGGATACCCGTGTCGGCTATCTGCGCCAGGAGGCCATGGAGGCGTTTGTCGGTCGTGACAACACGATCATTGATGAGATGCTCACGGTCTTTGCCGCGCTCAAGGAGCAGGAAGCAGTCATGCGCGACCTTGAGCATCGCATGGCGGCAGGCGAAGGTGAAAACGCTGATTCGCTGATGGGCCAGTATAGCAAGGCATTGGAGTCCTTCGAACGGGCCGGCGGCTATGATTATGAGGTCCGCATCAGCCAAGTGCTGCAAGGGCTGGGCTTTGGCCGCGATGAGTGGGAGACGCCGCTCAGCCATCTGAGCGGCGGCCAGAAGACGCGGGCTCTGCTGGCCCGGCTTCTGCTGGAGCAGCCGGACCTCTTGATTCTTGATGAGCCCACAAACCACCTCGACGTCCAGGCCATCGAGTGGCTTGAGAGTACGCTGAAGACGTGGGAGGGCGCCCTGCTCATCGTCAGCCATGATCGCTACTTCCTGGATCGCGTCGTCAATAACATCTGGGAGATGAGTCGTGGCGGTGTCGAAGAGTATCGGGGCAACTACACGGCCTATCTCAATCAGCGACAGGAGCGCTGGGCGTTGCGAGAGGGCGAGTTTGACACGATCAAGGAGAAGTTTCTGCGCGAGCTGGACTACGTCAAGCGCAACATCGCCCGCGACAGCACGACCAACATGGCCAAAGGGCGGCTTAAGCGCCTGATCCGCGAGGTGAAGGTCGTGGAGGCAGGCGGCCTCCAGGCGCTCAACACCAAGACGTGGTCGCGTGTGATGGCCGAAGTCGATATCTCATCCACGAAGTGGAACGTGGCCGATGTCGAATCTCACATCAAGGCGCTGCAGAGCCCGGTCCAGCGTCCGCCCCAACTGGGGCTGCGCCTCGAGACAGACACACGCAGCGGCAATATTGTGTTGCGATCCAGCGAATTGACCATTGGCTATCCTGACGCACCGCTCTTCTCCACCGACCCGATGCTGCTGCACCGACGTGAGTGCGCAGCCATGATCGGTCCCAACGGAACGGGCAAAACGACGTTTCTGCGCACGCTCATGGGACAGCTACGGCCGCTGGAAGGCGAGATCCACTTTGGGGCCAGCCTGCACGTTGGCTACTTCGCCCAGGCCCATAACAAGCTCAACCCGGAGAATACGGTTCTGGACGAGTTGATCGAACATAAGCACATGCTCATCGGCGAAGCGCGCAGCTTCCTCGCCCAGTACCTCTTCCGTGGCGACGATGTCTTCAACCCGATCAGCACCCTGAGCGGCGGTGAGCGCGCCCGCCTTGCTTTGGCCATCCTCAGTCTGGACGGAGCAAATTTCCTTCTTCTGGATGAACCGACCAATCACCTGGACATCCCTGCTCAGGAGGTGCTTCAGGAGGTGCTCGAACGCTTCGCGGGCACCATCTTGCTGGTCTCCCATGATCGCTATTTGGTCGACCGGCTGGCCTCCCAGATCTGGGAGCTACGCGACGGCGAGATGACGGTCTTCGAGGGCACCTACGCGGAATTCCTGGCTGCGCGTGGTCAGGCAGTCGAGCAGAAGAAAGCTGCCGGCGCCAAGGCACGCACTACCAACGGTACAGATCAGCGTACCGAACGCGCTCGCCAAAACCAGGCGCGTAAGCAAGCCCAGGCCCTGGCCAAGATGGAGGACCAGGTCCACGCGCTGGAAGAACAGCTGGCCAAGCTGGAACATGCCATGGCTGAGGCCAGCCAGGTCCAGGATCTTGAGCGTCTGCAACGTCTTAACGACCGCTACACTGAGACCCATGCGTCGCTTGAGACCGCCATGGACGAGTGGGCGCTGATGGCGGAGGGCTAGGCGATTTGACGGGCATTTTGATCCACGAAGACACACGAAGGTGTTTTTCTTCGTGTGTCTTCGTGACCCTTCGTGGATCGCTTTTTGACTTGGCTTTGGCAACAGACTGGAGGATGATCCTATGAGCGGCAAATACGGCGTCGGTCTGATCGGCGCGGGTTGGGTGGCCGGTGAATATGTCAAGGCTTTTCGGGATCATCCGTCGACCGAAATCGTGGGCATCTACAACCGCACGCCGGGCAAGGCGACACAGCTGATGCGGGATCACGGCGTGGACGGTGTCGAATACGCAAACCTGGATCAACTGCTTGCCGACGATCGCATCCAGATTGTCGCCTCCTGCACCCATCCGGACGTCCGTGCAGATCACTGCGTACGCGCGGCAGAGGCTGGTCGCCACATCGTCATCGAGAAGCCAGTAGGGCTCTCCCTGCCGGAGACGCTTCGCATCCGCGAGGCCGTGTCCAGGGTCGGTGTCAAGACGGTGACCAGCTTCGTCCTGCGCTGGAACCCCCAGTTTGAGACTGTGCGCCAACTGATCGATGACGGCCTGCTTGGCGAGCTGATATACGGCGAGGCCGACTACTGGAATCCGGCCAAGCGATCCGACCCTGACTCTCCGTATGCGCAGAAAGCGGTAGTCGGTAGCGCCTTTGTCTCCGGCGGCTGCCACGCTGTGGATATGCTGCGTTATCTGGGCGGCGAGATCGTCGAGGTGTCGGCCTTTGCGGGGGATCCAAAGCTCAATTTGGCCTACGACTACCCGCCGGTGGCTGTGGCCGTGGTCAAGTTTGCGAACGGAGCGGTGGGCAAGCTCTCTGCGGTCACCGAAGGAGACAGCCCCTACGGTTTCCACAGCCGTCTCTTCGGGACCAACGGCACGATCCAGGACAATCGCATCTACTCCTCGCGCAACTATCCGGGCGCGACCGACTACATCACCATCCCCACCATCACGCCCAACAGCGGCGATGTGACCCATCATCCATTCAAAGCCGAGATCGCCCATTTCATCCAATGCCTGGACGACGATGTGGAGTCCCACGCCTCTATCTACGACAGCTATCGTTCGATGGCCGTCTGCTTCGCCATCGACGAATCGGCGGCTCTGGGTGGACAGCCGGTGGTTGTCTCCTGCAATTGAGTCGCAGGCAATCCCGGAATGCTGTGAACTGGCCCCCAGCGTGAGATGAGTCTCGTCAAATCGCCTGGCAATTGAACCGCTGAAACGCATGTGCTATACTCGACTTATCGGATTATCCCTCGATTCGCAAGGAGAGCCATATGAGTGAACAAACCACACAGGAAGCAATCGACGAGGTCTGGAAGCTTTTCAAGGCGACGGACGCCCGATTCCAGGAGACGGATCAAAAGCTGCGCCGGCTGGAAGGCATGTTCGGCATTCAGTGGGGTCGCCTGTTGGAGGCGCTAGTCGCCCCGGCCGCGCTCCAGCTTTTCCGCGACCGTGGTATCGACATCCATAGCTCATACCAGCGCCAAAAGAGTCGTATCAACGGCCGAACCATGGAACTGGATATTGTGCTGGAGAACGAAATTGACTCGGTGGTGATTGAGGTCAAGAGCCTGGTCAATGTCGAGGACGTCAACGACTTCCTACAGGATCTCTCTGAGATCCCCGCCTACTTCACGCGGTTTGCAGGCCGGCGCATCTACGGAGCCATTGCCGGTCTGGAATTCGCCGCGGATGCCGATCGCTATGCCTACCGTCAGGGCCTCTTTGTGCTTGGGCTGACCGGCGATGGTTTGGTACAGATTCTAAACAGTGACCAGTTCCAGCCGACAGATTTCGGCAGCGTAGACGCTGGTCCGTAGATGACATGAGCGTGTTGGCGCACGGCGCCAACACGCTCAGTCGATTCCCGACATACTCCTCCCATCTAGTTTGTGTAGTCGATACCCTGCTCACGCAGACGCCAATGATGTCTGCGTGTTGTCGCGTGTTGCGTACGACAGGCCAAAAGGCACTTTGTGTTGAACCCATCTACTACTCAGGGCTGGAAGATGCCGGCCTGAACCAAAGCACAGTCATTCGGTCCCGGCTCGCCGTCTACCTTGGCCGTGTCCGGGAACGGAGGCGGCAGACTATCGTCGGTGCAGCCGGCTCGGTAGCTGTTGAGCATCTCGCCGGCCATCTCCGGGATCAGCGGGCCGTGGCTGTTGATGACCAGATGGATCTCGGCGCCGGTCGGGTTGGAGAAGGCCGTGCCTGGGAACCAGGGATCGTCCGTCACCTCGCCCGCAGGCAGGAAGGATGCGAAGTATGCTTCGCCGCGGTCATCGACGATCACGCCGTCGGCATAGGTGACCACCGTCTCACCCTCGACAGCTTTGCCGATGAAGTCGCCACCCGAGCAGGGCGACGCTTCACAGACCTCGGGGTTGTTGGCTAGAACCCACCAGGCGGTGTAGACATAACCTGGCTCCAGACCCACTGTGTGCATTTGGGCCAGGACGCCCTCTTCAGAGCGAACGATGTGGCCCGTCGCTCCCTCGATGGGTTCCATGGCGCCGGTGGCCGGATGACTGACCACCAGACCCTCTGCATGAATGCCGCTTTCTTCAGTCATTGCTTGATCGGGCTGATAGACCGCCGCCTGGACCAGGGCGCAGGTGTTAGGACCGGCTTCACCGTCGGCCTTGGCGGTATCCGGGAACGGAGGCGGCAGGCTATCGTCGGTGCAGCCGGCGCGGTAGCTGTTGAGCATCTCGCCGGCCATCTCGGGGATCAGCGGGCCGTGGCTGTTGATGACCAGATGGATCTCGGCGCCGGTCGGGTTGGAGAAGGCAGTGCCTGGGAACCAGGGATCGTCCGTCACCTCGCCCGCGGGCAGGAAGGATGCGAAGTGTGCTTCGCCGCTGTCGTCGACGATCACGCCGTCGGCATAGGTGACCACCGTCTCACCCTCGACAGCTTTGCCGATGAAGTCGCCACCCGAGCAGGGTGACGCTTCACAGACCTCGGGGTTGTTGGCCAGATACCCACCAGGCGGTATAGACGTAGCCTGGCTCCAGACCAACTGTGTGCATTTGGGCCAGGACGCCCTCTTCAGAGCGAACGATGTGGGCCGTCGCACCCTCGATGGGTTCCATGGCGCCGGTGGCCGGATGACTGACCACCAGACCTTCGGCGTGGCTGGCGCCGGCCATCGCTTCGCCGGCGGTTTCGCCTTCGCCAGTGGAGGCCGGCGCCTCCTCCATAGGAACCGGTTGCAAGCCGGTACAACCGGCCAGGACCGTCATAAAGATCGTTAGTGCTACGAACAGAAGCAAACTTCGAGCGTTCATCTCATTCTCCCTCTTGATCAAAAAAACTGGCGTCATAGAGCATCTTCGGAACCAAAACAGCCATCTCCTCCCACGTGCGAAAATAGCGGACCTCGGCAGTTGAGAGGTTTTTGACCTCACCGCGCCACTCGCTGCGTCTATCGTCCAGCGTTTCCTGCCAGAGGCGCAACGTGAAGAGAATAGTTGGCGGCGAGCGTGAGATCTCCTGCATAGGTGGCTCCTTCGTGCTCTAAATTCGTGGATCATCGCCGACGATGGCGACAGGCGGAGCATAGCGGAGGCAGCGTCCCACAGGCGTCTCATGGGCGCGCATAAAGCGTTTCATGGAGGGGAAAAGAGTGAGAGGGTGACAAGGTGAGGGGGTGACAAGGTGACAGGGTGGATGCTCACCTCGTCACGAAGATGACGCCGGCGACGCTAATCGCCCCTTGCGGCCACTTCCAGAAAGAAGCGATGATCCTCAATCTGCCAAAAGTGCTCGACATGCGCCGGGTCGTCGATGGACGAGACACGGCGGTGCAGTTGCTCCAGCGCCATGGCCAGGACTTCGTCAGCTCGGGGATCTCCGTGGGCGTGGAAGATGGTGTAACAGGTGCGCAAGGTGCGTGCCGTCTCGATGGTGGCGTCCATCTCTTTGCCGCCGATGGTTTTCCAGATGATGGCGACATGGTCGAGGGCAGTGTCGTTGTCGCCCTGCGACGCTGCAATGCGCGCCAGTCCGGCCCGTGCGTTCATGGCGTAATAGTGCTGTTCCATCCTGTGATGGAGATCGCAACCGGCATCGTATTTTTCGAACGCTTCCCCTAATCGCCCAGTTGATTCCAGGACATAGCCGAGTCGCGTACAGGCGAGTGCCTTGAGCCGAAGATTACCGATCTCCTCTGCAAAATCCAAAACGGTGCTCAAGAGCGATTTGGCTTCCCGGGGTCGGTTGGTCAGCAGATGGAGCCAGCCCAAATCGCAACGCGCCTGCGCTTCATAAGCGCGTGAGCCATGATGGTTGAGCATTTCGATCGCCTCATGGAACAGAACGCCAGCGGTTTCGAAGCACCCCATCTCCATCCACGCATTGCCGCGGCGACCGACATTCACCCAGTGAACGAAGTACGTTGCACCCTCTTGCGCTGCGCTCTGACTGAAATCCAGGGCGGTCAAAGCCTGGCGGTAATCACCTTTATTGGCGAAAAGCCACCCCAGATTGCCAAACCGGAGTACGATTTCTGGGGCCTTGCCGATCTCTCCACCAAGGCGGATGGCGCGACGCAGATCCTGTTCCGCCAGGTCAAAATCGCCTAGCCCCACTGAAATTCGCCAGTAGCCCAGTTTGCCCAGACTGTCGACCATCAGATCCTTGTTGTCTGTGGCAACAGCGATATCGAACACGCGTGTAAGCAGATCGTGGATCTGTGTTGACGGCAAATCGGTAAAAATACCGTTCCGTGCCCGTGCAGAAAGCGTTCGCCCCTCGAGATTTCGATCTCCGATGACTCGTGCATGCTGCAAAGCACGTTCAAATGCCTGGTTCGCCTCATTCATCATTCCGGCCTTCCAATAGGTAGAGGCCAGTATATCGTGTGCGTGTGCGATGGCTTGCAGGTCGTTGAGTTCTTCAGCCACGATAACCGCGGCCTTCGCCGATTCAACTCCTTGTTGCCCGTATCCAAGAACATCGAAGTAGCGGCTGCGGTCCATCAGAAAGACCAGACGAGTGGGCAGAGGCGGTTGTTCAACCGATTCCAGCAATGCTTGCATCATGTCAAGGTTTTCGCGCCAGCGACCGGACTTCAGCGCATAGCGGAAGACGATGTTCTGCTCATGCAGCACACCGATTCGCTCGATGGGATCTTCCGACACATGCGCTAGAGCTTGGTCGAGCAATCGCTCGGCATCCTGCAGCCCATATTGTGCCAGGGCGATATTGGCCGCAACGGCGATAGTAACGATAGGCAGCCGGTGGATCTCCTGCCAGAGCGAAGTGGGCTGCCAATTCACCAGCGACCGCGTCCAGATTGTCACTATGTATGGCTTCCAGCGCTGTAGCCACTTGTCGATGATAGAGCCTGCGACGCGCGCGGCTGATCTCCTGATAGGCCACCTCACGAATGCGGTCATGGCTGAAGTCGTAACTGTCGCCGGCCTGTTCGCGGATGATATGCCGGCTCCAAAGCTCGTCCAATGCATCGATGAGCGATGTTTCGTCCAATGAGACAGCTCCCTGCAGGACATCATATCCGAAGGAGCGGCCGATGACTGCGGCCATACTCGCCGTCTGTTGTGCAGAGGCCGACAGTTGGTCCAGGCGCGCGGAGAGGAGATTGTAGATCCTGGGCGGCAGCGCGGAAACACCGCTACGGCCTGGTGCGACCGCGTTTGTCGTCGATCCGGTTGTCTCCGCCGACGGCGCTGTCAGCCCGCTGCGCACAGCTTCGATCAGGTAGAGCGGATACCCCTCGCTGGTGGAAAAGAGAACCTCGGCCACGGCAGGGTCGATGTCCCTGCCGGCGGTCTGCGCAGCCAGTTGCGAACTCTCTTCTGTAGACAGCGGATCCAGATGTAGTTCGACCAACTGGTCGCTGTGGCGAAGCGCGTCAATGAAAGCGGCCAAGCGGCTGGTTGTCCCCCATGTCCTCGGTGCGGATGCCGCCTACTAGCAGCAATGGATGGGCACGCGCACCGTGGAGCAGGAATTGGAGGAAGGTCAGCATCTCCGCGTCGCTCCACTGCAGGTCGTCCAGATGCAGGAGCAGCGGTCCCGGCGTCGCTCGAAAGGCGTGAACGAGGCTCTGGAAGAATCGCTGCTGTTGCCACGTCTCCGACATGGCGCCCGGTGGCGGCAGGTCGGGCCGTTCGGCCAGTAGCTCGGGCAACAGCCGGGCCAGTTCGACTCGCCACAGGTCGTCGACGTCCTCCAGTGCGGGTCGAATGTCCGGTGCACGCAGCCATTCGGTGAGCGGAGCAAAGGTGAGTGCGCCCTCGATCGCGTAGGAGCGGCTTGATGCCCAGGCCTGGCCCTGGCGTTGTACCGCGTCGATCAGTTCTTCCGCCAGCCGTGTCTTGCCGATGCCGGCCGCGCCCCAGATGAGAACGCAGCGAGCATTGCCCTGTTGTGCGTCGTGCCACGCACGCTTCAACAGCTGCCATTCAGTTTTGCGGCCGATCAGCCGCTCACGGTGAACCACTTGTGGCACATCTCCTGCCGGCAGTCGTTCCTGGCGACGCAGCAATTGGGCGTGCAGTCGTTCGGTTGCCGGCGAGGGTTCAACGCCCAACTCGTTCTGCAAGGTCGATGCGCAGGCATGATAGACGCGTAGGGCTGCTGCGCGGTCACCGAGTGCTGTGTGGACCTGCATGAGTTGTCGATAGGCCGATTCTTGCAGGGGATCGAAACGCTGCAATTCCTTGGCGCGTACGCAGCGCGTCTTCATATTGACGCTGATCCAGAAGACGCTCGACGAGTTGCCCCAGCACCATTGCATACGCGGCGCGCAATCTCTCCCGTTCCGAGAGCGCCCAGTCGGCGTAGCAGGTCGGCAGCAGATCGCCCTGATAGCAGTTGGCTGCGTCTGTCAGCAATCGAATGCGTTCGTCAACATTCTTGCTCTGGCTGATAAGCACGCTTAGTTCTTCAAATCGTTGCACATCGACCTGGTAGGCGCTGTCGCTTCGCCAGGTTATCTGCCCACTATCGATGGTGATTGCATTTTCCAGATCGGGCCAGACCTGCTTGAGCCTGTAGAGGATGTTTCGCACATTGGCGCGAGCTTGCTTCTCGCTGGATTCGGGCCAGAATTGGTAGGCGATCTGAGCGCGAGAAACCGGCTCACCAGCCTGAATCGCCAAGAGCGCAGTCAGCTCTTCCAGGCGCGACTGACCGAGGGTCACTTCGCGTCCAGATGATCGGAGTTGGAATGCGCCAAGCAGGCGAAGAGAATCAAGGGGTTGGGTCATGGAAGGGCGTCTAGCGCCTCCAGTCGGGTCATCTCCGGACGTATCGCCCAAGCGCCCTCCGGCAGTGACGCAACATGCTCTTCATGTGCATCTGCACTGACGTGCGCACGCCACGCTGCTTCGTCCTCCCAGACACCAAACAGCAAAAAGACGGCAGGATCGTCTTTGTGTTGGTAGAAGTCGTAGCGAATTACCCCCGGTTCGAGGCGGCTGCGACGAGCAAGCCTGACCACCGCCTCTTTGATCGTGTTCAGATGTTCCTCGGCAGCCCTGCCCTGGAATGTGGCAACATAGGCCATTGGAATTTCTCCTTTCGGCAATACCCCTTGGATACCGCTTGATTGGGGTCGTCTCTAGCATGAGAGAAGCGACGTAATACCTGAAGTGGGCCGAATCATACCGTCCAAGCTCAAGATGGTCAATCGTTGGCCCTGGTACAGGATTGTAGCACCGTTCGTGCTAGACTGATCCTTCTCGGAAAGGTATGCGGTTGCCGGCCGAAATTCGATCGGCCACTTGGCCGCTTCGTTACAACGGAACGTGAGGGGTACACAGAAATGGGTTTGTTAGTCGATGGTGTTTGGCAGGATCGCGGGTATGACACGAACGCAACCGGAGGGCGATTTGTACGCAAGGACGCGTCATTTCGCAACTGGGTGACAGCTGACGGCAGCGCCGGGCCGAGCGGGGCAGGCGGCTTCAAGGCAGAGGCCGGGCGCTATCATCTCTATGTGTCCTATGCCTGTCCGTGGGCGCACCGGACGTTGATTTTCCGCGCCCTCAAGGGGCTCGAAGGAATGATCGATATTTCGGTGGTCAACTGGTTCATGGGCGATCGTGGATGGACATTTGAGCCGGACGAAGGTGTCATCCCGGACCCTCTCTTTGACGCCGATACCATGTACGAGATCTATATCAAGGCTGATCCTCAATACACCGGGCGCGTCACCGTTCCCGTGCTGTGGGACAAGAAGACTCAAACCATTGTGAACAATGAGTCCTCCGAGATCATCCGTATGTTCAATAGCGCCTTTGACGACGTCGGCGCGCTGCCAGGCGACTACTACCCTGAGGCGTTACGCGACGAAATCGATGCCATCAATGAGCGGATCTATCATACGGTCAACAACGGCGTCTACAGGTCGGGCTTCGCCACCAGCCAGGATGCCTACGAAGAAGCGGTCTATCCACTGTTTGAGACGTTGGATTGGCTGGAGGAACGCTTGTCGACCGATCGCTTTCTGATGGGCGATAGGCTCACCGAGGCCGATCTGGCGGCTATTCCCGACCCTGGTTCGATTCGATCCGGTCTACGTCGGCCACTTCAAGTGCAACATCCGCCGGATTGTTGACTACCCCGATCTGTGGGACTACACGCGTGAGCTCTACCAGATGCCTACGGTGGCAGAGACGGTCAACATGGAGCACATCAAGCGCCACTACTACGGCAGCCACGAGTCGATCAATCCGTCTCGGGTCGTACCGGTGGGGCCCGAGATCGACTTTTTGGCGCCGCATTCACGCCATGAAATTTAGGAAATTGCCCGAGAAAAAGCGCCAGACAGATCTGTCTGGCGCTTTTTCTCGGGCATGATTGTACAAATACTTGAGCGACTTTGCGGAGCAGGGCTGGCGTCTCCCCTTGCAACTGATGTCAGTACAGATGCTTGCCTCGTTCCAAGGTCACACGCACCAGTCGTACATGACTGTCTCGGGCCATGATGTGTTGCCCGTCGTTTTCGGGGAGCCGGTTGCCGGGCGTTGTTATGGAGCTGCCGTCGGCGTAGCTCACTTCGATGCTTTTCTTTCTCTCCAAGGAGGTAGATCACTGGCGTCTGGCAGACGGTGAACGCCAGCGATCCGACAGGCAGCGCCACTGTCTGTCGTTGGCCGCTTGTGTCCACGTAGGCAAAGGCGCCGGGCTCGGAGAGGAACTCCTCCTGACGCAGAAGTCGCGGCGCAAAATGCAGCGCGCCTTCACGGATCGATACCCCCAACTCGCCCCAACGGGTCAGAATTTCTTCTTTGACCTGTCCTGTCATGCCTGGTTGCTTCGCTCCGCTGCCCAGTGGCGTGTGGGAATAGGGGTCGGTCGGGAACGCGCCATATCCTGCCGGCGACTTGTTGAATCCCAATCCCTGACGAATGTCGTAGTAGGCGGTGGCCAACCCAGCGATCGTATCGGCATTGGCGCCGTCCTCTTCTGCTGTCAGGTAGCACTCCTGAACCGCCAGCAGCAGCTTGGCCACCATGTGCCAGTAGATGCTGCCTAACCCCTCAAAGGCAAAGAAGGTGCCGGAACGACCCGTGAAGGCACGGTGATCGAAGGTCGTCTCAAATAGGTCCAGAATGAAGTCGCCTTCGGCTGTCACCAGATCGGCGTAGGCAGGCTCCTGGGCCAGCAAATCCAACACGGCCGCCACATCGCCGGCATTGCGGAAACTGCCGTGGAAATGGTAGTTCCCGGCGACATCGCGGATGAGCAGACGCTGGTCACCCGCTGTCTCCAGTGCAGCGACCAATGCCGAATCTTGGATCTGTTCGGCAGTCACGACGTTCTTTTGCAGGAAACCGGGCAGATCGCGGTTGGGGTAGAGCGTGTAGGTATGCTGGTCGGCGCGATAGAGGTCACTATGACGCATGCTCTTCAGCAGGGCGAGGACCTCATCGGCGGAGAGCATTCCTGATGAGAGCATGGCGACCTGGCCCTCCAGCATCACATAGAGGTGATCGACGGCAGCGCCTCCCTCTTCCAGCCGCAATATGTTGTAGGCGTGGTAGAGATCATCAGGCCGCCGATTGACGCGTAGTGTTTGCTCGACGTAGGCCAATGCCAGTGTCAGGAAGTCGCCCAGCACGGGTCCTGCGAGTTCGGTCTGCGTGGAGGAATGATCATCGTCGTAGACGGCGGCGCGATAAGCCGTGGCCGCGGCGCCCAATGCATCCATCACCGCGCGCCGGCTCTGATCGCTGAAGCCGGTTTTTAGGTCGGCACGATGGTTGTCGAAGACGGCCTGAACGCCTACCAGCAGGTCGGCGACATCTTGACTCACGACAAACGATCGGCCCTCGGCTTCTGCCAGTTGCGCAGACCAGAAGGCGATGAAGCGGCGCAGGTAGGCTGCCGTGACCACCGAAAGCCCTTTGCCCACCAACGCGTTGTTGGCATCGTTCCATTCGGGGCGCTGGGTGTTCATCCAGATGCCGCCTTCGGGCACCAGATTGGTGAGCTTGGCCAGCAGCAGCACAAGCAGTTTTTCCGTCATCGTGACGTGAAGCACGGCTCCGTCGCGGGTCTTGACGGAGACGGCCATCGGTGCCCAGCACGGCCACGGCAGCCTCTGACTTCCGCTCGCTCTCCCAGTCGAAATCGATGGTGTTGTACCAGTCTGCCAGCATCTCCGCATAGGGATGCAAGCGATAGGGGACGTCAGCGTACGCGAAGATCGGGCGATTCCAGAGCGTGGCCAAGGCAGCAGGATCCACCTGGTGCGCAATCTCCAACAGTTTCTGCAGGTAGATAATCTGATGATCGCTCCAATAGCCGATGTTGGCCCAGGGATTGTCCGGTTCCGGGACTTCCCATTCGATGCCGTTCCGGGTTAGCCGATAGGGGTTGTAGCCGTCGGCAGTGGTCGCATTGAGAAACTTAGCGATCATTCCCTTGATGTAGGCCGGATAGCTGAGGGCCAGCGGCTCCCAATTCTGAAAGATGTCGCGCCAGTTGCCCTGGTAGTCCAGACGTGGCGTTCCGTCAGGCTGTCGGAGGTTGATGGCAAATTGATTCCACGGTCTGCTGGGATCGCCATGGCGCCGGCTGAACATGAGGGGCAGATATTCGTAGCACAGGCGTTCCAGGTCGGCCACGCCTGTTTCCGCGGCCTTGGCATAGAGATCGCGGATATCGACCTTGTCCGGCAGCGCTTCGAACCAAGCTGCGTGCCCGGATAGGATCGGCCGGTTGCGTGTGCCCACGAAGTCCAGGAAGTCTCGCTTGTCCACCCGATAACCGTCGGCGAAAATGCCGCCGCGCATGATGTTGAAGAGAACATTGGCGAAATGATGGGCCGTCACAGGTTCATCCGCCGACAGTTGCAATCCATCGGCCGATGCCACGTACTTCACGAGTTCATCCGTGCCTTGTGCGATATCGGCTTCAAGCTCACGTTCCAACGCCAGAGGGTCCATACCCAGATGTCGCACCAGCTCGACCACGTCACGGCTGTCCTGGTTGACATCGGCGACGATATGCCATTGGCGGGTTTCACCCTGCGCCAGCGTCAATTCGGCGTTGACCAGATAGGCGCTTGCTCTGCCCCGGATGTCCTCTTCCGCTACGATAGGTTGGCCACGACGAAAAGTATCAACCTGATCGCTACACAGTAGATGTTGCACCGGATCAAGGCCGACCTGCCACGCCACAGAGGCCATAAGCGACTCGCTCGGCTCGGCGCGGTCGGTCAAGGTGGCGCTCAGGGCGAAGATGCCCAGGCCGGTAGTCGTTTCGATCTCGTTGCGTTTGTAGGCGTTAAGCAGATTGCTGAGCGTGGTCTGCAACAGCGTGGTGGTCCCGTTGGGCATGATGTTCTGCAGGCCGTCGATCAATGTAATCCGGCACGCCGCGTCGCTGTGATTTTCCAGCCAATTGCTCTTGACAAAGCCGAAGCGGTCGCTGGTTCGCCACGCGTAGCGATAGGTCAACTGGAGGTCATGGTTGATCTCTTCGAAGATGAGCTTGTTGCCGGCAATGTTTTTGTAGAGATTTCGCTCGCAGCGATAGAGACCGGCGTAGCGGTATGAGAATGGTTCCCAAAGCTGCATTGACCCATCGACGTGGACCTGGATGATGGTCTTGGCACCCGTTCGTTCACTGCCTGCGGCAATCTTGTCGTCCGTCTCGTAAGGAAAGAGCGCCGATTCCGAATCGATACGACCTGCCGTCAGGCCGCCTGTGCTGGAGATGAAGAGCCAGTGATCACTACTGCTGACCAGGCTCATGAAGAAGGGCGGCATCTGGTCATAGCTGCCAATGCGATAGTAGGTCTCGCCGAGCATCTCAACATAGCTGCCCTCAACGGGTAGGGCTGCCACCTGCATTTTTCCCGTGCCAACATAGAGGTTGGCCATCTCACCTGCCATGGGATAGTCTCCGGTTAGGCGTAATTACTATATATTTTTCGATTTTCACAATATCTTCTCAAAAATCCAGGGGGGGACAGAAGTTCGACTTTCAGTAGTTACCGATTTGGTCGCGACTGTCATTCCGACAGAGCGAAGCGACGAGGAATCTCTCCTTTGCGAACCCGAGATTCCTGTTCCCTCCGGTCATCGGAATGACAATTCGTGAACTACTGACTTTTGCCAAAAGGCGAACGTCTTGGTCGGTTTACCCTATTTCATCGAGAAGGTACTACTCAGAGCCGAAGCTGCTCAGCGTCACAGAATTTGGGACATTCTTCGTCATGGCACTGCCAGAACATTGTTGATGCCATCGGCGCCATACACTT
>CAWKCP010000024.1:0-403273 GCA_963848115.1 uncultured Chloroflexia bacterium | reverse complement strand
TCAAACAACATGATACCCGGTTTCGTTTACATCGGCACGACCACGGAAAAGCCTTTTCTTGACACCAATAACTCCACTGGAGAACAGGCTGTAGACACGAATTGACACGAATTACAAGCACGAATTCTTTTCTCTGCACGACACCACGGTTCGTGTCAATTCGTGTCAAGATCCCGTAAATTGCAGTGGACGCATCTGTAAAGAAGGAGAGAACGATGAAGATAGGAATATCGATTGCCTCCAGCTATGACATCGAGAACGTTCGAGACGGCGCACAATGGATGCTGGAGCGGGCCAAGGCTGCGGCTGATGCCAGGCTAGATTCTCTCTTTTTCGGCGACCATCACGTCACGCCAAAACCCTACTATCAGACACACCGATTTTGGCCCGCGCCCTGTGGGATCGGACGGCTGGACCGGCCGGCGCGCTCTATCTGCTACCCTTCAGACACCCTGTTCTCTTGGCGGAAGAGATCGCCACACTCGCCACCATCACGCCGAATCGCTTCATCATGCAGTGTGGGCTAGGCCATGGCAAGCGAGAGTTTGCGGCGTTTGGCATCAACGCACGACAGCGCCTATTCCTGTTTTGAGGAATGCCTAACGATCATGCGCCGACTCTGGGCCGGAGAAACAGTGAGCCATGATGGACGTTGGGCATTGCACGGAGGCACGCATCGTGCCGACACCACCACAGCCCATCGAGGTGTGGGTTGCCGCTTCCGCCCAACGGGCCATCGAACGCGCCGCCCGGTTGGGCGACGGCTGGTTGGCTGCACCGGGCCTGACGCCCGAGGCCGCCAAGCAGAGTTTGGAACACGACCCGGCGGCCTGCGATCAATATGAACGTCAGCCCGGTGTCACAGCCATTTGACGTGACATCTACATCGGCGGGACCCAGGCAGAGGCGGAGGCAATTGGCGGGAAAGTGGTGTCGGCCGGCTATCGCGGGATCCCCGCCTGAGGCGACACTTGTCGGTGATGTGGCGAATGGCGGGCATGTGCGGTTTGAGGAACTCGCTGAGATCGGGTACACCGACGTCATCGTCCGCAATCTTGTGCCGGATCAGGAGGCGGCATTGGCGACGATCGTGCGGCTCAAAGAAGTCAAGAAACTAGTCGGCTGACTTCATTGCGTATTGAGCGATCTCAAATGAGCGTGCCGGCCGTGGGCCTGCTGCGCAAACAGAGTGAGTTGAGATGCGCAGGCGCATGTGATGGTTCGATCAACCCGGTTTGAACACGTACACCTCAAATCATAGGTACATGACCCAAGGAGAACCTTCATGGCTTCACAAGACGTGATAGCCCAGCACCCCACAACAAGAGAGACGCTCGCTGGAACAGTCGCCTTGCGTGATCTGGCCTATGTGGAGAGCGGCCACGAACTGCAGAAGCTCGATCTCTACCTGCCGGTCGAGGGTGAGAACCGACCACTGATCATCTGGATCCACGGCGGCGCTTTTCGCATGGGCAGCAAAGAGGGCAACGCGCACGATCAACTGCCCTTCGAATATCTAGCGCAAGGCTATGCATTGGCATCGCTCAACTACCGCCTGAGCCAGCATGCTATCCTTCCTGCCCAGATCGAGGACTGCAAGGCCGCGTGCGCTGGCTCCGCGCCCGTTCAGCCGAGTTCAAACTCGATCCGGGGCGCTTTGCCGCCTGGGGCCCCTCGGCGGGCGGCCACCTGGCAGCCATGCTGGGAACGGCAGGGCACGCGACCGAATTCGAGGTCGGCGCGGATCTGGATGTCTCCAGTCGTGTGCAATGCGTGGTCGACTATTTCGGACCCACCGATTTTCTGCAGATGGATGCCCAGCGCCTACCCGACGGCATGGTCCATGATCTTGCCGACTCGCCTGAGTCGGAGCTGGTCGGCGGGGCCATCCAGGAGAACCCGGAGAGGGTGGCACGCGCCAATCCGATAACGTATGTTACCGCGGACGTGCCGCCCTTTCTGATCGTGCACGGCAATCGGGACCCGCTGGTTCCGTTTCAGCAGAGCATTCTGTTGGTAGCAGCGTTGGGCAATGTCGGGGCGGGATTGTCATTCTGCACCGTAGCCGGCGCGGGACACGGCCAGTTCACCGATCCCCAGGTTCCGGCGTTGACGAAGGCATTCTTGGCCAAACACCTGGAGTAGGAAGAGACAATGGATCTACTTTGGCTGACTGCACTCGCCGTCTGCGGCCTCTTCACGTTGATCTTGGGCAGCGCGCACTTTTTCTTTCCGGCGCTGCTCGATTTCGGCCAGGCCATCCCGCGGGAAGGCCTCCCGCTTCGGCCTTTCCGTCTTGGCCCCATCCACTATCCCACCGAACGACAGGATGTCTATGGCATCGCCTGGGTGATGAACCATGCGGCAAGCTACACACTGGTCAGTGTCGGGGTTGCTGATTATTGGCTGTGCGTTGGTTGGGAACGTCGGTTGGTCTCGGTTTGTCGCTCTGGATCGCGGGTTGGTGGTTCCTGCGCGCCGGCAGCCAACTCTATCTCGGACGGAGACGGGCGACTGGTTGATCTTGGCCGGATTTGCCCTGCTGGGCCTGATCCACACCGGGGCCGCATTCCGATGATCGGCAACGATAGAGCCCAGGCGGTCACCTGATGACGAAAACAGAAGTCGATACGGCTTCAAGCCCTGAGGCCGAAACGGTGGCCAAAGCCAAACAAGGCACGTTTGCCGTTCTGCACGTGCCCAGCTTCGCCTGGTTCCTGGGCGGCACCACGCTCTCCGATGCTGCTCAATGGATTCAGCAAGTGACCCTGAGTTGGTTGGTCTACGACCTGACCTCATCCGGGGCCATGCTGGGCACGCTCAACCTGGTACGTTCCGTGGCCATGTTGGGGCTGGCGCCGATCGCGGGCGTGGCCATCGATCGGCTCTCCCATCGTAAACTACTCTATGCCACCATCGCCTGGCTCTTCGCCATCAGCTTTGGCTTCGGCATCATGCTACTGGGCGATCCCGGTGTGGTCTGGCCGCTCTTTCTCTTCAGCTTTCTCGGCGGCGTCGGCCAGGCGGTCAGCCGGCCGCTCCGACAGACGGTCGTCTTTTCGATTGTGCCAAAAGCCATGGCCCCAAGTGCGGTTGCGCTCGTGCAGACGGGGTGGGCCGTAATGCGGTCCATCGGGCCGGCCATCGGCGGCTTTCTGCTCCTCTGGTTCGGGCCGGCCGGCAATTTCTTCGTGCAGGCGGGGGCCTACGCGTTGGTCGCCTTGACCATCCTCAAACTGCATCTGCCGGAAAAGAAGGTGGATGTCGTCAAGATCAAAGCAAGGGGCAGCTTTCGCGAGGGATGGAGCTACATTGCTGCACATCCCACGACCCGGGCCTTTCTGTTCATGAGTTGGGTATTGCCCCTCTTCATCATTCCCAACTTCAGCGCGCTGCCGCCAATCTATGCAAAGGATATCTTCGCAGGTGGACCGGAAACTCTGGGTGTACTGCTTTCTGCAGTGGGCATCGGCGGCATCCTTGGCGGCTTTGTTACCGCCTCGCTGGGTCAACTGGACCGGCGCGGCCTGCTGCAACTGGGGTCGTTGCTGCTGCTCAGCCTGTCGCTGATCGCCTTTGCCCTTTCGACGGTACTGTGGGTTGCGCTCCTGTGCATGGCATTAGCCGGATTCTTCGAGATGATCTACCTCACGACCAATCAGACCCTGCTCCAGCTCTCGATCCCGGACGAGTTGCGTGGCCGCGTAACCAGCATCGTCAGCCTGAGTACGGGCCTGATGCCGGTAGGGGCCTTTTTCGCCGGCGCAGGGGCTGATCTCGTGGGTCCACAAATGATGACGTTGATTCTCAGCAGCTGTGCAGCCGCCATCGCCGTGATCGTCTTCTTAACTTCGCCCACCATCCGCGAGTATCGGCTGAGTCAAGCGTTGGCGAATGAATAGGTTTTTCCAGCTCGGGGATGGCAACAGACGCATCGTGGCTGTGTTATTTCCAAGCGCTACAGATCGGCGATGCCTCACAGGTTGCACCAATCGACAAGATGAGTGTCGTGCTGGCGGCTATTTTTGGCGCTGTCTTCCTTGGCGAGCAGATATCGCTGATGGGGTGGTTGGGTGTAGCGCTGATCGGCGCTGGGGCTGTGGTTGTAGCTTTGGCTTGACAGGAACAATATTGAAGACGGGGCCGCTCACTACCATACACATTTCAGGAAGGTGAACAGACAGGCAATCTGAATTCAACCAGAACAGTCAGATCTTGATTCAAGAAGTACTCAAGCAAGTCCAATCCGAGCTGAAAAAGGCTGAGATCGCATCGATCAGTGCGATGAATCTGGTTCTTCCAACCGTCTTCAAGTGCGATGACGCCCAGGTAGATGATCCAGATGTAGGCCAGGCAAGCAGCAATCATGAGCCGATGCAATCGCCGAGGATCGCTGATGTGGCTTTTGTGAAGCTGAAAGCCACGACTTTTCTGGTCGGAAAAGAAAGTCTCGATTCGCATGCGTTTGCGATAAAAACGACAGGCTTCTTCCATGAGCGGCAGGTTGGTCACCAGGTAGATAGGCTCCTTGCATTCTCGGTCCCACCAGAGAATAACCATCACAGGACCGTACGCTTGTCGGGTGAACAGGACATCATGCAGTGCGCTGCAACTATCGGGCCAAGGCTCACAATCATCCAGGCTCATCCAGGCACCGTCGTGATAGACCTGGGTATTCTTGGCCGTTCGACAGACATATTCCCAGCCGACGGTGGCGACAAAGGTCTGCAATTCGATGCTGTCGAACTCACCATCGCCCAACAGAACCACAGAGGCATCGTCCGGTAGCAGAGCCTGCAGTTCGTTGAGCAATTCAACGTGCATTTCGGCGGCAAAGTGTCCTTTGTTGCCGGTTCTGACCATCCAGAGCAGTGGAATCGCTCGTTTCTGGTAGATCAAACTGACCATCAAGGTCACGCAATTGCGGCCCACTTCGCTGCCGTCAATCGCAATGACCAAGGTCTGACTCGACAGGTGCGCCAGCAAGTCCTCGATAAATGGAAGCATATGCCATTCGTAGCTGACCTGCTTGTTCTTGTACCAACGGCTCAGCCGTATTTCCTGACTGGTGACCTTGGCCTTGCCGGGTGCCTTTTTGGCCACTTCTCGTGTACTTGTGCTTTTGCTGGCCACAATGCCGTTGATGAACATGGCCAGTACCTCTATTGACTGTCGCAGACGCCCAGTTGGCTCGACCGGATGAAGTTGCATCAACGCCGCGTCGATGGCACGATATCGTCTTAGGTTGTCGCTCATGCTTTGCTCCTTTTCTTTGGTTGGAATCGAAGCTTACATGAGTGACAACCATTTTCAAATCATCCCTCCTTTCGAACTAATTTTCTGTATGGTAGTGAGAGCGGACAATATCTGGCGAAAGCAAACAAATACCTAGCCACATATCACTTTGTGGCAGGGAAAAAAGTTGAAGGTTGAAGCCAAGTGCCAGATACTATGTTGGAGACCAATCCGACAAGTATCAGGAGGCAGAAATGGCTACCAACCTTCAGATGTATCATAGGATATTGAACGAACTTTGCCAATGGCACGCAGGGGAGCGAATCACCCGGTTGCGAAATATGGCCTTTTTGTTGGTCGGATTGACACAAGGCCATGGGATTCACCTGAGCAAGATCGTAGAGCAATGGCCGGGACTGGAGTCGAAGGAACCAAGCCTGGTCAATCGGTTGCGGCGCTTCTTGGACAATCCAGCTGTGGTTGTCAGAGTGTGGTATGAACCGATTGTCGTTCACTTGCTTCAAGCCTTTGCAGGTCAAGGGTTTCGTCTGATCATCGATTGTAGCAAGGTCGGTTTTCATCATCGGATCCTGACAGTCAGCCTAGCCTATAAGAAACGTGCCTTGCCTCTGGTCTGGAGCGTTCATCGAGGCCGGAAAGGTCATGTTGGCTACACCAAACAGTTGGAATTACTCGAGTATCTCATCGGCCTGCTGCCTCAAAATGCTCAGGTTACGCTGCTTGGTGATGCTGGGTTTGAGTCGGTTCATCTGCTCAACTGGATGAAGAAACAGGGTTGGCATTTTGTTCTGCGCCACCCAGGCAAGAATCAGATTCGGTGGGAAGGACAGGACTGGATCAAGCTTGGCAACATGGCGATTGACGAAGGCCAGACCCGCTCCATCGGCTGGGTGCATCTGACCGAAAAGCATGATGCCGGTCCCTTCTGGCTTACGATTCATTGGGCGCCAGGCGAGGATGAGCCTTGGTTCCTGATTGCCGATGACCAGCCCAAATCAAGCAAAGAGCACATTGCTTCTTATCGAATCCGCATGTGGACAGAAGAGATGTACGGTGACATGAAAGGCCATGGCTTTGACTTGGAAGCCACCCATCTTGATGATGCTGACCGCATTTCCCGTCTGGTTCTCGCTGTCTGCATCGCTTTTGTCTGGTTTATCACCCTCGGTTCTCGCGTCGTGAAGAAGGGTCTACGCCATTTCGTTGATGTCAAGAGCCGACGTGACAAGAGCTATTTCCGTATCGGCTGGGACTGGATTCAGCGTTGTATTCGGCTCGACAAGCCAATTCCGCTCTGTTTCCATCCCTATTTCTGAAAGTGATATGTGGCTAGAACAAATACTACTTGTCGTTGGCTAGCATATGCGATTGAGCATAAGTGCCGGCTAGGTTGGATTCGTTTACGTGATAGGGTGAGGAAAAATCACAGTTGGCCGTCGTGACCAGACTCCTCTGGTCACGACGGTTTTTGATCGGCGGGTTAGCTAGAAAATCGAAAGCACGTGCAGGATGACGGAGATCAGACTGGCGCGTGTGCTGATTTGCGTTTGCCTTGATATGGGAGAAGCAGACGATGCTGGTCGTCAGCTGCGACTCGTGCGCCGTTTCTGGTTGTGAATGTGAAGGACCTGGTGCGAGGTGAGATTGTTCATGGTCTGCTCTCCTGGGTGGGCTGGCGGTTGTTTGGTTGTTCTGGCTGCTAATCTACGAGAAGGGCGTCGCGGGTACGTCGCGGGTTGGCAGAGCGGCTGCAGGGTTACAGGTTGAGGGGGGAAGCCAATGGTCTATTGTAGCTCGGTCGACATTGTTCAAGATAAATGGTGGTAGGGATGTGAAGAAAAATGCTGCGGCCAAGAGGGAGAAACGCCTTCAGGCACTGGGCGGGGACTCACACCGTGTTAGAGAATATGAAACGGACGATTTCGATTCTGGACGAGAGACCGAAATCTGTACAAAAAAAGGGCCACCAGATGCCAGCCCCGACATAGTTTAATGATGGTTGCGTCGCCCCCAGCCCCCCGACACCTGTTGTGTGAAGCCACAGGCTAACGCATGCGCGTCAGGGGCGACACATGATCGGATTATGGTATTGGGTTGGATAGGGTTCAACTTGGATTTTTCTGCCAGCTATTCCTACGCACCATCCCAGGCAGTAGCGCAGGTGTCCCGTGCGTCGGGAGCCTGCGACCAGAGCACGGGACGCCGGAGCGGGGCAGACGCAGGCACCGGCGAGTCAAGTTAGACTGACAATTCCAAGACCGCTAGAATGAACAGACACTGTCCCGCGTAGTATGCTGACGGCGCGGGTAGATCCAGCCACCCAACATACCGAGGAGATCCCCTGATGCGTACCCTTGTCGCCCTGTTTGCCATTCTGATACTCACTGCCTGCAGCGTGTCTGCTGACGCCGGTCGCAGTCCGGCCGTTACTGCCATACCTGCCACATTGCCGGCCATACCAGCGGGCGGCATGCTCTACCATTCACTGCCGGCGGCCAAGGCCACCGAACGGCACCGGTGTTGGTGCTCAACAACTGGATCGTCGATGCGCAGACCGGCGCACCGGTTCAGGCCGACGTCTACATTGTCGAGTCGGATGAGTACCGGGAGCCGCTGGCGGGCGAGCGTGTGCTCACAGCCACCGATCGCTATGAAGTGACGCTGGCGCGTCCGCTGGACGGCTGGCTGATCGTCAAAGCGCCGGGCTATGAGACCTGGTTCATTCGCTTGCAGTATCATATTCGCAGTAGTCGGGAATTGAGTGGGCCGGTGGAATTGATGCCGCGAGGATCTGCTTCGTTGACTTCACATCAACTGTCTTACCATAGGTTTGTATACGTGTCCGCGGTTCGAGGCTTGACGGCCACAATGATCACCCTGTCGCTCTTCACCTGATAGATGATACGCCAGCCATCGACCTGAATACGGCGCAGACCCGCCAGTTCCCGGCCCAATGCCTTACTGTCTGGTGGCCTTGGTTCCTCTTGTAGATCGAGAATGATCTCCAGCACGTCTTTGCTCAGGCGAGCGGGCAACAACCGCAAGGCGACTTGAGCCTTGTCTGTTAACTCAAGCTGGTATCGCATTGCCGATTAGAGCCCGGAGGCCCGCCTCGTCGAATGGGGTGGTTGTGTTCTCGCCTCGCTCCAGTTCCAGCAGCCCCTCCAACCCGACCACAAGATCATCCAGATCTTCCAGTCGTTCGACGATCTTGTTCCACTGCTCGGGCGAAACAATGACGGCCACAGGTTTGCCCTTGCTGGTCAACATGACCGGACTCTCTTCTGCCTTGTCGATTACGTCCAGATGCCGGTGGCGAATATCGCTAACCGTTGCTGTCTGCGGTAGTTTGTTCATGGCTGCACCTCGCATGTCATTAAAATGTCATCTAGTGATAGGGTAGCAGGAAAAGGGCGGGAAGTCAATCTCTTGACGAACAGTCTTGTGCTAGATATCTTGACCTTGCAAGCCGGCCTATTCCATCGGACAAGCACCCCACAGTCCGACGGCGGCGGTCCGTGCCTGTTGGGCAGCGGCGGCCACACGCGTCTGAATACTGGCGCCGTTGGCCATAGTCGTTGTACTGCGCCAGTCCCTGCGCGGCCAGATCCTCATTGAAGAGCGTCCCATCCTGGGTCCAGACATAGGCCAGCAGCCGCCCGTATTTCTCGCGTCCAGCTTGCTCCACGTATACCCCGATGCCCACACAGTTCTTGCCGCTGTCCGTGCCGCAAAGCTGCTGCTTGGTGTAGGCGGAGGCCTCCGGCCCGTAGCACTGGACTGGCTTATCCGGATGCACGGTCTCGGGCGTGTCCACGTCGAGCAGGCGCAGGCGCTCTTCGCTGCCGTCGCTGAAGCGTACATCGAGGGTGTCGCCGTCGCTTACCTTGATGACGTAGGCCAGTTCGCCGGCGGGCGGTGCGATTGGCGCTGCGGTCTGTGTCTGTGAGACCATAGATGTAGCTTCGGCAGCTACGGCGATGCGAATCTCTACCGTGGCCTCATTGCCGTTTACGGAGACAACTTGAGTTTAGAGCGCAGTTCTGATTCTAGTGCAACTCGAATAAAGCGAACCACGGATGGTGCGCACATTAACAACTGAAAAGAGAAGTAGAGCAATCGGAATCAGGCGGTTTTGCGCTGTTTGTTGGATTTTTTGACGACCGGATGGCGTTTTCGCGGTTTTGGTCGATATCCAAGCGGTCTGCCGGCGCCTTTTCCTGCGGGTTGGGGCGGATAAGCTGGTGATCCCAATGTCAACAAAAAGGGAAGGACGCTGCGCTGGACCTGCCTAGGCGTCAAGGGTCGCAGTCTACCTCGAACATAGGTGGGATGCCAGGCTGGGCGACGATCAGCAATCTTGTGACGGGTAAGCAGGAGTTGAGTGTAGGCAAGAGCGCAAGACCAGACCCAACGCAAGCGAGCCTGAAGACTGGGCGAGTTCGAGGCGGTCAACCCCATATGTTGTTTCAGAAACCTGAACATGTGTTCGATGGCAAAGCGCCACAGGTACATCTGAGCCAGGTCCGCCAGGGCTACCGAAGTGGGTCCGGTCCAGAAGAGATAGAGCGGCCGCTTGAAACGAGGGGTACCGTCGGCTTTGAGAAACTCGACCGAGAGAACCATGCCAACCAGGAAGGGCAATTTGTAGAAATGGAGGTCCGTCCACGCCAACAAGCGCATCGGTTGGCCCAAGACGGAACAGGCCTCGACCCGGTCAGGCTTACGACTGGGCGCAGAGATTTTGAACTTGGCCCCGTGCTTGCGAGGTCGCCCTCGTTGCCCTGGTTGTCGTTCCGGCGGTTCCTCATAGAGCACTCGGTTACTGCGAATTCGCACCAACGCAAAGATCGACTGAAGGGTCATGAAGACCGAGAGAAAAACAACATTGCAGTACAACGAGTCCGCCACCACCACTTTAGGGCGACGATTGCACTGTGCAGCCAGTGTTGCCACTTGTTCGGCACCGACCTGGCTGTCTGTGCTATCGGTGGGTACACGACGAATGTCCAGCGGCATGCACCATGAGGTGCCATTCGCCACCAGCCGAACTAGCCAGGAGTAGACATGGCCCACTTCTATCGGTGCGCCTCTGCCTTTTCTTGACTGGCCACGATCCGGCAATGTCTCGGCTTCCGGCGTCGGCTCTCTCGTGCAGTCTGCGGCATAGACTTCGTATCCTGCAATCGTTTCCGCTTCTTCCGGTTGATTGCGGTACAACACCCGTCGCAGCCGATAGTACGCAATCCGTCCTGAATTCAGAAAGTCATAGACGCTGCTGAATCTTCGCCGGAACAACGGTGATTCACTCATCCCAACGGGGGATTCCACCATCGGAGCACTCGTCAGGGCATCTACCAGGTCCATGCCAACATCAGCTCTCTGCTCGAAGCTCTGGTATACTTCTCTTCGGAATCGGTTGATCATTGGTCTCTCCTTTCGCAAATTGGGTTGACCAATTATCGCCGATTCCTTTTCAGTTGTTAAGCTTCGGCCGCCACCGACGGCTCTAAACTCAAGGAGACAATCTCCACATCCACAACGACACCTGACACCAGTGAGCGGAATTCGACCTCTTGCGGCACAGAAGTGGGCGTGGATGTCGGCGTACGGGTGGGCGTCGCCGTCGGTAGCGGCGTGGGCGTGGCCACGTGTTGCAGATAGCGGATCTCGGCCTGCTTCAGGGCAGCGGCGGCCACCTGGCGCGCGTAGGCATCGGCGGCGTGGGGGCGATTGGCCAGCTCATCGCAGGTCTGCTGCTGCTCGGCGATACGACGCTCCTGATCGAAGAGACCTGCCTCCTTAGCCCGGATCTGCTCGTAGCTGATCCCGCCCTCATTGGCCCGAATCTTGAGGGCGTCCCGCTCCAACTGGTCCTGCCAGAGGCGGTTGCGCAGACCCTCAAGCTGAGAGATACAGGCGTCGATCACCTCCGGCGCGGGCGGGGCAAAGGCGCGGGTGGCCAGCGCACGGGCGTGCTCGACTTCGGCCCCGGCCTGAGCCACGGTGAGCGGATCGAGGCTCGACGTGGGTCGTGGCGTAGCCGTAGGTTCTGGGGTGGGTGTCGGGACCAGGATGAGGACGTTTGGGTCGACAAGTGGTCGGCGCAGGGCGATGAGCTGTCCTTCCTCAACGACATCATTGACCGTAACCAGAATCTCCGTCTCCAGGTCGGTCACGTGGTTGATGCGTACGGGGATGATCACCGGCGTGGGTGTGAAGGTGGGGACGAGGTAGCTGCGGCGTTGTGCGCCGGCCTGCATGCGGATGGTGCGAATGTACAGATCCTGGTCTCCGTGTCCGGCCGTGCGAAAACGACCCTCGATATCGAGTGTGAAGGTCTTGCCGCTGAGAGCAATGACGCGATAGGAGCCGACGATGCTTTCGTGGGTGAGGTTGTCGGTTGCTTCGATGACGGCGATCACCTCATGGGTGGGTTCCAACTCTCGATACTGGTAGACGGCATGGTCGAAGCCGCCTGATGCGCGTGCGATCCAATCGCCCGGGTTGGGCGCGCCATACCAGACAAGGCCGAAAACCGCGACGAAGAGCAGGACGGCAATAAGTCGCTCGCCGTAGCTTCCGCTCTTGATCTTGCGCAGGTAGTAGAAGCGCGCAGGGTGGGGCCAGAAGAGTGGGACGCCGGTCAGGCCGATGACCATGTCCAAGACGAGGTGAGAAGCGTACATTGCAGGCCATAGCCACCATGGCCACGTCGCAAACCAGGGACGTGTCAACCATGCCACGAGCGCAAGCAAAAGGATCGGCCAGACAGAGTGGGTAATCGTGCGGTGACCGAACCGTTGCTCGATGCGCCTGCTGAGAAAGGGGACCAGGCGTCCGATGTGGCTGTAGGATGTGTCGATGTCGGGCAGATTGCCGATGAACAGGGCTGCGACAACGATGAATGGGTCAAAAGGAATGTCGGCGATGCCGAAGGCCTGGGCCGCCACGGCAATCAACAACGCGGCCAACGTATGCGCCAGGAGAGGGGTATAGTTCCAGAGATAGGCCTGGAGACGGTAGAGAAAGCGGGGGATTTTCAAGATTTATTTTTTTCTCGCCTAACCCATATAAGCCTGTCTTTTCGGATTCGGAATTTCTGCGGCGGTCCAATTGCACGAAGCGCTCGATTCGGCACCAAAATTTGCCGTGCAGGATTGCTACGTGGAAAGACGATAGAGAATGGGGCTGAAGACGCGGAAGACGGAATAGGCGACGGCGGCCAGCATGTAGGCCATGGGGTCGTCGAAGCCATGGCTGAGATAGCGCATTGAGATGACCAAGACCATGGCGATCATCAACGTGGGCGCAAGCAGACCCACAAAGCTGAGACCTGCCTCGGAGTGTTCCAGGTCGCGAATATCGCCGATACTCTGGCCTTTGCCTAGGCGGGCAATCAGATCCATGATCACGCCGGGCTTGCCGCCGCTGACGTTGAGCACTTTCGTCTGCAGCGCCTGCCAGCTGGGATAGTGCGACCGATCCAGTTGCGACCAGAGCAGCGCAACGGCTTCCTCTTTTTCCAACGGCGGCACCTCGACACGATGCATGCGGTTGATGACAGGTTGTATCCGCCGGCGCTGTGTCGCCTTGCTGTCATCGGCCGCAGCCAACACGATGCCCTCGAAGACAAAGGCCAGTTCCTGGTTGGTGCGTTCGGTGGCCAGGTGCAGGTCGTCGAGCGCAAAGAGACAGTCCTTGCACCAGGGCTCGACGATCTCAATCAGCTGTTCGACCGTGTATTGCTTGAGCTGCTTGCGCGCTTCGTTCCAGTCCGCGTCCGGATCGGCGTCCACATTGCAGCCGTGGGCGTGCAATTGCTGGGCCATGGCCAGAAGCAATGCCTTGCGGGGGGACGACATGTTCACGCGGATCAACCGGGTGTTTGGGTTTTCCCACGCGGCAAGCACCTGGTCGAGTAGCCACGATTTGCCACTGCCAGGCTCGCCGCAGAGCAGCACGTGTTGCCGCTTGCGGAGGCGCGATCGGATTCGGGAGAGAAGCGAAGCACGCATGGGGTAATGATAGCATATTTGGATGATCTGTTGGAAGGATGCGGCGAGTTCGAGCCGGCGGTGGACAAAACTTGGCTTGAGTCAGATGGGATTCATCGATCTCGAGGCTCTTATTGCTCTATGTCACTGGAAACCCTTCGGCTAGCTCAGGGCAGGCGGTTTCCAGTGACATAGAGCAACCAGTACAGATCATGGCTTCGATCCGAACCACGCGGGACTATGATCAGAATCATCAAAACCCGGAGTGTTTGTGATGTTGGTCCGTCCACTTCCATCGGCATTCATCACGTAGATGTCGCCACTGTATGGGAACGCGATCTGGCTACAGTCCGGTGACCAAATCGGAGCCCACTCATATTCAGGACTTGCCGTGAGGTTCGTCTGACCCTTGCCGTCACTGTTCACAACATAGATATCTGAAACGCCAGGACTGAACCATCGCCAAAATAAAATTCTGCTTCCATCCACCGACCAGGATAGGTTCGTATCCTGATACCATTCACTCGAATGCCTTGAAACGGGATGAAGATTGGAGCCGTCAGCGTCCATTACGTGAATCTGAATATGGGTCGTGTGTCTTTCAAAGGCGATCTGTTCGCCATTGGGCGACCAGACGGGATGCGCATCTTGAGTAAAGGCATCATTCTGTGTCAGGCGCTTCATGTTCGTACCGTCCGCATGGATGGTGAAGATTTCATGGGGGCCGTTTCGAATACTACTGAAGGCGATTTGAGTGCCATCAGGCGACCAAGCAGGAGGCGACCACCTGGAATCGCCACCGTCCGTGAGGTATGTTGCCCCGCTACCATCAGCGTTCATCAGCCAGATTTGACCGCCTCGCAAGAAAGCAATACGACTGCCATCGGGTGACCAGACAGGACTCCATTCGCTTACATCTGGGGTATTGGTCAGATTCATCTCATTGGCGCCGTTGGGACTAATCACATGGATATCATAGTGGTTGATATTGCCAGAGTGACCAACCCGCATGAAGGCGATGTGCCGACCATCCGGGGACCAGGCAGGCGATGAGTCGCTCGTATCCGGGCTGTTTGTGAGGTTGATCTGCTCACTGCCATCAGGATTCATCACATAGATGTCATCATTGCTCACATTGCCGCGCACAAATGCGATCTTACTGCCGATCGGTGGCTGGGCATAGTCGATCATCGGTAAATAGATGTTACCTTCTTCAGCTCGTGCGGTTTTGGGATTGGGTACTATCAGAATCAACAGGATCAACGCCAGAAGCATGCCTAATCGTTTCGTCATAGTGCCCCCCTTTTTGAGAAGAATTGATATGTTTTCATTTCACCACCTTGTCTCACCTGAGTGGATGGGGAGACCGCCATATGTTAGAGGATGGATGGCTACAAGATGGCTACACTACGATTCCGGCCCACTCGATTGCCGGAACATGCACATGACTCGCTCTGTCGGACATAGCGACTGAATCGGTTATACAAGTGATTCACCAAACTTATGATTGTACAAGATTGTCGTGTCGGCGTTCGGGATAGGCGATGGTTCAGTGAGGAAATCTGAGACAATCTCAGATGGGGCTATTCTTCGTCCTGGTCGACCTCCAGCAGCATCACCAGATCGAGAACGTCCAAGGAGCGCGCTAGTTTGGCGTCGGCCGTTAGCACGCGCAGATCCAGGCGTTGGGCAAGCACCAGATAGCCGGCGTCGTAGGCGGTTATCTGATACTCGACAGCCAGCTTCAGGGCATCGGTCATGAGTTCGCTGGTGGGCGTCGACTGGAGGGTGAGTTTGCCCAGTGCAGCCAGGTAGTCGCCGGCATCGGCTGGCGGCAGGCCCTGCCAGCGGACGTACTTCCAGAGCACATTGGCGACCTCGATGTAGAAGAGATCGGGGACGTAGAAGCGGGCGGGCGGATCGTCGCCCAGGCGAGCAAAGAGATCATGCACGCTGTTCGAGAGCGGGTCGTCAATGAAGAGCTTGAGGCCGACGCTGGCATCGATGACCCAGTCGCCTGCCAGGGGGGAAGTGGCTTCGCTCATCTTGATCGGTCCTGGCGCAGTAGCTCCACACTGTCAGGCGCGTCGGCCGGTGGTGTGAAGCGTCGCCGGCGTACGGCGGCCAGGATCTCGGTCTGCTCCTGGCGACGTTGCTCTTCAGTTAGCGCGTGGTCCAGCATCAGGATCACCTGGGCGCTCAGGGAGCGTTGGCGCTCCTGTGCCAGTGTTCGCAGGCTCTCATACAGTTCGTCCGGCACGCTGCGTACATGAAGTGTTTGCATCTTTATTCCTCTCGGCTTCTGTCATGCCCAGTCTGAAACCAGTCTATCACGAATTGGTTGCACAATGCAACCATCTCCTAAGACATCGGCCATCTCTGTACTTCGAACTATGCAAAGATGGCCGATTTGTCCAGCGCTGTCTTGCTACGTTTCTGACCGTTCCGGTTCAGCACCGGCCAGATCAGATTCGGATGTGGACGGCGGGCTCGACGGCGGCGTGGGTTTGATGCGCAGGAGTTCGCCGTAACGGCGGTCGTGGACGATTTCCAGAGTGAGACGCAGGTCAATGAGGTCGCCGAAGGTGGTCACGCCGTAGCGAAACTTGAGGGTGTTGACGTCGGCTTTGGCGCTAACCAGGTAGGGGGTCTTGGCCTTGTCAAAGTAGAGCACGAGCTTATGCTCGGTGGTCTTGCCGCCGGCAGAGACCGGTTCCATCTGGGCGTGGACAACGGTGTCGGTGAAGGTGTCGATGCCGTTGTTGGTGAGATGCCAGGGCTTGAGGAAGCAGGCCGGGAAGGCGCTGTCGATGGAATGGGTCGGGTCGAGTTGGCGGGCGTTGGGGGTGGGGGTGGTAGGCGGAGAGATTCAACGTTTCAACGTAGGAAAGAAACGATGTGTCTGGCACCGTGATGTTCGAGTTCCCGGAAAATATGGGAAGGCCCATCGCCAGTCGTTTTCTGGCGAGTCTGGTATCAAATTGACATTGAGCCAGCTCGGCCGATTTATCACCGAAACACGCAATCTGAACCGAACGCAAACACGATGGCGGTATCCTTGTGGGGAGAATTCTTGCCCTTTCTCAATGGAGGCGACATCGCGAACTACCAGTCGTCTGTTCTGACCCCGTTTCTCAAATGCCAATGAATAGCGCCAGTTTGTGAGACGTGGAGGAGGACATGCCAAGAAGCGGTTTTGACACACAGCCACTCGTTCTTTCATCCCTAATCATACTCGTTACCCTGCTCTTACTTAGTTGGCAGCCAGTGGCAGCCAAACAGGTTTCCATGCGGATGGCCCTATCTCCGAAAGAGAAGACAGGCTCTGTAAACTCGCCGGTCAATGGGCACTCACGGTTGGAAACTGACCCTAAACGTGAGCTGTCGGGCGAGCAAAATGGACAGCCCATTGATCCGTCCCTGGGGCTACCGTATGCCCCCGGCGAGTTACTGATCAAAATCGCTGCGGGCGATGAAAATGAAGCCATTGGCTCGTCCGGCAATTTCAACGCCAGCGGCATATTGGCGCAAGATCCGATGGTGAAAGCCCACGGTGCTCTTGACGTTCAGCCAGTCTTCCAAAGCATCCAAGGATTGGGGAAGGACGACAGCAATCGGTTGTTGGCGGCAATGCTCGATCCCGCATCCGAATTAGGCCGATGGCATCGTGCTACATTTCCGGCTGACAGGCCAGTTGAGGAAATCGCGGCCGACCTGATCGATTCTCCTACTATCGAAACCGTCGAACTGAACTACATTGTCCACGCCTTTGACCTGCCAAACGATCCCGACCTACCGCTACAATGGGGGCTACACAACTTGGGGCAAGACAGTGGCACAGTGGATGCAGACATTGATGCGGTGGAGGCGTGGGACATCAGCAGCGGATCAACTGACGTCGTTGTGGCGATCATCGATACCGGCATCGATCTCGATCATCCCGATCTAGCCAACAATCTGTGGAAGAACGCCACAGAAATCCCCGGAAATGGGGATGACGACGATGGCAACGGCTACGTTGACGACCTATTCGGCTGGGACTTCCTTCACCAAGACAACGATCCTCAAGATGACCAGTGGCACGGCACCGCCGTCGCGGGCATTGTGGCGGCCGAGGGCAACAATCAAAAAGGCATTGCCGGCGTCAGCTGGCACAGCAAAGTGATGGCGATCAAAGTGCTGGGCATCAACGGTGCTGGAACCAACGATGACATTGCCGCCGGCGTCGTCTATGCGGCCGACAATGGCGCTGACATTATCAACCTCAGCCTCGGAGGCGCAAGTGACAGCGAGATTGTTCGGGATGCAATCGCCTATGCTGTAGCGCACGGAAGCCTGCCGGTTGCCTCCGCAGGAAACTCGGCCACCTCTCTGGCTCAGTACCCGGCAGCCTTCGACGATGTCATTTCAGTTGCAGCGACAGATAGAGACGATCGCGGAGCCCATTTCACCAATTTCGGAGAGTGGGTTGACATCGCAGCGCCAGGAGCCTCAATTCACACCGCCCAGTACAACGACAAATACACAGTGCATCCCATATCCGGCACCTCCTTCTCAGCCCCGTTTGTCTCTGGCGTAGCTGCGCTGCTGCGCAGTGTCAATCCTTCCTGGGGGCCAAGTCAGCTGGCGCGTCAGATCATAGGCAGCTCCGATTACATTTACGAATCAAATGCCGGCTATGAAGGGATGCTCGGCAGTGGAAGACTGAACGCCTACAAGGCGTTGACCGCTTCGGAAACGCCCAATATCCAGATTGCAGGCATTGCCATTTCTGATGCGCAGGGTAACAGCGACGGCACCGCCGATCCTGGCGAGACGATCCAAGTTACGGCACTGCTCAAGAACTACTGGCAGGACACATTGGGTGTCCGCGCCAGCCTGACGACAGGTTCTCCTCATGCAACGGTCAAGATGAGCGAAGCCGCTTTTGGCGCTCTGCCCAACCAATCTTCCGTCGCTAACGATGCGAATCCCTTTGTCGTCGCTATCGATTCATCAACGCCGCCAGGATCTCACATACCCTATTTGTTGACAATTTCGGACGACTCGGGCTACACCCGAGAGATTACTGTGTCAATACCGGTGGGGACCGCCCGAATTCAAGGAACCATATCTCATGATACAGAGTGGCTTGCGAAAGATGGGCCCTTTTATGTAACTGGAGACATCGTTGTCGACTCTGGTGCGACGCTTACCATTCAGGCGGGGAGTGAACTGATTTTCGATGACACTTTGGGGCAGCATCAGCTCAGTGTGAACGGCACACTCCACGTGCTGGGCACTGAAGAGCGTCCAGTCATATTCACGTCTCTGAGTAAGCGGACAGGCGATTGGCAAGGAATATCCCTGTCCGGTGACGCACCCGGTGGCCATATCATCGATCACACAATTGTCGAGTACGCCGGCGACTATGCCATATCGGTCTGGTCAACTGCGCCAACGATCACGGGTAGCGTCCTGCGCCACAACTCAGGCGGAATCCAGTACAAAGAGGAACATGGCGGTCTTCTCCAGGATTCCGTCATCTACGAGAACGAGGGATACCCGATCTACGTCGGTGGATACACATCACCGCACATTGTTAACAACGTGGTCTATAATCATGTTGCTCCGGCACACAGCAGCCTCTATGTGACTTCACATCCCGGCCCAACGTTTGTCAACAACATAGTCAATATGGGGATCTGGATTCCAGAGCCTGAGAAGCAGGTTCCTTTGGTCTACTACAACGACTTCTGGACAGGAACGGGATATGAACCTGTCTATCAGGAAGGCAACATGGAAGTTGACCCGCTGTTCAGCGATCCAGTTGGCGGCGACTTCCGTCTCTTGCCGACATCACCATTGATCGACGCCGGCGATCCTCGCATCGGTGCTGATGACGGCTCGCGATCTGATATGGGGATATTCGGTGGGGGTGTTCTACTGGCCCCGTTCCCCGTCCCGCCGCCGTCAGCTATTCCGCTCGATGGCAAGGTGCTCTTGAGGTGGCACAATGCGTTGGGGGCCGAAGGCTACACGGCAGTAGTTGGTTCAACGAGTGGTAGCGATACTCGCCGCATAGACGTGGGCGAAATTCTTCAACACGAGATTGCCAGTCTATCCAATGGCATCGCCTACTACTTTGGGGTCAAATCCTACAACGATTCAGAGGAGTCCAGCGTCTTCTTCGAAGTATCGGCCGCGCCTGAGCAAGGAACCTATATCACCAGCGATATCGATGAAGATACAACGTGGACGGCCAAAGACAGTCCCTATATCATTCAGCCAATGGAGGTTGGAGACTGGGGTGTTGCGCTGGAACAAGATTCCGAACTCGTTATTGAGCCGGGCACGACCGTAAAATTCCGGCCGGACACGAGCCTGTCTGTTCGTGGAAATCTCTATGCAATCGGGACATCCGACCAGTCTCGTGACATCATGTTCACATCATCGGGCAGGGGGATGGGGCTGTTTGTGACTGGGTATCTATATGCGCGATATGTGAAATTTCAGAACCTCGAATATGCCGTACGCTTCTCGAACTGTATCCATGGACCGATGGGCGAAAACGGAATGGTGACGCAGTCTTCCTTCGACAGGAACAAGAAAGGCATCTACGTACAGGGCACTCGTGCAATCATTGCCCACAATCTCTTTACCCGGCACACTCATGCCGTCGGCAACGGCTACAATGGCGATTCTGAAATCTATTCCAATACATTCTTTGAAAATGATGTCCGGGATCCCTTTTGGCATACTCCTGCAGCGATTTCGTCGCTCGAACCCGGGTATTTGACCGTCAGAAACAACATCATAGTCAGCAACACCTCCGGCATTAAGATCAACGATGATGCCATTGTGTCGATTGCATACAATGACGTATGGAACAACGCAACGGACTACGAGTGGTCTGCACAATCTGGTCCTGGCGATATTTCAGTCGATCCACAGTTTGCCGATCCACAAAATGGTGATTTTTCCCTCCAGGCGACGTCGCCCGCAATTGGCGCCGGCGAACATGGAGCAGACCTGGGAGCATTTCCATTCGGGGACCCTCCTTTGGCGTATACGGCCATCGTTGAGTCCGAACGGGGAGGGATTCTGAACGTTGGGGACGCGTTGATCCAGTTTCAGGCAAATTCAGTGCCTGAAACAACGACTGTCACCTATTCACGTGAGCCGGACGAAGAGGGCCTGCAAAGCGCCGCAGAACCTCCTCAACTCATTCGGGAACCTTTCCAGCTTGAGGCATCCAGCCAAGGAGTAGAGGTGACCCGACTCGACCTCCCGGCTATTGTGGTGATTCAACTCGATAGAACAGCGGTGAACAGCCAGGATTCCACGATCCTCAGTCTATACCGATGGAATGAGACGGATAGCCTATGGCTTCGCCTGTCTGATTCCACCTACAATGCAAGGATTCATCGAGTTCAGGCCACTACCAGTGAATTGGGCCGCTTTGCCGTCATGCGCGAGACACTGCCTGATTGCCATCCGTTGACACTATCGCATACCGGTATGGGATCAGATCCGATTGCGGATCCAGCGAACTCAATCGGCTGCGACGCCGGCAAGTATGAAGCAGGCGAAACAGTACAACTCTCTGCGTCTCCGAATCCTGGATGGGCTGTCATTGGCTGGTCTGGAACAGACAACGATGCCAGTCCTACCAACACAAACATGACGACCATGCCAAATCACGCGCATGAGGTATTGTCCCACTATGAGGCAACATCTGCCACCGGACTCTTCCTCCCAATTATCAACGGCGACTAGAATTCGGTACTGACGAACAGAGCCACGCCCACCATTCAACAACGACGCTGCGCGATTTCGGCGCGGCCATCTTTGCGGCGACCGGCCTGCCGGATGATCAATGCCGGGTGGCCATTGATCATTTGGTCGATGCGAATTTAACCGGACACGATTCCCACGGCGTCATACGTCTGCCCGGCTACGTCAAGCAGTTGCTGAGCGGTGACATCCAGCCGGTGGGCGACCACAAGATCGTGCGCGAACGACCGGCGTCGCTGGTGGTCGACGCCAACAGGGGCTTTGGCATTGTTCTCGCCCGCCAGGTTATGCAGTGGGCTGTCGACCGGGCCCAGCAACACACGCTGGGCGCAGTCGCAGTCCACAACAGCAGCCACATCGGTCGCCTGGGCGACTTCCCGCCCCTGGCAGCGGCCCAGGATTGCATCGGCGTGCTCATGTTGAACGGAGGGGCCAACTTCGTGGCCCCGTTCGGCGGCACAGGACGGCGGCTGCCGCCCAATCCGCTGGCCATCAGCGTGCCCACACCCAGCGGCGAACCCATGGTACTCGACATGACCACCAGCATGGCGGCTGGCGGCAAGGTCGCGGTCTATGCGGCGCGAGGCCAGGCCGTGGCGGAGGGCTGGCTGGTGGATGCAGAGGGCAACAGCGTGACCGATCCGCGCCGCTTCACGGGCGACAACCCGGTGGCCATGCTGCCACTCGGGGGTCCTGTAGGCTACAAGGGGTACGGCCTGGCCATGATGGTCGACGCCATTGCCGGCGGGCTCTCGTGGGCCGGCTGCAGCACCGCCGCACCGACCCGCGGAGGCTGCGGCTACGTTGCGCTGGCCATCAAGATCGAGAGCTTCATCGACCCGGACGAGTACAAGACAGAGATCGGCGCGCTCATCGACTGGGTGAAGTCGTCGCCCAAGATGCCGGGACACGATCGCATCTACTACCCAGGCGAGATCGAGGCTGAAACCCGTGTCCAACGAGAGGTTGATGGTCTCTTCGTCGAGCAGGAGACCTGGGACGCCATTCTGGCGTCGGCAGCCAGTACCGGCGTTGACGCGCCTGACGAGCGCTAGCTCAGCTGGCCCTGGCGCGAACCCAAGCACCCTCTATTGTGAGGACGTGGGCTACAGCCAGTCGCATCGTTCGTCTGCAATCGGGCCCGTCAAGATATTGCTCCAGCGACTCAAACCGCCGAGAGCGCCGCGAACGCCGTGGCCCGTGTGCACTCTCGTGTGCCGGGTCGTAGCGTTTTTGTATTAGGGGCTGATGATTGAGCGAGGGGGTGATAGGGCGAGCTATGGTCTCCTCACTCGTACAGGAATCGGAGAGCCGAGATGATGGATATGCGGACGGAGTTGGATGGGATCACTGGAAACATTTCCAGTGATGATGTGGTGCCTCAGGCTCTGGGCTCAGAGGACATGCCAGTGCAGGGGCAAAAGCGACGAAGGTTTCTGTTGGTCAGTTGTCACGCAGGATAGTGGGCAAGTGATTGCCATCGGCACAGCATCGTGCACGCAAGCAAGGACGAGAGGGCAAGGCGAGCAGAGTCGGGCGGGGTGCTGTGCCGGACGCCGAGACCGGCCGATCCGGTGAACGGGTTAGTTGCGGGAATGGATTCCGCGACTAACTGTGAGAAGCGCCCTCAGGCGCTGGGTAGGTTGCGAGCATTTGACGACCAGGATCCAGGGATCAGAGATTCCCGTCGGGGCTATCACTGGAAATGTTTCCAGTGACGAGCACTGATGGTGGCTCGGTGAGCGTGGGTTGACCGACGACGAAGGAGCAGATCGGATGCGGGTGGGCTTGCAAGATCGTTGGCAAATGCGCCGTATCTTGGATGGTCGAAACACATTGAATTACAGGATTATTCGATAGGGCTACAGATTGTTCTGTAGCCCCAGACTTTTCCTTGACACGGACCAGAGACCGAGTGTATGCTGCTAGTCAGGTTTGTCAATTCTACCAAAGGCAATAACGAATGTTCGTTTCGTCCGACAATGCAGCACTCCTGATCGGGGTCAGCGATGAAACCATCCGTAATTATGCCGATGACGGTCGATTGTCATGCAAACGTGTGGGGGTACGCCGGTTTTATCGCTTGGATGTGGATTCGTTGCGGGCGTTGGCGACGGAGTTGAACTACGGATTTGAACTACGGATTTGATGAAGATCTGCTTGCAGAACTGATAGATACTGGTAAAGTTTACCAATAGCAAAGACGACGTCTTATTCCTTGGCCGGGACGACGTCGCCTTTGCAGATGTGCACCTTAACAATCTAGAGAAGTGTGATCTCCGCTCGGACTGTTAGGTTTTACGCCCTAACAGCAAGGCGGGAAACGGATCTCCGCGCCTGCCGTTAGGTTGTAGTAGCGCATACGGGATTCGAACCCGTGTCTTAGCCTTGAGAGGGCTATATCCTAGGCCTCTAGACGAATGCGCCATACAGCTTTCGGGGTCAGATGCCTAGTACGTCACATAGTGTACGCGGGACGGGCGAATGTGTCAAATATCGCCGCAACCGGATGCCGGGAAAAGATAGGACGCGGATTCGGCGGATACGCACGGATCAATCAGAAAAAATCCGGTCCTTTCCGCCCGAATCCGCGTCATCCGAGTCCCATCCTCAATCACAAAATCCCCGCACCGGCCCGTTTCTGTGCTATACTGCCGAAAACCGAATTTCATCAAGCTCCGTGTCGTGGGTTCAAATCCCACTCAGGCAAAGTCGCTATCCGACTACCAGCGCCTGAAAGATGCGAAGGAAAGGAGTTGTTATGCTACAAACACCAAAACTGATCACGCGCGCGCTGGACCGGGTCCTGCACAAGGTCGAGTTGCCTGCGCGCTACACCGGCGGCGAACTCAACACCATCGCCAAAGACTGGTCGGATCCGACCATCCAATCCAAGATTGCCCTGGCCTTCCCCGATATCTACGAACTGGGCGGCAGCAATCTGGGCTTGATGGTCCTCTACGATCTGATCAACAAACGCGAGAACATGTTGGCCGAACGGGTCTACTGTCCGTGGACCGACTTCGAGGCCATCATGCGCCGCGACGAGATCCCCCTCTTCAGCCTAGAGACCCGCCACCCGCTGAGCGACTTCGACATCATTGGCTTTAGCCTGCCCTACGAGCAGGTCTTCACCAACGTGCTGACCATGCTCGACCTGGCCGGCGTTCCGCTGCGCGCCGCTGATCGCACAGCCGAGCATCCGCTGATCATCGCCGGCGGCTCGGCTTGCATGAACCCGGAACCGACCAGCCTCTTCTTTGATGCCATGGTCATCGGTGAAGGCGAGGAGGTGATCTTTGAGATTGCAGAGGTCTATGCAGAGTGGAAATCAACGATCGAAGAACACAGATCGATGCCTGAAGAGGTCGACGTCAACAACCCGATCTTCAATCTTCGATCTTCACTCTGGCATCGCCTGGCCCGCATCCCCGGCGTCTACGTTCCTCACCTCTATGATGTCAGCTATGCGGCTGACGGCACGATTGCTGCTGTCACGCCCAACCATCCAGATGCACCGGCCGAGGTCGTAAAGCGCGTCGTCACGGTGATGCCGCCGCCGGTGACCAAATTTATTGTTCCTTATGTCAATGTGGTACATAACCGCGCCGCCATTGAGATCATGCGCGGCTGTACGCGTGGCTGTCGCTTCTGCCAGGCAGGCATGATCTTCCGTCCAGTGCGTGAGCGCACGGTCGATGAGGTACTGGAGGCCGTCGACGAGATGATCGAGCATTGTGGCTTCGAAGAGGTCAGCTTCCTCAGCCTCAGTAGCAGTGACTATACCCATGTTGAAGAACTGGTGCGTCGCACCATGGAGAAACATGGGGCCAAGAAGCTGAGCATCGGCCTGCCCAGCCTGCGCATCGAGAGCTTCAGCGTCGATTTGATGGAACTGCTGGAGCAGGGTCGTCGCCGCTCCGGCTTCACCTTCGCGCCGGAAGCCGCCTCCGACCGCCTGCGAGACGTCATCAACAAGCCCATCGCCTCCGAAGACCTGCTTGCCACGGCCGAAGAGGTCTTCAAGCGGGGCTGGACCACCATCAAGATGTACTTCATGATCGGCCACCCCACCCAGACCCTGGAAGATGTCCAGGCCATTGCCGACTTGTCGCAAGCCGTGCTCAAGGTCGGTCGACATGTACTGGGCAAGAAGGCCAACGTGCGCATTGGCGTCAGCACGCTGGTGCCAAAGCCACAGACACCCTTCCAGTGGGTGCCGGTCGAGGAAGAGAGCGTGATCAACGACCAGATCCGGCTCCTGCAACAGGAGCTACGCGGGCCGGGCATGGCGTTCAATTGGAACAAACCCGACGAGACGTTGGTCGAGGCCTTCCTCTCACGCGGCGACCGTCGCGTGGCCGAGGTGATCCAGCGGGCCTGGGAGTTGGGGGCCAAGATGGAAGGCTGGGGCGAACACTTCAACTTCGAGGCCTGGCAACAGGCATTTGACGAACTGGGTCTGGACATGGACTGGTATGCGCGCAGAGAACGCGCCGTCGACGAGGTGCTGCCTTGGGACCACATTTCGGTCGGCCTCAAGAAGGAGTTCCTGGTCCAGGAATACATCCACACCTACGAGGGCGGCGTGGTCGACGATTGCCGCGAGCACTGTTTCAGTTGCGGCATTTTGGGCCAATTCAAAGAACAACGCCGTGACGCGCCCGATGACGCCTGGGCTTGCCCACCGTTGGGCCGGGGCAAGCAACGACAGCCCGTGGACATCGTACCGATTCCGCTCTATTTCAGCGACGAGATGTCACCCGATAAGACCGGCCAATTCGACCACCGCGTGCCCCAGCGTCGTGATGGAACGGTGAGCCAGCGGGTGGAAGAGCTAGTTGTCGAAGAGTTGATCGAAGAGCAATGATCGAAGAACGAAGTGCGGTATCCTGTTGTTCTGAGCCGCAGGCAGCCTGCCCTGAGCCTGCCGAAGGGAAGAATCTCAGGGATGCCAAGTCGAGATCCTTCGCTTCGCTCAGGATGACAATTGCCCGCGATCTTTGTTCTTCGATCTTCAGGAGTTTTCAATGACTGACACGACCCAACTCCCGCCCCGCCAGCGCGTGCGCATTCTCTACGAGAAGGGCGAGGGCATCAAATTCATTACCCATCTGGACGAGTTCCGCATGTGGGAACGGGCGCTGCGCCGCGCCGATCTGCCGTTGCTCTACAAGCAGGGCTTCAATCCCCAGCCCCACATCCAGTTCGCATCACCACTGGGCGTCGGTTTCACCGGCCTACGCGAGCCCATCGACGTCACCTTCAGTCCGCCGCTACCCCTGGAGGAGATCGCCCAGCGTATCTCAGCCAAGCTTCCGCCTGCAGCCAAGCTGCATGCCATTGAGGAAGTGCCGCTCAAGACCGAATCATTGCAGAGCGTCCTGATCGGCGCCGACTACACGATCCTCATCTACACCGATCCCGGTGAGCTGGCAGACGAGGTGTTGATTAAGCGCATCGAAACGCTGCTTGCCATGGAGAGCATACCGCGCAAGCGGCAACGCAAAGGCCGCAACTACACCTACAATCTACGTCCACTGGTCCTTGAGTTGGAATACCAGGGCTATGATGACGAAAAAGAGGAGCACCGCATCTTCCTGCGTGTCCAACAGCGAGCCGGCGCCACAGGACGACCCGACGACGTGATCGATGCGCTTGGTCTCGACGACTATGCGCGCACGTTGCGCCGCAACAGACTCTACGTCAGCAACGCGCCGGACGATGTCGCCGTGTTTGCCGGCTACCCCATCATCACCCAGGAGGAGATCCTCATTGACGCTGATCCGGCTCCGCCCAAGAAGCGCGGACGGCGCCCCAAGCGAGGCAAGAAGGAGAAGACCGAACAAACCGGGCGTTCCATGAACGAGCGTGCCGCGGATGAGTTTGTTTAGCGTCCATGGGAGATCAGGTCGTTGCGACCTGATCCCCATGGATTTCAGGGTCACTCCTTTCATGCAATTTGCAAAGACGTGACCCTCTTTTTTTGTGCAAATCCACCATTCAACTGTTACATCAAACGGGTATTATTGTAGGGATGCGCATTTGCAGAAATGCTGTATCGCTGTCGAATCGCATGCCGCCTACGTTGCCGCAACGGGCAGCCACAGAACGCAATCGAAACCGAAGGGCAGTTGACCTCTATGGGCCAATCGTGTAAGGTGTATTCCATATGTGCTAAGCAGCACAGTCAGGCTCACAATCTCATTTCCAAACTGGATTGTGCGTTTGGGAACACCGGCCTACTGCGCGTCAAACTGCCAAAAACCAAACCCTAAATCATCCGTTCACCACACGTCGATCCAAAAAGTCATGACGAACGAAGTGAATCGATCATCAGCCCGCAAGAATGCGATTTCGGACCGACTATTCGATCTTGCCATGCCGATCCTTGCCGTGCTGGCTGCCATGGCCGTTGGCGGACTGCTGCTGCTCTTCCTGGGTGTCAATCCGTTTGAGGCCTACGGCGCCATGTTCAGAGGTGCATTGGGCAATGTCAGCGGTCTCACCCAGACGCTGACCAAGATGACGCCGTTGCTCCTGGTTGCGCTGGGCATTTGTATCGCCTTCCGGGGCGGCGTCATCAACATCGGCGGTGAAGGACAGATCATCGTTGGGGCCATTGCGGCCAGCGCAGTGGCGCTGGCTTTCCCCGAATGGCCTCGGTGGCTGCTGCTACCCCTGAGCCTGATTGCCGGCGCCCTGGGCGGCGCATTTTGGGGTGGCATTGCGGGCGTGCTCAAAGCCCGCCTCAACGTCAACGAAATCCTCACCACGGTGATGCTCAACGCCATCGCCTTCCAACTCATGAACTACCTGTTGCGCGGTCCCATGCTCGATCCGGAACAGATTGAGGCAGGGACCAACATTCCTCAAACTGCGGCACTGCCCGAGCAAGTCTGGTTGCTGCGCCTTGTGCCGCGCACGCTGCTGCACTCCGGCCTGATCCTTGCCATCATTCTCGCCTTCGTGGTCTACCTTTTTCTGTGGCGAACGACCATCGGCTATCGCATTCGAGCTGTAGGGCTTAACCCTGCGGCCTCGCGCTATGCAGGCATTCCCGTGCGCTCCTACCTGGCGCTGTCGATGATTCTCAGCGGCAGCTTTGCCGGGCTGGCCGGTGCGGTCGAGGTGACCGGCGTTCACCATCGCATGATCGAGGGATTGTCGGGCGGCTACGGCTTCAGCGGCATTGTGGCGGCCCTCTTCGGCCAATTGCATCCACTGGGCGCCATTCCGGCCTCCTTCTTCTTTGCGTCACTGCTCGTCGGCGCGGACAAAATGCAACGCACCATGCAGGTACCCAGTGCGCTGGTCATCACGCTCAACGGACTGATCGTCCTCTTTGTCGTGTCGAGTGAAATTTTTGCACGCAGACGGTCACGGCGGCGGGTCTCTGTCGATTCCGGCGACACGCCCGCAGAACCAACTGTGCACTTGGGCGAGGAGGTCGTCGGTGGTTAATGAACTCTTCACGGTAGCGGTGCTGGTCGGCATCGCCCACAGCGGCATCCGTCTAGCCACCCCCTATCTCTTTGCAGCCCTCGGCGAGATGTTCGGCCAGCGCTCGGGCGTGCTCAACCTAGGTGTTGAGGGCATCATGCTGATGGGCGCGTTCTCGGCCTTCTACACCGTCTATGAGACCGGCAACATCTGGTTGGCGGTCGGCGTTGCGCTGGTGGTCGGCATGGCCATGGGCCTCTTGATGGCGGTGGTCAGCGTCACCATGCAGGCCGAGCAGGGCATCAGTGGCATCGGCCTCTACCTCTTTGGTCTGGGTCTCAGCAGCTTGCTCTTCAAGACGATGATCGGCTCAGTGTCGAGTGTCACCGGTTTTCAGAAGCTGCACATCCCAATTCTCAGCGACGTCCCCATCATCGGTGAGGTGTTCTTTAACCACAGCGCCCTGGTCTACCTGGCCTACCTGATGGTACCGCTAAGTTGGTTTGTACTCAACAAGACCAACTTTGGCCTCAAGGTCCGTGCCGTCGGTCAGAACCCGGAGGCTGCCGATTCACTGGGCGTCAGCGTCAACGGCATTCGCTATGCCACGACGATTCTCGGCTCGGGCATGGCGGGCATCGCAGGGGCCTCGCTGAGTATCGGCCTGCTCAACGTCTTTCAGGAGAACATGGTCAACGGCATCGGCTTCATCGCCGTGGCCCTGGTCTATTTCGGTGGGTGGCGCCCCTTTGGCATCCTGGGTGGAGCGCTGCTCTTCAGCACCGTGAATGCCCTGCAACTCTGGATCCAGGTGCTGGGTTTGCCCATTGCCTCCGATCTGGCCGTCATGTTGCCCTATGTGTTGACCATCGTGGCGCTGGCGCTGGCCGTGCGGCAGGTCCGGCAGCCGGCGGCGTTGACGAAGCCGTATGAACGGGGGGAGTGACAAGGGGAGAAACAATAGTTAATGATGAATTGTCAATTGTGAATAGTCAATGAGTGACCGGTACACATTGACTATTGAGCATTGATAATTGACTATTGACCATTAGCCCCTCCCTCACTTTGTTTGAGATGATGTTGATTTTCAGATGTCACACGATTCAATTCTGATTCAAAAGGAGAGTACGAATGCGTAAACGAATGATGATACTGGCACTTCTAAGTCTGTTGATCTTGGTGATTGGCGCCTGTGCGGCGCCTGCTGCCCCGGCTGCCGACAGTGGCGATGCTGGTAGTGACGGCGGCGATGCAGCCATGGAGCAGTTCCGCGTGGCCATCGTCATGCCCAGCACGATCACCGACCTGGCTTGGAGCCAGTCCATGTACGACGGATTGGTTGCCATCCAGACGGAGATGGGCGGCGAGGATGCCATGGAGATCGCCTACTCTGAGAGCATGTTCAACGTGGCTGACGCGGCCGCGGCCATCCGCGACTATGCCGCCGACGGCTACGACCTGGTCATTGCTCACGGCACTCAGTACGGCAACTCCATGTTCGAAGTCGCCACCGACTTCCCCGAGACCAGCTTCGCCTGGGGCACGGCCATCGACACCGGCGCTGAGGACGGCTACGAGAATGTCTTCGCCTACGAGGCCAATGCCCAAGAGGGCGGCTATGTCAATGGCGTGATTGCGGCCATGATCAACGAGTCCGGCGTGATCGGCGTGGTCGGCCCGGTCGAGGCAGGCGATGCCAAACTCTACATCGACGGCTTCGTCAACGGCGTGACCGCCACCAACCCGGACCTTGAAGTGAATATCAGCTATACCGGCAACTTTGGCGACACCGCGTTGGCCGCCGAGGCAGCCAACACCCACATCAGCGCCGGCGCAGACATTCTGACCGGTTCGGCGCAGCAGGTCGTGGGGGCCATCGGCGTGGCCAAGGACGCGGGCGTGCCCTGGCTCGGCACCCAAAGCGATCAGTCATCGCTAGCCCCTGAGTTGGTCGTCGCCAACCAGGTCTACGACTGGACCGGCACGCTCAACGACATGATCGCCAAGATCAACAGCGGCGAACTGGGCGGCACCGCCTACATCATCACGCTCGAAAACGAAGGTCTCAAGATCGTCTTCAACGACGGCTACCCGGCCTCCGACGAGGTCAAGGCCGCCGCCGATGAAGCCATTCAGGGGATCATTGACGGCTCGATCGTCACGATGGAATAGGGAAGTGGGATTGGCGATCGGGGATTAGGGATTGGGGATTGGGCAGTTGCGGATGTCTCGGTATACGCCGAACGCCTTCCTAGTCCCCAATCCCTGATCCCTAGTCTCCGATCCCTAGTCACCATTCACAAGCCACTATGAGCGAAAACAACAACCTTCTACCCACCGGCCGGCCACGTATCGAGCACATGGAGATGCGTGACATTGTCAAGCGTTTTCCCGGCGTGCTCGCCTGTGATTCTGTGAACTTTGACGTGCGGGCGGGCGAGGTGCATGCGTTACTGGGCGAAAATGGCGCGGGCAAATCGACGCTCATGAAGATCCTGTACGGCCTCTACCGGCAGGACGAGGGCGAGATCGTGCTCAACGGAAACGTAGCCGGCATCAGTTCGCCCACCGATGCCATCGACCTGGGTATCGGCATGATCCATCAGCACTTCATGCTCGTCGACACGTTGACCGTCACCGAGAACGTGGCGCTGGGCCTTTCGTCCAGCCGCGGCCCCATGCTCGATCTGGATGTGGTTGAGAAGCGCATATTGGAGCTGTCCGAGACCTACGGATTGAACGTCGATCCGAGAGCGATGGTCTGGACACTGGCTGTCGGTGAACGCCAGCGCGTCGAGATCATCAAGGCGCTCTACCGCGGCGCGGCCCTGCTCATTTTGGACGAGCCGACCGCAGTGCTGACGCCTCAGGAGGTCGACGAACTATTTGAGACCCTCCACCAGATGGCCGAGGATGGTCACAGCCTGATCTTTATCAGCCACAAGTTGCACGAGGTCATCGCCCTCAGCGACCGCATCACGGTCCTTCGCGAGGGGGCATTGGTCGGCACCGTGCCCAATGACGGCATCACCCGCGGCGAACTGGCGCGCATGATGGTGGGCCGGGATGTGCTGCTCGAACGGGAATGGACGGCCATCGAACAGGGCGAGGTCTACCTGCGTGTCGACGGCGTGAGCGCACTAGGCGTGGCCGGTACCGAGGCGCTGGACAACGTCTCATTTGACGTGCACAAGGGCGAGATCCTGGGCATCGCCGGCGTCAGCGGCAACGGACAGAAGGAACTGGCTGAGGTCATTGCCGGTCTGCGTGAGACCACCAGCGGACGCGTCCTAAAGGGTGACGTGGACATTTCCAGTTGGTCTCCGGGCAAGCGCACCGAATCGGGCCTGGGCTACATTCCTGAAGAGCGCATGCACGACGGCATTGTGCAGGAATTCAGCGTGGCAGAGAATCTCATTCTCCAGGACCACACACGCCCGCCCTTCAGCAAACGCACTTTCCTCAATTTCAAGGCTATCGCCCAGGTGAGCCGCGATTTAGTCTCCGACTTCCGCGTCAAGACGCCGAGCATTGAGACGCCGATCAAGAGCCTATCGGGCGGCAACATCCAGAAGGTCGTCATGGCCCGCGAGCTTGCCCGTGACCCCGACGTCTTGGTGGCCGCACAGCCGACGCGCGGCGTCGACATCGGCGCCACCGAGTACATCCACGAGCGCCTGTTGGCCCAGCGCGCCAGCGGCACCGCCACGATCCTGATCTCTGAAGATCTGGACGAAGTGCTCGCCCTCTCCGACCGCATCGCCGTGCTCTACGAAGGCCGCGTCATGGGCATCGTCAACCGCGACGACACATCTGCCGAAGAGCTCGGTCTGATGATGGCCGGCGTGATGACGGCGTCGGTTTGTTGATCGTTTACTCTGCCACAGAACGAGAATTCGCCACAGATTGACACAGATAAAGAACTGATTTTCACAGATAGTATTGAATTGCTTGAGTATTCTATGCGCTATCTGTGTCCCATCCTTTTTTCATCCGTGAATGTCTGTGGCAAAAAGGCTCTTCTCGGAAGAGTCACACAACGAAAGAATGGAACAACATGATTCAAGTTCGTTTGACGCCCGCGATGGGCAAGAGGCTGATCGGCAAGGGCATGGTTGCGCACCCTGCCATCCAGGCAGTGTTGGCGCAGGGGACACTGGCCATCATCGCCGGTTCGACCAATGGATATGTTGCCGAAGAGATTCTAGGTTCGTTGGGACTGGGCGATCAGTTCGCCCGCGTCGGATTTCGACGCGGCCTGACCGTGCCGCCCGGCGCCGAAGCCCCATCCATGGAATTCCCCGGCGACGTGGTCATTCGCAAGGGAGAGTTGCTGGAGGAAAAGTCGATCTTCGGTATTGCAAAGGAGTTGGGCAGCGGGGATGTCGTACTCAAGGGCGGCAACGCCTACGACGCCCGTCGCCAGGCCGCCGTCCAGATCGGCAGCGATGTCGGCGGAACGGCCATGGCCGCGGTCTCGGCGGTCATCGGTCGTCGTGCACAGCTGATCGTGCCCATTGGGTTGGAAAAGCGCGTATTCGGCGACGTGAGCGAGCTGGCCCTGCTCTGCAATGCACCGGACGGCGAGGGCCCCGGCCTGCTACCGCTGCCGGGCACAATCTTCACGGAGCTCGACGCTATTGAGGTGCTGACCGGCGCCAAGGCCACTATGATTGCCGCCGGCGGAATTTACGGTGCGGAGGGGTCGTCGTGGCTTGTGATTGACGGCACACAGGAAGCGATCGACCGTGCGGCCGCACTGATCGAGTCGATTGCCGATGAGCCGCCGTGTGAGGCGTAGTGGGCACTGTTGCATCATGTAGGCAACGCGCCGCCGTTGAGTACCAGGACAGAAAATCAGATATCCACGAAGAGCACAAAGCCCCACAAGCAAGTACAGTAGTTCACGATTTGTCATTCTGAGCAGGTATTTTCGAGCACGCCACTCTGGCAAGGGGCTAGCGAGAATCTCGCTTTTTACCAAATCGTGAACTACTGAAGTATGCTTCGTGCTCTTCATGGAAGTACTTCCACTGACATAGTTTAGTGCACACGCCCTTCGTGCGCACGGTTCTACACGAGACGCCCCAGGATCCCCGTTGCTGATTTGCGTGTGGATGCACGAACCGAACAAACACCACAAAGAATCCCTCGATGAATACGCAGGCCCTACGCGCTACCAATCGCGTCTACTACATCACAACCGTCGTTCACAATCGACTCCCGATCTTCACCGGCCCCTCCACCATTATTCCACTCTTCGACAGTCTCAACTTCTATCGCTCCCAGCTCCACGTTCGGCTGTTGGGCTATGTTGTCATGCCGGATCATCTACACCTGTTGCTCTGGCCAGAGCAAGAATCTAACGTGCGAGCATTCATGCGCGACTTCAAGACATTCACGGCCAAGCGTATCATTCGCCAGGCCTAGGCCGAGGGGGAGGATGATTGGTTGGCCGCATTCGAGCACGCAGGCCTGCAAACTGGTCGCAGCAAAAACAAGGTCTGGCAGGATGACTATTGGGAGGTAACAAACTTCAACGAACGGTTTCTCCGCCAGAAACTGAACTACATCCATCGCAACCCGGTCCGTGCGGGGCTGGTGGAGGGGCCAAAGGAGTATGTCTATTCCAGCTATCGGAGTTACGCTTTCGGCCAAGGGTGGTTGGCGGAGATCGACAGAGGTTGGTCGTGACCGGGTGTTGATGCAGCCCCCCCCGTTTAGTTCGCACGCCCTTCGTGCGAACGGGTTGACAATTGGCATGCTCTTGGGCTGGACGAGTGCTCACGAGGGGCGTGCGCACTAAACAGAGCAACATACCGCTGGATCATTCGCCGCTATCACCGCGACGAACGGCCCCATCTCCATAGCGCTCGCTGATACTCGCCACAACATCACGCAGGCGCTCTTGCTTCTCGATCAACTCCTCAGCACTGCGATATTCGTCGGTCTCCAGATCCCAGAGCTGGGGCTGATAGGGTTGCTCGCCCAGGCCGCTCACTCCTACGCCCAGGAGCCGCACCGGCTCTTGGCCAACCCACAAGCGTTCAAAAAGCACCAGTGCGGCGCGATAGATCTCATCGGCGTCGTTGGTCGCCTTGGGCAGGGTCATCTGGCGCGAAGGTGTGGTGAAGTCGGACCAGCGCAGCTTGAGCTTGACGGTGGCGCCGGCGGTCTGCTTGCGCTTGAGCCGCCGTGCGACGCCTTCAGAGAGGCGACGCACTGTTTGGCGCAATTTGACGCCATCGCTCACATCACGCGTGAATGTGGTCTCCTGGCTGACCGATTTGGGATCCCGGTGAGTCACGACCGGCCGCTCGTCGATGCCACGGGCACGCACTGCCAGATCCGCGCCATGCTTGCCGAAGAGGCGGGCCAGTTCGGCATCCGGCCAGCGGGCGATATCACCGATGGTCTGGATGCCCAGCTCATGCAGGCGTTGAGCCGTCTTGGGCCCCACGCCCCACAGCTCTTCACACGGCAGCAAAGCCAAAAACTCAGCCTCTTGGCCCGGCGGCACCACTTGGATGGCATTGGGTGGACCGTCGCCGCGAGCAGCAGCCTTGCCCACGTTGTTGGCGATCTTGGCGACTAACTTGTTTGTCGAGACGCCCAGTGAACAGGGAAGCAACAACTCATCTCGGATGGCAGTCTGCAAACCCTGGGCCAGATCCACGGCAGATTCGGGACGATCGCTGACGTCCATAAAGGCCTCGTCAATGGAGATCTGCTCGACCAGCGGCGTGATGCGGTGCAGCCGCTCCATCACCTGCTTGGAGACTCGGCCGTAGACAGCATGCTCGCCACGCACGATGCGCAACTCCGGACAGAGCTTGACGGCGATGGCCATGGGCATGGCAGAATGGATGCCTCGTCGCCGCGCCGGATAGGAACAGGAAGCGACCACGCCCCGCTGGTTCGGCTGACCGCCTACGGCAAAGGGGATGCCGCGCAGTGATTCATCACGCAGTTCCTCTACGGCGCAGAAGAAGGCGTCCAGATCGAGATGGATGATCTTGCGGAAAGCGGTCATGTTACTGCCTGGATGTTAGGAAAAGATCTGCCACAGATGACACAGATGAACGCGGATAGGGCACAGATGAAACAATGGATTACGCTAGCACCTCAATGTTGCGGTTGTCGCCATCTGTGTCCCATCTGCGCCTATCTGTGTCCATCTGTGGCAAAAAAAGGCGTCCATCTAGTATCCCAGTTCCTTGTTCACCTTACTCGCCAGTGGCCTGCCTGCCGCGGCATCATTGAGCAGATCGGCCAGATGCTTCATGCGCCCTTCCTCGGCGGCGCTGAGGTAGCCGGCACGATGCGGGCTCATGACGACGTTGTCTAGTTCGTGGAACGGAAACTGGGAGGGTTGCGTACTGGCCCGGTCCGCCTCTTCCGCCGGATAGTTGTACCAGACATCGATGCCGGCGGCCAGCAAGCGACCGCTCGTCAATGCGTCGTAGAGCGCCTCCTCGTCGATGGTCGGACCGCGCCCGATATTGACGACAATGGCATGGCCAGGCAGCAACGAAAGCTCATCAGCACCGATCATACCCCTGGTCTCGGACGTCAGCGGTAAAATGTTGACCAGTACATCTGCCCTGCGCAGCAGCTGATGGAGCGCGCCCGGCGGATAGACGTCAACATCGCCTTCGTCGCCTGGAGCCGGCGGATCCCGGCGCAGGCCGATGACGTTCATGCCGATGGCCTGCAAAATGGGTGCAAGGTGCTGACCAATCCGCCCATAGCCGAGGATGAGCGCAGTCTTGCCGTGAAGCACAGCGACCGGCGTCTCCGTGTAGCGGGATCGCCAGTCGCCATCACGCAGCTCTCGATCAATGGGCAAAACGAACTTGGCCGCGGCAAGTAGGAGCGTCAGCGCCATCTCAGCGGTCGGCACAACGTTATAATGCAGATTGTGGAGCGATACCTGTGGGAATCGTGCGACCAATTCGCAGGTGGGAGCAGGCACACCGGCAAAAGGAACAACCACAGCCCTCAGGTTTGGGCTGGCTGTCATTTGCGCCTCGGTGGGAAATCCGGTGACCAAGATATCGTAGTCGGCGGCATCAGGCATTCCGGCGCTGGATGTGATGACCAGTCGGTCATCAGCATACTTGCACAGCAGGTCTACGCTGCCTTTGTCATGGGAAGATTCGCCGAAATGCACTCGCACGGTCATAGATTGTCTCCAGCGCTGGAAGTAGGTAGTTTGCCCGGATCGTCCAGCGCCATTATATCATCGCACAGGTTGATTTGAGAGCGGCCCGATATCTCCTCGCGACCAGAGCAATCGACTTGCATAAGTGTGGCTGAGGTTGTAGACTCGTGAACAAGATAGCCAATCACAAGAGAGCAGAGCGTGATTCAGAATACCAGCGCAGGAGGCAGACGATGCAAGTGCTCGGCATAGATATCGGCGGTAGCGGCATTAAAGGCGCGCCGGTCGACATCAAAAAGGGCGAATTGGCGGCGCCACGACACCGCATTCCCACGCCACAACCATCCAAGCCCGAGGCAGTCGCCAAGGTGATCAAGAAATTGGTTGAGCACTTTGACTGGCATGGGCCGATAGGCTGCACCTTTCCCGCCATTGTTCACCATGGCGTCATCAAAACGGCGGCCAATGTCGATCAACGCTGGATCGGTGTCGATTCGATCAAGCTCTTTGAAGAGGCGACCAACTGCCCTGTACGCGTGATCAACGACGGTGATGCCGCCGGCGTCGCGGAGATGGCCTTTGGGGCTGGGCGACACCGCAAGGGTGTCGTCATCATGTTGACGCTGGGCACCGGCATCGGCAGCGCCATCTTCACAGAGGGCGTGTTGGTCCCCAACACCGAATTTGGTCACTTGCCCATTCGTGGTGTTGACGCTGAAGACCGTGCGTCGGATCGCATCCGCAAGGAAGAAGATCTGAGTTGGAAACGGTGGTCGGAGCGGATGAACGAATACCTGGCCGCCATGGAGTTCTTCTTCTCGCCCGACCTCTTCATTATCGGCGGCGGCGTGAGCAAAAAGCATCACAAATACCTGCAATATTTCGAGAGCGATGCCGAGATCGTACCCGCCGTATTGCGCAACGAAGCCGGTATCATCGGCGCAGCCATGGCTGCCAGCGATCTGGGACCACGCTAGCATAAAGACATCCACGAAGAAAAACGAAGATCACGAAGGAATATCGTCCTTCGTGATCTTCATGGATCAAGCTGGTATTTTCTACATGGTTCGAGTGCAGAATGGAACGCCCATCCATCGACCAGCAGGTCACCTTTCTGCTGACAACAGACCTGGCAGTCACAGCCCACTTCTATGAAGATGTGCTGCGGTTGCGGCTCGTGCTCGATCAGGGCAGTTGTCGTATCTACCACGTCAACAGCAACGCTTTTGTCGGCTTCTGCGAACGCGCAGATCCCGGCGAACCGCCTGGTCTCCTCTTCACGCTGGTCACACAAGAGGTCGACACCTGGCACCAGTATCTTCTGGAGCAGAATGTCGCCATCGAGAAACCACCCACACTCAATCCCCAGTACAACATCTACCAGATGTTCGTGCGCGATCCCAATGGCTACCTGATCGAGATCCAGACCTTCCTGGATCCAGCATGGCCGGCACCGGAATAGCCCGCCTAACGTGAAGGCACTGCGAAAACAAGCGAAGTCAGGCAGTTCTGGTAGCTCTTATCCCCACGCACGGCGCACTCCCGCGCAACGCTTTTGACATTCCAACGATATGACAGTATATTTCCAGCAGATACTTCGTTTCACATTATGACTTAAAATTCCACGAAATGATTTTGCACAGATGACGACGGTCGACGACACGCAGCCAATCGACAGCTACCCCGGCGCACAGTCCGTCTCGCGGGCCATTGCTTTATTAAAGGCCTTTGATGACACGCGTCCGGAATGGAGCCTGGGTGACCTAAGCGATCACGTCAATCTTAACAAGACGACGGTCCACCGCTTGCTGGCCGCTTTGGAAAGCGAGGGGCTGATCGTACGCACGAGCAAAGCCGGGCACTATCGGCTCGGGCCTGAACTGATCACGTTGGGCGGAAGCGCCTTGCGCTCCAACGCCTTGCGCTCGGCAGCGCGAGCGGAGCTTGAATCGCTTGCCGCGTGAGACGGGCGAGTCGGTCGTTCTGGAGATCTTGCTGGGCAACCACACGCGAATTCTGGACAGCGCCTCCACGAGCGACCCTATGAGCATCTCTCAGGATATCGGCGCAAAGCTGCCAATTCACGCCACATCGACCGGCAAGATTCTGCTCGCGCTCAGCCCCCAGTCCGAGATAGACAAGGTTCTCGACGCCCCGCTGACAGCGCTGACACCCAATACAATTACGGATGCCAAAACGCTGAATGCACAGCTAGAGACAATTCGTCGCCAGGGATATGCGCAGGCTGTTGGAGAACTCGAAATCGGCTTCGTTTCGGTTGCCGCACCCGTCTTCGACCAGAGCCGTGACATTGTCGGCGCCCTGGGCATCGGCGGTCCGGCGTTACGCCTCACAGAAGAGCGCCTTCCCGGCATGGTGGCGTCGTTACAGGTGGCAGCACGCAGCATTTCGCGGCGGCTGGGCTATCGACCCGGTTGAGGAGTTCCTAGGCAAGCCACAAAGCGCACAGAAGAGCAGAATCCAAGCCAAGAACACTCAATTCACAATATGAAATCTTTTCGGTATTTTGGAGGCATCAGCAATGTTGCAGAAGACTGTTGAACGATTGAATGTGCCCGGTTCCAAGGCCCAGGCCGTCATCGAGCGCGATTCACAGGTTGTAGCCCCGGCCTATGGCCGCGTGGCCGACTTCGTCATGTCCCACGGCCAGGGCAGCCAGGTATACGATGTCGACGGCAATCGCTACATCGACTTTGTGGCAGGGATCGCCGTCAATGCGACCGGCCATAGCCACCCAAGGGTTGTTGCGGCGATCCAGGAGGCAGCCAGTGAATTCATCCATATCTCATCCGATTACTATCACGAGCGATGGGTGAGACTGAGCGAACGGCTCAATGAGATCGCGCCAATCCAGGAGGATGCCCAGGTCTTTTTGGGCAATTCGGGCACCGAAGCTGTTGAGGCGGCCATCAAGCTGGCGACATTGCACACGGGACGAAACCGTTTCATCGGCTTCATCGGCGGCTTCCATGGGCGTACCGCCGGATCATTGGCCTTCACCGCCAGCAAGACCATCCAACGGCAGGGACTGATTACGCAGCCATTTGTCAACCATGTGCCTTACCCCAATGCATATCGCCCCGTCCTGGCCATGCAGCCGACCGATGAGGACTATGGCGATACCGTGGTCAATTACATCGAGAAGACGCTTTTCAAGAGCTTGATTCCACCCGACGATGTGGCCGCCATCCTGGTCGAACCCATCCAGGGTGAGGGCGGCTATGTCGTACCGCCCGCCGCTTTCTTCCCACGGCTGCGCGAGATCTGTGACAAGCACGGCATTTTGCTCATTGTCGACGAAGTGCAGGCAGGAATGGGGCGAACAGGCAAGTGGTGGGCCATTGAGCACACGGAGGTCGAACCCGATATCATCTGCACGGCCAAAGGCATTGCCAGTGGTGTGCCGCTTGGGGCCATCATCGCACGCAAGAGCGTCATGACGTGGAAGGCCGGCTCTCACGGCAACACATACGGCGGCAACCCACTGGCCTGTGCCGCGGCGCTGGCCACGTTGGATGTTCTGGAAGAAGAGGGAATCGAAAATGCGGCCGTGCAGGGCGAGCACATGATGGATGTGCTGCGTGCCATGGCCGAACGACATGAGTGCATCGGAGACGTGCGGGGGCGAGGGCTAATGGTCGGCGTTGAATTTGTCGAAGATCGAGAGAGGCGTACGCCTGCCATCGAGCTGCGCAATCGAATCGTGCAACTGGCCTTTGAGCACGGCCTGCTGCTCATGGGCTGCGGCGTCAACACCATGCGCCTCATTCCGCCACTGACCGTCACGCGGGAGGAACTGGATGAGGGTCTGGCCATCTTCGACTACGTGATTGGCTTAGCGGAGAGCGAGTAGGACAGTCATTCGCCACAGATGACTCTACTGCAAAAAGGTCAAGTTCACCACGGAGGCAAGGAGGGGCAGAGAGTTCACAGAGGAAAAGCGGAGAAAAATGCTCTTCATCCGCGTTTATCTGTGTCCATCTGTGGCTGATTCTCTGTTCTTGCAGTGGACTCATCTGTGGCAATTGACGTCAATTCACCATCGAATCATCACTCGATCACAACTTCATCAAGCCCAGCTTCGGCCTCTGGATAGCGCATTTCCAGCGACTCAAGTTTGTCAATGATGATCTTCGAGATCAGCAGATTTCGATACCATTTGCGGTTGGCAGGAATCACATACCACGGGGCCCAGTCTGTGCTCGTCTTGCCCAGCATGTCCTCGTAGGCGCGGATGTAGTCCGGCCACAGCTTTCGCTCGGCCAGATCGCCGGTTGAGAACTTCCAGCGCTTCTCCGGCTCATCAAGCCGTGCCTGCAACCGCTCTTTCTGCTCGTCCAGGTCGATATGGAGGAAGAATTTCAGAATCGTCGTCCCCTCATCTGTGAGCAGCTTCTCAAAGTTGTTGATATGGTCGTAGCGACGCTCCCAGACGTGGATCGGCACAATGTTATGGACACGCACAACGAGCACATCCTCATAGTGGCTACGGTTAAATATCGTGATCTGTCCGCTGGCCGGTGTCTGTTTGTGGATGCGCCAGAGGTAGTCATGGGCCAACTCGGTCGGATTCGGCTGCTTGAAGCTGGCGACTTTCACGCCCTGGGGATTGACGCCTTCAAAAACGTGGCGAATCGTCCCGTCCTTACCGCCAGTGTCCATGGCCTGCAGGACAATCAACAGTTTCTGCTTGCTTTCGGCATACATCAACTCCTGCAGCGCCTCAAGCCGAGTATTGAGCGCCGGCAAAGCCTTCTTTCCTTCCTTTTTGCCGCCGTCAAAGAGCGCATCATCATTGGGGTCCCACTCATAGAGATGGACTTTGCTGCCGGGTTTTACACGGTATTGTTCCATCGATAGGTGATCCTTTCTTATGCAACTTGGAACACGGCCCAGGGGTGCAAATCGGCATATAGCATTCCTTGTATATGATCGGTACAGTGCCGAGAGGCGACAGAATTTCAGCCAGTGTACAACAGGAGTGGCGGGTGCGCAACGAAAACATGAGAAATCGAGGGTCAATGCCTGTACCGACGCGTATGCATGACCACAGCGATTTTTCGCCGGATCGCGTATCAATAGGGCCTGGGGAGCTTGTCCGGCATCCATATGACTTGCCCGCGAAGAGCGACGAGTGAAGCGGATCGTGTAGATGAAGCAGTAGATACGCAGGATTTTGCATCTCTACGAGTCCACCATCCTGTTGAGCAATTCAGAAATGCCACAGAAATGTTAACGGAAGGAATCATCAAATGAGCAGTCGACGGGCACGCGATCGCAAAAAGCAGCAGGAGCGCTCGCGTCGCAATCGCAATCTGATCTTCGGCATTGCAACTGTGGCGATTGTTGTGGCGCTGGGCTACTTCGCCTGGCAGCAGACGGTCGGCGGGGATGCAATCCCGGCCGGCGAAGTTGCAGACCCAGCGTTGGGCAGAGAATCAGCCATCGTGGAGATCGTCGAATATGGCGACTTTGGTTGCTCGGCCTGTCGCGCCTGGCACAATACCGGCATTCGCGAGCAGGTCATGCGCGTCTACGGTGACTCGGCACGCTTTGTCTGGCGAGATTTCCCGGTGATCACACCCGATTCGCCTGCCGCTGCCGAGGCGGCACAGTGCGCCGGCGCGCAAGACCAGTTCTGGGCATATCACGATCACGTCTACGAATCCGGCGGCAGCCTCAACAACTTGTCTCTGAAGGGTTATGCGGAACAGATCGGCCTGGACATGGAGGCATTCAACGCCTGTCTGGATGGCGGACAGATGACGGCCAAGGTGCGCGACAACGAGCAGAAAGCCCGAGCGCTAGGCCTGCGCGGCACGCCGAGCTTCACAGTCGACGGAGAAGTGCTGCCGGGTCCGCCGACCTTCGAGTATCTGGCGACATTGATCGAGGGGAGTCAATAGAGAAGCCGATGGCCCCTCTCCACACAGACGGAACGCAGGGCGAACATGAACTCGCCATACTGGCTCAACTTGTGGCTCGTTTCTACTCGATCAATGAGGTCCAAATATGAGACTTGGAATCAATGCCGGCTATGCCGGCGCCACCATCAACCTGCCCATGGAGATGATCCGGGAGGCCGACCGACTGGGTTTCCACGCGGTCTGGACGGCAGAGGCCTACGGGTCGGACGCAGTGACGCCGTTGGCCTGGATCGGCGCGCAGACCAGTCAGATCCGTCTCGGTACGGCGATCATGCAGATGCCTGCTCGCACGCCGGCCATGACGGCCATGACAGCCATGACGCTCGATCAGCTCTCGGGTGGGCGCATGTTGCTGGGGTTGGGCTTGTCCGGCCCGCAGGTTGTGGAAGGCTGGCACGGCCAACCCTACGGCAAGCCGCTGGGCAAGACGCGTGAGTATGTTTGCATTGTACGCAAAATCCTCGCCAGAGAAGCGCCTTTGAGCCACAACGGCCAAGCCTACCAGATTCCCTATCAGGGCGACGATGCCACAGGACTGGGCAGACCGCTGAAGAGCATCCTGCACGGCCGCGCCGACATCCCCATCTACCTGGCCGCTATCGGCCCAAAAAACGTGCAGTTATCGGCCGAGATCGCCGATGGCTGGCTGCCCATTTTCTTCGCGCCGCGCCACTATGACGAAACATACAAGCAGCATGTTGACGCAGGACTGGCCAAATCGGGCAGGACGTCGGATTCGTTCGACATTGCGCCGTCAGTGCCGGTTGTGGTCAGCGATGATATCGATGCTGCACGCAACGCCATCAAACCGTTCTTGGCGCTCTATGTGGGTGGCATGGGGGCCAAAGGCAAGAACTTCTACTACGATCTGGTCGTTCGATACGGATATGCCGACGCTGCCGAAGAGATTCAGACACACTACCTGTCGGGCAAGAAGGGTGACGCGGCCGCTGCGGTGCCCGATGCATTGGTCGACGAGATAGCGCTCTGCGGCCCCAAGGCGCGTATCGCCGAACGACTGCCCATGTGGGAAAAGAGTCCGATCACGACGCTCAACATGACCGTGTTTGACAGCAAGGCGGTTCGCGTCATGGCCGAATTGGTGTTGGGCGCGAACTCAACCAGGACCCTCGAATCCGTCCCCGACAACATTTCCACAGTAGAGATTGAACAAGAAGCAACCGACACGACCCCATCAATAGGAGCAAAGAATCCGATGAGTACAGAGCCCAGATCAGCCGATATTTTCCAACATATGGCAAGCCGGGTCGCTGAAAGCCCGTCCTTGGTCCAATCCGTCAATGCCCTATTCCAATTTCAGATCACCGGTGAACCCGGCGGTTCGTGGGTCGTAGATCTAAAAAACGGCGATGGCGACGTGCGCAGCGGTGAAGTCGAGGGCGCTGACTGCACCATCACCATGGCTGACGATGACTTCGTCGACCTGGCTAAAGGCAATTTGAACCCGATGGCAGCCTTTGCCCAAGGCAAGATCAAAGTCGACGGCAATCCCATGCTGGCGACTAAGTTGCAGACGTTGTTCAGCTAGGTTGCTCTGAAACTCTGTCTTAAGAGATTCCGTCCTTCCGGCCTGAGATCGGGAGATCGGAAATCGGTCAACAATCTCTCAATCTCTCAATCCCGTTGGCCGGATCAAGAATCCATCGTTAGCCACCACACTTCTCACGCACGAACCCCTGTAACCGCGCCACATAGGCCTGACCACCGATTGCATATGCGTCGTTGTGGTGGGCGTCCGCTACATAATAGGCTTCTTTGGGCAGAGTCGCAGCGGCGAAAAGTCTCTCGCCGTGTTCTACCGGAATCAATTCGTCCTCGAGGCTATGGATGAGCAGAAGCGGGGCGTGGATATTGCCGACACGTTCAAGGCTTGGGTAGAAGTTCGGCACCACGAAGTCCATGCCTGGGATCGGCATTACCGCCGCGGCAAGCTCGCGCCCGCTGGTGAAGGTGTTCTCCACGATCACGCCATCCGGCGTACGCTCAGTCGTTGCCGCGAGCCAAATGCCAACTGCCCCGCCCAATGAACGTCCAAAGATCAGACGGGGACCAGGGATCGAATCCACCAGCCAGTTCCAGGCCGCGTCTGCGTCCAGATAGGTCCCCCGTACCCCGGGCGTCCCCTCACTACGACCAAAGCCCCGGTAGTCAATGATCAGCACTTGGAAGCCTGCTTCATTCAGCACTCGCAAGTTGTCCAGGCGATGTGTGATGTTTCCCGCGTTGCCATGCAGAAAGAGAAGCGACGCCAGCGCATTCTCGCAGGGCAACCACCAGCCGTGAATCTCCACGCCATCGCTGGTCGTCAACCACACGTCGTCGAACGACATATCAAGCACATGCGGATTGACCGTAATCTGCGGTTCGGGGTAAAAGATAAATTGGTTGATCAATTGTTCCGGCAACATGGACAACTCTCCTCATTCCCTCCACTGAAACCTATCACCGTTTTCGCTCTGTTGTGGATGGGCACAGAGGCGATTAGAGGGAATTGGTTGGGCAGGCTATAATCAAAGGCTATTGATTCACGCTCATTTCTTTCGAATGATTGGATTCCGTTATGACGAATACAGGTCCAAACGCCCCTGCCGGCCAAGAGACTAGGAGCGAGGTTGATTATAGCCGCAAGTGGTATGTGATGGCAGCCGTTGCGATGGGCGTGTTCTTGGCAACGATCGACGGCAGCATTGTCAACATCGCGCTGCCGACACTGGTTGATAGCCTGAGCACTGACTTTGCAACGGTGCAATGGGTCGTGCTCTCCTATCTACTGACCTTGTCGACACTACTGCTGAGCGTCGGCAGGCTGGGCGACATACGGGGCAAGAAACGCATCTATGGCGCAGGCTTCATCGTCTTCACCGTCGGCTCGTTGCTCTGCGGCATCTCCAACTCAGTATACATGCTAATCGCCATGCGCGTGCTCCAAGGCATCGGCGCCGCCATGATCCTGGCGCTGGGTCCGGCCATCATCACCGAGGCCTTCCCGGCCAACGAACGGGGCAAATCGCTAGGCCTCATCGGCTCCATCGTCTCCATCGGCATCATCACTGGTCCAGTACTCGGCGGTCTAATCCTGGGTCGCCTATCATGGCACTGGATCTTCTTTGTGAACCTGCCCGTCGGCCTGCTGGGCATCTGGATGGTTCGGCGCTATGTGCCTGACATTCCGCCGAACGCGGGGAAGACGTTCGATTATCTGGGTGCGGGCGCCCTCTTCATCAGCCTGCTGACCCTACTGCTGGGCCTCACATTTGGCCAACAGATGGGTTTTTCAGAACCAATCGTCATAGCTCTGCTGAGCGCGTGGTTGGTCTTCCTAGCGCTCTTCATCATCACCGAACTGCGCGTACAGGAGCCGATGATCGACCTGCGCCTTTTTCGCAACGGTCTTTTCAGCATCAACCTGATCACCGGTTTTCTCACCTTCGTGGCCATCTCTGGGACGATTCTGCTGCTGCCCTTCTATCTGCAGAACGTACGCGGACTCAACATTCAGACGGTCGGGCTGATGTTGATGGTCACGCCTATTGCACTGGGCATTGTCGCACCGTTATCAGGCTCGCTATCGGATCGGATCGGCTCGCGACCGGTGACCGTGGTCGGCCTGATCGTCCTGGTATTCGGATACCTCAGCATGAGCACCCTGGGTGCGGATACCTCCCTGTTCGGCTATGTACTGCGTCTCTTTCCCATCGGCCTGGGCATGGGTATCTTTCAATCGCCCAACAACAGCGCCATCATGGGGGCGGTGCCCAAACGAGCATTGGGCGTGGCTTCCAGTTTGCTGGCTGAGACACGCACATTGGGCAGTGTGGTCGGCGTTGCCGTGCTGGGGGCCATCTGGGCAACCCGTGCCATCACCTACAACGGCGGTCCGGTTGAAGGAGGCCCCACGAATGCGCCCATCCCGATCCAGATTCCGGCCATGCAGGACACCTTTCGCGTATCAGCCTTCCTCGTCTCGATTGCGTTGGTCCTTGCCGTCTGGGCCTATATCAGTGAACGCAGATCTCGTGCAATGGACAGACCTGTGGCGCCCAAGACTGCACCGATGTAGGCGCTAATGTACGGGACATTCCTATAGCCATGATCTGCTTTGACGCAGTTTTTGGAATAGGGTATGCTTCTTTTATCAAGTCAGCAGCGGTCAAAATGCCGGCAGTTCTTTGGAAGCAACACTCATGCATTTCATTCGCATTAGGAGGCCGTCCGCTGGAAGCGGACACCGATTTGTCTAGCAGGCTGCCAGGGGCTTTTCGCCTTGCCTGGTCAAAGCTGCTGACCTTGTGCATCTGCTTCCAATACGCCACGCCGATTTTCGGGTGGCGTTTTTTGTTGCCAATATTCTGTCGAAACTCGACTCTCATTCATTTTTCAAAGGAGCTCCAGCATGTCAAAGCCAGATATTAAAAAATGTGTGCTCGCCTATTCGGGCGGCCTGGACACCAGCGTCATCGTGCCATGGCTGAAAAACAACTACGGGTGCGAAGTCATCTGCTTCTGCGCGAACCTGGGCCAAGAAGACGAGTTGCCCGGTTTGGAAGAAAAGGCCATCGCTTCCGGCGCGACCAGGTGTTATGTGGAAGACCTGCGATCAGAGTTCCTGACCGACTTCGTCTTCCCCACGATGCAGGCCGGAGCGCTCTACGAACGCGACTACCTGCTGGGCACTTCCTTCGCTCGACCGCTCATCTCCAAGCGCATGGTCGAAATCGCGGAGATGGAAGGGGCCGATGCCGTGGCCCATGGCGCCACCGGCAAAGGCAACGATCAGGTTCGCTTTGAGCTGACCGTCATGGCCTTGAACCCGCGACTACACATCATCGCACCGTGGCGAGAGTGGAACATTCGCGGCCGCAAGGATGCGCTCGACTATGCAGCCGAGTACAACGTACCGGTGAAGGCCACTGAGGATCGCATCTATAGCCAGGATCGCAACCTCTGGCATCTGAGCAACGAGGGCGGCCCGCTGGAAGATCCGTGGAACGAGCCGCCCAAGGATATGTTCGAATGGACCATCGATCCGGTAGATGCACCGGATGAGCCCGAATATGTCGAGGTCTACTTCCGCCAGGGAATCCCGGAGCGCGTCAACGGCGTGGCCCGCGGCCCGGTCGGCCTGATGAAGGATCTGAATGAATTGGGCGTCAAGCATGGCATCGGGCGCGTCGACATCGTCGAAAACCGGCTGGTCGGCATGAAGAGTCGCGGCGTCTATGAGACGCCCGGCGGCACGATTCTCTACAAGGCCCATGCCGCGCTCGAGCAGCTTTGCCTGGACAAGATGACGCTGCACTACAAGCAGGAGTTGGGATTGCGCTACGCCGAGCTTGTCTATAACGGCCAATGGTACACGCCCCTACGCAAAGCCATGGATTCATTTGTCCAGACCACCGAGGAGAATATCACGGGCACGGTGCGCCTCAAGCTCTACAAGGGCAACGTCATCCTCGCCGGTCGCAAGAGCCCCCACAGCCTCTATCGTGAGGACTACGTCACCTTTGATGAAGACGACGTCTACAACCAGGCCGATGCCGAAGGCTTCATCCGCCTCTTCGGCCTGCCCATGAAGGTGGAAGCCATGCTCAAGATCCAAGGCCCCGGCGTCTCCGACTACGATTCGCCTGACTTCAACGACTTCAAGCGGGATTAGTGATTGGGGGATTGGGGATCAGGGACTAGGGATCAGGGATTAGGGGCACCGACATCTGGCCATTCCCAATCCCCAATCCCTAGTCCCTGATCCCCAATCCCCATTTCCCGATCCCCTTCCCACAGGAGGCTTCCCATGACCACGCCCGACCATGCAGTTCCCGGATTTGACGCCGCCGGCATTGCATCCGGAATTAAGAAGAATGGCGCCCTCGATTTGGCGCTGGTGACCAGTTCATTGCCTTGCCGGGCGGCTGCGGTCTTCACCCAGAATGCCTTTCCGGCCGCACCGGTCCAATACGATCGCCAGTTGCTCGACCTGAATCCTGAAGGCATCTATGGCGTCGTCATCAACAGCGGCAATGCAAACGCCTGCACGGGCGCGCAAGGTCTGGCCAACACACGCTTTACAGCAGAAGCCGTCGAAGCTGCTATCGGCACGGGCGACAATGCAGTCTTTGTCATGAGCACCGGCGTGATCGGTGCGCAGCTGCCGCTGGAGAAGTTGCTCAATGGAATCCCCAACGCCCATGAGCAACTCAGCACGGGTGGATGGCTATCGGCCGCCCAGGCAATCATGACGACCGACACGCGCCCCAAACTAGTCAGCCGAACGCTGTTGCTGAACGGCATCGACGTCCATGTCACGGGCATGGCCAAAGGTTCGGGCATGATCCACCCCAATATGGCAACGATGCTCTCGGTCATTGCAACCGATGCAAACGTGAGTCAGCCGCTGCTGCAAACGGCGCTGGTCGAGGCAGCGAACCAGAGCTTCAACCGCATCAGCATTGACGGCGACACGAGCACCAACGATACATTGCTTCTGCTGGCCAACGGCGCTGCCGCCCACGAAGAGATTGTGGATCAGGATTCCAACGCGTTCTCACAGTTTCAAATGGCATTGACTGATCTGTGCACCGAGTTGGCCCATGAGATCGTGCGGGACGGCGAGGGAGCGACCAAGTTCGTCACGCTCCAGATCGAAGGCGCGGTGGACGATGTACAGGCCCACCAGGCCGCCAATACGGTCGCAACCAGCCCCCTGGTCAAGACTGCGTTCTTTGGCAATGACGCCAATTGGGGCCGCGTTCTGGCCGCCATTGGCCGTGCAGGCATCCAGGTCGACCCCGACCGCTACGACATGTTCATTAGTGACGGTGCCATCACGTTGCAGTTAGTTGCGGGCGGCACACCGATCGACTATCTGGAGAAAGAGGCTGCCGCCATCTTTGCACAGCCGGAAATTCAGATTCACGTTGAGCTGGGTCTGGGAGACGGATGCGCCACGGTCTGGACATCCGATCTCAGCCACGATTATGTTAGCATCAACGCCGACTACCGAACCTGAACTGAAGGCTCAGTGTGATCGGCGAGCAAGGAATTCCGCCCTACCAGATGGAATCCTGTTGAATCATATATCTTCGTTGGGCAGCCCGTTTCTACAGGCTTGGAAGCAAGAAACCGCGTACGCGTTTGAGCCGGATTGTGGTAGAATGGCAATCGAGAACAACAGCCCTCACTAGAAGGATCAGCGAGATGATTAGCAGGGTGTCAACGACGTCGCAACCGACCGATAGGCCTTTGCCCGCGGAGACGCACGGCTTAGTACAAGCGATCACAAAACGCGAGATGGTCCTGCCTTCATTGGTCTTCCTGGCAAGCCACCGCCCATTGGCCTTTGTGGTGGGCCAGATGCTCTATGTCGCCTCCCCGATGGCCGGATTGTTGGGATGGTCAGGTTGCAATGGCTGGGCTGACATCCTCAGCGACCCCGAAGGCCCTGCAATGCTGGAACAGGCGCTTAGCCATGGTCATGAATAACACAACAAGAGAAATACTGGCAGCCTGGCAACGCAGAATCGAGATGGATCAGGAAGCGGGCAGTACCCCTGTAATCACGCTGGGCGAGAGCACTTCGCTGTTGGACGGACTGCCCAGCCTTATCGTCTACCATGAATTGGCCGCTACCCGAACCGATCTGACGTCTCCGTTCGCCCAGGCTGGTGGTAGCAGCGCTCTCTGGTTTTCCATGCTCTCGGATCGTTCACCGCGCGGTGCGGCGCCGCTCTTCACCGGGGCAGATGCTGCGTCCGTGATGGCGTTGGAGACACTGAATGCGCACCTGGCGAATTCAACCCAGGCTGGACCGGTGACGGATAGTCCAGGCAGACTTCCTGCCGGCTTCATTCCTCACATTGAGCCTACAGCGATGCCGGGAACGACTTTACACTGGTCATCCTTGCCCTTTTCCATCATGAACCCGGCGCCAGTCCAAGACAACACATCATCCACCGATTGGGCAGCCATCGCGGCCGTTTTTTTAGCACTCTGCGTGATTCTCCTGGCCCTGGTTGTCTGAAGCGAAAATGGATACTCGACGCTCTTCGCCCATCACCATATACCTGCTCAATGCCGTGGCCGTAGCCGCCTTCGTCCTGATTGCGCTCGATCGATCCGGATTGGTGCCATCGCTGAGGGCATTCACCAATCAATTCTACATTTGGTTGATCTTGCTGGGCGCCATCGCACTGCTCGTGGGCGTGACGAACGTGGTCTGGGTTCATCTTCAGCACATTCGATCCGGCGCGATGGGATGGCTAAACAGCGTGGCGCTGGTGAGCGCCACCGGCATCGTGCTGGCCGCCGGGTTGATCACGGATGAAGGGACCAGCAGTCCGCTCGTCGAGTGGATCTTCGACGGCGTGATCCTGCCCGGACAATCCACTCTCTATGCGCTGCTGGCGTTCTTCATGGCAGCAGGCGCCTATCGCTATCTGCGGATCAATCGAACAGGCGGCGCATGGATGTTGACGGGGGCATTGCTCGTGCTACTTGTACAGATGCCGGCCGCCCACGACATATTGCCGCAGCCATTGGTGAGCGCCACAATTTGGCTTGTGGACACGCCCGTGATGGCAGCAGTCCGCGGGGCCTTGCTGGGCGCAAGCGTTGCTCTGCTGGTAGCGACCATCAGCTTTATGCTGCGGCAGGAATAGTCAGGGAACAGCGATGGCAAGTCTCACCTGCCCACATTGTGGTACAGCCAACCGCATCGGTTCCAACTTCTGCAACAAGTGCGGGACGGATCTGCGCGAGGAAGAGCCGACGCTTCCCGAAAACGACAAGACCGATGATGGCGCACCGGTTGAAGCCATCTCTCGTGCCGCGGAACTGGCTGCGCAGCAGATGCGCGAAGCGCAGACGAATGAACCGTCAGACACGCACCATGCCGACGTCGGCAGCGATGGATCGAACAGAGACGCAGATCAGGATACGGACGATGAGGCCGACGCTGAAGATTCTCCAACGCCGCTGCCGCCACTTTTTGACCTGGGTCTGGCTTCGATAGCGCCAACGGAGACCGACAGCCTGTTGCTGTCACAGCCATGGCTACAAGCATCGGATGAGGAGGGAACAATCCCTGCATCATCCGAAAATGAGGTAGACGATCCGCTCGGGCAGGTCGGCGTGCGCCTCATCGGCGGCGTCCAGGGACTTCTGGATCCGCTCAATATCACCAGCGACACGGGCCAGCCGGATGACAAGTCTGGCGAGCCCTTGCCGACGCCGGTCATTGATGAACTGAGCGCACAGCAGATTCGCAACATGCGGCGCATCATGTCTGAAGAACCCGTCCTGGCGGCACAGAGCGGGCAATCCAGTGTCGCCCGTCACCCGTCGCTGCGCATCCCCTGGATTTTCTGGCTCCTCGGTCTGGCCATTATTCTGCCCATTTTCGGCGTTGTCAACGAACCAATTGGGTCGGCGCGAGTGTGGCCTGGTGTTGACGAGGCGCACGATCTCGTCGAGGGCCTGCCTCTTGGGGCTGAAGTGCAGGTCTACTGGGCCTACGATCCGGCCACTTCCGGTGAACTTGACCTGGTTGCGCAGCCGGTGATTCGTCATCTCCTCAGCCGACGAGCCGAACTGACCTTCATCAGTCTACTGCCCGGCGGACCGGCAACCGTACGACGCGCTGTCATCAAAACACTGGCAGCCGAGTTGGATCCGGCCGAGGCAACCGCCGCTATGCGCAGGATCACGCAGCGCAACTTCTATCTCACCGGCGGCGCAACTGTTTTACCGGTTCTGGGCCAGGGACCGGAATTGCTCTCGATGCCCACCGCAAGCGACATTTCTGTTAGCGGCGCCACAACACCGTTCGCCAACCCGCTTCTGATTGTCATCATGGCAGCACGTACCGAGGACGTCCAGCAGTGGCTTGAATTGGTGCAAACAGTGGATGCACAACCAGGGCGGACAGCCGTTGTGGCCGTTACCGGAGCGGGCGTCTATCCCATGGTTCTTCCCTATCTGGACAGCGGCCAATTGGGCGGTCTGGTCAGTGGCTTCGATGGCGCTGACGCCTATCAGCAACTGGAGGAAGAAGAGCTTTCGAGGGCCGAACAGATGGCCGGTACTGTCCAGATGATTGCCCAGAATTGGGCGCATTTCGCCTTGTTGTTTGTGTTGTTGGTGGGGAATGCCGCCGGATTCGTCAACCGTTCCGGCCGGAAGCGGGAGCAATAACCATGCTTGATCCCGCACAGCCACTGTTCCTGCAAGAGGCCAGTCTCTGGCTAGGCTTTCTGGTCTCGTTAGCGATTTTCAGCGTCCTCGTACGTGAGAATTTTCTGGCTCGGTTCACCCTGCACATTTTGGTCGGGGCCGCGCTGGGCTACGCTGCCGTGCTGGCATGGCAGGCCGTGTTGCGGCCAATGCTGATAGCGCCGCTGATGAGCGATCCGGCGGCCAACATGACGCTCTTCTTTCCGCTGATACTCGGTCTGATCCTGTTGGTAGCCGGTCTGGAACGAGTCTTCCGTCCGCGCCGCCACATGCAGCAACCGGCCGCTTGGCGACGTGTGATCGGTCTAATGGGAGCCTTTCCCGTTGCCCTGGTATTGGGATTGAGCATCGCGATCCTCACCTTGGGAACGATCCAAGGGACGCTGGCTCCCCAGTCGCTTCGTGCAGCTGCAACCGGTCTGGATTTTTCAGGGGGACCGTTAGTACTTCTGCTCGGTGCGCTGATGCTCCTGGTCACGACCGGTTCCCTGCTGCACCTACGTATCAAGCCGGACCGGGATCTTGTCGATCAGCCGGCGTGGGTCCGCTCTCTGCTCGTTGGTTGGATGGCGATTGGCAAGCGCGGCATCTGGCTGGCGGCAGGGGTACTTTTTGCTCGACTGATGGCCTCCCGATTCAGCTTGCTGATAGCACGCATCCAATTCTTGGCAGACCAGTTGGAGACAACCGGACTGTGGCAGTGGCTGGACCGATTGAAATAGGGTCTACTTCAGCGCCTACCAATAGACAGCAGCAATCAATTGATGGCAACCGCGAACCTTGTACTGCCCGACCAAATCGAGAGCACTTTGGCACTGGCTGTTGAGCCGGAATTGGTGCGAGCCTGCCTGCTCGAACCAGTCGGCCTTGAGCAGCGACTTGTCGCCTGGATCAACGTTGAGCGCGATCCCCATGCGGCTCTGAGCGGACAGGTGGCGGCTATCTGCCAACGGCTGAGCCAGCGCATAGGCCGTGAAATTTGGAATGACGTAGCATATCGGCCCTTCCGGCGCAGCGCCAACCCAGTCCTTTCACCCAGTTTGGGCCATGTCGTAGCGTCGATTAATCCACGGCCCAGATTGCGTGTCTGGCTGACCGGACTCAGTATCCACGGAAGTCTCAATGCTGCAGAAAAGGCCATCTCCGCCACCCCATCCAAGGTTGTCGGCAGCACAACGCTCAGCACGACGGTAGATGGCCACCAATTGGCTATGGAACTAACCTATGCCCAACCTGATGTTCTCGTCATCGCCGGTGGACACGACAGCAAGGAGCCGGCCGCATGCAACTTGGTCCTTGCCCTCTGCGACCTGGTCGGCGACGCACTGTCCCGTCTGCCATCGGGCCAACATCCGCTCATCATCTATGCGGGAAACCGTTGGGCGGCGGATGAAGCCCGACAACTGCTGCACCGCACCGTCGACAACCTTCGGGTCAGTGCGGTCAACAACGTGCAGCCCGGCCCCGAGACCGTCTACCTCACCGAACTCGTGCGCGCCCTGCGCAACGAACACTGGCGGTTGAGCCGTCAGACCCCGGGCATCGCGACCATCGAGCAGTGGATCACGGAGCCGGCACAGCTCACCGCCCTTGATTCAGGCTTTGCCCAGTTGCTGCGCGTCTGGATGCACTATCAGAATCTACCCGAGTTGCACGGCGCCTATGTTGCGCCCAATTGGCATCTACATGTCTGGGCAAAACAGAGCCATGAGGTCGTACGCATGGAGTATCTGGAATCCGACCAGCCCCTTGCCGGGCCGGCAGGCTGGCCAAAAATTCAGTTGCTCAGTGGTCCCCAGTCCAACACCGGCGCAGCCTTCCCCGTAATCCGCTGGTGGGATCGTAACGCAATGGCGCCCATGATCTCAGCACTGGGACAGATCTCCCCCACGGCCATGCTGCAAGTCATGCAACGCGACCTCTTTCAGACATGATATTCGTAGATGATCTTCGCCGATGAGCCACACCGAACATCGGTTCCCGCCTATCCCTTACGCCCGGCACGCATGTTGATTATCCCAGAAAGAGCTCACGGCAAATAGGCATTATGTCAACAAAATCGCCCGTATCGGCCGACAAACAGACGAATCAGGAAAGCAATGGAGAAACATGACTACAGAGATCAATGCTGACGCCATCAAAGCGGCAGATGCCAACTACCCGATACACGACTTGATCGCCCAGCGCTGGAGCCCCCGGGCCTACAGCGACCGGGCAGTGGAACCAGAGAAGCTACGCAGTATTCTAGAGGCCGCACGCTGGGCCCAGTCATCCGGCAACGGACAACCTTGGGTCTTTTTTATCGCAACCCAAAATGATCCGGAAAGTTATGCCAAGATGGTGAGCTGTTTGATGGACGGCAATGTACCTTGGGCGTCAAAAGCGCCAGTGTTGGGCATGGTGGTGACAGCCTTGGTTCGAGCCAACGGCAAGCCCAACCGTCACGGATTTTACGATGCCGGCTTGGCGATGCAAAATCTGGCCCTGCAGGCCACCGCGGAGGGTCTTCGTCTGCGCCAAATGGGCGGTTTCCATCCGGAAACGGCGCGCTCGATCTTTGCAATCCCCGACACGCATGAGGCCGTGGCCATGTTTGCGCTCGGCTACTTGGGCGATCCAGCAGAGCTTGCCGAAAACCACCGGGAGCAGGAACTGGCTCCCCGTGTTCGTCGTCCTCTCACTGAATTCGTATTCAGCGATACATGGGGCCGCACAGCGTCACTTGTCGAGGATGACGGTTCCTAGCAGCTTGTCGGAGTGACACCAGATGAGTCCACTGCAAAAAGGGATTAGACAGACCTGTCGATGCAATTTCTGAAACGCGTTGGTGAACGCCTCGATCCCTATCTGATCCTGCTGTTGGTCTTGAGCGTCCTCGCTCTGACGCCTCTGTTCGCGCCCGGCTATTTCTATTCCGCCCATGACGGACGACATAGCGTCTTCTACATCAACATGTTTGACGCGTCGATCCGTGACGGTGCGCTCTGGCCACGCTGGGCTATGCACCATATCCAGGGCTATGGTTATCCCACCTTCATCATCCAGTCACCGCTTGGTTTTTTTGTGGCCGAGCTCTTTATGCTCTTCGATGCAGGCCCAACGCTGGCGGCCAAGTTGACCTGGGCCGTCGCCTTTCTCGGCAGTGCCTGGGGCATGTACCGGCTGACGGTGAATTGGCTAGATGCGGAGCAAGAAGAGTCCCACGGCATCGATTACGCGAGGTTGGCCGGGCTGGTTGCCGGTCTGCTCTACGTCTACATCCCCTATCACCTGGCCGGTATCTATGTGCGCGGGGCGCTCAACGACACCCTGCTGCTAGCCTGGTATCCGTGGGTCTTCCTGGCCTTCGACCGGCTCATCGCGCTGGGCGGGGCGCGAGGATGGCAGCGGAGGCTGGGCGTCGCCATCCTGCTGCTGGCCTGCACCCTGCTGACCCATACCTTCTCGCTGATCTCATTTTCACCGCTCCTAGTGACGTTCGTTCTCTTCCGGCTGGGTCTCAAGTCGTGGCAGGACCGAAGAGCACGCGCAGCGGATGGAGGGGGCGACTCGGCGAGCGCAATGCGTTCTTTCTTTGTGCCTGCGCTGATGGCACTGGCCGGCGGCGTTGGCGCATTGCTGCTCTACGCGAACTTCCTGCTGCCGCTGCTGGTCGAAGGACAGTCGTTGCAACAGCAGGTCTACAGCACGGGAACCTACGACTACCGCAATCATTTCGTCTACTTCGGCCAGTTCTTCAACCCCTTTTGGGGGTTCGGTTTCTCCGACGACCCGACAGGCGTCAACGATGGGATGGGCTTTCAGGTGGGCGCGATGGCCATGCTCATGCTCATTGTCAGCATCTACCAACTCTGGCGCGACGAGGCCCGCTGGCGGCCGACCATGATCTACCTGCTCGTCACGAGTCTTGTCTTGCTGGTCTACATGACGCCCCTGTCTGCGCCGCTCTGGGCGGCGTTCCCTATGCTCGGCATCATCCAATTTCCATGGCGGCTGCTCTCTTTGGTGATTCTGGTCGTCAGCGCGCTGGCCGGCCTGACGACGGCAAACCTCTTGTTGGCAGCACGCAGCCAAGTCAATGCCACCGGTGGTGCGCTGGTGTTGGCGCTGCTGGTCATGTTTGCCGGCTACAGCTACATCGGCGCTGAGATGCAGCCGGTTGAAGAGTGGCGCGAGGACGGACGTGCCGTGTTTGAATTTGAGCGCGAGCATCCGGATATGATTGCGCTCACCGAGTGGGTGGACGAACCGTTCACAACGTCGCCCATGACGCCGGACTACGCCTCTGACTCGTATGAGGAGGAGCATGGCCGCACCGAATCGTTGACCCGCATTGCCGTCATCGATGGGGTCGGCGAGGTGCTCAGCCAACAGAGCGCAGGCTCAAGCGGCGGCGGGGTTGTGCAAATGGAGGAGCCAGGCGTGGTGCGCATTCACCTCTTCTACTTCCCCGGTTGGGAGGCGCGGATCGACGGTGAAGTCGTTGAACATCGAGTGTCTCCGCCCAATGGCACGCTCGAACTGGACGTCCCGGCAGGTAAGCATCAGATCGATGTACGCATGGGTGCGACGCCGGTGCGACGCCTGGGCGCCGGCATCTCTTGGGGCATGTTTCTGATTGTGTTGGGGTTGATCTTCTGGCCGCAACGGCGGCGTAGCGAGGAACCATTGGCCTTGAAGCAGTGATAAGCAGATGCGACGATAAGAGCCGCGTCATGATTGGTGAGACCCAGAAGTCAGGCTTTTTGAGAAAGCCTGACTTCTTCGCCGGCCCAAACGGCAGCGTTATCACATTAGTGATGGGATGGAGAACGAAACTGCTCGCCTAATAATAGAAACGACGGTTTGAAAGACCGGCTCGATATTCAGTAGGTCACGCTACCAGCGTGACAAATATCGCCTTCCAGACGGATTCAGGGAAAGCTTGGAACTTGTCCGGCTGCTAGCCGGATCTACCGACTTTGTGAAGATCACAACATCCTTGTCCACAAACTCCATTTCCGCATTCCAACGCTGCGCTAGCCACCTGAATGTTGCCTCGGAATAGAAGCAGACGTGGGTCATGTCATTCTTGTAGTGCCAAGTAGAAAACGCCTCCCGGTCGATCACCAGCTTCGTCATGATGCCCAGCAGCCCACCCGGGCGCAGACATCGCCAAAGTCGATCCAACTCGACCTTGGGGTGATGCAGATGTTCGACAACCTCGGTGGCAGTGATGAAATCGTAGGTTCGGTCAAAGACGACAGGATCATCAGCGTAGAAGGGATCGTAGATGGACATGTGATGTCCAGATTCAGCAAACATCACAGAGAGCGTTGGACCGGGTCCGGAACCAAAGTCGAGTCCGCTGCTGCGAGGATCTAAGCGAGCCTGCATTGGCAAGTAGGCTCGGCTCAGAAAGCGTCGATAGTCGGCGTCGTCCGGCGAGTTGCGATGCAGATCATACTCCGCCTTTTCTGCCTCCGAAGAGAGAAACTGATCGGGTGAGACAAAGACCAGTTTGCACTGGGCGCACTGGTAGAAGGTCCGTCTTCGATCTTGGTGGTACTGATTGGCCCCGCCTGTGCCACACATCGGGCAAGCATGTTTTTCGGCCACCTAGCGCTCCAGTCTTCGTTTCGTGGGGTCCGCCTATGAGCGTTGAAGAACGTTCCAGCAATTCTCATTCCCACCGGCCGAACGTGCCAACTCCCCAAAAAACTGCTACAATCGGTCACGCTCGACGTCTGTGACAGATGGACGCTGGGCAGTCTATCGTCACTTTTGGCCTGCCAATTTGGACGACTGAAGTCGTCCCTACGGGTATTCTTGACTGGATTGTACCGCATGAGACAACGATTCGTTCACATAGCTCTTTTCGGCATCGTGCTGATTTTTTTTGCAGGCTGCGGCTCGCGCTTTAGCGGCGCGGAGCCGACGCCAACCATTCCACCGGTGCCGACCTTCACGCCGACGCCCGCGTCCGCGGAGAGTGCCGCCGATCTGCCGCCAGAGCCGGCGCCAACCGAAGAACCGGTCCCCGAACCGACATCCGATGAAACTGCCACGGTCTCGTCCAGCGATGAGGCAGATCCGCAGGGAGAGACTGGCGACCAGCCGGCCCAAGATAGTGCGATCCTGCTACCAACGCCAACTGACGCCGCGGCTACAGCAGAGGCCGTGACGGAAGCGCCTACACCGACGGAGGCGCCAAGCGAACCGATGCTCACCGTCAGTTCTGAGATCATCAATGTACGCAGTGGACCAGGCACCAACTATCCTCAGATCGGTACGGCCAACGGTGGCGAGGAATTCACCCTGACCGGACGCAACGAAGTCGGCGACTGGTGGCAAGTCTGCTGCTTTGCCGAGCAGCCCGGCTGGATCTTCGGTTCGCTGGCTGAGGTCGAGAACGCCGAAAGCGTTGCCGTCGCCACCGATATTCCTGAAGCACCGGTAGAATCACCCGTCGCCGAAGCCCAACCTGCGGCTGATCCCGCAGTGGCTGAAGTAGTTGAGGAAGCGCCAGCAGAGGCGCCTCAGGCCGAAGCTCCTGCCGTGGAGGGGGAAGCGCTCACGCCGGGGGTCCCCCTGTCGCACAGCGGGACCGCGGGCAATTTCGATCCCCGCGCCCAGTACCAGATCGTCGACTACCGGGTCCGTGGCTATGACGACAACAATGGCGGCATCTTCAACAACGGTGGCCAGCACATGATCTTCGTGAACGTGATTGACGCAAACGGAAACGGCATCGATGGCGCGATGGTCAAGGACGCGGTCAACAACAAGATTGCCATTGTCACCGGCACAAAAGGCCCTGGTCGCGCCGAGTTTGAGATGTTCGGAGAAAAGTTCAAGCTTTATGTCGCCTCGGACAACAGCGGTGATGTGTCCAGCCAGATTTCCAATCAGATGGACACTGTGTGGCCACACATCCCCGACATCATCGGCAAGCTGGGACCACTAGAGGAGGAGCTCTCCATCTGTCCAACACCGGATGTCCGCTGTGAGCCCCCATTCTACAGAGCCCACTGGTCATATGAGGTCACGTTCCAGAAGGTCAAGTAGGCCTGCCAACAGGGCAATTGCGTCTAGATTCCAGAGGGCGATCTTCTTTCGGCAGGGTTGAAACCCGCCGCTAGCAACGAAAAGCGCCCTCAGGCGCTGAGCGTTGAGCCGCTTCTACTCCGGTTCAGGCAGCCCATATCCCTGTTCGACCAACTCTTTGAACCGCTGCGCGAATCGGGCAGCAGGTGCACCGTCGACGATATCGTGATCGGTCGTGATGGTAATCGACAGGTAGTCTCGAGTAACCAGCTGCCCGTTTTCCAACGCCGGCCGTTCGGCCATGCCGCCGATAGTGATGCCCAGCGTGTGCATGGGCAGGAAGCCAAGTCCCCAGCCCGCGCCTTGGCCAAACATGCCGACAGATGTCACGATGACGGTGCCCGCATTGCGTTTGAACCAAGTCGGGTTCTTACGAATGGCCCAGTAGAACGGTCTGCGCAGAAACCAGGGCGCCCACTCGCCCAGCCTGGCCAGTTTGCCTCGTTGAGGACTCCGGGCCGGCGAGAACTGAATCGTCCGGATTTCATCGTGGATCTGGCGAAAAGACTTGCGATTGGCGTTGCGGATGATGTGGGGAATGGCCACGCCGTTTTGCTCAGCCTCGATCATGGTCACGACATCAACGTCATGGAAGATGATGAGCCGGTTGCGCCAGTCCCGATAGGCCTGGACTGACGGGTCCAGGGCGATGGCTTGGGCCAGACAGGTGACAATGAAAGCGGTGAAGGAGAGCGTTTCACCGGTTGTGGCCTTGTGTTCCCGGATGTACGTTCGCGCCCGTGTCACATCGAATTCGAGAAGACCGAAGATCAAGGGGCGTCCTACTCCGAGACGCCCTGCATCAACAACAACCTGTCGCGACCTCGGAAAGGGCAAGATGGTGTAGTTTTCGTCCATCACTCAATGATCCATGTTTTCCGTATACGGTTCAATCGCCAAGCCGAATTTCCAACAGATCAAGCAACCCATCAGGGTAGAGCGGTGGCGAGTCCGGCCCCAATGTGCTGATATCCAGCCAACAGAGATCAAAGGGGAGTCCGTTATCCTCGACCCCTTGAAAGCGAGGTCTTCGATAGAGGCTTTCGTCGACCAATCGAGCGTCGTAGACAAAGACGACCTCGTGCCCGCGCCGGCCGTCATAGAGAAAGATGTTCTCCAGCGTTCCCAGAAGGGTCGGCGCGGTAATCTCAGCCCCGAGTTCCTCACGCACCTCACGTTGCAGGGCTTCCAAACTGGTCTCTCCAAACTCAATGCCACCCCCCATCGGCCGATAGAAATGCCGATTTCCGGACGGGTCGTGGAGATCACAGACCAGAATGTGGCTGCCGTTGCGAAAGAGGCAGATGGCAATCGGTCGAATGACATCATGTGTCGTTGGATCCGTCATACTGTTCCTTCCACAATCGATTTCTCCCACAATACCCGTCACACTTCATGAACACCTATGGCGTCTCCGCCGTCTCCGCCGTATCGGGCAGCATGGCAACGCCAGGGATGCTCAACAGCGCCAGTCCGCCGCCGATCATGAAGGCAGCGGTCAGGCCAATGCGATCGGCGACCATGCCGACGAAGAGGATGGCAATGGAGCGGGTCAGGAAATTCAGGAACATGAAGATCCCGTTGGCCGTGGCACGGTTGTCGGGAAATTGATCTTGGACAACCGCCAGCATGACCGGCGTCGTCGAGATAGCGGCTAGTCCCAATCCAATGAGCGATGGAACAATCAGCCAGTACGGTCCAAAGAGGAAGATCAGCAAAATGATCTGGAGCGGCTGCGAGCAAGATCACAAGCACGCGCTTGCGTCCGTAGGAATCGCTCAGCGTACCTGTGAAGAGTGCGCCGACCACGCCTGCCGCCTCAAGAATGGTCAACGAGGCCGCGGCCAACCAGAGGCTTGTACCCAGTTCATCGCGCATGAAAATAGGGAGATAGGTTGTGATGGCGACGGCCAGAAAGACCTTGGGGAAGATGATCCAGGTGATGGCCGGAAAGACACGCTTGGCCTGGGGCATCATAGCTTTGAGCGTGCCCTGTCCTTCGCCGCGTGGCCGCGCGGCCACGGTGTGTAGTCGCCAGTAGAGCACGGCAGATGTGATCCAGCCGATGGCGGCCAGTCGCCAGATTCCATCCAGCCCCCACCAGGCCACCCCCGTCACCGCCACAAGCGGCCCAACGGTACGTCCCAGTTCACCGCTAGCCATGAAGATGCTCATGCCCGTGCCGACACGATTGCCGGAAACGCGAGCCGTCATGGCCGGAGCAGGAGCATGGAAGGCGGCAATGCTGACGCCGACAGTCAGTAGGAGCAGCGCCAGCGTGAAGTAGTTGGGTGCAAAGCCAATCATCGTCATCATCGTGGCGGTGACGCCCGGCGCCAAAATCACGAAATAACGCAGGCTGATGCGATCCGCCAAATAGCCGATGAAAGGGTTGAGCAGGCTTGGCAACTGGGTAAAAATGGTCAACGATCCGGTCATGGCATAGTTGGTGCTCAACGTATCCTGAATCAATGGTAGGAGTGGAGCCAGGAATGCCGAGAAGGAATCATGGATGAAGTGGGCGCCTGCAATCGTTGCCACTTGATCGGTGTGAAATGTGGTGTCGGACGCGGCCGTAGCGAGGCCCTCAGTGGCCGGCGCCATCGGATTTGGCGCTATCGGATCTAGTACAGCCGGCTCCAATTCAACAGGATCAGGTGACATTGGTTGGAGATCAGCAGACTGCGTCGTCATTTTATGGTACCCCTTCAGAATATGCCGATGGACGGGAACTTGTATAGATGTAGGCTAGCGCCATGTATCGGAGTCGTCAAATCGTGCCCTGTGGATGAGTGACAAATGATCAATTGTGAATTGTCAGCGTTCAATTGTCAATGCATGCGCGACACTCGCATTGACAATTGAACGTCGAAAGTGGTCAATGGACAATTCATTTGCCGCCTCTTGCCCGAAACCCACGCCATACAGTATAGTTTCCCCATGAAACCCTTGACCAAACGATTCGCCGAACAGCGCGGCCTACTGCGCTCTCTCCTGATCTACCACGGCATTCCCTGGCGACACCGCCAGTTGGTTCGCTTCTATCGCCAGTTCATCGAGCCGGGCGATCTCTGTTTCGATATCGGTGCACATGTGGGCAACCGCATACGCGCCTGGCGAGCACTGGATGCACGTGTCGTCGGTGTTGAGCCCCAGCCCGTCTGCATGCAGTTTCTAGGCCGTTGGTATGCAGATGATCCTGATGTTCAACTGGTAGACAACGCCGTTGGAGCAGAAGAACGGCTATTGCCTCTATTTGTTAGCGCAGCCAATCCAACTGTGACGACGCTGTCTCAGGAATGGATCGACGCGGTGCGCCAGGACGACTCATTTTCCGACGTTACGTGGGAGGCGTCGCACACGGTCGAGGTCACGACGCTTGATCGGTTGATCGCTCAATACGGCCTTCCGACCTTCTGCAAGATCGATGTCGAAGGCTACGAACTTGACGTACTGCGCGGCTTGTCACAGCCGCTGGACGCACTCTCTGTCGAGTATATTCCTGCCGCCGTCGATATCGCCATCGGCTGTGTGAACCGTCTCGAAAGCCTTGGCCAATACCAGTACAATTGGACAACGGGCGAAGATCATCGTTGGCAGTCAGATACCTGGATCGATGCTAACCATCTGGTCTCGATGCTGAAATCCTTGGCCATAGATTCCGGCTCCGGCGATCTATATGCCCGGCACGTCCCTGAGACAGCGAATGAAGAAAATCGCTGATGGTGAACGCTTAACGCTCAACTGTGAATGCCAGTGCCCGCGATGGCCGGCCGCTAATCATTCACAATTCACCATTCTTTCAATCCATTTTCCACCCTATTCTCAAAGGATGAATCCCCCATGTCCCTTGATTACCATGATGCTGAAACTCGCCGGCGTACGGTACTGGTTGCGGTCATGAACAACGCCAACGATTTCCAACGTGCGGCCTCGGAAGGATGGTACCGCATTCCCCAACAACGGGCGCCGCGCCGTATCGGTGCAGACTATCTGGCCTTCTACCAGACAGGTGCGTTCAAAGGAACGCCCGAAGCGCAAACCGTCACCTACTTTGCGCCCACACGCCGCTATCGACTGGCCACCCGCGCCGAGTTACTGCCACAGGAAGCCGATCATCCGCGGGCGGACGGCTACTACTTCCGCATCGATCTCGGTCCGCTTCAGCGTCTGGAGAGACCGGTGCCGTCGGCGAAATACCGGCGCATCACCTTCATTCACACGACCCTCGAACGCCTGCTCACCGCAGAGGACGTGCTCGATCTCACCTACCATGAAGACCCCTTCGAGAAGCTCTGGCATGCCCTGCGCGAGCATCGCCTGCGCCCTCTGAAGAATCGGATCGTCGACGGACAGCCCTTCGACATCACACTGCGCGCTCGTGGCGGCTATCTGGGTATCGAGTGTAGCGATGAACACAAGACAGAGGAGATCGGCCGCACGCCCCTGCCGGATCGATGGGAGTCGCTTCGGATCCCAAACCGGGAGATCGAACACAACTTGGATGAATGTTTACGGCACATTGCGTCAAGACTGATACACTTAGGAGGGTCTGACCTCAATCGAGAAGAAAAGCGGCATAGGTGACTCTATTAATGAGCAACACCCTCTCTAGCATGCAGATGTCCAGATTGACGTCGCCGACGCCGGCGAATCGTCGAGCGCTCACGCGCCTCCATTGGCGTTGGGGAGCAGTGGCATTGCTCTACACAGCCATAGGCATGGTCGGATTCTGGCTACTTTCGACTGGTTGGAGCCGGAGCTTTGCCCAACGCTGGCTACTGATTACCGGTCTCGTCATGGCGCGTCAGCTTTGGTTGCTCTGGCAGAGTCTGCCCCTCAACCACCGCGAGCACGAGACAGCCCTTCTGCCCACGCTGGGATACGGGACAGCACTGACCATCGGGCGCGGTATCGCGATCGCTCTGCTGGCCGGATTCATCTTTTCGCCCCGCCCACCTGGATGGCTGGCCTGGCTTCCGGCAATCCTATACAGCGTCGGGGCCATTTTTGATTACCTGGACGGCTACATCGCCCGCATCACCGACCACGCCACCAAGTTGGGCGAAAGCCTGGACATGGAGTACGACGTCATCGGGGTGCTGGGCGCAGTACTGCTGGCCATCAGCTATGGGCAACTGCCGATCTGGTACCTAGCTGTAGGCCTCGCCCGAGAGATCTTTCTACTCGGCCATTGGATACTCCGCAAGCGAGGCCGTACCATCTACGATCTCACTCAGAGTTCTGACCGCAGGCTCATTGCCGGTCTGCAGATGGGCTTCCTCAGTGTCGTACTCTGGCCGGTCTTCACACCGCCGGCTACCACACTGGCGGCCATACTCTTTGCCATACCAATGCTGATCAGCTTTGGCCGTGACTGGCTCGTGACCAGCGGAGCCCTGCCGGCTGACTCAAGCCGCTATCAGCACATCCGCACACTGGCCAAGAGCATCCTTGAGGGGTGGATCCCGGCGATTATGCGACCGCTGGGCACATATGCTGCACTCTCCATCCTACTGCGAGAAACACCAATGTTCGCAGGGTGGACAGCGTATGCAGAATCCATCGGCCTAAGCATATCCGACCCGTTCTTCTGGGTGCTGTCGGGCATTTCCGCGGCAGCGCTGCTCCTCTTTGCAGGGGGAATCGTGGGCCGCTTTGCTGCCATACCGCTGATCGCACTGGCTTGCTGGGATCTGTTGGCCGTCGGGTTTGTCTGGCAGACCAATGGACTGTTGCTTACGGCCGCCATCATCGTCATACAGATGGGAAGCGGATATTTCGCACTCTGGCAACCGGACGAACAGTTGATTCGAAAACGAGCAGGCGCCCGGAAGGCCGGGCAGAAATGACAAAGTCGGCTCGCCGCACATCCGCACGCATCATCCTCATACTCTTCAGCGTCGTATTGCTCGTTTTCACTGTGCGCAGCGTCTCATTGACCGCGATTTTGAGCGTCTTGGGCGATCTAGGACCACTCGACATTTTGCTGATCGCAGCCGCGAATGCGCTGGTGATCTTCACCTTCTCCGGCCGTTGGTGGCTCTTCCTGGCCGGGCAGGGATATCGGCTCTCTTACATCAAGCTTGTCGGCTACCGGCTGGCCGCGTTCGGCGTCAGCTACTTCACGCCCGGTCCCCACTTTGGCGGCGAGCCGCTTCAAGTCTTCCTCGTCACCGAGCGAGACAACGTGCCTGCAGACAACTCCATTGCTGCAGTCACGATGGACAAACTGTTTGAGCTATTGGCCAACTTCACTTTTCTGCTCTTCGGCCTGCTCCTGGTATTCCAAAACGGCCTGCTGCTCGGTCGACTGGGAAATCAGGCATTGCTCTATGCGCTGTTGCTGCTGGCTCTGCCGACAGCCCTGTTGTTCGCGCTCTGGAAGGGCCACCACCCGCTCTCGGGAGTACTTAAATTGGTCATGAGGCGTTGGCCGTCGCCCACGTTGACCCGCTGGCACAGAACGCTCTGGCGCAGCGAAGATCTAGTCGCCACACTCTGCCGGCGTAGACCCGACATCCTGATCGCTGCATCAGCGGTCTCAGCGCTCAGCTGGGTGGCGCTGATTGGCGAATACTGGCTGATGACGCGGCTGTTGGGCATCGACCTTACCTTTGGCCAGGCCATCATGGCGCTGATTGCAGCCCGCTTCGCCATCTTGCTGCCGATGCCCGCAGGGCTCGGCGCGCTGGAGGCCAGCCAAGCCATTGCCATGAGTCTGCTGGGGATGGATCCGGCAGCGGGTGTAGCGATGGCGCTCGTGATTCGCACGCGCGATGTGCTCCTAGGGTTGCTTGGGCTATGGTTGGGCGGCGCAAGCGTTTGGCGCATCACACGCCGAAAGGATCTTCAAGACACGGACGCATTTAGCATAAAGGCATACCATGCAGAGAACAGTGAACATGCCGCCCCATTGGCGACACCCGGACCACAGGCGCCACTTCCGTAATCGATCTCAGCAGGCTATCCGTTGGCGGCGCTCAAGGCGAGGGTTGGCACTGGGCCTCTTCCTGCTCATGCTGGTACTGGCCTCCATGGCCAACGAAAGGTCTGCCATCGGAGCTGCCGGCGACACGATCCCCGACACCACGGTCTTCTTGCCGCTTGTCCAGGTGTCCGACTCTACGCAGGAGCCCACGCCGTCCCCATCACCCACACCCACACCCACACCCACACCAGTCTACGATTCCATTCCCACGCTGGGGTCGCCGCCGAGCCACCCGCCGGATCAACACGGCGATCTGAATCTGGCGCTGCGCGGCCATAGCGAAACAGAGGGACCGCTTACGCTGCTTGACCTCAACGGCCCCACAGACGACAAGGCCCCACAGTTGGATGGCACCTTCAACCAGACGCGCGGACCGGATATCGTCTCGCTCTTCCGAGTGAACGAATGGATCTGGGACTGCGGCGATCGCGGCTGCCGTGGGGGTCCCATAGAAGACCCGCCGGTCACGCTTTTGGGCCTGAGGGCTACACAGGGCGAACCGATCTTCATCCCTACGCGTGATCCGGAGATCTACGGCGGCGGCTACAAAGCACTTGTTCTCTACGCCACGCTCGATCGCATCACGATTGCCTACACGCGCGAGGACACGGCAGCCATCGGCTATGTTGTGCATCTTGAGGAAATAGACGTCGATCCGACGCTGGTCGCGCTCTACCAGCGTTTGGATGCAGAAGGGCGCGATCGGCTGCCTGCACTGCGCAATGGCGAGCGGCTGGGGAATGCGAGCAGCGATGTCGTCAAAGTAGCAATCCGAGACACCGGTTCTTTCATGGAACCGCGCTCGCGCAAGGATTGGTGGATGAGGTATTGAGGGCGCGAGAAAGAGGAAATTGGTGAAAGGTGAATTGATAACTGCGAATTGTTAATGCGCTCCTCGCACGCGGTAACAATTGAGCGTTGTCGATTCACCATTCACCAGTATTTATCTGACTCTTAACGGCTCAAATAGACCGTACATATCGCCACCATCGGTTACGCGGCGCCTGTCAAATCAAGATCCTCGGCAGCACCTTGCATGGCCTCCAGCACGCGCTGGATATGCTCGTCAAACGGCACACCCAGTTCTTCGATATAGACCATGTTCTCCTGGCGATCGATGGCCGCAGTGAATGCCTTGTCCTTCCACTTCTTCTTCACCGACTTCACCTTCACGCTATGTAAGTCTTTGTCAGGGCGCACATAAGCGCAGGCCAAGATCAGGCCAGTCAACTCGTCGCAGGCGAGAAGCGCCTTGTCGAGCAAACTCTCGCGTGGGACGCCGAGGAAGGTAGCGTGAGCCTCGACGGCATGGATCAGTTCCGGCGGATAGCCTTCCTCCTCAAAGAGGCGTAGTTCCGTGCGCGGGTGGCCGTTTTCGGCATCGTCCATATCGGCGAAACGTTCGTAGTCCAGATCATGCAGCAGACCCGTGATTCCCCAGAGTTCCTCGTCTTCGCCGAAGTAGACCGCGTAGGCCCGCATGGCAGCCTCCACAGCGATCATATGGCGACGCAGATTTTCGTTTTCGACCCATTCGGTGAGCAATGCATATGCTTCATCACGTGCGGGTAACGGCATCAGTTCCTTCCTTTCTTGACCGTCAGTTGGTCACATTCTTACGCTGCCCTGTCAAGCGTCAGCTTGACCGACATGCGGGTGTCGGGTACCCTTGTCAACATGGGTATAGGCAGACTGGATCCGGAGATCCTGGAAGCGCAATTGAGAGCGTGCTCGGTTGGACACACGGTCGAGTACCATGCAAGTGTGCCGTCCACAATGCCGCCGGCACGCAGACTGGCCATCGACCCCGAAACAAAGCCCGGCGCCATCGTCATTGCCGAGGAACAGACGGCTGGACGAGGGCGTCTATCTCGAGACTGGGAAGCGCCCTACGGTGACGCCCTGCTGCTTACCGTCTTGCTCAAACCGCCGCTGCTGCCATCGGACCCGGCTCAATTGCCGATGATCGCCGGTATCAGCATCGTTGAAGCCATCGGTCAAGTCATCGGTCAAGTCATCCCATCGACAGCCGAACGCGTATCGCTGAAATGGCCCAATGATGTACTGATGGGAAGGGCGCATCCGCATGACAGCTTTGCGGACGGTCTCCATTTGGATGATACTTATTTGGACGCCACTCATTTTGACGCCACCCGTGCCGCCAAGGTTGCGGGTATTCTAATTGAATCCGCCTTTAGAGGTCCAACTATGGACTATGCGTTGATCGGCATGGGCATCAACGTCAATCAGCAGGAGGGTTCACTGCAGGCCATCGCTGGGGCCGCTGTGCCGGCAACGAGCCTACGACATCAAGTTGGCCGGCCCATTGACAGAACACAGCTTTGCATTGCGCTCTGTTTGCGCCTGGCAGACTGGCTCGCCACGGCTCAGACGCTGGATGGCCCCGACAAAGTCCACCAGAGATGGCGTGGTCTCCTGACCACGCTCGGCCACATTGTGACAGTGCATCACTTTGCCGGTGATCAGGTACAGACGGGTCGCGCAGTTGACGTGGACCGCGCCGGCAATCTGATCATTGAAGACAACAATGGCATCCGGCACGCATTCGGAGCCGGCGATGTGACGCTGCGTCCAGGTTGATCTGGACGCCAAATCGACCGCATCGCACCAATTCGGCAAGACATCGAAGGCCATGAGACGGCATCACGCTGGTCATTTTGATAGGCAGTATTGGAATCCACGAGCAAGCGGACGGCAGCCACTTGTTCTAGTGGGCCTAGTTGCTATAGCCGCGCTCTGCTTCTTGATCGTAATCATGCCTGGCGGGGACGCCGGGTCAATTTCCGCCCAGATCTCACCCCTATCGCCGTTGGGCGCGCCGGCTGTTACCGGTGGAGCACCGCTCTCTCTGTCGCAGCTGCCGTTGATCAATGTCATGGCCAGCGGGCAGGCCGGGCTGACGCGTTTGGCGCTGCTACTTCTCGGCATCATCGTTGGCGTTAGCATCATCATCTGGCGGCAACCATGAAATCGCACCCCTCGGCCCACAATCGATTGCTGGCCGGCATGGCATTGGCACTGGCTATGATGCTTGCCTGGTTGGTCGTCATCGAACCAGCCGAAGCCGGCACATCGCACCTCATCGGTCCACGTCAAGAGACCCTGCCACCGACAGATGAGTGGGAAGAACTCCCTTTTTCGGGCAACGAGAACCGAGCCAAGTGGAATCCGGACCAATCGGCAGGGGATTGGCTTTTTATTGATCCTGCGGCCTATGTCCAACAAGACACGGCCTACATCAACGCCTTCTCGACATTCGAACAGCCGGTGCCGCTCAACTATCAGTTTCGCGTTGACGTCAGATACAGTGGAGAGACCACGGTAGGCGGCGGCGGGATTCTGTTCAATGCGCCTGCACGCGATTCGATCCAGACAGCCTACGTGGTGCGCTTCAGGGAAGGTGGCAAGACGATAGAATGGGGCCTGCTGGCAAGTGATGGATCCTTTCAATTCCAGGGCCAGGCGAACAATCCATCTCTGGGCGCTGACGGATACCTTACGACACCCCAACGCCTCACTGTTCGCGTGGAAGGCAACTCCTACTCCGTGCTGGTAGACGTCAATAATACATCAGCGATCCTCGCCGAAAATGTCGCTTTTTCCCGGAACGAATCGTCTTACTTCGGCCTAACCGCAGATGAGGCGAGCATGGCATTTCAGAACGCCGGCATCTGGGTCGATAATCTTCCACCGCTCTATAACACGTCTACGCCGGCTACGGTGCCCGCGACTACAGGTGAAGCAACGACAGAAGCGACTGATACGCCGGTCCCCCCGACACCGACGGAAACACCGACCCCTACGCCGACTACGACCGGCACACCTGACCCCATGCTTGAGCCCAGAGCGGACGCATATCCACTCCCACTGGCCGATCGAAACCAAGTCCAGGCCGAATGGGTCTCCATCAACGGTGTGTGGAACACCGACGACAATGGGGCCGGCTATCGTCAGCAAAACATAAACACGCTGGATGGCATCACCTATTTCAAATCGAAAATCAACGGCGACTATGAGCTCGAAGTCGATTTCAAGCTTGAGGAGAGGGGGACTGAACCGTGGGCGGGAATCCTGTTCAATGTTCCGAATCGAACGGTGAGGAACGGCGCCTATGTCATCCGCTTCAATGGTGACAAGACACTCGAATGGGGCGTGTTCAATAACGGCGGGGGCTACGAGTCGATCGGAACCAAGACCTATGCAGATGATTTCCCACAGCCACCGTCAGCAGATTTCCACCGTCTATGGGTCAAGGTCATCTCCAATACCTACTCTGTCCGATTCAATGGAACCAACGTCGATGATGCCACCAACGCACTCTTCAAGGAGGATATCGGCCGTGTGTTCCAACCATACATTGGGCTCTACTCGTCGAATTCCAGGGCGATCTTCAACCAAGGCTCCGTTCTGGTCAGCGCACAGACAACCCCGACGCCAACACCACCGGCGACCTTGACGCCGACCCCAACCCGAGCCCCCAACTGCGCCGACCCTATCCTGAATCCGACCGAGGAAATCAACATTCCCCTCAACATAGATATGGACTGGCGATCGCTGGCCGGTACGTGGGAGAACGCACTGTATAACAGAGGCATACGCCAAGTAGACAGGGACCAGATCAACGCAATGATTTTCTACGCTCGCTGCATAGGCGGAGACTATCGAATCAACCTTGATTTCGAGATCGACGCCACAGGACGATTCCCCGCAGCAGGTCTTGTCTTCAATGCATCAGACAGCACATCCATCGAAAGCAGCTATGTCATCCGCTTTGATGCCGATCATCTACTGGAGTGGGGGTTCATCGACGGCAACGGCAACTTCCAGCCCGAAGGTGACACGGTATTGAGCGACGAGCAGCTTGCCTCCGATGCACCGAACGTACACCGTATCTCCGTCTATGTGACCAGCGATCGCTACAAAATCCAGTTCAACGGATATGATGTCATCAATGAAATGCCCGGCAACGAAGATGATAATGTAAATGGCTTCCGCTTCGATCCAACCTATCCACGGGTGTTCCGGCCCTATACCGGACTTTATACATACGAAGCCGGTTCGTTATTCTGGACAATGACAATTGAAGTCCTGCCGGAAACGCCGGCAACGCCAACCGTAACCCCTACATTCACGCCGACGCTTACGCCATCGCCTACGGTGACCCCAGTCCCGACATCGACCTCTTTCCCGACATCGACGCCTGGGCCGACCCAGACGCCAACGCACACAGCGACAGCAACAGCAACCGCACCCGACCCGCAGCTCTGGACGTCGACACCAACGGTCACGTGGACCGCGACACCGCTGTCGAGCATCACAACACCGATCCCGGTGGCGACTGCCACAGTGCCTACTCCAACGCCGGACACATTGGCGACAACAAACGCCTTAGCGACTATCAACGCGGCGGCCGCAGAGCAAACACGCCTACAGTCACCAATTGCGACGCCAACATTCACGTTGACACCTCTGCCGACTGACACGCCAACACCTGTGTCCACATCGATTTTGCCATCGCCGACCTCAACAGAAAGCGCGACTGTCATTCCAGCGGTCCCGCTTGCCATGGTCGTCACAGCCACATTTACGCCGACCCAGCGCCCGATTGAGCCGCCGACGCCTACGCCGACCCCAGACAGAGTGATGCTGGTTGCAGAGATCATTGACTCGACCATCGCTGCATTCGGATGGATCTGGTTCATGTTCGGTTCACTGATATTCTTCATCGTGGCAGGCGTGCTGGCCGGATTGAGCTTCCGGCAACGGGAACAGGAGCGGTTTGCCCTGGTAGAGCCGCTGGAACCCGACTTTATGGATGAGGATGCCATTCTGGACGATCTCTTGAACAGATCGCCTCCGATGCTCATACCAGACGAGGATGACACGCCAGATGACTGGCCTCCTTCACTTCCGTAGATCCGTGCGCAGACGCCCTACGCGGAGACCGCTGCTGCTTGGCCTCATCCTTTTTGCTTATGGTTGGCGCGTCCACAACCTGGATGTCCAAAGTCTTTGGCGGGATGAGGTTGACAGCGTCTACTTTGCGCTGCGCCATCTTCCCGAAACACTGGCCATGTTTGTGCAGGTCGGCCAGAACGGGGCGCTCTATTTCGTGGCGTTGCGCCCCTGGCTCACCATTGTCGGGGCCTCCGAGTTTGCGCTTCGCTATCCATCGCTCTGCTTTGGCGTCCTTGCGGTGCCCCTGATGTGGCAGGTTGCCAGACGGCTTGCGCCCAGCACGCCCTTGCCCATTCCGACTACACACCAGACTGCCCCATCCTCAGGTCCGGCATCCAGACAGCCAAGCGAAGAGAGAACCCAGACCGCGAATGCTCCCGCAGCGTCGCCGACTCCGGGTCCTGATAACACAGTAGTCGAGTCGAAGCACGACTTCTCCTGGTGGGAAGCCACGATTGGCAATGCCCCTCTGCTGGCCGCCCTATTTCTGGCGGTCAACCCCTATCAGCTCTGGTACAGCCAGGAAGGCAAGATGTACACGCTGGTCACGTTGCTAACGCTCATGACCGCCTGGCTCTGGCTCCGCGGTATTGGCGAGGGCGGTTGGAAACCGTGGGTCGGCTATTGGGCCGTGTTTACCGTTGCACTCTACTCGCATCTGTTGATGATCTTGCTCTTTGCGCTGCACTTTGTCTGGTTCATCGTCGCATGGCCACAGAGTAAGCGCCACTGGCGTGGCTATGGCCTTGCCCTGGCCGGTCTTACATTGCCCTACCTCCCACTCCTCATCTGGCAATGGGATCTGTTGCTGGCTAACGACAAACGCACCGGCTTCAACTTCACACCCATCGCCGAACTGTTACGCCGTGTACTATTTGACCAGACCCGCGGCTTTATGCCGCCCGGCGACCTGTTCTGGATGGGGCCGATCTTCTTTCTGGGCCTAGCCGGGCTGTTGATCGGCTTTGTGGAGATTCAAGTTCCGGCCAGGGATTCACTCAGCCGCCTGACATCCTTCCGGCGTTATCTACTGATTGTCAGTTGGCTGTTTGTCCCCTTGCTCTCTATCTATGCACTTAGCCTGCGTCAGCCGGTCTTCACACCGCGCTACGTCATCTGGATAGCGCCGGCGGCGGCGATGCTGCTCGCCTTGGGCATCCAACTTCTCTGGCGCAACACGGGCGTGTTGGCAAAGCCGCTCTCCACCGGTCTGCTCGTCTATGTCGTGGCTTTCTCGCTCTATGCGGGGTGGCAACAGAAGACCGTCACCATCAAATATGACCTACGCAGCGCGGTCACGCACATTCACCAGCAACGGTCCTATGAAGACGAACTGCTGATCCTCCAGATCCCCCACATGGAGTTTGCCTATCGCTACTACAGTGGCGACCTGGAATCGAACCCATTCGAAGACAGCGACGCCCGATTGGGGCAATGGAAAGGCGGACCCTGGACCAACAACGGTTTCCCAGATGAAATGGCTCGTGAACAGGTTGCACGTGAACTAGAGATGGCGACGGTAGGCATCAACGAGGTCTGGATTCTGAACAGCGAGGTCGAAATGTGGGACTCTCGAGGTTTGACAACCGAGTGGCTAGAGGCCAACGGCGAGTTGCTCAGCAGCGAGGACTACCACGGAACGCAAGTACGTCACTATCGACTGAATCCAAAGTAGAGAAGTCCATCGAAGCAAGAAGCGGGAACCCGAATTCGGGTTCCCGCTTCTTGCTTCGATGGATAAAAAACAGATCGTCTGACGTATTGACAGACTTGCCGTCCATCGTCTCGATGCTTGATGCTCTGCTAGAAGATGCCTAGCTCATCACGTGCGTCGTCCGACATCATGTCAGGATTCCAAAAAGGAGTCCAGGTCAGGTGTACGTTGACTTCGTCCAGATCCGGATAGGCGATGTGGGTTTCGCGCTGAACATTGGAGATGATCTCCGGACCTGCCGGACAGCCGGGACTGGTCAACGTCATGGTGATCTCGGCCGACTTCTCCTCGGTGACCTCGACATCATAGATGAGGCCAAGATCGACAATATTCATCATCAGTTCGGGATCCTTGACCTTTTCCTTCAAATTGTCACGGATTTCTTCAGATGTGGGCATGCTCATGATATCGCTCCAACTTGCTCGTTGCTCGGTACGCTGAAATGGTTAAATTTTGGCGGTAGGCAGCCACAAGGGCACGCCCCTACGGTGTTTCGATCAGCACGTCATTGCCTTCAATGTTGACCTCGAACACATTGGTCGGTGTGAAAGCCGGAAAACTGACGGCAACGCCGGTACGAATGTCGAAACGGGCCCCGTGACGCGGGCACTGCACCTGGCACTCGTTGACGACCTCGCCCTCGACCAGGGGGCCACCATCATGGGTGCACATATCTTCAATGGCATAGTAGTCCCCATCCAAATTGAACAAGGCAATACGTACGTCATCGACTTCAACCAACTTGCTGCCGCCGACCGGAATCTCGTCGACTGTTGCTACTTTAATGAATTCAGCCATTGTATTTTAGTCTCATTTGCCTAACTGTGTCTTATCCTTTTTTCATCTGTGTCAATCCGTGGCGAAAAAGGCTTATTGCAGTAGAGTCACAGATATTCACGGACACGGCCACTAGTATTCTGCGACCCTCCTCAAAATGCAAAGATGCGGATCGCCTTTTCCAGGCCGGCCTTGAGCCGGTCAATCTCTTCAAACGTATTATACAAATAGAAACTTGCCCGCGCGCTGGCCGGAATGCCATAGTGATCGTGGACCGGCTGGGCACAATGATGACCCGCCCGCACAGCAATACCGTCATGATCGAGGATGGCTGCCAGATCGTGGGCATGAATCTCATCGACGATGAAGGAAAGCAGCCCGCCACGCTGCTCGGGTCCCGGCCCCAGAATGTGTAGTCCTTCGACTTGGCTGAGTTGCTCGTAGCCGTATTCAACCAATGCTTTCTCGTGGCCGTTGATCCAATCCATGCCGATCTCTACGAGAAAATCGACCGCTGCACCCAATCCAATTGCCTGCGCAATGGCCGGCGTCCCTGCTTCGAACTTGTAAGGAAGATCCGCCCACGTGCTGCCGCTCATCTTGACGTCCCGGATCATGTCGCCGCCCCCCATAAAGGGCGGCATCTCCTCCAACAACGCCAGCTTGCCATAGAGGACACCGATGCCGGTCGGGCCACACATCTTGTGGCCGCTGAAGACCAGGAAGTCGACATCGAGCGCCTGGACGTCGACGGTCATGTGGGGCACGCTCTGCGCGCCATCGAGCAGCACTTTCGCGCCAACGGCGTGGGCTGCCTCAATCAACTGCGCTACAGGATTCACCGTCCCCAGCACATTGCTCATGTGGATGAAGCTCAACATCTTGGTCCGCTGGTTGAGCAGCGTATCAAGCTCAGAGAGATCGAGCAGACCTTCATTGGTGATCGGAATGTAACGCAGCGTAAATCCAAGCTCATCGCGCAGGATCTGCCAGGGCACGATGTTGCTGTGATGCTCCATCTCGGTGATCAACACCTCATCACCGGGGCCCAAATTTGCGCGTCCCCACGCGTAGGCAACGAGGTTGATCCCCTCAGTCGTGCCGTCCGTGAAGATGACCTGTTTGTCGCTCGGCGCGTTAATGAATCGAGCCACCCGCAGGCGCGCATTTTCATATTCCGCAGTCGCCTCTTGACTCAGCGTGTGTGCACCGCGATGGACATTGGCATTGTAATGTCGATAGAAACCGTCAAGCGCATCAAGAACCGCTATTGGTTTCTGACTGCTGGCGCCGTTATCCAGATAGGCAAGCGGATTGCCTTCGATTTCACGTTCAAGATTCGGAAACTGTTCCCGAATTTCGGCTGTGCGATCCCGTACAGCGATGTCGGTCATGCGATCTCATCTCGTTCTGTCGGTGACTGGCGAATGGGGATTGGGGATCAGGGATCGGCGATCGGGAGATTGTCGTGACCAGAAAATGCGGTCCACCCATTCGGCAATCCCCATTCCCTAATCCCTATCGTTCAATCGGCAATCCGACTGCGTTGCCCCATTCAGTCCAAGATCCATCATAGTTGCGCACATTATCGTAGCCCAACAGATAGGTCAGCACAAACCACGAATGGCTGCTGCGCTCACCGATGCGGCAGTAGGCCACGATATCGTCGTCCGAAGAGAGCCCCTGCTCCTCCTCATAGAGGGCGCGCAGTTCATCGGCGCTGCGGAAGGTGCCGTCCTCATTGGCAGCCCGTGACCAGGGGACGCTCTTGGCCCCAGGAATATGTCCGCCACGCATTGCACCTTCCTGAGGGTAGTCGGCCATATGCAGAAGTTCGCCCTTATATTCGCCGGGGCTGCGGACATCCACCAGCGGTTTCCCTTCCTCGACGTGACCAAGCACCTCATCACGGAAGGCACGCAGCTTGGTATCATCCCGTTTTTGGGCAACATAATTGGTCGACGGATAGGTGGGAATTTCGCGTGTCACCTCGCGGCCTTCCGCGATCCACTTGGCGCGACCACCATCCATGATCTTGGCGTTGGTGTGTCCGAAAAGCTGGAAGACCCAGAAGGCGTAGGTCGCCCACCAGTTGTTCTTGTCACCATAGAAAACAACGGTCGTATCGTTCCCGATACCGTTGCGTCTCATCAGCGCCTGAAACTGCTCCTGATCGATGTAATCGCGCACCATCGGATCGTTCAAATCCGTATGCCAGTCAAGCTTAATCGAACCGGGAATATGCGCGATGTTATACAGTAGCACGTCTTCGTCACTCTCTACAATTCGGACATTCGGATCGTGGGAATGCTTAGCTACCCACTCGGTGCTCACCAGCACATCGGGATGGGCATAGCCTTTAGATTCAATGCTCATGAAGCGCCTCCTATTGAAATCGAAGACCAAAGATCGGGAAGACGTTGCATGCACCGATCTTCGATCTTTGGTCCTCGATCTTTAGACTTCGTGCGTTTTCACTATCCGCCAATCTTGCGTTCGATCACCCGTTCCAGCTTGGTGACGACACTCTCCACAGGCACACGATCCAGCACGGCCTGGAAGAAGCCCTGGACGATCATGCGTTCCGCCTGAGGCCGGCTTAGACCACGGGCCATCAGATAGAAGACATATTCATCTTCGACCTGGGCTGCCGTGGCCGCATGTGTGCAGCGCACGTCATCGGCTTCAATCTCAAGACCAGGAATGCTGTCTGTCCGAGCAGTATTGTCCAGAATGAGATTGCCGTTGCGCTGGAATGCGTCCGTCTTCTGCGCGTCTTTCAGGACCTTGATGATGCCCATGTAGACATTACGTGATCGATCTTTGAGCGCGCCATTGAATAGCAGATCGCTGAAGCAATTGGGCGCGCGATGGATCTGCAAGGTCTGGTGATCGATGTGCTGTTTGCCGGTCGGGAAATAGATGCCCAGCAGCTCGCCGTGGCCACCCGATCCCATCAGATCCAGGTCGAGGAAGGCCTTCGTCATGCGGCTGCCCCAGCTCACCTGGACCCAGCGCAGATCGGTGTTGCGTCCCATGGCAGCGCGGCCGGTCATGAAATTCCAGGTCGAGTGAGCGAAGTCCTGCAGATTCATATAGCGAACGACGCTATTGTCACCGACGACAAGCTCGACGACGCTACTCTGCATGCCGTCTTCACCGCCGAGCAGATCGTCGACCACCGTCACGTCCGCGCCTTCATCGGCCACGATCAATGTGTGATGATAACCGCCGGTCTTGGCCGTCGCCTGGTTGAGAATGATCTGCAACGGCAGATCGACCTTGCTGTTCTTGGGCACATAGACAAAGGCTCCGGTATCCCAGAGCGCAGCATGCAAAGCCGTGAACTTGTTATGATCAGGCTTGACGACGCTGGTCATAAAATGTTCTTTGACAAGATCAGGGTAGTCGTTGACAGCGCTCTGCAAATCGGTGAAGATCACGCCCTTGTCATCCAGGTCTTCATTCATGTCGCTGTAGATCACGCCGCCATCCTGAAAGACGAGACTGGCGGCACTCTCCATATCATCAAGTTCCGCCTGAATCACCGTAGGCAGAACGACATCATCACTCGCAGGCCTGGCAACGGCCTGGAACTTCTCCAGCTTGAAGCCGGTCAGGCGCGTGCGGCGCCAGGCCTCATCCGTCGCCGCCGGCCAAGGAATCTGCTCGAAGGTATTCCAGGCGTCAAGACGAAACTGGAGCATCCATTCAGGTTCATTGCGGGCAGCCGAGAGGGCCCGGACAGTCTCCTGGCTAAAGCCGGCGACCAAATCGATTACTTTTTCTTTTACAAGTGCACTCACGTTTTGTGTCTCCCTCAGTTCTGGGAGGGTTGAGATTAGGGATAGGGGATTAGGGATCGGTGATTGGCGAACGCATCTGGACTTCCAGAGTTCCCCAATCACCGATCCCTAATCCCTAATCCCCTACCTCAACTCCTACCCGATACTGCCTTCCATCTGCAGTTGGATCAGGCGATTCATTTCGACGGCATACTCCATGGGCAGTTCCTTGACCAGCGGCTCAATAAAGCCGCCCACGATCATGGCTGCCGCTTCGTCCTCGCCAATGCCGCGACTCATGAGGTAGAAGAGTTGCTCCTCACCGATCTTGCTGACCGATGCCTCGTGGCCGACACTCACCTCATCCTCTTCAATTTCGATATAGGGGTAGGTGTCGGAACGGCTCGCCTCATCAAGCAGAAGGGCATCGCAGACTACGTTGCTCTTGCTGTGGTGCGCGCCCTTAGCGACCTTGAGCAGGCCGCGATAGCTTGCACGACCGCCATCCTTACTGATCGACTTGGAGACGATCTTGGAACTGGTGTAGGGCGCTGCGTGCACAACCTTGCCACCTGCGTCCTGGTGCTGGCCGGCGCCGGCGAAGGCAATCGACAAAATCTCACCGTGCGCCTTGGGGCCCATCATGTAGACGGCCGGGTACTTCATGGTGACTTTACTACCCAGGTTACCGTCGATCCACTCCATGGTGGCGCCTTCTTCAGCGATGGTGCGCTTGGTCACCAGGTTATAGACGTCCGTGCTCCAGTTCTGAATGGTCGTGTAGCGGCAGCGGGCATTCTTCTTGACGATGATCTCGACCACCGCGCTGTGCAGGCTGTTGCTCGAATAGATGGGCGCTGTGCAGCCTTCTACGTAGTGGACGCTGGCGCCCTCTTCGACGATCATCAGCGTGCGCTCGAACTGGCCCATGTTCTCGGCATTGATGCGGAAGTAGGCCTGCAGGGGAATATCCACATGCACGCCTGCCGGCACATAGACAAAGCTGCCGCCACTCCAGACCGCACTGTTGAGTGCTGCGAATTTGTTATCGGCTGCAGGGATAACGGTGGCAAAGTACTCGCGCACAATGTCCTCATGCTCGCGCAGGCCGCTGTCCATGTCCAGGAAGATGACGCCGATCTTCTCCCACTCCTCGCGGAGGCTGTGGTAGACGACCTCAGAGTCGTACTGCGCACCGACGCCGGCCAGGAATTTCCGCTCGGCTTCGGGAATACCCAGTCGCTCGAAGGTATTCTTGATGCTCTCCGGCACGTCGTCCCAGGTCTTGCCCTGGTTTTCGGACGGGCGAAGATAGTAGAAAATCTCGTCAAAGTCGATGCCGCTCAGGTCCGCGCCCCAGGTGGGCAGCGCCTTGGCAAAGAATATATCGAGCGCCTCATGGCGGAACTGGCGCATCCAATCCGGTTCATTCTTCTGATCCGAGATCTCATCGATGACCCCGTGATTCAGGCCTCGGGCGCTCTTAAAGAAGGCGTCCTCTGTGTCGTGGAAGCCGTACTGGTATTCACTCTTGACACCGTCGAGGTGTTGCATGTCTGCTTGTGTAGCCATTGGTTTCTCCAAAATCTAATACGTACTGCGTGCTGTTTAAGGTCTCAATGGAGACCACACTTGTTTCAGGGCCAACGATTGCCGTTCAACAGACGGCAACGTCAACACCGAATTACGTAGTACGCAGCACGCAGTATGTTTCGTGTTTCCCTACGCAGCAACCGCTTCCGCGCCCTTAAACTCTTCCTCAACCCAACCGTAGCCGCGCTCTTCAAGCATATGCGCCACTTCCGGTCCGCCGGTCATCACGATGCGTCCATTGTGGAAGATACTGACGTGATTCGGCTTCACGTAGTTGAGAATACGCTGATAGTGGGTGACAAGCAGGAAACCACGATCTTCCGTCGCCAGTTTGTTGATACCGTCAGAGACCACGCGCAGAGCATCGATGTCGAGACCCGAATCAGACTCGTCGAGGATGGCAAAGGTCGGCTCCAGCATGGCCATCTGCAATACTTCCGTACGCTTCTTTTCGCCGCCGGAGAAGCCGTCGTTCAGATACCGACGGGCAAAGCTGGCATCGACATTGTACTCCTTCATCTTAGCGTTAAGCTCACGGCGGAACTCACGCATGGGCATGAGGTTGCTACCGATGACACCGCTCTTGCCGTTCCCATTCGACTGTTCCGTATAGCCACGTACATTGGAGACCGCAGTACGCAGGAAGTTGGCAACTGTCACGCCGGGTACGGCAACCGGGTACTGAAAAGCAAGAAAGACGCCGGCTTTGGTGCGCTCGTCCGCCTCCAAGTCCAAGATACTTTCGCCGTCAATCAGAATGTCACCCTCAGTCACTTCATAGTGCGGGTGGCCTGCAATCACATAGCCCAAGGTCGACTTGCCGGAGCCGTTTGGCCCCATTAGGGCGTGGATTTCGCCGCTGTGCAAGGTCAGATTAACGCCTTTGAGGATTTCCGTATCTTCAACTGAAGCATGAAGGTTGCGGATTTCAAGAACACTCATGGTAAATTTTCGCTCCTATAGGTAATGACTAATTTCAGCCAGTGAATCCCGTACAGTTTCTTAGAATATTTGGTCGGACAGCTTGATACGATTGATACGAAACGGCCCCAACAACGCCACCGGTCATCAGCGGACGTTGCCGTTGAGCTTCGAGCTTGAGTCTGTACTCTTCGCGTTCTCAACGACAAAGGTACAGCTTCCATGCCCATCCATCATGCACTCGCTCAGATTGACATCGGAACCCAGAACCTGCCGTATCATCTTCTGGTCCATCTCACAGATTTCACGATGGTCTTGGGCCAGCTCATGATAGGGACAATTGTAGGTGTGAAGCACAATGGTGTCATCGCTCTGCTTGCTGACGTCTGCAATGACGCCCCGCTCATAGAGCGCCCCGGCCAATTCTTCAACGCGATCCTGAAGGACCGTAGAACGCACATCATTCGCATACTGTGTGGCAAGTCGGTTGCCCACACGCCCCAAGAGCAACTCTGTTCGTTCGCTGCCCTCCAGAAGGAAGACCTCCTCCAGCAACGTGAGAGCCAAATCATCACAGTGGCAACCAAAAAGCTCCTGACTCTTGCCGGTCAACGTATAGGCGTAGTGAGGACGCCCGACACCCCCTGGAACACGCCGACGTTCAATATAGCCCTCCGCCTGCAATGTGTTCAGATGCTGGCGCACAGCCGTAGTTGTAACGCCGAGGACGACTTCCAGATCTTTGATACTGGCTGAGCCGGACTTCTGCAAGTGTTCAAGGACGAGCCAGGTTGGGTTTTCTTGATTTTTGACGTATCGGCTTAAGGCCATATCCGCTCCTTGCACATAACAGAGAAAACGAACTTTTCAGAGCGAAATTGTAGCACGTCGATTTAATTTTGTCAAATTGAACTGTTTTAATTACCGAAATACATTTCGTGGAAGCTGACGAAGAGGAATCCTGTCGAAAAACGTGGCGATCCAGTCACGCTCATAGTAGAACGCCGAGCCGGTGGATCGGACTGATGCCATCAGAAATATCTCTGAAAGATCAACGAAAATCCGCCCATTCCATTCAATCCGCAGAAACCGCAGATGGGGCAGGCTCGGTTGAGGACAGAACCGTGCTGCGCGATCTGGGCAGCAAGAGAGTGACCGCAGCCGCGCCAATGGGGAAGAAGGCCAACACTGTGAGCACTGTGGTCAACCCGATCCAATCCGCAAACCAGCTGGCCACCCAGGCCATTCCTGCACCACTAGCAAACATAAATCCGAGCACAGCGCCACCGATGAAACCCTTACGCTTGGGCAGCAACTCCTGGCCGATGATCAGCATGATGCTGTGCGGCACATTGAGCAATCCGCCAGCAATGAATGCGGCCACGAAATAGGCCATACCCTGGGTATTTAGCAGGGCCAGTGAAAACGGCACACTGCACAGCAGGGCCGCGACCATCAACGTACGCCGCTCAAAGCGGTCACCGAAGATGCCGCCGGAGAGCGTGCCCAGCGCCCCACCCATCGTGAAGATGCCGAGCATCAATCCATATTCGCCGGAAGTGAAGCCTAGGTTGTCAAAATACTTGGGCAACAAGACGGCGAAACTCTGGATCGTTGTGGCCCGCAGCGCAATGGCCAGCACAAAGGCAGTCACGACCAATCTACCGACCTGAGGCCGCTGTGTAACGGTGGGCGCAGCAACATCCGTTGAATGCTCCGTCGGCTTCGATTCCGGCTGCGGCGCATGGTCAGTCATCGGATCGTTCAGGAATATGGCCATCATCACGACAGCAGGCGTCATGGCCAAGGCGATGTAGGGCAGACCGGCCAGTCCCATGTTCTGCAACACGATGCCGGAAACAATCGGCCCCAAGGCCAGGCCGGACTGACCAAGCAGGAAGAAGATCGACGTAGAGGAGGTAGGATAGTCGCCGCCGGCATCAGCCGCGTTGACAATGCCCACAGGATGGAACGCGCCGCTGCCAAGCGCGCCGATGGTCAACAGTGTGATCAACACAGGGTAGCTGGGGGAAAAGGCGGCCAGCGCGTAGAAGAGTATCGTCCAGGCCAGGCCAATGGCGCCCAGCCACCGGCCACGCAACCTATCGGCCACCAGGCCAAAGAGCGGCTGGCTGAAGGCGGCTGCGAACGTGTAGATCATGGCTCCGAAGCCGATCTGACTGACCGACAGATCAAAATCGCCGGAGACTGACGTCAAGATGATGGCAATCGACGAATTGAGGATGTCGATGGCAAAATGGCCGTATGAAATTGACGCCAGTCGTTTGTAATTCATTGGTTCCCATTCCGCTTCGAAAGGCCTCGCAAACGCGATTTTTGATTGTAACACAAGGTCTATGGCCGCCAACAAATTTTCGCGTACAGGTTCTGTTAAGTCCCGGTCCCTACCTATTCGTTCTCAACTCGTCTTGTTTGCAAGGTAGATCGACGACTCACGCAGTCCATGGAGGTTCTGTGCCATAGCATAGATTGACGGCAGTCCTCGAAAATGCCACAATACGCGGGGTCTGCAGCCCGTTACATGTTCGACACCTGAATTTTCAACACCTGAATTGATGACGCTACGCGATCCTGATTTTTGTCGGCCCGAATGGAGCATAGCCAAATTGGACAGAGCAGCACTCACCGATGCCATCAAGGTCGAAGCCACACGCATTGGCTTCGACCAGTGCCGCGTCATACCGCTGTCCGAAGCAGCACATGCGGATTTCTATGAAGGCTGGCTTGCACAGGGGCGGGCCGGTGAAATGGCCTACCTGGAGCGAAACGTCGACAAACGGCGCAATCCGGCGCTGCTTGCTGACGCCGATAGACCGGACGATGAGCCGTTTCGATCGATCATTGTTCTAGCGGTCAACTATCATCAGTTTTCGTTGCCCGCAGCAATACGCGACGATCCCAGCCGCGGCATCATCGCCTCCTACGCCTGGGGCGACGACTATCACGAGATCATCCGACCTCAGCTATACGCACTGGATGCCTTCATTGCCGGTCTAACCGGTCGCACAACGCGAGGGAAATGCCTGGTTGACACGGGTCCGGTGTTGGAAAGAGATTGGGCGATGCGTGCAGGCATCGGTTTCACCGGCAAGAACTGCTGCACGATTCACCCGAAAGACGGCAGTTGGCTCGTACTGGCGACGGTGCTCGTACCCGAAATTCTTCTGCCCGACCCTGTCCCCATTCCTATGGAAGTCGAACAGTTCACAGCCGAGCAGGTGCTGACAGGGCTTGATTGGAGGGGCAATCACGGCACGTGGACGCTGGCGGCATTGTCATCTCCCGTTGTGTCCGGAAGCAATCGCAGGAACAACAAAGGCGATACCGATGGCGGCCGACTGCCCGCCGTCGGCACCTGCGGACGCTGCTCACGTTGCCTGGACGCCTGCCCGACCGACGCCTTCGTTGGTCCCTTCAATCTGGATCCGCAGCGCTGTATCTCCTATTGGACCATTGAAGCGCGCAGCCCTATTCCGCGTGCGCTGCGTTCATCTTTCGGCAACCGCATCTTCGGGTGCGATATCTGCCAGGAAGTCTGCCCGTGGAATCGGCATCTCGAGAATCGCCGGCCTCTGCTGGATGCACTGCAGGCAAAACAGGCTCGCATCGCACCGCCCTTACTCGAAGGGTTCTCCCCTGACACGCCCTATTGGTTGGACCAAGCAGCGTACAGCGCGCATTTCCGGCGCTCTCCGGTCAAACGGGCGAAACGAGCGGGCATGCTCCGCAACGTCTGTGTCGCCCTGGGCAACTGGGCCGATCCATCTGTCGTACCCGCTCTCCAACAGGCCTTGATCGATGAATCCCCTCTTGTGCGCGGACACGCTGCCTGGGCCCTGGGGGAGGTTCTCTCCAGGACCAAGCATAAGGATGCAGCATCTAGCTTGCAGGAGGCATTGGAAGATGAAAGCGACGCCTGGGTAACTCAAGAGATACGGTTAGCCTTAAACTGCTAAGACGTTTCCACAGAGATTTTTTCCTGCATGGGCCGAAGCAGATCATATGCCCACGTGGAAACTTTCCACAGGCGGCTGCGTAGAGATTCTCAGCCGGATCGAAACAGGTTGTTGCGCCTCTGGTGCTATGCTACAATTTCTGGTGAGAGTTACGCAGCCAATCTTGTGCACGACCGACTTGATAGAACAACGGCAGAGGAAAAGGCAATTAACGAAGACTCCAGTGGCGCGTAGCAGGCCCTGGCAAGGAGGAATGGATGGATATCGGACGAGCAATCACTTTTATTACGGAAGATGAAAACTGGTTAAAAAAAGCCGGTATCGGCACAGGCGTTATCCTAATCAGCATGCTGCTTTCTCCGGTTTTGGTCGGGTTTGTCGGCTTTCTGATTCTCAGCGGCTATGCGATTCGACTGCTTCAAAATGTTCGCGATGGAAGGGCGCAGCCTCTACCCGAATGGGATGAATGGGGCGGAGACCTGTCACGTGGGTTCAAGTATGTCGTTGTCGCTTTGGTCTGGTCGCTGGCGGCCTACTTGATGATGGTGCCATTGTTCATCGGCGGTGCGTTGGCCGATAGCGGCGGCGCCGGCGAGTTCATCGGCTCGGCCATCATACTATGTACCTCATGCTTGCTGATGTTGTACGGCATCTTTGTTGCATTGGCCGCCCCCGGCTTCACAATCTCGTTCGCTCACGATGAGCATATCGGCAGTGGGCTAAAAGTCACCAAGATCTGGGCGTGGACCCGAGCCAATTTAGGCCAGGTAATCATCGTCATGTTAGTGGTGATGGCTGTCAGTTTCATCGCCAGCATCCTGGCCGGCATTGTAGGCGTGATCCTCTGTGTGATCGGACTGGCAGTGACCCTGCCGCTTTCCATTCTCTTTCTGACCCTGTTCCAGTATCACCTGTATGGGCAACTGGCCCGCGAACACCCGATGTACGACAGTTCGAGCGCTGTTCCGGCGCCGTTGGCGCCATCCGATCCGGAAAAAACAGACGACGAAGTGCCAGGCGCCGAAGTTGATGCATATGAGCAGACCGTGATCATACCGCCGGCCCCAGAGGACTATGCGCCGAGTGATGTTGCAGGCACTGAAGATGCAACGGACGAGTTTGCAGATAAGAACGATGTCTCGATTGAAGGTGAAGCAATCGTAGGCTCGGTCGATGAAAATATCGATACGCCGGCCGAAAAGAGCGAAGATCAGATCGAGGTCATCATCAGCGAGGTCGCTGAGACCGGCGACGAGATCTCTGCCGGGGTTGACGATATTGTTGCAGCGAGCGCAGATGTTGCAGATGGGCCGACAGACGAAGTGAATGCAACGTCTGAGACGGAGGCCGCAAGCGAAGATGCCCACGAAGACGATTCAGATCCAACCCGTAAGTCGGAGGCCTAGTCACCTTGTCGCATAGCCGGCAACATGGACAAAATCAGGAGGGGCGTGCTTCGTGCACGCCCCTCCTGATTTTGTCCATGTTGTTCGTTTAGATGGACGCCATCTCCACAAAGAGCCGGTGCCAGCGAAGATCGTTGGTCAGCTCAGGATGGAAAGCGGTGGCGAGAATGGCCCCCTGGCGAACGGCGACGTGTACGACCTCGTCACCATGGCCGGGCAGAGCAGCCAGCGACTCGACCTGCGGCCCCAACTCAATGATGGCAGGTGCACGGATGAAGACAACCGGATACGGTTCGTCGCCAAGTTTCGGGGCGACCAGATTCGCCTCGAAGCTATCGACCTGGCGTCCAAAGTAGTTGCGATTGACGGTGACATCAAGACCGCCAATCAGCATCTGGCCGCCGCGTTTCTGGCCCACAGCGCGCTGCGACAACAAGATCATCCCGGCACACGTTCCCCAGGTCGGTCGTCCGCCCGCCACCCAAGCCTGCAACGGCTTCTCCAATCCCCAGCGCTGCGCGATCAGGCCCATGGATGTACTTTCGCCGCCGGGAATCACCAATCCGCTTAGGCCGTCAAGTTGCTCAGGCTTGCGCACTTCGATTGCCTGCACGCCAAGCTGTGCAAACAGTTTGATATGCTCGGCAAATGCGCCTTGCAAAGCCAGAACGCCGATGGTCATGGGTTGATGAGGTGTCATGATTTCTTGAGATGTGAAAGTGATCGGAGAATGGGGAACGGGGAATAGGGATTGGGGACTGGGGAACAGGAAATTGGTGGTATTCCCATCATCAGAATCTTAACCCAATCCCCAATCCCAGATCCCTATTCCCCAGTCCCCCTCCATCTACCAGCCCCGACGAGCCAGGCGTTCTGCTTCAGAGAGCGAATCCACATTGATGCCGACCATGGGTTCACCCAAATTCATGCTTACTTCGGCCAATCATCATGGGATCGTTGTAGTGGGTAACGGCCTGCACGATGGCCTTGCCGCGCTCGACCGGATTTCCACTCTTGAAGATACCCGAACCCACGAAGACGCCGTCTACGCCCAACTGCATCATCAACGCTGCGTCTGCCGGCGTGGCCACACCCCCGGCCGCAAAGTTGACGACGGGCAACCGGCCCAGTTCGGCCGTCTCCTTGACCAGCGCATAGGGCGCTTGAATATCCTTGGCATAGGTGAACAGCTCGTCCTCGTCCATGGTGCTGATGCGGCGGATGGCCCCCTGGACGCTTCGAGCGTGACGCACGGCCTCGACCACATCTCCGGTGCCTGCTTCGCCTTTGGTGCGAATCATGGCCGCGCCTTCGGCAATGCGACGCAGCGCCTCGCCCAGATTGCGGCAACCGCAGACAAATGGCACTGTGAACTTGTGCTTGTTGATGTGATGCTCTTCATCGGCCGGCGTCAGCACCTCGCTCTCATCGATGTAGTCCACACCGATGGCCTGTAGGATCTGTGCTTCGACGAAATGGCCGATCCGTGCCTTTGCCATCACCGGGATAGTGACCGACTCGATGATCTTCTGGATCATATCCGGATCGCTCATGCGGGCCACGCCACCGTCCCTGCGGATGTCAGCGGGCACGCGTTCCAGCGCCATCACCGCACAAGCACCGGCCTCTTCGGCAATTCGTGCCTGTTCAGGCGTCACGACATCCATGATGACGCCGCCCTTCAGCATCTGGGCCATCCCCGCCTTGACGGCAAACGTACCTGTGACTGCACCGTTATTGCCCTGTTGGTTACTCATCTGTCCCCCTTGTTTCTCTACGAAACAAAAACATATCATTCACGTCATGTCATCCGCACAATTTCGGACGTTCGCTGAGACCGTAAGCCGGCCATCACGCTCACCCGCCAAAAATCCTAACTGAAGAGTATACCGCACACCCGCCAATGGAGCGCAATGCGAAAGGGGGGAATAGGGATGCTATTCCCACAGCGCCTCCATCTGTAGCGTCGCTCATGGAAAGAAAGAGCGGACAGCATACAAGCCGTCCGCTCTCTTCCTTATGCTTGCCGACCCCGGATTGGGATCGTTCCTGACGGAGGTCTAGTACTCGGTATTGGCATACGGGTTGTTTGACGTTTGCGACCCTTCGCGCCACCAGTAGACCTGCACAGAAGCGTTGCCGGTGCGCTCATAGAACTCGATCACAATCTCATGATCGCCGGCGCCTACACCATTGAAGGTATTCTGAACATCCTTGTATCCGTCGCTCCAGGCATCGATGACACGATGACCATCTAAGTAGACTCGCACACCATCGTCAGACTTGGCCTTGAACGTGAAGTCGCCCGCATCAAAGTAGTAGGTTGCTCGATAGCGGACTGACCAGTTGTCATTGGGAATGACACCTGGAATCGGTGAACCGGTCCCCCAGTTCTTATCCAACGGATAGGGTGTTCGCGGTTCGATCTGGACCACAGCCGGCCCTCCGGCCAGATCGGGGTTCGTGAAGTACGATGCCTCCCAATCACCCTTGCTGGGTGTGGGGGACGGCGTTGTATTCTGATAGGTCGCCCAGGAGAACGCCAGTGAAGCCAAGCCGGTGTCTTCGAAATACTCGACCGTGATCGCATGGTTGCCGGAGAGCGATCTGTCTGCTGTTCTCGTTCGCACCGAACCGGGGTTCCAATCGTCAATGACAACTTGGCCGTCAATGTAGACGCGCACGCCGTCATCATAGGTAGCAGAGAAACGGTAGTTTCCGGCTGCAAAATTGATGGTGCGTTCGTAACGCGCCGAGAAATAGTCTGACGGCACCGCCGGATTCGGGCTACCGGTTCCCCAATTGAAGTTGATCTCGGCAACATCCTGAACAACAACAGGTGCACCGCTCAAGGTCGAGTTGTTGAAGTAGGACGCCTTCCAGCCTGTATAGACGGGTGTCGGCGGTTGGACCACAGCCGGCGGTCGCACAGCAATGATTGGGATGCTGTCCGGATCAGCGACGGTCCTCACAACAGTGTCGGATATCCAGCCGGCAACGGCGTTGGCGCAATCAAGCAGCCACCAACTGTTGTCGCTGTTGCGTCCGGTGATGGGACAGACCTGGTTCATCTTCAATTCGCCGACCACGGAGTAGGCCGTCCCCGGCCCCGAACGCACATTGGCAACGTCCACGCGCACAATGGCAACCGAAGTGCCCGTGCCGGGATTTGAGCCTTCGGCGCCGCCGGCTGGTGGAGCGACATCAGACTGAATGTTAGAAACAATGATCTCCGGCTTGTTCGACATACGACCATTGGGGTAGAGCGTACCCCAGACCTTGACCTCGATATCCCTGCCCTGGTCCCGATAGGCAGTGATCTCCGCCTCGATGTCCGGTGTCTTTCCAACAAGCCCGTAGAGTGCGTTGTCATTGGTCACCAGGAACGTGTCGAACGGCTGGTTGTTGGCCTTCTGCAGCACACCCGGCAGCGCGAATATGGGCTCGGTCTCCTGGGCGACAGGCGCAGGCTCGACTTCGGCCGGCAACACGCCGGCCATTGCTGGAGTCGCCAACAATGCAATTGCCACGGCAGTCAATAGCCCAAGCAGCGCAATGTATGGTTTTCGTCTAGTAAGTACATTCATGGTAATTGTCCTGAGCTCTCCCTGTGATGAGATGGAATGGCACGATAAAACAGCGCACGAAATTGGCCTTACTCACTATCCGGCACCTCAACCGTAAGCGAGTTGACCAGTGCGTCTAACTCCACAAGATCTGGAGTCCAGTCAGATGATTCAAGCACGTTCAGACTCTCTGTCGCCTGTTGCAGGTAGATCTCAATATTACTCTCAATCGCCTGCTGTTGATCCTGGTCGATCTCTTCCATCGAGAATGGCAGCGCCGATGTCGTCACCGGCCAGCGCATAGAGACATAGAACCGACCATCATCGGTCAGGCCTTGGAAGTAGTAGGCAGTCTGGTCTCGAAGAATTGGGGATGCATCTTGGGACAGGCGGCCCACGAAGCGCACCCCGCTACCACCGACGAAATCGATGTATTGGGTCTGGACAGCGAGATCATTGACCGCGCCCGGCAGAGGCAAGATGGGCATGGGCGGCATAGGACTTGCTGGTTGTTCATCCAGCAAGGTTTGCATGCCTGCCACTGTATCAGCGATGGCGTCGTTGCCGGCATCCTGCCACAACTGCACATATTCATTGACGGGATAGACAACGATGTAAGGGCCGCCTTCCGCTAGAGCCTGAGGCGCCGGCAGGTAGTCAAATGTCACGACAGCGTGCGGCGGCTGGCCCACAGGAACCGGGGGCATACTGGCATCATAAGGTGTCGGCGGCAGGACTTGCCAGTGATAGGAAGTGGCAAGCGAGCCGGGATCAACCGTGATGGCATCCTGCGGGATCAACTCGGTCGGTTGATGGACCTGCTCGACGGTTGCGTCTTCGAGCTGGAACAACATGTTTCCAGCGTCCATCATGAGATTAAGCGCCAACACATCGTCCTTCTCGACAAAGGTAACAACGTCGCCGAGCAGGCGCAAATAGTCATCGGAGAGCGAATCCGGCGGACAGAGCGCACGTGTGACAGCCACAATATCGATGGTCAGCGAGCTTCCATCAAGCTGGTAGCTGCCACTACCATTATTGCAGTCAGCCTGTACGTTGGCCGTACCATCCGGGTTGAGCAGGAGCAGATAGCGGCTGGGATCATCGACGAAGATCTGACTGTCGTCACCGCCCTCAAACTTGAAGAAGTGCCACTCGACGCCGACAATGCCGTCACGGACTGCCGGTTGTGATGCTGCTTCGGCATCGGCGGCAGCAGCATCGCTCGACTTGGTTTCCTCACCGGACGCTTCGTCATCAGCGACCAGCGTGCTTGACGCCTCGACCAATTCACCGTCCTGCAGCGCATAGGCATTGACCACATGCTCAGACGGACAGCACATTGGATCGTTGGGGCCGGATTGGACCATATCGACGACGATTTGGTTATCCTCGATGGCGACCGAGTTGACCTGAACACGGTCGCCCAAGCTGATGGTCGCTACATTGACGGGTTCGCCGTTTTCATCCATGACAACAGCCAGATCATAGAATGTACCGCTGCCGCCAGAACTGGTCGCCAACACGACAGCAGCAGCCGGTTGTCCATTCAGTTCACCGACAGCACCTTGGTCGGTCAGGGTCACTTCGACCTTGGAGGCGGAACCAGGGGCGGCTTCCTCACTGTACTCGCCGTCTGTCAACGGCGCAGTTCGGTTGGCCGTATATTCAGACTCATACTCCATATCGGCGAGAGACTCGGTTAGGGAGTCAGCGTCTGCCGGCACTTCGCCGACCACCGGCTGGGCGATTTCAGGCTGAACAGAACCAGCATCGTCGCCGTCAGCATCGGCACTTGCGGCCCGGTAGTCGGCCACCAGCGAACCCTCGCTGGTGCGTAACTGGAGACGGTCACCGTCGATACTGTAGACTTCGGCCATGCTCAGGGCTGCCAGATAGAGCGTCTCCTGATCCATGACGCCCTCAGGTTCAGCACACATCATCATGGTGACAGCGGCCGGGCCGATCTTGATGTTTACATCGTCGGCCTCGTAACCGGCCGAATAGTTGTTGCATCCCGCGGAACCAGAGAGCGTGCCATCCTCCCCAAACACTGCGGTGATTTCAGTGTCGATGGCGATGGAAACCACGGCCTCCTTGCCATTGTTGTAGCCGATGGCATTCCAGGTGGTGCCGGTCAGTGATGTCGGCACTCGCACATCGTAGGTGACGACGGTGCGGCCTGTGTCGTTCATAATGCGCAACTGGTTGTCGACGATGGCGTAACGTGCTGCGCTGATCAGAGCCGCCGTGTAGGCCCCAGCCTGGTCCATGATCGGTCCGGGACAGGCCATCATCGTGCCCATCATCTCAGGTCCAACGGTCAAGTCAGTACCATCGACGCTGTAGGCGCCTGAGTAGTTATTGCATCCGTCGGTACCGCTGACTCTGCCATTCTCGAAGAGTGCGGTCACTTCCACGTCCGGCAGTGTCTCGACCGGCTCTCCATTCTCATCGGCCAGTGCGACCATCTGCCAGGGCGTGCCCTCCAGGGTCGGACCAACCTCCGTGGCGCCAACCTCTTCAATCAACGTGTACTTCAGGGAAGACCCGCCTGCGGGCGGATTGGCCACGTCTTCCACATTAACCAGCAGTTCATATTCGTAGCCCGGCACGTACTCAAAGCCTTGAATCTGGTTATAGAAGAGCTGGTATTCGCCATCGGGTTCCGTCTTGACCAGCATACAGGTCATTGGTCCTTCGCCTACGCAGTCGGCCTGTGTTGGACCCACATAGAGTGTCGTCTCTACGGCGTCCATTTCTCCGGCGTCGGTTTCTTCGGCATCCATGGCTCCAACCTCTGCATCTTGGCCGGTTTCGGCCGGCGGCGTCAGCGGCTGGATACATCCGGCAAATACCATTGCCAGCATTGCCAATAGGCCGACCAAAACAATCGATTTTTTCTGCATTCCCGCGTCCTTTCGGTGCTCATTCAGTGACAATACGGCAAAGAGTTTTCAGACATCAATGAGTCCGCTGTATAAAGGGATTCAGACACGAATTCACGCGAATTGTCACGTATCTTCTCTCTGGGAGCGAGGACACAATTCGTGATAATTCGCGACCGTTCATGTCAAGAAAAGGCTTTTTGCAGTGGACTCTTCAATTTGCACGAATCTTCTCGTTAGGCGACAACATGATTTGTGCAAACTGATGTCAGGAAGAGCCCTTTTGCAGCGCAGTCATTTGATTCTCAGCAATCAAGATTGATTTCGCCAAACTATCATTCGGCGATGGTATTCACGCCCTGTACCACGATCTCAATGGGTGATTGGGTCACAAACTGGTTCAGTATTCGACTCACTTAACGACTAGACGATTAACGACTAAACGATCTCTTTTGTTTCGTCATTTCTAGCCGGTTGCGCAGCAATAATACCAGAGAATCGTGTCGATATCACAAATGCGTACCATACACTGTCCAACATCTGTCACATCGATGCCACCTGCTCGCCGATTGGGTATCTTTCGTTGGTGCATTAGGTGACCGAATTTCGAAGCCCAATGTGTCGCCTGACAACCTGCGTGTGCGTTTATGCATCAGGCTGGAATGACGCTATACTGATCGCCGGAAACGAGCAATTTTGAAAGTATCCGATCTAGCCGTCCTTCATGGTGCGCCCGTATGCCATCTGTTCAATCATCCTACCACCCTCGAATTCGCACAACGCAAGTTGATATCGCGCCAGGCATGGTCGACCTAGGAATCGGTCAACCCGGCTTCGATCTGCTGCCGCTTGATATCATCCGCCACGCAAGCGCCCACCGGCTCGGTCAGGGCAATCCAGATCTGCTGAACTACGGCTGCGAGCAAGGTGACGGATTCTTGCGCAGAGAACTGGCCACCTTCCTGACTCGCGGATACAATCATCCAGTCTCATCCGAAACGTTGTTTGTGACTGCGGGCGCATCCCAGGCACTCGATCTAATCTGCACCCTCTTTACGCGACCCGGTGACACGATCTTTGTCGAAGAGCCGTCCTACTTCCTGGCCCTGCGCATCTTTGCCGACCACCATCTCAACGTCATCAGCATCCCAATCGACGAGGATGGACTGATCGTCGATGCGCTGGTCGCGACATTGGACGAATATCGACCACGCTTCGTCTACACCATCCCGACCTTTCAGAACCCCACCGGTATCACCTTGTCCCAGGACCGACGCGATCAATTGGTTGCGTTGAGCCAGGAATACGATTTTCTGATTGTCGCCGACGAGGTCTACCATCTACTGAACTACCGCGCTGAAGGCCGGCAGCCAAGTGCCGCACCCCTTCGCTGCCTACGTAGGCGCCGAGGAAACGGACCTCGGAGTTGTCGGAGCCAATGTGCTCTCAGTCGGCTCCTTTTCGAAAATCCTCGCCCCAGGGCTGCGCCTCGGTTGGATTCAGGGTTCGACCGAGCGTGTGCAGAGATTCGTCACCTGCGGCATGGTTGACAGCGGCGGCGGTCTCAATCCGTTGACATCATCCATTGTAGGCGCTGTTCTAGAGTTGGGACTGCAAGAGAGCTACCTGGCATCTCTCAAAGAGACCTATGGCCGACGCGTGATAGTTTTGGACGAAGCACTGCAGAATCAACTGCGTGGTGAGATTGCCTATCGGTGCCCCGACGGCGGCTTCTTTTTCTGGATCCAATTGGCGAATGGACTCGATGCAGAGAGGCTCTTGCCAATAGCTCGACAGATGAATCTGGGATTCCAGCCGGGGATCCGCTTTTCCAGCAACGGCGCGCTCCGTGATTACCTTCGCCTGAGCTTCGCCTTCTATGACGATCGTAACCTGGAAAAGGGCATTGCCAGGCTAGCAACAGCGCTGGCAACAATGGCCTGACGCGATTGCCACGCTAATGGGCAACGATAGTCACCGCATCAGAATCTCGCTTCTATCACAACATTCGGAGCATCCTATGTCTCGCCCCGTGTCGTCAGACGACCTCTTCAGCCTCAGCTTTCTCCATTCAGTCGCTCCATCGCCTAGCGGCACACAGATCGCCTATGCACTCTCCGAATATGACGCGGACAGCGACATGGATTTCCAGAACATCTGGTTGCTTGACGGTAAGAGTGGCTCCATACGTCAGCTGACCTATGGAACGGGCAGTAACACGCAGCCTGCATGGTCACCTGACGGACAAACACTGGCCTTTCTATCTGACAGCGGCGAGCAGACGCAGATCTACCTGCTTTCACTAAATGGCGGCGAGGCCCATCAACTGACCACTCTGCCCCAGGGCGTGGCCGGCGGGCCGGACTGGTCGCCCGACGGTTCTTCGATCGCTTTCTCCGCGACGAAAGGACGTGAGGCGCCGGTCGACCCGACTGCGCCGTATCGTGTCACACGGCATGTATATCGGTTCGATGGCATGGGCTACCTTGATGCACTCATTCAGGATCTCTACCTGGTGAGCGTCGCTGACGGCGGCATCCGGCAACTAACCGACGACGTGAATCACAACACCGCTCCTCGTTGGTCACCGGACGGCAGGCGTCTGCTCTTCACGGTCGGTATGCGGCCGGATACCCATGCCAACTACGCGCCTGAACTGGCTGTAATTGACCTCTCTGACGCGAGCGTCTCCATGCCGGAAGTCGATGTATTCGTCAGCGCCCAATGGGGTGACGCTTCGCCGATGGCATCCTGGTTGCCGGACAGCCGGCATGTCGCATTCGTCGGCCAAGCCAAGGGCCTGCCGATCGGCAGCAAATCCGACCTCTTCATCGTCGATTCTGAGGGTGGTTTGCCCGAGAAGCGCACGGCAGGCTTTCCCGTCGGTGTCGGCGGCCGCATGCAGCCGGATATGCCGGCAGCGGCCTTCTTCACCGCTAATGCCTTGCCCGTTTCATCAGATGGGGACTTCGCCTACGTGAAGGTTCAGATGGGCGGGACAATTCAGATCTGGCGCGTTGCTCTGAGCGGAGAAGAGTCGTTCAGTCCAGTCATGGACGGAGACCGCTCCTGCCTGCCGTTGGCATTGAGTCCTGCCGGCGATCGGCTCTTCGCTCTGGTTTCAACGCTCCATGACCCGCTCAACATCTTCGAGCTTGATCTATCCAATCATACCGAAAGACAGCTGACGGCAATCAACGCCGACGCCCTTGGCGAACTCGCGCCGCCGCAGGTCGAGCATTTCATCTTCAAGAGCGTCGATGATGTCTCCGTCGAAGGCTGGATGCTGCTGCCGGACGGGGTGTCGAATCCGGTCCCAACGGTGCTCTATATCCACGGCGGGCCCCACAGCGCCTTCGGCCACCTCTACCATTTCGACATGCAGATGCTGGTGGGCGCTGGGTATGGCGTGCTTATGATCAACCATCGCGCCTCGACCGGCTATGGCGATGCATTCTCCACGGCCATCAAGGGCGACTGGGGCACCCTCGACTATGCCGATCTGATGGCCGGCGTCGATGAAGCCATTGCCTGCGGCTGGGCGGACCCGGATCGATTGGGCGTCTGCGGGTCTCTCAGGCGGCGGCAACCTTACATGCTGGATCGTGGGCCAGACAGATCGTTTCAAGGCGGCCGTGCCTGAAAACCCGGTGACCAACTGGCTCAGCTTCTACGGCGTCAGCGACATCGGCGTCTGGTTCAGTGTGGAACAACTGGGCGGACATCCACACGAGATTCCGGAAACTTATGTCAAATGCTCACCCATTACCTATGCCCATCGCTGCACAACGCCCACGCTGCTGGTCCAATGCGAAAGCGACTGGCGCTGCCCGGCCGAACAGTCTGAGCAGTTCTACAATGTGCTCAAAGCCAACGGCTGCCTGGTGGAGATGTTGCGCCTACCGGGTGGCTCGCACAACGGCGCCATCGCAGGACCGCCCAAGCTGCGACGCGCCCAGAACAAGGCGTTACTGGGTTGGATGGACCGATATGTGCGGTCATGTTCCAAATGAGTTGAGCCTGTAGGGTAGGAGCGTGCCCTTGTGGCCGCCCGCCGCCAACAGTCAATCAGACCGGCTCATTTGAATCACGTCCATTTTGTATTGGTCAGCAAGATGGTAAAACCGTAGAGACGCAAGATTTTGCGTCTCCGCTTGTCCAATCGAGCCATTGTTTCATTCCAGCTTGTCGTTGACCAACACAGAAACAGATCCATTTGAGCAAAATAAAGAGGAAGAATGCATGAGTGAATCAGGCGATCTCAAGACCCCTACCATCGATGAAATCCAGACGCTGAGAGAACGCATCGATCCCTATGTGGTCGAGACACCAGTCTGGCGTTGGGACAACCAAGAGCTGAACGAGGCGCTCGATGAGGAGACCGAGGTCTTTCTCAAATTGGAACTCTTTCAGCGAACCGGCACCTTCAAGCCGCGTGGCGCGCTCAGCAACATGCTCGACATGGATGCTGATGCGCTGTCACGTGGCGTAACCGGCATCAGCGCCGGCAATCACGCCATTGCCGTCTCCTACGCCGCCAAGATCCTGGGCACGGACGCCAAAGTGGTCATGCCACAGAACGCCAACCCGGCGCGCGTCGCAGCCTGTCGTGCCTACGGAGCCACCGTCGAGTTGATGCCGGATATCCATCAAGCATTCGAGCGTGTGCGTCAGATCGAGGAGGAAGAGGGACGGCTCTTCGTCCATCCCTTCGAAGGGCCCAAGACCATTTTGGGCACGGCCACGGTCGGCCTTGAGTGGTGCCGGCAGATTCCCGACATGGACGCCGTCATCGTGCCTATCGGCGGCGGCGGGTTGCTGGCCGGCATCGCCACAGCGGTGAAGCAGTTGCAGCCCAAGTGTCGAGTCTTCGGCGTAGAACCGGAAGGCGCTGACACCATGCACCGCAGCTTCGCCAGTGGTGAAACCGCAGCCATCGACAAGGTGCGCACCATCGCTGACAGTCTGGGCGCTCCCTACACCATGCCCTATTCCATGGCCGTCTGCCGTCAGTTTGTCGACGAGTTGGTCATGATCGACGACGATCAAATCCGCGCGGCCATGGCCCTGCTCTTCCGCGGCATGAAACTGGCCGTCGAGCCGGCCGGCGCCGCGGCCACGGCCGCCCTCTGCGGCCCACTACGCGAGCGTTTGCGCGGCCAGCGCGTCGGCGTCATCGTCTGCGGAGCCAACATCGATGTGGCCACCTTCGCGACATTGGCCGGCGATCAGTAGGGGCGTGCCCTTGTGGCCGCCCGTCGCCAACGGCCAAACAATTCAACCCGTTTTGAACACACCCAAACCATTTATTTCTCAGTGTCCATCTGTGGCAAAAACCTAACATCAAACAGATACAGCCAGGAGAAACCACCATGCTCGACCAAGCAAATGCCCTCAAAGACGAGATCATCCGACTGCGGCGGGACATCCACGCCCATCCGGAACTGAGCTTCCAGGAGTTTCGTACGGCCCAGCTTGTGGCCGACACGTTGGCCGAGATCGGCATCGAAAACGTGCGTACCGGCGTAGGCCGCACCGGCGTCGTCGCACAGATCGGCAGCGGCGAGGGGCCGACCATCGGCATTCGCGGCGACATGGACGCGCTGCCCATCCAGGAGGCGGTTGATGTTCCCTTCGCCTCCGAGAATCCTGGCGTCATGCACGCCTGCGGTCACGATGCCCACACGGCCATGTTGTTGGGCGTAGCGCATCTGCTTCAGCAGAGCTATGTCGAAGAGGGCGAAAAATGGCAGGGCAATGTGCGTCTGCTCTTCCAGCCGTCCGAAGAAGCGTTCGACGCCGAAGGCGTCAGCGGGGCCACGGCCATGCTGACCGACGACGCCATGGTCGGTGTCGACAAGGTCATCGCCCTACATGTGGCCTCGATGCAAGAGTCGGGCACGATGCATTTCGATGACGAGTATAGCCTGGCTGCCGTGGACAGCTTCGAGGTCCGGATCCGGGCCACCGGCAGCCACGGGGCCTACCCCCACGAGGGTACAGACCCATTCTACATGCTCAGCGTCATTTTGCCCGCAGTCTACGGCATCCCGTCGCGCCGCATCAATCCACTGGAACAGTGCGTGATTAGCTTGGGCGAGATCAGCGGCGGCGCCGCCCCCAACGTCGTTCCCAACGAAGTCTACATCCAGGGCACAATCCGCAGCTTCAAACAGGAAATCCGCGAGAAGTTGTGGGCCGAGTTGGAGCAATGCTTCAGACTTGCCGAGGTAATGGGCGGCTCCTACGAGTTTGTGCTGACCAAGGGCTACCCCTCGCTCTACAACGACGTCCAGGTCAACAACTGGATGCGCGAGGTGGCTGCCGAGTTAGGCGGTGTGGAGAACGTCATCGACGAACCCTTTGGTATGGGCGCAGAGGACTTCGCCTACATGGCCCAGGCCGCGCCGGGGGCCATGTTCATGCTGGGCGCACAGGTTCCGAATGGCGGCAACCATCACACGCCCCTCTTCGCCATCGATGAAGAGGTCTTCCCGCTGGGCTCTGCCGTGCTGGCCGAGACCGCGCGACGATTTGTGATGGGTGAACTTGAATAGAATATTATTAGCCACAGATGGACGCAGATGGGCACGGATGGGACACAGATAGTTCTAGAGGATAGTGTTCCTATTTGAGCATCTGTGAAAACCTGTGCCCATCTGCGTTTATCTGTGGTTCCTCTTTTTTTCCATTGATGTTGAGGGAATCATGAGCTATACACTGTTTCGTAACGGCACACTGATTGACGGAAACGGCGGCACACCGGTGCGAGATGCTGCCGTGTTGGTTGAAGATAACGTCATCAAAGCAGGTGGGCACAAGCGCAGATGTCGCCGTGCCCGAAGATGATGTTGCGGTCATCGACGCGCAGGGTGGAACGATCCTGCCAGGGTTCATCGACACCCATGTCCATATGATGATCGAAGGCGTCAACATCCCCAAGATGATGACGTCGCCCTTCTCGCTCAAGTTCTATGAAGCTGCCAGGCACATGCGCAACACCCTGGACGCCGGCATCACCAGCGTGCGCGATGCAGGCGGGGCCGATCTGGGCGTCAAGACTGCGGTCGAGCAGGGGCTGGTCGCCGGCCCGCGCATGCAGATCAGTATCACGGCGCTGAGCATCACCGGCGGCCACGGCGACGGCTGGATGGCCTCCGGGTCGACGTTCAACCTGATGCCGCCCTATCCCGGCATGCCGGACTCGATCTGCGACGGGGTGGAGGAAGTGCGCAAGAAAGTGCGCGAGGTGTTGCGTGCCGGGGCCGAAGTGGTCAAGATCTGTTCCACCGGCGGCGTGCTCAGCCCCACCGATCACCCCGAGTTCACCCAGTTCTCGCCGGCAGAACTGAAGGTCATCGTGCAAGAGGCGGCCTATCGGCGCGGCGTCAAGGTCATGTCCCACGCCCAGGGCTTGGAGGGCATCAAGAACGCGGTTGAGGCCGGCATCCACTCCATTGAGCATGGCATCTATCTGGATGACGAGGTCATCGATCTGATGCTGGAGCGGGGAACCTTCCTGGTGCCGACATTGCTGGCGCCGCTGGCCGTCGTCGAGATCGGTGAAGCCACCGGCACGATGCCCGACTATGGTCTGCGCAAAGCGCGTGAGGCCATCGACGCCCACCGCGAGAGCATTGCCAGGGCCTATCGGGCAGGTGTCAAGATCGCCATGGGCACCGATGCCGGCGTCATGCCCCACGGCACCAACCTGCGCGAGCTTGGCCTGATGTGCAACATCGGCATGAGCCCCATGGAATCGATCGTGGCCACCACCAAAGTGGCGGCCGAGTGCCTGCAATGGCAGGATCGGCTGGGCACGCTGGAGCCGGGCAAGCTGGCCGACGTTGTGGTTGTGGGAGCCGATCCGCTGGCGGACATCCGCTCGCTGGAGAATGTAGAAAACATCAAGGTCGTCATGCAGGACGGCGTGGTGTTGAAGGATATTCGAGGATAGGAAATCACTGGAAGAACATCAAGTTGGGACAGGTTTTGGACCTGTCCCCACATCTTTGTCTATTCATCGAATCTCGTACTCTTACTCCGTTGCGTGATGTCTCGAACGATGGCATCACGCGCATCTATTAGGTTATCGTGTGTCGAGGATGTCATCGAGCGAGACACCGAGCGCGTGGGCGAGCCGACTGAGGACGTCCGGCGTGCCCATGCGTTTTCCAGATTCGATTTGCGACACATAGGGCTTGCTGATCTCTGCCTGGTCGGCCAATTGCTGTTGGGTCAGTCCGCGGTATTCTCGCCACACGCGCAGTGGATTTTCCCCGTCCAGAATGGCGTAAGTGATATCACTGGGAATCAATTCTTCTCCGTCCAGGATACGTTGCCTGGCAAGATCGTAGTCACGTACATCTTCGAGCATCTCAGCCGAGGCAATCAGTTTTTCATACTCCTCGAAAGGAATCACAGCCCACTCAGGTTTTCCGTTCTTTTCAATCAACTGTACTGTCATCGATACACCTCACCACGTGAAGCCACTTTCATCACAACGATGCGCAAAATATCGTCCTCGAGTTCGTAGATGATTCTCCAATCGCCAACACGTAACCGGTACCCCGAACGCCCCTGCAATCTTGTCACGGCATGGTTCGGGCCGTATGGGTCCATGGCCAGATCGTCGAGCTTGCTTCGAATCCGCTTCGCCACATTGCGCGGCATTTTGCGGAGCGCTCTGTCTGCCTGTTTGGTGAAGACGATATCATACATGAAGCAATGTTAGCACATTGGAAACATTGCTGCAACCAGTCCTCGATCCACCCACAATCGATTTGCTAGCGCCTGGACATTGCTCTATTTCTAACTTGAAGTCTATCCGCGAGAATTCGCCCAATCCGGCCATTCCGCATCCCATCCATGAACCATGATTTCGTAGGGGCGACCCTTGCGGTTGACCGCTGTGGTGAGCGGACAATTGAACTTCCACAACAAGCGCCGCCCTGTCCTCATAACGGTCTCCCTCAAACCGAAAACCACTGTGTCTCAATTCTGCCGGGAAAGGGCAACAGGGGTATGCTGAACAGAACGACAGCGGATAGCAACCCAAACAGAAGTAGGAGACACGAAATGCTCGACCTCGCCAAAGCACATCGCTCCATTCGATCGTTCACCGACCAAGACATCGATAACGCGCTGCTAAACGATCTGTTGCTCGCCGGTCTACGCAGTTCCAGTTCCGGCAACATGCAGACCTGGTCTGTAATTGTGACCAGGGATGAGGAGAAAAAGAAGCAACTGTATCACGCCCACCTGGAGCAGTCGATGGTTTTGGAGGCGCCGGTGGTCCTCACCTTCTGTGCAGACCTTTTTCGCATGCGCGAGTGGATTCGAGTCAACGACTCAAAACAGAGTTTCGACGATTTCCTGGGGTTCCTGACGGGAACCGTCGATGCCGTGATCGCGGCGCAGACCGTCTGTCTGGCCGCCGAATCAGTGGGGTTAGGCATCTGCTACATGGGCACCACCTGGTGGGCCGCCGACCAGATCATCGATCTCTTGAAGCTGCCCCAAGAGGTGTTCCCGGTCACAAGTCTGGTCATCGGCTATCCTGCAGAAGAGCCGGAATTGCGTGGCCGCCTGCCACTGGATGTGATGGTACATCAAGAGCAATACCGACAACTATCCGACGAGGAGATCCGCCAGACGCATGCTGAACGAGAAGAGACGGCATGGGCGCGCTACACGGCAATTGAATCGGTACGCACAAAGTTGGCCGAGGCCAGAATCACGAAAGTCACCGACTACTACACATCCGAGTTCAAATATTCCAAGGAATTGCATCAGCGCGTCAGCGAGATGCTGGTCGAGACGTTGCAGAAGCAGGGGTTGTGGCTCTGAGCACTGAAGAACCATTGTCAGAAATTCTCGATGTGAATTCATCCCTGTTTGTCCGCGCTGAAATCACGATGTTCCTCCATCCAGTCGACGGCGAAATCGCAGCTATGTAAGGTAGGCGGTGTTGAGTCGGCGCTCCATATAGCGAACTAGTCGCGTGAGCAAGACGACCATGACCAGATAGATGAAGGCCAGCATGGTGAGCGACTGCATGTAGAGGAAATTGCTGCTGTAGTAGAGCCGCGTCAACTGGGTCAGATCCTGGACGCCCAGAATGGCCACCAGCGACGAATCCTTGACCATGGCAATGAAATCATTGCCCAGCGCCGGCAACACGCGTCGGACTGCCTGCGGCAAGATTATCAAACGCATGGTCTGGAAGTAGTTCATGCCCAGTGCTCGGGAAGCTTCATGCTGTCCCGGTTCGATTGACTGGATGCCGGCGCGGAAGATCTCAGCCGAGAAGGCGCCGTAGCCAATGGCAAGCGCCGCAATGGCGCGCATGACGCCAGGGATATCTCGTGTAGAGATCGGGATCCCGATCAGATTGAGGAATTGAACAAAGAGCGGTGTTAGAGCAAAGGCGATGTAGAGCAGAAGCACCAACATGGGGATGCCACGCACGATTTCGACGTAAAATGATGAAATATTGTACAGGATGGGGTTCGACGAAGTGCGCATTAGGCCCATGATCAGACCGATACACAACGATATCGAATAGGCCACGACGGCCACGAAGACCGATACGGCGAGGCCCTTGAAGACGATTCGTCCGGCGCTCAGATCCTCAGGCGATTGCCCGGAGATAAACCAGAACGTGCTGTTCATCTGCTCATCGGTGATGATGAGAAAGATGATGTAGAACGCAATCCCTAGCCCGAGCAGCATCCACCAGGGCCAATTCGCCAGCGAGTCTAGAGAGCCGGCCACCCGTGACTTCGACCCTGGATTCTCGTCCATAAACGTATCTACATCACGATGATTTGCATCCATGTCTGTCTCCTGCGTGGAACTGGATCGAAAGACATCCTTCTGGACGGGTACCTGAGGGCACATCGAAGCAAAAGACCCTAAGGGCTTGGCAACCCTTAGGGTCCGCTTACTTCAATCATTCAAGTGTGAGCCTGTGGTGACGCCAAGACGGCCTATTCCTCGACGTCAAACCAGATTGCGAATAGTTCGTCCAGCTTGCCGTCCTCCCTCATTGCAGCCAACGTAGCATTGATGGGATCAAGCAGTTGGCTCCCCTGTCCGACGATGAAGCCAAGCTCTTCACTTTCAACGGCGCTACCTGTGAGCTTCAGCTTGTCACCATTCACGCCGACATAGCCCTGCCCGGCCACATTGTCGATCATCACGGCATCGACGTCACCGTTGATGAGCGCCTGCACCGCGGTGCCAAACTGATCATAGGCGACAATACGATCCTCGCCGACCAGTTTCTCGGCAGCCGCGTAGTTGGTGGTGCCCAACTGGGTGCCAATGACCAGATCCTCGTCAGCGGCAAACTCTTCCGGCTCGGCGAAGCGTTCTTCATCAGCCGCAACCAGCAACAATTGAATTGAAGCAATGTACGGATCGGTGAAGTTGACGTTCTGGGCGCGTTCTTCGGTGATAGTAATGCCATCGGCGCCCACATCAAAAGTCTCAAAATCACCTTCGCCGCCCATGACCGCAACCATGGCATCCCAACTGGTCTCGATGAACTCAGGTTCACAGTTGAGACGATCGCACATCTCATTGAAGATGTCGTAGTCATAGCCTACGGCTTCACCGGTGTCGGTGTCGATATAGTTAAACGGCTGATAGGCGTTCTCAACGGCGATTCGCAGGATACAGCCATCCATGTCGTACTGACCATCCGTCTCCGTGATCTCTGCATCTGCACAGGAGACGGGAGCAGCTTCTCCACCGGCGCCGGTGTCTGTGACAGGAGCACAGGCGGCAAAGGCCACCAAGGCAAGAACGCCGACTAGAACAAAAAATAGGTTACGCGACTTCATGGTCCTCCTCCAATAACAAAGTTGGTAAGTAGATAAAACTGATTGCAATCGATATTGACAGCGCAGACATACCACGTATTCCAGCCAGGCGCGTAGCAGGTCGCTAAACCGGGCTCATAGTGAAAGTACGATATCTGAATGCGTCGTTGCAAATGGAATTTGTGAGAAGTTGCGAAACGTCAATCATGCAACCAATTGTAGTTTATATCACAATTGGAGAGGATGCCCAATGTTGAAAGGCTTTCTTGCGTGGATTTGCCCCTAGAGCGAAGCGTTCCGCACCCCTCAGAAGCACGATCGTTGTTCAACGCTGACGGACAACACCCACCGAACTGTTGGATTCATTCAGTCAATGCCGGCAGACTGAACCCAATCCGCAATGGCGTCGGCCACGAACTGAGGATGGCTAGCGATGACGTAGTGACGGGCATCATCCATCAGACGGAATGTCGAATCTTCATGGCGCTCAGCAAGATTTTGGAGTGATTCGAGGAAAATGTCCCCTTCCGGCAGCTCACTATTTCCGGCGGCAATGATAAGCATTGGCGCATCAATGTTCTGTTCAGCAACGGCCAGCTCTGCTGCAGCGCCCCTCGCCGCAACCGCTCCTTCAATACTAAATTCGAGCAGCGTCGACGAACGCGAGCGCAGTGCTCTCATTTCAGCCCGTAGCTCATCGGGGTACGCGCTGTTGGCCATCAACAAACCCAGAGGACGCAGCAGCCCCAAACGGCCGGCCCAGTCCAGATGCCGGTAGGTCCCCAGCCGTTCTGTCACCTCGGGCGTTGCGTCCAGGCTGAGACCGTCGACCAAGACCACACCGGCCACATCGTAGCGACCGGCATAGATCTGCGCAACCGCGCCGCCCAACGAATGGCCGACGACAATAGGATGCTCGATGCCCAGGGCCATGATGGCGACATACAGTTCGTCGGCAGCGTCGGCAAATGTGCGCGGCATGGGCGCCGGATCGCTCCAATCCTGGCCAAGGCGGTCGAAGGCGCAGACTCGAAATTCATCCTCCACGCTCTCCATAAACGGCAGCCAATCCAGCGCCCCGCCGCCAATGCCGGCCTGCAACACAAGTGTCGGCTCCCCATCGCCCTGACAGATGACGTGCATCTGCGCGCCGTTGACTTCTACGAACTGACCGCGAGGGCCATAGGCCTCCGCAGCATTGCGACTGGCCTGTGCATCGACAATGCCGGCTCCCGCCGATACGATCACGGCCGCCAAGATCAGCGCTCCGATGGCAATAACAATCCATCCTATCCATTTTGACATCTCTCTCTCCCGTTCTTTCGATCGCCAGCTGACTGTAAACACTAGACCGCTGTTGGCGAGACATCGCTGGGGGGAAGGCCAGACTCCAGTCGGCCACCCGATCCCTGGTTCAGTACGAGCCCCGTTGCCAACGTAGCCGAACCGATCAGCAGACCGCAGGCCATCCAAGTCTGGGCATCGAGTACGATCACCGATTGGCCTCGTAGCGCCTGCCACGTGAGCAAGAGGGTCCCGCCGATGTAGGTCAGGCCGCCGATCCAGACAAAGGCGAGTCGCTGCGAGCGATTCCAGCGTCGCCGGGCAGACGGACGCGTGAGCAGCCAGCCAAGCAAGGGGATGACCTGCATCCCATGCAACCCAATGAAGTGAGGCACACGAAGATCGCCGCCTTGGGTGCTCCAGCCTAGGAACGGCAGTCCAGGGCCGCCATCTGTCACACCGACCGAATGGGCGCCAATCGACGTCACGTTTGCGCCGGCCTGCAAGGCGGCCAGTTGCTCCGGCGTGGGGCCGGCCGTCATCAGATATGCCGTTGAAATACCCAGAAATGAAGCCAGCACGCCCAGGCGTAGTGCCCAGCCGAAAACGGGGCTGTCCAAGCGCTGAAACATCAGCAGCACCGCTAACAACAGGTTCATGCTTGCCAGCACGGTGATGGCGATCCCCATGATGCTGAAGACTGCGGCATCAAACCCTGTGGCCGCGTTGAAGTGGCTGGCCTGCCCCCGCATCACTTGCATGATGATCAGGAGGATCTCGGCAAGTAGAACGATGCCGGTGATTGAGGCGGCCGCTTGAACAACACGCCGACGGCCATTGACGTAGGTCAGCAGCCAAAGGAATGTGGTCCCGTAGAGCGCGCCGGAGATCAGGAACTTGAGCGGCTTGATCCAGCCGTTGACGCCGGTGATGATCTTGGGGTCGACGACCATGCCGATGATGGGGAGCGGGATCAACAACGTCATCAAGAGTACGGCGGCTGTCAGTATTCGGTTGAAGTGCCAGGCTTCGGACAGTAGAGCGTTTGCTCGGCCGGCCAGAGTCGCCTGGGTCAGTTCTGTTTCGCTATCGATGGTTTCATGTAGTGCGTCAGTCATTAGTTTCCTCCTTGAGTTTCGATCAACGACGCTTCGCTGCTGACTTCGCGATTCGAGCCACCCGGTCGCAGCAACTTGCTCACGACGAGATAGATCAGGAAGCCCAGCGGGCCAAACATCAACACCACCAGCAAGATTGGCGAGGCGAACCAGGCACTCAGCCCCAAACGCCGCCCATCCAGATAGACCCACCGGCCGACGAAGAGATCGAAGGCAAGGAAGTGGATCCACCCAACGGTGGCACCGACAGGCGTGCCCAGTAGCGCAGCGATGCTCGCCAGTTGCGGATTCATCAATGCAGGCAGTGCTCCGGCCATCATCGGGACGATCAAGATGGCGTAGAGCAGTGCAACAGGGGCCACGATCCAGGGCGATGCGATGGTTCGCTGGGTCCAGCGCCAGGTCGGCACAAAGATCATCAGTAGCCAGAAAGGCATCACCAGCAGGCTACTCAATTGAAAGGCTAGATCGTAATTCATATACAATCCCTTCATTCAAAACGACGATTGTTCACCGAACAATGTTCGGAATCAGCAAAAAAAAGAGAACAGTCAAAATTACCCGGCCATGAGTCCCCTGGCGAGACGGTGTAGGGCCTCACGGTCAGCCAGCGTGTAGTTGAGCGGCAACTGCCGACCATAGGTCGAACGCAGCATGGCGATGCCATGGACCGTGGCCCAGGCCGTGTAGGCCATTTCAAGCACGCCATAGCCTTCACCAGGAATGAAGACGACTTCGTCTATGCCTCGTTGGATGGCATGTAGCAGAATCGGAAAGGACGACTGATCGGTCCTCATCTCCTCAAGCAATTCATCCGGTTGCTGTCTCGGCAAATAGGGTTCCGGCAGGTTTGTGAACATGAGCAGGAAATAGTCCGTATTGGCAACAGCAAAATCGATGTAGGCCAGGCCAATTTCGATGAGATATTGTTCGACAGACAATGCAGGATCGACGCGCTGCATTGCCGCCTTCAGCCGTGCATGACCCTGATTGGCCACCTCGCAGATGATTTCGTCCTTGCCGCCGAAGTATTCATAGAGGCCGGCCGGGCTGTAATCGATGGCGTTAGCGATTGCGCGCATGGATAGTGCATCCGGCCCATCCTGGCTAATGATCTGGCGCGCCGCCTCTAGAATGGCCTCATGCGTGCGTTGATGTCTGCGTTCTCTCGGTGATAGCTCTTGCTTTGCCACTTCACTGATTCCTAACAAATTTCTTTTACCGAACATCGTTCGGATTTTACCATTGGAGATGGATGATGTCAAGGGGCAATTTGAATCGGTGAGACCATTTCGACACGATCTCCCAAAACAGAACGGCGAATGCAACATTGCATTCGCCGTTCTCTAAATATCCCGGCCACGTAGGGACAGGTCTGAGACCTATCCCTACCAGATGGACGATCTGGTTTCTTCAATGAACCTACGCCGGCAAGGCCACCGCGTCTGCGGCCGAATGGCCGTTTGTGTGGACGGGCTTCTGACCGTTGATGGGCTCAGTGTAGCCGGTGCCGTCCAGCTTGATGTCGGCTCGCCAGGCCGAGCTTGGCGGGATGGTTTCGAAGTTGATGCGATCTTTGCAGTTGGCGGCGATGGCGACAACCTCTTCCAGCAACCCCTCTTTCAGGCTGATGGGATCCAGGCCCAGGGCCAAGAACTGGTCATTGCGCACGATCAGCTCGTTCTCCGGCGCTTCATTGCGCGGGTTGACGTAGTAGCGCAGTTCTGCCCCGGTCAAGCCGGCGACCAACTCGGCCAGTTCACCAACCCGGTGCGTCTCTGTGGCCTGGTTGAAGATCTTGACGCGCTCACCGCGGACCGGCGGATTCTCGACGGCCAACTTGACGCAACGCACAGTGTCGCGGATATTGATGAACGCGCGTGTCTGGCCACCGGTACCGTAGACCGTCAGCGGATGGCCGACCGCGGCCTGGACCAGAAAACGGTTGAGGACCGTGCCGTAGTCGCTCTCATAGTCGAAGCGATTGACCAGCGCCGGGTGGGCCAAAGTCTCATCGGTGTTGGTGCCCCAGACGATACCCTGATGCAGATCGGTGATGCGAAGTTCGTCGTTCTTGTTGTAGTAATAGAAGAGCAGGGCATCCAACGTCTTGGTCATGTGATAGATGCTGCCGGGGTTGGCCGGATAGGGGATGTCGATGGCCACCTCTTCGCCGTCCACGTCGACCTTGACATCAAGATAACCTTCAGGGATGGCCATGCCGGCGGTGCCATAGCCATAGACGCCCATGGTGCCCAGATGGACCAGATGCGTGTCCAGGCCGGACTCGACCATGGCGCAGAGCAGGCTGTTGGTGCCGTTGATGTTGTTGTCCACGGTGTAGCGCTTATGCTTGGCCGACTTCATCGAATAGGGCGCCGCACGTTGCTCGGCAAAATGGACAATGGTCTGCGGCTCGACCTCGCGGATCAGGGATTCCAGTTGGTCGTAGTCTTCCGCGATATTGAGGTTGACGAAATCTATGTGGTGCCCGCTGACCTCTTCCCAGGTGCGGATGCGATTCTGAATGGTCTGGATGGGGGTGAGTGACTCGGCGCCCAATTCAACGTCAATCTTGCGACGTGACAGATTGTCAACGATGGTGACGTCGTAACCGGCCTTGGAGAGATAAAGACTGGTGGGCCAGCCGCAGAAACCGTCGCCGCCGAGTACGATGATACGTCCGTTGTTAGCCATGTGCGTTTTCTCCTCTGTGAAACGAATTGAAATGCAAAAAAGGAACCCGATCCGCGTGAGGATAAACCATGGCACGCCGTACGGCAAGCTTCCTCACGGCAAAAAATTAATACGTTTCCGGGAAGAATTAAGTCGGCCAAAATGGACAATGGTCTGCGGCAGAAAAAAGAGAGCCGATAGCGCAAGTTTGCGCCACCGGCTCTCCTTTTTCTGCCGCTCAAGCATCAATTATTCGATACCAAGATATGCCTGTTGAACGGTCGGATCTTTGCGCAGGTTCTCGGCGCTATCGCTGAGCATGATCTCGCCGGTCTGCAACACATAGCCGCGATCGGCGATCTGCAAGGCGACGGCGGCGTTCTGCTCGACCAGGAGAATGGTCGTTCCCTGGCCGTTGATCTCCTGGACAATTTCGAAGATCTGCTCGACCAACAAGGGAGCGAGGCCCATGGAAGGCTCGTCGAGCAGGAGAATGCGCGGACGACTCATCAGAGCACGGCCCATGGCCAGCATCTGCTGCTCACCGCCGGAGAGGGTGCCGCCGGGTTGTTTGAGCCGCTCTTGCAGGCGAGGAAAGAGTTCCAGCACCCGATCGTAGTCCTCCTTTACGCCACTGGGATCATCGGTGCGATTGAAGGCGCCCATCTCAAGGTTTTCTTGCACAGAGAGACGAGCAAAGATCTTTCTTCCCTCAGGCGACTGACTCACGCCCAATTGCGTGACCTCGTGGGCCGGAATCTCATCAATCCGTTTGCCCTCGAGAATCACTTCGCCGACCCGCGGCTTCAACAGACCGCTGATCGTATTGAGCGTTGTGGTCTTACCTGCGCCATTCGAGCCGATCAGCGTGACGATCTCGCCCTGCTCTACCGTAAGCGAGATGCCCTTGAGCGTGTGAATATTGCCGTAGTAGGTATGGACGTTGTTTAAGGTTAGCATACGCTTACTCCGCGGCCAGTTCGACGCCGGGGCCCAGATAGGCCTCGATCACTTTGGGATTGGCACGAACTTCCGCCGGCGTGCCCTCGGCGATCTTCTTGCCGTAGTCGAGCACGGTGATGTGATCCGATACGGCCATGACGACCTTCATATCATGCTCGATGAGCAGCACCGTGATTTCGTGCTCGTCACGCAGGCGGTGCACCAGTTGGAGCATATACTCGGTCTCACGTGGGTTCATGCCTGCAGCAGGCTCATCAAGTAGCAGCAGCTTGGGCTCACTGCCCATGGCCCGGGCAATTTCTAGCAGGCGTTGGTCGCCATAAGCCAGGTTACGTGAAACCTGCGAGGCCTTATCGGCCAGGCCGACGTAATCCAGCAGTTCCATCGCTCGACGGACGGCCCGCTGCTCCTCTTTGCGCTGGCTCGGCGTACGAAAGATTGCCCCGAGCGTAGACGCCTTGGTCTTCACATGCTCGCCGACCAACACGTTCTCCAGCGCCGTCATGCCGCCGAAGAGACGAATATTCTGGTACGTACGAGCCATGCCGCAGGCGACAATCTGATCCGGGCGCAGTCCAATGAGGGATTCGCCGTCGAAAATGATGTCACCGTATTCGGGCATGTAGAGTCCGGTCAGACAATTGAAAAAGGTCGTCTTGCCGGCGCCATTGGGGCCGATCAAGCTGGAAATCTGCTGTTTTTCGATGACCAAGCTGACGTTGTCGACAGCGGTCAATCCGCCAAATATCTTTGAAACCTTTTGCGCTTCAAGAAGAGCCATCAGATCTGCTCCCGCTCAATATAGTCGTCCGTATGTCCAAACTCATCCAGCCTGCCTGGTTCATCATCACCGTGAAGCTCATGTTGCCGGCGTGCAGACGGCAACAGACCCTCGGGGCGCACAATCATCATGATGATCAGCAGCGCCGCAAAAGTAACGATACGATATTCATCGACACCACGTAGCACCTCGGGCAACCCCTTCAGGGCGACAGCGCCCAGGATCACGCCGGGGATGCTGCCGATGCCGCCGACGATGATCATGGCCAATGCATCGATTGAGACGAAGAGCGTGAAGTTTTCCGGGAAAATGTTCACCTGACGTGCGGCGAAGATCTGGCCGGCGAGACCGGCGAAGGTTGCGCCGATGGAGAAGGCAAGCAACTTGGTACGCACCAGGTGAATACCGGTCGCCTGAGCGACGTCCTCGTCCTCACGCATGGCGTCCCAGGAGCGGCCTAGGCGTGAATCGCTGAGACGCAATGCCACGAAGGCGATGACGGCTGAACCGATAAGGGCCAGGATGAAGATGTCTCGCGGGCGGCCCATCTCATAACCGAAGAGCACCGGCGGAGCGATGTTGAGCATACCACGCGGCCCGTTGGTGAGCGGATCCAGGTTGAGCATGAAGAGACGGATGATCTCACCGAAACCCAGCGTTACAATTGCCAGGTAGTCACCACGCATGCGCAGAACGGGAATGCCCAGCAAGACGCCGCCCAGGCCCGCTGCCGCCATGGTGAACGGAATGGCTATCCAGAAGCTCATGATCGGGGATGCCGGCGAGACGCCGATGGAGACCAACATATTCGTGATCGCCTCGGACGACGACGGCGCAGAGATGAAGGCGTAGACGTAGGCGCCGATGGCGAAGAAGGCTACGTAGCCCAGATCGAGCAGACCGGCGAAACCGACAACGATGTTCAGCCCCAGGCCCATCATGGCAAAGATGAAGACCAGGCCCATGACTGAGTTCTGGAACTGATCCAGCGTGAAAGGCAGTGCAGCGATACAAAGAAGGAGCAAAACGTTGACGATCAGCTTCTCTTTGCCCGGTCGCGCCGCACGCTGTGAATAGAGGCCGGCGCCGACCGCGATCATGGTGATCAGCAGCCGGATGGTGCCCTGATTGCGCCCGCCAAAATCGACCCAGTCTTGCCCGAGCAACACGATGATAGCCATCAGCACAAAGGGCAGAACGATCACGATCCAGCGCCCGCCGGGGATCTTGGTCTGCCGTGCTTTGCCCATGCCGTCGCTGCGAAAGATCAGGATGAGGAAACCGGCCACTATGCCGGCCACAGCCAACATGGCAAGCTGTATCAGATAGGCAGTGGGCGGCACTTCACCCTTGCCGATCGCGCCCGCTGAAACATTGAGCAAGGCCGCCAGATTCTGGGGCACGATTTTGTCGAAGACGGGCTGAACCCGGGTTCCAGCGCCGATGAGGGTGGCAAAGATCCAGATCATCGCCGTCGTGAAGATGCCGGCAGTCAAACCGGCGATCAACCCGCTTCCTATCGATTGACCGGCAGATGCCTCAGCGAGACGCTTGCGCAGCAAGCCATAGATAAGCAGTGCAGCAGCAACCGAGAGGACCGGAAACGCAGCCGCCTCCAACCGGATCGGAATGCCGATCAGAATAAAATAGGTGAGAACAGCGTAGGTAATGAGCCCGGTGGTAATTGATTTTTTCATCATCACTATGCCTTCTTATCGCTTAGCACTTCGCCCATGAGACCCGTTGGGCGGAAGACCAGGATGAGCACAAGCACCGAAAAGGCAATAATATCCTTGTACTGCGTTGGGATTCCAAGCGCACTGGGCCCAACGGCTTCGATGATGCCCAGCACCAGTGAACCAAGCATGGCGCCGGGGATGTTGCCGATACCGCCAAGAACGGCTGCGGTAAAGGCCTTCATGCCTGGGATGAAGCCGCTATTGAACTTCATCACCGTATTGTGGAAGCCGAGCATGACACCGGCGGCGCCTGCCAATGCAGCGCTGAGGATGAAGGTGAAGACGATCACCTGGTTTACGTCAATGCCCATTAAGGCTGACGTATCCTTGTCCTCGGCAACGGCTCGCATGGCAGTTCCGAGCCTCGTCTTCTGAATAATCAGATAGAGCGTAACCATCAGCGCGATCGAAGTGACGAAGATGATCATACCAGTCGTCGGTATGAAAACGTCACCGATTCGCATACCGCCGGAGATCAGGTCGGGCTTGCGATAGCTCAACGGGGCGACGCCAAAGATCAGTAGCACGGAGTATTGGATGAACAGCGACGCGCCGATGGCACTGATCAACGGTACAAGGCGTGGCGCATGGCGCAACGGTCGATAGGCCAGGCGCTCCAATGTCACACCTGTCAGCACCGAACCCAACATGCCGATGGCCATGACAAAGAGCAGACCCATAACGACGACAGCCGCAGGCCCTTCCATCCATCCAAACTTGGTTGCCGCTTGCAAGGCAAAGAAGCCGGCAACACCGCCGATCATCATCACCTCACCGTGGGCAAAGTTGATCATGAAGAGGATGCCGTAGATCAATGTGTAGCCCAGAGCGACCAGTGCGTAGACACCGCCCAAAACCAACCCGTTGATCAACTGGGATATCCAGAACGACAAGGGATACTGCTCGGCCATACCGACCGTGACGACACGCCAGATGATGAGCGCCAAGATGACGATCCCCAGTATGCGCAATCCCCACGTCGAGGATGATTGTCGCTTGGCGTTACTTGGACCAAGCGAGGCTGTTTTTGTTGTCATAATTGCTCGAATCGGAATATGAGAATGCGAAGACCGAACTGCCTAATTCGTACTGCGTAATTTCGTCATGCGTGACAGACAACGGCACAGACATCAGGCTCATAAATAAATGAATGGGGCGGAGCAATGCTCCGCCCCATTCTGATTGTCGCTCGCTAACCCAATACCTATTCCAGACCGAAGCCTGAGACCTGGACAAATTCGCCGTTCTGGACCTGGAAAATCTGGATACCGCCTGCGCCACATTCGCCTATGTCGTCACAGGTGATCATACCGGAGAGGCCTTGCAGACCTTCGGTGTCGCGGATGGCGGAGATCAGCGCCTCACGCTCGATGACCAGGTTTCCATCACCGTCAACCGTGGCCACACGGCCGATGGCGTCAGCGATAACCTGCACTGAGTCGTAGGATTGTGCGTGGAACGGGCCAAGGTCATCGGGCATCACGCCGTAGGCATCCATGTACTTAGCGTCGAACTCTTCATTCAGGTCGGCCACGTCGTCGCCGGCAATGAAGGAGGCGTAGCTGCCTTCGCCCGCATCGCCGGCCGTTTCCAGATACTGCTGGGTGTAAGCGCCGTCATCACTCATGAAGATAGCGTCTTCCAGACCCGGGGTCTCCAGCATCTGCTGCACGATGATCGCAGCTTCGGTGCCGTAGCCGCCGAAGAAGATCATCTCCGGTGAATCGGCTGCAATCTTGGCCAATGCTGCACGGAAGTCAGTGTCGCCGACCTGCACACCCTCGAACGCCGTGGATTCACCGCCCAGTTCTTCAAAGGAAGCCATGAATAGTTCGGCCAGACCTTTACCATAGTCCGAATTGTCATGCATGACGGCTGCGGTGGCGATGCCCAGATCATTAATGACGTAGTCGGCATCGGTCGCGCCCTGTGCAGCATCGCTCAAGGCAACGCGGTTGCAGACATCACAATCTTCAGAAGTCACATCCGGATTGGTGGCGCTGGGCGACACAAACGGGATGCGCGCCTTCTGGAGCACGGGAATCAGGCCAAAGGTCTCGCCGGAACAGGTGCCGCCGCTGACCGCGACGATGGAATCGTCGGCAGCAAATTTGTTGGCGACCGCGGTGCCCTGGGTGCCGTCACAGGCGCCGTCTTCGGCGACCAGTTCAAACTCGAAACCTTCCACGCCGCCGGCAGCATTGACGTCGGCAATTGAAATTTCAGCAGCATTCTGGATATCCAATCCGGGATCCGGAATCGGTCCGGTCAGGGCGAAGGAACCGCCGATGCGGATCGTCTCACCCGGAGCAACGACGACTGCCGCTGCCATTTCACCTTCTTCGGCGGGGGCGGCTTCTTCGGCTGGGGCGTCGGCTTCGGCGGCTGTGTCGGCCTCGGGAGCCGGTGCAGCTGCCGGTGCACATGCAGCCAAAAGCAGGCCAAAGACAAGAATCATGCTGAACAAAATAGCTCGCTTGTACATCTTGGATTTTTCTCCTTATATAGCACTTTGGTTTGAAAATAAATGCGACAAATACCTTCGCGTACAGTCGTAGACAGCTATCTCAAGCTCGGGTCTTGAGATAGGGAGCGCAGAACAAGTGCGCTGAATAATGCGCTGTGAAACAATCATCACGAAACGGCATCGAGGGCTCAACCCCCGGCTTGGCATATGTCTTGATGGATGGGAATATCGGACACCAACCGGGAACCAGCGTCACAACAGCGCTGTTGTGCTTCTGCGCAAGGGGATGACGATAGAACCTCGCAAACATCACCTCAGGCGGTCAGGCATGACAGCAGACACAGTCTGCCGGTTCAAGTGCCAGGGGGCACAGATCATGCACAAACGGTCTCACGATAAACTCGTGGGGATTATAGGCCAGGAACCAAGACTTGTCAAAAGAATTGTACTCTGCATTACGTTATGATCGGGGCCGAGCGTTGAAGCCGAACAGGCATCATTGATGGCCTGAACTGGTTTAGCGGACATGAAAGGGACGGGGCATGAGACCGGCAGGTGATCGGCGGCTGCGATTGCATTTTCCGCCTATGATAGTCATAGCCGCCACCGATCACATACCCCCACATCTATCCAGCGATGCTGTATTCATATTGGCCGCGAACTTCGGCCTGTTCGGCGTAACGGCTCAAGCGGAACATGGAAGGATCAAACATGGAATCGCTCGCACCGGTGACCAGATCGGCTGTCATCACGCCGGTGGCTGGGGCAAGCTTGAAGCCATGGCCGCTGAATCCGGCGCTGATATAGAAACCGCTGCCCGGAATCAGCTCGTCAATGATTGGATGCCAGTCCGGCGTGATGTCGTATAGCGAGGCGTAGCCCTTGACGGTCTCACTCTCTTCCATGGCAGGAAAGCGCTCGACCAGTCGTTCGCCCACATCCAGCACAAAGTCCATGTCAGTGTTTTCGTTGAAGCGATCCGGATCAACGACAGCATCGGCCTCTGCCGGGTCAATCAGACCGACCAGGGTGAGCCCGCCGGTCTCAGAGCGGAAATAGGTCGCCTGGGTAAAATCCGCCACAACCGGATGGGCGGCCTCGTAGCCCTTGGGCCGCTTGAAGAACGCAACCTGGACACGGCACGAATTGATGGGCACGTCTACGCCGGCCAACTTTGCCACTCGAGCACCCCATGGTCCGGCACAGTTGAGTACGATCGGAGCGTCAATACGCTCGGTGTCGGTGTTGATGCCCACAACCTTCCCGCCTTCGAAATTGATCCCCCTGACCATGGTGTTCTGGTATATCTTCACGCCCATGCGACGGGCGGCCGCGGCATAGGATGTCACGGTAAGATAGGGGTCTGCATAGCCGCTCTCAGACTCGTAGGCAGCCCCAACCAGATCGTCGGTAGCGAGGCTCGGCATGATCTCCTTCAGTATTTCCGGCGTGATTAGTTCCGTCTTTACGCCTACGCCCTGTTGCATAGCGACATTGGCGGCCAATCCCTCCTGGTCTTTGGCCGAGGCGAGCATAACGAAACCGGTCTTGACAAAGCCGCATTCACCGCCCACGCGCTTCTCGAAATCTTGAAAAACTCCCAGGCTGTACAGCGCCATACTTGCCGTTAACTGGTTGGAATAATGCTGACGAATGATGGCAGATGAGCGGCCGGATGGACCGGCCCCGATGGCGTCCTTTTCGTAGATCGCCACGTTGAGTCCACGTTGAGCCAATTGGAAGGCAGTACTGCACCCCATGATACCGCCGCCGATAATGATGACGTCGTACGTCCGTGTCATTTTCAACTCCTACTTTCTTCCTGATTTGGACAAAAACATCGTTCGCTATAGTGTACCAGGAAGACCATAAATAGCGCAGATGCCGTCTCGACCATTTTACGCCTGATGGCGGCGGATTTTTTTCCGTCGCGCACGCGCCGTATGATATAATGCTACGCTGATTGACAACGACCGCGCTGTGAGAGACCTAGTTGTCCCTCTCCGATCAGTTGCGAGAGACTGTATCACTGGAAGATGCCATGACTGCGAACGTTGATGATTGCTCTTACGTCATCGGATTGACTGGAAACATCGCCACGGGCAAGAGCACGGTGCTTGAATACCTTGCCGGAAAAGGCGCACATGTGATCGACGCTGACAAAACAGCTCACCGCACGATGTTGCCGGACGGAGCGGCATACGAGAAGGTTGTGGACGAATTTGGCGGGACAATCCTGAAAACCGACGGTTCAATCGACCGTGCCGCTCTGGGGGCCATCGTCTTTGCCGATCCCAAAGCGCTGGAACGGCTAGAAGCGATTGTCCACCCCGCCACATTTGAGCTGATTCGATGGGAAATGTCACAGTCTAGCAGCGACGTGATTGTGCTGGAGGCGATCAAGTTGCTGGAATCGGGCCTTTTGCTCAAACTATGTGACGAAATCTGGGTAGTGACAGCACGGCTGGGGACGCAAATTCAACGTTTGATCAATTTTCGCAATATGGACGAGGTGGAAGCGCACCAACGCATGGCCGCCCAGTCCTCCCAGGCCGAAAAGGTCGCAAAAGCAGATCGTGTGATCGAAAATGACGGCACATTGGAAGGACTCCATGGCCGACTCGACATTTATTGGCTGCAGATGTTGGAGCGCAAAGCGTTGAAGACTTCTGCAGCGGCGGAATTTGCCAATGGCGGATAGGCGCCGCCAGATAGCTGCGGTATCAAGACTGCAGGAAAGTAGTGCAGGGAGACAACAGTGGAATCATTGAAGCGTTTCTGGGATTCATACCCGGTCCTTTCCAACTGGCTTGTGCTGGCGATTGGCATGGTGATTCTTCTCTATTTTAGCGCCCGGCATGTGGGTTTTCTGCCGGGCCAGTGGGCGGCGCTGGTCGGGGCCACGATCCTTTTGGCCGGGCTATGTGCGTGGATCATTAGTTGGGAATAGGCACAGATTTCGATGAGCAAGCGTGATTACTACGAAATACTGGATATCGATAGAAGCGCAGACAAGGCCACGATAAAGCGGGCCTTCCGCAGACTGGCCCAGCAATACCATCCGGACGTTAACAAAGCGCCCGAGGCTGAGGCCAATTTCAAAGAGATCAATGAAGCCTACCAGGTCCTGAATGATGATCAGAAGCGCGCCGCCTATGATCGTTTTGGCCACGCCGGGCTAGAGGGTGCAGGCGGGTTTGGCAACGATTTCAGCGGTGGCTTCAGCGATCTCGGCAGCATTTTCGAGGATCTGTTCGGCGGGTTTGGCGGCGGCGGTTCATCCCGCTCCCGACGGCAGCCCCGTCGTGGAGCCGATCTGCGCGCCGACATGCGCCTCACCTTTGAAGAGGCGGCGTTCGGCGCTGAGCGTGAACTTGAAGTGCCGCGCATGGAAGTCTGTCAGCATTGTGACGGCTCCGGCGCTGAGCCCCCCACTGAGCCCGTCGTCTGTTCGACCTGCAACGGCAGCGGCGAGGTCCAACGTCGTCAGCAGAGTCCGCTCTTCGGCACGGTTGTCACATCAAGCCCCTGCCCCACCTGCGGCGGAACCGGCGAGTTGATTCCCTCGCCCTGCACCGTATGCAGAGGACGCAAGCGTACGCGGGTCACCCGTAAGCTCAATGTCAGGATTCCGCCCGGCGTTGATGAAGGAACGCGTATCCGTCTGGCCGGCGAAGGCGAGGCAGGCCAGCTTGGCGGACCTCCGGGCAACCTCTACGTCGTTGTCACCGTGGAGCCGCACTCTATCTTCGTGCGCGACGCATTTGATATCCACATGGAGCTGCCTATCAACATGGCCCAGGCTGCCTTGGGCGCGGTTGTAGATGTGCCGACCATCGACGGCGAAATCGAAACTTTGGAGATCCCCGCCGGCACACAGACAGGCAAGACCTTCCGCAAACGAGGCCTGGGTGTTCCCCGCCTCCAACGCAGCGGCCGTGGCGATATGCACATCACCGTCCGCGTGATGACGCCATCCAAGCTGAATACAGAGCAGAAGGAACTCTTCCGGCAATTGGCTGAGTCGTTCGGCAACGATACGCCCGAGCATCAGAAGGGCTTCTTCGACCGGATATTCGGCAACGATTAGCGAGATAAAGAGCAAGGAACCAAGATCAAAGAACGACACCAAGGATCTTAGTTGCGCGTAGACTCTGCTCTTCCGATCTTCGATCTTTGGTCTTCCTTCTTGGAGTTCTCGCCATGTCAGAATCAACCCAACTCATCGAACTCTCTGTTGTTGTCGACACAGAGGCAGCTGAAGCTGTTAGTGAACTCTTCAATCGCTACAACGGCGGCGGCTATGATGAAGATAACGAGGCGGGTGAGGCCGGCGGCGGCGGGGCAGTCATCGAAGGCACGCTGTTTGACGATGAACGGCTCGACGATCCGTTGGCTCATGTTGAAGATCCCTTTCAACTTGCCCAACGGTTGGTCGTCAAGACCTATCTCAAACCTGGCAAACGCGGCGAAGAGATTCGCAAGCTGATTGAAGATGGCCTCTGGCGACTCAGTCTGCTCTACCCTATTCCCGAAGCCCAGATCAAAATCGTCAACGAAGAGGACTGGACCACCGCCTGGAAGCAGTTCTACAAGCCGCTGCGCGTTGGACGCAACGTGGTACTCAAGCCCAGTTGGGAAGAGTTCGAGGCCGGCCCCGACGATATCATCATCGAACTGGATCCGGGCATGGCCTTTGGCACCGGTCTGCACCCGAGCACACGACTCTGCGTTGTTGCGCTGGAGGAGTTGGTGCAGCCGGGGGATCCATTGCTCGACGTCGGCACCGGCAGTGGCGTACTCTCCATCGTGGCAGACAAGCTGGGTGCGGGTCCCATTTTGGCCACAGACATCGATTCATTGGCCGTACGCGTTGCCCAGGAGAATGCGGAACGCAATCAGATTGTTGTGGGTGCCGAGCATGGCTTTGTGCTACGCCATGAAAGCGTCCCGGCCGACATGGCCGGTCAGTTTCAGGTCGTTGTGGCCAACATTCTGGCCGAGATCCTCGTGCGCCTTTTTGACGGCGAGTATGGGAACGTGCCCCTGGCCGAGCCGCTGGCGCCAGGCGGCGTGATGATTCTGGCCGGCATCCTCGAAGAGAAAGACGACATGGTCATCGAGGCCGCAGACCGACACGGCCTTACCTACGTCGACCGCAAGCAGGAAGGGGACTGGGTCGCCCTAATCGTACGCCGGGACGATTCGTGATGCTACTGCAAATACGAACATTTGTCACGGATGAGTCTTCTGCAAGAACCAAAATTCGCCACAGATTCACACAGATAAGGACCTGATTTTCGCAGCTGGCTTGCGGATGTCCAGAGATATCTCGGTACCATCTGTGTCTCATCCTTTTTCATCTGTGTCCATCTGTGAGTCCACTGCAAAAAGGAATCTTGACACGAATCTACACGAATTATCACGAATCTTCTCTCTGTGTCGGCGACACAGTTCGTGTAAATTCGTGACCATTCGTGTCAAGAAAAGGCTTTTTGCAGTAGAGTCACCTGTGGCAAAAAAAAAGCGTATTGTAGTGGACTCATTTGCGTTACTTCGCGTCTACATCCCTTTTGCAGTTTGCATGAAAGCGTCGCCATGCACCGCTTTTTTCTGCTCAACAGCCCAATCGGTCCAGGCAAGACCATCGATCTTTCCTCGATATCTCACCAGTTGACCCGGGTTCTGCGCCTCAAACCGGGCGATGAGATTTTGCTGCTGGACAACCTCAACTTTGAATATGCCACCGAGATTGTGACGCTGGAGCGTCACAATGCCACCGGCTACATCATCTCGCGTCAGCCCGTCCGTAGCGAACCATCCCATCGTTTGACCCTCTTCCAGTGCAGCCTCAAAGCCGACAAGTTTGAATGGATTCTTCAAAAGGGAACCGAGCTCGGCGTCAGTGCCTTCGTACCGGTCATCAGCCAACGGAGTGTTGTTCGTCCGGAGTCCACATTGCTGAAGAAGTATGATCGTTGGCAGACGATTCTGCGCGAAGCGGCGGAGCAAAGCGGCCGCGGCCGGCTGCCCTTGTTGGGTCCACCCATCTCCTTTGAAAAAGCTGTGGTGGATGCCGAAGGCCTGCGATACTTGCTGTGGGAGGACGCCGATGGTGCGCCAGGCTTAGGCCAGGCTGTCGTGACCGACACATCTTCGGGTGTATCCGATAGTTCGTCACAGCGGTTCAGCCTGATGATTGGACCGGAGGGCGGCTTTGCGCCTGATGAAGTTCTGGCGGCTCGAAACGTAGGCTGGCAGGTCACGTCGTTGGGAGCGCGCATCCTCCGCGCTGAAACCGCAGCCCTGGCCGCGGTGACGATCATTATGGATCGCCTGGGTGAACTGGGTAAATAGCCTGGCCATTTCACGTCGTTACTCCTCAAAAACCTTCAACAGCAACTCAAAAATAACGCATTGACACTAGATTCTGTGTGTGCTAGACTCTCGGTAGCGCTACCGGAAACGATTACCTGCCCTGGTAGCCATTTCGTTGCCCCAACATAGACCGAAGGGATTTGCACTGATGCGCGTTCTGGATCTGTATTCACCACGTCTGCATCAAGTTCACGACTTCGCTCAATATTACCGATTTGGGAATCAACAGATGATACGTGCACTCAGCTACACTCTGCTGAGCGAACGCTGCTGCAATCCATTTCATGATCCCATCCTGAATCCGATACACCGACATAGCATTGTCTCGATCTAACCTCACGGTTGCGTATGCGCTGGGCTTCAGCCTAGCGCTTTTTTGTTCAATGGCTAGACAATCCAAGGAACACAGGGAGGAAAGACATGTACAATTCTGGTAAGCATGGACTCAGCCGTCGCACATTCTTGAAGGTCAGCGCCTTCACGCTGGGTGGAGCGGCATTAGCAGCGTGCTCTGCACCGGCTGCCGCTCCTTCGTCCGACGATGGCGGTAGCGCACCCAGTGCCGAGACCATCGATCTACGCCTGTCCGCCTGGGCGGATGTTCAGGATGCCATTGTGTACGAAAATATTGTCAAGGCGTACACAGAGACAGTTGACAACATCAATGTCGCGGTGGAGCAGTATCCAGGCGGATACTATGAGAAGATTCAGGCCAATTTCGCTGCCGACGATCCAGCAGATATGCTCTACATGCAGGGGTGGATGTGGCAAGCCTTTGCAGAGAATGGCGTGCTTGTCGATCTGAGCAGCTATATCTCCAACGACGGCGCTGAAGACTTCTTCCCGCCGGGCGAAAATTACGACAATCAGACCTTCTGGCAGGGCGGGCGATACATGACCCCCACGGATACCGGCTCGCTGGTCATCTATTACAACAAGGATCTCTTCGACAAAAAGGGCGTGGCCCATCCACAGCCCGGCTGGAAGTGGGAAGAATTCCAGCAGATGATCCAGGACCTCTCATATGAAGAGGATGGCACCAAGTTTTATGGCTGGGGGCAGGCCCAGGGATGGAATGGTGGATACGGCCGCAGCACTACCTTCATGCGCCGGAATGGCCATGTGGAGTGGGATCGGATCACCGAGCCCACGGAGGCCTACTGGGATCATCCCGATATCGCTTCAGCCCTGCAATTTCTGATCTATGATGCCATCGCCAATGACTGGAGCCCCGGTCCCGAAGTCGCAGAAGGCGGCGGCGTCGGTTTGGATACGGGCCGCGTGGCTATGTATCTTGAGGGGCCGTGGGCGATGCCGCGGCTGCGTGGCGAGTTGGCCACAACGCCAGAGGGCATCAACTTTGATGTGATCGAAGCGCCGACGGGCACGGCCAACACCAACTTCACTTTTGGCCATGTGCATGGCCATGTGATTACATCGCCGTCGGAATATCAGGATGAATCCTGGGATGTAATCAAATTCATCCTCGGCGAACAAGGCCAGACCATCATTGCCGAAGGCGGTCGTATGTGCGGCACGCCGGACAACATCGAGGGCATCTGGGGAGACATTGCCTCGGATACCTATGGCTTCTCCAATACCGCGGCCTTTGCCGATACTATGCGTGATAGCTCCATCTCCGTGATCTTCGGGGAAGGTACCCAGTTGGGCGCCTACAGCGGCGGTCCGATCACGGTGCTGTGGGACAAACTGTTAGGCCAGACCGAGACGGCTGAAGAAGCCCTCAAGGTCGCGCAGCCAGAAATCCAAGACCTGGTGGACCAGTATTGGGCTGACCGAGCATAGCAGATCCGCAACAGTACGGCCATTGCGCCCAAAGGGACACGGATAACGCGGATGCAACAGATCAGCACGGATTGCCCATCTTCTATCCGTGGGAATTTGCCAGATCCGTGTTTTCCGTGTCCTATCCGCTGACAGCCTGTATCGTACAGCAGATCGAATGATTGGAGGCATTTCGGTGACGACCACCTCTGTTCTCTCTTCACAGAGCCAGACGCGCTCAAAACGCCGCATGACGGCCTCGCAACGCCGTGACCTGCGCGACGGGTTGCTCTTCACGAGTCCGTTCATCTTCGGCGTGCTGGTCCTGTGGATCGGGCCTATGATCTACTCGCTCTTTCTAGTCGTCCACAAGTGGAACATGTTAGCGCCGCCAGAGTTCATCGGCTTGGGCCATTTTGAGCGTATGCTGTCCGATCCGTTAGTGAGCAAATCGCTCTTCAACACTGCGTATTACACTTTCCTGGGCGTGCCACTCCAACTGCTGGTCGCCTTTTCGCTGGCCGTCATGTTGAATCAGCAAATCCGTGGTCTGGGTGTCTACCGCACGGTCTACTACCTACCCTCAATCACGCCTGCCGTGGCCTTTGCCGTGGTCTGGGTGCAGATCCTCAACCCGGAGTTTGGCGTCCTCAATCAGATTTTGGTCTGGATCGGCCTGGAACCGATCAACTGGCTCTTTGAACCGGTATGGACGAAGCCTGCCTTCATCATCATGACTCTGTGGTTAACGGGCTTCCAGATGATCATCTTTCTGGCCGGATTGCAGGGGGTGCCCAAGGAACTGAAGGAGGCGGCAGAAATCGATGGAGCCAACGTGTGGCGGCGCTTCTTCAATGTGACCATCCCGATCATCTCGCCGATCATCTTCTTTAATCTGATCATCGGCATCATCGGCAGTTTCCAGGTCTTCACAGCCGCCTTCATCATGACCGAAGGCGGACCACAAAACGCAACGCTCTTCATGGTGCTATACCTCTACCGTAATGCCTTCGAACTCTTCCGTATGGGTTACGCCGCGTCTCTGGCCTGGGTCCTCTTTCTGATCATCATGTTCTTTACTGCGATACAATTCTTCTTCGCCAATCGTTGGGTCTACTACGAAGGGCAATCCGACTAATTCATGTGGGCGTGAATACCACGACAGAAATCCAGCACCTCTACCACTGGTAGGAACTGCATAGGGATTTCCGCCGGGATTCACGAATAGGTGCAATAACGATGACCGTCAGCAGCGAAAAAAGCAACATACCGTTGTACCGATCCAGAAAACTGCGTGGCCGGATAGGTCACCTGATCTTACATATCGTGATGATCGTACTGGGCGTCACATTCCTCATGCCACTGGCCTGGGTGGTTAGTACATCCCTGAAACTACCGGGCCAGGTCTTCATTACGCCGATCCAGTGGATTCCAACGGAACCGAAATGGAGCAATTACGCTGAGGTCTTTCAGCGCCTACCATTTCATCTCTTCATTCGCAACTCTTTCTATATTTCTATCATGGGTACCTTGGGCATCATATTCAGTTCTCTAACTGTCGCCTTTGGACTTGCACGTCTTCGCTGGCCCGGGCGCAATTTGGTCTTTACGGTGCTGTTGGGGACCATGATGCTCCCTGGTGTTGTGACCATGATTCCCGTCTTCATCATCTTCAAGGAGATCGGCTGGATCGGCACCTTCTATCCGCTCTGGGTACCATCCTGGTTTGGAGTGGCATTCTACATTTTTCTCATGCGTCAGTACATGATGACCTTGCCGATCGAGTTGGACGAAGCCGCCAAGATCGACGGCGCCTCCAACTTCCGGGTGCTCTGGCAAGTGATTGCGCCGCTATGCGGACCGGCCATCGCTACCATTACCATCTTCGCTTTCCTCCAGCACTACAACGCATTCATGGAGCCTCTGATCTATATCTCGGATAACGAGATGTTTACATTGCCTCTGGGTTTGCTCTGGTTCAAGGGTCGTTTCGGCAACTTCTGGCATCTGGTCATGGCTGCATCCATGATAACCATATTACCCGTGATCGTCCTCTTCTTCGCAGCTCAACGCTATTTCGTGGAAGGCGCTCAGTTCAGCGGACTTTCCGGACGATAACCCCTCAATTCTCAACCAACAACAAGCGCTACCGGGGATCTCACATATGAATCAGAAGGAACGTCTCACCGCTGCTTTCGACGGCACTGTGCCAGATCGTCCTCCAATTCTGGGCGGCTGGCTGGCTGCTCCTGAATATGTCCAACGACTGACCAACTGCAGCGAGGATGAGTATTGGGCCGACCCATATGAATGGGGAATGGAAGCTGAGAAAGCATTGGGCACAGACGGTGTAATCACCATCTTCACCCCTGTCGTACGTGGCGAGTTTCGATGCGTCGATCAGAACGTGTTGGACCGTAGGGCAGGCTACGACGTTGAATCGATGCTTGCTGAGATCGACTCCATGCCCACCGTGGAGGAGATTCGTAACGGGTTCGACGAGGAGAAAGAGTATGCACAGTTCTTAACCGAATTCAAAGCCGAACAGAGGCGCTGCGGTGATATGCTCTGGTGCCCTGCCGACTGGTGGATGATCCCCAGCGCGCTCTGGTACGCCAAATTCGGCTACGAGACTGCGCTGATGACGTTGGGGCTTCACCCTGAAAAATATCGCAAGCTCATCCGCACCAGCGCGGAACGGGGCAGACAACATGCCATCCTGCGCGCCCGCGCTATCAAAGAAGGCATCCACCCGCGTGCCATCCTCTGCGGCGAAGACATCTGCGGCCAAACCGGTCCCATGGTCTCGCCCGATTTTCTGCGCAGGGAGTACTGGCCTCTGGTTGAGTACTGCTTTGAGCCGTTGCTAGAGGTTGGAGGCAAGCCCATCTGGCACTGTGACGGAGACGTGCGTCCCATCCTCGATGATATCCTGGCCAGCGGCGTGGGCGGTTTGCAGGGATTTCAGCCCGAATGCGGGATGGAACTGGAGTGGATTCGCAAATTGCGAACCAATCAGGGCGATCCGCTGGTCATCTATGGTCCCATGCCGGTGACGACACTGATGAATTGCGGTACACCCGACGACATGCGCGCAGAGGTCAAACGGGCGATGGATCTTTGCCGGGACGAGGCCTCATTGGTCTTCTTCACCAGCAACACGATCACGCCGGACATCCCGTTCGAAAATGTGCTTGCCTATTGGCAGGCTGTCCAGGAGAGCAGTTGGTAAAGACGAACTGTTCTACGCCCTCACTTGCAACAAAAGGGAGGCCCAGAAAGGGTCTCCCTTTTGATCAGGAATGCGCACTATGATTGGCTCCTACGCGCACGGAAGAAATATCCACTCGCCGAAATTCGGCACGGGCGTCTACTACTGATAGGCCGGAGGCGCCACCCCTGAACGATCCGGCTTCTCGGGCATGTTGGCACTCTCAGTCGATTCTCGATCCTTGGTGATAAACGCATTCCGCGATGTTGACGGTGTGACCGGCGCCGCGGCGCTGGTGGCTGTACTGCCGAACGAAACATCGTCGATGAAGAGGCTACTGTTGAGCGACCAGTCAGTCAGGGCTACGATGTCAAGATTTATGGTCGCACCGGCAAATGGGCTCATGTCGACGGACGCGGGAACCCATCGACCAGTGTTGTTTGCTACACAGAGTCCGTACACCGCATACCACTCACCATTGACGCCGATTCCCCCGTAGTCAAAGCCGCAAGAATCCTGGGAAGCGATCCAGTGCCAGTAGTTCAAGATGGGGCGCCCGGCCGGGACCGTGACGGTCTGGCGAACAAAGGCCACTTCACCGTACAGACCGCCAAGCCAAGTCGACCAGTTTTCGCCATGAGGATCGATCGGCAAGTAGGCTGAGTTCAGGATCGATGGCACTCCGTGGGTGGAGTATTGATCCCAATGGACAGGCCCTTCTTCAAAGCCGCCGTTCTTGATATGCGCCAAAACGCCAGTCGAAATGAAAGGCAGATAGGCGACTGGCGTAACCTGCGCCGATCCCGCCTCCACCTGCTTCCGAACCCAGTCCCTGAAGACCGATACTTCGGTGTATACGCCTGGGTATCCGGCACTTCCGCACACACTGCCCCAACTGACAATGCCAATCTGATGCCAGTCCGTTCCATTCTCCGCAACCATGAGGGGCCCGCCGCTGTCGCCGTTGCATGAATCACTTCCTGCCTTGCCCGCACAGAACATCGAGTCTGTTATGTATGATCCATAGGCGCCGGTGCATTGTGCGCTTGTAGAAACAGGCACTACGACCTGCATAAGAACATCGGACGCCGAGGAGTTGTCTCCTGAGACGGTCAACCCCCAGCCGATCACCGTTGCTTCAGTACCGGGCGGATAGCTGATTGCGTCAATCGACACCGGGGTAGCAGATGACGCAATGCCCAATTTCAGAAGGGCGATATCGGCATGATTGGTCGAGGTATTCCAACTGGGGTGAAGAATGATGCGGCTGACCGGCAAGGCCTCTCCATCGCTGGACGAAAGACGGTGACGGCCGGCAACGACATAGAGCGTTCCCGGCCCCCAGGTGTCGACACAGTGTGCCGCAGTCAGCACCCAATCGTCGACAATCAGTGCACCGCCGCAGAACTGGGTGTTGCCGTTGCTTGGATCTGCCATCAGCGCAACCTGCCATGGCCAGGCGCCGACGGCAGCCTCTCTGCCGCCAACGATATCAACACCCTGGCTGTCCGCAGCTTCCAACTCCTCAACATCATCGGTGTGGTCGTTCGTCATGGATGGCGCGGAGTGGGCCGCCTGGTCAGTTTCTTCGGAACGCAGGTCGACCTTGATTTCGGTGGTGACGCGGGAATCATCATCAGCGACCAGGGTGAGATAGATGGTCTTTTCTCCGGTTGATCTCCAGGAAAATGAAGCACGTGGTTCGCCTTGTCCTTCATCAGGGAAGGGCGTCCAGACGAGGGTGTACTGCTCCGTATCCTCCGGTGTCCGCAAGACCGCGACCGCAGAGTTTTTGAGGTCGCCCAGATCGGCCGATTCGATGACCACATCCAATGCAGCAACGTCAAGTTCCTCCAATGAGCCGTCATCAGCGCTGGGGTGCACAGCATCCAGTGGATTTGCGGATGTTTCAGAGGCAATGGCATCAGAGGCAAATACAGTTGAGCTAAAGACGTTGGAGGTAACGGTCAGCAACAGTAGGATACCGACAATAGATGCTCGTCGGCTCAAGCTGACAATGGAAGCTGGCACGGCAGCTTCAGAAATGCATGGCCGATCGAGTAGAGAACTGGTGATTTGAGGGTCGGTGATTTGAGGGTCGGTGATTTTAGGAAGGGGCGTGTGTACGGCATTCATTGGGGCTCCTACTTGATGCTTGTGGAGGAAAGGACTGGCAACGATGACTGCCAATCCCAGGATATCACGATTTCGGTATGAAAGCATTGCGGCTTTTGGCGTTGGGTGTAGTTCAGATTCGGGGCGACAACGTGCCGGGGACGGTCCAGGAGATGCCGGCATGACCCAATTGGATTGGACCGTCCCCGGCACGTGAGATCCTGCCCCCCAGCGTGAAATACACCCTTGACAAGGAGCTCATTTGGTCTCAGAAGGCACATCATATATGATATATAATCATTCCAACAGACAATTTGTAAGCGGCTCGGCTATCCTGTCAACACCCTGTCCGGACAAATCATGCCATCCAGTGGCCCCGTCTTCACGAGCAAACGAGAGTTTGCCTACCAAACGCTGCATGCCCGGATCTTGGCCGGCACGCTAGAGCCGGGCCGGCGTCTCGTAATCGACGACATCGCCGTAGAGCTGGGTGTCAGTCCAATCCCCGTACGCGAGGCATTGCAACAACTTCAGGCCGATGGCTTGGTTGTCATCGAGCCCTATGTGGGCGCGCATGTCTCGAGCATCCATGCCGGGCTGGTGGAGGAAGTCTACGCGCTGTTGGAGGCGTTGGAGATCATCAGCAGTCAGCACGCCTGTGTGCGCATGAGCGATGACGACTTTGCCGCGTTAGAGACCCTGGTGCAAATTATGGATGAGAGCCTGGACGATCTGGACTCCTGGTCTCGCCTGAATGTCGAGTTCCACCAGTTTATTGTGGACTGTGCCGGCCTCTCTGTGTTGCCTTCGCTTATGGACCGCGTGCTCGATCAATGGCAACGGCTGCGGCGGCACTATCTTGACAGCGTCTTCGCCCATCGTGCGGCGCTTGCCCAGCAGGAACACCGGCAGCTTCTGGAAGCGCTCAAAACGCGCGACCCGCAGCATGTTGATGAGGTCATCCGTGCCCACAACCGACACGCGCTGGCATCCTATCTTGATCATCTGGACAAGAGTGGACAGTTGGACTGAACGGTAAGAGACGTAGAAATTGCTGAGATTGAGGGAATCCGGCCTCTGGCCTGGGATTGGAAGATTGTGCAACAGTCCACAACACCTCACCCGCCCAATTCTCTGGATCTCTGCAACCGAAACCAAGCAATATCACCCAAGCGTCAATTTCGACAGACTCACTGAACAGAAAAACGTCACAGAATGTAGACCGAGGAGAAATAACCAAATGATCGACCGTGAACGCCTTGTCCAAAAATGTGAACAGGCGATGGATTTCGCCGGCGAGCAGGTGCGCAATCTGATCGAAGCGCACCCTGACTACTTCCCTATGTACACGCAGAACGGCAAGTGGAAGCACGATGGAGAAGCGTGGACCAACTGGTGTGAGGGTTTCCTGGGAGGGCAGATGTGGCTACTCTACCAGCACACCACCGATGTCTATTGGCTGGACAAGGCAGAACACTATTCACGCCTGGTCGAGCATCGCAAGACGGATCGCGATGTCCATGATCTGGGCTTTCTCTTCTGGTCTACGTGGAAACGTTGGTACGATCTCACGGACGAGGAAGAGATCAACAATGTGGTGATCGAAGCGGGCGAGACGCTGGCCAAACGGTTCAAGGAGAACGGGCAATATCTGCGCTCCTTTGTCGCCGATGAGAGCCTCTTCATCGACATCATGATGAATGTAGGCATCATCTTCTATGCCGCACTCGAAACCGGCAATGAGGATCTCTGGCGCATCGCCAACCAGCACTGCCTGACCACGCGACGCTATCTGGTGCGCGGTGACGGCAGCACTTCCCACGAAGGCATCTTCGACCTGGAGACGGGCGAGTTCCTGCGCCAGACCACCCACCAGGGCTGGCGTGATGATTCCTCCTGGGCTCGGGGTCTGGCCTGGTCGCTCTATGGCTTCGGCACGGCCTACACCTTCACCGGTGATGTCCGCTATCTTCAGACCGCCGAAGCCTGCGCCAACTTCTACATCGAGAACACGCCGGACCACGGTATTGCGCCCAACGACTGGGCCGAGACCGGCGACGCTCGTCCTTACGAGAGCTCGGCCGCCGCCATCGCCGCCAGCGGCCTCTTCAACCTCTCCGGCATGACCGGCGACGCTGCCCGTGCTCGCTTCTATAACGACTACGCGCTGCAGATCATGGATACACTCACGGAACCCGAGTTCCTGGCCATCGACACGCCCGGGTGGGAAGGTGTGCTCAAGCATGGCGCCTACCATGAGCGGCTGGGCCTGGGCGTGGACGAGAGCGTGATGTGGGGTGAGTACTTCTTCCTGGAAGCCGTCGCCAAGGTGCTGGGCGATGAGTAACAGCACATCGACTGAAAAAGTCGCGTTGGTCACCGGCGCGGGGCGCGGCATCGGCCGTGGCATCGCCCGATCGCTGGCCCAAAAGGGCTGGTCGATCGTCATCAACTATCGGGGAAACCGGACTGCGGCCGACGAGGCGCTGGCGATGGTGCGAGAGGCGGGGGGCGAGGGGCTGATCGTTCAGGCCGATGTCGGTTCGGATCAAGACCGCGCCCGGCTCGTGGATGAGACCTTGGCTCAGTTCGGCCATATCGATCTGCTCGTCAACAACGCCGGCATGGCTCCGCGCCAACGCATCGATCTGTTGGAGATGGGCGTGGCTTCCTACGACGAGATCATGGAGGTCAACTTGCGCGGGCCCTTCTTCCTGACCCAGCGGGTAGCCAACACCATGGTCCAGCAGGTCGAGGACGATACGATTGCCGATCCGGCCATCATCAACATCAGTTCGCTCAGCGCCTACACCAGCAGTCCAGCGCGTAGCGAATATTGCGTATCCAAGGCCGGCATGGCCATGATGACCGCACTCTTCGCCGACCGCCTGGCCGAATACGGCATCAACGTCTACGAGATTCGGCCCGGCATCATCCAGACCGACATGACTAGCGTGGTCACAGAGAAATACGACAAGCTGATCGCCGACGGCCTGACGCCTATCCGCCGCTGGGGCCAGCCCGACGATGTCGCCCGTGCCGTCATCGCCATTGCAGAGGGCTATCTGCCCTTCTCCACCGGCGAAGTGATCAACGTGGACGGCGGCTTTCATCTGCAGAGGTTGTGAAAAAACTTAGCCACAGGTGAGTCCACTGCAAAAAGGGATCTTGACACGAATTATCACGAATGTTCTTTCTGGGACGACGACACAGTTCGTGTGAATTCGTGACCATTCGTGTCAAGAAAAGGCTTTTTGCAGTAGAGTCATCTATGGCAAAAAAAGGGTAACGTACCATGAAAATCAAACGTATTGCACAACTGCGCACGCCGCAGCTTTTTCAGGAATATCTAGACGAACAAGCCATCGAATTGGGCTTTGACATTGAGATGGAAACCGGCCCCGATGCCCCCATGGCCCAGCCGTTTCAGTACGGTGACCGCGTCATCGGCAACCGTTTCTCCATCCTGCCCATGGAGGGCTGGGATGGCGCCACCGATGGCCTACCGACAGAATACACCATCCGCCGCTGGGAACGCTTTGGTCAGAGCGGGGCCAAGTTCATCTGGGGTGGCGAGGCCGTGGCCGTGCGCCCCGACGGGCGGGCTAACCCCAATCAGTTGATGATTTTGGAAGAGAATATAGAGGCATTGACCGAACTGCGTCAAGCGCTGGTTCGTAGCCATGAGGAGCACCATGGTCGCAGCGACGATCTATTCGTGGGCTTGCAGTTGACCCATTCGGGCCGCTTCGCCCGTCCCTATGACAAGGCCAAGTTGGAGCCCCGCATCCTCTACCGCCATCCCGTGTTGGATGCCAAGTTCAACATCACGTCGGACGACGCCATTTTCAGTGACGAAGAGATCGAAGAGCTGATCGCCGACTTCATCGCTGCCGCGGTGCGTGCACAGCGGGCAGGCTACGATTTTGTGGACGTCAAACACTGCCACGGCTATCTGGGCCACGAGTTCCTGACCGCGATTGACCGGCCCGGCAAGTACGGCGGCAGCTTCGAAAATCGTACGCGCTTCCTACGTGAGATCGTGGCCGGTATCCGTGCCGAAGCGCCCGATCTCGACATCGGTGTGCGCCTGAGTGCGTTCGACTTCGTGCCCTTTCAGCCGGGCGAGGATCGAATCGGCGTGCCTGCGTGGAGTGGCGGCGCCTATCGATATGCCTTCGGCGGCGACAGCAGCGGCACGTCGATTGACCTCGACGAGCCGACTCGCTTCCTCGATCTACTAAACGATCTAGGCATTCGGCTGGTCTGCCTTTCGGCCGGCAGCCCCTATTACAATCCGCACATCCAGCGCCCGGCCCTCTTCCCGCCTTCGGACGGCTATCAGCCGCCCGAAGATCCGCTGGCAGGCGTAGCGCGGCAGATCAACGCTACCGCTCAACTGAAAGCAGCTCGTCCGGACATGATCATCGTCGGCACAGGCTACTCCTACTTGCAGGAGTGGCTGCCCAATGTGGCCCAACATGTCGTGCGCACCGGCATGGTCGACTTTGTCGGTCTGGGCCGCATGGTGCTCTCCTATCCCGACATGCCTGCCGATGTGGTCAACGGGCGACCGTTACAGCGCAAGCAGATCTGCCGCACATTCAGCGATTGCACCACGGCCCCGCGCAACGGTATGATCTCCGGCTGTTTTCCGTTGGATCCGTATTACAAGAATCTGCCTGAGTATGACCGCCTGATGGAACTGAAGGCAGAGTAACCAATATTGGGCACAGATGAACACAGATAGGGCAGATGATGCTTTTTTCCATCCAATGCGAATCTGTGACCCATCTGTGTCCATCTGTGGCAAAAGGCTCTTCCATGACAATTCGTGTACTCGATAGTGAACTCTATATCCAAAACATGCGGACGCGTTTCCCGTTTCGCTACGGGATTGCCTCAATGACGGCGCTGCCCCATCTGTTTGTCCACCTGCTGGTTGAGGTCGACGGTGTAGAGCAGTGGGGCATCGCATCCGATGGGCTGGCCCCCAAATGGTTCACCAAGAACGCTGACCAGCCATTCGAGCAAGAGGTCGAAGAAATGCTGGCTGTGATTCAGTCAGCGGCGCGCCTCGCAGGCTATGTCTCCGGCGCCAATTCGGTCTTCGATCTGTGGCGCCAGGTCTATGCCGCCCAATGTTGCTGGGCTACTGATCACGACTATCCGCCCCTTCTCTGGAACTTCGGTGTCAGTCTAGTGGAGCGAGCAATCTTAGACGCATTCTGTCGCGCCAAGAGCGTGACCTTTGCGGATGCACTGCGCTCGAATCTTCTGGGCATCTGTCTCGGGCAGGTTGACGGCGATCTCGCCGGGCTTGAGCCGGGTGAACTCCTCCCCAAGCAACCCCTGCGCAAGCTCATTGCCCGCCATACTGTCGGCCTGGCCGATCCGCTCACCGATGATGAGATCGGCCCGGACGATCAGGTTGAGGACGGCCTGCCCCACTCGTTGGATGCCTCGATTCGTGCCTACGGCTTGACTCACTTCAAGCTCAAACTTGGCGGCGAGATCGATGCCGACATTGATCGATTGACACGAATCGCCCAGGTGATTGACAATGCAGTAGTCGGAGAGTATGCGTTGACGCTGGACGGCAACGAACAATACACTGAAGTTGCAGCATTCCGTGCGTTATGGGAAGCGCTGAATCTCGATCCGGCGCTCGTCCGATTCTTTGAGCAACTCATCTTTGTCGAACAGCCGCTCAAGCGCACCGTAGCGCTCAGCAATGCGACCCAAGAGGCCATGCTCGCCTGGATCGACCGTCCGCCGATCATCATTGATGAATCAGACGCTGGCCTGACCAGTCTCCCACGGGCATTGGCATGCGGCTACGTCGGCACGAGTCACAAGAATTGCAAGGGCATCTTCAAGGGGATTATTAACGCCTGCCGTCTGGCCAAGCGCAATCAAGAGATACCCGATCAACCGGTGATGCTCAGCAGTGAAGATCTGTCCAATGTTGGACCGGTCGCGCTATTGCAGGATCTGGCTGTGGCCGCTTCTCTTGGGATCTCCCACCTGGAACGAAACGGCCATCATTACTTCCGCGGCCTGAGCATGTATGATGATGGACTGCAACAACAGATGCTCAGTCACCATTCGGATCTCTACCACCGCCACGCGGATGGGTTCGCCGCCGTCTCGTTGACCAACGGCCTTCTTGACGTCGGCTCCGTTGTCGATGCGCCCTTCGGTATCGGATTTGAGCTGAATCCTGCTGCGTTTACGCCACTGGCAGAGTGGAATTTTTCGTCACTTGACAGCCCCGCAATCGAACCGTAACACGTTGGGATAAAATTAGGATAACCATCACGGATCCACCGATAGAGGAAGGCGTACATGGCAGATTCCATTCAGAGGGAAGAAGCGGCTGACGTGACGATGGATGCAACTGAGACCGCGTGGAGTGCGAGCAAGACCGGCAAAAAGTGGGGCACGCGGCTGATGCCGGTTCTCAGTTTGTTGATCTTCCTGTTGATCTGGCAAGTTGGCGTCACAATTTTTGATGTGCCTACCTATCTATTGCCCAAACCCACTGACGTGATCACCACGATGGTGGAGGATTTCGACAAATTGATGTCGAACGCCTGGGTGACCGCCTATGAGATGCTGGCAGGGTACTTTCTAGCCATCATCATCGCCATTCCATTGGCGATCTTTATCACCATCTCGCCGACGTTCGACCGCTTTATCACACCCATTCTGCTGGTCTCGCAGACGGTGCCCAAGATCGCCATTGCACCACTCTTTCTGATCTGGTTCGGTGTTGGTCCGCTGCCCAAAGTACTCGTCGCCTTTCTGATTTCCTTCTTCCCCATCGTCATCGACACGGCAGTCGGTCTGCGCTCGGTTTCGCCTGAGATGATCGATCTGGTGCGATCCATGGGGGCCAATCGTTTGCAGGTATTTACGAAGATCCGACTGCCCACCAGCCTACCCTACATGTTCAGCGGCCTCAAGGTGGCGGCGACGCTGGCCGTGGTCGGCGCGGTAGTCGGTGAATTTGTGGGTGCAGACAAAGGACTGGGCTACCTGCTCTTGGTCGCCAATTCCTACCTTGATACACCCCTGGCCTTTGCTACGATTGTTGTATTGACGGTGATTGGTATTTTGCTCTATTACGTGATCGACACCCTCGAACACTGGCTGATTCCTTGGCACGTTTCCCGGCGCACGGGCGCAGAACATGGCAGCATGTAGACCGGGCGCTATTGATCGCTCACTTCGATCGTTCAAATTTTGATCGTTCAATTTCACAACCATGGAGGTATTTCCGATGTTGAGCCGAGTACGATTGTTGATGTTGGTAAGTTTGGTGCTGGTCTTGGGACTGATGGCCGGCTGTGTGGCGCCGGTCGCCGATGCCCCAGCAGACGATGCCGCGGCGGATGCCGACAGCGAAGAGACGGCCGCAGAAACGCCTGAGGAACTGACACCGATTGATTTCCGCCTGAACTGGACCCTGTATGGCGAGCACGCACCCTTCTTTGTCGCCGTGGACAAGGGCTTCTACGCCGACGAAGGGTTGGACGTCACGATCCTTGAGGGCAGCGGTTCCGGCACCACGGTCAAGCTAGTCGGTAACGGCGAGCACGAACTGGGCTACGCCGACTCGGGCACAATGATGCGGGCTGTGAACGCCGGCGTGCCGGTCAAGGCCGTGGCTGTCTTCCTGCAGAAGAGCCCCATGTCGGTCATCTTCAAGGCTGAGAATCCGATCTCGTCAGCCGAGGAACTGGTCGGGAAGTCGATCGCCATCACCGCCGGCGATGCCAACAGCCAGATCTTCCCGGCTGTGTTGGCCAAGAACGGCATTGGTGAGGATGACGTGAGCATGGTCGTGGTTGCCAGCCCCGGGGCCAAAGAAGTGACCCTGCTCGAAGACCAGGTTGATGCCTTCCTGGGCTACTTCATCGACCAGCCTGCGCGCATGGAAGCTCGCACCGGCCAAGAGATGGCCTGGACCACCTACGCCGACATGGGCGTCAACGCGCTGAGCAGCGCCATCATCACCAACGAAAAGACGCTTGAGAACAACCCGGAATTGGTTGAGAAGTTCGTGGCCGCCACCGTGCGTGCCGTCGAATACACCATGGAAAACCCGGAAGAAGCCGCCGAGATCTTCGCCCTCCACGCCGAGGAATTCGACAAAGATCTGGCATTGATGGAGATCGAAGGCAGCCTCTCGCTGCTGCACAGTGAGTACACCGAAGGCATGACACCCGGCTTGACCGCCATCGAAGACTGGCAGGCCACCCAAGACATCCTGTCCCAATATGCCGAGCTGGAGCCGGCCGACGATGTCAACATCTACTTCACCAACGACTTCATTCCCAGTGGTGAGTAGGGGCTTCCACTAGCACTTTCGTATGACATGATTGATCTGCCACAGATGGACACAGATAGTCTTGGATTTTCACAGATGGTTTGATGGTTGGCCAGGAAGCGAAGAATTGGATCAGAGTATATCTGTGAAAATCAGTACCGTATCTGTGTCCATCTGTGACAAAAAACCTGGAGCAACAAGATCGCATGAGCGAGCCCTATATTCGCTTGAAAAATGTGGACAAAATCTACGAGACCAATGACGGCCCGGTCATCGCCGTGGACAATGCCACGTTTGACATCGAAGATACCCAGTTCATCTCGATTGTCGGCCCCAGCGGCTGCGGCAAGACGACCATTCTCAACATGATTGCCGGTCTGGTCCCATTCACCAGTGGCGAAATCACCATTAGCGGGCAGACTGTCGACAAGCCGCAGACCGATCTGGGCATTGTCTTCCAAGATTCTGTGCTGTTGGACTGGCGCAACGTGCTCGCCAATGTCATGCTGCAGATCGACATCCGCGGCCTCAACCGCAACGAGTATGAGCCCAAGGCCATGGAACTGTTGGCCAATGTTGGTCTGGAGGGCTTCGAGACCAAGAATCCCTATGAGCTGTCCGGTGGCATGAAACAGCGAACCTCCATCTGTCGTGCCCTTGTCCATGATCCGCCGCTGCTGCTGATGGATGAGCCCTTCGGCGCTCTGGACGCGTTGACGCGTGAGCAGATCTCCATGGACATCCAGAAGCTGTGGATGGAGACGCGCAAGACCGTGCTGCTCATCACCCACAGCATCCCCGAAGCCGTGCTGCTTTCCGACCGCGTCATCGTCATGAGCCCGCGTCCGGGTCGCATCGTCGAGATCATCGATATCGATTTGCCCCGGCCGCGCAAGTCTTGGCCGCCTCCCCGATAAGTTCAATGAGTACACCGATCACATCCGGCACATTTTCCAGACGGCCGGTGTCTTGGCGTTCGATTAGAAGGTAGTGCGTACTGCGTAATTACGTAATTACGCAGTACGCACTACCTTCACCAATCCCCGTCCAAGACCGCCCTGAACATCCTTTGTCTCTCCCCCTCCCAATGGTAAAATAACGGAATCATTCCTCTTTCGCCGTGAGCGCTAACATTTCTATTTCGTGAACGGCGTCCAGCACTTTCGAATACTGATAGTGGGGATATCGCCGCCCATGGACTTGAACACCGTAGACCATCTGCTCTCCACCACGCGCACGGTACGTAAACGGCTTGATTTTAACCGACCTGTGGAGCCGACGGTCATTCAAGAATGTCTCGATCTTGCGATTCAGGCGCCGAGCGGCTCAAACAGCCAGGGCTGGCGCTTCATGGTCATCACGGACGCTGAAAAACGCGCAGCTGTTGCAGGCTATTATCGTGACCAGTTTCGTAAGTACATACGCAGCCGCAGCCAAGGTCCGGAACTGGAGGGTGACGATCCACGCGCTCAGCGAGCCTCAAAGGTTGCCAGTTCGGCCGTCTATCTTTCGGCCAACATGCACAAGGTTCCCGTGCTGATTATCCCCTGTGTGGAAAGCCGTGTCGAGGACTCCGGCTCTGTCATGGCCCAGGCCTCGCTCTACGGATCGATCCTACCTGCCACCTGGTCGCTGATGTTGGCGCTACGCTCGCGTGGGCTAGGTGCAGCCTGGACCACGCTCCATCTCGCCTATGAGGCCGAGGTCGCCGAACTGCTGGGCATCCCTGAGACCATGACCCAAGCAGCGCTGCTGCCGGTTGCCTACTTCACCGGCGATGACTTCAGGCCGGGCAAACGCGTTCCGGCCCGTGAGTTGACCTACTGGAACGGCTGGGGCGAAACGCGTTGACCAATATCATACCAATTGTCCGGTCAAGGACTGTGTATCATGTGGGCGAAACCAAGGGTCGCCCCTGCGAAATCATGGTTCATGAGTGGGCAAACGGTATCAGTTTTCTCAGAATACTCCGCAGATGTCTATTTCATCCGCGGTCCAAGGTTCGAGAAGCCATTTAGAAAACCGACAGGAAACCCAAAATGAGCGAAAATCCCACACTCCGCTTTGCCACCATCGGCCTCAACCACGGACACATCTATGGCCAAACCGAGCTCATGTTGCGTGCCGGAGCCGAACTGGTCGCTGTCTACGCCAAGGAACCGGAACTGGTCGAGGCCTACCGCAGTGTCTATCCGCAGGCCGTGCTCGCGCCCAGCGAAGAAGCCATTCTCGAGGACGACTCGATCCAACTGGTCGTCAACGCCGGCATTCCCAGCGAGCGTGCGGCTGTCGGCATTCGCGTCATGCAGGCGGGGAAAGACTTCATGGTCGACAAACCCGGTGTGACCACGCTGGAGCAACTGGCCGAGGTGCGCAAGGTCCAGGCCGAGACCGGCCGGATCTACTCGATCTGCTACTCGGAACGGCTGGAGGTCGGCGCGTCGGTCAAAGCCGGCGAACTGGTCCATGCCGGGGCCATTGGCGATGTGGTCCAGGTCGCCATTCTGGCGCCCCATCATCATCGCCCCGCCTCGCGCGCGCCCTGGTTCTACGACTCCCAGTTCTTCGGCGGTATCCTCGCCGACATCGGCTCCCACCAGTTCGACCAGTTCCTCTACTACACCGGCTCGACCGCGGCCGAGGTCATCTCCTCGCAGGTGGCCAACTACGCCCACCCGGAGACGCCGCTCTTTGAGGACTTCGGCGATGCAGTGGTGCGTGGCAACGGCGGAGCCAACGGTGCAGCCAGCGGCTACATCCGGGTCGACTGGTTCACGCCGGATGGGCTAGGCGTCTGGGGCGATGGACGGCTGACCATCATTGGCACCGAGGGCTACATCGAAGCGCGTAAGTACGTCGACATTGCCGGGCGTCCCGGCGGCAACCATCTCTTTGTGGTCGATCAGAAAGGTACCCAATACATTGACTGCAGCGATGTCGAGCTTCCCTACGGCCGGCAGTTGATACACGATATACTCAACCGCACCGAGACTGCCATGACCCAGGAACATTGCTTCCTGGCCGCAGAGTTAACGCTGAAGGCGCAGGCCCAGGCATTACGTTTCGGCAACCTGGTGGGGTGATGATTGTTGAGTCGTCTTCCTACCACAAGGCACGGAGGCCGCACGGAGTTCAACAGAGGAAATACGAAAGACGGAAGTGATATGGCCAAATTGAAGACTGCAATCATTGGGACTGGCGGGGTTTCGACATCCCATGTCAATGCGGTGGAGCACAACAAAGACCGGGTTGAGCTTGCGGCAGCTGTGGATATCGACGAGGAACGCGTCAACGCCTTCTGCGGCCTTTTCAACATTCCCAGCCGCTATACCGATCCGCTGGAGATGCTGGCCGTAGAGAAACCCGATCTTGTGCAAATCTGTACGCCGCCGGGCCCACATCTCCAATTGATTGAGGCTTCGTTAGATGCGGGCGCATGGGTGCTCTGCGAAAAGCCCCTCTGCGCCTCACTGGCCGAGATGGATCAGATCGAGGCTGCCGAGGTCCGTACGGGCCGCTATTGCAGCAGTATCTTTCAGTGGCGGTTCGGCGCGGGCGGACAGCACCTCAAACGGCTGATTGATTCCGGTGATCTAGGACGGCCCATGGTCGGCACCTGCCTGACCGCCTGGTACCGCAATGACGCGTACTACGCCGTGCCCTGGCGCGGCAAATGGGAGACCGAACTCGGCGGCGTCAGCTTGAACCTCGGCATCCATGCCATGGACTTCTTCCTCTGGCTCTACGGCGACTGGAAAGAGGTACGCGCCATGATCGGCACCCTCAACCACGACATTGACGTTGAGGATGTTTCCATGGCCATGGTACGCTTCGAGAATGGCGCCATGGGCAATATCACCAACAGCACACTCTCACCCCGCCAGGAATCCTATCTGCGCTTCGACTTCGAGCAGGCTACTGTCGAACTCACCCACCTCTACCGCTACCTGAATGAAAATTGGCGCTTCTCCATGATCGAGGGGCAGGAAGACGAAGCGACCTTGGCCCGCTGGCGTGAGATCGGCGGCATCGACACAACTGATTTTCACGGGTTGCAACTGGCCGGCTTTCTCGACAGCATGGAAGCGAACGAACGCCCCGCAGTCAGCGGCCCAGATGTGCGTGGCACATTGGAGTTTCTGGCCAGCATGTACAAGTCGGCCATGACCGGAACGCCGGTACAACGCGGATCGATCACGCAGGATGATCCGTTCTATCATCGGCTGTGTGGACCGTGCGATCAGGCGTGGCAGAAGCCGTAGAGAAACTGTCCATTAACAAGTGTCGACGTTCAATTGTCAATGGCTGGATCAGACGAACGGTTACTGCTGAATTGATGATTGTGAATTGTTAATGACTTGGCTATGCCCCGTCCGCCTGTCGACTATGCACTGACGCAGTACGAAATACGCAGTACGCTTTTCACGCAGCACGCAGCTCACTACCATCCCTTCTTCACCAATAAGGAGATCTCATGCTTCCTCTCGTATACAGCAATCTCGGATGTCCCGACTGGACCTTTGAAGAGTCGGCGGATGCGGCCGTGGCCAATGGCTATGCCGGTCTCGAAATTCGTCTGCTCGATGGCGGCATTATCCCCGCTGACCTGAGCAAGACGCGTCAGGCCGAAGTGCGCCAGATCATGGCCGACCGTGAGTTGGTCATTGCCGGGCTGGGCGCGTCCACGAAATTTTCATCGACCGATCCCGCAGTGCGCAAGGCCAATCAGGATGAACTTCGCCAGTACATTCAACTGGCCAACGCGTTGGAAGCCCCAATGGTGCGCACCTTCGGCGGCAACGTCGAGGAGGGCAGCACGGTCGACGATGCCATCGACTGGGTGGCGGAGAACCTGGCCGCCCTGGCCGATGAAGCCCAACGCCAGGGTGTCACCATTCTACTGGAGACCCACGACGCCTTCTGCAAGGGCGCTCAGGTTGCGCCTGCGCTGAAGCAAGTCGATCACCCCAATGTGCAGGCGGTCTGGGACGTGCACCACCCCTATCGAATGGGCGAATCCGTCGAGGAGACCTGGGCGCTCATTGGACCGTACGTCAAGCATGTTCACCTCAAGGACGCTCAGACCCACGACGACGGCAGCTTCACACTGGTGCTCATGGGCGAGGGCGACGTGCCCAACTACGCGGTCGTCAAGCTGCTGCTCGAAAATGGCTATGACGGCTATCTGGCCGCCGAGTGGGAGAAGAAGTGGCACCCGACCATCGAAGAGCCGGAGATCGCCATTCCACAGCACGCCGAGGTCATTCGCGGCTGGTTGGTGGAGCTGGGGGACGAATAGGGCATAGGGAATGGGGATTAGAGATTGGGGATCTGGGATATTTGCAGGCGCCATGCTGTTTTCCAACCGGCCTGAATCCCCCCAGTCTCCTGCTCTCCAATCCCCTGTTCTCTACACTCGGCACTCTCAAAGCAAAATGGAGCATCCAAAAACATGAGCAAACCACGCGGCCTTTATCTACTACATGACGACGCCTTCGAACGCATCTACGGTCCTGATCAGCAGCGTGATATCGCTGAACTGATTGAGATTGTGGCCCCGCAAATGAATGCCGAGCAAGTTGCCGATGATCCATCCATCCTGGCCGATGTCGACGTGATCATGTCCGGCTGGGGCATGGCGTCGATGGACGAAGCGTGGCTGGCGGCAGCGCCCAACCTCAAGGCCGTCTTCTACGGGGCCGGCTCCATCCGCTATTTCGTCACCGATGCTTCGTGGAATCGGGGCATCATGGTTTGCAGCGCCTACGCAGCCAACGCGATCTCAGTCACCGAATTCACACTGGCCGAAGTCATCTTCTCGCTCAAGCGCGGCTGGTACTTCATGCGTACCGTGCGCGAGGATCTCGCCTATCCGCCGCGGGTGGGCGTGCCCGGCGCCTTCGGCAGCACCGTGGGTCTGGTCTCGCTGGGTATGATCGGGCGGATGATGGCCCAACGGCTGCAACAGCTCGATGTACAGGTGATCGCCTACGACCCCTTCGCCTCGTCCGATGACGCTGCGGCCTTGGGCGTCGAACTCACGTCATTGGAGGAGATCTTCCAGCGTTCAGATGTGGTTTCCTTGCACACGCCCTGGCTGCCCGAGACGGTCGGCATGATAACCGGCAAGCACTTTGCCAGCATGAAGCCAAACAGCACCTTCATCAACACGGCACGCGGCGCGGTGGTACGCGAGCAGGAGATGATCGACGTGCTGGTCCAGCGGCCCGATCTCTACGCCGTCCTTGACGTGGTCTACCCCGAGCCGCCCGAGCCCGATTCGCCCCTCTTCTCGCTGCCCAACGTGGTGCTCACGCCCCACATCGCCGGCTGTGTAGAGACCGAATGTCGCCGCATGGGCAACACCATGGTTGAAGAACTGCGTCGCTATCTCGCCAACGAGCCTATGCAGTGGTCGATCACGCGTGAGCGGGCTGCGGTGATGGCTTGATTCAAAGTGACATCTTCATAGGATTAGAATCTCCTTGGGTTGATGAGATTCAGTAGTTCACGATTTGGTGAAAAGCGAGATTCTTCGCTGGCCTCTTGCCAGAGTGACGTGCTCGAAAACACTCGCTCAGAATGACAAATCGTGAACCACTGAGATTAGGAGATTGGGAGATTGCCGGTCTACCTGGAGTTTCCCAATCTTCTCATCCCAAAATCTCAGGCCGAAGGCCAAATAACCATCCATTCCACCTCAAAACGGGGACCAAACTGTGAGCACAGAAACGAAATATCGAGTCGTGTTGGCCGGCTGCGGCGGCATCAGCCGCGCCTGGTTGGAGTACGCTGCGACCGCGCCCGATCTGGAGTTCGTCGGCCTGGTCGACCTCTATCCGGAGATGGCGCGCGAGCGCAAGGAGCAGTTCGGCCTGGAGAACGCGGCCATCGGCGATGATCTGGCGGCCATGCTCGACCAGTCCAAACCGGATATCGTCTTCGACTGCACCATTCCGGAGGCCCATACCGACGTCACGTTGATGGCGCTGGCCCACGGCTGCCATGTCCTGGGCGAGAAGCCCATGGCCGGCTCCATGGCTGACGCCCAACGCATGGTGGCTGCCGCTGCCGAGGCCGGCAAGACCTATGCCGTGATCCAGAATCGACGCTATCTCAACGATATCGTGCGCTATCGAAACCTAGTCCAGTCGGGCAAGATCGGCGATCTGACCACGCTCAACGCCGACTTCTATCTTGGGCCCCACTTCGGCGGCTTCCGAGACGAGATGGACCACGTATTGCTCATCGACATGGCCATCCACTCCTTTGACCAGGCTCGCCTGATCTCGAATGCGGATCCGGTCAGCGTCTACTGTCATGAGTGGAATCCGGCCGGTTCGTGGTATGCCCACGGCGCTTCCGCCATGGCCATCTTCGAGATGAGTGACGGCATTGTCTTCAACTACCGTGGCAGTTGGTGCGCCCAGGGTTTGCCCACCGAGTGGGCCTGTGACTGGCGCGCCGTCGGCACCAAAGGCACGGCAAAGTGGGACGGCGAGCAGGAGATCAAGGCCGAAGTCGTGACCGGCGATGAGGGCTTCTTCTACGGGGTCGAACCCATCGAGGCGCCGCCGGTCGAGTTGGAGCAAAACGGCCACGCCGGCGTCATCCATAACTTCGTGGAATCGCTCAAGAGCGGCGACACGCCCCAGACCATCTGCACCGACAACATCAAGAGCCTGGCCATGGTCTACGCCGCGGTCGAGAGCGCGGAGAGCGGCCGGAAGGTTGAGATTGCGTATTAGCAATCGCAAGTTGATCTTCAGGGTAGCTTTCAGCACAATGGGTTCCGGCATCGTCTGGCGATGTGTGCTGGCCGCCCGGGGCTGAAGCTCCCGGGCGATGGAGTGACGCCCCGTAAACGGGGCTGAATCGGCCAAGCCCCGTTCGCGGCGTCGCTCCATCGCTCCGTCCATTTATGGCGAAGCGGACGGCCCAACCCCAGACGATGGCGGAGCCGACAACATCACGGATACCTAAATGATGCTAAACGACTTACAACGAACGGTCCTGACCCGCTTCTGCCAGGCACTGATTGATCAGGAATCGGCCCGTGTAATTGTACCGCCCATGCAACCTCGTAGCGGTTTCTGGTTCGGCGGCGGCAACATGGTCGAGGATGCCGACGGCACATTCTACCTCTGCGGTCGCTATCGCAATTTCGGCGATTCGCGCACCGGGCTGGCCGCCGGCGAACGCGGCCTTGAGTTGGCCATCTTTCGCTCAACCGACCGGGGAGTCAGCTTTCAAAAGATACTCTCCTTCTCGAAATCGGACCTGAACGTCGGTGAGCGCACCGTACTATCGATCGAAGGATCGGCCTTGCGCATCAGCGAGCGGGCAGGCAATCCGCTGGTCGAGCTGTTCGTCTCCACCGAGAAGGCGGGCATCGGCTATCCAACGGGCCTGGAGTCGTTCCTGAAGCCCGGCGCCGGGGTTTGGACCATCGAACGGCTGACGGCCGACTCGATGGCCGGATTAGCCGACGCGCCGGTGGAGACCATCCTGCACTGTGACGATCCGCAATTTCTACATGTCAAGGATCCCTTTCTCTATGAAGTGGGTGACAAGGGAGCCGGGAATGAGGAGACGGTGCTGGGATTTTGCACCCACCCGTTTTCCTGGTCCAGTTCCAACACCGGCTACACTCGGCGTCCGGCTGGCGCTGCCGCCTTTGGGCCGCCTGACTACACCTTCTTCCCACGCGGCGCCACCTGGGATGTGGCCATGAGCAGAGCCACGGCCATGCTGCGCGTGCCGGCTGTTGGTCTCTTCGCCGACAGTGAACCGATGACGCTTATCTTCTACGATGGTGGGGAGTCGCTGCGCAATCTGGATGAACACAAGGCAGCGGTTACGCGCCCGCGCGGTTATTCATGCGAGGAGTTGAGCGGGGCAGCCGTCGCGCCCGAGAAAAACCTATCCGCGTCTCAACGCCTCTCTGTGACCGCACCACTCTTCGTCTCACCCACCGGCACCGGCAGCAGCCGCTACATCGATGTACTCGAAACCGACGAAGGCTACTATGCAACCTGGGAACAGTCTCAGCCCGACCAATCTCAGCCGCTGGTGCTGAACTTTGTCAGCCGCCAACAGGCCGAGTCGCTGCTTCAAAACGCATGAGCGACCAAAGTAGCCCCACCCACGGACAGGAGTTTCTGGCAGGTGAGTCAATCTATCTGCGCTCGCTGGAGGTGGGCGATCGCGATCGTCTGTGGGCCTGGTTTGCTGACCGTGAAGCGGTGCGCTATTCGCTCAGCCTGTGGCAGTTCCCCTTTTCTCAGGTCGAGACTGAGGAGTGGCTGGAGCGGACGATCCGTGACAAGAAAACGCTGACCCTCGGCATTGTCGAGCGTTCGAGTGGCCGCCTTATCGGCTTTGCCGGCATCACCGACATGCGATCTGTCAACCGCAGCGGGGAATATTTCATCTTCATCGGTGAAAAAGGCTATTGGTCAAGAGGCTATGGCACAGAGACGACTCGACTGATCGTCGACTACGGCTTTGCTGAGTTCAACCTACATCGCATCGCGCTCACGGTCTCGGACGTCAATGTCGGCGGCGTGATCGCCTATCAACGGGCCGGATTCGTGATCGAGGGTCGGCTACGCGATGCCAGCTATCGGGGCGGTCGATATCATGACAAGATCGCGATGTCGATCCTACGTCCTGAATGGGAAAACGAAAGGTAGAGAACAACCATGTACACACGAAAATTGGGCCGCAGCGGCATCGAAGTCAGTGCGCTGGGTATGGGCTGTTGGGCCATCGGAGGGCCCTTCTGGCGTGGCGATCAGCCTATCGGCTGGGGCGACGTGGATGACAACGAGTCGATCCGAGCCGTCGAGCGTGCGATCGATCTGGGCGTCAATCTCTTCGACACTTCCAATGTCTACGGCTGCGGCCACTCGGAACGCATTCTCGGCCGAATTTTCGCCGGGCGCCGAGACCAGGTCGTGATCGCAACCAAATTCGGCAACATCTTCGACGAGCAGACACGCCACGTCACAGGGGCCAGCGGCGCGCCCGAGGATGTACGTCAGCGCGTGCGAGGCCAGCCTACAGCGTCTCCAGACCGACTATATCGATCTTTATCAGTTCCACCTCGCCGACTACGACCCCATCGAAGCCGAAGGCGTGGTGGAGACGCTGGAACGACTGGTCGACGAGGGAAAGATCCGTTGGTACGGCTGGAGCACCGATGACCCGGTGCGGGCGGCCGTCTTTGCCAAGGGCCCCCATTGCGCGGCCATCCAGCAGCGTCTCAACATCTTTGAGGGCAGCGACGAGACGCTGGCAATCTGTGAGCAGAACAACTTGGCCAGCCTCAATCGGGGGCCGCTGGGCATGGGCCTCTTGACCGGCAAGTTCAATGCCGACTCATCGCTGCCGGCCAATGATGTTCGCACCGGCTGGAACTTCCGCGAGGGCGAACAAGCGGGGCGGCTCGAAAAACTGGCACTGCTGCGTGACGTGCTCACCAGTGACGGACGCAGCCTTGCCCAGGCTGCGCTGGGTTGGCTCTGGGCTCACAGCGAAGCCACAATTCCCATCCCCGGCTTCAAGACCGTGGCCCAAGTCGAGGACAACGTCGGTGCGCTGGCCTATGGTCGGCTCTCGTCTGAGCAGATGGCCGAGATTGCCAGTATTGTCGAAGGATAGACCGCTGATATGGCGGATTTGGCGAATAACCACAGATAAGGACCTGATTGTCACAGACCTGTCGTGAGCACAGTCTAGCGATGGTTTACGGATTCCCAGAGTAATCCCAGTATGATCTGTGTCTTATCCCTTTTCCATCTGTGTAAATCAGTGACAGAAAAGGCATTTTGCAGTGGACTCACACGCGCTCATCTATGAGGAGAAGAAAATGGAACCGATTCGTGTTGGGATTATGGGCTTGGGACGCAGTGGATGGGATATTCACGCCCGCTTGATTGATCCCTTAAAGGACAAGTATCAGATCGTAGCCGTGGTAGATCGCCTACCGGAACGTCGGGCTGAAGCAGTCGAGCGCTGGGGGTGCAGTGCCTATCCAGAAGTTGAAGAACTGCTGGCCAATGACGACATCGAGCTGGTGATCGTCGCCCTGCCCAGCTATCTGCATGCCGGCGTCTCCATTGCCGCGCTGGAGGCAGGAAAGCATGTCGTCTGCGAGAAGCCAATGGCGACCTCGCTGGAGGATGCCGACGCCATGGTCGCTGCCGATCAAGCCGCGGAGACCGTCCTCTCCATCTTCCAGAATCGGCGCTACAATCCGGACTTCGTCAAGGTTCAAGAAATCATAGACTCCGGCATCTTGGGACGCATCGTACAGATTCGCCTGTCCGAGTCCAAATTCGGACGTCGTTGGGACTGGCAGACGCAGAAGCAGTTCGGCGGCGGCACGCTCAACAATACTGGACCGCACCATCTCGACATGGCCTTGCAGCTCTTTGGCCCCACCGAACCGGAAATTTCCGTCCACCTCGACCGCACGCTTACCCTGGGCGACGCTGACGATCACGTCAAGCTAGTACTACAGGCCGACGGCCGGCCGACCATCGACATCGAAGTCAGCAGCGTTTGCGCCTACCCCGGCGAAACCTGGAACATCATGGGCACCCAGGGCGGCCTGGCCGGCACGACCAAGGAACTGCGCTGGAAGTTCTTTGATCCGGTCGAACTGCCGCCCTGCGAGTTGGACTTCGCGCCCACGCCCGACCGCGGCTACAACCGCGAGCAGATTCCCTGGCAGGAGGGGAGTTGGAGCGTCGAGGAGGATACCGGTCCAGGATACACAGGCTACTACCTAGACCTCTACGAGACCATCCGCAACGGTGCGCCGCTGGTCATCACGGCAGAGAGTGCGCGTCGCAATGTCTGGCTGCAAGAAGAGTGTCACAAGGTTGCTGGGCTGTAAAGAAATCGGCTACAGATTGACAACAGACTAGATCAAGACGGGACACGGATGGGGTCATTTGATGGAGAGTTTGGCTCGGCTCGAAGTGAGCATTGAAACAGAGTATCCACACATTCGCAGTCTATTGGTTTCGGTACAGGAAGGGCTGGTCTTCGAGCGCTATTTTCAGGGTGATGGACCGGATGTTCTGCATCACTTTGCTTCGGGGGCCAAAAGCTTCACTTCAGCACTGGTTGGCGTTCTCTTGCAGCAAGGGCTGTTGGCAAGCGTGGATCAGCGGCTAATCGACTTCTACGGACAGCTACCCAAAGATGCCGATGCCAGAATGTGTATGGTCACCGTTGAGCATCTCTTGAAAATGGCATCCGGTCTGCATTGGGGTGATTCGCCGCCCGAGGTGAATCGATGGCTGGCACAGGGCGACTGGTTGAATAGGACAATCCGTTTGCCGGTGACTCACACGCCGGGCACGTTTTTCGAGTACAAACCAGATCCACGCTTACTTTCCTGGATCATTGAGAGGCAAACGGGCGGGAGCGTAATTGCCTTTGCCGAGGCACACCTCTTCGAGCCGTTGGGGATCCGTGAATGGTATTGGCCCGATGATGGAACCGGCGATGGTATCCAACTGAAACCGACAGACATCGCCAAGATGGGGAGGCTCTTCCTGCAAGGCGGCATCTGGAACGGCGAGCCGCTCATTCCGTCCAGCTATGTCGCGGCATCGACGAGGATGCAGATTCAGGGTGGTTTCCCCGAACGCGACGGGTATGGATACCTATGGTGGACCACACAGTTCGGAACGCACCGTGCCTTCTATGCCAGTGGCTTCGGCGGTCAATACCTATTCGTGATACCTGAAAAGGAGATGGTGATCGTCATCACCTCGGCTATGGATCGTCCGCATGTCGAGAACAAATTCCTGGTAAGCGATTGGCTGTCCTCGACGGAACATATCACAGCGTCATGAGGTGGATCCGTTTTTCTTAGGCCAATGTAAAAACTAAGTATACGCGAATATGCCCAACAGATTCTGTCGCGCTGATGGTTCACAAGTAGTGGTGTTCGCGGCGCATGTTTGATGGCTTGCATTGGCCTTATTCGGCAACCACGCGTAGTATTGCGGCAAACTGACGCAGATCAGCGTCAGCCATGTCGTAGCAAGCACGAAGGCGTGCCGCCAGTTCGTCCACAAGTTCGGGGCATAGGTTGAACGGATAGACATTTCGCTCACGTTGATAAGGTGCTCGTTAATACGACAACCGCACTTGGAAGTGACATCAGATTTCGACCAAGCGTCACCGGAGGTAGGCTGCCCGACAACCGCTCCGACTCAGGCCCTGGTTCGGGTCAATGTCGCTAAGTGCGGTTGTCGCGTTAGGCAAATTTCGAGAAGTCTGGCTTGCGTCGTTCTGTGAAAGCCTCAAAAGCTTCAATGGCTTCGGGTGATTGCATCATGCGCCCGAAGTGGCGGGCCTCGGTGATGATCGATTTGCGCAACGTTTCGGCTCCGGCCTGTTTCATGAGCGCCTTGACCGTGCGCAAGGCCGCCGGCGGTTTATCCGCAAGCAGTCGAGCCGTTGCCCGGGCCGTTGCCAACACTTCATCGTCAGGACAGACCGCGGTGATGAAGCCGGCGTCATGGCCAACGTCTGCGCTGAAGGGTTCACCCAAGAGCAGGAGTTCGGCAGCACGCTGGTGCCCCATCATCTGCGGCAGGAGTAGACTGGAGCCGGCCTCCGGCACCAGCGCTAGGTTGATGAATGGCAGTTGCAGACGCGCATTTTCGCCTGCGTAGACCATGTCGCAGTGGAGAAGCATGGTTGCGCCCACGCCGACGGCCACGCCGTTGACCGCCCCTACGACTGGGGTTTCGGTGGTTGAGATGGTGAAGAGAAACTGCATGACCGAACTGGTTTCGTCCACTGGGGGCGCCTCCAGGAAGTCGAGTATATCGTTACCAGCGGTGAACATATCGTCCCCCCCGGTGATGATTGTCACACGAATATCGGCGTCGGTGTCGGCCCGTCGAAGCGCCTTGGTCATGGCCGAATACATCTCGATGGTCAGTGCGTTCTTCTTCTCTGGACGATTGATACGAATGGTCTGGATACCATCGGCGATATCGACGACGACATGATCACTCATGGGATGACTCCTTGAAATTCAACATTCAGCGCATTGTGGACTACGTGAGGTTCAACACCCGGCAAGACGAAAAAGGCCAGGCAGGGAGGAGCGTAACGCTCCTCCCTGCCTATTGTACTATAGAGTTTGTCAGGAACATTGCTTTCTCCAGCCGCTGTTGCCGCCGGGTTGCCGCGCAGCCTGACAAAAACCACCGCTGTGGAGTATGATTCCACATCACCGTAGCGTCGAACTCTTACCCATGAGGCATTTCTACCATGATTCCGTCACTTGCTTATCTCGATGCCGTTGAGGAGCTTGTCCAGCGCATCCGCACGACTCAACTTGATGCCGTCGAGCGCGCAGCTACACTCTGCGCCCAGTCCATTGCCGGCGATGGGCTCGTCCACCTCTTTGCCACCGGCCATTCGCGCATGATGGTCGAGGAGGTCTTCCCGCGCCACGGCAGTTTCCCCGGCTTTCACTCCATCGTCGAACTGTCACTGACGTTTCACAACCAGGTCGTGGGGGCCAATGGTCAACGGCAGGCCATGTTTTTGGAACATGTGGAGGGCTTGGGCAAGGCCATCATGCGCAACTTCGTCTTTGCCGAGCCCGATAGTTTTATGATCTTCTCCAACAGCGGCGTCAATGAGGTCGTGGTCGAGGTGGCGTTGGAGGCCAAGTCAAAGGGAATGCCGGTGATTGCCGTCGTCTCCATCGATCATTGCGCGGCTTCGGCGGCCAAGCATAGCTCAGACAAGAAGTTGATCGACGTTGCAGATGTGGTCCTGGACAATTGCGTGCCGGCCGGCGATGCATTGGTCTCTGTTCAAGGGCTGGCCGATCCGGTCGGACCGGCCTCGACCGTGGGTGCGGCGATTGTCGTGAACATGGTCAAAGTGGCGGTTGCGCAGAAATTGACCGAATTGGGCCGCCCGCCCAAGGTGCTGACCAGCAGCTACTTCATCAGCCCGGAAGAATCGAAGATGCGCTTCGACGATGCGTACGATGAATACCGCCGGGGGCTGACCAGGGCGCTGGGATGCGGACGCAATGGTTAAGTCACCGTGATGGAGGAACACGGGGACAGCCTGTCAGCAGCTGTTCCCTGAGTGGTTGATCGAGATTGGAGAGCTATTACCATGATTGTCGTCATTGGGACGGTGACTGCCGATCTGATGATCCAGAGCGATGTGCCGTTTGCCAGTCTGGGCGGCGACGGATTCCGAAGCAACAACCTCGTCTTCATTGAGGCGCCGCCGGCCATCACCATGGGCGGTAACGGCGGCAACAGCGCCTATGTGCTGGCCGGCCTGGGCGCACCGACGGCCCTCTGCGGAGCCGTCGGCCAGGATCTGTTGGGCGACACGTTGGTGGGATGGTTGGCCGCCAGAGGAGTTGATCTCTCCGGGCTGACTCGATACGCGGGCCATGCCACCTCCACCTCGACCATCATCATGACCGATGCGGCCAACCAGGTGGTCTATCATCATCTGGGATCATCATCACAGGCGCAGATTGACGCCATGCCCAGCGACCTCTTTGACCGGGCTGAGGCCCTATTGGTCACCAGCATCCCGATTATGGCCAAGATGCGGGACGGCGGCTTTGCCCTGGCCCTTGCTCGCGTACACGACTCCGGCGGCATTACGGCACTCGATGTAGGGCCAGCCATCGGTAAGCCGGTTACTTTGGCCGAGCTAACGCCATTGCTGCCCACGGTCGACTATTTCATCGCCAACACCCACGAACTGGTCTCATTGACCGGAACCGATGATTGGGCGCAAGCCGCGGAGCAAGTGCTAGACGCAGGAGCAGGCCATGTGGTGATCAAGCAAGGGGAAAGGGCGCTTCGATCTGGTCACGTACGGAGCAGGTCAGCGAGCCCGGGTTCTCAGTTGAAGCCAACATATCCGTCGGCGCAGGCGATTCCTTCAATGTGGGTCTGCTCTACGGCCTGCAACAGGGGTGGTCGCATCGCCGAGCGCTGCGCTTCGGCAATGCCGTGGCGGCGCTGGTGGTTGCCAGTCCACGTGGCGTACTTGATTCGCCATCGCGGTCCCAGGCGGAGACCTTCCTGGAGGCCAAGTAGTGGCATGTTCCGGATGACAGTTGATGGGCTGCAAACTCGTGCCAAGACCCAAGAATCCCCGTTGACGAATGATGGCGCATATGCTATCGTTAGAACATGCGCAATCTTATTGTCGTGGATACGAGTGTTCTTATTAGCGCCCTCATTGGCAGTCAGGGCCCGAGCCGGGCAGTGTTGAGACGCTGCTTGACACGAACTTATCGTCCTTTGATAAGCAATGCGCTCTTTCTGGAGTACGAAGCAGTATCGAGCCGAGATGAAATTAGGCGTCAATGTCCTCTCCGTCCTGTCGATATTCGGGACCTATTGGATGCATTCTACAGCATCTGCGAGTGGATTCCCGTTTATTATCTATGGCGCCCAAACTTGCCGGACGAGAATGACAACTTTCTGGTTGAACTGGCTATAGCAGGCAATGCGGCATTACATTGTCACCAACAACGTTCAGGATATCAAGGGATCGGAACTTGCCTTTCCTGATATCCGGGTGCTGCGCCCCGAGGAATTTCTGAGAGGTGAATGAAATGGCCGTATTAACCATTCGACTTCCTGACGACAAGCATAGTCGGTTGAAAGCATTGGCAGCGCGCAAAAAGATCAGCGTGAATAAGCTCTTTGAGGAGCTTTCCACCCAGGCTCTGGCTGAGTTTGACAGCGAGACACGCTTTCGCACCATGGCTGCATCAGGCGATGTTGAGCGGGGCTTGGAGATACTCACTGAACTAGACGAATACTTTTCACAAGACCGCCCAAGCGGACCCAAGTAGGTAATGATCCACGAAGGCGCACGAAACGACACAGTGGAAGGCTTTCTTCGTGTTCTTGTGTGCGCCTTTTCTGATGATTGTATTTTCATTGACCTGTTCTTCCGTATTTCATCCAAACACCAAACCATTCACCGCAACGACGCGGGATAGACGGTGTGCAAAACCGCGTTGTTGTCGTACACTCAAAGAGGAGAAATTCGATGATCCACGATGTCCGTTGGACGATCAAGAAGATCACCCAACGCCTTCAATTGGTCGACTCACTGGTCTACCGCAAGCGGCAGCCGCTGGGCGACTTCCGCTACACGGAACTTGAGGGTCCGTTGGCCGAGCAACCGGTCGGCCTTGATGTCGACGACAGTGACTGGACCGAGCTGTCGCCGAACAGTCACTGGGGCGGACGCTTTGTCGACTTCGCCATGCGCAACGAATTCTCGGTGCCGGCCGATTGGGATCCCGGTCTGCCGGTGGCCCTCTACCTGCCCATCGGCGAGGCCGGCGACTTCAGCCACCCCGAGGCCCTGGTCTATGTCGACGGCGAGCGCTACGGCACCACCGACCGCCATCACCAGGAAGTTATGTTGCCGGAAAAATGGCGCGACGGCGCGGTGCGCAAGCTCTCGCTGCACGGATGGACCGGCCTGCTCGGCTGGGGCATGATCGGCGCGCCGGACGAGACCGACAAGGGCCTCTTCATGTACGAGAGCGCGGTCGTGCTGATTGACCAACCGACCCGCGACTTCGTGGCCGCCGCCCGCGTCGCCCTGGGCGTAGCCGAGAACACCGACGAAAACATCCCCGTGCGCAACAAACTACTCAACGCGCTGGACGACGCCTTCAAGCTGCTGGACCTGCGCGAGCCGGTCGGCAGTGACGCCTTCTACGCCAGCGTGCCCGCAGCCTACGCCGTGCTTCGAGAGGGCATCCAGGACGCCGGCGCCTCGTCTGGACGCCGGCATCGTCGCCAGCGGCCATGCCCACATCGATGTGGCCTGGCTGTGGACGCTGGGCCACACGCGCGGCAAGTCCGGGCGCACCTTCACCACCGTCATGCGCCTGATGGAGCAGTTCCCCGACTACCACTTCACCCAGAGCCAGCCCCAACTCTACGACTATCTGCGCCAGGACTATCCCGATCTCTTTGAGGAGATCAAGGAGAAGGTCGCCGAGGGCCGTTGGGAGACCATCGGCGGCATGTGGGTCGAGGCGGACTGCAATCTGAGCGGCCCTGAATCGCTGGCCCGCCAGTTCCTGCTGGGGCGCAACTTCTTCCAGGAACATTTCGGCAAGGGTGTCGATTCGCCGGTGCTCTGGCTGCCCGATGTCTTCGGCTACGCCTGGAACCTGCCGCAGCTCATCAAAGAAGCGGGGCTGGAGTACTTCTTCACCATCAAGATCGGCTGGAGCCAGTACAACCGCCTGCCCTACGACTCGTTCTGGTGGCAGGGGCTGGACGGCACCAAGGTGCTCACCCACTTCAGCACCACGCCCGACGACGGCGACTTTGCATCGACCTACAACGCCAACGCCTCGCCCCGGCAGGCCATCGGCACCTGGAAGAACTTCCTCCAGAAGGAAATTCCCCAGGATCTGCTCATGGCCTTCGGCTATGGCGACGGCGGCGGCGGCCCCACCCGCGAGATGCTGGAAAACATCCGCGAGATGGGCGACTTCCCCGGCGCGCCGCAGATGAAGCAAGGGCCAGTGGGCGACTTCTTCCAGAAACTGGAAGCCGATCATGGCGACCAGTTGCCGACCTGGAACGGCGAACTCTATCTGGAGATCCACCGCGGCACCTACACCACACAGAGCCGCAACAAGCGGGCCAATCGCAAGAGCGAGTTCCTGCTGCATGACGCCGAATATCTGGCGACGTTGGCCGGCCTGCTCGACGACGGCTACGAATACCCGGCCGAAACCTTGACCAAGGCCTGGCAGTTGGTCTGCCTCAACCAGTTCCACGACATCATCCCCGGCAGCAGCATCACGCCGGTCTATGTCGAGTCGCTGGAGCAGTACGAGGAGATTGCCGCCATCGGCGCAAGCATCCGTGACGATGCATTGACCGCGCTGGCGGCCAAAGCCGGCGGCGATGTGTTGATCGTCAACCCGACCAGCTACCAGCGCAGTGACCTTGCCCTATGGGATGGAAGCGTGGCCGAAGGTAAACACCTGGCCACCGCGGATGGCGTGGCCGTGGCCACCCAGTCGGTCGAGGGCGGAACGCTGATCGGGCCCGGCCCCGTGGCTCCCTACAGCGTGACCTCACTGGCCCTGGTCGACGGTGCGCCTGCGCCGGTCGAGAGCAGCCTGACGGCCACGCCCACTCTGCTCGAAAATGCACTGCTGCGCGTCGAACTTGACGAAGCCGGCGACATCACCAGCATCTACGACAAGGTCAACCAGCGCGAGGTCCTGCCCGAGGGCGCCATCGCCAACCAGTTGCAGGCCTTTGAGGATCGACCTATGATCTGGGATGCCTGGGACGTCGACATCTTCTACGACGACAAGATGTGGCTGGCCGATCCGGCCACATCGGTGGAAGTGGTCGAAGCCGGGCCGCTGCGCGCAACGCTGGAGATCAAACGCCGCGTGCTCAACAGCGACTTTGTGCAGCGCATCTCCCTGCGCCACGACGCCGACCAGGTCGACTTCGACACCTGGGTCGACTGGCAGGATCGGCACATCCTGCTCAAGGTTGCCTTCCCGGCCGATGTGCTCACGCCTCAGGCCACCTACGAGATCCAGTGGGGCAACACCCAGCGACCGACCCACCGCAACACCAGTTGGGACTGGGCGCGCTTCGAGACCTGCGCCCAGAAGTGGGTCGACCTGAGCGAGGGCGACTACGGCATCAGCTTGCTCAATGACTGCAAGTACGGCCATGACATCCGTGACAACGTCGTTCGCATCAGCTTGCTGCGCGGCGCGACATCGCCCGATCCCGATTGCCGATATCGGCGAACAGCACTTCGCCTACAGCCTGCGGCCCCACGCCGGCTCGTGGGACGAGCAGACGGTGGCCGCGGCCTACGCGCTCAACGATCCGCTGATCGCTGTGAGCGGCGAGTCGACACCGATCGAGGCCGGCATGCCCGCTCTGGCATCATTGATCGTTCACCGATGCGCCCAACGTCGTCGTCGAGACCATCAAGCAGGCCGAGGACGGCAATGGCATCATCGTACGCCTCTACGAAAGCCAACGAAAGCGCGGCGAGATCACGCTTCGCTGTGGCTTCCCGGTGGCAGAGGCAGCACGCGTCAACATCATGGAAGAGACTCAGACGGCGTTGGCAGTCGACGGCAACGAGGTCAAGCTGAGCGGTCCATCCGTTCGAGATCGCCACGGTGCGGATTGTGCCGGCATAAATACAGAACTATTCAAGTAACGTCCTGTGAACACGCCCACGTGCGGCTTCGTCAGATCTTGGCCGATGCGTGGGCGTGCTTCTTCAACTGGCCATTGCGTGGACAGAACAGATGCGCTACCCTCTGGGCGTAATGAGGAGTTCGGTCGTGGGCGCTGGCGAAAGATGAAAGGGCGAGCGCTGATCGAGTGGCCTGACGAGAATGATACAGGGCAAACGGGCCACCGTATTGAGAAAATAGGAAATAGCTGCCTGATCGTCTTCGGTGCATCCGAGGAGGATCTTGATCTCAGCATCGCGTTTGTAGCCGTCCACGGTGCAAGCGATGGCCGTTACGCGTCGCTCTTCGGCATTGCCGATCCAGATGTCAATGCCGCCACCGTCGCCCGCGGTCGTGCCGTCGAGATAGCCGTAGTCGAGTGGGTAGACCAGGTCAGAAAAGTGCGGATGGGCGGAGCCTTTGGCCCGATCGATGACAATTTCACTGGCGGTGACGAGATCGTCGAGGGTACGCCAGAAGTGGTTGTTGTCGGCCGGATCAACAGAGCACATCGAATTCACTTGGGTCTACCTCTCCTTCTGCAGTTGGCGCCAACCACATCATAGCCCACACCCCCTAGGTATGGCATGAACGTGTGCAATCAGTCAAGGGAACAGGCACCATGCACAGCGTCGTCGATATGTTACTTGAACGGCCGACTCTGAGCACAGCAGCCCTGACGGCACGATTTGATATCACCTACCCAGGCGCTGAAAGCGTATAATGACTCAGCCGATGTCCAGCCGCTGGTTCATGTCATCGAAACGATGAGCGAACTGCAAGGCGTGGCGGAGACGATGCCGGCAAGGGCGACACCCCGGATATCCCGAGTCGATCTACATCTGGTCTGCTACGAATACATTTGCACATGACCTGTATCAATCCAGGTCAAACCCCTGCCCTTCGATCACTGAACGCAAATGCGGACGCACCGGCTGGGTGACACGCCGGGCCGTGTGCTCGGTCCAGCCGTAATCCTGCATCTCGTCGGGCTGGCCGGGGACGGGAACCTGGCGGCCAGCGTAGATGCCGGTAGCGACATGGCTCTATCATAGTCGGCCAACGACTTGAGTCCAGTTCACTGTTGTCATAGCGCTCCCAGTGGAGCACGGCCTCCAGCGGCAGGCGCGGGCGGATCATCGGCTCGACTTGCCGGCCAGCCCACCGTCATGCCGGCGATGGGCATGACATGTTTGGGCAGTTGCAGCAACTCGATGACATCCTGGGGATTGTTGCGAATGGCGCCGATGTAGCATGTGCCCAACCCCAACGACTCGGCGGCCAGCGTGGCATTCTGCATGGCGATGGCCACGTCCACGGCCGCGACCAGGAAGCTCTCGACCGTGGTCGTGTCCTGAGTGTAGCCTCGCAGCTCGCAGGCGCGATCCAGCCGGGCACGATCCGCGCACCAGGCGAGAAAGATCGGGGCCTGGGCGATGTGCTTCTGGTCACCGCACAGTTCGGAGAGCGTCCGGCGCGTCGCCGCATCGGTCACAGCCACGACGCTGGTCAACTGCATGTTGGACGAGGTGGCGGCGCGCTGGCCGGCCAGCGACGATGGTCTCGACCCAAGCCTTCGGGACTGGATCGCTTTTGTAGTCGCGCACGGTGACATGGCGGTTGATCTGTTCGATGACGGGATTGCCGGGTCGATCAGCGCTTGAATCGTTCATTGTGTTCCTCTCAAATCATGGACTCGTGAATCCGGGCGGAAATGATCCCATAGTTCGTAGGTCCGGTTCAGCAGCCGGACGACTCCACGAACCTTTGGATCAAAAAGATCGATTCTACACCTGGACGTGGCTTCTCGTGGAGGTCGGTTTCCAACCCACCTGCGAAATAGTTGCGCTTGATGTTGCGCACCGTGCCGATGGGACAGATCGCGCCATCGGCCACTTCTAAAGGGTACGCTTGCGACCTCGGCTGCGATCACTCAAGAGCAAGATCCGTGCCCTGGTCTGTACTCTAGCCGAGGATTCGCCGCTGTGCGCAAGTTGCGTCAACTGGACGCGCTCTTCTTCATCAAGATGGATGTGCCTGTGTTTACCCATACTGTTCATAGGCTACACACCATCCAAAAAATATCAAAATCCTTGTTTACGATGCGCTAGCCGTCCGCACTACGCTCATCCCTGGTCGCGTCGGTAATCGGCATGCGTGGATGCTTGGCAAAGGAGAAGGTCAACTGCTCGTACCACGAATCGGGCGAGTTGACCATGCCGAGAATGCGTTTCCATAGCTCAACCGGCGGCCCAAACTCCTGCCAGTCGACCTCCAGCACACGAACCCCGCGACGGCGCATCTCGCCGATCAGAATGTCATAGTTCTTGTTGAGGTGTTCAAGATATTCAAGCGGCACGCCCTCTTCCTGGTTGCGTGCACGGATTGCCATCCGCTGATAACACTCCTCAGGCGAGACTTTGAGGAAGACAAAGATGTCAGGCGGCATGACGTCCCGGCTCATGTTGCGGAAGAACTCAACATAGAGTTCGTATTCCTGCTGGGTCATGAATCCCTGTTCCATGGCCGTCGTGGCAAAGACAGTATCACCGTAGATGGGGCGATCCTGCACGACCACAGTGCCGTTGGATCCCCAGGCCAGTTCGACGGCCAGGCGATGCTGTTCGTAGCGCTGGCAGAGCATGAACATCTGCATGGCAAAGCCGCCGCCGGTGTTTTTACCGGTTCTCAGATCGTCGTAGTAGTGGGAGAGGAAGTAGTTGAACTTGGGGTGATTGGTCGGCTCTTCAAGCACTCTGGCCGGCCAGCCGGCTGTGCTGGCGGCCGATGCCATCGCGTGGCAGGCATTGGTCTTGCCTGCACCGATATTGGCATCGACGGCAATGAAGATTCCTTGTTTTCGCATCTCTTGGTCTTGCCTCATGAAGGTTCCTCTTCTGATTGGGCTGCGTGGACCGTAGGCTTGCCACGCAAACAAAATGGGTATCCTGTTGGTGGCGGGCGGCTACAAAACGGCCATGAAGCAGGCGGCCGCAAGGGCACGCCCCAACATATTCAACCTGTCCTGAACACACATTGGGTCTACTGACGTGTGCTCATACACCTCATTGTGTACTCACACGTCCCCGAGCCAATTCGGTGTCGCGCATTTGCATCAATGAGACGCCGACGCCGTATGTGACGAAATCGCCCACCGGTTCCACCTCGATGATGGCTGAATTCTCCATGATAGGCGCTGTCGCCTTCAAGACCACGATAGAGCGGCGCCAGGACCTGCTTGTCCAGTTCGTCCGGCGAGCGCACTGTCGCCTCGCCGGCAAAGGTGATGGTGGCAGCCGGAATCTTGATCCAGGGCATCAGCGGGATGCGCTTGGGAATCGTCACTGTCAGCGAGACATGACCATTTTGCGCAACGTGCCGAGTCTTCCAAGCGTTCTTGAGCGTGGCGATGTAGAGCTTGCGTTCGTGTACGATATAGACGATGCCGACGGTGCGTGCCTCGTTCTTCGCCGTCACCATGCCCAGGACGGCGAATAGGTTCTTCTCAATCTCCGCCCACACTTGATCCGTGGTCAGATCTGCCATTGTCCTTTCCTTTACTTACTGCTCACTCAAGCCCGGCAAACAGATCGATCAAGTTGCCGTCCGGGTCGACAACGACAGCGTAGCGCTGGCCCCAGAAGGCATCCCATGGCTCCTTGCTGCTTCCATATCCGGCATCGATGACCCGTGCATAGGTCTATCCACATCTGTCGGGCTGTCGCACAGAAAGGCCAGCCCCATACGATGGCCGGTTGGTTCTTCCAGTCAGGATGAATGCTCCGCATCAACTCCAACGTATCCCAGGCAAGACGGAAACCGCTGGGCGTCTTGAATCTCGACATGAGCCTCAGCGTCCGCATCGGCAGGAATTTCCAGGCCAAGCAATCTGTAAAACTTCAGGGATTCGCCCATGTCACGCACGATGATGCCGACAAGATCTAGTGATGCCATTTGATTGTCTCTCGTTTCACTTGGACATCCATCAATGAAGGAATTTTCAATGCCTTCTTCGCCACAGATTCACACAGATAACGAGCTGATTCTCACGTCTGGCTTCAATGATGAGACTCCTCAATCAATAGCTCCCGGATCACGGCATAGGCCGCCGGATGATCGGCCAGATGAAAGTGGCTAATGCCGTTGAGTGCCCCACCTGCATGAAACTCGACGCTGCGTTCGGATCGAGCAGATTGACCCGTCGCACTGGGCAACCGGACCATGAGATCCCCGAGCAGCAAACTGACGGGGTGACCCGGATTTTCGGTCACCGTAGAAGCGACAAAATAGTAACCGACGCCATCGACCAATGGGATGGTAAGTCGATGGTTGCTCAGTGGTGCGTTCTGGTTCTTGTCGATCCATTCTTCGTCGACCGTATAACCGTGGCGCAGATCTTTGATGCCTGCACTGCGCGCATTGAGAAGTTGGGCAGGGACCTGTGTGCCCACCAGGTCGATGGTCGAGAGCAGTCCACCGACCAGCCCGACCGCTTGCTCCAGCGGAGCGCCCAGCGTCGGTGCGCCGATGCAGCAGACGGTCTTCAACTTCGTCGACCACGCCTCATTCTCTTTCCGCCCATAGTAGGCCGCACTGCGGGCGACAAGTCCGCCCATGCTATGGCCAATCAGAACGATCTCATCCACCTCACAGGGATAGACCGCCATCAGATCCGCCAACAGCGTTGACAACGCACGCCCATTTTCAGAGATGTGTCGACCGCTGTTGTAGCGGACGTAGAGCGGCGTATAGTCGCCCTCATCCTGCAAGAGACTGCCCATCGTCGTGCCAGGATCGTTGTAGAATTCCTCGGCGGCAATGCTCCATGCCCATTCGGTGCAGCAGAGGCCATGGACGAAGACACAGATACGGTTGCTTGCGTCCGGTATGGCACGCTCGATCACAGGCTGCTGCATGGGAAGAGCGATACCATCCACCCGCAGTGACATGCCGAGATCAAGAGAATTCTGCCGATGAGCCAGATAGTCGCCGTAGAAGCCGTTGATGTGGGCTTCGACGTGGTCGAGGTACCAGCTTGAGCTACCCGCTGCGTCTGAGCGTTGCGGCGTGGACTGGTGGATCTGCCCGCCGAGATTCTCGACGAGGGTGTCAAAGCTTGTGAATGATTGGGCGCCGGCGTCCAATATGGACTCTACGCCCCGGCTTGTGCGCCGCACAGCAGCATAGACGGCTCCTGCCGTGGCGGAATGGATTGCGTGAACCTTGCCGGCCGGCGTCGCCAGGATGCCTGTCTCTTTCATGGGCTTGACCGACCGATTGGCTGCGGACACGTGCATTCGTTCGACCAGATTGGTCGTCTCTTCAATGGCGTCGAAGATCAGCGCTTTTGACCCGTGCCAACGGCGCATTGAACCTTGGGCTTTCTGCATTGCGGTGTCCCGGCTATCGTTGAGATTGGCTGTTGGAGGTGGGCGGCCACAAGGGCACGCCCCGACGTGTGCAACTGTTTTCAGCAGTCCCAACTCATATTGAAACAGAGGCAGAGGCGCGTGTCAAAGCACATTGCTTGTGCTCGCTATCGCCAGTCACTGGTCCACCAATCACCATAGAGCATACTGGCGGCAAGCGCTGCATCGATCAATGGCGTCTTTGAATCATGAGATCCCTATTCTGGGCCGAACGGATAACTCTCGATGTCCCCGGTAACAGCTTCAAGCAGTTTCGTAATTTCGCGCTTGTCGCCGTCGTCCAAACCGTTTGCCCCTGCAGGGGAGCGCTCCACCGTCGACGTGAAGACGCCGCGCCGTTTGAGCATGTAGCGCATGAAGGGGTGGGTCTCGCGGATGATCAGCGGCAGCATGCGACGATGGAGGTCACGAGCGCCCTCTTCATCGCCGGCCCACCAGCGCTCCATCACCTTGGCCAGCAGATCGGCGATCTCGCAGGCGGGCATGCAGCCGTTTGCCCCCCGACTGACTTCCTCGGGCAAGAACTTGCCGCCGAAACCGCCAAAGATGGTCTTGACACGGTCACCCAGCAATGCGTGCACCTCGGCAATATGCTTGGGACCGGGTGGACGCTCCTCTTTGATGTACTCGATCTGAGGCACTTCGTCAACGAGCGTGGCCAATTGCTCAGGCGTGAGCGAGGCGTACATGCCCGCGTTCTGCAGAATGATCGGACCGTCATATGCTTCGGGCAATCGTCTGAACATTTCCATGGCCACAGCGGCATCGGTCTGCGCCGGGGGCATGGCAACGATGGCATCGACCCCCGCTTGCTGCGCGGCGCGTGCGAAGAGCATCACCTGGGGCACCGAGATGCCCGAACAGCCGAAGACCACCGGCAGGCGACCGTTGACCTCTTCGAGCACAGCATCCAAGTTGCGGATGCGTTCTTCTTCGCCCAAGAAATAGAACTCACCGACCATCACCGGCCAGACAATGCCGTGCTGGCCGCTGCGACAGCAGAAATCTGCGGCGGCCCGAAGGTCGGATGTCAGGATCTCGTAGTCGGGTGAGTAAGGGGTCGGCAGCAGACCGAAGACGCCTTTTAGGTGGTTGAAACGGGGCATGGTGGGTGCTCCTTTTGGGTTCCAGATATGGTTAGAGTGCGTACTGCGTAAAGTTTCCGGGAAGATTCCGGTTTCGATATTGACATCATTTGGACATGAAACCGAACGCAAACCGAATATCCTCCCAATGCATTCACAACTTTCTCTACCAAATATTACGCAGTACGCATTACGCGGTACCCCTTACTTATCCCAGCGCCGATCCGGCTGCCAAAATCCAAGCTTCGGATTGTTCCAATCGTCGGTCGGCTCGAAGAGGCCGGGGAAGCGTAGGTTGGCTTCGATGCCGTCGTAATCCAGATCGACGCCTAGGCCGGGCGAGTCAGGTATGGCGACGTATCCGCCTTCCATGTAGTGTTCCGGGAGACCGGTGACCAGATCCGCCCAGAAGGGCAGGTCCAGGCCGTGGTGCTCCAGCGCGACGAAGCTGGGGATGGCTGCGGCCAGGTGCACATTGGCCATGAAGGCAATGGGCGAACCGGCAAAGTGCAGCGCGGTGGGCAGCCCGTAGCGTTCCGCGTAGTCAGAGATCTTCTTGGTCTCCAGCATGCCGCCTGACGTCAGCAAGTCCGGGTGGATGATGTCCACGGCACGCTTCTCGATCATCTCACGGAAGCCGTCCCAGAGATAGAGTTCCTCGCCGGCGGCCGTCGGCACATTGATGGCATCCCTCACCTGCTTGTGGCCGTCAATGTCCCACCAGGGCATGACATCCTCCAGCCAGGCCAGTTCGTACGGCTCGACCGCATTGGCCAGCCGGATCACCTCATTGGCCGTCATGTAGCCGTGGCCAAAGTGATCGGTGCAGAGCGCGACGTCCCAGCCGGCGGCTTCGCGCACCGCAGCCACGACCTCGACGGCACGCTCGATGCCGCGTGCAGTCACGCCGGTGCCGGGACGCGTACCCGGCGCATTCCAACGCTTGCCATAGCCGTATTCGTACTTGCTCTCTTGCCCCACAAGACCGCCCTCAACATCGCCAAAGAGGTCTGGACGGATGTCGAATTTGATAAACGTGAGGCCCAGTGCCTTGCGTTCGGCCACACGTTTGGCGTAGCCCTCGGGCGTGGCTTCCTCAGGCGCGGGCGTGTCGGCATAGAGACGTACTTTGTCGCGGTATTTGCCGCCCAGGAACTGGTAGCAGGGCACGCCATAGACCTTGCCGATGAGATCCCAGAGCGCGATCTCGATGCCGGAGACGCCGCCGCCCTCACGTCCCCAGTTGCCGAATTGCTTGATGTTGCGGAAGATCATGTCGATGTTGCAGGGATTCTGGCCCAACAACATGCTCTTGAACTGAAGTGCATTCTCCTTATGGCCGGCGTCGCGCACTTCACCGATGCCATAGACGCCCTGGTTGGTGTCGATGCGCAAAATGGGGTAATCGTAGTTGGCATGGACCACCGCCAGGCGCATGTCAGTGATCCTCAGTTCCGATGGCCGAGAGTAGGTATTGACTGCGCCCTCAGCCTGGGCCAGGCGGTCATTGTCGTCCGGTTTGGACACGGTTGGTTCCTTTCAGATCAAGAAACGGTGATAGAACGCGGAGAACGCGGATTTGGCGGATAAAAATCCGGATCAAGAATCCGCGTTGATCCGCCAGATCCGTCGAATTCGCGTTCTATCCTTCGTATGTTTCAACGCCAACATCCGCGGCATTGACGATGCTCGGTGCGGCCTTGGGCGGATTGTCAGTCAGGAAAGGCAGGATGTCGTTGGGGTCTGTCCATACGCCGTAGCCGCTGAGGATGGCAGCGACATTGGTGGCGGCCAGCGTGGCCATGCCTTCACGCGTCCAACTGGTAGCCGAGGCGATGTGGGGCACGATCACCACATTGGGCAGATCGGCCAGGCCGGGTTTCATGGCAGGCTCATCCTCGAAGACGTCCAGGCCGACGCGGAAGTCGGGGTTTGCCTGGCAGTGGCTCACCAACGCGGCCTCGTCGATGACAGGGCCGCGGCTGGCGTTGACCAGGATGGCGTTCTCCTTCATCAGGGCCAGGCGCTCGGCGTTGATGAGGTGATGGGTTGTCTCGTCCAGAACAGGGTGCAGGCTGACGACATCAGATGTGGCCAGCACGGCTTCAGCGCTGTCGAGCCGGGTGCAGGTGACCGGCTCTTCGCCCTGGGAGACCAGGAACTTGCCGTAGGCGTCGATGTAGGCTTCCAAGCCTTTGTTCTGGTAGAGGTCGTAGTAGACGACATTCATCTTCATGCCCTCGACCATCATGCGCGCGTAGGCTGCGCCGATGCGACCGGCACCGATGACGCCTACGGTCTTGCCCTTGAGCAGCATGCCGAGAAAAAGTGTCGGCAGCCAACCGTGGTATTGGCCGCTGCGCATGAACACATCAGCCTCGGCCACACGTCGTGCCGCGGCAAAGGTCAACGCCACCGTCATCTCGGCCGTGGTTTCGGTCAGCACACCGGGTGTGTTGCCGACGGGGATGTTGTGGGCCGTCGCCACGTCGACATCGACATTGTTGTACCCGACGGCATAGTTGCTGTAGGCCTTGCCGCCGGCCGCTTCCAACGCGGCGAAGAGTCTCTCGCTCCAGTCCTCGGTCAACTGGCCGATGGCCCCGTCGCAGCGGTCACCGATAGCATCTACGATCTCGTCCACACTAAGGATGTCGGGCGATTGGCAGACCTCGACCCGGCAGTCGGCCCCGGCCAGTCGTTCCAGCCAGAGCGCGCCGGGCAGTTGTTTGGTCACGATCACACGTTTGGATCCGGACGGGTTGAGTACTTTCCACTCTTTGGTGCTCATGATGCTCCTTCTGGCGACTCTGCCAGTCTGATTTGAAGGGCCGGAAGTGCAACGAAGGCGCTGCAGACGTTGCAGGCGATTTCGTTTTCCTCAGATGATTCAGTGTAAATAGCATACCGTTTATCGTCTCGAAATAAAAACGATGAAAAAACTATGCGATTCTTCTAAACATCAAAATAGCGCCTTGACAAAAGATAGGAATCAGCGAGAATCGAAGGATACAGTTGGCAGGCACTTGCCATACTTGTACCGTTCAGAATGATGAAGAGGGGGGCGAATGACTGATCAGCCAGACATCACGATCGCGCACCTGCGCGAACTGTCCTGATGCCGTGCCGACCTTGGCCGCCTGGGCGACCGCCGAGTGGGGACATTTGAATCCTGAGAGAACCTCGGCAGACCGAGTCGAGTCCTTCAAACGCCGAATGACGCCAGGCAGGATTCCAGAGACGTTGGTCGCCGTGGATGGCCATCGGGCGGACGGCGTTCAGGTAAACGGCGTTCAAGTGATCGGCATGGCGAGTATCGTTGAGAGTGACCTCTCAACGCACCCGGATCTTTCTCCGTGGATGGCCTCGGTCTATGTGGACGCGGCCCATCGCGGGCGTGGCGTCGGCTCGTGTGTCGTTCGCGCGATTATGGACGAAGCCAAGACACTGGGCATCGAGCGACTCTATCTGATCACCCACGATCAGATGAGCTTCTACCGCCGCCTGGGCTGGCAAACCATGGAGAGCGTCCACTACCGTGGTGAAGTTGTGACCATTATGTTCTATGACACAGAGTCGCTCTAGAAATCATTGGCCTGACCAGCATCCACTTGTTTGTCCTGCGGCAAATCGCCTTCAGCGGCCGTTGCGTCAACGATGGTGGCCTCAGCGGTAGACGATATGACAATCGGCCGCCGGCGGGCTGCGGCAAAGGCGAGGCCCGCGCCCGCCAGATAGAGCGAGATGTTGAGCATGAAGGGTAGATTGCGATTGATCTCTGACAGTTGCCCGGCGATCCAGCCGAAAGGCGATGTTAGAAGCAACACAAACATGTAGAGAATCGCCATGATGCGCGCCCGCTCCTTGGGCTCCACCGTGATGGCGATCAGCTTGTCCAGCAACGTGTTTGTCGCCGGGATGCTGCATCCCTCCAAGATAACGGCCAACAGCAGCAGCCCATAGCTCTGGGGCGGCATGTTGATCAAGAGCGTCCAACTCAGAATCAGCCCGGAAAAACCGAAGACCATTGGCTTGTAGGCGCTCATGGTGCGTAAGCGGGGCATGACCAGGAAGTAGAAGAGCAGCATGGTGATTGAGCGGGCCAAGTAGTAGAGCGAGAGATACTGGGCCGGCACCTGCAGGTTTTCGGTCACCAGAATCGGCCAGAAGGTGGTGGTGACCACAGTGCTGATACTGACGATGGCCATCAGGGCGCCGGTGACCAGGGTACGTGGCGTACGCAGGACCTTGCGCAACACCGACCTCGACTCGCCCACGATGGCGAAGATCGACTGGTGGCGGGTCTCCCCCATGCGCACCTCACCCTCCTTCGTCTCTGTGACCATGGCATTCATGATCAGAAACTTGGAAGTCATCATGACGAAGGCGAGGAAATAGAGGAAACGCATGGTCGGCACCAGCGAAAACTGGTCGATGAGCACCGCGGTCAGCGGCGAGAAGAAAGCGGCCATTAGACCGGAGATGTAGATCAGTGAATAGACCTCGACCAGCAGGTTGGGATCGGTACCCTCGACCAGCAGGCAGCCCCACGAATTGTGGGTGATGCGCCAGAGACTGTTGATAGCCGCGGCCACCAGGAAATAGCGGAAATCCTGAGCCACTGCCCAGATCAGGCAGGGAATGCTCCAGGCGATGATGTCGGTGATGAGCGTGGTGCGTTTGCGGCCAAATTTGTCGGTGATGGCCCCGCTGAATGGCGTCCACAGAAACTGGAGGGCCATGCCCAGGCTGGCGATAAAACCGACCTGGCTGTCGCTGAGGCCAAGTGCCACCATGTAGACCGAGACGTAGGGTGCGTAGAGGTTGTAGGGGATGCCCCAGAGCGGTTCAGTAAAGACAACACCGCGCACATTGCCGCGTAGACCGCGCAGGGTAGAAACCAGAGGATGATCGTTCAGGCTAAGAGTGGCCAAATCGACATTTCGTTTCTGTTGCGAGAAATGGTTGAATTTGAGTAATTCTACCAATTATAACCGGTAGGCACGCTGGAAGAAATCTGCCTCAACCGGAAGTCATTCCAAGTATCGCTTGCCAGGCAGCGAAAACAGAGCCTTTGTGGGTGGAGAATCCCGAATGACCCGTTCGTTTGCTGGTCTGCCGGACACCCATCTTACCCGGCATTGCAGCGTCTTACTTCACAGAGAACCAACAACCAACCACAGTACAGGAGAGATCATCATGCCAGGCTGGCAATCCGCAACCATTGACGCCAATGGGATTCGGCTGCACTACACGCGCACCGGCGGCGACAGACCGCCCTTCGTGCTCGCCCACGGTTTTTCCGATGACGGCCTCTGCTGGACGCCGGTGGCGGAACAACTGGCCGCCACCTATGACATTATCATGCCCGATGCTCGCGGCCACGGACGATCGGAGGCGCCGGCGTCGGGATATGGCGACGCGTTCCTGGCCGCCGATCTGGCTGCGGTCATTCAGGGTCTTGGGCTGACGCAACCGCCAATCTTGGGCCACTCCATGGGCGCAGCCACTGCCCTGGCGCTGGCCGGTCTCTATCCCGACGTGCCGGGCGCAATCCTGCTTTCCGACCCGCCGGTCCGCTGGCCCACCTCGTCGGACGACGCCGAATCAGCCGAGAACACGGATGACGAACCTGGCCAGGAGTCTGACTGGCTGGCGCAGATGCGTGCCTGGATCGTCGATCTTCAATCCAAGACACGCGACGAGTTGATCGATGCCGAACGAACCAACTCAGGTTGGTCCGACGCCGAGTTGGGCCCCTGGGCGGATGCCAAGCTACGGCTCAGCCTGAACGTGCTCAGCCGCAGAGAGGAACCCGAACCCGACTGGCCAAGCGTCATAGAACGGATCACCTGTCCAGCACTGCTGATCACGGCGGATCCTGAGCTCGGCTCGCTGGTCACCGCCGCTGATGCAGCTGATCTCAAGACGCTGCTACCCCAGCTACAAGTCGTCCACATCGCCGGGGCTGGTCACAGCATTCGTCGGGATCAGTTTGATCGGTACATGGATGCTGTAAATGCTTTTCTTGCCGGCCTGGGATGACACTGCAATAACTCGAGTCAACCCCGTCGACTGTGCAAACAAGGAGGAAACGCATGACAAACCTGATCCGTATCGGCACCTACAACACCAACAACCTCTTCGACCGTTTCGACGATCCGTACAATTTCAGAGACGACGCCTGGAACGCCTTCCGTGAGGGGACCCGCCCCAAAAACTTGACCGATCTCTTTCAGTTGGGCGGTCGCATTCGCAGCAGTAACGTGGATATCCTCGGGCTGCAGGAGATCGAGTCCTATGGTGCACTCTATAACTTCGTGCAGGGCCACGTCGGGCCTGAATACAAAGTGATGGACGGCGTGTTGAGCGTGCCCGGCAACGATCCACGCGGCATTGACCTGGGCCTGCTCAGCAAATTCCCCGTCGGCCGTGTCATCAGCCACCGTTTCCGCAAGGGCGAACGGTACCGGGTCTTCTCACGCGATTGTCTGGAGGTCGAGATACTGACTGAGGCACGCGATGACGTATTGCTGACTGTCTTTCTCTGCCATCTGAAATCGAAGTACTCAAGGTTTGATCCGATCAGGCAGCCAACCGAATATCTCGCAGACCAGGCCAAGAGCCAGGCACGGCGCGCCCATCAGGTGGCAGAGACAATCGCCATTGTGCAGGCAAGCCGGGATATCGAGACGGATCGTTTCGTCATTCTGGGCGACATGAATGACACCCGCGACTCCGCGGCACTGGCCAGTTTTCTGGACGCCGACAATCCACTGGGTCTGACCAATGTCTCGCTATCCATCCCCGACGATGACGATTATCCCCAAGCCCCCTACCCGGATTCGAGCAAGAAGCGCAAACGTGACACGCACAAGTGGTCGCGCACGGACCGTTTCGGGAACACGTTGACCACCTATAGTCAGCTGGACTTCGTGCTGCTGTCAAATGCATTGGCAAAGGGGTTCACAGGCACTGCAAAGGTGGAGCAACGCGGGTTCACGTCCGGATCTGACCACTACATGCTCTGGGCGGAAGTGGATCTGGACCGATTGTAGAGTTGGAGCCGTCATGTCCTTGCATGGACGGGCATTCAGCCGCGCAACCGACATCCGAAAATTGCAGGCCTTTCTGGCCGAGATGCGCGACAAGGTGGCTCAAGCCGGATACTTTCAGTTTGGCGATCTGATGTGGCGCATCCACTATGCACCCAACCACTTCGACGCAGCCACGGATCTCCGCATCTGGGACGACGACGATGGCCGTATCAGCGGCTTCGCCCACTATGCAGGGGCTGACGACAATCCAGAGTTCTTTCTGCGCCCCGAACTCTATGACAGTCCCATGGCCGGTGAGATGGTCGACTGGGCCGTGGCACGGGCACGGATGGGCAGCGCAGCGCGCATCGAGACCAGTTGCATTGACGCCGATCGGCGCAAAGCTGCCTTTTTGAGCAAGGCCGGCTTCAAGCAGTTCGACGATCCGATGGTCTTCATGGCACGCCGTATGGACGTCCCGGTTCCGACAGCCGACTCTACCGGAAGGCTATGCAATCGTCTCGCAGATGGACCGCCCAGATCTGCCGGGCGTATCCGACACGCCGATGGCACAGGACGCGTACACCGCCCTCTACAAGGCACCCGGCTATCGAGATGAGTTGGGCCTGCGCGTCTGCTATCAGGATCGCGAGATCGTAGCGGGGTGCATCTGCTGGTACGACGATGTCGGCAGGTGTGGCGAATTCGAGCCGGTGGGGACGGCCGAAGGGCATCGGGGGAAGGGCCTGGCTTACGCTGTGATGGCCAAGGCGCTGGAGAATCTCAGTCGGACGCGTGCAGAAATGGTCTATGTGCGAACCGGCAAGGATAACAGACCCGCGGTTCGCCTCTACCAGAAGCTGGGCTTTGTGATCACTGATGAGGATCAGGGCTGGGGGCTTGACATTTAAAGTCACGTCTATCCCAAATTTGAGTAAGAACTCGCGCCGTTCCCAGTTCTGGCAAAAATGTAGCACACGATTGGAGAGACGATAGATAACAAAAGCAAGTGCCCGGTAATAGCGGGGGCGGAACAAAACGGTGCCAGTTCCACCGGAACCGACAAAAACCCGGTCATCTGGGAGATGTCCAACCGGCGCTGGTGGTCGAACCGGTTGAACCTGAAAATTGCGGATTGGACTCCGCTTCTTTTTGACACACCCAAACAGTACGCCGTCAGTATTCTACAGAGCCTTGATTCTCGGCATCAGTTCTTCAGTTATCAGCCCAGCAACATCAGGGTCAGGTAAACCCGCAATCCTTATAATGAAGTAATCAACGCCAAGCTCAATAAACGCTGCCATTTTCTCCGCGATCTGAGCGGGCGTCCCAATAAAGGGATCGCCAAATCCGCTTTCTGCGGCATAGCGTTGCGCTTCTGCCTCGGTCTGGCCGATAGCCATCACGCCAGCCCAGGTCAGCCGCAAGGTTGAAAAGTCACGTCCCAGATCATCGCAGTGTTGTTTGAGAGTTCCCACAAGTTCAGTATATGGTTCAATATCACACATACCCCAGTTCCACAGGTCGGCATACTGGGCGGCAAGACGCATTGTCTTTTTCCCTGCACCACCGACCAAAATTGGAATCATTGGATCAGGCTTGGTTTCACACCGAGCATCTGCGATTCCGTAATGTTTGCCTTCATAACTGACCGGGCCGGCTTCCTCCCACAGTTTCTTGAATATGTTTAGGGTGTCTTCAAGTTGTTCAATCCGTATTCCGGCACGGGGAAATGCGTAGTCATAGGCCAGATATTCGTCTTCTTTCCAACCTGCCCCAATCCCCATAATCAACCGTCCTTGTGACACAGTTTGCAAAGTGGCCGCCATCAAGGCCATCAGGGCAGGATTGCGATACCCCTGTCCTAAGACCAGGGATCCAACTTCATAATTCGGAAAACGGGCCGCGAGAAAACTCAAGATCGTCCAAGCTTCAAAAATCGGGTTGCCATCTTCAAAAAAGTGGTCATAGATCCATAAACTGCGAAAATGATCTTGCAGTAATTGACTGCTGGCGTCCACATCCGCCAGCCATTTAGCGCAATTATCTTTTGGTGGGCCAGGGGGCACAACCAAACCAAAGTCAACCGTCATTTTGAGCTCCTTTTTGATGAAAACATTGTGCTGGGTTCTGTTTACAGGTCTAAAGGTTGCCATTTCCAACCATCACCATCTTGAATAACATGTCCCAACCCTGGAAAATCGAAATGAAAAACCAGAACAAGATAGCCACTTTCGACTGCCATCTGGGCAAAATTAATGCGAATTTCACGCGCTAACGTATGAAAAGAATCAGCCCCGCAATGCCAGTCAAGGTGCTCAATATGAAGCGGGTGACAGACGACATCAGCTACAAAAAATAGTTTCTCGCTATTGGATTCAACCATGATGCCAAGATGATGCTCTCTGTGACCGGGTAACGGGATCATGTTAAATCCGGGTAAAATTTCCCCAACACACTCTACAAGCTTAACTTGGCCTTCGATAAGTGATAAATGCTCTCGTCTATCGTACTCGTTGTCCTTGCCTTCATAGAATGCGGCAGAGGTGAAAAGCTCCCAAGCATCGCGGCAGATATGCACGTCGGCATTCGGGAAAGCGGGTTGCTTTTCATTAGTAAGCAAACCTGCATAATGATCGATATCAAGGTGCGTCAAGATGATAGGTACGACCCCACTTAAGCGTGGGGAGCGTTCTTTGACTTGACAATAAGTGGGTTCATGGACAAAATCTCCTGGATTACCAAGCCAAGGAGGCAAGCCATGAACCCACAGAAGGTATTCTGTCTCAATTTCGACTGTCCTGCAAGAGGACAACAGAGTAGAGGCAATATCGAGATCCATAGCCGTAAAGAGAAGCGATACCTCTGCACGGTCTGTGACAAGAGTTTCAGTGCGACCAAGGGGACAATCTTCTATCGGCTGCGAACGGATCCCAAGATCGTGCTTCAGGTGGTGATTTTGCTGGCATATGGTTGTCCGGTACAAGCTATCGTACAGGCATTTGAACTGGACGAACGGACGGTCAGAAGCTGGCATGAGCGAGCGGGTGAGCATTGTCAGGCAGTCCATGAACATCTGGTAGAAGAGAACGAGTTAGACTTGCAACAGGTGCAGGCGGACGAAATCAAGGCCAAACTGCAAGGGCGAAGCGTCTGGATGGCGATGGCGATCATGGTCTCGACTCGGCTCTGGCTAGGCGGAGCCATCAGTGAGCGCCGAGATAAGGCACTCATCGAATCGCTGACGACCAAAGTGCGCAAGATGGCTCGATGCCGCCCCCTGCTGCTGGCGGTCGACGGACTGGTCACCTATGTTGGGGCATTCCAGAGAGCGTTCCGTTCTCCGTTGCCCAAATATGGCGCTCCTGGACGGCCTCGGTTGGTGGCCTGGCCTGACATCGTGATCGTCCAGGTGATCAAGAAGCGTTCCGCCAAGCAATTCGACATCGTGCGCCATATTGTTCGGGGCACGCCAGAGCAAGTGGTCGCATTGCTGCAGCACTCTCAAGGTGGGGGCGTCATCAACACTGCCTACATTGAGCGACTCAATGCGACCTTTCGTCAGCGTTTGGCCTGCCTTTCTCGTCGCAACCGCTGCCCGGCTCAACAGGAGGCTACTTTGTCCGCTGGCATGTATCTCGTCGGCTGCCTCTACAACTTTTGTGACTATCACCACAGCTTGCGCATTGGTCTTTGGGTGAGTAACTGGCGACGTCACTGGGTTCAGCGCACTCCGGCCATGGCTGCTGCACTGACCGACCATCGTTGGTCACACGATGAGCTCTTCTGGTTCAAGGTGCCGCCTTCTCCCTGGGCTCCGCCCAAACGCCGTGGGAGGCGCTCTAAACGGATGCTCGAACTCGTCGAAACGTGGGCGTCATGACATCACGATTAAGTGCAGTCGTACCACCAGGGTGAATCGCTGATGAATTGCTGCATATTCTGTATTGGTACACCACTTGTGCGTGCAATATTCGCCATCGTCCGTTTCGTTTCCATTCGCATCAGGCAACTCAGATAATGGTAGCCATAATCACTCGTATCATCTGTCTGTGTCATCAAGTATGGGCGGTAGGGCATGGTTCAAAATGAACCAAGAGCACGTTAACAATTGAAAGAGGAAGGAAAGCAGCACTTCGTGTAGGATTCGGTTGTATAGCCAAACGTCGAAGACAAACAAGGAGGCTGCTTTCCCATGACAGTATACACAGAAAATGTCTCAACGACGGCATTGTGGCCGGAGCCGATAGAGGTCATCTACCAGTCGCTGCCATCGGGACCTGCGACGAGTTTAGCGCCCAAGCTGCCCCATCTGTCGGATTGGGAAGCGCTCTTTGTGGGAACGCTGCCGTTGATTCCGGGAGAGATGCGTCCTCATGGCGTGATCACATGGGCGTCAAAGGCGTTTGCGCTCTCGCGGCACAAGTATCTATGCGTTGGGTAGGCGGATAGAAGAGCGAGTCCTGGCAGGGGATGTGGGAAATCGGCCACGGGCATCGGGCCTGGCGGCAGTCGGGTCGGCCAGCCAAGACGATGCGATGCAGGTCGAAGTGACGCCTGCACGGCTGAAGCGGACGATACTGGCGGCCACCTTTCCGGGCAATGTGTCGATTCGCCCTACCCAGGTTCTGCTGGAGGAGGCCCTCGACGAGACGCTCAGTATTGGGTCCATCAGTGAACTGCGTTTGGAAGCCGGGCGTGAAGCAGGTCGTGTGCTGGCTGGGTTGGACTACAGTTCGGTGGGCAAGGTCATCGTCGGTCGTGATGAGACTTTCTTCCAGGGAGTTCCCCTGCTGTTGGTCATCGAGCCGGTCAGTTCGGCCATTCTCCTGGCGCTTGCCTGTGAAGATCGTCAGGCCGAGACCTGGGGCGCTGCGTTGGACCTGGTCCAGGAGCAAGGGGTCGAGATTGCGGGTCTGGTGGAGGACATGGCTCGCACCTATGAGAAGTCCCAGAAGTTGGCCGACCTGTCTGGCGCCAGCGTGCAGAAAGATGTCTGGCATCTGCTGCGAGACGGTGACAAGGTTAAGCGCGATCTGCAACGGAGCGCCTACGCAGCCATGAAAGCCGTCGTCGACCTGGAAAAGAAACTGGGCAAGGCGTGGGATGAGGCCCAGTTTGAACGCTACGTTGAGGCCGTTGCCAAGGAGGACGCTGCCATTGTCCAGTATGACAACTACGCCCAACTCCTCCCCCATCTCTACGACGCTCTGGAGATGGTTGACTGGCGGGCCGGGGAAATCCGTGACTTCGAAACAGCCAACTGGTTGCTCACCGAGACCCTCATCCTCATGGATGACTTGTCCGACACACGCGTTCATAGCTTCGTCAAGACGGTGCGCAACCATCAGTCTCAACTGCTCACCTTTCTCAAGCGGATCGCAGCCGAGTTGCCGAAGTGGCAGGACCATTTGTCAAAAATCCTGGTCATTTCGACTGATGCGGATGCCTTCCAGCAGACCCTTGCTCGCCACTGGCGTCTTCAGCAAATGCTCATCAATGGGCACAACCAATGGCGCAAACTCGCTGATGAAACCGCCTTGGAACTCGACCTCTGGCTCGAAACATTCCCGCTCTTGGATGTGTATGCATCTCAATTGATACACATCCTGGACGCTGCCGGTCATACCAACAGCATCAATGAATGCGTCAACGGCATTCTCAAGTCTTTTCTGGAGAGTCGCCAATCTTTTCGCAATCTGGAGACTCTCCAGGCCTATCTGGACCTCTTTGTCCTCTGGCACAACACTCGAATCATCCAGCGCGGCAAGCGCCAGAGAAAGAGCCCTTTCCAGATGGCTGGCATCCAGACCGACTCAGATGACTGGCTGACTCTACTCGGCTTCTAGCGTCGGCTACAACTCAACCCAGCAACCGTTTGACCCATGCTCCAGTCAACGATGATTGGAGTTCCAGTAGGCGTTACCCTTTGACGGCCATTTCCCTCTTTCAATTGTAAAGGTGCTTGCTTGACTATGGTTCGCTTTCTGAACCATGCCGGCGGTAGCGATCATGATATTCACTCAGCCGACTTTGCAGTCCCATGATTTCTTCGAGCGAGAGTCCCCAACGCTCGATTTCCGTTGTGTTTTGTCTCGTTTGCATATGGCTTTTTGCCACATGGGCTCTCATTCAGCCTAATTTAACGTTGTCGTACTAGTAACCGGCGTATGACAGAAACGCAAGAGATGTACGTTTTCGGCGAGTTGCTCAAGGGCTTTCGCCAGCGAGGAGGCCTGACTCAGCGGCAATTGGCCGACCATCTGGGCGTCCATCGCAACAGCATCGGTGACTGGGAACGCAGCGCCTACTTGCCCCAAACCCAGGAGATGGTCGAGGATCTGGCCGAGACTCTGGCGCTCTCCCCGACCGAGATAGATCAACTGCTGCGCGCAGCAGAATATTCGACCGAGCCCGATATCCAGGTTCGCTGGGTCCTGCCCGTGCAGCCCAATCCTCAACATCCACACCACGAATGGGGCGAAGCGCCCGCTGTTGACCTCTTCTATGGCCGCGCACCCGAACGGGAGACGTTGACCCAGTGGCTCACCACGGATCGCTGCCGGCTGATCTCGATCATGGGCATGGGCGGCATCGGCAAGACCACGCTGGCCACCAAGATCGCTGCCGAAATCGCCGATGACTATTCGTTCTTGCTCTGGTGCTCCTTGCGCAACGCCCCGCCCGTCGAGGAGATATTGGCCGAGTCTATCCGTTTCTTCTCCAACCAACAGGTCGCAGAACTGCCGGCAGACACGGGGCGCCGAATCACGCTGCTGCTTGATCTGCTGCGCCGGCAGCGATGCTTGTTGATCCTGGACAATGTGGAAGCCGTCCTGCGTGGCGGCGAGGGTGCGGGTCATTATCGATCAGGACATGAAGGCTACGGTGAACTCTTTCGACGCGTGGGCGAAACAGAACACCGTAGTTGCCTGCTGTTGACCAGCCGCGAGAAACCGCGCGACGTGGCGCTGCTGGAAGGAACGGGAAGACCGATCAAATCGCTCGATCTGGCAACCTTGGATCTGGCAGCAGGTCGAGCGATTCTCGAATCGGGCGGACTGATCGGCACGGATGAGAACTGGGCGACGCTGGTTGATCGTTACTCCGGCAACCCGCTGGCGCTGAAACTGATCGCGCGAGACCGTTCGTGAGTTGTTCGGCGGCGATATCGCCGCCTTCTTACAGGAAGGGGTCTTCATCTTCGGCGGGGTGGCCCAGTTGCTGGATGAGCAATTTGAGCGGCTGTCTGCGCTGGAGCAATCGCTCCTGGTGTGGCTGGCTGTCGAGCGCGAGGCGGTCGGGCCCGATCATCTTCTCTCGCTGCTCTCCCAGCCGGTACCCAAGCGCAATCTGCTGGAAGCGCTGCATGGCCTGCGCCGCCGCTCGTTGGTTGAAAGCAACGGAAATGGTTTCACCTTGCAAAATGTGGTGATGGAATTTTTGACCGAGTGTCTGATCGACACGGTCTGCCGGGAGATTGAGTCGGCAGAGGGCCCGACAGCCTCGCCGGTCTCCTGGTGGCTCAGCCGCCACGCCTTGATGGAGGCCCAGGCCAAAGAGTATGTGCGGACCAGCCAAATCAGGCTCATCCTTCAGCCCATCGGCCGGCGGCTGTTCGACCAGCTTGGAGAAGCGGCCCTGGCGCTTGCCTTCAAGGATCTGTTGGCGCGGTTGCGGCTGCAGCCGCGCCGCCATCAGGGCTACGCGGCTGGAAATCTCTTCAACTTGCTTCGTATTTTGGGATACGACCTCAGTGGCTGGGACTTCTCTGATCTTGCTCTGTGGCAAACCAATCTCCAGGGCATCCCTCTTCAAGATGTGAATTTCAGCGGCTCCGATCTACAGGGAGCATTGTGTACTGACACATTCGGGAATGTGAACTCGGTGAGCTATTCTCCACAGGGAGAGTTGTTCGCTGCCGCCACAAGCTCAGGACAGATCTGCTTGTGGGATGCCGCGGATGGCCGACCCGTATTGACACTGGAGGGGCACATTGGCGAGGTCTTGACGGTGACATTCAGCCCCGATGGTCAGTTCCTGGCCAGTGGCGGCCATGACCAGTGGGTGCGCCTATGGGATATCGCCAACCTTAGACGTTCGGACAGTCCCAGACGATCGGCCATCCATCAACCGATCAGGATACTCAGGGGCCACACCAATGCAATCTGGTCCGCGGTCTTCAGTCCCGATGGCCGCATGCTGGCCACCGGCAGTGCCGATCAGGCGGTGCGCCTGTGGGATGTCGCCAATCTGCCGCGCCTTGGGCATGACGCAGCATTGGATGTCGGCCAACGCCTGGCGACCTTGGAAGGCCACACCAACGGGGTGCTGACGGTGGCCTTCAGTCCCGACGGCCGCAAGCTGGCCAGTGGTAGCGGAGACCATACGGTGCGCCTGTGGAATATCGCCGGACCTGACGGACCGGCCGATCATCAGTCCAGCAGCGTCTTGGCCGCCCATACCAGTGCGGTCTGGGCCGTCGCCTTCAGTCCCGACGGCAAGACCCTGGCCAGCGGCAGCAAGGATCAGGTGGTCTGCCTGTGGGATGTCGTCGAACCGGAAAAGACCGGCACTGTTGGCGCCGAAACCGCCGGCTCTCCGCGTCAAACATTTTCGGGCCATGGCGGCTGGGTCAGATCGATGACCTTCAGCCCCGATGGCCAAATCCTGGCCACCGGAAGCACTGACCGGATGGTGCGCCTATGGGATATGACCAATCCGCAGGGATTGGATGCCGGTCAACCGCTGAAGATCCTGGCCGGCCATACCGATTGGGTCCAGTCGCTGGCGATCAGTCCTGATGGTCGTACCCTGGTCAGCGGCAGCACGGACCAGACGGTACGCTTGTGGTCCATCGCCGAGTTGCGGGGGGCCGGCGCGGTACAGGCGATCACGACGTTGGTGGGTTACACCAACGAGACACTGACCCTGGCCTTCAGCCCCGATGGCCGGCGCCTCGCCACCGGCAGCACGGATCAGACGGTGCGTTTGTGGGATGTCGATCATCTTCTCGACTTGGAGGCTGCCCAACCCGTTAAGATCCTGGCCGGCCATAGCGGCTGGGTCAATTCGGTGGCCTTCAGCCCGGATGGCAATACGTTGGCCAGTGGCAGTACAGACCAGACGGTGCGCCTGTGGGACGTCACCGATCTCGAAGGTCCGGATAGCGCCTTGCAGTTGGCGACGCATCGCTGCCTGAACGCCCTGGCCGGTCACACCCATGCAGTCAAGTCCGTGGCCTTCAGCGCCGACGGTCAGACCCTGGCCAGCGGCAGTGGGGATCAGACAGTTCGCCTGTGGACAGTCGCCGGCTCTGCAGAATCAGAGGCCGGCCAATGTCTTGAAATCGTAGCGGGCTTCAGACAGGAGGTCATGACGGTCGCGTTCAGCCCGGCGCTGCTCGGAGCAGGCAAAGGCCCAGGACTCCTGGCTTGCGGCAGCTATGACCGAACCATTCGCCTGTGGAATGCCGCTGAGCCGGGCAGCCACGAGGATTCCGCCGGTCTTGACACGGACCGGCTTCCCCACGTCTTGACGGACCAGGCCGGCCGGGTCGAAACCGTGGCCTTCAGTCCTGACGGACGCCTTCTGGCCGGTGGCGGCGATGACCAGACTATCAGACTTTGGCGGATCGGCGCCCCCACGGAGATGGCCACAGATCCCGGCCATCAAATCCAAACCTTGTCGGGCCACACCGGCCGGGTCAATTCGGTGGTCTTTAGTCCAGACGGCGGCCGTCTGGCCAGCGGCAGCTTTGATCGCACGATACGCCTGTGGGACGTGTCCGATCCGTTGTCATCGGAGAGCAGTCTTAGCCGCAAGACCTTGATCGGCCACAGCAACGACATCAACGCCGTCGTCTTTAGCCCCGACGGTCGCCTCCTGGCCAGCAGCAGTCGCGATGAGACGATCCGGCTCTGGCACATCGAGTCCGGGGAATGTCTTACGATCCTACGCCCGGACCGACCATACGAACGGATGAATATCGCCGGAGTCACAGGCATCTCTGCGGCCCAGGCCACCGTGCTCACGACATTGGGCGCGATCGAAGAGTTTCCTCAAAACGCGTAAGGCTCTGTTGCAAAAACTGCCGGTCTCCGGTAATCTGCACTTCACCCACTGGAAATCGAACGATATCCGGGTGTGACAGCGTGATCAGATCGACATCAATTCACCAAGGGAGGAAAACATGAAAGTGTACGGCGCAGAGTTCGTGGGAACGTTTTGGCTCGTTCTGGGTGGATGCGGCAGTGCTGTGCTGGCCGCTACGTTTCCCGATACGGGCATCGGGTTCCTCGGCGTTTCATTGGCCTTCGGCTTGACAGTGCTAACCATGGCCTATGCAATCGGGCATATCTCCGGCTGTCATCTCAACCCGGCGATCTCAATCGGTCTTTGGGCGGGAGGGCGTTTTCCTGCCAGACAGCTATTGCCCTATATCGTTGCCCAGGTGCTGGGCGCAATCGTGGCGGGTGGCGTTCTGTTCGTAATCGCCAGCGGGGCGGCCGGTTTCGATGTGTCAGCCGGATTTGCCTCGAATGGGTACGGGGAGCATTCGCCTGGTGGATACAGCTTGCTGTCGGGTGCTGTTACGGAAACCGTGATGACAATGATGTTCTTGTTGATCATTCTCGGCGCCACAGACAAGAGAGCGCCTGAGGGCTTTGCGCCGATCGCCATCGGTTTGGGGCTGACACTGATTCTCCTCGTCGCCATTCCGGTTACAAACGGGTCCGTCAATCCGGCTCGCAGTACCGGCGTAGCCGTGTATGCCGGCGGTTGGGCGGTTGAACAACTGTGGCTCTTCTGGGTAGCACCGATTATCGGCGGCCTGCTCGGTGCGGTGATCTACCGCTTGATCGGCAGCGAACCTGAAGAGTAACTGCCGCCAGGGCAAAAACTGATACAATCCGCTCATCGGAATGCCCAAATTCTGTCTAACCAGGCGCCAGACGAAAGTCGTTATCGCGTACACGTCGGAAGTTGCCCGCGAAGCGGGCGTCCATCCCAACACTGTGCGCCTCTATGAGACATGGGGCTTCCTGCCGTCGATTCCGCGCAGCGCGGCCGGCTACCGCCTCTTCACCCATCGCCATGTCGATCAGATGCTGTTGGCGCGCCTGGCCTTGCAGGGGTCCTATCCCGGCGGCAAGGATCCGATGCTGGCGCTGGTCTACGCTTCGGCGGCCGATGACCTGAGCGGAGCGCTGGAACACGCCTACCGCTACCTCACCCAGATCCGTGGCGAACATGCCCAGGCCGAAGCTGCGGCATTACTGCTCGAACGCTGGGCCGGCGGTGCGCCGGTCGACGCCACATCGACGCCGCTGCGCATCGGTCAGGTGACGAGCCGGCTGGCAATTGCACCGGACACGCTGCGCAATTGGGAACGCAACCGCCTGCTGAGCGTGCCCCGTGATCCTGCCAACGGCTACCGGCTCTACAGCGCCACCGAGATCGGCCGCCTGCGCGTCATCCGCATGTTGCGCGCTTCCGGCTACAGCGTGATGGCCGTGCTGCGGCTGATGAGCCACCTGGACGGCGGCGAGTCTGTCAATCTGCGCCAGGTGCTGGACACGCCGGCTGACGACGAGGAGATCCAGTCGGCGGCCGATCAATGGATCTCGACGTTGAACGCGCAGGAGGAGCGGGCGCTGGCGATCATCGATCTGCTTGAGGCGATGATTCTGAAGTACGGTTGACAGCTTTTACCCGGCAAGTGCGAAGAACTTTGATCCACGGAATGACATGAGGGAGCACGAAGTCACACAGATGGAAGCACGCTTCCGGCAAATCCAACAGACAGCCTACGACGATCCGGCCGTTTTGGCTTTATTCGTGACCGGGTCACGCGCGGTTGGCTTCGAGAATGAGCATTCTGACTACGATTGTGCGTTGGTTGTGGTGGACGCTGCACTTGTAGCATTTGAGCGTCGGTATGAGGGATGCGACCCTGAGATCGAAGTGGAGATCTTCACGCTGGAGAGCTTTCGAGAGCACGCCGCCTGGGGAAGCGATCTGGCCTGGGATCGCTATTCGTGGGCCCATGCAGTCGCCGAGCCGGACAAGAGCGGCGGCCACATCCAGCAGATTGCCGATGAGAAGGGTCGCGTGCCTGTCGAGCATGTGGATGCCCTGATCAACCAATCATTGGACTGGTACATTAACCAGGTGTACCGATCGCTCAAATGCCTGCGCGCCGGAGACCCGGTCGGCTATCGCCTGGAAGCAAGCGAGTCGATCCGGCCCATGTTGCAGGCGCTCTTCTGTCTGCACGATCGTCGTGTTGCTGCCCTACTATAAGTACCTGGCCTGGGAATTGGCAGCGTTTCCCCTCGACAAGCTGCGCCTCTCCGGCACGCAGTTGCTGGCCGACTTCTCCAGATCCTGACCGACGCCGACTGTCGAACACAGCAGAAGCTGCTAATCGAGCTGGAATCGCTCTTCCGAGCCGAGGGCTACGGTCCAGTTTTTGATGGCTGGGCGGGCAAAGATCGGTGGGCCATGACCTATGAACCTCAGAAGGGCGCGTCCAATAATGTACACATCTGAGGTTGCCAGAGAGGCGGGTGTCCATCCCAACACGGTCCGCCTGTATGTGACATGGGGCTTCCTGCCGCCCATCCCGCGCAGCGAGGCCGGCTATCGCCTCTTCACCCACCGCCATGTGGACCAGATGCTGCCGGCGCGCCTGACCTTGCAAGGTGCCTAACCCGGCAGCAAGGAGCCGGTGCCAGCACTGGCCTACGCTTCGGCGGCCGATGACCTGGGCGGAGCGCTGGAACACGCCTACCGCTACCTCACCCAGATCCGCGGCGAGCACGCCCAGGCCGAAGCTGCGGCATTGCTGGACACGCCAGCCGACGGCGAGGATATTCAATCGTCGGCCGATCAGTGGATCTCAACGTTGAAAGCGCAGGGAGAACGGGCGCTTAAGTTCATCGATTCGATCGAATCGATGAACTTAAAATATGGCCGAAATTGAGCAGACAGTTTGGTTGGCACTTGACAGAAGCTTCCTTGACGCATCAACTTGACTCAACAAGGTTAACAACGCTACGTGTGTCCAAATCACCCGGAATGGCCACCGTATCCATCAGTTTTTCTCTGCCCGCATGTCTCAACCACAATCCAAAAACCAGTAATGGCGTTAAATAATTTGCCCGCCCCTCCCTATGACGGTGATGAAAAGTGGAGAAAAATACCTCTCTAATATTCAATATAATAAAACGCTAATGAAATTCTCCGCCATATTTCGTGACATTAAAAAATACAGGCTTGACACGTCAGCAAATACACGTTATAGTCAAAAATAATGGTACAGACAACAGCGTTTGAACGCATGTTCGATTCAGGAGGCTAACAAGTGAACGGATTTGAAGGTCAAACATTAGGATACCGTACAGATGGACCACAGCTGTTGCAGTTTATTGAAACCCTGAACCGAAGGGGAAGCATAGATCAAGTAAGCCAGGTTTTTTCGTCCTCTGGCGCCTTCCAGGGAACTGTGTTAGTTGCACAGCACCTCGGTTTTGTCGACATGGAAACCGAAGCTCTGGGACCGCGGGGGAGAGTATTACTTGCTAAGACAAGATTTGCGGCCGGATATCCTACTTGCCGCCATCTTAGAATTCGATCCTTACGGGCTGCTCCTAGATTCACTATTTGCCCGCGGCAATCCAACTGAGACTACGATGGAATGGATGGCTAATTGGTGGGCAGCAGGCAAATACGGCGCAAGCCAGAACAATACAGATGAAGCAGCAACTTCACTTGCCAAAATCCTCGAATCCGCGGGCCTAGGCAATTTCATGATTGGACGACGCGGACGGCCAACCCGGATAATGTGGGCTGCAGATGCCGCTGAACGACTTGTCGCAGCTCTGCACGGCTCTAAAGAAAATGACGAAACGATGTCTGAGCCGGCACCCACAGCAGAGCACGAAATGGGCGGGGGTCAACCTGACCATTTCGATCATCCGGATGACTCAGCCGACTAGCGATACATCCCAAGACAAATTTGTGTACTATACAACCCCAATACCATTGGGGAAAGGAAAGGTCGTGCAATTGAAATGGCCATCTCCTTTGACACAGACTCGAGAAAACGCGTCTATTCCAAATCATGGATTTGATGCTATTTATCGAGGAAGAGGCATCAGCACCTGTGGTGGAGGAATGACCGAATGGACGGCAAGGTTTCTCAATTTCTTTGGCGTTTTGTCGCCTCGTCTTGGATGTGCGTGGAGATTGGGCAGTTTCTTGAGACACGTGTGCAGGGTTCGCACACAATGCGCTGTTCTGGCCATTTTGGATCGCTGTGATTCTTGCCGTATTTCTGGGTGCACAACTAATTGACCTTTCGCTGAGGCCTTGACTTGCCGTTCATCGCTCTCCAATGCCCATGAATAACACTTCACGATATTTCTTCAGCCACGAATAGTATGTGTCAACAGATTTACAGATAGGACGACGCAGCCTATCTGCAAACCCTCCATTTCAAATCGAGATTTATCGATATCCTCAACAGGCATTATCCGTTTCTCCAGCGTAATACTGCCACCAACGTGCGAAACTCTCTAGAAGCACCCCATGCCCTATGCTGGAATTCTGACGAACCTTAATACATCATGTGCTCCCGATAGACATCGAGAACATAACGATAGGTATCGTAGCGAACCAGCGTCGAGATGGAATGGTCCGATGCGAAGACCAATCCCGCGCCGCGTGCTTTCATGCCCTCCATGTAGGCAGCCACCTCACGGCGGATGATCGCACGGTCGTTCGTCTCGAAAACACGCGCATCCAGGCCGCCGATGAAGGCCAGCTTGTCGCCGTATTGCTCGGCAAAGGCGTAGGGATCGTTGCCCTCGGCCTTGCGTTCCATGGGGTTGAGCGCGTCAAAGCCCGCGTCGACGATCATGGGCAGGGCCTGATGGATACTGCCACAGGAGTGCAGAACCACCGGCAGATCGTAGCCGTGCAGGAAGTCAACCAGTTCGGCGAAGTAGGGGAAGATCAACTCGCCCAGCACTTTTGGTGAGGCGAAGAGGCCGTTCTTGTAGCCCAGGTCTTCGTAGATCCAGATGCCGTCGGGCTTGCCCACGTTTTCGAAGATGTAGGCGAAGATCTGCTTGTATAGATCCGTGTAGACCCGGTTGAAGTCGTGGATCCACTCAGGGTCGAGGATCAGACTCTCGTAGAGGGTGACGTCGCCCATACTCTGGCGCATGTGCTCCCAGATGAACATGTGGCCAAAGTGGGTCCAGCGACCCGCATTATGGGCCTCCAAAAAGTTCCGGCGCAGTTGGGGAACTTTGATACGCTCCGGGTCGAACTCGACCACATGGGGCCGATAGTCGCGATCCCAGATCTCACGCGTGGTCATGTGAAAGCCGACATGTTCGGGCGTGCCGGACTTGTGTTTCCAATACTTGTGCAGGCCACCGGCGCCGTTGCGCCGGATCTCCCACTCCTCGGTCTCTTCCACGATCTCGCTGAAGCCGATCAGGGGCATGATATCGAACCAGGGACCGACATTGGTCATGTCATAACCAAAGTGGCGCCAGGGCGGCACCGGTTCTTCGTACTCTCCGGCAACCTCGACCGTGACCTGCTGCACATCTTCGGGATGCCAGCGGTCTTCGCCGACCTCCTTGTGCACCATGCGCGTCGGGTATCCATCGGCCACCCAGGCTCGCAACGTGTCGGGCCAAGGACTGCCCATGAGGCCGACCCGCTTTGCCTCTTTGCGCCGAATGAGGCTATCAATGACTTCACGCTGGGACATGGCTGCCTCCTTGCAGGGATGTGGACATGGTGTTCTGTTGGGGGCTACACCATCATCTTACCACCGGCGACAATCGCCGACAATCGAGATTTTCCTGCGCTGTTCTTCGTTCAAACCTGCCTCGGTAGGTCACGAATTGTCATTCTGAGTCCCATCATTTGTTTATCCGTGTAAATCTGTCTGTGGCAAAAAAAGCACCGGCTATCGCTTAGCGCGGCACCCAATACCCGCCCTGCCATTGCCCCCAGCCGGGCCGAATCTCCTCAATCTGCCGGCGCACGTCAGCGGGCAGACCGACGCCGTTGGACGCAGCCACGTTTTCCTCCAACTGGGCGAGGGTACGGGCGCCGGGGATGATCGTCGTGATGGCCCGCGGCGTCAGGCTGAAGTGATGGGCCAACCGCGTCAGGCCGCCCGGATAGGCTTCGCCGGTGGGCCGCAGATCCTCGACCATTTCGATGCGCCGATTCACGCGCTCCGTTCCCGACATGTTCACCCGGTGATCGGCCCCCACTGCTTGACCGACACGAAACTTCCCGGTCAGCACGCCCTGGGCCAGTGTAAGCCGGCACATCAGCCCCACGCCATGTTGCTCTGCCACCGAGAAAAGTTCGTTCTCGGCGTCAATGTCGAAGATGTTGTACGTGATCTGGACCAGGTCGACCAGATCCTGGCTGATCAGCCAAATCGCGTCGTCGACGGTGTTGACGGCCATGGCGCGATAGCGAATCTTGCCTTGCGCCTGGAGCTTGGCCATGCTCTCGGCCCAAACGAGTTGCTCCAGGGCCTGACGGTTGGGGCTGTGCAATTGAAAGAAGTCGATCCGGGAGCGGCGCAACCGCTTTAGGCTCGACTCCACATGGCGGGTCATCCGCTCCAGCGAAAAATCGCTGTCCTTGCCGCCGCTCATCTTCGTGGCGATATAGACATCATCCCGATCCCCAAGCGCTGCACCCAACATCTCCTCGCTACGACCGCCGCTGTAGACCTCGGCCGTGTCGAAGATGTTGACGCCGAGGTCGGCGGCACGTTGGATCAGCTCGATCCAGAAAGAATCCGGCTGCTCTTGACCGCCTAATCGATTGCACCCCAACCCGACTTCGGAGAGCTTCACGCCTGATTTGCTGATCGTGCGATAGTACATACAAGGGCTCCTGACTTTTGACTTTGGTTCAGTGTCAAACATTGTATGGCTGACCGTGAGCAAATCCAAAGTCCTGGCTGGACAGCTGCGTCATCGTCGTTGACAACTCTGCACGTCGGATCGATAATGAGCGCATGACATATGCACTGCATGCTTGGCGGACCATCCAAACATCCACCCAGCCAGATCGCCGCCAGGAACCCCGAAGTGAACAGCGACCACATTGCCAGACCGAACGTCGAGCGCAAAAGCTTCGAGGCTTTTTGCGCGCAGATGACTGTTGGGAACGATTGCTCACGTCCGCTGACTGAGTGCACGCACGGCGATACAGGATAAGATCTAGGAATAGAATGTTCTCGCTGTTCTTGCTGGATAGGGTTCTGAATTCCATTGTGATTTTGTCAAGAGCAGGCTAGTGAGTAGTTGACGGGCTGGCGACGTTGATACAATGAGTGTCGGGAATCAAACTTAGCGTCTACGAGCTTCCGTATCCAGATAATCAATTTGATGCCGTTTTTAGCCATGCATTGTTGGAACATATGCACGATCCACTGGCTGTACTACAACAAGCACATCGGGTTTTGAAGCCCCCCCCAGGGGGGGGGTGATAGGGATTCGGTCGCCGGACCTAGCTGCTACCCTGATTGCACCTGCAGATGCTACGCTTGACAATGCCTACGATATTTGGGTCAGATACAGGCTGTATTGTGGTGGAACATCTCTAGTAGGCCGCAACTTCCGAGCGCTGTTGCGTGAGGCAGGCTTTACCAAAACGATTGGGATGGCATCGAGTGAGAGTTGGGGGACTTCAGATTTGACTCAAGCGCTGATGCCTGTTCTGACGGATGAGTTTGTTGGTCGGGAAATCACTGAAACGGCCATTCAACAAGGCTGGGCAGATCAAGAGCAAATGGATAGTGCGGCAAGCGCACCCAGTGTTTGGAGTGAGCATCCTGACGCCTTTTTCTCTGTTGTTTGGTGCGAGGGAGTAGCCTGGAAAGATGAAACAGGCTGACTCAGCATATTTGCTTGAGTAGCCGGGGTACATCTCAATCTGAGATCGACCCGGAAAGCCGCCCTACGAAGCAATGTCAACCGTTCTCTGCTATAATCGTTCCCAGAAAAGAACGGCAAACCAACGTGAAAGCCTACTCCTCAAAATAGAAGTCACCACACGCGGCAAGGATGATGAATGACCCAGAAAAGTGAAGGTCATCGTTGACGACAAGGCCAGATACACCGACTGGAGCCGGCGCGATGACATCAAGGCTGCGTTGAAAGTGGATCTCATCATCCTTCTGGCCGAAAATGGATACCCGCCTGTCGACCTCGTCGCGGTCGACCAAGAGATTTTCGAGCAGGCGGAGAATTTTAAGAAGTATCAAGGCAGCGCAGCCGCATAAGAAACTGTGACATGATTCATTGCTGGTTAACATCATGTAGGTGCGGCAAGATTGTAAACCAGTCGAGCCGCTGTGGTGTGATCCATCCCCAAAACTATGGAGAACAACGAGAGAACAAAAATGAGTGACTACGATCAAGAAGTAGAGAAAATCAGATCAATCAATCAGCCGATCCTGGAAGAATTCCAGTCGTGGTTGAAGAAGAGCGGGCTGTCGAAAAAAACAGTAGACAGCCACTGCGAGAATATCGATTTCTTTGCAGAATACCTGACCTACTACGAACCACTCTATCGCCTGGACGAAGGGGATGCCGGTGATGTCCAGGGGTTCCTTTTGGATTGGTATCCACGCAAAGCGATGTGGGCTTCGGAGGCATATACTCGAGCCTATATGGCATCGTTTCGAAAGTTCTTCAAATTTATGGCCGAGACTAATCGGATCGAGCAGACGACGGTGGACGAGGTGCGTGAAACACTGAAAGAGAACAAAGAAGACTTCTTGGATGCCGTTGCGTTTGATGACACTGACTACGACTGGTAAGCGCGTCGTTCGTTCTGTGGATGTGTCAGATTTCGGTTGTGCAGGATAGGGTCCGAAAACCGCGTGCTCTCGCTTCTCTTGCCGTAAAAAAACCGGAGGAATCTCATGCTTGTTACCCCAGTGATAAATATGTCAGGCAACTGCGAAGAGACAATACATTTTTATGAAGGGGTGTTTTCTACGAAGGCCGATTTCATCCTGCATTACAGGGATGCAAGACCGGAAGATTGGACGAAACCATTGACAGATGAACAAAAAAACGCAGTACCGCAAAAGTTGCTACGAGATTTGAGGGAAGGGGTTTTCATGACAAAATGGTTCCAACATTCAAAGGAAGGAGCCAGTGTCATGAGAACCCCACAAGCATTTTATGCAGGAAAGCCGATTGTGTACAGTTATGAACTGGATGTCTGCACCGGGTGCGAAGGGCCATTGCGGATAGCGTACACGAGCGGGGCCAAGACGGTACAGACAATGAGCGATGTATTGGGGTTCGTCCATCAGCCACGAGAGTGTCGGAACCCAGATTGTGTCCGATATGGCATTCACCACCGGTCGGCCCGATGGGAGCAGAGCGCACCGCGCTATTGTACATTCGGCTACGATGTAATTGCCCAGATTGGCTGGGTGCGGCAAACGCAGCAGCAACAATTTGAGGCGATACACGAGAGTTTGCAGCCCCATCTTGAACTGAGTGAGTCGCAGGTGCGCCATCTCTATCATGAGCGATATCTGCCGCTATTGGCCTGTAACGAAAGACAGAGTTGGCATCAGTTGAACGAAATGTCAGCACAGAGCGGACTGCTCCTGAGTCTGGACGGACTATGCCCGGAGGGAGGCGAGCCGCAACTATGGGTGGTGCGAGAACTGCAAAGTGGTCTGACCCTACGCAGCGGATGGTTGAGTCAGCAGGATGAGAGCACCTTTGTGAACTTTCTCCAGCCCATTGCCGATTTGGGCTTGCATGTAGCCGCCGTGTTGAGCGACAAGCAACGAGGGTTGGAACCGGCAGTACCAGTCGTCTTTCCCCAGGCCAAACATGCGTATTGCCAGATGCATTACCTCAAGAACATAGCTGAACCTGTGGCCGAGGAGGACGAAGCGATGAAAGTCGCACTACGCAAGGATGTACGTAGTCGGGTGGGTGTCCTGATTCGGCAGGAAAAGGTCGAGAGTCCAGGTGTATTGACCGTCACCGGTTTGATTCCCTCACCGGTCGAAGAGCCGCCCTTGGCAAAAGCGGCGGATGCGCCCGCTCAAGACTCCCCCATCCTCTCCGATCCTGTCGAAATCGAACGAGAAGCCATCGTGCGAGACATCCTGCGTCGTGTGCGCTACCTGCTGACCCTCAAAGGGCGTCCGCCATTTCGCTTGGCTGGTATTGAAATGTTCGAACGCTTGAGCGAAGTGGCCGCTTGTTTGGATGTACTCCTCAGCCGAAAGTGCGATGACCGCCTACTTGCCGTGAGCGAGGGGCTGCACCAAGCGCTTCTCTCTGTGCATGCCGATTATATCGAATTACGCCAAGCGGCTGATTGGTTGGAACATATCGCTGACCTACTTGATCCCGAAGACAAGCCCCAACGTTCTGGCGCAGAGGTCAAACAACAACTCTTTGACTACCTGGATGACATCAAACCACAGAACCCTCTGCCTCGACTTTCTACCTTCTACGACAAGATAGGAAAGACGTCCCGCTCTTACGCTCCTGGCTTGTTTCATTGCTACGACTTGACTGGTTTGCCACGTACCAACAATGAGCGAGAAAGTGAATTCCGCGACCTGAACCGACGTTTGCTCTCTACCACTGGGCAGCGAGGCCTTGCCAAACGCATGATTCACCGCCAGGGGGCTTGGGAACTGATCCCGCGTCCTGGCTCTTTGCCTGACACCGTTACTGCCTTGTCTCAGGTTGACAACCAGGCGTTTGTTCAAGAGCGGCAACGCCTGCGCAACCATCGCAGTCGATTCCGTTTGCATACCCGTTCCGCTACACAGTCGAAGGCTCAACTCGAACAACTGGCGCAGCGATGGTCTGCTCTCTACCCTGACGATACTTCATAGCAACTTTTGCGGTACTGCAAAAAAACTATGTCTACCATGCAGAAATGAACATCGGCGCGCAACGGTTTATGTTCTCCGACATAATCGGATTCGAAATTTGTCACGGGAATAGTTTTTTTGTCGTGCTCACCTTCGATACAAGAGAAGAAGTTCAAGACGCCTACAATGCGCTTTTGCCAGGCAGCACTGTGCTTGTCCCCATGCACAGCACAACATACAGCTCTTGTTCAGCGAATCTAGTTGATAAATATGGTATCCGTTGGGGTTTGATGACAGAACAGACGGAAAGATAAACATCCATACCGATTCAGCGATGTTGCTTCGCCTGGTGCAGTACAGATTGCCCAGATCGTCCATTTATTTACGCAAAAATCTTTCCCAACGATTCAAACGCGATGGTTATCACAATGCCGCATACAGCAAGCACAAGTCAGAAGGGCGCGCTTCATCTGAGCCCTCGTTCGGAACAGTTGAAGCAGAACATCAAGACGAATTATTGCGAAGAGACCTTTCATCAAAGGAGAGAAGTCTTTGCCCGGGTCTTTGAGGAGTATCCGCATGAACCGCAGCCGGTGCGCACGGCGTTGGGACTCGCGCGCTTTCTCGCCGAAAAAGCAATCCCCATGACAGAGGACGAATTGCTGGCAGGGTACATTCAGCGGCATGATTATACGTACACGAAACCGGCGAATGTCAACGTCGAGGTAGAATATCTCCTCAAGACCAGGGGATGGCCGATCGGCCATCCGGATCAAGCGTTGATTGAGGATTTTCAGAAGCGTTGTCGCTTGCAGTTATTTAGTCGCGGATCACCCGGCGGTCATGTCATTACCGGGTATCATCGGGTTCTCCAGGAGGGCTGGGGCAAGATCGTACAGACATACCGGCAAGAACTTGACAGCGCCTCCCAAGAGGCCGCCGACGCTGTGAGGGCCGGGATACTTGTCGGTGAATCCGCCACCAGCTATGTTCTCCGTTATGCCGAGAAGGCCAGGAGTCTGAGCGAATCCACTACTTCTCACACATACGCACATCAACTGCTCAACATAAGCCATGCCTGTTCTCGGATCGCCACAGAAAAGCCGAACAATTTCTTCGAGGCTGTTCAGCTCCTCTGGTTGACCCATGAAATCCTCTGCATCGAACATCAATCCGGGTCGATTTCCATAGGACGGTTGGATGAGATGCTCTTGCCTTTCTATGAAGACGATCTAAAACACGGTCGACTCTCACGGGAAGAAGCCGCTGAGCTGATTGATGCCCTCTGGGTAAAATTTAACGGTCACCGCAGCAGTTATCAAAATGTTGTGATTGGCGGTTCGGACGCCACAGGCCAAGATATCACAAATGAGATCTCCATGATGTGCATTCAGGCATCCCGAAAGTTGCGAACCGATCAACCATTACTTTCGGTTCGTTGTCATTCCGGCCTCCCTGAAAAATTTTGGGCAAAAATCCTCTTGTTGATTGAGGAAGGTCTCGGCTTTCCTGCACTCTTCAGTGTAGTCGATCGCAAAACCCTGTTAAATGCTCAAAAACATCCGGAACGCCATCAGGATTTGGTGGTCCGGGTATCCGGCTTCAGCGCGTATTTTAACGACTTGCAGACAAGCATTCAGAACGAAATTATTGCCCGCACAGAACATTTCGCTGCTATCGGGCAATAAGGCGAATCTAAAGAAATAATGATCCACGAGGTGCACAAAGAAACACGAAGAATGCTGACCTCTGGGTAAATTCGTGACCCTTCGTGGATAAATATTTTCCTGCATTGGCCTAAGGGCAAACCACCAAAAAGATGCGGTGGGACCTGCCTCCGAGCTGGTGCAGCGTACAGCTGCGGCACGGATGTTTGTGCGCTGTCCCGAGCTGCTGGTCTTCGACGATCTATCCAGTGCACTGGATGTCGAAACCGAAAATACCATGTGGCAGCAGCCCTTCACAGAAAAGGACGACGCGCCTGCCTGGTCGTATCCCATCGACGTGCGGCCCTGCAACGCGCCGATCGCATCATCGTGCTCAAAGATGGGCGGATTGACGATGTGGGAACGCTGGCCGACCTGCTGGACCGATCATCCGAAATGCAACAACTCTGGCGGCGCCAAGCCACGTAGACCTTAATGCCGCTCGAAACCCATTTTGAACACATTCATACCATTTGCCCATTCACAGACCTTGATCCCGAAGGGCCGACCGCAAGGGTCGCCCCTGTGAAACCCCAGACTTCTGGACGCCCGATGAAATCAAAAACCCACAGCGAAAGACCTCCGCCCTTCCTCAGAGGCGGAAATCTTTCGCTGTGGGCAATTGGTTTGCCGTCCGACCTGGTGTCTATTGCAGTGTCAGCGCCTCGTAGGTCTCCCGGTCTACCTGTACCACAATGTCGGTGAAGTAGCTGGTTCGAGGGGCTGCGCCGCCAGCAAGGGCGGTCTGGTAGGCAGCCAACTCGCCGAGGTCTGCAATCTGCTCAAACGCAGCCTCGCCATGGGCCATCCTGATGCGAATGGTGACGGAATCGTTCGGCATGGCGTAGTTGGGCAGTTGAGCTTGATAGGCGGCCAACTCTCCCCGGTCAGCTATTCGCTCGAAGCTTGGCTGGGCGCCCACGGTTTCGACGGTTGCCAGCGACCCGGCTGCAGGCAGCATGCCGTTGACCAGGTATGCCTGATACTGCGTGAGTTCCCCACGGTCAGCGACCTGCTCGAACGGTTCGAAACCATGCTGGACGACGATGTTCACGGTTGGATTCGCCGAAGGAACTGATGTGTCGACCAGGTGTGACTGATAGGCGGCCAGTTCACCGGCGTCGGCGATCTGCTGGGGTGCGCTGGGCGCATCGGCGACCTCGACCCGGACCTGGTCGCTCGTCCAGGGATTGGCACCAGCGGCGAGCATGGCCTGGTATTGGGCCAGTTCGGCATGGTCGTTGATCTGGCCGGGCGTGCCGCCGTCTGCAGCCACAGGGGCGGCGAAGAGGGCCAGCGAGGCGAAAGCGGTCAGAGCGGTCATAGCGATGGTCTTGATCTGCTTGCGATTCATGATGCTCTCCTTGAGATTGGTCAAAAGACTGTTCGTGCGGGCATTGGTCAAGTCGGTGCTGTTCAAGCCAGTGTTGGTCAAAGGCGTCTGGGTCTTCATCGTTTTCTCCTTCTCGGCATTACTTGCCGTCGCTTGCTTCGTTCCGTCTGTCGTTCCTTCTGAACCCAGTGTACAGGCCGGGCGTATCCACAACGTCGCACAAAGCGTCGCAATCACCGTCGCATTGAATTAGGCCGTTCCGAACTTTAGAACCTCCCAAATCGGCCGAAATCACGTCAACTACCAGAAAAAATTTGGTCGGCGCCGGGACCCAAAAGGGGATTTAATATCTTAGTACGGCCTAACCTATATCGCTATTGTACATAGCGTGGAACACTCCGGGGATACTCAGGGGTCATTGCAGCCCCGGCACGCCTACGTCAAGCTTCAGCACTGCAGGACCAAGGCTGGCGGAAGGCACGGGGGGCAACACCGCGTAGTTGACGAAAAAGATGCTCTCCTGATCGCCATCACCGACACCGAAGACGATGCTGGCAGGATTATGAAGGCCATCTTCGTCGGTTAGCAGTGTGATGAACGAACCATCGGTCGGGTTGATCTTGACCAGTTTGTCCTGCAAGACCAACAATGCGTAAACGTTCCCATCCATGTCCAGGGCGATCCCGTCCATGCCGTCCAGATCGTCAAATTCTGCATCGCACTCATCCACGCCGGCAACTACCTCCGGTTCACCGGCGGCCCCATCGGTCAGCATGGGAATGGACACAAGGAGACCTTTGGCGGTGTTTGCTGCGTAGAGGGTTCCTTCTTGCACGGCGACACCGTTAGCCCCAAACGGGTCTTCCTCACAACCCGCCAACAATTCATGCTGCGCCCAAATTTCGGCCGAGCCACCAGGCGGGATCCGCCAGATCTCGCCGAGAATTGAGTCACTCACATAGAGGTTGCCGGCGCTGTCAAAGGCGAGGCCGTTTGGAATGATCATGGCCTCCGTTCCGGGCAGCCGCTCTGCGCTATTATCGGCAGCCAGGCGATAAACACCCACGACGTCCGCCTCATTCGCCGGTAGGGCATAGTACACATCACCGGACGCATCCACTGCCAACCCAGCGGGCGCGGGTCCGTTTGGGTATTCAACAAGAACTGTTTCCGCTCCATCAGGCGTGATCTTGCGAACCTGCCCAAAGTCACCGTCGATAAAGATGGGCGGGCCAAGGCTGACATAGATGTTGCCTGCTTCATCGAAGGCGATGCCTTCGGGAAGTTCGCTGTGCGAGGCGTCAAACGCCTTCACCACCTCCGGTTTGTCTGCCGGTTCTGCGGTGGGTGTGCTTTTCGGTTCCGGTATTGGCGGAGCGATGCACGCCGATACGAGCAGTGAAAACAGTGCGATAAGCAGGTAGGATAAAGCGGTCCGTTTCATGATGATTCTCCTTGTGGGTTGTTGATTCGGGCGTTGCGCGAAATATAGAGTTACCGTGGGAGCTGTTTTCTTGAGTAGCTGGCCTCACATCCTTTCATCGTTTTTATAGACCGATTGCCCAAGCTCAATCGAGCATCCGTCAAGAAAGAGTGACGACTGAATGGCGCACAAACATGATTCAATCGTTTTCATTTGGCTCAGCCATCTCTTGCTGCAGGGCCTCGACCAGCGCCTCCAAGTTGGCGAATCCGCGTTGCCGGCCGGTGTGCGGGTCTTCTATTCGTAAACGCCACACAGATGGCGAATCCCGGTCTCGATTGCGCTCCTCCCATAGAGTCAATAAGAACGTACAGTAGCGAGGCGGATCGTGGAGTGTAGGCATACAGCGATATCCGATACCCAAAAATGGTGGACGGCGTAAACTTCGGCCATGCGAAAAATCCCGGAATATCTGTTTGTTTGAATGAAAAACCGTGATACACTTGAGCACGCCCACAGCCTAACAACCGATCTTGAACCAATCTTGAATTTACCTTGAATTCAAAGAATCATGTCCCAAAAACTGGAATTGGCCCTCTTCGCAAACATCGATATTCGCCTGGATGGGCTCCCCGTGACAGATTTCAACTCAACGAAGGCCCAAGCCCTTCTGTGCTATCTGGCGGTAACAGGCCAGGCCCATTCGCGCTCAGCTTTGGCCGGGCTTCTGTGGGGGGACATGTCAGAGGGCAAGGCGAGAAGTAATCTGAGTCAAGCATTGAGCACCTTCCGTCGGTTGTTTGGCCACCACCTGACCATTACTCGCCAGATGGTAGCTTTTAACCCGGATAGTGATTACTGGCTGGATACAGAAGCTTTTGAGGTTTATGTGAATCGCGCTTCTAACGGAGCGCAGGTCGAGTCACTGCGCAAAGCAGTCGAATTGTACCGGGGCGCCTTTCTGGATGGCTTCTATGTACGCAACGCCCCTGAGTTCGAGAATTGGGTTCTGGTGCAACGGACACGGCTACATGGGCTGGCTTTGCAGGCCCTGCATCGGCTAATCGTCCACCATACCGAACAAGGGGCGCGCGGGTGGGAGACAGCCATCGTTTACTCCAGACACTTGCTTGCGCTGGAACCGTGGCGAGAGGAAGCTCATCGTCAACTGATCACATTGCTTATCCAAAGCGGACAGCGCGGCGCAGCGTTGATGCAATGTGAAGCCTGTCGCCAACTGTTATGGGAGGAACTGAGTGTAGAGCCCGCGGCGGAAACAACCGCGCTTTGTGAAGCCATCCGACGTGAAGAATTTGATACAGGAATTGTCACCCCTCCAGCTATCCCTCTTATCGACTCTGTCGCCCAACAAGCTCACGCTCGGCATAATCTCCCGCCCCAAGCGACCTCCTTTATCGGTCGGACTGCCGAACTGGCTCTTTTGGATGGATTGATGAACGATCCGGATGCACGGTTGGTTACGATTTTGGGCGCCGGCGGCATGGGCAAGACACGACTGGCATTGGCTGCCGCTGAAACTCATCTTGACTGCTATGCCGATGGGGTTCATTTTGTCTCTCTAGCCCCTCTGCAAGATCATGGTGCGATCGTGCCCACCATTGCCCAGGCAGTCAATTTCTCTTTTCATGAGAACGGAACGGCTCAAGAGCAGCTTCAGAATTACCTGCACCGCAAACAATTGCTGTTGGTCATGGATAACTGTGAGCATTTGCTGGATGGTCTCGTAATCATCACCGATATCCTGCGACATGCGCCCGGCGTTGATGTGCTGGCAACCTCTCGCGCGAAACTCGGCATGCAGGGAGAATACCTTTTCCGCATCGACGGCATGGATTTCCCTGACCCGCAAACGCGTGGCGACACCAAGCTGCCAGAAAATGCGCATGCATACAGCGCCATCCAATTGTTCATGCTAGGGGCCAAACATTCCCGACCTGACTATGCATGGACAACCGATGATGATCAGTATGTCAGCGACATTTGCCGCCTAACCCAGGGAATGCCTTTGGGCATCTTGCTGGCAGCGGCATGGATGGAAATGCTATCTCCACAGGAAATTGCCGCTGAAATCGGCCGCAGCTTGGACTTCCTGGAGACGGACTTGCGAGATGTCCCCGACCGACACCGAAGCATACGGGCTGTATTTGAATCATCACGGAACATGTTGAGCGAACGCGAACAGAGTATTTTTGCCTCACTCTCTGTATTTCGCGGCGGCTTTTCACAGCCTGCGGCGCAGGAGGTGACAGGCGCATCCGTGCGCGAACTCATGTCACTGGTGAACAAATCTTTGCTGCACCGAGATGATAGCAGCCGTTTTGCCGTTCACGAGCTGCTACGCCAATACGCGGCCGACCACCTATCTCAATCTCCGGCTGAGTATCGGAGAGTGCGTGACCGGCACAGCGCATATTATTGCGCTGACTTGTACGCACAAGAATCGGAGTGGAAAGCCGGCAAGGAAGTCGCGACTTTTGCGGCCATTGAGCTTGATTTCGAAAACATTCGGGCCGCCTGGAAATGGGCGGCCGAACGCGGGCGCTTCGATTGGTTGGATCAGGCGATGGGAAGTTTGGGTGAAGCTTATTCCTGGCAAGCGCGTTTTCAGGAAGGTGAGGCTACTTTTGCTGAAGCCGGCAGCATATTGCACGCTCAGACTTCACCTTCATCTGAAGATGCCGGTGAAAGCTTGCGAGTACACGCCGAAATTTTGGTATGGCAAGCTGAATTTAACCGAGAATTTCTAGGGCAACATGAACGCGCAGTGCAATTATTGCAGGAAAGCCAAGTTCTGTTGCAACGGGCGACATTGGCCGGCTGTGACACGCGCAGAGCAGAGGCTTTGCACCTGATTCAAGTATCGAGAGTCGCGAGAGATGCCGGGGATCAAGAGAAATCCATGCATCTGTGGGATCAAAGCCTGCGACTTTCCCAAGAATTGGGCGATCAATATTGGATAGCCTATAAAATCGCTGGAGCCGCTTGGGACGCTTTCCGAGCCGGCAACTATGACGCAGCCCAACAAGGATTCCAGCAAGCATTGACGATGTTGCAGACATTGGGCAACACACTATTGACGACAAATTTGTTGGGTGCGACAGGGATTGTGGCCTTGGAGCAGGGGCGACTTGAGGAAAGCGAACGCCTGCTGCGGGAGAGTATGGCGCTCGACTTCAAGCGCGGCAGAGTGGAAAAACTGGTCAATCTGTATCATTTCCTGGGTACAACGCTTCTGTATCGCGGCAAACTTGATCAGGCCGGCACCATCCTCGACGAAGGTTTGGATTTTTACAATGAGAGAGGACGGATAGACTCTGCAATTGTGCTCGAACAGACAAAGATTCGGGTATGCATCCATTTGGGTCAATACAAACAGGCGCGCCTTCTCGCAGAAAAGGTCTATTCATATTGGGAGAAGAAGAACCGAGTGTTTAGTATGGCCGGCGCGCTCATATCACTTGGCAAGCTGTCCTTGGCCGCGGGAGAATATGCTGAGGCGCAGCGATTGCTGGAAAGACATGTCGCAATGCTTCAAGAGTTCAACCGCAAGGATGGACAGGCATTCTTGGGGCTGGCGCAGCTAGAACTGGGTCAGACTGATAGTCCGCGGCAGTCCGTTGCAGAATCATTGGGGTCGGCGCTGCAAACACGGTCCTTCACCGCACTGATTTCCATGCTCCCACTCGCCGCCCTTTTTCTAGCTCGTCACGGTCGAATCATCCAGGCAGTAGAATTGTATGCCCTGGTGTCATGCCATCCGTTTGTGGTCAATTCGCGCTGGTTTGCCGACGTGGTGGGCAAGCAGATGGAGGCATTGATGGTCTCTTTGCCGTCGGAAGAGGTGATGGCGGCACAGGGACGTGGTTGGGAGCAGGATCTGTGGGAGACGGCAGAGAAGGTCTCGGTGGTACTGGAGGAAATCGACGGTCAATAATCATCTAGAAAAAGAAGAAAAGTGCATTGGTCTTCGCTTTTCATTTTCCTCCGTTTCCTAGTTTAGGGCATATCACCAAGCAGGACGGAAGATGGAAATGGCAGCCTGCGCAAAGGTAAACAACGGCGATGGGCTCTCCAAGAGGCCGCCCAACAGATCAAATCACGCGAATTGCTACCGTCCGTTTTTACAGGGGTTACGCGCCTGCAATGAAATGGGTAATTGTAGCGAGCCTCGCCCACCCGCCATCGCGTGATTTCAAGCGTTAGGCAGATTGAAGCCCTATCTGAACCAACTTCAATGCTCAGACCCACCCGCGGCCTCCAACTAGGCAATCCTGCTAGCCGACACCTTTTCAGCAGAGCCGCGCTCTGCCGAACCACCACGTTCTGCCCCTTTTTCAATGAACTGTTTGACAATCGCTCGACTGGGCGCAGCGCAGTCGACGCAGGTTAGCCGCCACACAGCCAACGAAACGCTCTGCCGGCCAGCCGGCATGTCAAGAAGAGGCAGAAGTGTCCGCCCAACTTGATGGCGATGTAGACATCATCTCGATCACCAAGGCCAAGCCCAGCCGCTCCTCGCTGCGGCCGTTGGTGTAGCGGTCGGACGCGCCCATGGGGACGTTCAGAGTCGTGGCGGTACAGTCCCGTCATCGTCGTTGACAACCCTGCCCGTCGGATCGATAATGAATGCATGGCATAGGCAGTGCACGCCTGCCGGACCATCCACACACCCGCCCAACCAAATCGCTGCCAGGAGCCTCCAGGTGAACAGCGACAATATCGTCAGATCGAACGTCGAGCGCAGAGGCTTCGGGGTGTTTTGCGCGCAGTCGACCAATATATAATACAGTGCAGATTCGATAACCGATCGCAAGTGCGGCCGGATGGCTGCAGTCCATAATTCGTAAATTCACGCGGCTACCGTCGCTGATTTCTCAAATACAGGATGATGATTAGTCGGGCGCATACGGAAGGAGGAAGCTAGATGGAATGGGTAGCATTGCTAGTGATCGTTGTGGTCGTAGCGCTTATTATGGCGATATTGAAACAAAGACAAAACTGGGGACAATCGGAAGAGTATCCGTACACGAGAAACCAGGGACTGTTTTCTCCAGCAGAGCGGTCCTTCCTCGGAATTTTGGAGCAGGCAATCGGTGACGAGTATCGCGCTTTTGGCAAAGTCCGCGTAGCCGATGTGGTCGACGTTAAGTCGATGTCTGATCGACGTGTTTGGCAACGAGCATTCAATCGTATTTCGGCAAAGCACTTTGATTTCGTGCTTTGTAGGAATGACGATCTTACGGTTCTCGCTGTGGTTGAACTTGATGACGGATCCCACCAATCGAAAAAGAGCCGGAACCGCGATGCCTTTTTGGTCGGGCTTTGTGATGCCATCGGGCTACCGCTTATTCAGGTACCGGCGCAAAGGGTGTACTCCCTGTCAGAAGTCCGAGCAACGTTAATGGCGGCCATAAACCCACCCGTCGCTGAATCTCCGATTCTGGCTGAAGCTATCGCACAAGCAAATCTTGTCCCGTCATCATTATCAAGGCTCGAGTTTGTCGTATTGGCGCCCGAAGCATCGATTCGCAAAAATAGGTTCGGGAAGCAGCTGGCACGAGACTCGATACGTTCGAAAGTCAGGCAAAGAGTATCAGCATATGATGGTGCACTTGATAAGTGGTATGACGACCGTTTTGAGCCTACGCTTGATCATATTCAGCTGACCTCATTGAGTTGGGAAGAAACGATTCAATGGATACGCATGGAGAGATCTGGCGAGGCTGACGAACTTTCCGATTTCTACGATCTTTGTCTAGAGGTCAAATAGTCAGTGTTTTGCCTACTTCCGCGTAAACCTTACCTGCTAGCGCAGCGGAGGACGCCGCATAAAATGCAATCTTTGACCCTGGATGAGCAGCACCCTCAGCCAATACGCAAGCAGGTTGCGGCATCGTCAGGCAGCCTGTACCCTTATCCCGACTAGCTTCACCGACTCGTCACCGCCAACTGTCCCTGGCTGACTGTCTCGTCCGCTAGCATCTCTTCGGCAGTGCTGCGCCTGACCAGAGCCACAATTTGGCGCTACGTCGCCCCCAGAAGAGCTAGCCTCCAAACTGCCACCGCTCTGGTGCCAGGCACTGCTCCAGCAGGGCAAGGCCGTGCCGCTGCGTCCGGTCGAACAGTAGCCGGCAACAGCCTGCCACGCCTCTTGTCCGTCAGCTCACTCGGCTTTTTGATGCAGCCGATAGAGCCGACTTTGCCGAAACCAGTTCCTGCTATTCTGTTTCAAGACACTCACCTGGTTTGTGTCAGCAGAGGCAGAAACAGGCGATTACGATCCTGCGGCCGATCAATAGTGCCCGGATCTGTCAGGCCACTGCCGGTGCAGTCCACCCCGTTTAGCGCAAAATCGGTCGGCAGCGCATTGGCCCCACTGTACAAAGCCCCAAAACCGACTGTTACAGCGCCGCCATTGGCTGGAATCATAGCGGTCCAACTGGCGTTGGTCACAGAGACTGCTGCGCCACTCTGGCTGTAGCTCCCGTTCCACAGCGTAGAGATCATCTGGTTGCCGGGGAAGGTCCACGTCAACGTCCAGCCGCGAATGGGCGCTGTACCGGGGTTTGTGATGGTCATATTGGCGTTGAAGCCGCTGTTCCAGATCGGTGGTAATCACGTAATCTATCTGGCAAAGATCGCCAGACGGCTCCAGCGTGGCCGTGGGTGGAGTGAATACCGTTGGCGTGGCCGTGGGCGGTGTCGAGGTGGCCGGCGGTTGGGGTGTGCTGCTGGGGCTTGGCATACCGCTGTCAAACTCAACATCGATGCAGGCATAGAAGGCCTCGGCACTGTCATCGCGTTGCCAAACGCTGTAGATCAGATGTTTGCCCTCTTTGCCCTGGGGCAAAGCACAGTTCATCCGATAGCGGCCATTCTCCAGCGTGACGCTCGTGATGGTACAGAAGGGGGTCGCCTCCAGATCAGACCAGGCCAGGGGTTTGGTGGGATCATAGCCGTCCTTGGTCACATAGAAGTCGAAGTAGCGCGTCGAATGGGGTGCGGTGGCGCGATAGACAAATTCGAAGTTGCCGTTGGCATCCGGTGCAATGGGCTGCGAGGGCCGATCATCGCGCGCCAGATCCTGCCCGGCATGGCTTGCCTTGCCGCCGCTGCACAATTGCCCATCCGGCACAAACGCCTGATGATTCCCATTGGGAAGTTGGTTGATCGCGTTCCAGTCGTAAAGATGTTGCGGGCCGCTCAACGCCACGGCTGCCTGACAGGCCGCGGACACGGGACTCTCCGGTCCTTCCAGATAGCAATTGTAGACCCGGCTGATCGGGTCCTCCATCGAACCATGTGCCTGTACGTATTGTGTGGTCCAAAGAAAAACAACGGCAAGCGCTAGGATCGCAGTCCATATTCTTTGAAGCATCGTGTACCCCTTGTCGTTTGCTTGCGATTGTTGGTTTCGAAGATCAATGACATAATCGAATGACGCGATCTGTATTCGACGCTTTGTCATTCCGTTCACATAGTGGGCGCAAAGCGCCGTGGCTCAAGGGAGAAGGGATCTGCGACAGCACTGTATCCCATAAACCGAGCACTGACTCAACTTGCACCCTACGCTGCTTAGGCGCAAGAGCGGCGTATTGGAAACGACCAAATGCTTGGGCATCGACAACATGCCTCCATTGCGTGCCGATATTTTTGAGAAGATATGGATCAATTTAGCGAACAAGATGTGATCTACGAGAATCCGTTGTCGCGCGCGGAAGCGGTATCAGGCTGGATCATGGAGGGCGACGGCGTCGTCTCCTTTCCCAAGGGCAAGATGCGGCAGGAGAGCCTGCGTCCACGCGAGGCCGGTCAAGCGGGGAACATTGTCCATTGGTGTCCGAAAACGTTCCCGGACTATATCTCGATAAGCTGGAACTTTCAACCGCTCACGGAGCCCGGGTTGGCCATCCTCTTTTTCTCGGCCCTCGGACGTTACGGTGAGGACATTCACGCCGACAATCTGGCCGTACGCAACGGGCCCTACGACCAGTATCACCACGGTGACATCAACGCCTTACATGTTTCCTATTTCCGGCGCAATCTCATCGAGAATGAATTTCAGACCTGCAACCTGCGCAAGAGTTTCGGCTTTTTCCTGGTCGCCCAGGGCGCGGACCCGATCCCGACCGTGGGTTTTGTCCAAAAACCGTACAGGCTCAAAGTGATCAAGTGTGGCGCGCATGTGTCATTTCACGTGGGCTATGGAGAGGAATGGATCACCAGCTTTTCGTGGGAAGATGACGGCAAGAAACATGGGCCAATGCTAGGCGGTGGCAAGATCGGGTTCAGGCAGATGACGCCCCTGATTGCAGAATACAGTGAGCTGGTTGTGCGCAACGTCGAGGTTGCCTGAATGGATGAGATGTTGAGCGAAGTTCCTTGCGGCAACGATCAACCGCCATTTTATTCGAGCGGCAGCGCGGATATCGATGCGCTGCGCCACGAAGTCAAGGCCTCGCCAACCAGTGGCGACAACTATCGGCAGCGTGCCCTCCTCCTCTATATGTGGCTGAGTGCGCTCCAGCAGCAGGGGGCGAATACCCGACCGTTTACCAACGTGGATAAACGTTACTATCTGCTAGAAGGACGAATTGTAGCCGCCGTAGAGTCAGAAGCCGCCGGCGAGCACTCGCTGCTGCTGTCCGAAATGGCCGACCCTCGTCGACGAGGGCTTTTGCGTCATGGAGACCATTCAGTCCCGCCTCGTCGAGCAGGGGCCTATCGCCACACCGAGCGAGAACGACGGGTCGGATTTCCCGGAAGGCGGAGACATGGAGGCCGAGTGGCCCATGTTCCAGGGCGACATCCACCATACGGGCTACAGCAAAGCGCCGGGACCTCGCTATGGCCGAGGCGCGTGGAAGTTCCCCGTCGGCCTCGGTTGGTATGCGCGACCGGTCGTTGAGGACGGCAGAGTCTATGTGGCCTCTCCCGGGCATGCACACGACAAGCTTCTGCCTCGACCTCGAAACAGGCACAGGAAATCTGGAAATCGACCCAGGAGCATCCTCTCTTCGGCATCTACAAATACCCGGCCATCGCCTCAACACCGCTTGTTCTCGAAGACCGCATCGTCCTGCGAGAGGTCAACAGCCACGGCGGAAACGAGGGCCAGGCCAAGAACCTCATCTACCTCGACAAAGCGACCGGCAGTACGCTCGATCGGAGATACGCCGGGCACGTGGACTATCGGACCCGCTACGCGGCTGTCGCGACGAACGGCAGACAGATGGTCTATCCGTTCGGCGTACACGACATCTATGGTTCCCCTGCGATCTGCCAGAACTTCAACCGCCTCATCTGCGCCGATATCGACAACAAGACCTGGTTCTGGGATTTTAACGTCGGAGATATCGATGCATCTGGCCGAGCCGGTCGTCACACAGGACGTGGCAATCGTCGGCACGATGGAAGGGTATCTCTATGCGCTGAGACTCGATCAACGCCGACCCTAGCGCTGACCCTCACGCAGGCCCCCACGAGGGCCATCATGATGGCCCCGACGATCCCATCGCATGGAAGTTCAAGGCATCGGGTGCCGTGAACACACAAGTAGCGCTTGCGAATGGACGGGTCTATTTCGGCTGCAACGGCGGCTCGGTCTACTGCCTTGATGAGAAGTACCGGCACACTCCTTTGGGAAAGGCGTGTTGATCCGGTCGAACACCGCGCCCGCAAGCACTTTTCCACGCCGCTCGTTCACGGCGATCGCGTCTATGTCGGGGCGGCCAACAATCGCGTCTACGCGCTGGATGCCGAAACAGGCGTCGTCATTTGGGAGACGGAGACCTCTGACTGGGTCCGGGCAATGCCTGTCGCTTTCGGTGAAAACGTTCTCGTCGCGACTGTGGACGGGAAACTCCATTGTATCGACTCGGCCGGCGCGCTCGTCTGGTCGAAAGCTATCAGCACCCACCCGATCTACGCAGACATCGTACCCGCTGAAGACCGTCTGCTGATCAGCGATAGCAACCTCATGCTCTACTGCCTGTCGGCTGATGGACAGACCATCTGGGAGAAAAGCACGCTCAACGCATTCATCGACAGCAGCGGTCAACGCATCTTCACGGACGAGCTGTCTGGCGGTACCTACTACCAGTCGAAACCCACAGCCTATCGCGGAAAGATCTTCTTCGGCACCCCGTCTGGATTTCTTCATGCAACGAATGCCGAAACGGGCGAGGAGATCTGGAAATTTGAAATGGGAGCCGCCATCTCCGTGGGCCCCGCTTGTGCCGACGGGAGAGTCTTTGCCGGCCAACAAGGCGGCGAACGCTTCTTCTACTGCGTCGATGCGGAGAACGGAGTCACTGATTTGGAAGCAAACGCTTCCGGGCGGATGGGTATGGGGATCGGCAATGGTGGACGACGGGTCTGGTCTATGTGCCCACCGTGAGCGGTTACGCCGTCTGTCTCGACGCGAAATACAGGCCACATCGTGTGGATGTTCCCTACCGCGAAGTCGATCCCGGCAGAACCGGCCATCGACGGTGACCTCGTCTACTTTGGCTCCTGGAGCGGCTCCATCTACGCCTTTCACAAAAAGACAGGCGAGGTCGTGTGGAAGGCCAACGGCACTGCCCTCGACTCAGGCACGCTGATTGCCTTCGACGGCAAGGTCTACCTCCCCCACCACAGCAACATCTTCAAAACCCTGGATGGAAAAACCGGCGACATTCTCAACGACGGAAACACCAACGACGAGGAGAAGGGCGCGTTCTCTGATTTTAATGCCACGCCTGCCTTCCACGCCCGCCTCCCGGTCGCGCATTCTTCTCGGCACGCGGCGGCATCGGGCTGCACGGCGTCCCTCTCTTCTCCACGGTCTATTGCGTCGATCCCAAGACCGCCGAGATCTACTGGACCTATCCAGATGGCGGGGGTCTGTCCGCTCCGGCCGTTGCCAGTGGCCGCGTCTATATTGGATCAGGCAATTCGCCCTTCTTCTACTGTCTCGACGAAGAGACCGGCAAACCACTATGGATCTACAAGCTCGGCCACCGCGTCGAAGAAGCGACGCTTTGCATCTACCGCAACAAGGTCTTCGTGCTTGCCGCTGATGGGTACGTCCATGCGATCGAGTAGCGTTGGCACAGCGCTCGTCGGGCAGCGCGTTTCCAAAGGAGGTGACAGAGCATCTCTTGCCGCAGTCGGGCTAATTTCTTGTACGTAGGTCAATTGGGCCCCTCCACTCCGACGCGATGCCAGCGAAGAATCTCGCTTTTCTTGATATCGTGAGCTACTGTATTTGGAGCTCATTCAACCCGATGCGCATCTTTCGCGTCACAGAAGCAAGAAATATTCACAACGATCTTCGGGACTTATGAGCAGTTATCGGAAGAGAAAAGCTGGAATCTCCCCAAGAAAATAGACCTTCAAAATGCTCAAATCATCTGTTTGGATCCCTTTTTTGGCGAAGCATCTTTACAAGTAGCCACATATGCAAAATCCTTCAACAGGCCTATTGTCACGGTGGACTGCAAATTTGATGACCCGATCTTCTTGGCCTCTGAGGTCGCGATTATCTCTGAGGAGTACCTAAGAGAAACGTATCCTCACATGAGCACCCCTGCCATAAGAAATGGCCCAATAGAAAATCGATTGCATTCGCTTCTGCCCTCGCTGCGCTTGTGTGTCAATCATTTCCTGGTATCTTAAATTCCCCCAGTTATGAAGAGGTCATCTCGTTCATGAATGAGCATGCGTCAAATTCTAACCAGTAAATCCAGTCAACCTAGTGGTGACGCCTTGTGAGGGCTGCTCCAATTGTACGTCCTAAGGATTGCATGAAGTTCTTCATTTCCAGGGGTAGTAGATCGAAAAGAGTCTTGTCGCGTAACCTTCTTCCAAAAACCAGCAAACCTTTTGAAACCGCCTAACATGCGCATACAACGGATCGGTCGAAGACCTGCGCTAATAAAGAGATTGTGGCCCAATTTTATCTGCTGCCATATGATAGCGTTAGAAAGTCAGTTCGGACGTCTGCTGATACCGGCGTTAGACTGATTGTTTCACTGCCTCAGCCGACTTCGCCAAATCGCCCCCATCATGTTGTCCCCTGTCCGATTGGTTCGTCCTCCAACCCATCGCCAGCAGTACTGCACCTGACCGAAACCACAGATCGTCACTACGCTGCCCCCCAGGGCCTTGGTCTCAAACTAGCGCCGAACTGGTGTCAGGCACTGTTCCAACGGGGCAGGCCGTGTCGCTGTCCTCGGTCGAACAATCGCCGATCCGGCGGAGTCGGCGAGCCAAACGATCTATCAAGGACGGCCTGCGGGGTCGAGCGCAGCGTCGTGACAAAGCGGACAGTCCTTTGGCTGTCACCTGCCAGGGATAGATACGCGCCGATTGACAGTTTCGCTCGCTGGATCAATACTCAGTGGGTAGCATCTGTTTTGCACGTCTGCCGGACCATCCAGAGACAGGAAACAACGTGAGCAAGTTATCATTTGGCGTCATTGGAACTTGAAAAAAGAAGACGAGCGACGAGTGCCAATCCACCCGGAGCATTTGCCCCGCATTCCTGAACACGTTCGTCGCCAGTTGATAGTTGTCACTATGTCCGTATTCGCGAAGGCATTGAGGGCGAAGCACGCATGTTGGTAGTGGAGCACGATGGTACTGAGCGGCCGTTGACCGATCTGATCAGCGAATCAGATATTATCATCAATGGCATATTTCAAGAGCCTGGCAACCCCATGAATTTCGTGACCGAAGAGGAAGAAACATCGCTCAAGCCAGGTTGTCTGATCATTGATAGTAGTTGCGACGAGGGGATGGGCTTCTTTTTCGCCAAACCAACCACATTTAAAGATCCTATCATCAAAATTGGACCCATAGATTACTACGCTGTGGATCATACACCGAGCTATCTCTGGGAAAGTGCGTCGCGATCGGTCTCCGCAGCACTCATTGTCCATTTACCAACTGTTGTGGCCGGTCGTGATGAATGGCAGCAAAATGAAACCATTCGACGGGCAGTGGATATTGATGCGGGAGTGATCCAGAAACCTAATATTCTGTCGTTTCAGAATCGCCAGCCGAACTATCCCCACACACCCATCAAGGTCTAGCGGGCTCAAACGAAGTGCCCCGCATGTGCGATAGGCCGACGGCCTGGGTTTCCGGTGGGTTGACTGCGTACCTGCCACCGTGGTGCGTCCGGCCTTTGCCGAACGTTGGCTTGCGCCTGACAATCGCGTCTGTCACTCACCGTGCTGACGCACGTCTCGCGCCGGCCAACGCATGCAGACGAGACCAACGTTAGACTGGTTGCTCCACTGCCCTAGCCGACTGTGCTACATCGCCCCCACCACTCTATTCCCAGTTCGATAAACTCGCCCTCTGACCCCTCACCAATTCTGCACCGATCCATCCCGTCGATACAGTTTCGGCGCTTCCCACATATTGAACTCCTGCTTACTGATCGCATCTTCATCCACCTCGACGCCGAGTCCCGGCGTGTTCGGCACCGTGAAGTTCGGCCCGTCCTGCCGGCAGTCCAACGTGAAGATCTCTTCGTCGATGAACTTGCGCTTCTCGGTGGGCGAGGAGCGTACCTCCAGCCAGGCAAAGTTGGGCACGGCTGCAGCCAGATGAATCGTCGCCGCAGTGCAGACCGCGCCCAGCAGATTGTGGGGCCTGAGATCGATGTAGTGGGCCTCAGCCATGGCCGCCCACCTTCATTGACTCGGTCAGACCGCCCAGGTTGCAGACGTCGACACGCGCGAAGTTGGTGATGCCACGCTCGATATAGGGAAGGAACTGCCACTTGCTCGACATCTCCTCGCCGATGGCCATGGGAATGCCGGTCATGGTACGCAACTGTTCATAGGCCTCGGGCGTCTCGTCACGGATGGGTTCTTCCAGAAAATCGAGCACGCCGGAGGGCATGCGCTGGCAGAACGAAGCCGCTTCGGCCACGTTGAGCCGGTGGTGGTAGTCGATGCCCAGCACGAAGTCGGGACCGAACTGCTCACGCGCCCTGGTCAGCCAGTGTGCAGTTGTGCCGATGGACTCGCGCGGCTCGAAGAGGCCGCCGCCCCCGCCGTGGGCGACATAACCCGGAATCGTGCGAATCACATTCCAACCGTTTTCGAGCAGCAGCTGGATGTCGTCCATCAGCTCCAGCCCGGCGGCCACGCGGGTGGTCGCGAAACAGGGCACCAGATCTCGGAGTTTGCCGCCCAGCAACTGGTAGACGGGCACGCCCAGCGCCTTTCCTGCAATATCGTAGAGTGCGATGTCGATGGCCGAGATGGCCGCGGTCAGCACACGTCCGCCTTCAAAATATTGGCTGCGGTAGAGTTCCTGCCAGATGGCGCTGATCTGCATGGGTTTCCTTCTATCTCTTGTGAGATTTTGTCTGTTATTTTTTGCCACAGATTTACACAGATGACTCTGCTGCAAAAAGGTTTTTCTGGACACGAATTATCATGAATTTACACGAAATATGGCATGGTGCCAGAGGGGAAAATTCGTGACAATTCGTGTAAATTCGTGTCTAGTCCCTTTTTGCAGTGGAGTCACAGATAAAAAAGGTAAGACACAGATATGGGAGATTGCGCCCTCATGAATTGCGGACGGTTGGACGCTAAAGAAGAGAATGATACACTTGGCTGGATGCAGATCGCAGCCGCAGGAAATGGGGAGGAAAGTGCCATGTCGGAGGAAAGAACAAACCAGATCGCCAAGATCGCACTGTTGCCCGATCAGATCGAGGCATTGGTCTCAGATCTGACTCCGGAGCAGTTGACGACCCACTATCTGCCTGACGAATGGACGGTGGCCCAGAACGTCCATCATCTGGCCGACTCGCACATGAACAGCTACATCCGCTGCAAGCTGATGATGACCGAGGATCATCCAATGCTGCGCTCCTACGACCAGGATCGATGGGCAGCGTTGCCTGACGCAAGCACAGCAGACCTGACGGCCTCGCTGGCGCTGCTGCGCAGCCTGCATGAACGATGGGTAGTATTCTGGGAGAGTCTATCCGGGGAAGAATGGCAGCGTACCGGCCAATTCACCAGCGGCAACACCATCACGCTTGAGCGACAACTGAGTCTATACGTCGACCATGGAGAGGCCCACATCGATCAGATCACACGCACGCTAGCGGCGAAAAGATAAGAACTTCACCACAGGCACGGAGAACAGACAGAGTTCACAAAGGAAAAAACAAGGAAATGGTTTCTCCGTGAACTTTGTGGTCCTTCTGTGCCTCCGTGGTGAAGTCTTTCCCCTACCACAACGAAATAACCCGCTCCTCTTGGGTACGGATCTTCTCGCGGTTGCCCTTGAGCGCGACCATGACTGAGACCAGGGCGATCACGCCAAATACGATATAGGGCCAGGGCGACAGTTGATTGACGCCCAGAATGAGGAAGATGGCGAAAGCGCTAAGACCTACGCTGAAGGTGGCAACTGAGGCAATGCGCGTCCACCAGATAGAGGAAGGCGCCGATGATCCAGACCATGCCGCCGACCAGCGGCGAGATGGCCATGGCCGTCGCTGCGCTGGTGACGCCGCCTGCTCCGCCCTTGAAGCCGTTGAAGATCGACCAGTTGTGACCGATGACGGCCATACCCCCGGCGAGGGCTGCGCTCAGTTGCACGACGGTCTGGCGCATGGTGGCTTCGTCGATGGTCATGATGCCGGGTTCGGGGAAGATCTGATAGAAGAGCGCACGCGTCAGCCAGACGGCGATCGCTCCCTTGACGGCGTCACCGATGATAGTCGGAATCGCGGCCTTGAGGCCAGCCGCCCGCCAGGCGTTGGTGCCACCGGTGCGTCCGCTGCCGACGGTGCGGATGTCGACGCCAAAGAGACGGCATACCCACAGTCCGACAGGAATCGAGCCGAGAAGATATCCCAGCAGTGCTGCAATGGGTACGGTCAGCCAGATGGACACGGTCAGGCTCCTGGTCGGTGGGATAGGAAGATGGCGCTTCTATATGCTGCGTGCTACATACTGCGTAAGGTTTCTGATGAGAATCTCTATTCGTAATTTGCCGATTGGTGGCTACCTAATGGCCCCAATACGGCAATCCATATCGTCATGCGAGCTATTACGATGTGCGCATCAGTACCCTACGCAATCTCGCCCAGCGCCGCCAATGCAGCGTCATAGTCTGGATGCAGGCCGAGTTCAGGCACATATTCAGCGTAACGAACGGTGTCGTTGGCGTCAATAATGAAGACAGCACGTTGATCCAGGCGAAGTTCTTTGATAGTGGTGCCATAGGCATTGCCGAAGGCCATATCCATATGATCGGAGAGCATCTTCACCTTGTCTACGCCGGACGCGCCACACCAGCGCGCCTGAGCAGCGGGCAAATCTGCACTGACCGTGAAGATGATGACATTGTCACCCATATTGCTTGCTTCCTCGTTCATACGGCGGGTCTGAGCATCACACAGACCCGTATCGATACTGGGCACGACACTGATCAGGCGGACCTTGCCGGCGGAATCGCCAAGCAGTTTGTACTGCGACACTCCCCCGATGGAGAGACTGACTTCCGGCGCCTTGTCACCGACGGTTAGCTCGTTGCCGCTCAAATGCACAACGCTATCGCTGCCGAACGGCAGTGTACGTTCACTCATTTTCTTGCTCCCTGTAGAGGCGATTTCTTGATAATTCGGCGATAAGTATCGCCCTATTCCGCAGCGTCGAGATTCTGATCATCGATACTGCCCACGACAGGTATTGTGCCACCGGTCTTCGCAGGCTGCGGTAATGCCAATCGCTCTTCTTGGCCCGATCCTTGAATATTCAGCTCGGCGTGCAATGAAACACCCTCATCCATAAAAAAGCTGCCTACGTTCAGCGAGCCATAGACCTGACTGCCGGCCAACAACTCGACGCGGTCAGCATGGACGACACCGCGGTAGACGCCGCGGATGCTAATCGTCTTTGCCTTGATATTGCATTCGACCCGCGCCGTCTCCGTGAGGATTACATTGGACGGCGTCTCGATTTGGCCTCCGTCCACAGCACCGTCAATGCGAATACTCGCGTCACATTGCAGGTTGCCGCTGAACGATGCCCGCGGGCCGATGATTACTTCAATAGCATCCGGTTCTGGTCTGCGATATTGACCAAACAAACGTCCCTCCTCTATCCGAGAACAAGCATCTCAGAAATACTTTCGCCTCTGTAAATCCGGCTAATGATGTCGGCAAGCAAGGGAGCGATGGAGAGGACCTCGACCTTGCCCGTACGCTTCTCCGGCGGCACAGCCACGGTATTGGTCACCACCAACTTCTCAATGCGGTCATCGCTCTCCAACCGCTCGAGCGCACTGGGCAACAGGACCCCATGGGTCACGGCAAAGTAGGCTTTGCCCGTGGCCCCAGCATCGTAGAGCGCATCGACTTGCTTCAGCACACTACCGCCTGCCATAACGTCGTCGATGATAATTGGATTGCGTCCCTCGATATCACCAACAACGTGAGTTGTCTCCGTCGAACTGAAATCAGTCCGTCGCTTGTGCATCACGACCAGCGGCAGATTGGTATGTTCTGCATAGCGGCCAGCCATACCGGCGCGGCCTACATCCGGGCTGACGATGGCTGCATTGGCAAACTCCGGCTTCCGGAAATAGTCGCCCAGCAACGGCACGGCACTGAGCGGATCGACGGGCACATTGAAAAAACCTTGAATTGCCCGATTGTGGATGTCCACGTAGATGACGCGTCTCACCCCCTGCATCTCGAGCATATTGACAACAGCACGGGCGCTAACCGCTTCACGGCCGCGGGCCATGCGCTCTTGACGGGCATAGGGGAAGTAGGGCATGACTACGCTGACGCTATGTGCACTAGCCCGACGAAAGGCATCGATATAGAGCAGCAATTCCATCAAGTGATCGTTGACCGGCGCAGAACAGGGCTGGACGATGAAGATATCCTGGTCACGCACAACCTCATCGATCATGACATGGATCTCACTGTCGGGCAGATACGTGGTTGTGGACTGCCCCATCCCAACGTCCAGAATGTCTGCGATGCGCCGTGCGAGAGCCGGGTGTGCCGACCCACTGAAAATGCGGAGAGGGTGGTAGGATTCAACCATACTTGACCACTTCTTTCTGTACGGGTTGTATGCCCATGAAAGACAGCTGTTCAGTAACCCACAGGCAGATCGGAAGATCCGTCTACACGGCACAATGGGGAGTCGCTTGCTGACTTCGAGGAAATTATATGATACCCTTTTGGCCGGGTCAAAGTATTGAAGGAGAGAAAATGCAGAAACTTCTAATCGCCACACACAACGCCGGCAAGCTGCTTGAATATCGTGGCCTACTCGCCGATCTGGCTTTGGACGTTGTGAATTTGGATGAAGCCGGCATCCGCTTTGATGTTGAGGAGACCGGTTCAACCTTTTCCGAAAACGCCATTCTGAAAGCTCGCACCTATGCCGAAGCGTCAGGACTCTGGACCTGGGCCGATGACAGCGGGCTGGAGGTCGATGCACTCGGCGGGCGGCCGGGGATCTATTCCGCTCGCTATGCCGGGCCGGCTGCCAGCGACGAAGATCGGTATCGAAAGTTGATTGCAGAGCTTGAGCAACAGCCGGATGAAGCGTGGAGCGCCCGTTTTCGCTGTGTCGTCGCCTTGGCAACGCCCGACGGCCGCGTCGAAACCGTCGACGATACAGTTGAGGGAATCATCATCGACCGGCCCCGCGGCAAGAACGGATTCGGCTATGATCCCGTCTTTTTTATGCCGGAGCGTGACGCCACCATGGCCGAACTGCCCGCTGAAGTCAAGAACCAAATCAGCCACCGCGGCAAGGCGTCATTGGCAGCCAAAGAGGTGCTGAGCCGGATGATTGGGTGATAAAACCGAAATTGCATAATGGCGGCAACAAGTCTACAATGCACTATGGTTGATGTAGGTGATATACTCGTCTGTTTGTATAATACGACATCACTGAACAGGATTGGGTCCACTGCAGAAAGCCTATTCTTGACACGAATGGTCACGAATTTTCACGAATTGTGTTGTTGCCCTCCGAGAGACCATTTGTATGAATTCGTGTCCGGACTCCTTTTTGCAGTAAAGTCATGATTAGTTAAGCAGTGTCTATGTTAAGCAGTGTCTATGTTAAGTAGTGCCCACAGTCTTGCAACTGGGACTACCGGCCGTGCAAGTATGCTCAAGAAGCTGATCAACGAACCAAACGATATTGTCAACGAAAGCTTGGAAGGCCTGGAGTTATCCTATCCTAACTTGCTGCGTGTCCACTATCATCCCCATTTCGTACGACGAATTGACGCACCGGTTCAGGGCAAAGTTTCACTGATTAGCGGCAGCGGCAGCGGCCATGAACCCCTCAATACGGGCTATGTGGGCGTTGGCATGCTGGATGCAGCCTGTCCCGGCGGAATTTTCACCAGCCCGACCCCTGATCAATATCTGGCGGCAATGCAGACCGTTTACGGCAACGCCGGCATACTCTTCATCATGAAAAATTTCGCCGGCGGCGTCTTCAACATGGGCATGGCGCTGGAACTGGCCGACGAGGACGGCTATGAGGTCGCGTCGGTACTGGTCAATGATGATGTAGCGCTTGATGACCCCAGCAAACGCCGCGGACTCGGCGCAACCATCCTGGTTGAAAAAATGGCGGGCGCCGCGGCAGAAGAAGGCCGTTCATTGGCCGAAGTGACTGCCGTTGCCCAGACCGTGATCGAACAGTCAAGAAGCATGGGGGCCGCGCTGACCGGATGCACCGTGCCCGCAATCGGCAAGCGTACGTTCCTGCTCCCAAATGGCCAGCTTGAACTCGGCGTAGGTATGCATGGCGAGCGCGGCCGCCGCCGCATTCCCTATACCGGGGCAGACCAGATGACCGAACTACTGGTCCAACCAATTCTTGACGACCTGGGCGCAGGACCTGGGGATCGGGTGATTGCACTGGTCAGCGGCCTGGGGGGCACGCCGCTTCAAGAACTCTACATCGTCTATCGACAACTCTATCAGGTCTTGGCCGCTCATGACATTCACATTGAGCGCAACCTGATCGGCAACTACATCACGAGCCTGGACGCAGCCGGCTGTGCCATCACCCTCATGCGCCTGACGCCGGAACTGCTTGCTCTCTGGGACGCGCCGGTGCACACGCCGGCGCTGAGCTGGTAATTCGACCGAAATCAGAGACATTGGAATCATTCCATTGGAGACCATGATGAGCCAGACAATCTCACTGGCCCAGTTTCGCAATTGGCTGGAATTGTTCGCAGAACAGATAAAAAATGAAGAACGGTACCTCACGGAATTGGATACGGCCATCGGTGATGCCGATCATGGCACCAACATGCAGCGGGGAATGGAACAGGTGACTCGACAACTTGCCCGCGAAAATGGTACTCGAGAGGAAACAGTCTCGACCTTTCTACGCTCGATCGCGATGACGCTTATCAGCAGTATCGGCGGAGCCGCCGGCCCACTCTACGGAGCGTTCTTCTTGCGTGCCGGCAAAGCAGCGGCGGATTCTGAGACAATTGATCTGGTCCAGCTTGCAGCAATGTTCCGCAATGGACTGGAAGGGGTGAAGCAGCGCGGCGAGGCCGAAATAGACGACAAGACCATGATTGACACACTGGAACCGGCGGTGATTGCGTTGGAAAGTGCATCCGCCTCCGGGGCGTCGCTGGACGAAGCGCTGGTTGCCGCATTGGCTGCTGCCAAAGCCGGCATGATCCATACCATCGAACTGGAAGCCCAGAGGGGACGCGCCAGCTACCTCGGCCCCCGCTCCATCGGCCACCAGGATCCCGGCGCCACCAGCAGCTACTATCTGATCCAATGTGCGGCGGGTACACTATACGCTGAAGGCCCAGAGTAACGTAGACCCAGCGTCGTCAAGACTGGCTCTTTGGGATCTCAGGGGGTTGACAGAAAAAACGTAGGGCGGGTCTCCTACTCGCCAGAGCCAGGCAGCTAAGGAAACCTGCCCTATCCCTTGTGATCCGAACGAACCTGAAGACTCTATATAAACCATCTGAAACGTCGGGGAGCAGGCAGCAATGGCTAAGTACGTAGGCGCGATAGACTCCGGGACAACCAGTACGCGGTTCATGTTGTTCGATGAGTCAGGCTCGGTCGTAGACTACGATCAACACGAGCATCGGCAAATCTTTCCCAAGAGCGGCTGGGTCGAGCACGACGCTGTCGAAATCTGGGAACGAACACGCCAGGTCATCGGCGGGGCCATGGCCAAGGCGCAGGTAAAGGCCGACGACATTGCCGCCATTGGCATCACCAATCAACGTGAGACGGCTGTGGTTTGGAATCGCCACACAGGCGAGCCGATTGCCAATGCCATCGTTTGGCAAGACACGCGGACCGATCGGCTCTGTCGAGAGTTGGAGAAGGCCGGACATGCCGAGACCATCTTCCAGAAGGCCGGTCTCCCCCTGGCGACCTACTTCGCAGGGCCGAAGATCCGGTGGCTGCTGGACAATGTGCCGGACGCCCGGCAACAGGCAGAGCGTGGCGATCTGCTCTTCGGCACCATCGACACCTGGCTGATCTGGCAACTGACCGGCGGCAACCACATCACTGACCCGACGAATGCCAGCCGCACCATGCTCATGAACCTGGAGACACTGGATTGGGACGACGAACTGCTGACAATCCTGAACATCCCCCGGCAGATGTTGCCGACGATTCGGCCCAGCAGCGATCCGGAATTCTACGGGAAGACGCTGGCGAACGGTCCCTTCCAAGGCGAAATCCCCGTCTGCGGTGACCTTGGCGATCAACAGGCCGCCACCGTTGGCCAGACCTGCTTCAGTCCAGGCGAGGCAAAGAACACCTACGGCACCGGCTGTTTTATGATCCTCAACACCGGCACCGAGATCGTGCACAGCAAGAATGGCCTGCTGACCACTGTTTGTTATCAATTTGACGGCGCGCCGGCCGTCTATGCGCTCGAAGGGTCGATTGCCATGGCAGGTGCGACCGTGCAGTGGTTACGCGATAACCTGGGACTCATCGACAACGCCGCAGAGACAGAGGCCATTGCCCAGAGCGTGGATGACAGCGGCGGTTGCTATTTCGTTCCCGCCTTTAGCGGCCTGTTTGCTCCCTACTGGCGCAGTGACGCCCGCGGCGTCATCGTCGGCCTCACGAGTTACATCAACAGGGCGCATATTGTACGGGCAACGCTGGAAGCCCTCTGTTACCAGACGCGTGAAGTGCTCGAGGCCATGAACGCCGATAGCGGCGTGCCGCTGCGTCAACTCAAGGTCGACGGCGGAGCCACCGTCAACAATTTCCTGATGCAACTTCAGGCCGACATCCTGGGCACAGAGGTTGTTCGTCCCAGAGTATCGGAGACGACCAGCCTCGGGGCAGCCTATGCCGCAGGACTTGCTGTCGGATTCTGGAACGATCTTGAGAGTTTGCGAGCCAACTGGCAGATCGACCGAACTTGGCAGCCCAAGATCGACCAGACCACGCGTGATGCCGGTTATGCCGGATGGAAAAAGGCTGTCGAACGAACATTTGATTGGGTTGAAGAGTAGAAGGAACCATTGTGGTCAGTCTGGTCATCGTCTCCCATTGTCATCAACTCGCCCAGGGCGTCAAAGAGCTTGCCGATCAGATGGCCAACGGCCAGATCGATATCGCAGCGGTCGGCGGCATCATGATTGAAGACAAACTGCCGACATTGGGAACCGATGCGGTGCGCATCAGCAAGGCCGTCGAGGGTGTGTGGACGCCGAGCGGTGTTCTGCTGCTGGTCGACCTCGGCAGTGCCATCCTGAGCACCAAATTGGCGCTGGATATGTTGCCTGAAAGCATGCGGAAGAATTGTCTAATCAGCAACGCCCCTTTGGTCGAAGGCGCCGTAATCGCGGCATTGGAAGCCAGCATCAACCATACGCTTGACACCGTCAACGAAGCTGCGGAAGCAGCCAGCCAATACGCAAAGGTCACACGTTAGTCCATGTCACAGCCGTCCACTGCCGAGATCACCATCACGCACCCGCTGGGCCTGCATCTACGCAAGAGTAGAGATGTGGTGCAGATCGCCAGCCGCTACGACGCGGATATTACGGCTAGCAATCTTACCCTGGATACGCCGGCTGTGGATGCCAAGAGCATTCTGCAATTGATGCAGTTACAGGCACGGCAAGGCCACAGACTGCGCCTGTGCGCGACAGGACTCGATGCACAGGACGCTATCGACGCGCTGAGGAAGCTCTTCGATGCTCGTTTTTACGACATTCCAGGCGCAACTCCGCTATGACAACGATCTATGATGGACTGCCCGCGGCCCCCGGCATAGGGCTGGGAGAAGCCTACATTCACCGGCCCAATGAACCGACGTTGGAGACGATGCTCTCCAGTATACCGGATGCGCACGAACATGACAGCGATATTGAATGGGGCCGTTTCCTGGTCGCTCAATCCAAGGTTGAGCTCGAATTGGATCACCTGCGCCACTCACTCAACACCGTGGCCGCTGACATCTTCTCCGTACATCAGCTCATCCTCCACGACAAGACCCTAACCGAGTCTGTTCGTGAAGCCATCCTGATCAACCAGAGCAGTGCAATCAGCGCTACGCAACAGGCCATCCAGACCATGGCCGAGATCTTCCGAGAGTTGGAGGATGAGTACTTCGCCAGTCGAGCCGCCGATATTATCGACATCGGAAAGCGCCTGCTGACCCATCTCGGCGTCGATCTCGATGAAGTGCCGCTCTCGCACCTCCCGGCAGGCACGGTCTTGGTGGCGGCTGACCTCACCCCGTCCGACATCGCACAACTCTCAAATGACCGTGTTACAGGCATTGCGCTGGCCGAAAGCACGCCGACCGCGCACTCGTCCATCCTGGCACGCAGCCTGGGGCTACCGCTGGTCTGCGGCCTGGGGCTGAAGATTCTTCTGCTTGGGACTGGCCAGCAAGTCGTATTGGACGGTGATCGCGGCCGGCTCGTGGTTGAGCCCACCCCCGAGGAAAGCGCCCGCTACGAAGACGCCTTTTTCCTTCTGGAGCAACAGCGTAATCTTGCGCTGGCCCATGTTCAAGAGGACGCTGTCACCTGTGACGGCGTTCATGTGCCCGTCTACATCAATGCCAACCAGCCGAGTGAAGTCGATCAGAGTCGCCAGGCCGGGGCCGATGGCGTAGGCCTGCTGCGCACCGAATATCTATTCCAAAGCCGCACTCTGCCGCCAAGCAGAGAGGAACAGCGGTGGATCTATCAGGGCATTGCCGATACCCTGGCAGGACAGCCGTTGACTGTACGCGCGCTGGATGCAGGCGGCGATAAACCGGTGGAATTTCTGCTCAACAGCGCCGAGGAGAATCCATTTCTTGGCCGGCGCGGCATTCGTCTGCTACTTGATTACCCCGAGATTCTCGTCACTCAATATGAGGCGTTGTTGGACGTCGCAACTCAGGCCAACGAGGCGACCCAGTTACGTTATATGTTGCCCATGGTCAGCACACTGGAAGAAGTTGATGCGGCGCAACGCTTGCTGGATGAGGCCAGAGCGAAGTTCGTCGCCGACCACAGTGGAACGGCAGGAAAATTCATGGACGATCATACGCCCGTCGAAATCGGCGTACTGATCGAAGTTCCTTCCGCCGCGCTCATGGCCGAACAGCTTGCCGAGAAAGTCGATTTTTTCAGCATCGGCACCAATGATCTGGCCCAATATGTGATGGCCAGTGACCGCACCAACAGCTCGGTGGCCAGACTTGCAGATCCGCTACACCCAGCCGTGCTCAAGTTGATTGGCCACGTCTGCAACACGGCCAAGCGAGCGAATTTGCCCGTTTCACTCTGCGGCGAGATGGCAGGCAATCCGAGTACAGTACCGCTACTGCTTGGGCTGGGCGTGACGGAACTTAGCGTGCCGCTGCCCTGTGTGCCATTGGTGAAGCAGGCTGTGCGCGAGTGCAATATGGTACAATGTCATCAGGTGGCAGAGGCCGCTCTAGGTTGCGCCAACGCAGAAGAGGTGCGGGATTTGCTTGCCGTAAGTTGATTCGAAGATTAGCCACCGATCAATGTATCCAGTGAGATTGTAACCAGTGAGACGATAAGTCGAGACATGAAACAGATCGAGACTGAGATTTTGGTCATTGGCGGCGGATCGACAGGAACGGGGGTGGCATGGGACGCTGCATTGCGCGGCTTCAAGGTCATCCTGGTCGAAAAACGCGATCTAACCCACGGTACCACCGGACGCTATCACGGGCTGCTGCACAGCGGCGGTCGCTATGTCGTAAAAGATCCCCAGAGCGCGGTTGAGTGCATTCAGGAGAACCGCACCCTCCGCACCACGCACACCCATTGTATTGAGGACACCAGCGGCTTCTTCGTGGTCACCCCGGAAGATGAGGGGGAGTATCCCGACCAGTTTAAGGCCGCCTGTGAAAAGATCGGACTACCCTGCGACGAGATTTCGGTTGCTGAAGCGCTACAGCGCGAACCACTACTGAGCCCGCGCATCAGCCGCGTCTTCGAGGTGCCCGACGGCGCTGCCGACAGTTTCCTTGCCACCCACGCCACTGCCCAGGCCGCGCGCAACGCCGGGGCCAAGATCCTGACCTATCACGAAGTTGTCCGTCTGGTGACGGAAGGTAGCGTGGGAGATCGCAAAATCGTCGGCGCTCAGGTACGTGACATGGTCACGGACGAAGAGATGCTGATCCGCTCGGACATGGTCATCAATGCGTCCGGCGCATGGGCCGGGCTGATCGCGGCCACGGCCGGCATCGAAGTCAACGTATTGCCTGGCAAGGGGACCATGGTGGCCATGAACCACCGCGTGGTCAACACCGTGGTCAATCGCTGCAAAATGCCGGCTGACGGCGACATCATCGTCCCGGTCCACACGGTGGCCATCATCGGCACCACGGACGAACGTGTGACCGACCCGGAGAATCTGCGCATCGAGCCGTGGGAAGTGGCGCTCATGCTCTCTGAGGGGGAGAAGCTGGTACCGTCCATCAGCCAAGCGCGGGTGCTGCGTGCCTGGGCGGGCGTCCGCCCTCTCTACCAGGAAGGCTTTGCAGGCGACAGCCGCGACGTCACCCGTGCGCTGGCCCTGCTCGACCATGCCAAACGCGATGGCGTGGCCGGCATGGTCAGCATCACCGGCGGGAAGTGGACGACCTTCCGCCTGATGGCCGAGCTGACCATGGACCAGGTCTGCGAACTGCTGGAGACGGCCCGAACGTGCACCACAGCGACCACGCCGGTTCCGGGCATCGATCAGGGCCACTACTGGCTGGGCCACCGTCTGCATGAGGTTGAGGAGAACCGTCTCCAGGGTGAACTGGTCTGCGAATGCGAGTTGGTTACCCGGCGTATGCTCGAAGAGGCGGCGTTGCGCAACCCGACCGTGACCCTTGACGACCTGCGCCGCGATGTGCGCCTGGGCATGGGACCCTGTCAGGGTGGTTTCTGCACCTACCGCGCCGCCGGCATCCTCCACGAATTGGGGGCAGCCGAGGACAAGAACGGAGATCCAACTAGCAGGATGCCCTCGCCCGATCAAGACACGGCATGGGACTCAGCCTGGGACGTGGCCTACATGCAATCGCCGGGCCACGTCGATCGGAGCAGAGCGTCAGCGCAGCGGCGAGCGCCCATCGCCGAATCTCCCGATCTGATTCTACGAGACTTCCTGCAGGAGCGTTGGAAGGGTTTGACACCCATCCTGTGGGCCCGCCAACTCAAGCAGGAACGCTTGGATGAGTTGATCTATCAGAGTCTGATGAATGTTGACCATCTACCGGTCGGCGAACAGGTCAGCCCCATGACCGACTTCTATCTGTACGACACCACGCCCGGCGGTCTCGACTCGTTGGGCGACGAAGACTCTGCAACAGAATACGACACCGACAAAGCTGAGGACAAAGCTGAGTCCGCAACGGACGGTGTGACGGACACAGTGGCAGGTAGGGAGGCGCCAGATGCTTGATCTGCTGATCATCGGCGCCGGTCTGTCCGGACTGTCGGCAGCTCTGGTGGCGGCTCAAGCGGGCAAGAGCGTCCGTGTGGTCGCCAAAGGGTTGGGGGCGATGCACTGGAGCGCAGCGACCATCGATCTGCTGGGCTATCTGCCCGGCGCCAACGAGACGCCGGTTGCCGAGCCGCTCGCCGATATCGAAAAGTTGCCCCCGGCACACCCCTATCACTTGATCTCGCCCAACGATCGCCAGGAAGCCCTCGCTCTATTCCAGCAAGTCCTGGACGACGCAGGCCTGCCCTATCTTGTCGCACCTGAGTCCAGACGCAATCTCTTGCTCCCATCTCCTGTAGGGGCTGCCCGCCCGGCTTATTTGGCTCCACGGGCACAGCATGGCGGGCGCTTGGACGACGACCGGCCCATACTGATCGTCGGATTCGACGGCATGCGTGATTTCTATCCGGCGCTGATTGCGGAAAATCTGGTTAAACAGGGCTATGTCGCCCGCTTTGTACAACTGCCGCTGGATGTGATCACCAGTCGCCGCGACGCCAACACTGTGCAGCTTGCCCAAGCAGCCGATAGCTCACCGGTTTTCAATCGGTTGGGCGTTGCCCTGGCCAAGCTGGTCAGACCGGATGAACGCATCGGACTGCCCGCCATCCTGGGCCTGCATCGGCATACAGAAGTGATGGATTTCCTGGCCGAGCGCACCGGCGCTGTCGTTTTCGAGATACCGACCTTGCCGCCCAGCGTGCCCGGCATCCGCATGCACACCTTGTTACGCAAGACGCTGCTTGAGCTAGGCGTGCGCGTGGAGGCGGGCATGGAGGTCATCGATTTCCGCGCCGACGACGGACAGATTCGCTGGGTTGCGTCAGAAACAAGCGCGCGCCCGCTCAAACATCGCGCCAAGCATTTCCTGTTGGCGACCGGCGGCGTCCTCGGCGGCGGCTTCGACAGCGCACCCGATGGACGATTCTGGGAGACCATCTTCAACCTGCCCCTCACTGTCGCCCAGGACCGAGCCGAATGGTTCAGGCCCGAGTTTCTCGATCCGGACGGGCAGCCGGTCTTCAGCGGCGGCGTCGAGGTCAACAACAATTTCCAGCCGGTCGACGCCTCAGGCGCTCTGGCCTACAGAAACCTCTGGGCCGCAGGCAGTGTCTTGGCACACGCCGACCCAATCCAAGAGCGGAGCCTTGAGGGATTGTCGATCATCACCGGCATGGCGGCGGGCAAATCTATCATTGGATAGAACGACAAGTCTGTTGACATTTGGCTCGAGTAACGGCTGAACCGAGATTTTTTTGCACGGAGGCATTTCATGCACGGTTCGTCTTGGCTTTCAGTAGACCATTCGTTGGATGAGTGCATCAAATGCAACATCTGCACCAGCTACTGCCCCGTTTCGGCAGTCACAGACCTTTTCCCCGGACCGAAGTACGCCGGGCCCCAGGCGCAGCGTTTCCGCGAAAACGGCCAGCCCATGTCACCGGATCATTCGGTCGACTACTGTTCCGGCTGTCGTGTCTGCAACGAAGTCTGCCCGACCGGCGTGAAGATCGCTGAACTCAATGCGCGTGCCCGTGCTCAGATCGTGGCCGAAAACGGATTACCGTTGCGCAACCGGCTGCTGGGACGCAACGAACTGCTCGGAAAGGTGGGCAGCTTCACGCCGCATTTGGCCAATTTCGCCCTACAGAATCCCATGAGTCGCATCGTCGCAGAGAAGGTGATAGGCATCGCCCGGGACGCGCCGCTGCCGACATGGAGCACGGACGGCACCCTGGCACAATGGCTGAAACGAACCGCGAAGCGGCGGCTCAAGTCGGACAAGAAGGTCGTCTATTATCACGGCTGTGCCACGATGTACTATGAGCCGTATGTGGGCATGGCCGCCATCGCTGTCTTCGAACACCACGGGTACGAAGTGATCGTGCCGCCGCAGAACTGCTGCGGACTGCCCATGCTCAGCAACGGCGAATTTGACGCGGCGACCAACTACCATCGCAACAACGTTGCCCATCTTGCCGGCTATGCCAAAGCCGGCTACCCAATCATCGGCACAAGCACGAGTTGTACACTCACCTTGAAGGAAGAGGCGCCCGAGCTGCTCGATCTGCACGATGAGGCAACCAATGAACTCAAGATGGGCACGTGGGATATCTTCGAATGGTTACAGGAGCTGCACGATGCCGGCGAACTGCGCACAGATTTCCATCCCATGTCGATGCGACTGCCCTACCATGCACCCTGTCAACAACGCGCACATCGGGTCGGCAAACCGGCGCTGGAGATCCTTTCGTTGATTCCAGGCGTTGATGTACGCGAAAGCCATGCCCGTTGCTGCGGCATCGCAGGCACGTACGGCTATAAGGTCGAGAAGTATCAGATCGGCATGGATGTCGGTCAAGAACTCTTTGATTTCGTTGCTGAGCAGGGGGCCGAAGTTAACTACACAGCCTGTGATTCGGAAACCTGTCGATGGCAATTAGAGCATGGCACTGATCTGCCCAGCAGGCATCCAATCGAGATACTAGCTTCGGCGTACGGACTCTACGACCTGGAAAACCGCAAGTTGCTCCATACGCAGCAGACCGCAATCTAGTACCGTGCGGCGTAAATGAGTCGATGGTTTGTTGGTCCGGCTGTCAGCCGAACGACATTGACAACCTCTGGATCTGTCTGGTGATTGAGCGTTGTCACGCTGGTGTAGCGTGACCTGCCGATTCATGGGGCCATTTCAGCCGTCGTGTTCTAGGGACGCTGCTCAGCCTGATCGTCACTCATACATTGTAGAAGGCGGACACTCAGTGAAAACCCTCATCGTTGGCGCCGGCGCAATTGGCTGTCTTGTCGGCAGCAAACTCGCTCAAAGCGGCTCTGACGTCACGTTGGTCGGGCGTGATCGGCTCGTTACAGCAGTCGCAAGCCAGGGGTTGCAGGTCACTACCGGGACAGATACATACCGAGTCGACAATATCATTGCCGTTGACAGCATTGCCGCGGCCTATACCGGACTGAGCGATACTTCCAACGAGGATGAAACAGATGAGGGCAGATACGATGTGGTCATCCTCACCGTCAAGAGCTATGACACGGCCGCTGCACTGAAGGATCTGAGTGACGTACTCGACCGTTCCGGCGTCAAGCCGCCGCTGGCACTCAGCCTGCAAAATGGGGTCGGCAACGAAGAGGCATTGGCCGCTACGCTGGGTGCGGAGAACATTGCCGCCGGGACCATCACCACGCCTGTTTCCGTTCTGGGCCCCGGACATATCCGTGTGGACAAGCCCAAGTACGTGATTGGCGTCAGCCCATGGTTGGCCGGAAATCGCTCGCCGACATTTACGGCACTGAAACAAGCCCTGACAGACGGCGGATTCGATGTCACTGAATTCCCGGATGCAAGAGGCATGAAGTGGACAAAGTTGCTGATGAACATGGTCGGCAATGCCACCAGCGCAATCCTCGATGAATCGCCCCAACAGGTCTTCCAGGATTCATCCTTGGTCGACCTGGAGATCCAAGCTTGGCGAGAAGCCCTTGCCGTCATGTCGGCCCTGGGAATCGAGCCCGTCAACCTGGAAAGTTACCCTTTCGCCAAACTGGCGCCATGGATACAGCGCACGCCCAAGTCGATCCTGCGCCCCATTCTACGCAGGCAAATCGGCGGCGCACGCGGCGGGAAAATGCCCAGTCTGCACATTGATCTCTATAGCAACAAAGGTAAGAGTGAGGTGAAGTGGCTCAACGGCGCCGTCGTACAACACGGACGTACGCTGAATGTTCCGACGCCGACCAACCAGGCCTTGACGGAAGCGCTAACCTGTCTGGTCCACGATCCATCGAAACGCACCCTGTGGAAGGACAACAGTCTACGTTTGGTTGTCAGTGCGGAGGATTATCGGGAGCGTTAGGCCATTCTAGAGAGATAAGGGAAATCTTTGCCTGGAATGGCTTGAGGCCTTGCCAGCTCCCATATAGCTACTATTTTGGGAAAGCCTTAGTTGAAGCGAGGGCCAACAGCAACGATCAACGCGATGGCAACGGTCGCAAAGATACCGAACTCGATGAGCACGCGCCGGTTAAGGCGCCCCTGGATTCCCTGCCGTGCCATGCCGGTCAAGAGGTAAAAGATTAGCAGAAGCAGCAGGCCGCCCGTCAGATTCGCCAGTAACCAGTAATTCAACGCCCAAGTCACTTCGCCAAGAATTAACCCGACCACCATGCCGTAGCCCAGAACCAACTTGACGTCCGTCGTTGTGCTTCGCAACAACTCGACGGCGAGAAGGGTTGCCGTCGTGGCGATTAGCGTGCCCGACAGTAGACTACGCGTGCGAGTCTGATATACTAGAAGAAATAGAAGCAGTGCCGAACCATAGGCTAAGGCGTCAAGCAGAAATCGGGAACGGCGGAACCCTGTTTGCCCGCGTTCGACCGTTGTATAGAGGCCAAAGAGGGCCGCGGCCAACAATGCGCCACTTATCAGAAGGGCAAGGACGCCCACCTGCCTGCTGGGCGCAAGCGGCAGCAGCAGTACGGTAATAATTGTGATGGCTGACGGAAGCGCCCAGAATGCCCAGGTCTGTGCCTGACCCCGCCGGCCGGTCGCAAAAAAGGGATGCACAGAGATAACGCTTTGGGTACCTGCAGCGGCCAAAATCGCCGTGAAGATTGCGGCGATGATGCGTTCACTGAAGGGAATGCTGATGGGCGAGCCAAGTGCGCTGAAGGTCAATATCGCGGTCGGAAGATCCAAAAGGATACTGGCGCCCAATCCAAAGACAATCAGCCACGTTACGACACTGATGCGATCCCGGTAGTCAACCTGGATCGACCGACGCGGGGTTGTGCTCGATTCCCGGCGAAATCTGCTCAGCACATTTCGCTGTAGGGCTTGTTGTAAATTGTCGATCCAATTCGCGGGTTGCACGTTACGCATTCCAACATTCTATGCCCCACCAGAGGGACTGTCAAAATCATGCAGAACTGTCACTTCATCAACTTCGACATCACCGTTCGTGGCACGGAAGCACCCTACACCGTCATGGCCCATTTCACCGGCAACATCGCCGAGGGCGAATTTGCTCAGGAGTCTATTCAGCCGTTCTGGATCGAGGCAGATAATCGCCTGGGTGATATGTCCCGACCACCGGGCGGACAATTCATGGCCGAAGCCGGGGCCAGGCTCTACAACGCCGTCATGTGTGGCGATGTACAACAGTTGTGGGCACGTGCACGGTCAGCGCTCGTGGGACCGGACGCGGTTGGTCTGCGTATTCGGCTCGCACTCCATCCACCGACCGTTGCCGCCCTGCCTTGGGAATGTCTCTACGACCCCGACCGCGGTGAGCTGTTCGCTGCCAATGGCCGCACGCCGCTGATACGCGTAGAGAACCAAGAACGCCATTTAGCTCAGCCACGCTCATTGAGCGCCAAGCTGCCGGTCAAGATTCTGATTGCCGCGCCTGAAGACCCGATGGGCGTTATCGACCCGAAAGAAGCCGAAGGGACAGCCGACGTGCTGGATCGGCTTGGTAGCGATGTGGCAGAGACTGAGACATTGACCGGTAGGTTCAGCCTCATCGATCTCAGCCGGAAGCTTGCCGACATGCAAGCCGATGTCCTGCACTTGATCACACATGGCGAGCCGGACGGCGTTCTGCTCTGGCAGGATAATGAGCCTGCCTTCATGCCGGCACACACACTGCGTATCGCATTGGAACGGGCACAGACCGTTAAATTCGTTCTACTCAATGCATGTCTTGCCGGCCAGTCGTCTGATCGTACACCCTTCACAACGGTGGGGCCGCAGCTGCTGCAGACAGGAATTCCGGCCGTGGTCGCCATGCAGTATGAGATCGGTGATGCGGATGCCGCCGAATTTTCCAGATTCTTGTATGAGGAGCTGCTGCTAGGTCCTTGTCCCGGTCACATTGATGCTGCGGTTGGCTATGCGCGCAGTAACCTCTATGTCTCACACCCGGATCGATTCTCTTTCGGTATCCCCGTACTCTGGCTCAACGCTCGTGACGGCCTGATTTTCCAACTGGATGAACCGATTCAGAATCGGTTGGCGGGCCCCAAGCCGATCCACGAACCTGCCTCATCGCGCCCAAGCATTCAGACGAAAGACCGATTGGCTGTTGAGCAACCACGCAAAGCAGCCCCTGTCGAGACCGGCAGCTCCAGAGATGACGATCTCAGTGCCGAATCCGGTGCCGAATCCAGCGATGAAGCCAACGGCGAACACCAGGACGCCGCCAACGTGGTCGATAGATACAAACAATGGCTGACGACGCGAAGCGCCGAAGTGGAGCAACACCAAGCGTCCGAGGCATGGAAGCTGCTGCACTTCACATGGACCCGCTCAACAAACGAGTTGGAGAACCTCATTCGTCACATGGAGAAAGAGCTTGTCGACAACAAAGCGACCGACGAGCGGATCAGCTTGGAACTGAGTCAAGCTGAGAGACTGCGAACCAAGATAGACAACCTGGCGGTCGCCATCTGTGATGAGTCGCAAGATGAACCCTCGAAAGATGCTGACTCACTGGCCCCCTACACAGACGACACGGTATGAACGGCCGTTTGAAACGGTTTTCTGAAGACGAAGTGCCGCACAAAAGCAGAGTAACCGCGGAGGAGTGACCTATGTTTCGCTCCTCCTCATTGCGTGTGGGACTGGCCTTGGCTCGAACCGCACTGCTCTACATCCTCTTCTGCTGGACGGTGATGTTCATCGGGCTGGAAATGCGCAGTGCCCGCGAGCATGGCTGGGGACTCAACCCAGGCAAAACGCCGTTAGAGGTGGCACGATCCGAAACCCTACCGCCTCAAACCACCGCTCAGGACAGTGCACGCCAGGCGAACAACGCCCATTTTGGACTGCCGTTCATCGGCACGACCGTCGAACTGGACGCGCTGCCGGAGCCAGAGCGCGTCCTTACCCTCAAACGTCTGTCCGATCACGGCGTTGGCTGGATCAGACAACGCTTCGACTGGAACCTCATTGAGCCCAAGCCAGGCGAGTACGACTGGCGATCATATGATGCCGTCATGCAAGCCATCAACGAAAGCAACTTGACGGCCATCGCCGTGCTCGATGGCAGCCCAACATGGGCGCGCCAACCCCAGGATCGTCTTCCTACCGACAATCCATTGGCCCCGCCGTCTGATCCACGGACATTCGCCCGCTTCGCAACGGCGTTCGCCAAACGATACGGGGACGACGTGCGCTACTATCAGATTTGGGACGAGCCGAATATCGCCCCGCACTGGGGCAATCAACACATTACACCGACCGAATACGCCCAACTGCTGATCGAGGCCAGCCAGGCAATCCGTGCTGTAGACGAAGACGCCGTCATCATTGCCGGTGCACTGGCCCCAACCAGAGACCGGGGTCACACAGCCATTGATGAAGTGTTCTTTCTACAACGCATGTACGCGGCCGGAGTGAAGCCTCATGTGGACATGATTTCGATTGAACCATTCGGCTTTGGCTACAGCGCTGAGGATCCGGCTCAACGGCCGGCAGTTTTGAACTTTCAGCGCGCTGCACTGGTACGACGTGCCATGATAGCGGCGGGCGATGGGACAACACCGCTGCTCGCCGCCCGCTTCGGCTGGAATCAACGCCCAGCTTCGCCATGGCGTACCGTTGATCCGGCCGAACAGCAAGCATTTCTGGATGATGGCCTCGACATTGCCTGGCGTTTGTGGCCGTGGCTTGCGGGCCTGGGTTGGGCGATCGATCAGCCCGCAGCGCCGGCCGGCGATCCAATTTGGGGATTCGCGCTCAACGAAAGTCTATTGCAGACGATTGGCGATTGGAACCTCAACGCCGCACATTCACGAACTGGCTATGCCATCGAAACGCCCTGGAATTTGATGCTCTTGAGCGTTACACTGGCAGTGGTTCTCTGGCGCATGGGGGCAGCGCTACGGCTGCTGCCATACCCAAGATGGCGGACCGCATACGTACGCGCTCGACCGGCGGTCAAGATGTTACTCTGGCTCACTCTGGTTGTGCTCTATTTCTTTGCGACGTGGCCGCCGCTCATCCTATTGCTACTGATTCTGGCGTCTGCCCTGATTGCCATACAGCCCAGCGTCGGGTTATGGCTGGCAGCTGCGCTACTGCCGTTCCACTTTCAGCACAAAGAGATCTATATAGTCGACCAAACACTTTTTCTCCCGCCCGCGCAGGCAGCCCTATTGGCATCGTTGCCCGCCATCGTGGGTCAGTTCAGGCACAATCTGCGCCGACATCACAGATCGATTCTACTGCAAAACTTGCAGCCGTTGGATTGGTACGGCATCGCCTGGCTCGGGCTCAGTCTATTGACAATGCTCAATGTGTGGTTTTGGCCCGGATACCGGGCGGGTATGCTTGAGCTGGTAATTGTCCCTCTGGCGCTGTACAGCATGGTAAGGCTCTTCGCCACAGACCAACGGACCCAGACGTTCACAGCGGCGGCACTGCTTGGCGGGGGCATCCTGGTCGTAGCGGCGGGGCTCGTAGGCTGGGCTGCAGGCGCCGGCACAAATGTAGATGCTGTTCGACGACTTGTTGGACCCACCTTCTCGCCCAACCATGCTGCGCTCTACCTGGAGCGCACCCTCTTCTTGGGCATGGGATTCCACCTCTATCTGAAATGTCATGAGGGAACGGGAATCGGGTCTAGATCCAGGCGACGGCGAGCCTACCTGTTGGCTTCGACCATCGGCATTGCCTTAGCGCTACTGCTGACAGCCAGCCGTGGAGCGCTACTCTTGGGCGTGCCATTTGGAACGATAGTGTTCAGTTGGCTAGTCTACTCAACACAGATTACTCAACCCAATATGGACGTTCGAGCAAATGATGGAAACCGGGCGTTGCGGCTATTGACGGGCGGTGCAGTTGCCGGTCTGATCCTCTCGGTGCCGCTTGTCGTCGCCTTCTGGCCGCGGCTCAGCAACACGGCAACGATTTTGGAGCGCATGGGCGTGTGGCGAGCCTCGTTGGCTTTGTGGCTATCATCACCAGTGCTCGGTGCAGGGCCAGGTGGATTCTATTGGCGGTTTCCGGCGACCATTCCGATCGGCAGCTCACTGGACCCGAACCTGCTCCATCCTCACAGCATCTGGCTCGAAAGTACAACGATGTGGGGCGGAATCGGGCTCATTTGGCTGGCAGCGATGATCGGCTGGACAATGCGACAGATTCAAAAAGAACGCAAGACTCTGCGAGTTGCGTCGCAAAGAGGCATCGTGATCGGGCTATTAGCAGGTCTGGCAGCCGGTATTGCCCATGGCCAAGTGGATGCCTTCGGTGCGCTTGCTGACATTGCGGCATGGAATTGGCTGGCGCTGGCTCTATGGCGAGCCATGGTACGAGGACGATAGATATCCAAACAAAAGAGGCTGGGCTTCGCAATTGCAAAGCCCAGCCTTCTGATATCTCTTTTACCTGCACTGAGTACGCATCGGACGCTAAGTGCCCGATTCCCGACCTCACTACATCAGCTACCCCTTACTCGATATGGACAGTGATGTTCAGATCCGAAGCGGGCAGCAGCGGCAAAATCTGCTCGACAAGCAGTTGACTTACCGCCGGATCACTCAGCGGTGTATCACCCAAGAACGGAGCGGCCAACTCAAGTGCGGCCTGCAACGAGGGTACATCGTAGCCCAGCGACAGCGCAGTGCTTCCGTCGATAAGGATGTTGAGCTGGTTATCGTCGGTAACGATGGTCAGCTCTTTGGCGCCAAGGTCGCTCAATGCGGCCATGGCATCAGGCGGCAGAGATATGCCACTCAACGGAGCAACATCGGCGGCGGCAAGGTCACCGATCGCCTGCAAGTTACCTGAACTGTCAAACGTTACATCCAAGTGGATGGTCGGCGGCGTCATGTCCCCCAAGTCGACAGGGGCAAACGAACGATTGATCTCGCCGGACACGTCTATGGCGTCCACACCTTCACCGGCAGGCACCTTGATGACCGTAGACAGGCCTGTATTGCGAGCAATGCCTAATAGGCTGTCAATGGCCTCTGCGCCCATGCCGACCATTGGGCCGACAACACCTGCAAGCGTACCGATCGATGCATCATCCCAGGCAATACTGGGCAGGAGTTGGCCATTGGAGGCAAGGAAGAGTCCGTCCTCGGCCACGTCTACATTGAGTTGTTGGACGTTGGCGGCCTGGAGATTACTCAGTAGGTCCGCTGGGACATCAGCGACAGGCAGTCCCAACACAGCAGCCTTGCCATCAGGTAGGAGTTCAACGATAAGCGGGGCGATATCAGTCTCGACAGCAGGTTCACCAGTGAACGAAACAACGGCGGTGACGTCGGCGCCCTGCAAGAGCGGCACCACCTGCTCCAACGTTGCCATGGTCGCCGGATCGATGCCCAAGCCCGGCCCGTACGCCAGGAGTGCGTTGAGTCGTTGCGAATCGTAGGCGACACCGGGCAGCGGATCATCGTTCGCTGCAAGGTTCACGCCATTGGCGAAGGTCGAAGTCGTTAAGGAATCTACACCCAATGTTGACAATAGCGCCATTACAGAAGGATCGATTTGCAAGGGAATCGAGGTCCCCAATGCTTGCTCCAAAGCGGAGACCGGCACGTTTTGGATGTTAGCGCTTCCATCCTCATTGAATGAAAGCAAGCCAAGTGTCATCGGCCCAATCGTAGTCTCGGGCGTTTCCGGCGTCACCTCAGCCTCGGCGCTCCAACGTTCAACAGCGATTGGTGCGGCTCCATCAGCAGGCGGGATGTAGAGGATGGCCCCCAAGCCAATCTTGCGCAGCCAAGGTAGCGCCCTGGCGATCAAATCTCGATTGGGGATCGCCGGAACGGCGCTAACGACGTCCTGGACATTGTCGGTTGATGTCCCATCCCAAGCAAGAAACGGAAGATCGTCGCCATTCAGTTCAACGTGCACGCCATTGTAACCGGCGCGAGCTTCCAGTTTCTGAATGTCACCAGACTGGAACTGCTGCACTTGGGCTGCCGGCAGTATGGCCCCTACAGGGATGCCGTAGACCGAGGCCGCGCCATCCGAATTGAGTCGCAATGGTAACGATGGCAGGTTAAACCAAACGCGTCCCGAGTCGCCGCCATAGCATGCGCCCAGAAGCAGACTGGCAATAAGTGCAACCAAGAAGACTTTCAGAATCTTTGGTTTGGCCTGCATGTGCAGTCTCCTTTATGAGATCGTTTCGAGAAATATGTGGATATTTAGACAGCATCTAGGGTATCACGACGGAGAGAATGGTCCTCTACAGAGCCGTGCACTCGATTTTTCTGGTGTGGCATTGATATCTAGATGTACCAGTGGTCGAGCAACCACTTTCATTGCACGATGATCGTTTTCAATAATACACCAACTTTTTCCAACGTACAAGCAACGTTGACGCGCTGGGATGGGGCTTTCTTGAGGGTCATCCAGACCGGATTGGTGAAAACGTCAGAAGCATTTTTGAGTCACTCCAAACGCACAAGGCGGAGATCCAGTGCACGCGCAACCGCATCCTGATCGCTCCACGGAAACTCGGTTTCGCCAAAGCACATAGTGCGCTCATGTCCTTTGCCAAAGGCAACGACGATATCACCCGCCTCGGCCAGGTCGACCGCGTACTGGATAGCTTCTGCCCGATCCGACACAATCGCGTAAGAACCGGCTTCCGCCTCTGTGAGCAGCCCCGCTTCAATGGACCGATTGATCTCGTTGAGATCTTCCGTGCGCGGATCCTCGGCTGTGATCACAGTGTAGTCAGCCAAACGTCCACTCACCTGCCCCATAAGGAAGCGTTTCTCCCTATCTCGCAGACCGGCCGAACCGAAGATCGCGTAGATACGTCCGCCCGAACCGGCACGCCCGGATTTCTGCGAAAGCGCCACAGTGCGCAGCGTCGTCAGCGCTCGTTCAAGGCTGGCCGGCGAATGGGCGAAGTCTACCAAGGCCAGAAACGACTGCCCGCGGTCAATACGCTCCATACGCCCTACGATCCCGGACAAAGAGCGAATGCCGCGCTGAATCTCGCCTTCGGGGAGATTCAGCTCAAGAGCGACAGTCGCTGCACAGAGAATGTTCTGGACGTTGAAGTCGCCGACTAGATTCGTTTCTACTTCAAACGTTCCGCGGCAGTGCCGGACTGTGAATGTCGTACGATTCGGATGGTAGACTATATCGCCTGCGCGTACGTCAATGGCGTCCACTTCAGATGCCGGCAGATCTCTTCCGATACCGTAGCTACGGATTCGTACCTCTTGCCCGGCATCGGACCCTTCTTCAGCCAGTACCGCCGACAAAAACTGATAGCTTGCCGGATCATCGGCATTGAGCACGGCCACCTTGGGGATCCCCTTCTTCTGCGCAGTGCTGAAGAGGAAGCGAAACAGCTCCCCCTTGGCAGACGCATAGGCATCCCAGGAACCATGATAGTCAAGGTGTTCGTGGGTGATATTGGTAACCGCAGCGATATCAAAATCGACAGCCATGACCCGTCCCTGCGCAAGGCCGTGGCTAGTGCTTTCGATGATAGCGTGGCTGCATCCTGCTGCACGCATATCAGCCAGAAACCGTTGAACGACAGGCGCATCGGGCGTGGTCACGTGATAGCCTGTATCATGGTCCTGTCCGCCGAGTCGAGCCCCAAGCGTCGTGATGACGCCAACTCGCCCCTGAGACGCGAGTTCATCCACGGTGGCCGTCTGCAATATCGATTCAAGAATCGTCGATGTGCTGGTCTTGCCGTCTGTTCCAGTGATACCGATCACAGCCATGGAACGGCTGGGATAACCGTGTAGAGCAGCGCTACACCACGCCAGAGCAAGACGGCTATCAGGTACGCGAATGTAGGGAAGCGACAGATCAACACCTTGTGCAGTCAATGCCTCTTCCGATTCAGTTCCGACGACGACCGCTGCACCTCGCTCGATGGCATCGGGGATGAAACGGTGTCCATCAAAACTCGCTCCTGCAATCGCCACAAACAGCGTGCCGGGACGTACCGTGCGGTTGTCGCCGGTGACATCGACGATGGCCGGCCAGTCTTCCGTCAGACTGGCTTTTTTGGGAGCACCTAAGAGGGCGAGTAGCCGGTCAAAACTAAGTGTTGTTGGCATGAACGGAAGTGAAAACAGGTTGAGTCCAGTTTCAGGGATTGAGAGATTGCGGACTCGTCAGGAATCCCCCAATCTCAGGCCGAAGGCCAAAATCTCTCAATTCCAAAGGATCTGATCTGGCAGCGTCTTTAGTTTAGATATCCTTGGGACCACGCACAATGGAAATACCAGCGCCGAGCACAAATGCAAATAGCAACAGGCCCAGCCCTACGAAGACGGACGGCAGTGTCTCGTAGACAACCGCGGCAATGTCAACAGGAATCGGTGTTTGTGTCGGCGTAGGGATCTCCGTTGGCGTAGCAGACGGTGAAGGCGTCTCTGTTGGAGCGGGTGTCTCGGTGTTGGTCGCGGTCGGCGACGCTGTAATGGTTGGTGTCGGTGTCAATGTGAGAGTTGGCAGCAACGGCTCCGCGGTCGGTACGTCGATCGCGATTGGAAGCGAACCAGGGATAGAGATCGGCAGTGTCTCTGTCACATCCTCGGCTCCGACAACCTCATCTTCGATAAGTTCATCGCCATCTCCTTGATCAGGCGTCGTCGTGATCGATGTCGTCTCCGTTGGTTCGACTGTATCCGTGATCAAAGGAGCACCCGGCAGGTCGACCGCGATACTCATCGCTCCAGTCGTGGTCAAAGGACCAGCTGCAACCACAGTCGACGTTCCGAAAGGTGTCGATTCTACATCTAGCACCGATACAAGGGTAGGTGTCGACGTTGGTGTGCGTGTGGCTGTCGGCGTCCGTGTGGGGGTGGACGTCGGTGTATCTGTTGGTAGTGGCGTCTCGGTTGGCGTGGCTGTGTCGGTTGCAGTTGCCGTTGGGGTTGCGGTTGATGTTTCAGTCGGTGTCGCTGTAGGGGTGCTGGTCGATGTCGGCGTTGGCGTCGGCGTTGCCAGTGCAGCAGCCACATCCAGTGTAGGCATCGCAGCGGACGCAAAGAAATTGAACCCTTCATCATCACTGCGCAGTACCCAGTCAAACTCTGTAGCAGCGTAGAGCGTACGCGGGGCCTGCGGCGCGTTGGCCACAGCATAGACGACACCACTATAGTCGACGCCGTTCAACAGTGAGGGTTGCCACTGTTCATCTTTGCCGACCCAAAGTCCGACGGCGCTGCCGACAACCACGTTCGACCCTGTTGTTGCAATACTGTAGATGGTAGACTGAGGCAGATTGCGCTCTCGCTCCCAGGTCAGTCCATCTTCGCTGAAAAAGAGGCCTTGTTCCGTTCCTGCATAGAGCACTCTATTCCCATCAGATGCAAAGGAATAGACAATCGAGGGCGACGGAAAACCGGCAACCTTTTCCCAGACCGTCGTACCGGGAGGCAACACATAGAGACCATCATGGGTACCTGCATAGAGTTCGTCGTCGAATCGAATGACTGCGCGGACCCGGCTCGCCTCACCTGTAAGACCATCCTTCAACTGCGTCCAGGTAAGGCCGTCATCTTCAGAACGAAATACGCCTTCGTAACGCGTAGAAACGTAGAAGACCGACTTGCGCAGCTCTACAGTCGAATATAGATCTGCGATGGCGCTATTTTCACTCAACAGGTCGCGGAATCCAGGCACTTCCTGCCAAGTGGTTCCCCCGTTGTCACTTCGGTAGAGGTAGCCAAAACCGCCATCACCAGCGAAGACCATATTGGCATTACGCGGATTATAGGTCAGTCCTGCCACGCTGATATTGGGCTCAACCCCATCCATGGCCGCTGACCAACTGACAGCGCCGTCCTGGGTTCGATAGATGTTATCCGGATCTGGTGCATTCAGGGTGCCGACGAGCGCGAAATCGGGCTTGCCAGGTTGCACCGCCAACGTGATGGGCACATTGCGCGTGGGGACAATCCCTTCCTGTGCCTTCACCCAAATCGGCACGAGGATGCCAAAAAGCGTTAGCAGAGCGCCCCCCGCCAACAGTGTTCGCTTCAATGCTTGCCTGTACAAAACCACTAGATCGGCACCTTTTGCGACAGCGAGAATTTCCAACAGTGATCAATCGGAGCTGCCCCATCCATAGATCTATCTCAAGTATACTAGGCAACCCGTGCAACAAAAAACGTCAGGGGATGTTGACGGATCCATCAACATCCCCTGACGCAGTTGTTTCGATTCGCAATTGCTTGAAGCAGATGCTGTAGTCGCTAAAGCGAAAGCGTCAAGAGATAACGAGAGGCATCGTTTGCCCAGTTGATTACGTTGGTCGGATAGAGACCGATCCAGAGCGTTGCACCGACACAGACGATCACTGCAATTTGCACTGGAATGGAGACCGAGAATCCACCAGTCGATGGGCTGCCATCACCATACTCAGCTTGCTCGGCAGAGACAAAGAACATGGCCCGGACGACGTTCAGATAGTAGAACGCTGAAATGCCCACATTGATCAGGGCAATGACAACCAACCAGAAATACTGGTGCTGCACCGCAGCGCCAAAGACGAAGAACTTGCCGATGAAGCCGCCGGTGGCTGGAATCCCGGTCAGACTCAAGAGAAAAATAAGCATGGACCAGGCCAAGGCTGGGGCCCGTTTGACCAGTCCGTTGTAGGCGCTGATATCGTGACTACCGGTATATTCTTCAACAGCCATAACGACCATGAAGGCCCCGACGTTGGTGAACAGGTAGGCAAACAGATAGATGAGCATGCCGTTGAGCCCGTTCATGGTCAACACAGCCAGGTCGGCCTTCGCAACAGTGACCACCGAAACCAGCCCCATCAGAATGTATCCGGCCTGGGCAATTGAGCTATAGGCCAGCATTCGCTTGACACTCGACTGTCGTAAGGCCATCAAGTTGCCTGCGCTCATGGTCAACACACTCAGACCCGCCAGCATCGGCACCCAGTCAGCATTAAATCCACCCAAGCCGACTATGAGTACACGGGCCATGACGGCGAAGCCAACAGCCTTCGATGCAGTCGAAAGGTAAGCCGTGACGGGCGTCGGCGCCCCGTCGTAGGTATCCGGCGCCCATTGAAAGAATGGCGCCAAGCTTGCTTTGAAGCCAAGCCCGACCAGCGTCAACAGCATGGCAGGAATGGCGACCAAAGCGATATGTTCATTGGCCGCAAATGCCGCAGAAATTTCACTCAGATTGAGCGAGCCGCTGGCGCCGTAGAGCAGACTCATACCGTAGAGCATGACGGACGAAGCAACGGAACCGTAGAGGAAATACTTCACACCTGCTTCAACGCTGCGCCCATTATCGCGCAGGAAGCCGACCAGCAGATAGCTGGTGATGGACAAAAATTCGATCGCCAGGAAGATCATCAGCAGATTGCCGGCACCCACGGCCACGCTCATCGCCAGCGTAACATACAGGTAGAGCGACCAGAATTCGCCATGGCCCTTTGTGCGGCTGTTAATATGCACACCGCCTGCCACAGCCACCAGCATCATACCCACAAAAACAGCGATCTTCAGAAAAGCTGCAAACGGATCGACCTCAATCATATACATCGCCGTATGCGGATCCATGCCCATCTGGAAGATGGCGCCGATCAGCGCGGCAAAGATGAACAGGATCGATATCATCATATATCCGATGCCTGAATCACCTTCATCATCAAAGGCGGCATCAAGTAGTAGTATCAGCGTACCGCCCACAAACAAGATGATCTCAGGCAGTAGCGAGCCAAGTGAACCTACGGCCACAGTGAGCCCCCTTGCTTAAATGACATTCTTAACGAATTCGATCAGTTCCACAGAATAGAGGTTGAAGTACCTCAGGATCAGCGTCGGGAAAACACCCAGAATGAACATCCCAAGAATCAACGGCCATAGGGTAATTTTCTCGAAAGCAACCATATCCGTGGGACCGTCAGCATGTTCACCTTGAACAGTCGTCCAGTGGTCTAGTTTGGTCGAATCGTATTCGCCCAAGAAGACGTTCTGAACAATTCGCCAAAGAATGTAGACGGCCGTGATCACAATGCCGATGACGCCGAAAGCGGCCCAGAACGGTACGATAGCAAAGGCGCCTCGGAAGGTGAAGAACTCGGCCCAGAATCCTGCCAAACCCGGCAGCCCCAAACTGGCAAACCCGGCGACAAGGAACATTCCGTAGTAGTGGGGCATCTTGGTGGCAAGCCCACCGAATTTCGAGATGTCCCGAGTATGAGCGCGTTCGTAGATCACGCCGACCAAAAGGAAGAGGGCGCCGGTGATGATGCCATGATTGAACATCTGGAGCGTTGCACCGTTGATAGCCATTGCGGCGCTTTCAGCCATACGCGGATCGGCCAGCACTTTTTCACCTTCTACGGTGTAACCAAACGTGTGGGCAGCCGCGCCGATGGCCAACATGACATAGCCCATGTGGCTGACTGAGCTATAGGCGATCAGCCGCTTAAGGTCTGATTGAGCCACACAGACGAACGCACCGTATACGATGGCGATCGCGCCCAGTGCCACGATCCACATCGACCAGTAGTCGGCAGCGAAGGGGAAAGTCGGCAGGATAATGCGAAGGAAGCCATAGGCGCCCAACTTCAGCAGCACGCCGGCCAGAATAACACTACCGGCTGTCGGGGCCTCTGTATGGGCATCAGGCAGCCAGGTGTGGAACGGGAAGGCGGGAACTTTGAAAGCGAAGCCGAGGAAAAAACCCCAGAAGGCCAGGCTCGAAAGCAACAATGCCTGATCCGCCGGCAGGTCCATGAACGGCTGCAACAGAGCCGCTTCCAGGATGTCAAACGTGCCAGTTGCGAAGTAGGTGCCAAGGATGGCCAACAACATGGCGACGGAACCGACCAAGGTGAAGATGAAGAACTTGATCGAAGCATAGAAGCGATTTTGGCCGCCCCAGATACCGATCAACAGATACATCGGTACCAGGCCAATCTCCCAGAAGAGATAGAAGAGTACGTAGTCCAAGGCCATGAAGACGCCAAACATGCTCAACGCAAGAATCTGGAAGGAGACAAAGTACTCCTTCACACGCATGCGGATCGTACCGGCACTGTAATAGACGCTCAGCGTCATGAGCAGCGCCGTGAGGAAGATCAACGGTACGCTCAGTCCGTCCACACCGAGATGGAAGTTGGCCCCCAGTGATTCGATCCAAGGAACGTTAACTTCAAATTGCATGCCGCCTGTGGTGAAATCGTAGGCAGCCATCATATAGATGCTAAGGCCAAGTGGGAATAGAGTAGAAATGATACTCCACCACTTGATCGCCTTCTCGCTCTTGATGAACATCGTGATGATGGCAGCAAGAACGGGCCAAATTAAAATCGCTGGCAACAACCATTGATTAAGGAATTCCATGGATAGCTCCTCCGCAGACCCTTTTTTTGGCGTTCAAAAAAGTTCGCTTCTAATTAACCAATAATTTTCACGCCGCGAGTGTCTCAAACCTATGCTCGAACCATCTGTAGAGACAATCAACGGCCAATGATGAGTTGACGCTATACAAGCGTCAAGACCAACGGTAGTGCTTCGAGCAACAGCCAGATGGCAATCGAAACTGCCAGAACCAGCAGATAGACCTGGATATGACCATCCTGAATCCGACGCACTGAGACGCCCAGACCATCGGTAATGGATGCAACACCGTTTACCACGCCATCAACCACCCAGCGGTCAAAGGCAGCACTGACCTCGGAGATCCAGACGCTGACCCGGCCAATCATATTGACCAGCGGATCGATAATCCAGAAATCGTCGACCCAATAGAGGAATTTCGCAAGCGCTAAGTTGAAAGGGATGACGGTATGCTGATAGACCTCATCGATGTAGTACTTGTTGTGAAGCAGAACCCAGACAGGCCCCAGCCACTTGCGCAACGGGTCAATCTGCCCTTTGGCCAATCCCTTGCCATAGAGTAGATAGCCAGATCCCAATCCGCCAAACACAACAACGAATGACGCGCCTAGGGCTACCCACGAGAATTTTGCATGCGCTACATGAAGCGCATAATACTCGACATACGGCTCTATCAACCCTTCAAGAAAGTTGGGCGTAACAACGCCAAACACCGGGAACGAATCCGGGATGCCAAACCAACCGAGCGCAACGGCGAAAGGCGTAATCAAAATCAACGGCCACGTCATACTGCCGACGCTCTCAGGAGCATGCTCCGCCCCCTCTGTTCTGGGATCACCGAAAAACGTGAGGCTGATCTGACGCATGGTGTAAAACGCAGTCAGGAAGGCCGCAATCACCAACGTCCAGAAGACAAAGTAACGATTCGTACCCCAGGCCACGGTCAGAATCTCATCTTTGGACCAGAAGCCGGCAGTCAGGAAGGGCAGACCGCTCAATGCCATACCACCGATGATAAACGTCCACCCCGTACGTGGCATTCGACTCAGCAAACCACCCATGTTGCGCATATCCTGGGGATCTTCGGTATCGAGATCCCCATCACTGCGTTGCTCAATCTCGGCGTGGGCATGTCCTTCACCGTGCTCGTGCACATGGTGGAATCCATGCTCAACACCATGGATGACACTACCAGATCCCAAGAAGAGAAGCCCCTTGAAAAAAGCATGTGTGATCAGATGAAAGAGTGCAGCCGTGTAGGCGCCGATACCGATGGCAGCGACCATGTAGCCAAGCTGGCTGATCGTCGAATAGGCGAGTACACGCTTGATATCCCACTGAGCCACTGCAATGGTCGAGGCGAAGAGCGCCGTAAAGGCGCCGATGAAGGCGATAAACTGCAACACGCCGGGTGAGACCTCACCAGCCACCAACAACATGGGGAACATACGAATCAGCAGGAAGACGCCGGCAGAGACCATGGTTGCCGCATGGATCATCGCGCTGACAGGCGTGGGGCCTTCCATGGCATCAGGCAGCCAGACGTGAAGCGGGAACTGAGCGCTCTTGCCGACAGTGCCAAAGAAAATCAAAATCGAAACCAGTGCGATTACCGGCACCGTCATGCCCAGTATCGGCAGGTCGATCATCGTATGGGCCAAGTGCTCCAAGTTCTCGCCGGAGAGTACTGTCTCGAAACGCAGGCTGCTGGGCACGCTGTAGACATAGAGAATCATCATGCCGATGAACATGATGGCGTCACCGATGCGCGTGGTCATAAAGGCCTTTATGGCGGCAGCCTGAGCTGAAGGTTTCTCATACCAGAAACCGATCAGGAGATAGCTGCACAAGCCCATGATTTCCCAGAAGATGAAGAAAGTGATGAGTGAATTTGAGAGCACCAGGCCAAACATGCCGGTTGCAAAGAGGCTGCTATAGGCCATGAAGCGGCTATATCTCGGGTCCTTGTTCTCTGCATACTCCTTCGGATATTCTGCCTTGCTCAGGTGGGCAGGGAAGGTCATGTACCCCTTGGAATAGATGAAAATCATCAGGATCAGGAAAGTCGACATGAAGAGCATCAATGCGTTGGCCGGATCGACCTGATACCCAATCACGATCTGAGTGAGGCCTGTGGGAATCGTATAAAGCTCCCCATAATGGGGATGTTCGCCAAAGTGCTCAGCGGCGAATACGGTAAAAGCAATTGGCCATCCCAGTAGCAGGCTGAGCGCCGCACCACCGATGGCGGTGTACGAGCTGACCGTCTTGTTCCGATTCAGGAACAGGATAATCGCCACAAACGCCAGAAATGGTGGCACCGGTACCAACCAGGCCAAATTTAGGAAACCTTCCATTGCTCAACCTCGCAGTATATTTTGGAGTTCACGACGGCCAATGGATTCACCGTCGTGGCGAAATTTCCCAATCGATAATTCAATAGACAGAGCAACTCGAACCAGAAGAAAATCTCTAGCTTGACCGTCGGCCGTAGCGCCCTGCCAAATCGCCGATTCCGTAGCCAACAAGGGCTCCGACGACTGCAAAGGCCAACAGATAGAGGTCATTTGGTAATCCGAGCATCGAACCAAGTGCAATAAAGACTGAAAGTCCAAGCAGCGCCCAAAGCAGCAAGTTACGATGCTCTGATTTGCGTCTCTTCGCCAACGCCAGTAGATCCGCAGCATCCTTGTAATCAGGCGCATATGCTGCAATTTCACTCAGTGCATGGATGGCGCCGGTATAATTCCCCTGCTCCATCTTCTCATTTGCAAGCTTGTATAGAAATTCGCACTGTTCGTCGAGCGTGCCGGTAAGCAGCTGCTTCGTCATTCGCCCTCGCCCGGCTACCCTCGCAACGTGTCAAGCTCATCCAAGTTGACCGTATTGCGATTGCGATAGACTGAGATGATCAATGCCAACCCAACGGCCGCTTCGGCTGCCGCAATGGCAATGACGAAAACCGCAAAGACCTGCCCGGCCAACTGATCGATGTTTTCGCCATAGCGCCAGAAGGCTACCAGGTTGATGTTGACGGAATTGAGCATGAGCTCAATGCCAATCAGGACAGCAATTGCGTTTCGACGTGCAGTTGCGGCATAAAGTCCGCAGCTGAAGACGAAAGCTGCTAACATCAGATACCAGGTTAGAGAAACCATTCAACGTTCTCCTCGAGCAGATGGACTTTCTACAGATGAGTTCGTGCCCACATCAATCTTGGATAGCCCGCTATGGGATACCCTAGCACAAAAGTAGCCTCTACTGCTGCTCATCGCGTGCCAACATCAACGCACCGGCCAATGCGACCAGCAACAACAGGGCCAACATGATGAACGGCACCACATAGACCGTCACAAAGAGTTCACCGAGGCCGGCGATGATCGCCTCACCGTCGACGATTTCGGCAGCCACATTGGGCCAGGCAATATTTCCCACAACGCCCATTGCCGCCAGACCAAATATGACGGCGACCAAAAGCGCTGCCAGCCACTGGCGATTTCGTACCGCCGTGCGGCCAAACATCATACCGCGCGTCAGCATGATAGCGAAAGTAATCAGCGTCGCTATTGCACCGACATAGACTAGAATCTGACTCACCGCGATAAACTCAGCTTCCAAAAGGATGAAGATCCCGGCCACGCCAAAGAGCGTTGCCACCAGCCCCAGGGCGCTGTGAAACAGATTATCGGCTAACACCGTAGCCAACGAAGCAAAGGCGACAAAACTGGCGATGAGTACGAATACGACCTGCTGAACCGTCGGTAGGTATTGCATCAATTCTGTTGGATCAGGCATAGCAGATGACCTCTTCTTGGAATGAGTCCCAAAGCCGTACCGAAAAGGCTGGCATTCTTAGGTTAAGAACGTGAAATTCTTACGCGAAATTCACGCACAATAATTAATCACCTGATGAAGCGGGCTCCATTGTTCCGACTAGCGATGTCGGCTCAAATGCTCGCTTGGTGCGTGCTGTCTCGGTCTTGAAGTACTTGCCGATGATGTTGAGTACGGCAATGATGACGACAATATTCCCGACAAGAATTGCAATGTTCTGCATCCACATTGGTCCAAAGAGCTTCATGGCCACCATCTGCCAAAGAACCAAAGCAAGAACCATCGGTACGAGAATTTTCCATGCGAAACCCATCATCTGGTCGACACGAATACGCGGGAAAGTGCCCTTGATCCACTGAATAAGCAGATAGACTGCGAAGACCTTAGCCGTGAAGTAGAACAGACCCAAAATTGGGAGTTGATCCACGAACGGACCTTGGTAGCCGCCCAGGAATAGGATGACGGCAATTGCACCAAGGAAGAATGAATTCAGGAACTGCGCCAGGAAGAACATAGCGAACTTCATGCCGGAATATTCAATATGGAAACCGGCAATGAGTTCCGATTCCGCCTCAAGCAGATCAAAGGGCGTCTGTTCGGCTTCAGCCAACGCGCTGATGAAGAAGATCAGCAACCCCGCCGGGATGATAAAGACATTCCAACCCAGTCCAAGATTAAACCCTCCGATATAGAGCCCCTGCGATTCAACGATGGCGCCCGTACGCATGCTGCCGATCAAAAGGACAGGCAAAAGCATGGACAACACCATGGGGATTTCATAGCTGAGCAGCTGAGCGACTACACGGAAACCGGCGAGGAGTGCATACTTGTTGTTGCTGCCCCAGCCGGCCATCAACGCCGACATGATACCAATCGCTCCGAGAGCGACCAGGAAGAGCACACCGACGTTGATATCTGCACCGATGAGACCCGGCGCAAATGTCAAGACGGCAACAGTCAAAAGTACCCCAAAAACATCCAAAATCGGCGCCAAGTTGTAGGAGACTTTGTCCGCATTATCCGGACTGATATCTTCCTTGGTCAGCAGCTTCATAGCATCAGCGACCGACTGAATCAGCCCATACGGGCCAAGACGGTTCGGCCCGATACGATCTTGAATGCGGCTGATAACCTTACGGGTGATCCAAATCAGAATCAAAGCCGTATTCAGCGCCATAATTACTAAGAAGAGTGCGCCAATAAAATAGGCGACAAACCGGGCAGCCCCTTCCGGTGCGCCCAAGTTTACTTGTAACTGAGTTAGCCAGTCACTCCATTCCCACATATCGTAAATCTCCAGGTTTCGCTATCGGCAGCCTAATTCCACTCAAGCGCGCCCTTACGCCATTCGAGAACCAGGCCGAGGAGCAAAATCAAGACGAACGTGATCGTTGCCACTACCGAGAAGAGCGACAGTTGACTAAAGGCTACCGCAATGGGAAAGAGGAAGATCACTTCGACATCAAAAATCAGGAAGATCAGACCAATCAGATAGTACTGTGCACGGAACTGAACCCACGTATCACCAATCGTCTCGACACCACTCTCGTACGTGGCGTTCTTGATCGGATCGGGGCGCCTTGGCCCCAAAAAGTGACCAATCAGAACGGCAGACAGAGGCACGATGAAGGCAAGCGCACTGAGAATCAGAATAAATAAATATTGCTGAAGCATATTTGAGAACTCCCGTTCAGCACCGCGTAGTTAAAGATATCGCTTGAAGATATCGCTTCGTCATTAAGTAGTACAATGATCGACTGTAAACCCAGAGATTGCGCGTGATGGATTTCAGACTCTGATCGGAGCCAACCAGCAAGCCCTGCTGTATGCGCTGTTTGTGTAGAAAAGTACAAACACGTGGCTATGATAGCACAGTAAGGAATTGATCCGAAAGTTTAGCAGGGCGAATTTGACAATTAAATCCTAGCGGTGAAAACGTCGTGGCACCCCGCACAACCATTTGTAACGAATCACACAATCAAGCGGCGGCTATTGTATCATAGCCAACAGGGTTCGACAAAAAAAAACGGTCAAATGGGGTTCCTTTACGCCCATCTATTCACACTGTGTTTTTTCGTTCTATATTTCACAAAAAAGCTGCGCCAAATTGACAGCCCATCGCCTTCGTGATAAACTCTGCAACCAGAATACGCAAGGAAAAGTCGAGCTTGTTGCGACCCAGAATTGTCGGCGGTTGACACAATGGACTATACGGTCAACTGGAAGTACGAATCGTAACCCTGACGTGCCTTTTTTGACCCAACATGGCATCCGTGTTGGGTCAATGTTTTACTTGACACGACATTCGGATTGACTTCTCGGCGCTTAAGAAATTGTACCGTTATTGAGCGATTTTCCAGATCTCTTCCAGATCTTTTTTGAGGCATACTGAAGGTGACTTTGTGGCGATAGATTATCTTCCCCTACTGATCCTCATCCTGGTAGCAGTTGGTTTCGCAGCCATTGCACTGGTGGTGCCGATGCTCTTTGGCCCCCATAAGAAAAACAAGCAAAAACTTGAGCCGTACGAATCGGGCATCATCCCCTTTTCGGATGCCCGACGCCGGTTTCCAGTCAAGTTCTATCTGGTTGCGATGCTTTTCCTCCTCTTCGATATCGAGGTCATATTTCTCTATCCATGGGCTGTCGTCCTGAGAGATCTGCGTGTTATGGCACTCATCCCCATGAGCTTCTTTCTTCTGATTCTGATTATTGGCCTGGTCTACGAATGGAAGAAGGGCGCACTCGATTGGGAATAAACGGAAAAAAAGCGTCTATTGCGACATCGACTATGGTTCTAGGGGTTAAGTATGGGTCTTGAGGAACAAATTCCCGAAGGTATCTTGACAGTACAGTTGGAGAAGATGGTCAATTGGAGTCGCCAGAACAGCACCTGGCCGCTATTGTTTGGCCTGGCATGTTGCGCGATTGAGATGATCGCCGCCGGCGGTGCACGGCATGACATTGCCCGTTACGGTTCTGAGTTGTTCCGAGCAAGCCCCCGACAGGCTGACCTGATGATCGTCTCCGGGCGCGTCAGCAACAAGATGGCCCCGGTCATTAAGCGTCTCCATGATCAGATGCTGGAACCCAAGTGGGTCATTGCCATGGGTATCTGCGCAAGCGCGGGCGGCCCGTTCAACAACTATGCGATTGTCCAGGGCGTCGACAAGATCATCCCTGTCGATGTTTACATCCCCGGCTGTCCGCCCCGCCCCGAAGCGCTGCTGTACGGGTTGGACAAACTGCGTGAGAAGCAAGGCAAGGAGACCTTTGCCATGTACAAAGCACGCAATGTGGAACAAACGATTGTCACGCCCAGCGATATTGACTCGCTGGACGCTATCAGAGCATAAACGGAGCACTTCATGCTGAATGTCTCTCCGCTCCACAGAGATTACGAGACCTTGCCGGGACTAAACGATCCCTCCATTCCTGCTTGCGCACCGAAACCAATCGGTGAAACCGAAGACACCCGACGGATTGTTGAGCGTTTTGGCGACGACATCCTGGCAGCTGGTGAACAGAATGGCATCCAGCTCGTCTATGTCAAGCCGGCAAAGCTGGTTGAATTGGCGACATTCATTCGTGACGATCAGAAGCTTGCCTATGAACTGCTGGCCGATGTTTCCTCCGTCGACGCCTCCAAGTTGCCTATCTCGGCTGACACGAAAAGATTCAGCACCGTCTACCAGTTTCGCTCATTATTACGCCGCAAGCACTTGATGGTGATCTGCCCACTGGAAGACAATAACGAGCCTTCCGCCCCGTCCTTAACTTCAGTCTTTGATGCAGCCAATTGGCCGGAACGAGAAGTCTTGGACCTAATGGGCATCAACTTTTCCGATCACCCCGATCCGCGTCGCATCCTCATGCCGGCAACGTGGCCAAATCACCCGCTGCGCAAAGATGTTCCGCTGGGCGGTGAAGAGGTCCCCTTTAGCTTGACCTGGGACGATCCTCAGTTTGAGTCCTTCGGTAAGCAGATTCTACCCGCAGTCAGCGAGCCGCCGGTGCTGCCGGAAGGCATGAACCGCGAAAACATGGTCATTAACATGGGACCGCATCACCCTAGCACCCATGGTGTGCTGCGTCTGGTGGTCGAGTTGGACGGCGAAGATATCGTAAACGTAGACCCGGATGTCGGTTTCCTGCACAGCGGCTTCGAAAAGACCGGCGAAAACAAACGCTACAAAGACTTCGTCTACTATACCGACCGCATGGACTACATCTCCGGCATGAACAACAATTTCGGCTATGTTTTGGCCGTAGAGAAATTGCTCGGGCTGGAGATTCCGGAGCGCGCCCAGACCATTCGCATCATCATGAGCGAGTTGCAGCGCCTAGCCTCACATCTGATGTGGTTGGCCACCCATGTGCTGGATGTTTCCGGCACCGGCATGAGTATACTGTTTTATGCGACACGAGAACGTGAGCGTATCCTCGATCTCTTCGAGATGGCCTGTGGCGCCAGGCTGACCGTCAGCTACATCCGTGTCGGTGGCGTCTGGAAAGATCTGCCGCCTGCCTTCCTGACGGAGTTGGAAGACTTTCTTGCCGTTATGCCCGGCTATATCGACGACTATATCGATATGCTAACAAAGGCCCCGCTCTGGCAGGAGCGGCTGGAAGGCATCGGCTACTTGAGTCGCGAGGATGCAATCAACATGGGCATGACTGGCCCCATGCTGCGCGGCAGCGGCGTCGACTGGGATCTGCGCCGGGATATGCCCTACGGCGGCTACGAAAACTACGACTTTGACGTGCCGGTCAGCGACCGTGGTGATTGCTATGGCCGCTATCTGATTCGCATGGAGGAGATGCGCCAGAGCCTGCGCATTATCCAGCAAGCTGTTGAAAAATTGCCGGCCGGCCCATACAAGAGCGAGGACCGCAAGGTCAGCCTGCCGCCCCGGGCCGAGTTGGACGTCAGTATGGAATCCCTGATCCACCATTTCAAGCTGGTGACCGAAGGGTTCCATGTGCCGCCCGGCGTCATGTATCACGGCATTGAGGCCAGCAAAGGGGAGCTAGGCTTCTTCATCTACAGCGACGGCTCCGGCAAGCCCTATCGCCTGCATGTCCGTGGCCCCAGCTTCAACAACTTGTACGCCATTGGCAAGATGAGTCGAGGCCACATGCTCTCGGATGTGGTTGTGAATATTGGATCCATCGACATCGTCTTGGGAGAGGTAGATCGTTAGGGAATAAATCATGGCTCTATCTGAATCCGTACGTGCTGAAATCCAGAAATGGATGGATCTATATCCTGAAGGTCGGCAGCGATCGGCGATATTGCCGGCGCTCTATGTGATCCAGCGTGAGTTCGGCTATTGCCCGGTCAATGCGCAGGATGAGTTGGCATCGATACTGGGCATCACACCGGCCGAGGTCGGCGGTGTGGTCGATTTCTACCATATGTTCCATACCGAACCCAAGGGCGAATATCACGTTGAGGTCTGCACCAACGTGCCGTGCATGTTGCGCGGCGCCAACAAGTGTATGAACCACTTTGAAGAAAAGCTGGGCATTCACCACGGTGAACAGACGCAGGACGGCAAGTACGGTCTGGATCACATGGAGTGCCTCGGTTCCTGTGGCACAGCCCCCATGGTCTCTGTGACCGATCAGAAGACCGGCCAGATCCGCTATTTTGAAGAGCTAGACTCGGCAGAGAATGTCGATGCCGTGCTCCAACTGCTGGACAGCGGAAAAGGCTTTGAGAGCTTGGAACGCTGGACCGCTGACGGCGATCCGGATCTCGACGGCAAGGCCGCCGGTCCGTACACCACGGGCGGCATGGAGCCGCGCTACCTGATGGCGCGTGTCAATGAGCGTAAAAGCCACCTTATCGACACCTATGAGGCAGACGGCGGTTACGAGACCGCTCGCCGGGTGCTCGCCGAAATGGAATCTGATGCGGTCATTGAAGAGGTCAAGGCAAGCGGTATCCGAGGTCGCGGCGGCGCAGGCTTTCCGACCGGCATCAAATGGGGTTTCCTTCCCCAAGGCGTCTTCCCACGCTACCTCGTGGTCAATGCCGATGAGTCTGAGCCGGGCACATTCAAAGATCGCATCGTCATGGAGTACGATCCCCATCAGTTGATTGAGGGCATCATTCTCAGCGCTTTCGCCATCCAGGCCGAACGTGCTTTCATCTACATCCGTGGCGAATACTACTTTGGTTATACGCGGCTGGTTGAGGCCATCAGAGAGGCCGAAGCCAAGGGCTATTTGGGCAAAAACATCTTCGGCACGGACAAAAACCTCCAGGTGGTAGTCCATCGCGGAGCCGGCGCCTATGAGTGCGGCGAGGAGACGGCACTGCTTTCCAGCCTGGAAGGCTATCGCGGCCATCCGCGCATGAAACCGCCCTTTCCGGCCATTGAGGGCCTCTATGCCAAGCCGACCATCGTCAACAATGTCGAGTCAATCTGCAATGTGACCCATGTCATGCGCCACGGAGTGGACTGGTACCGCCAGTTCGGCACCGAACGCAGCCCCGGCATGCGCATGTTCTGCCTCAGCGGCAATGTGAAGCGGCCGGGCCTCTACGAACTGCCCCATTCCACACCTTTACGGGAGCTGATCTTCGATTATGGCGGCGGTCTTCAGAACGAAAATGTGTCGGTCAAGGCCATCGTACCCGGTGGACTGTCGATGAAATTGCTTACCGCCGATCAGCTTGACACACCGCTTGACTATGAGGCTCTGGCTGAGGCCGGATCGTCGCTCGGCTCGGCCGGCGTTATCGTCATCGATGAGACCCAGTCCATGGTGGAGATTGCACGACGCACGCTTGGATTCTATCGAGAAGAGAGTTGCGGCAAATGCACGCCCTGTCGCGAGGGGACCACCTGGCTGGAAAATATCCTCATTCGCTTTGAGGAAGGCGGCGGTCGCATCAAAGATATCGACTTGCTGGAACATATCACGACCTTCATCGCAGGCAAGAGTTTCTGTCCATTCGGCGAGGCCGCAGTTTGGGGCTTGCAAAGCAATTTGGCCAAGTTCCGTGGCGAATTCATCGAATACGTTGAAGAGACCGATCCCGAGGAAATCGGCCCCATCATTCCGATTCGCCCCGTCTATCGGCCCGATACCGGAGAAGACAGCGTACTGCGAGACAGCGTCTCTCCAATGTCCGGTGAACCGCCGTTGCATCACGATCATGTGTTGGGCGACTGAATCCCGGCGGGACGGCTGATGCTGTCCCTATCGAACTATTTGGCTCCTTACTAAGGTTGAGAACGATTGCTATGACTGACCAAGTCACGTTGACTATCGACGGCAGAGAGATCAGCGTCCCAAAGGGCACGCTGGTCGTTGACGCCGCTGCCGAACTGAACATTGAGATACCGGTCTTTTGCAGCCATCCCAAACTGGATCCGGTTGCCTGTTGCCGCATGTGTCTGGTCGAAATCGACATTCCAGGACCACGTAGCCGCGGTCCGATGCTGATGACGGCCTGTTCAGTGCCCGTCGCCGAAGGCATGGTTGTGAGTACTGAGACCGAACAGGTCAAGGCAACTCAGGAGGCCGATCTGGCCTTCATTTTGCTCAACCATCCCCTGGACTGCCCCATCTGCGACAAGGGCGGCGAATGCCCGTTGCAGGACCAGGCCATGCGCTACGGCTCAGGTTTCAGCGAGGTGGTCGATGCCAAACGGCATAAGAAAAAGCACTACGATATCTCCGACACCATCGTGCTTGATCAGGAGCGCTGTGTGGTCTGCTGGCGATGCATTCGCTATCTGGATGAATGGGAGGACAAGCATCAGCTTGAACTCTTCCAGCGTGGCGGCGAGACCATCATCGACATCCAGCAAGGTCAACCGGTGGATGCCAAAACCAGCGGCAACATCATTGACATCTGCCCCGTGGGCGCGCTGACCAACAAGGTCGCCCGTTTTGGCTATCGTCCCTGGCAGGTCGAGCGCACACCGAGCATTGACCCCCATTTCTCGACAGGCGATAACCTGCGCATCGACACCCGCAGTCACAAGATCCGGCGTATCGTCGGGCGCGAGAACATGCAGGTCAACGACCAGTGGATCGCCGACAAGACGCGCTTCGCCTACGAGTGGGTCAACAGTGAAGAACGCTTGACCATGCCGCTAATTCGCAAGGACGGTGAGTTGCAGCCCGCCACTTGGGGGGAAGCCCTGCAAGCAGTGGCTGATGGGCTGAAGAAGGCCAAGCAGGCCCATGGTCCCGACGCCGTCGGCGGTCTGGGCAGCACCAAACTGAGCAACGAGAGCAACTATCTCTTCCAGCGCTTCATGCGGCAGGCCATCGGCACCAATAATGTCGATCACCGCAACGGCGCTGATGTGGCGGCGCTTGCCACCGGGTTACCTGCGCTGTCCGACATCATGAAGCCCCAGTACGGTCCCGATCCCAAGGTCGACGTCATCTTCCTCATGGGCATTGATCCCAGTGAGGAGTTACCGATTCTGGATCTTCACTTGAAGCGGGCCGTCCGCAGGGGCGGCGTCAAGCTGATCATAGCTCACCCACGGGAGATCGAGCTCGCCCGGTACGACGGCCCCTACCTTGGCTACAAGCCGGGCACCGAAGTCACCTTGCTGAATGGGCTGACCCGGTTGGCCCTGGCGGCCTCCGGCGAGAGCAAGGAACGTGTCGCAGGAATGGTAGAAGATGCCACCGATGAGGTGCTGCGTGATTTCTGTGGCGTGGATGTCGACGCAGTCCGTGAGGCCGCCACGCTCTTGGCTCAGAGTGAAAGCGCCCTGATTGCCTACGGCCCAATGGCGGCCAAGGGCGAGGGCGGCGGCGAGATGCTCGATGGCATCACCGATCTCGCCATGGTCACCGGCCATTATGACAATCTTGCCTACATCGGCCTGGATGCCAACAGCCAGGGTTGTCGCGACATGGGCGTGCTACCCAATCGACTGCCCGGCCATGCTGCATTGAATGATTCGGATGCCCGTCAACACCTTGAAGCGATCTGGGGTGCTTCATTGCCGACATCAGCCGGCAAGAGTTATGAGCAGATGATGGAGAGTGCCGGAGACGAAATTGCCGCCATGTACATCATGGGCGCGGATCCGGCCAGCGAGCGCCCCTTATGGGCCGACAATCTCGACAATCTCGACTTCCTGGTCGTGCAGGAGCTTTTCGTGACCAAGACTGCATCGAGAGCGGATGTGGTTCTGCCGGCAGTCAGTTGGGCGGAGAACGACGGTACGTTCACCAATGTTGAACGTCGTGTACAGCGAGCGCCCAAGGCGGTGAGCAATCCCGCCAACAAGGCGGCCCCGGACTGGATGATTCTCGATCACCTGGCCGGCCATTTTGATGCCAACTGGTCCTTCACCTCTGCACAGGACGTCACAACCGAGATCGCAAATGCTGTACCAAGTTATGCGGGCCTGACATGGGCGGCAATTGGCGACCAGGGCCTGCAATGGGATGCGGCTTCTGTGCGGCCTCGCCCGACCTATCGCAAGGCAGAACAATCGCCATTGACCGACGATTCCAACTATCCGCTGCAATTGGTCACGGGCACCGTCGCCTACGATGGCGGCACCCTGTTTTCACTCACAGAGGAGATGCATGGCATGTCCTTTGGCCCCACGGTCAAGATGAACCCTGACGACGCTGACAGTTTGGGAATTACAGACAGAAGCGCCGTCGTGGTGACAAGTAGCCACGGCACGGTCAATGCAGTGGTAGAACTCAACAGACAAGTTCAATCGGGCACAGCCTGGATGCCGGAGAGTCTGCCGCAGGCGCCGGTGGGCGCCCTACTGAACGGCAAGAACAGCGCTGCGGTACGTGTTGTCGCAAATGGCAGCATCGACTAATCACTAGAACAACAGTTCACCAAACGGAAACGCGTTATGGATTGGCTCTTTATCGTCTCGATGTCGGTGTTGCGTGCATTGGCGCTAATCGTCGTGCTGCTGACCGGGTTCGCCTACCTGACCTGGTATGAGCGCAAACTGCTTGGTCGCTTCCACGCTCGGTATGGCCCCAACCGGGCCGGCCCCAAGGGACTGCTCCAGCCGATCGCGGATGCGGTCAAGGCGATCTTCAAAGAAGAGATCATCCCGAACCACGTGGACAAGCCGATCTATTTATTGGCCCCCATCCTAGCATTGGTACCGGCCCTGATCATCTGGGCCGTTGTCCCGGTGGCCAAAGGCGTACCGGCCATGGTCGATGTCAATATCGGTTTTCTCTGGATCCTGGCGATTGCCGGTATTGAAGCGTACGGTATCATTCTGGCCGGATGGAGCAGCAACAACAACTACTCGCTCCTCGGGGCATTGCGCTCGTCGGCGCAGATGATCTCCTACGAGCTGCCGCTGGGCATGTTCCTGGTCAGTATCTTGATGTTGGCGGGCAGTTTCAGCCTTGTACAGTTGTTGGAAACACAGCGAGCCTGGTGGGAATGGATCTGGCTTTGGGCCATGTTCCCGCTCTTCTTCATCTGCATCCTGGCCGAGACCAATCGTAGTCCATTCGATATGCCGGAAACTGAGAATGAGTTGGTTGCCGGTTTCCAGACCGAGTATGGCGGCATCAAGTTTGCGCTCTTCTTCATGGCTGAGTACATCAACATGATTACCACGAGCGCTATCATGGCCACCCTGTTCTTTGGCGGATACCGGTTGCCCTTCGGCATTCTCTCCGACGTCGTCTGGATCGGCCCGTTTGTGTTGGCAGTGAAGGTCATCCTGTTGCTCTTCCTATTCATCTGGGTACGTGCGAGCATCGGCCGCCCACGCTATGACCAGTTGATGCGCTTCTCATGGAAGACATTGTTGCCCATCGGCGTCGGCTATATGATCATCACGTCGCTGTTGGTTGTATTTTTCAAGTAGCAGACGCAAGATTTTGCGTCTCTACGGGCCAACCCAATCGCTGGCCAAGTGGATTTCGGACATTTTCTAGGGACAGATAAGACATGGCTCTGAACGATTATTTCAAAGGCGCTTTCGAGATCGGCAAGGCGATGGGCGTAACGCTCAATCAGCTGACCAAAAAGCCGGTGACGGTTCAGTATCCCTTTGAGTCGATAGCGATGTACCCGCGTTTTCGCGGTCGGCACGAATTGCGTCGCTACGAAAACGGCATGGAACGCTGCATCGGCTGCATGTTGTGTGAAGCCGCCTGTCCGACCGGGGCCATCTATGTAGATGCTGCTGAAAACGACGCCGACGATCCGCACTCGCCGGGCGAACGCTATGCAAAGGTCTACGAAGTCAATCTGCTGCGCTGTGTCTTCTGCGGCGATTGTGAAGAGGCCTGTCCGACTGAAGCAGTTGTGCTTGGCCATGAGTTTGCACTAGCGAATTTCAGTCGAGAAGATTTCATCTTGGACAAAGAGGCGCTGCTGAATCCTGGTCTGCCGAACGTCATTATCCGCCCGGAATAGGGTTCAATATTGAGGGTAAGTTTCATGTCTTGGGCAATGCTATTTTTCATCTTGGTTGGCGCCGTGAGCATCGCAGCGGCGATTGGCGTCGTCACCAGCCGGCAGCCGATCCACGCTGCGCTCTACCTGTTGGTACACTTCGCATCGTTGGCTGTGATGTATATCACGCTGGATGCCCAGTTCCTAGCAGCCGTCCAGGTGATCATCTATGCCGGCGGCATCGTCATCCTGATTCTCTTTGTGATCATGCTGCTCGGCAGTGAGCAACTGGAGGGTGAGTTCAAGGAGATGACCTGGGGACCCTACATCGGTCTAGCGCTCGGTCTGGTCCTGATCGGCAGCATGATGTTCTCGTTGATGTCCGCTTTCGGCGGCGCTCCGGCCACTCCTGAAGCGCTGGACGGCGGAGCGCCATACGCTGTCGGCTTGGAACTCTTCACAAAATACATTTTGCCGGTGGAATTGGTTGCTGTACTGCTGCTGGTTGCGCTGATTGGTGCGTTGCTGGTTGCCCGGATGCCGGATTCGAAATCGGCTCAGGAGTCGAAATAGGTCCTTTCTGCACCGAAATAATTTCTGAAGATTCAGAAGAGGAAACGATCCGTGGTTTCAGTCAACCTATATCTTGTACTCAGTGCACTCATTTTCATTATTGGTGCGGCCGGCGTTCTGACTCGACGCAATGCGCTCATCATCTTCATGTGTGTGGAGATGATGCTCAACAGCGTCAATCTGACACTGATCGCGTTGAGCTATCAGTGGGGAAACCTAAACGGCCACATCTTTGTCTTTGTCATCATGGCCGTTGCTGCTGCCGAGATTGCGGTAGGGCTCGCCATTCTGATCGCCTATCAACGTCACACCGGAACGCCAAACATCGGCGAGATCAACTTGCTGAAGTGGTAGTCTGTCCGACGCTAAAATCAGTGGATTTATCTGAGCACTGCTCGTCGCAAACCGAGACATTGTTTTTATCAGCAGCAACCGCGAACGAGCCCAAAGAGGAATGACTCATGCCTTTCCCGTTGTTTTTCCTGGCCTGGATGCTTTTTCTGTTTCCAGCTGCTGGGGCCCTGATCAACCTGTTCGCCGGGCACAAAATGAGCAAGACAGCCATTGGCAGTATTGCCACCGGTGCGGTCGCCGCTTCCTTCGCTCTTGGCCTGGTGTTGACGTTGGTGATGCTGACGCTTCCGGTCGAAGAACGCACGATCACCGTGCCGCTCTACGAATGGATCACCATCGGCAGTTTCAGCGTCGGCGCTTCGCTCCTCGTTGACCCACTCAGCATGGTCATGGTGTTGGTGATCACAGGCGTCGGTTCATTGATTCACCTCTATTCCATGAGCTACATGGCAGACGACGAGCGCTATCAGCGTTACTTCGTCTACCTGAATTTCTTCGTGCTCGCCATGTTGATCCTGGTGCTCAGCGACAACTTCTTGTTTATGTTCGTCGGCTGGGAAGGCGTGGGGCTGGCATCCTTCCTCCTGATCGGGTTCTGGTTTGACCGTCGAGACGACACCTACGGCTACTACGCGGACGCAGGCAAGAAGGCCTTCCTGGTTAATCGAGTTGGTGACTTTGGCCTGATCCTAGCCATGGTACTGATCTGGACATCGCTAGGCACCCTTGATTTCCTTGAACTAAATGAAGCCATCCATGTCAACGGGCTAGCGATTGGCGTCGCCAGCCTGATCTGTCTGCTGTTGTTGCTGGGTGCAACCGGCAAGAGCGCCCAGATTCCGCTCTATGTCTGGTTGCCCGACGCCATGGCCGGCCCGACGCCGGTCTCTGCGTTGATCCATGCCGCCACAATGGTAACAGCGGGCATCTACATGATTGCCCGCACGAACGTACTCTGGCACATGACACCGCAGATCTCGCTGCTGGCAGCCTTCATCGGTGTGCTGACGGCCTTCTTTGCGGCCACCATTGCGCTGGTGCAGACCGACCTCAAGAAGATCCTCGCCTATTCAACTATCTCGCAATTGGGGTACATGATGGCAAGCGTCGGTTTGGGCGCATATGGCGCAGCCATCTTCCACCTGACCACACATGCTTTCTTCAAGGCGTTGCTCTTCCTAGGCGCCGGCAGCATTATGCATGCCATGCACGGCGAGCTGGACATTCGCAAGATGGGCGGTCTCAAGAAGAAGATGCCCATCACCTATTGGACATTCTTGATCGGCGTCGTTGCACTGGCGGGCATTCCCCCGCTCTCAGGCTTCTTCTCCAAGGACGCGATTCTACTGAGCGCCCTGTATGAGGCGCCAGTCACCTACGTCATCGGCATGATCACGGCCTTCCTGACTGCTGTCTACAGCTTCCGTATGTTCTTTCTTGTCTTCTCGGGCAAGCCACGAAATCAGGAACTGTACGATCATGCGCACGAAAGCCCTGCGCTCATGACCTGGCCTCTGATCATTTTGGCCGCGTTGACAGCCGTTGCCGGCTTGCTCAACCTGCCGTTCCTGTTGTCGATGGAGTACTTCCTCGAGCCGGCAGTCGGCCATCCGCACGAGCCGCCGTTGGCCATGGAGCTGGCCGCATTGACCTTCAGCTTCATCGTGGCCGTCTTCGGTTTCGTCGTGGCCTACTCACTCTATCGCACACGTGAAAACTGGGTCCAGCGAGTCAATCAACGCTTTGCCTTCATGGAGCCGGTCCTTCAGAATGCGTATTACGTGGACGAATTCTACTCACGTGCAATTGTGAACCCGTTGCTCAAGCTGTCAGATTGGTTTGCCCGCGTATTCGACCCGAAGGTGATCGACGGCATTGTCAACGACATCGGCCGATACACACTGGCTGCCGGCGAGCGAATTCGCTATTTGCAGAACGGTAATATTCCGACATATGCGCTGAGTATCTTTGTGGGTGTTGTCGTCATTGTCGTTGCATACATCTTCAGCGGCTAGCTCAATTGGGCGTGAATACCACGACAGAAATCCGGCATCTCTACCACTGCTAGGAACTGAATCGGGATCTCTGCCGGGATTCACTAGCGGCATAGGTATCACATCAGTGCATTGACGCCGGTCTACACTGTAGTCTGCTCCGGCTACTGATGCACTATTAGTAGGATATAAGGTTAGGATAGACATTATGACGTTTTCTATCCCGTTTTTGCTCTCAGCCATCATATTCCTGCCGCTTATCGGCGCAGGAATTGTGTTGGTGATTTCCAATGAGCACTATCAGAAATACACTGCCCTGGCAACGACCCTCCTCACATTTGTGATCAGTCTGGTGTTACTTGTCGGTTGGCAGAACGGCTATGCGGGGATGCAATTTGTGGAGCAGTACGAGTGGTTGCCTGCGTATAACCTGAGCTACCACCTGGGTGTGGACGGCATTAGTCTCTTCCTGGTCTTGCTGACCACCTTCCTCATGCCCATCGTCATCTACTTCAGCAATCTCTATGTCAAAGAGACAGTCGGACCCTATCTGGCCCTGATGCTGCTGTTGCAGACGGCGATGACAGGGGTCTTCCTGGCCCTGGACATGGTGCTCTTCTTCCTCTTCTTTGAGATGAGTTTAATTCCGATGTATTTCCTCATCGGTCTCTGGGGCGGCGCCAATCGGCTCTATGCAGCGACCAAGTTCTTCCTCTACACATTTGCCGGATCCGCCTTGCTCTTCGTCGGCATCCTGGCGGTCTACTCGGCCACGGGCACGGCTGACATCGTCGAACTGACCGGCGTACAGTTTGGAACGACCTTCCAGATGTGGGTCTTCGCTGCCTTCGCCATCGGGTTCGCGGTCAAAGTGCCAATCTTCCCACTGCATACTTGGCTGCCCGATGCGCATGTCCAAGCCCCGACCGCAGGCTCCATCGTGTTGGCCGGCGTTCTGCTAAAGATGGGCACGTATGGCTACGTCCGCTTTGCCCTGCCACTCTTCCCCGAAGCCGCTGCTCAGTTGGGCTGGATCATCGCAGCCTTGGCTGTTGTCGGCATTCTGTACGGGGCCATGGTGGCGCTTGTCCAGAAGGACGTCAAGTCGTTGGTCGCCTACAGTTCCGTCGCTCACTTGGGCTTTGTGATGCTGGGCATCTTTGCCCTCAACGAGCAGGGAATCAGCGGCGCAGTGTTGCAGATGGTCAATCATGGACTCAGTACAGGCGCCCTCTTCCTTATGGTCGGCCTCATCTACGAGCGCCGCCACACGCGACTGCTCGAAGACTACGGCGGTCTTTGGAAGAGCGTACCGATCTTCTCATCGATCTTCCTGGTGGTCATCATGAGCAGCGCCGGCCTGCCGGGCCTGAATGGCTTCGTCGGTGAATTCACCATCTTGCTGGGCATGTTCGAGCATCAGCCGATCTTCACCGTGTTGGGCGCGCTGGGCGTGATCCTGGCCGCCTGGTACCTGCTTACAGCCTTCCGCAAGATCGCCCAGGGTCCGATTACGGATCCGGCGAACGAAGCTGAGAATCTGAAAGACCTAAATATTCATGAGATCGGGATGTTGGTGCCACTGGTGGTTCTCTTCTTCATCATCGGCCTCTTCCCCGATCTCTTCTTTGACAAGATCAACCCGTCCGTCGAAGCGCTCACCGAGCAGATGGCACGCAATGATTCCGCCATCGTCCTTCAACTGGACCCGATTGAGCTTGCGGAAATCGAGCTGGCTATGCCTGACTCAAGCCGGGTTGAACCCTATAAGGTTGAACTTGACACGGTTGAACTTAACACGGGGGCGCAGCGATAAGCCATGCCTGAATTATCATCCATTGCTAACTTCAACCTGAGCGCGCTGCTGCCCGAGTTGACGCTGGTTGTGTTCACCATCGTCATCATGTTCTTTGATGTCTTCACAGACGCCAAGAATCCCAAGACTCGTGCCGCCCTGCCCTGGATCGCCTTGATCGGCGTTTTCGCCTCCGGACTGGCTGTGGCCTGGCTCTGGGGCCAACCGGCCATCAGTTTCCAGGATGCCGCTATCTCTGACCGTTTCGCTCTCGGTTTGAGCACGATTGTCCTGGCGGCGACCGGGCTGACCATCCTGTTGAGCGTGGCCTACATTCCGCGCATCAACAGACAGGTCGGCGAGTATTACGCATTGATTCTGCTCTGTGCCGTCGGCATGATGCTAATGGGCCTGGCCAACGATCTGATCATTCTCTTCCTGGCATTGGAGATCTTCTCGCTCGGGCTCTACATTCTGACCGGCATCTACCGCAAAAGCCCACGTGGCGCTGAAGCAAGCATGAAGTACTTCCTGCTCGGCGCCTTTGCCAGCACGTTCTTCGTCTACGGTGCAGCACTGATCTACGGAGCGGCCGGCAGCACCCAGTATCACGCCATTTCGGAGATGGTTGGCTCAGGCAATGCCGACCGTTTCCTGCTCTATCCTGGCATCGCCCTGCTCATCGCAGGCTTTGGCTTCAAGGTCAGCCTGGTTCCCTTCCACATGTGGACACCGGACGTCTACCAGGGCTCGCCGACCCCGGTGACGGCATTCATGAGCGCCGGGACCAAAGCAGCGGCCTTTGCAGCCATGATTCGTGTGTTGGTGGTTGCAGTCCCCGCACAGCAAGCCAACTGGGGCTGGATGCTGGCCACGCTGGCCGTGCTGACCATGACGCTGGGCAACTTAGCCGCCCTGCGCCAGACCAGCCTAAAACGCATGCTCGCCTATTCGAGCATCGCCCACGCCGGCTACATTCTCGTCGGTCTGACGGCGGGAACGGCAGCCGGGGCAAATGCGGCGCTTTTCTATCTTTTCAGTTATGCCTTTATGAACATGGGCGCGTTGGCAGCAGTCATTGCACTGGAGAACATCGAGGAGAGCGATGCCTCACTGACGACAGTGTCGGGCCTTTCACAGGTGCGCCCTAAGCTCGCCTTTGTGCTCGCCATCTTCATGTTCGGGTTGAGTGGTATGCCGCCACTGGCCGGCTTCTTCGGCAAGCTGCTGGTATTCCAGGCAGCCGTGGCTGGCGGTTGGGCCTGGCTAGCCGCCTTTGCCATGCTAACCAGCGTAGTCGGCGCCTACTACTACCTGCGTGTCATCGTCCTCATGTATTTCAAAGAACCGACTGCCGAGACAGATTCAGGCTCAGCAGGTATGACATCACTGCCGTTGGCAATCGGGCTTGGATTGGCTGCTGCATTCACCATCATCATCGGCATCGCACCCGGCGTGTGGACCAACCTGTTCCAGACAGGCTTGGGCAGCTTCTAGCAGAGGGCTATGACGAACGAAGCAAAAAGGGCGGGAGCTACTCAGAGTGGCCTCCGCCCTTTTTTGTGCATTCTACTTTGACTGTTTTTCTGCAGAACCGTGCCTATTTCACGAAGAGTTCAGAAGGAAGGTCGCTGAGGAGATTGCGGTAGCTATCTACGTCCCTGTGCTGAAGTTTCAGATTCCGCTTGATGGCGTGGTATTCCTCCAGCTGGTCAAGCACTACACTGTCCACGCTACGGGGCAAGCTCTCAAACGCGGCGGCCGGGCTCATGGATGCATTCCAGTTGAGAGGAATGGCAAAGTTAGCCATCAGAAGTTCGAGCGGTGGATCTTCCCAGATCGTCACGTAAGGCATACGCATGCCCCAGCGTTGCGCCGTCTGGTAGTCAACATCCAAGATCCAGTTGCGCTCGAGCAACATGCCAACGTGCTGAGTTGCGGCGGTATCGATCACGTGGAATGGGCCCTCCAGTTGTGAACCATGAAACTGAAGCCAAACCTTTCGGTTGACGTCGCCATAACGCAACATCGCCACCCGGCCAATACACTCTTCACACAGCTCGATCCGCTTGAATTTCAATCGATTCTCTTGAACCTTATCCATAACACCGGGATTGTAGTACATGGCCTTGCCGCTGGCGGGCAGCGGCGTCTGGGAAGAATAGGAGGGGTTGAGAAACTTCCATGCGGCTGCTGAGGGATCGCTAGCCTGCTCACCGGCGATTTCTTCTGTTTCTGAATTCGGGATATGGGAGGCGGCTTCCACAACGCTGCTTTCAGCCGTCGTAGCGTCGGATTCAACATCACGAACTGAAGATGAATCAACGTGGGCCGCCTGAACCACCCCAGTGACTTCCAAGACAGGCTGGTCGACGGGAGCAATGTGATCAATCTCTACCACATCACCATCGACTAGAGCGCCGTCCGCATCGTTACCTATCAGGTCGGCGTCGGCTTGGTCGAGCGTTTCCTCGGCGGCATCGGTGGCTACTGGCTCAGGCGAATCAGATGGAGTTGCCGACTCCGGCGGTCCAGTTTCCGCAGCAGTAGGCTCGGCAACCGGGATTGAATCATCCGCATATAACACCATATTGGACGTTGAGAAAAGCAAAAAGGAGAGGAGAATCAGCCGCAGCGTACACACCAACCTGGAGGGGGCAGGTCGTATTCGGTGAGTGTGCATACAGATGTTCAGATATACATTCGTACTCATACTCGTACTCGTGCTCGTGCTCGTGCTCGCCAAACAATCACGGATCATTATCTGAACGTCTATCGTGAATCCTGACGGAAATCCCCGTACAGTTCCTACCAGTGGTTATTGCCCCGGATTTCTGTCGTGGTATTCACGTCCAACTGAACTATAAATGTTCAGATAATGATCCGTGGCTGCCAAACGAGAACGAGGACGAGGACGGGCACAAATCTTATTCTGAGTATCTACAGTGACGGAAATGTCCTAGTTCTCCATGGCTCGACAACGCATAGCCACACTCTGGGCCAGGCCGATCGCGATCATCATCGACAGTAGACTACTACCGCCATAGCTGACAAAAGGCAATGTCAGACCGGTAACCGGCACCAAACTTAAATTCATGCCGACGTTGACAAAGACCTGAAAGAAGATGAGCGCTGCGACACCTGTAGCAATCAAGCGGCCAAAGTGATCCTGGGCTCGGTCTGCAATGCGTAGCAATCGCCAGATCACGAAGAAGAGTAGACCAAGGATGAGTATGGAGCCAACCATCCCCAGTTCTTCGGCGATCACGCTGAAGATGAAGTCAGTGTGACGGACACGTAGGAAGTGAAGCTGGTTCTGGCTGCCAAAGCGCCAGCCTCGGCCCAGCCACCCACCTGAGCCAACTGCAATCATCGCTTGGTTAATGTTGAAGGCTGCATCTGGATTGCCTTGCGGATTCAGGAACACTTGAATGCGTTCAACCATGTAGCCTTGAAGTGTGCCCCAAAGAAACGGCGTGAGGGCAGCTGCAGCGCCCGCCATCAGGCCGATCTGCCAAAAACGGACGCCGCCCACCAGAATCAGGACGCCGCCAAGAAATGTCAGCGTGACAGTCATGCCAAGATCGGGTTGTAGATAGACAAGCACCAACGGGGCGAGCAGCAGCACCAGCGCCCCAAACAGATAGGGTAGCCGCTGCATACGGTCGTAGAACCAGCTCAGATACCAGGCCATGAAAATGATGACGAGGAATTTGCCGGCTTCCGTTGGCTGAACCAAGGTGCCACCAACACTGATCCAGCGCGTCGAACCGCCCTGGGCCACACCCACAACCAACACGGCCACGAGCGATATTACAAACAAAAGATAGGCAGGCAATGCCAGCAACTCCATATTGCGGTAATCGAAAAGAGCTGCAAGCATCAATATGACGAGACCCAGAACGACAAAAAGCGTCTGACGTGTCCAGTAGTCACGCAGGTCAATCGTGGTAATTGTTGCACTGTAGATCATTGCAATGCCGATGCCACATAGAATGATTACGGCAATCAGCAAGGGCCAGTCGAAATTTCGCCAACTATATTCGTGTCTCATACGGTTACGTCTCTATCGATCAAGCGCTACCTACCAAACATCCGTGCAAACATGCCACGGAGTCCGGGCTCCCTAAAGCGCATCAAGGGTACATTCTCGCCCAGAATTCTGTGTGCGATATTCAAATAGGCTTGGCTAACAGCAAGACTCTTGTCCAGAGCAGCAGGGACGCCCCTATCGGTCGTGAGAATAATCTGATCGTCTTCCGGCACAACACCAAGCAGGTCGACTGCCAGTATATCCAAAATATCATCGATCCCGCGCAGGTCGCCGTAGCGTGCCAGCCGGGGATTGTATCGGTTGATGACGAGACCCGGCTGGCTGCTCCGATCCCGTTCCAGCAAATAGATTACTTTGTCGGCATCGCGAAGAGCGCTCACGTCCGGTGTCGTGATGATCAGCGTCCGATCAGACGGTGCGATGGCATTTTCAAAACCTTGCTCGATGCCGGCAGGTGAATCGATGAGCACGATATCGGCCATCTGGCGTAACTGAACACACAGCCGCATCATCTGCTCGGCGGACACATCCGACTTCTCGCGCGTTTGCGCAGCCGCCAACATGTAGAGGTGATCAACTCGGGTGTCACGCACCAAAGCCTGCTGAAGCTGACACCGTTCCTCGACCACATCAAGCAAATCATAGACAATCCGATTTTCTAGACCAAGGACCAAATCGAGATTACGCAGTCCAATATCGGCATCAACTGTGATAACGCGTTTCCCTAACAAGGCCAGTGCTGTTGCGATGTTGGCAACCGTCGTCGTCTTGCCAACACCGCCCTTACCAGATGTTGCTGTGATGATCGTCCCAGGCATGTAGACTTCGTCGTTTCTGTGATGATGGTAGCATCGAATGGGATTGGAAACGTGGGCCAGACATCAGGCCAAGTATGCTGTCTATTTGTCATCCGTTCAGACATTCACGGCTTGCGCCAAGACAACGCGGACGATTAACCACCCAGGAGTACTGATCGGAAACCACGTCGAGCGTGCTGCCATGGTCGGATGACAAGTTTGCCTTCGTGAATGAATGCGACTTGTGCCACGACTGGTTCATCAGGATTGCGTTTTTCCCGAGGCCGTCCGTTGCTCTGGCCCGGACCAACAGAAATGATATTGGCGATTCGTAGCTGTGTCGGTTCCAGCATCAGCGCACTGACAATCACGTTGCTGTCGCCCTCTGCTCCGGCATGGGCAATCCCCCGCAATCGTCCCCAGACCATGACATCTCCGGAGCTGATGATTTGCCCCCCCGGGTTGACATCGCCAATGACGACAACACTCTCCTGCCTGCGCAAGACATGGCCTGAGCGCAGGTTTCCCCGATAAACAAAGTACGCCTGCCCTTCTTCGTTCGAGTCAGCGTATACCGCTTCGCTCTGCACTTCTTCATCAGGATTATCCAACGTAGAAGCCAGGCCAAGGGTCATTGCAGACTGGAACGTTCGTTCCGACTCGGTGCGAATGAGACCCACGGAGAGGCTGTATTTATGCAGAATGGCACAGACTTGATCTAGCTCGGGCTCAACCAACGGACGCGTTCCTGTATTGAGCGAGACCTGACCACCACGAAAGAAACCTGAAGCCTCGTCAAGTCTTCTGTCCAAATTTGCGACCATGTGACTCCACTCACCAGTGCCCAGTTCGATGGCCACGCCATCGCTCCGCCCCTTGATGGTGATCTTGTCATCACTTCTAGCCTCAGGCGTCTCTTCGTCGCCCGTAGTATGATCGAATTGATTGGCGTTAATTGGAGGACTCTCTTCGCGTGATGTGCTTGCTTCAGCCTCAACCAAATCACGGCGTTCAGGCCGAGTTGCCTCCGTCTGAACACCTAGCGAACGCTCCCATTCTTCATTCAGCGACGGATGCGCCTGCTGATCGATTTCTGTTATATCATCTAACAGATCGGCTACTTTGGTCAACACCGGATTTTTCTCGCCATCCTGCCTGGAAAGCCTGCCTTCACTTTTTCCATTGCCGAATGCTGAAGAGGAGACGCTCTGGTCCGTGTCCATGGTATCTTTTGCCCCTGGGACGCTGTTCTGTCCAGCCTCATTCCGTCGATTGGAAAAGTTATTCATTTGGCGGCGGCTCCTCACGCGGACTAATCTCGCGGAAATAGGTTTCCATCGCCTTCTGCGTCACCGGTACTGCGACCGCTGAACCCTCGCCGCCATCGTACACAAATGTCACGACAGCGATTTCCGGATTCTCATAGGGAGCATAGCCAACATACCATGCATGAGTCGGAAGGTTATCCTCATCATCTCGGCGGCAATCTTCCTCTTCCGGGATATATTCACAAAACTCTGCTGTCCCGGTTTTGCCCGCCACCGTCACCCCAGGGACGCGGGCATTCGGGGCCGTACCGTAATCGGCATTCACGGCACTCCACATTCCCTCCTGCACCAATTCTAGCACACCTTCGTCAAGGGGCAGTTGCCTCAGTGCATTTGGTTCGAAGTCTCGCTGCAATCCACCGACGGAATCCACTACTTGGTGGACGATCTGCGGCTGGTAAATGGTACCGCCATTGGCCACAGCCGCAGTACTCACAAGAACCTGCAACGGCGTAGAAAGCACGTATCCCTGTCCAATGGCCATGTTGTAGCTATCACCGGTGGTCCAGCTTTCAGCATAAAGCTGACGCTTCCACTGATCATCAGGAATGACGGCCCCTACCTCGCCGGGGAGATCGATGCCCGTCGGTTCCCCATAGCCAAAACGAGCCGCCCACTCAGCCAGCCGTCTTTGTCCAAGTCCCTCAAAGTCTGCCTGTGGATAACCACCACCGATCCAGTAGAAGAAAATGTCATTGGAAAGCGCCAACGCCTGAACTACATTGATCGCGCCGTGGACGATGCCAAGCTTATGATTCCAACTCACAAATTCCTGAGCCTGCGAGAGATCATTGGGAAAGAACCGATTGGCCAGGTAGATCGGTCCGCCATCAACGATATTGGTACGCCCGCTGATCACATTTTCCTGAATCGCTGCGGTTGCCGGCACCATCTTGAAGGTCGAACCAGGCGGATAGAGCCCACCAATGGCATAGTTAATGAGTGGTCGACGCTCGTCTTGCTCTAGCGCCAGATAGTCCTCGTTGATGCTCTCTGCGAAAATATTGTTGTCGTAGGAAGGCAAACTCACCATTCCCAAGATCGCACCCGTTTGCGGATTCATGGCGATACTTACACCCCAAGGGGCGTCGGTCTGTTCCATCTGCACGACCAATTCATCGTGCATAGCCCGTTGCAGACGCAAGTCGATATTAAGAATCAAATTCGATCCAGGCACCGGTTCAATCACCTGCCCCACGGTACGCATCTCGCGCCCCAAGATATCGACCTCAAGATTCTTGAAGCCGGGCAGTCCACGCAGTTCCCGCTGATACGAATACTCTAATCCATTCAACCCAACGCGTTCGTTTGGGTTTGAGTATCCATTTGCCCTGTAATCGTCGGCCACCACCGCCGGAATCGGCCCCATGAAGCCGAGGATATGGCTAACCAGATCCCCATAGACATACTCGCGAACAGGAACCTCATTGACGCGAATGCTTGGAATCCGGTAGCTCTCCTCTACGATCTCGAATGCGGAGATGCGATCCACAAGATCCAAGATCTGGCACTGATTGGGAGGCGCTACCCTGTCGCCCCAACTGAACCGAACGTTGGACCAACGCAACCAGGCCTTCAATGGAGAGCGGCTTGCTGATGTCCGGGATCAAGATCGGAGCCGGCGGTTCCGGAGGACCTTGATTTTCTTCATCGTCCCCCTCACGTTCAGGGATCTCTTCAGCTAGGCCGGGAACCAAAACATAATCCAGCGCCAACCCAGCGTCTTCGACGGTTTCGGCAAAATCGACGCGACCTAATTTACGAAACATCAACTCGCCGATTCGAATGGCAATTTCCGTATCCGTGTCCGCATTAATCAGACGCAACACCTTTTCGATCTCAGCGGCTTCCTCATCAATCTCCGTATCAGGATCGTCGGTCGGCGTCTCATCCGGCACAAGCGAAATCTCAAAACTGGGCCGGTTCCTGGTTAGAATCTGTCCTGTTTTGTCATACATAACACCCCGCGGCGCTGGAACTTCAACCAGACGGAATCGATTGTCATCCGAATCTTCTCGAAACGTATCTCCCTGAATAATCTGAATCTGATAGAGCCGCCCAGTGAGCAACACAAAGACCGAAACCATCAGAACCCGAAACAGTACCATAAAAATACGGGCTGTGTTGGTCTCGGTTCGGTCTTCACCGTATTGATCGGACGACGATCCTTGCTCAAACATCAATTATCTCAAAATACCCTTGGCGCGATCCATAAGACCCACGAATTCTTCACATTCAACATCACTGAAAAACCGAAACTGTCTCCGGGGTTTCAGGAATCCGGTTCAGGATTGGGACCAAGAGCAACATCAGAACCGTATTATAGGCAATCGAAGGCAAAATCACCTGTTGTACTGTTTCCCAGAAGAGAAGACGATGGCTCAGGACATCAGCACCTGTCAACTCGACCAACCCGTCCAAAACAAATAGCATGCCAGTGTAGACGGCGCCGTAGGTCAGCGTGCCCAATATTATCGCCCCCAACGGGACGAATAGATTGAACCGGGACAGGGTTGTGTGCCCAAAGCCGGCCACCACGACAGCGGCCATCAATGCCAGGCTCGAACTGCCAAACGGACCACCACTAAAAATATCCAGAAAGAGACCGCCAACGAACGCCCAAACCACCCCCGCTCGCGGACCATATAGGAGCGTCCCCACGATAACCAACAGAAGTACGAGATCCGGTTTTACACCGGCAATGGTAAGGCGGTTGAAAGCCGTCGATTGCAGGAGTGCGGCAACGGCCATCAGCGGTACCATCAGGTAGTAAAGCGCACCCCTTCTCATACGTTGGCTGTCACTCCTTTCATGGTAAGCCTTCTGCGTCTAGATCTACTGTGTCTAGGTCTTCAGTAGCTGAATCGTCCGGAATTGAACCCTCATCAGGCTCGATTGCCTCTCCGTCGATACCAGGTTCCTCACCCTGTGTCACACCTGCAGGGCCTGTTTCTCCTATCGGGGCTTCACCATCCGGCGCCTGCTCCGGAAGTAAATCCGGAACGGTCTCCAGGGGATCGAAGTTGGTAACCACCATCACGAGTTCCAAGCTGCCGAAGTCGACCGTGGGTCGGACAACAGCCTGCTGAAACACGTCGATATCACGTTGTAAAATCTCGAGTACCTGCCCGACCGGAATGCCTTTGGGAAAATTGCCGCCAAGACCGGACGTCAGTACAACCTCGCCGACACTGAATAGCCCCCCCTGGGGAATGTAGTCCATCACCAGGTTGGCGCCGGGCGTGCCTCTCAGTACACCGTTGAGACGACTGCTCTGAAGCAACGCGTTGACCGAGCTGCTGGCATCGGTAATCAGTAGAACCTTGGATGTCGTATTCGTCACCTCGCTAATACGTCCGACCAATCCCTGGTCAGTCAACACCGGCATTCCAACATCGATACCATGCGTGCTACCGAGATCAAGCATAATGAAGTCCAGGAAATTGTTGCTCTCCTGTCCAATCACTCGTGCAACGATCTGGGCACCTCGTAGTTCCAATCCAGGACGCGTCTGAGCGAAATTCAGCATCTCACGTAGCTGCTGATTTTCGCCTTCCACTTCGCGCAACTGGAAATTCTCAACCACAAGGCTTGAGTTGATCTGTTCAAGCTCCGAATTGCGCTGGCGCATGGTACGCAACTCGACAAGAAAGCTAAACAGATCTGTAACATTCTCAGTAGCACCCGTCGCGCTAACCTGCGCCGGAGAGGTCAGCTGGGTCACAAAACTCTGAACAGCCCTAAGCTGCCCCGTCTGTTGCAGCGCCATAAACATTAACGCCGCCAACGAGAGAAGTACCAGGCGAATCCCAATGTCGCCAATAGACCAGGATCGTCGTTCTGTATTACGCATAGAAGTGTGTTCGAGAAAAAATACCGAAACCTCGGAACCAACGGAGAAAGCAGACTGTCCAACAAACGTCAAGACAAAGAGATCAAGCTTTAACGAAAGTCAACGTACTGCATCAAAGGCGTGGACACCGTACAAAATTACCGTACAAAATTACCGTGCACAACTATCGTATGAGGTTGCTGGGCAGAGCACTCGACAGAGCGCCTTTTGGCAACGTCGCCTGCAACGGACCGACCTAACGAATTGTACTCTTACGTTGCATACTAGTCAGTGTCTCCCGATAGAATTCCGGCTTTTCCAGAATCATGCCGGTTCCCATCACCACAGCTGTGAGCGGATTGTCTGCAACATAGACATGCATGCGTGTTTCATCCTGCAGACGTTGAGCCAGGCCCTGCAACAACGCACCGCCCCCTGCCAAAACAACACCGTATTCCATCAGGTCTGCAACCAATTCGGGAGGCGTCTCGTCGAGCGTCCCCTTGACGGAATCCACGATGACATCTACGGAACCTGAGAGCGCTTCACGGATCTCCACAGAACTGACCTCAACTGCCTCGGGCAATCCCGTGATCAGGTTACGCCCACGCAGAATCATCGTACGTTCGCGTTCCATGGGATACGCCGAACCGATCTCGATCTTCGTACGCTCAGCCATGCGCTCACCGATCAGGAGATTATACTTCTGTCGGGAATAGTTGATGATATCCTCGTTCATCTCATCGCCGGCCACGCGGATCGAACGCGATACAACGATACCGCCCAGCGAAATCACGGCAACTTCAGTCGTTCCACCGCCAATATCCACGATCATCGAGCCGACGGACTCAGTCACCGGCAACCCTGCCCCAATGGCAGCCGCCATCGGCTCCTCAACCAGACCGGCCTCACGTGCGCCCGCGCTGATGGCAGCGTCGCGAACGGCACGCTTTTCCACCTCCGTCACACCCGAGGGAATGCCGATGACCACGCGAGGGCGTGCTGTGCCAAACGCACGATTACCGTGGACCTTTCCGATGAAATGATGGATCATCTGCTCAGTCACATCAAAATCAGAAATGACACCGTCTTGCAGAGGACGAATGGCGACAATATGCGCCGGCGTACGGCCAACCATCTCCTTGGCCTCGCTGCCGATCGCTTTGACTGCATTGCGTCGTCGCGATGATCGATCGATGGCCACAACCGACGGTTCGTTGATGACAATCCCTCGGTTTTTCACATGGACCAGTGTATTGGCGGTACCAAGATCGATACCGATATCCAAAGAAAAAAGGCCCAAAAGCCAGATCAAACGGGTTGATCACGCGTTAGCTCCAAGTAGGCACAATGGTTGGCAGGGCGCTTCGCAAAACCGACGAATTCGATTGTGAACGGATACAAAAACCTGCACAAACGAAACGTCCTTCTGATATTCGAAAGCCACGCTTAGTCGTCAATAATTGCCACTATTTATCTGGGGTATCGACTTTTGCCTGGACAGGCTGGAAGCCCACGCATAAATACCCGAATTGAGTTATCTCTATCCTTTTGCCTATTCATCGACAATTGATAGACAAATCAAGCCAAAGTATACCATAATCGATCCATTGCCGGAAAAGATCTCTACTTTTTCCGGCAATATCCCACTCCAGCTGCCAGAGAAGACTTGGCGGCGCCAGTATCCCACTACATTCACACAATGCAACAACCATGAACAAGCCGGTTGATGACCGGATTCAGACCGGATTCAGACCAAATCCATTGCAGATCTCCAACACACGACACTGCCTTCGGGCCCGATCTCGGCTCCAGGGTTGACCGGCGCCAACCAGCCCAATCAGAGCAGAAGAAAACGCCCGTTGACCCCGTATCGACCCCTTGATGTGGTATAATTCGCTCCATGGCCGTTCGAACTCATGCACCCAAAAACGCAGCTTCAACAGCTGAAGAATCTACGTTGCTGACAATCCTTCGGCACAACTGGCTCAACCTCCAACTCGGGCCGCTGGAGCAGCATTACGGGCCGATTCCAGTGGTGATCGGCGTCAGTGGCGGCGCAGATAGCGTCTGCCTGCTCCACGCGCTGCACCAGCTGTCCAGCGACCTTGGGCTGAGCATACACGTCGCCCACCTCAACCACAATCTGCGTCCCGGGTCGACCGAAGACGCTCAGTTCGTCACATCGCTCTGCCGACAGCTTGACCTGCCTTATCATGAGTCAACGCTGGATACTGATGCACTTGTTCACGCACCTGGAGGTCCGGAGGACGCTGCGCGACGTGCCAGATATGCGTTCCTGTGCCGTATTGCACACCAGGCTCTCTACAACGGTACTGGACAGGATCGGGTTCCCTTGATCGCAGTCGCCCACAACATGGATGATCAGGCGGAGACGCTGTTGCTGAACCTCATACGCGGCAGCGGTCTTCGTGGTCTTGGCGGCATGCGCTGGCGGACGAAGATCGCCTGGCCGAACCTGACGCCGGCAGAGCCAGGCGATGAATCGAAACCGGCCTGGCTCATTCGACCGATGCTCAACATCCGTCGCAGCGAGATTGAAGCATTCCTCACTCAACGGGACCTGGCCTGGCGTGAGGACAGCAGCAACAGCGAGCTTCACTTTTCACGCAACCTACTAAGGCATCAAGTCCTGCCCCAACTGACGACGATCAACCCAAGCGTCATAAGCGCCCTGGCGCGCACGGCACAGATCGTGGCAGATGACGTGCAACGACTCGAACAACTCGACCATGAATTGATGGCTGATCTGAAGCTCACCGAACCTGAAACAGATCAGGAACTAGAGCGAGTCAGCCTTGACTATGGTCGGTTTTCCGCTCTCGAACTGCCCCAACAACGAGGCGTGTTGCGGGCGGCCATCGCTCAATTGCCCGGCGGTCTATACGGCGTTGATGCGGCATCCATTGATCGGCTGCTCTGCGAATTACAGGGTGGTTCTAAACCCGGCAGCCCCCGCCCCTACTAGCGGCCCGCATTCGCTTATCGGCTCGATCGCGTGGACGTTTGCATCGGGGGTGTCCCGAGTCTCCTCAGCGCAAGATCATATAGCGGCCCAGCTGATTCTACATCTTGACAGGGCACCACCCGTGCGGGCTTGGGGGCCGCAGTTGGACCGGGAGAGAAGATCGATCGAAGTGCCTGAATCAGGCGACATGCAGGTCGATGGTTGGCGACTGCGCGTCGAGCGGATTTCCTCAACTGAGCTTCCGTCCCATTGGGATGAAGTATCTCCATGGCAGGCGTTTCTGGATGCAGACAAGATTGGCCGCCCTGTGCTCTCCAGGCCAGCGAACGGTATGCGGATTGCTCCTTTGGGCATGACCGGCCAGACTCGAACGCTCGGCAATCTTTTCACCGACGAGAAGATTCACACTTCACTACGCGAAGGGTGGCCACTGCTGGTCGACGGAGATCGGGATTGGAGGGACGGAGACTACGTCCTCTGGGTATGCGGCCTGAGATTGGGGCACAGCGCCCGTATCACTGACAATACAGTCAACATTCTGGCTCTCACATGGGAGCCAAACTGACCTAATAAGTCATGGTCCGCAAACAACTTAGCGGTATCAACCTCCGGGAGCTGGTCAGCACCCGTTCGCTTACCTGGAATTTCATGACCACCTCCCGGAGGTTAATTGCGGGCAGTCACTGAAGGTCTAACGAGAACTTGATTCATATACGACTTGACGGGATATCTCGTAGATCGGGAGGGTATGCCGACTGGCCAGGCGAGGCTAGGTCAGACTACAGCGGACCGAATTGCCCACCGTCATACAGCAGAGATGATCTTGCAGGTCTGTCAGATGGATAGGAAGAGACGTAGATGCGCGCCAACGTGAAGCCATTGGTCCATTGGGCCATTTACAAGGGCTACAAGATCCGCTACACCGACCGATCGCCCGCTCGTGTACAAGGCATCCTGACGACACCGGACGGGGAGCAGCCGTTCAGCTATGATTCAGTGGGATTGATCATCACCATTGCCGATCAACAGATCACAATCAACCAACATGGCTGGGAACTTTCCCAGGATGCAGACCGAAAGGGCTCCAACAACGCCCTCAGCGATCCAGAGGATCAGAGATGAATGACAGCATAGTTCTCAAGCCCAAGCGCGACAAACCGGTTCGCCAGGGCCATCCCTGGATCTTCAGTGGAGCAATCCGTCAAATACCCGAGTCCGCCGTAGATGGATCGATTGTTTCAGTCGTGGATTCCGGCGGCAATTGGTTGGCTAAGGGTTACCTCAATCGCAAGAGTCAGATCTGTGTACGCCTGCTCAGTTGGCAAGAAGACGAGCAAATCGATGAAGGGTTCTGGCATCAGCGGCTCGCTGCATCCGTTGCTCGACGCCAAGATTTAGCCGACGATCCCCAGACGAACGTCTACAGGCTGGTCAACGCCGAAAGCGACTATTTGCCCGGATTGACCGTCGATCGCTACGGTGCCCACCTAGTTTTGCAGTCAGGCACGCTGGGTATCGACCGACGCAAGGTAGCGCTCGCAGAACAGCTGATGACCATCACCGGTTGCAGCGGCGTGATCGAGCGCAGCGAGGCGACCGTCCGACGTCGTGAAGGCCTCGATGGCGCAGTCGGTCTTCTGGCGGGCGCAGCGCCGGAAGCCACGGTTCAGGTCATGGAACATGGTTTTCAGTTTCTGGTCGACTTGACAGGCGGCCAGAAGACCGGCTTCTATGCCGATCAACGTGAGAATCGCCGGCGTGTGGCTGCATACTGTGCAGGCAAACGCGTGCTGAATGCCTTCAGCTATACAGGGGCCTTTGGCATCTACGCACTGGCCGCCGGTGCAGACCATGTGATCAACGTCGACACAAGCGCCGATGCACTTACCTTAGGTCGAGAGAATGCCCGGCTCAATGGGTTTGATGACGGCTGCGCAGGAGGTTTCACTCAAAATGTTACGGAGGACGTCACTGGTGATGTCTTCCAGGTACTACGCGGCTGGCGAGGCCTCAGCAGGTCCGGCACCGGCGCTGATCAGGGGCCCCAATTTGATGTCATCGTGCTGGACCCGCCAAAGTTCGCCCAATCAAAACGAAATATCGACCGTGCCCTGCGCGGCTACAAAGATATCAACCTGCTGGCCATGCAATTGCTCAGCCCCGGAGGCATACTGGCCACATTCAGTTGCAGCGGATTGGTTAGCGCCGATCTGTTCCAGAAAGTGGTCTTTGGGGCCGCAGTGGACGCAGAACGGCCAGTGCAGGTCGTCGAGTGGTTGCGTCAAAGCGCGGACCATCCCGTCGCTATCACGTTTCCCGAGGGAGAATATCTGAAGGGATTGATCTGCCGCGTACTATGAGTGACCACTACGAGCCGTTTCTGCGCCAGTTGCGCATCGATCTCTCCCGTCCGCTGCCGGGTCCTGACGCTCAACAGCGGATGGCGCCGCGACCGCGCACAAGTACGTCCAGCCACTTCGAGCCGGGGCTGAATACACGGCAAGGCGGCGTGCTGATTCTCTTCTACCCCCATTCAGATCAGATCTACTTCCCACTGATCCTCCGACCGACTTATGGCGGCGTGCATAGCGGACAGGTGGGTCTGCCCGGGGGTGGCCACGAAAAGATCGACAACGGGATGGCAGACACTGCACTGCGCGAAACCTACGAGGAAGTCGGCGTTCACCCCAGCCAAATCACGTTGCTGGGACTACTGACGCCGCTCTATGTCTATGCCTCCGACTACCTCGTCCATCCGTATGTCGGCTGGACCGACTATAGTCCCGAGTTTCACCCCGATCCGTACGAAGTAGCCAAGCTGATTCAGGCGCCTCTGACCGAGTTCCTTGCACCTGGCAACCTTCAGGAAGAGACGTGGCAACTGCGTGGACGCGACGTACTCGTCCCCTTCTTTGACATCCAGGACCAAGTCATCTGGGGAGCAACGGCCATGATGTTGAGCGAACTACTAGCCTTGCCGTCAGTTCAGCAGTTGGCTACGCCCGGGCGGTAACAGAAGGCCGGCCAATCGCAGGGCAACATCCCTTACGAAGTCTCTAAACAGCCCACACGCGTGCGCCAGCATTCCGGGATTGTGCCACTGACTGCGCCATCTGAGGCTACGGTTTGACCCAATCCCGGGATGCTGAAGTGTGGCGTCATCGCTTCAAAGGGCGACATTCCTTAAGACTGCTTCCCCACGATTCCCCAACGAAATGCCGACAGGCTAGAGTATTCACCTTTATCGCGCCTCTCAGGCGCCCCTTCTCTCAGGAAGACGATTTCTGAAAGCGATTGTGAAATCGTCTCAATTTGGCGTCGACTGCAGCCACATGTTACGATCCTCAACCATGAGCATCAATCAAGAAGACCCACGAACCGTCCGATCCAATTTCCCGCGAGTTATAGAAAGCCAGGTGCTGGAGCGGATAGATACCCACGAGCAGCTTCGCCTCGGATGGCGCATCCTATTGACGATGCTTCTGCTGGCCTGCATTGCCATTCTCGGATTGGTCGCAGCATCAAGGACCCGGGTCGAAGCGAGTCCACTTCCCCTTCCTTCTCAGAATCCTGCACAGCGGCCACTGACCCAAAGCAGCGGCGATCCGCTGGTAATGGCATTCTATTACACATGGTTCGATGAGAACACGTGGACCTATGACAAACTCAGCGACCTGCCGGCCGAGCCGTACGTGAGCCGAGATCGGGCCGTCATGGGACGGCACATCGATCAAGCCAAGGCAGCGGGTATAGATGCGTTCGTGGTGGCCTGGTACGGTCCGAGCGGCCAGTTCAACCAGACGGAGCCTAATTTGGCAGCACTTCTGGAGGAAGCAGCGGCACGCAATTTCAAGATCAGCATCCTGTTCGAGACCGACTCACCCTTTCTTGGAAGTACCGCCAGCGTTGCGGGAGCCCTCCAGCATGCCCAGGGGGCCCATCTTCAACATCCGGCTTACCTGCGCGTAGATGGACGGCCCGTCATCTTCTTCTGGCGCCCCAACATGTATGGCGTCGACACCTGGCGCAACATTCGCAACCAGGTAGATCCAGGCAATGGACAGATCTGGATCTCAGAGGGCGTCAACATGTCCTACTTGTCCGTGTTTGACGGGCATCACCTCTACAGCAACACCTGGAATCCACCCAACGACCTGGGCTATACCAACCAGAAATTTGCCAATTATGTGGCCGCAGCACGCAATCAACAGGGGACACATGAATTCTGGGTGGCCACTGTAATGCCTGGATACAATGATCTGCGTATCCGGCCGAGCGGCGGCTTTGCGCAGGATCGTGAAGGCGGCGCATACTATGCCCGTGCGTGGCAGGCAGCCATTGACAGCCGGCCAAACTGGATCGTCATCAACAGCTTCAATGAGTGGCCCGAGGGAACCTATATCGAACCCAGTGCCGCCTATGGCAGCCAGTTCATCAACCTCAGCGCACAGTGGAGTGCACAATTCAAAGCCGGCACAGCAAATACGCCCTTGGCGCCATCGACGGTTTCTGATCCCGTTCAGGTTCAAGCGACTCAACCGGAGCCTGCGGCGATCCTGGTTCCAACGGCCACGCCGTTCGTAGAACCGGATGTCCCGACCGCCTATGTGGAAGCCTCACTTCTCAACGTGCGTGCCGGCCCCGGCACCGAGCACGAGATCGTCGGGCTCGTGTCCAATGGCACAGCGCTGCCCATTCGCGGCAATGTGCCGACCAACACAGAGTGGTGGCAGATCGAGTATGCAGGACAACTAGCCTGGGTCTATGCTCCATTGGTGACTGCGCTCGGCCCGCTGGATCAGGTTGCCCCTGCTCAGTTGCCGGGGGAGTAAGTGACTGTCCGGTATTTCCGTAATGAATGTAGCAGCTTTTTTTGTACTGACCGCTTTGGCGGTCCGGACGGCTGAAGACGTCACTGCGAACCTAATTGTGGACAATCGGAGAGATGAAAATGCCCTTTGGCAGAGACGTGCAGTCGGAAATTGCTCTGCTGGGCTATGGTTTGCCATTCGCCAGGGAAAGAAATTTCATTGCAAGGAATACGATTGCGATAGTACCTATCCCGTTGAGCTATCCGTTGCCGATTGCCTGTTGAGCTGCGACACGAGTCTCTACCATCGCCAACATCACGTAGTGGTTCCAACGGTAAGAACGCCAACAGTGAGGAGACGATCTATGCCTGCAATCGACCTCTGGAGGACCCGCTCTCTACACAGTGACATCGACCATGTATTGATCGACGAAGAGACCCTGCAACGCCGTGTGAACGAGCTTGGCCGGATCATGAGTGAGGAATACAGCGGCAAAGATCTGTTGCTCGTATCGGTGCTCAAGGGCAGCCTCGTGTTCATGGCCGACCTGATCCGCTCCATCTCCATTCCCCATGCCATCGATTTCATGGCGACGAGCAGCTATGGCTCCGGCATGGACAGTAGCGGCATTGTACGCATCATGAAGGACCTCAACTACCCGATCACGGGTCGAAACGTGGTGTTGGTCGAGGACATCATCGACAGCGGGCATACGCTCGAATATCTGGTCGGCCTCTTGGGTCAGCGTAACCCAGCCAGCCTACGCATCTTGGCCCTCCTTGACAAGCCTTCTCGCCGCGAGGTCGACGTACCGGTGGATTGGGTCGGTTTCTCAGTCCCCAACGAGTTCGTCGTCGGTTACGGCCTGGACTATGATGAGATCTACCGAAACCTGCCATACATCGGCGTACTCAAACCCAGTGTGTACACTGAAGAATCCGAAGAATAACAATATCGTGAACGCCCCAGCATTCGTCACTGCGGATCCAGGTCGAAGCCATATTCGGCTTCTCGTCACAAAGCTGGCGATTTCGGCCATGGTCTTTGCCATTGCGTTCAGCCTCTGGTCGCCGGTGAGCAGCGCGCAGGAGTCTGCAAACAGCTACACAGTTGTAGCCGGCGATTCGTTGAGTAGCATTGCCCAGCAGGTGAACGTCTCTGTAGACGCCCTGGCACAGTTCAACCAGATCGAGGATCCATCCATCATCCGTGTCGGACAGGTGCTCTTGATTCCCTCAGCAGAGCAAGTCGAGGCGCTGGCAACACAATCCCTGATTATCGGGCCCACAACGGTTGTTCGCGCACTTCCCGGCGACACAGTACGATCGGTTGCGAAACGGACCGGGCAAGAGCTGGAAACGCTATTGACTCTAAACGGGCTTGCAGACGACGCACGCCTATTTCCGGGCCAGCCGATCACAGCCTCAGGTGATTTCACCCCCGACCCATCCCTTCGCTTTGGCGCCATTACCGCGCTGGAGTTCACGGATCCACTCGTCCAGGGCCGTACAGGCAGCTTGACCGTGACTGCGGATCGCCCCGCCTTTCTTGCCGCCAGCTTCGACGATGTTCCCCTGGTCTTCACACCTATCGACGACGATCCACTGCGGCAGTTCGCCTATCTACCGGTGCATGCGCTGCTGGAGCCGGGCACGTACACAATCACAGTTAGCTATCTAGCCGGCCGGGGCCTTCCCGTCGCGCAGAGCCGCCAGGTGACCGTAGCCGACGGCGGCTACGCCAGCCAGGAGATAGTACTACCCGATGAAAAATCCGATCTGCTCGATCCCACCGCGGTAATGGCCGAAGAGGAACGCGTGAATCAGATCTGGTCAACGATATCGCCGGAGCCCTATTGGGCAACCTTTGTCAGACGCCCCATTGGTTCCGAGTATCCAACCAGCAGCCCCTTCGGCACGCGACGAATCTACAGTGGCGGTGATTCCACCAGCTACGGGTATCACTCCGGCCAAGATTTTGCTGCGCCAAACACCGTATCCGTTACAGCGCCGATCCGAGGCACAGTAGTCATGGCCGAACCGATGACCATTCGCGGCAATGCGGTCATCATTGACCATGGACGTGGCGTGCTGACGGGATACTGGCACCTCAGCGAGATGCATGTCGTCGAAGGGGATGAGATCAATGCGGGCGATTCCATCGGTCTGGTCGGTACGACCGGCCGCAGCACGGGGGCCCACCTACACTGGGAGTTGCAGATTAACGGTGTGGCCGTCGATCCTATGCAATTCCTGGCCGACGGCGACTTCTAACCTTGCTAGATTACAGAGCAACAAAAAGGTCGGTCTCGAATCGAGACCGACCTTTTTGTTGCTCTGTAATCAGTTCTACGCTGACTATCCTTCGTCGTCTTCTTCTTCGTCTGACTTGCTGCCTGAGATAACTTCCGGCTCGGCCATGGCCTCGCCTTCCAGTTCCAGCTCTTCGTCGACTTCCTCTTCTTCTTCTTCACGCGTCGCGATCAACATGAAGACAGCCTCATCGGCTGGCGTCAAATACTCAATACCCGGCATATCCGGCAGATCAGCAACTGTGATCGAGTTTTCCATTGTCAATGGCGTAATGTCGATCTCGATATGGGACGGAATATCCGACGGCAGCGCCTCAATCTCAACCTGATCAAGGGCCTGCAACATCATTAGGCCGGCCATCATGCCTTCGGCCTCACCGAAGCCATGGATAGCAACGGAAACCTGCTGCTTTTCAGACATGTTCACGGCATAGAAATCAGCGTGCATCAGGCTATGGTTCACCGGATGCCGTTGAAGCTCACGAACCAACACGTTGTGGGTCGTTCCGCCGTCGACAACGAGCTCGACGAGCTGCGAAATGCCGCCGGCATGCAACGTTCGCTCAAACTCACGCGAACTGACCTGCAGACTGAGCGACTCTTGCTTCGGACCATAGACAACGATGGGCACCAAACCCTCGGCACGAATCTGTTTTACCTTACGCCCGGTGATCTCACGCTCGTGGGCGCTCAACTGCAACTTATCCATTCTCAATGACTCCTCTTCCCATAATCAGACACGTCGATCTCTAATGATGATCTCTATTGATCGGTATTTTCAGCAGCGATATCCGTTGCTCGTGATGACAACAACATCGCCCAAATCCTACAGTTCTTGCAGACCAACCGTTCGAATCCTCGATTACGAGGGAAACAGAATCAGGTTAGCGCCCAGATTGCCGACCGCTATAGATTTTGCAGCAGATCCCTAAGCATCGGTCTCATGTCGGCGTCTAGTGAAGACCGCTGAGACCATATTTCTGAGAATGAACAGGGTCAGCGCAAACCCGGCGCCGGCCGCCAAAGCTGTGACCGGCGTCAGCACCGATTTTGCATCGCCGTCCAATTCGGCAGCGAAGATCGCAAACGCGCGTATGTTTCGGGCACTGACACGTTTGGCCGCCACCAACGAAGTGGTCACATCGTTCAGATTCGCATCGGCCGCCATCACGAAACCGATGGCGCTATCCTCGGCGTCAACCGACCCGGCACGCACAAAGCCGGCCGCCGATTCTTCCATGTTCAATGCACTGGCCTGTACCGAACGAGCGGCAGACTGCTGCATCTTGACTTGGCCGCCCTCGACCAGGTCAACCGACGAGTTCTTGATCTCAACCGACTTACCAGGAATGGCGTCACTCAACGCTGCTGCAAAATCTTCCAACGGATTTTCGCTCTGCTCGTCTGCCACAATTACCTTCTCTCTGCCCACTTTCATCTCACTCATGTGAACGACTGTTCATCAAACGAGCCAGCATCCGGTAGACCGATAGTCTCGATTCGTCCCCGAAAAGACGCGATCCTGATTATAGCGAAGCCTGGATTGACGGTCAATTCCTGATCTACTCACGCGTCACATAAGGATTGGTTGCCAATGCCTAAGGCCATTCCAGAGAGATAAATACACGTTGCAAGGAAATCTTTGCCTGGAATGGCTTGAGGCTTTGCCAACTCCCGTAAAGTTACTATTCTGGAAAAGCCTGAACAGATTGGTCCTGCTAGGGTCACTCCCTTATGGTCTCACACGTGGCCATCAATTTGCCGTGGCTGAACGAATCGAATCCTGAGCCATTGAATTGGCGTCCACACGGGCCGATGATACCATGCAACCATCATGACCGCTGACTCAGAGAGCTCTCAAAAGACCAATCGGGAGACTGACCTCTCGGCCGACAGGCAACGAGAACGCATCCGCTGGACCGCGCTCGGCCTTGCCCTGCTATTGGTCATCGTCGGACTCATCTGGATTGTCTGGGCCGGGTCGTTTCGGATCCAGACGCCTCAGCAGGCCTCCACAATGCCGGTGGACAGTCTTGCACCCGGCATCATCGCCGGCATGGATAGCCCCGTGTTCGAGTACGGACCCGGCTGGACGATCAGCGCAGCAGGGGCAGACCCGGGCGAACCGGCCGATCCCTGGCAGGAACCGGCCGGCATCGTTGAGTTCACGTATGAGGGGGACGAACTGGCCCTCCAGTTGGCGACCGGAGACTATTGGGGCTACCTCTATGTCACGGTCGATGGCGCTCCCGCTTCAGAGTTGCCCGTCATCCGCGGCAACAGCGACAGCCGGACGCGTCCTGCCGGCTACATGCCTCTCTACGATCCTGACAATCAACCCGACAATCAGGGAGACGGCAGCGAGCCTACACCCGTCTGGATACGAGTGCACCAGGCGCCCGACACGGCCAGGCCCCACCAGGTGCGGGTGGAGATCTGGCGGGGTTGGACCCAAAGACCGCTGCGCGCAGTGGCCATCGACGCCCTGCCGCCGGATTCACCACCGATTTGGCCGGGCGCAGCTATGCTGATGGCCGCGTTCTGGCTGGCTGTAGCCGGGCTGCGCAGGATGGCCGGATGGACGTTCATCCGTCGCGAACTCGATGTACAGTCCAATCAGCCTGCACCGTTCACGGGTCCGCTTTCCGTCCTGGCCCAAGCAGCAACCGGTCTAGCTACACTCGGACTCGTGCTGGCTATGATTGGCACAGCCACCGATCTGTGGCTTCTCTGCCTAGGTGGCACGGCCCTGCTCGGCCTGGCTGCGCTGACGCGCCCGGCGCTCTGGATCGGGGCGTTGCTCTTCAGCTTGCCCTTCTACTTCACCTACCCACTGCCACTGCTTCCAGGCCGCAGCTTTAGCCTCATCGACGTCGGCGTCTTCGGCGGGATGGTGATCTGGGTAGCATACGTCGTTCTGCGATCCGTGCAAGAAAAAGCGAATCCACGAAGGGAGACGAAGGGACACGAAGGGCAATCATTCTCTTGTGTCCCTTCGTGTACTTCGTGGATCGAGTTCTTCTCATGATCATCCCCATCAGGGCCGGATGGATGGGGTGTACGCAAAGAGCCGGCGCTGGTTTTCACCCGGCTGGGTGCTGGCCGCCATTGTCTCCTGGGCGCTCATATCTGCAACTGCGGCCGCCCACACTGACGTGGCCCTTCACGAGTGGCGCACGGTCTTTCTCGCCGGCGGGATCTTTGCGCTGCTCCTGACGCTCACCCTCGCGACCTCACGCAATCCATCAGCGGATCGACGGCTGATTCTATGGTCTTGGCTGGCCGGCGCAACAGTCGTCTCGTCTGGTGGGGCTGTGGCAGTTCGCCGCCGGCTCCATGCTCATCAGCGCCGAGGGCGTCCAACGCATTCGTGCGTTCTACGGTTCGCCCAACAACCTGGCGCTCTACCTGGAGCGCAGCCTGGCCGTCACGCTGGCCCTGGGGCTCTTCGTGCGTGATCGGCGCACCCGCGTTATTTGGCTCGTGCCGGCAGGTATTCAGGGAGCGGCGCTGCTGCTCACCTTCAGCAAAGGCGCGCTGCTGCTGGCGCTGCCGGTCACATTCGTCGTGCTCTGGCTGGGTGGATGGCGGCTGCTGAGGCAAAGCGGCCAGTCGACCAGACCGCTCTGGCTGCTGGCAGGGCTAGCCGCTGTGGGGTTCCTGGCCATGACGCCCTTCCTGGGGACCGAACGCTTCCAGCGCCCCCTCGATTTCTCCCAGGGCACCGGGTTTCTGCGCATCCAGCTCTGGCGCAGCGCCTGGCAGATGGCGCTGGATCATCTGCCCTTCGGCGTGGGGCCGGACAACTTCCTCTACACCTACCGAAGCGGCTATATCCTGCCCAAGGCCTGGCAGGAACCCAACCTCAACCACCCCCACAACTGGCTGCTGGATCGGTGGACGCGCCTTGGCTTGGTGGGGCTGGCACTGGGCCTGGGCTTCTGGGCCAGCGGCATTGCCAAGCTCTGGCGGCGCTTTCGTTCAGGCGATGGGGATAGTCACGATGTGGAATCGAAGAACGACGAGCGCATCTGGGCCCTCGGCTTTCTGGCCGCTTCGATGGCCGCCCTGGCCCACGGGTGGATCGATCTGAGCTATGCTCTGCCCGATTTGATGATTGTGTGGGTGCTGATGTTTTTCGTGATCGGGGAGAGGGAACACAGAGATTCAGACGTTTAGTGCGCACGAAGGGCGTGCGCACGGGTCTTGCTATACATCGCAGGAATGATTTCCGCAGCTAACAATGAAGAGCACCGCCAGAAGCCGGTTATTGATGCCGCATTACCAGCCTACATGCTCTCACTATCTTTGCACTTCCAGTCTGTCATTCCTGCCAAGGCAGGAATCCACTCTGAAACCGAAAATGGATACCCGCGATTGCGGGTATGACACTGCCTCTGCCAGCAAAAAACTACGAACAAAGTGTGCTCTGTGAAGTGCGAAGATGTCTGGCCACGGAACGACTGAAGTCGTGACTACGAACATCTTTTACCGAATCGACTCGATCTTCTCGGCCAGGGTGATGGCGTTCATCTCGCCCGACCAGATCTCCTGGATCACGCCGTTGCCGTCGATGAAGTAGGTGGTGGGCATGCCGCGCACGTTGTAGCGTGCGCCGATTGCCCCGTCCGTGTCCATGGGGATGTCAAAGGTGAGGCCCAGTTCGTCAACAAACTGCTGCACGGTCGCAGCCGGCTCACCCTGGTCCACGCCAACGATCAGCACGTCGCCGTCATAGCGCTGTGCAGCCCCCTGTAGCGCAGGCATTTCGCGCTTACACGGCCCGCACCAAGTCGCCCAGAAGTTGAGCACGACTGGCGTACCCTCTGGAGAACCAATGGCTTCACTGAGCACGAAGGCCTGGCCGTCCAGCGTCTCAAGAGCAAAATCGGGCGCGCGGTAGCCGACGGCCGGCTGCGGTTCACGCGCCACCACGGTAGCGTCGACCGGTACCTGGCTCACCCACAGCCAGGCCCCGCCCAATGTCAGTGTGAGGAAGAATATGATTATCCAGCGGTTCATGATGTAGGGGGGGTAGGTGATTGGTGATTGGGGATTGGCGATTGGGGAATGGGGATTGGCATCTTGAGTCAAGCCTTTTCCCTAGTCCCTAGTCCCCAATCCCTAATCCCCACCCCCCATTCCCCCTATTCCCAATTCGAATGGAACGTCCCGTCCTTATCCGTCCGCTCATACGTGTGCGCGCCGAAGAGGTCGCGTTGGGCCTGGATCAGGTTGGCCGGCAGGACTTCGCTGCGGTAGGAGTCGTAGTAGGCCAGGCTGCCACTGAAGGCAGGCACGGGGATGCCCAGACCGATGGCCGTCTGCACAACGTGACGCCAGGCGGGCAGCCTTTCGATGACGGCCGCGCCCAGATCGGGATCGAGCAGCAAGTTGGGCAGATCCGGGTTGTTGCGGAAGGCGTCGGTGATGCGGTTCAGGAAGCGGGCCCGGATGATGCATCCTGCACGCCAGATGGCGGCGATCTCGTCCAGGTTCAGATCGTAGTCGTATTCCTCGCTGACCATGGAGAGCAGAGCCATGCCCTGGGCATAGGCGCTGATCTTGGAAGCATAGAGCGCTTGGCGCACCGAATCGATGAGTACGGCCGGATCGCCCTCGTAGGTGACGCCTTCGGGACCAGGCAGCACTTTGCTGGCGGCCACGCGCTCGTCTTTGAGACTGGAGATGATGCGGCCTACGACGGCGCTGTTGATGGTGGGAATCGGCGCGCCGACGTCAAAGGCATCCTGGCTGGTCCACTTGCCGGTGCCCTTCTGAGCGGCCTTGTCCAACACCAGATCGACCAGCGGCTTGCCGGTCTCTTCGTCAACGCGTTTTAGGATAGTGACGGTGATGTCAATGAGGAAGGAGTCCAGCTCACCTTCGTTCCACGCCCCGAAGATCTCGGCCAGTTCGCCGGCCGAAAGGCCCAGCGCACGCTGTAGGATGTCATAGGCCTCGGCGATCAACTGCATGTCGCCATACTCAATGCCGTTGTGGACCATCTTGACGTAGTGGCCGGCCCCGCGCGGCCCCAGGTAGGCGACGCACGGCTTGCCGTCTTCCGGCGCTTTGGCGGCAATGGCCTCCAGCAGCGGCTGCACGGCAGACCAGGTATCGTAGGAACCGCCCGGCATGATGCTGGGGCCCCAAAGCGCGCCTTCTTCACCACCACTGACGCCAACGCCCATGAAGTTGAGCCCGGCGGCTGTGACCGTCTCGGCACGGCGCTCGGTGTCTTTGTAGAAGCTGTTGCCGCCATCCATGATCAGGTCGCCTTCATCCAGCAGCGGAATCAAGCCCTCGATCACCGCGTCCACGGGCCATCCGGCCTGCACCATGATCATGATACGACGCGGGCGTTCCAAGCTACCGACCAGTTCCTCTAATGTTGTGGTCGCGATCAGGTTCTTGCCGGGATGCTCATCCACAAACCCCTGCATGGTGGCAGTGGTGCGATTGAAGACGGCAACCGTGTAGCCGTTGCGTTCTAAATTCAACACCAAATTCTGGCCCATGACAGCCAGTCCGATCAGTCCAATCTGTGCTTTGCTCATAATCCTCGCTCACTGGGTGGGTATTTCAGATTTCGGCAGGCTCAGCCTGCACAAACCGATATCAACGTTTCTTGAGAAGTGCCCGGTCTATGGTCTAAAAACCTCAGTGCCGGTTCAATCACCCTGGCTCCGGCGGGTAAGGAATCTCCTCTTGCAGCGATCAAGAATCGGAGCCGAAGTTGGATCGCAGCACCCGTTCAAGTAGACTGGGTTCATGACGAGTCTCCTCAGCCGTGACCTCAGACTTTAATTTACCATCGTCAAAAATATAGCCGGACGTGGTACGCGCCAGCAGCCAGGGAAGGCCCCACAGCACGTTGGGCGCCTCGCTTGCCAGAGCCCTGCGCGCTTCCACCATGGCCCGATCGACCGGTTGCATCTGCGCTATATTCGCATACAGATCATGCAGAAATGCCAGCGAGAGATTGTCCGGCATCGCATACGGCAACACGACCGCTGCCGGCACCCCGCGCTGCACAATGTTCTGTGCCACCAATCCCAACGGATTGTGTTTATCCAGCACAGGATCGCAGGACTGAAGGATCACAAGCCGTGTGGCGTAGTGATCACGCAGAAATTGCCCCAGATGTTGGCCGGATATCATACGTCCGCGACCGACCTCATCCTCAAGCACCAGTCGCCCGTCTTGGGCTGTCTCATTGTACACCGCGTGGCCGATTACGTGCAGAATGTGGCATGGGCGCTGACGCAACCGTTTTTGCAGTTCAAAAAGTGTCGGCTTCTCCAGGCGTTCAACCACCAACCGGTCATCCATGCCAAGATAGTCGATCGTATCGATCAGCTTGATCCATTCCTGCCTGACGTCGATCGGGGCCAGACCCTCGGCGCTTTCTATCACAACGAGCACGCGCAGCGGCGGCTCAACATTCAGTGGTCGAATCTGATGTCGGCGATCCACGTAGCGGGAGATGGGCGAATGAGGCGACAATGACAAAAACTCCTGCCGTGTCGGATCGAACAGATATTCCCAAGGCAGGGTCAACAGAGAGCCGCTGTCAGGCAAGGTCAGACGCAGATGAAGGGCCGCGCTCTGTTGATAGGCAAGTTCCAGGCTCCCTCTCAAAGTCGAGATGAGATCGCCGACAAATAGTGCATTGAAGATCTGTTCGCCGACTGTTCGAACAAGAGACGACTGAGTAGTCACTTGTTGAGCCGAGCGGTCGCCGGCGCCCAGATCGATGGGTTCGGCAACGCTTGCCCAGAAGTCGTCTCGTTCGCTGGACGTCATCGGAGAGACAAAAGGCGCGCTGGCTTGACCGACCGGCGACGATACGATTCGGGTCACCGGTCCATTTTCTGTCAACTCAATTGCAACGTGCAGCAGAAGTGCTTCAGGATACATAAGTATTGAGATTGTACAGGCGCTCTCATGGTAGCGTCAAACCTGTTGCCGGCCATGGATCTATGCCGGATTTCGCGGACCCATGCGACCCACTGCCCGGAAGGAGTGCGCCATGCAAGCGATCAGTGGGCAGTACGTCGCACGAGCCGGCCAACTCGTAGAATGCGAGAGTCTCCCCTTGGAAATTAGTGCCTTCGTCGGTAGATTCCACTCTGGTATAATGTGCTCACTGAACTCAGAAATTTAGCCAAAGCCTCACATCGTGTTCACCAGATAGAGACGAAGACATGCCAAAATATGCGCGTACTATTCACCGGTAACGCCGGGGTGATCGCCCGCCGGCTTTCGGAGTCTCCCCTGAACCATGTACTGTGACCAGTCGCTCTCTGCTTGCTCATACCTGTTGATCGCACTTGGAGCAATGATTCATCGCCCTCAACCCTGAAGGAGCAGTCCGTCCATGGCCCCATTGGTCTCAACCATCGTGAAACTTGTCCACAGGTCATCGCTCGCCAATCCTTTGACAGCCGCGCTGTTGGCGATCTCGCTCGTACTCATACGCGACCTATGGACGGCTCCGTCCGTGCATGCACAGACAGCGCAGCCTACGATTCCAGCCGCAATCATTGAGAATAATCAGGGGGGACCGGTCTCGATAGAGGGCGAAGTGTGGTACACAAACGCGTTCTTTACCATCGGCACCGAAGCGCCCATGGTCATTCTGGAAGACCAGGCCGGATTCGTCGACCGGGATCAAGGCTATATTTTGCCCACCGAATCTCAGACGATCGGCCAGATCACGTCTGACTTCCACACTTCACCATTCTCTTACTCGATTTCGCTCCCGATCAGACCCCAAGCATCGCTCCGGGATGTGGACAATGATGGGGAAGATGACACCGGCGTCATGGTCTTTGCGGTCGCATATCGGGCCAACGTTTTTGGCGATCCATTTCTTGAGGAACGTGATCTCTTCGGAGGAGGTTGGTCAAACACCTACGCGTCAACCAAAGTCAGCAGTGAAGCCGACACCTTTCGGGAGATCATCGGCGGATCCTTCCTTGTCTATGCACCAGACAGTGAGCAAGGATTTCCCGCCGGGTTCGGCGACGATGGTCGGCTGTTCAGCGCAGACGATCCCATTGTGAGGATTCCCCAGGGGTATTCGATCGTCCACATGGATTCGGAACCGTTTACCTTTGATCGCTCTCGCTATCCGACTATCGACTTGTTCGAGCCGGCAGGTAGCGAAATGGAAGACTTCTCCGCGCTGGCGTACGATGATGCGTTCGACGCTTTGATCGATCTCCTGAGCGATGAATACGCCTTTACGGATTACAAACAGTTGGATCGGGAAGCGCTTCGGACCACCTTCCGGCCCCGCTTTGAAGAAGCAGCGGCCGACAACGACGATCTGGTCTTTCGACGAGCGCTGCGCGATTTCTCTTTTTCGATACCGGACGGCCATGTGAGCGGTCCGTTCGTCGTCGAGGATTTCCGCTCCGAGGCGGGTGGCGGGCTGGGCATGGCCATCCGGGAACTGGACAACGGACGTATCATCGCCAATTTCATCCTGGCAGACGGACCGGCGGATCGAGCTGGCATTGTCGAGGGGGCAGAGATCATCAGTATGAACGGAACTCCCATTGACGAGTTTGTTCAGGAAACAGTCGCGCTTTCAGCACCCTTTAGCACCAGCCATTCTGAACGGCTGCAGAAATTGCGCTATGCCGTTCGCTCGCCGCTAGGCACTGTCATCGACGTGATGGTTCAGAACCCCGGTACGCAGTCGCCGATTACAGTACCATTGACTTCAGAGGCGGAAATGGAAAGTTTCAGTTTCTCTTCTTTCAACGCCGGGATGGACGGCTTTCAGTTGCCTGTCGAATATACGCAGCTAGACAATGGCTATGGATATGCTAAGATCTACAGTTTTTCCGACAATAAGCTGTTGACCATCCAATTGTGGGAGCGACTTGTTGACACGCTCAGGAACAAGAATGTATCCGGCCTGATTATCGACATGCGACAGAATGACGGGGGCAGCACGTTCCTCGCCGACCAGATGGCGGCCTACTTCCATAACGAAGAGTTGGCGTTGACCAGCGTCGGCTTCTATGACGAGGACCTGGATGAGTTTTTCTTCGACCCGCAGACCATCAATCAATTCTACTTGCCGTCCGAAGATCTACGCTACGCCGGCGCAGTGGCAGTACTCGCGGGACCAAATTGTAACAGCGCCTGTGAGTTTTTCGTGCGCGACATGGCGCTGCAAGATCGAGCGGCTATCATCGGACACTATCCCACGGCAGGACTGGGCGGGACGATCGATGTTGCGCTCATGCCGGACGATATCCTCTTCCAATATTCAGAGGGACGAGTAGTCGACCTAGACGGCGAAATCTTGATTGAAGGAAAGGGCATCGCTCCAACCATCCGAGTACCAGTGAACGAAGAGACGTTACTGAGTACGGGCGATCCGGAACTCGAAGCGGCTATTCGACACTTGGATGGTCTGACCCAGATCGAGTTCATAGACGCAGGCGACCTGAAACTGGACAGATCGGCAACAGGCAAGCTTGAACCAAACGTCCGTGTACGCTACACGCTGTCGCTGAATGCTGGAGAGATGGTGAATGCCTACCTGGAAGACAGCACAGGTCGTCTCGACACAGTTCTACGCCTCTACGATCTATCAGAAGCGCTACTGGCATCCAACGATGATGCTGAAACTCATGAGACCGTCAATTCATCCATCGAGCATTTTGAGATCCCCACCGATCTCACGCTGATCGTTGAGGTAGCCAGCTATGGTGACGCGCTGTCAGGGGACTACATTCTTACAGTCAAAGCGAGTGAGGCGATCCCAGACGCTGCTCCTTTGCCGGCAGGATCAGCTGGTATCGTATCCGGCGCGGAGGTCACAAGCGCTGATGCCGTAGTGCAACATGCGAACAATAATGCCGTAGAAAGGGACGCCGCGTCCGTTTCGGCGAGGATTGCCATCGTGCATACAGAGGGAGCGCGTCTGAGTATTCGCAGCGGCCCCGGATCCGACTTTCCCAGAATCGGCTATGTGACCGATGGATCGAGTCATCAGGTGCTGGAAATGAGCGCGGACGGGAACTGGATACAGGTTGTGGTTGAGGAGTTTGAGCAGAACGAAGCGACGACTGCACCGTTGATGGATAGCGAAGCAAGTGAGAAAACGTCAGGTTGGATCTCGACAGACTATGTCGAGGTTGAGATAGAACCGCAAAGCTAGCAGTACGTCGATTTCAATCAACTTTCATGGGGCTCAGTTCGCTCGAATGTGTTCCGACACGTATAATCTGAAAATACCGCCAACCGTCTGGTCTTATAGACGATGTTGGCATCGACTGATCCTGCATGCAGTCGGATTGCTCAGGTTGGATCGATCAACTCCATGCCGAAAGGGTGAGTAAACATGTTTTTCCTTGTGTTTCGTCTGCTTCTCAACACACTTTTGATCTCCCTGACCGTACTGTTATTGCCCGGTCTGGAGATTCAGAATGCCAACATCCTCTGGTATCTCTTCTTTGGGGCCATCTTTGGGCTGATCAATACATTCGTACGGCCTTTCGTCATTTTTGCCACCGGTCGCTACGTGATTCGCACACTCGGTCTCTTCATGATTGCGATCAATAGCTTCATGCTCGTATTGGTCGCGTTGCTAAGTCCAATTGACTGGGCCTTCGAGAACATATTCACTTTGCTCTTTGCCGGCGCCGTCATCGGCGTTCTGTTGGCACTCTTTGATGCCGTGCTGGGGCTGAATCGGCCGATTCTCGATGAGATCGAGTCCGGGGAATCGTATTGGCGCTGGTTCACGAAATTACCGGTCAGTGGCCGCAACACGTTTGTAGAAAACATGCGCTTCCAACAGGTCTACGACACAATGTGGCGGTATGGCCTGGATATTTCGTTGGCAAAAACGCCGCTGGAACCGATCCGAGAATATATCGGCAAGCTCTTCTTTCCCCAGGCCAAGACGATGGATGACGTCTCTGCGCCGGCCCAGGTGCGAATGATGCTTCAGGAATTGGGTCCGACATATGTCAAGCTGGGCCAGATGGTTTCTAGCCGTTCCGAGGCGTTGCCACCGGAATGGCAAAACGAATTAGCCAAGCTACAGAGCAATGTCGCGCCATTTCCATCGGCCGAAGCCGTGCGCGTGGTCGAGGATCAGCTCGGCCGTCCCATCGATGACCTATTCTCAGAGTTTCAGTTCGATCCGCTGGCAGCAGCGTCAACAGCACAGGTCCACGAAGCGATCATGAATGACGGCGCCCATGTGGTTGTCAAAGTGCAAAGGCCGCTGATTATTCCCAAGGTCCAGGCCGATTTGGGGATCATGCAGGATGCGGTCGAGACCATGGAGAAACGCTTCGAATGGGCGCGCAACACCGACATGAGCGGCATATTCTCGGTCTTCGCCAAGAACATCATGGAGGAACTCGACTACACCAACGAAGCCTACCGGGCTACCCGACTCAAGGTTGCCATGGCCGATCTGGAAGGCATCCGCGTGCCATCCATCTACCCGCAGGCAAGTACGACCAAAATCCTGACCATGGATTTCGTCTCCGGCGTCAAGATCACGAATGTTGACGCCATTGATGCCGCGGGGTTTGATCGCAAGCAACTGGCCAAAAGGTTTCTGCGCGCGATGGTGAAACAGATTCTGATCGATGGCTTTTTTCACGGCGATCCGCACCCAGGCAACGTGATGGTCGACATGGAGAATGGCGATGTTGTCTTCCTAGACATGGGCATGATGGGTTTCTTGAACTCGGATGACCGTATGGCGCTTATCGACTTGATCTGGGCCATTCGCTCTGTGGACGCCCAAGAACTGGCCAGCGTGATGATACGATTGAGTACACCCTTCAAGCCATTTGACGAGAAAGTGTTTCGTGAACAGATGGAACAGATGGTCAACCGCTACATGGTTTACGACACTAGCGAGACCGGCGGCGGACTCAGCGATGTCATGACCGCGGCGCTCGACAAACTGTACGACGCCGGTCTGCGGATGCGCGGTGATCTGACATTGGCCATCAAGGCGCTGATGCAGGCTGAAGAGATCGTCTATACGCTCGATCCAGCTCCGATGCTGGTCGATACCGCATTCACGCAAGTGCGCGAACTGATGATACAGCAGTTTAATGTGGAAAACGTCACAAAGTCCCTCAAAGTACAGGCCGTGCGCACGGGCAAAGAGGTGATTCGCCGCATGCCGACTTTGCAGGAAGCCACGCTCAAATGGCTCGATCAATACGAGGCCGGAAAGTTTCAGCTGGTGGTCGACACGGAATCGCTCAACACCAAGCTTGATGGGTTACAGGCTGTAGGCGAGCGGCTAGCCATCGGCATGATCCTTGTTGGCATCATTGTCGGTGCGGCGGTCTCCATGACCATGGATACATCCCTACTCGGCATTCCCATGTCTACGGTCGGATTTGTGTTGCTCGTTGTTGCCGTGGTAATCGGCATTAGGCAAGTCTGGGACATGTCGTCGGACATCAGCAGGCGGTCAAAAGAAGCTGAAAGGAAGTGATTGGGGATAGGTGATTTGGGATTGGGGATCGGCGTGAGCAGCCCCAGATCCCTAGCCACCAAGCATCATTCACCCCTCACGGCATAAACTGTCGTAGGTAGCGTCCGCTCTGGCGGAGAGACCCCTTGCGGTCCTCCAGCGAACCCTCATAGGCACGGTCTTCGACTTCAATACAGATGGGTCCATCGTAGCCGGAGTCGGTTGCGATGGAAAAGAACTGCCCCCAATCCACATCGCCCAGCCCCGGCAGCTTGGGCGTATGATACTCGAGCGGATTGGCCATGATGCCGACCTCATCCAGCCGGTACTTGTCAACCCGTACGTCTTTGGCATGGAGGTGAAACATTTTGTCGCTGAAGTCCCGGAAAGGCTTGAGATAGTCCATCTGTTGCCAGATCATGTGCGACGGATCGTAGTTGAGTCCAAAGTTGGCGCTGGGGATGGCCTCAAACATGCGTCGCCAGATGGCCGGCGTACTGGCCATGTTCTTGCCGCCCGGCCATTCATCGCCGGAGAAGAACATGGGACAATTTTCAATGCCGATACGAATGCCATGGTCCTCGGCAAACCGAATCAGCGGCGGCCAGACTTCCAGGAAACGATCCCAGTTGTCGTCAACGGATCGGGTCCAGTCACGGCCGATGAAGGTATTGACCGAGGTCAGCCCCAATGTCTCGGCGGCCAGAATCACCTGCTTGATGTGGTCGATGTAGACTTGGGCCTCATCCTTGTCCGGGGCCAATGGGTTCGGATAGTAGCCAAGCCCGCTGATACTGACGCCCTTGGCGGCGCACAGTTCATTGATGGCTGTCGCGTCCGCTGAACTTAGCGCTGCAACGTCGATGTGGGTGACGCCCGCGTAGCGGCGTTCGGCCTTGCCCTTGGGCCAACACATGACCTCGACGCAGTCGAATCCTTCAGACGCGGCGAAGTCGAACACGTCTTCCAACGATAGATCGGGCAGGATGGCGCTAACAAATCCAAGTTGCATGGTGGTGGTTCCTTATCCCATATAGTCCTGAAAATCTAACAAGGCGACATCAAAGTCACTAGAACTGTGTTGAACAACATCTTTTTCGCCACCCAATACGCTGCGCTGACTGCGTTTCGGGCAAGACGACCCGTTTCGCCGGCGATTGCTGTCCGTGGCAACGACGATTTCTTCCTCAGCCAGCGCATCACTGATATGGCGTGAAGGATGCGTTTTGGCTTCGCACATCGTTCCCCGTGTCATGACTCCATGTTAGTCAAGCCTGTTAACCAAGTCAAGCGGCAAGCCTACCGTTCGTAGTGACCGCTGAAGCGGTCCAAACACGGCTGAAGCCGTTACTACGAACTCAGTTAGCGAGCTTCCGGCACTTTGTGGCTCAAGTTGGAACCAGTGAGTAGGCCTCAACCAACTTGCTCAGACGATCGCACATGATAAGCCTACTGTTCGTAGTGACCGCTTTAGCGGTTCAAAACGTAGCTTCTCATTAGCCGGGGTCTACATTCCTGAAAGATCGCTGTCGCGCCAAATATGGAGAAGACAGTCTGAAACCGCTAAAGCGGTTACTACGAACGGATCACGTCGACCCAGCGTTCTTACAGGTGACTCTTCAAGATCGCCTCACACAGGACAATCTCTTTGTGCCCCAGTGGGTCGGCTACTTTGCGTGACTTCTCCGGCGATGAACCCTGGATGCCGATGACGTGAATACCACAAGGCAAGACGCTCTCGATTTTCTCCCGCAAACTCACGCCATGCTATAATCGAGTCCATGATTTCTTCGGGCAAGCAGCCAGCCCGCCTGGGCTTCTGGGCAGTTGTATTGATCGGCGCGTTTGCTTGGGCGCCGGCGACCTATCCTGGCTACTGGCAGAGCCTGGAAGGGTTTATCCCTGTCTTCAATGTCACCCAGAACAGCGCCCTATCCAAAGTCGCAACCACAGCGGATCTCTGGCGCGGCGCCGGTAGCGCCACCTATATTCTGGCTCAGCCATTCCTACTGCTTGGTTTCACGCCGGTTGAAGCAGTCCGCTTCGTCTTTGTTCTCGCGCTGCTCCTCGGCGGGCTGGGTATTTACGCCTGGCTGCGACCGACGTATGGGGATCGAGGAGCGGGATTGGCCGGCGTCACCTACATGTTCTTGCCGACAGTTCTGTCGACGGTCTACGTTCGCGGGAGTCTCAGCGACGCTCTCATCCTGGCAATCCTGCCCTTGACGATGGCCAGCACGGCAGCATACGCATCACGCGGTGCGGAAGATACTCGACGTTCACCGGCTGTAGCGGGGCTGATGCTCATCGGCATTCTCTGGATGTGGCGCACGCAAGCGGGCCTGGCTTTTTTTGCAACGCTCCTGCTACTCACCTATGCACTGGCGGTAGAACGGGATCGGCTTGCGGCGCTGGTCACGACTGTTTCCGGAATGATCGGCCTTGTCAGCCTCCTACCGCTCTGGTCTGAACAGAGCCCGGCGCCGGTGGATTTCAGTCAGCATTTTCTTTTCCTGTTTCAGTTGTTCGACAATCAATGGACGGTGGCCCCGAGTATTCCCGGGTGGCAGGATAAATACCCTTTCCAACTGGGCTTCATCGCCGTCGCCTTTGGTATTGTGGCGCTCTGGCTCTGGATTCGGACAAGGAATTTGCCCAATCGCGACGGTCATATGACGAGATTGCTCGCCTTTTCGTTTAGCGGCGTTATCGTACTCATTTTGCTGAGTTTGAACATCAGCAACCCGCTTTGGCAGCTGACCAGTGCAGATCGTCTACTGATCTACCCCTGGCAGATACTGCTGATTGCAGCGCCACTATTGGCAGCCATTGCAGGCTCGCTCCCAGTGTTGAACACGAGCTTGTCGCAGATCCCGTACTGGGTGGTATTGATAGCGCTGGTTGTCCTGGGAAGCTACAGCTATCTGACGGCCGACTTTACGGAAATCGTCCCAGGGCCAACACCCTATTCACTGGTCGGTCCCGATCAGAACATCGCCATTTTGGATGCCATATTGGTGGAAAATGAAGACCGCTCTGCTGCCGAGTTGTCGGTGACCTGGCAAGCGCTGCATCCGCTGCCGGCCGACTACAACATCTTCTTCCAGGCATTGAGCGAGGGCGACGAAACGTCCCAGGTAGTTGCCCAGTTGGACACCCAACCCCTCGGCGGCCAACGTCCGGTGACGGACTGGCGTCAAGGCGAAATATTGGTCGAAACCTATCAACTAGATCTGAGCCAGATGGATGCGGATCAAGCTGATAGTCCGCTACGCTACTACTTCGGCTATTACGACTGGCGCAGCGGCCATCGGCTGCCGGTCGACGGCGGGATCGATGACAAGTTGGTGTTCCATGGCCGTTAAGGTTCCGACCGAAGGTGCTGAGGGCTTTGCTTTCGGCTGTTCAGCAGATTCGGCGGACAGCACCAATGTTCCGCTCTGGCGAGACCCGCTCTTCTGGCTCACCATCGGCCTGAGCATCTTTGCGATTGCGCCCTTGCTGCAACCAGGCTACTTCTGGGGCGCCAACGATGCCCGCCATCACGTCTACTTTCTCTTTGAGTTCGACAGGGTTGTCCAGGATGGTATCTGGTGGCCGCGCTGGAGTCCTGATTTTGCATTTGGCTACGGCTATCCGTTCTTTAACATCTATGGTCCGCTGAGCCACTTTCTGGCAGAGGTACTACACCATTTCCTCGGCTTTGGCTTTGTGGCCGCAATCGAAGCGGTCTTTGTTCTCAGCATTGTGGGTAGTGCAGGGGCTATGTACGCCTTCATCCGCTCATGGATGGGCAGGCACGCAGCGGTGATCGCCGGCGTAGCCTATGTCTATGTGCCCTACCACCTGCTCAATCTTTACGTGCGTGCCAACCTGGCCGAAAGCATGGCGTTCGTCTGGTTGCCGCTCTGTTTGCTGGCCGTGCGCCAATGTGTGATCCGTCTCTCCTACTTCTGGATCGCGTTGACGGCCTTTAGCTACGCTGGATTGTTGCTGACAAGCAATCTGGTCTTTGTGCTTTTCACACCATTGCTGGGCTTCTATCTGTTGCTACTGATTTTCGCCTACATCACACCGGACGGGACAGCAAATCTCAACCTGCCCTGGACGGCCCGCTTCTGGCCCTGGATCCGTCGAGGGTTGGCGCCAGTGATCGGATTATTCGCCGGCATCGGCCTGGGCGCAGTCTTTCTGATTCCCATGGTCTTGGAACGCCAGTACGTTCGACAGGATCAATGGTTCGATGGTCGATATGATTTTCGGGGTAATTTCGTCTACTTTTTCCAGCTACTCAGTCCACAGTGGGGCTTTGGCGCCAGCCTGCCGGGCCCCGACGATCCGATCGGCTATCAGATCGGGGCGGCAGCGCTGGTGCTGGCAGTGCTCGGCGTACTGCTCGTCTGGCCGAGAGTCGATCGACAGCGCTGGGAGATCGCAGGATTCTGCATCGCAGGCTTGGTCGCCACGGTGGCCGGCTTGCAGTGGGCAAGCGGCCTCTGGGAGCTGCCGCTGATCGGCACGATATTGCAGTTTGCCCAGTTTCCATGGCGTTGGTTCAGCATCACAGCGCTTTGCGTCAGCGTGCTGGCGGGGCTGGTTGGCCACCGGGCGTTGGTCGCCGATGACCGCAGCCCGCTCAACCTGCCGCTGCTCTCCGTGATCGCAGTCCTCATCCTGAGCAGCTACCCACTGCTGCAGGTGCAAATCGAGGAACCGGCTGAGGGCCCTGTGGGCCTGGCCGCCTTGATGCGATTCCAGCAGTCCGCCGACGAGCTGACAGGCAGTACGGCCTGGGTCAAGGAGATACCGACCTGGAGCCCAATGGCCGAGTACTACGTCCGCACCGACGAAGCGGGTAATCCGGTTCTGCCGGTAGAGACCAAACTGGACTACAGCGTATTCGACTACAAGACCTTTGCAGCCGAGTCCGTTGCCCACAATACCGTCATGGAGGAGGTTCAATACGTAAACGAGACCGACACTGATCAAACACTGGTCTTCAACCACTTCTACTATCCAGGCTGGAACGCATATTTGCTCGACGAAGAAAGTAGAAACACGGTTGAAAGCCTGCCGATCATTCCCGAAGAAACGGGCACGCTGGGTCGAATGACAGTGAGCGTTCCACCTGGACAAGGGACCATGATCTTGCGCTACGAAGACACAGCGCCGCGTACCATCGGCCGTATCATCAGTCTGGCAACATTGTTCACACTGCTGATCGTTGGCCTTGTTCTGGCAATACGAGACCGTCGGCACACCAGTTAACCCACAGCAACAGCGTCGTCAACGGTTACTTCCCGGCATCATAACCGTTTAACCGAATATTCGTTTGATCGAGTGGCCCATATTCAGAAACGTGTGTACTTCAATGTGTGCATTTCACCGTGCCCACGCCAATGTGTATAGACAACAGCGCTTCTATCACCCAAGGCCCACCCTACACAGTTTGGTACACACCGCCAGATCAGGAGGAGCTCCAAGTATGTCAGAGACGACTGTCTCAACGCGTACACAGGAAAAATGCGTGCAGACTCGCAGACTGATGGTGTGTGAAAACGAGGTCGCTGGCCTCGTTGCGTCCCACGGCTCCCCCGTGCGATGCACGTTCAACATCCAGGCTGATGAGTACATACGCGCCTATCGCTGGCGCAAAGATCTAGACCGACGTGCGGAAGTCGTCTTTGCCATCCAGGATCCGCTCTGCCGAATCTGGCTGCACGCAAAGCGTCACTATCCCAAACATATCTTTCGCCTGCCGTCCGGCGGCATCAACTGGGACGAGCCAGTGATGGACGCGCTCCATCGTGAGATCGCCGAAGAGACCGATCTGGAGGTCACGATAGAGTCCTTCATTGGTCTGATCCAGTACCAATTTCTGGCTGATGAAGAGGAAATTGCACACTTCGCCAGCTATATTTTCCTTGTCAGCGCAGGCGATGAGCAACCCCATCCGCATCCCAGCGAAAACATCTCCGAGTTCCGCGCCGTGCTGCCGAGCCAGATCGCCCAGGCCGCTGCCGAACTGCGCAACCTCATCGGCGACCGCCACGGCTGGGGACAATGGCGCGCTCTGGCCCACGATTTGGTGTATGAGCACCTGAGTGGGTAAACTTGAGGGATAATAATTGAGATGATTCTGAGGCCGTTGAGGTTGTGCATACTGCGTAACTCGTACTGCGTAATTATTGCGAGAGATACTCTTCGCTCAATTACGCAGTACGAGTTACGCAGTACGCAATTTTCGTCGCGGCTCTACCCTTGAGGAATAGACCCCATGCTTGTCCCATTGTCATGGCTTAGGCAATATGTTGATATCAACGTCTCGACCGCAGATCTGAGCGAGCGTTTGACGCTGGCCGGTCTTGAAGTTGCCGGCATCGAACAGGTCGGCTCCTGGTGGGATGCTGACACGATCACGGTCGGCGAGGTGGTGGCTGTCCACCCACACCCGGACGCCGATCGACTGGTGCTTGTTGACGTAGACCATGGCGGCGAAGAGCCGCAACGGGTGGTCACCGGTGCACCCAATCTCTATGAGTTCAAGGAAGCCGACGTGCTTCCAGTCATCAAAGTCGCGTTCGCACAGTCAGGGGCCATGCTCATCGACGCCTACAGCGACAAGTCTCCTCGCCCCAAAAAGAAGCTCAAGCCATCGAAGATCCGCGGCGTGCCCTCCTCGGGTATGGTCTGCTCCGAGCGCGAACTCGGGCTGAGCGAGGAGCACGAGGGCATCATCGTGTTGCCTGACGACGCGCCCACTGGCATGCCCCTACGTGACTATCTGGGCGAAGAGATCGTCGAGATCGAGCTGACGCCCGACATGGCACGTTGCCTCAACATGATCGGCATTGCACGTGAAGTCTCGGCGCTTACCGGCGGCGCCCTTCACCTACCGGCTGACGAGTGCCTGGCCGAAGGCGATGATAGGGCTGCCGACTATTTTGACGTCAAGATCGATGACCCTGACCTGTGCAATCGCTACACCGGCATTCTGATCAAGGATGTCGAGATCGGGCCCTCGCCCAAGTGGATGCAGCAGCGGCTGGCACGGGCGGGCATGCGTCCCATCAGCAACGTGGTCGATATCACCAACTTCGTCATGCTCGAGTGGGGCCAGCCCTTGCATGCCTTCGACTACGACATTCTGGTCAAACGGGCCAGAGAGAACGGCGACGACAGCCCGACCATCATCGTGCGCCGCGCGGCGGAAGGGGAAAAGTTCACCACGTTGGACGACGTCGAGCGCCAGCTAGACGACTCCATGCTGATGATCTGCGACACGGCCGGTCCGGTGGCTATCGCCGGCGTCATGGGCGGCCAGGAGAGCGAGGTCAGCGACACGACCACCAACATCCTGCTGGAATCGGCCACCTTTGAGGGCATCAACAACCGGCGCACCGCATCCAAGCTTCGCCTGCCGAGCGAGGCATCCTATCGCTTCAGCCGGGGCATTCCGGCCACACTCAACCCCATCGCCGCCCGTCGCGCCGCCGAACTGATGCGCCTCTATGCCGACGGTCGCATCGTGCCGGACATGGTCGACGCCTATCCGATCGAACAAGAAACCCGCATCGCCTACACCACGGTCACCGATCAGCGTCGTATTTTGGGCATGCCCATCACCGGCGAGCAGATCATCGAGAGTCTGGAGCGCCTTGATTTCAGCGTCACCGTGGTCGACGGCGTCAACCCCGAGTCCGGCGAGGTTGCCACCTTCGGCCTGCAACGCAAGGAGGGCGAGGCGCTCTACGAGTGTGCTGTCCCTTGGCATCGCCTGGACGTGACCATGCCCGCCGACCTGATTGAGGAAGTCGCGCGCATTGTGGGCTACGAACAGGTAGGCCAGAGCCTGCTCGACACTGTGTTGCCGACCCAGCATCGAGACGAAACCCTCGATACCGAAAGAAAGATCCGCGACGTGCTGGTCGGGGCAGGCCTGCAGGAGATCATCAACCATCCACTGACTACCAGTGAGAATCATGACAAGCTTCACCCCGGCAAAGCGGTCAGCGAAGAGAGCGAATATGTTGTGCTCACTAACCCCAGCGCGCCGGAGCGTAGGGCCATGCGCCGCTCCATGCTGGTCAGCGCACTGGAGAATTTGGCGCGCAACCTGCGCTACACCGATCGACTGACCACGTTTGAAATCGGTCGCGTCTATCTGTTGGAAGAGGGCGACGGCACGCTGCCCTACGAGGAACGACGGCTCAGCATCTTGATGGCCGGTCCCCGCCAGCCGAGCAGCTTCTACGCGGACCCGAACGACACCGAACAGATGGACTTCTTCGATCTCAAGGGCGTTGTCGAGACGGTCCTGGGCCGACTCGGCTTCAAGCCCGGCGACGTCGAATATCGAGCTGCGCCGGACACTGACACCTTCGGACCACGCTGCACGGAGATCCTGCTGCAAGGCAAGGTGGTCGGCACGTTGGGCGAGATTCACCCGCAGGTGCGGACGGCCTTTGGCCTGCCCTCCATCCGCGTCAACGCAGCCGAGCTGTTGATCGATCCGCTGGTGCGCCCCCATTGGGGCCTGGAGCCCATGGAGACGATCAGCAACTACCCGCCGGTCGTCGAGGACCTGGCCTTCGAGGTGCCGGAGAATGTGACCAGTCAGCAGATCAAGGATCTGATTCAAACTGCAGGTGATCGACTGCTGGTCAACGTCGAGCTATTCGACATCTACCGCGGGGATCCAATCCCGACAGGCTACAAATCCATGGCCTACAACCTGACCTATCAGAGCCCCGAACGCAGCCTGCGCGACAAAGAGGTGACCAAGCTGCGCAAGAAGATCATCAGCACGGTCGAGCGGCAAACCGGAGGGAAATTACGCTAACAGCTTGTTAGGTATGATATTGTCATACACTTATGACGAAATCATCGTTTTCACTACCTACAGTCACAAGACTGGCCTGGCGGCATGCATTGCGCCGGCCCTTGCAGAGCCTCTTCTTTGTGGTCGGCGTCGCCATCGGCGTGGCCATGATCGTTGCCATCGACCTGGCCAACGGCTCGGCGGAACGGGCATTCACTTTGGGCACCGAGACTGTGACCGGGCGCGCCACCCATCAGATCGTCGGCGGACCTTCTGGGCTGGACGAGGCGGTCTACACTGATCTTCGGCGCGAACTCGGCTATCGTCAGAGCGCGCCGGTGGTCGAAGACTATGTGACCGCCGTCGAACTGGACGAACAGCCCATGCGTCTGCTGGGCATCGATCCTTTCACTGAAGCGCCTTTTCGCAGCTATCTGGGCACAGCCGGCCAGTCCGATGCACCGCCTGACTATTTCGGCGACCTCTTGACCGTCCCCGACTCGGTCCTGATTAGTACAGATCTAGCCCAAAAGTATGGCCTTGCAACCGGCGATCAGCTGTCGGTACGGGTTGACGATGGCCTTCGCCCCTTGACCGTGATCGGCCTGCTGGAACCGAATGACGACCTCAGCCGGCGAGCGCTAGAGAGCCTGCTCATCTCGGACATCGCCACGGCCCAGGAAGTCTTGGGCAAGGTGGGGCGAATCGACCGCGTCGACCTGATTGTGGCCGACGGCGAAGAGGGTCAAGCCGATCTAGCGCGCATTGCCGCCAGTCTGCCGCCCGACGCACGTGTTGCCGTCTCGGCCGGGCGAGCAGGGACGGTCAATGAGATGACCGAGGCCTTTCGTCTCAATTTGACGGCCCTTAGCCTGCTGGCGCTGGTGGTCGGCGTCTTCCTGATCTACAACACAGTTACATTCAGCGTGATCCAGCGACGCCCGGTGCTGGGCAGCCTGCGCGCCCTAGGCATGACGCGTAGGGAGATCTTCACCACGATTCTGGTCGAGGCCGGTATGCACGGGGCTGTCGGCACCCTGGCCGGACTGGCGCTCGGCGTTCTGCTGGGGCGCGGCGCGGTGCAGATGGTGACCCAGACCATGAACGACCTCTTCTTTGTCGTGGCCGTGCGCGAGGTTTCAATCCCCACGGCCACGCTGGTCAAGGGCGGCCTCATCGGCATAGCGGCTGCACTGGTGGGCGCGGCGATTCCCGCCTGGGAGGCGACCAGTGTGCCGCCGGCCGGGGCGCTGAAACGCAGTGACGTAGAGGAGCGCACGCGCAAGGTCCTTCCCTGGGTCAGCGCGGGCGCCCTCGTCATGCTCGTACTAGGGGCGATGTTGCTGATTCCTGATTGGAATCTAGTGATTGCATTCGGCGGTCTGTTTGCCGTGATCATCGGCATCGCCCTCCTGACACCGGCGGCCACGTTGGGTCTCATGAATGGGATCCAGTGCCTGGTCCGCGGGCGCCTCGGCGTCATCGGACGAATGGCCCCGCGCACAATCGTGCGCTCGCTGAGCCGCACTTCGGTAGCCATTGCCGCACTCATGGTAGCAGTCAGCGTGATCATCGGCGTCGGCGTCATGGTCAGTAGTTTCCGCAACACAGTTGTTCTCTGGCTGGACGATATTCTGCAAGCCGACATCTACATTTCGCCGCCCAATCTGAATTCAAACCAGATCCGCAGCGCCTTCGGCCCCGAACTGGCCGCAGAGGTTGCCGAACTGCCCGGCGTGGACCGTGTGGCGACCACACGCAGCGTCGACGTCGTGGCCTATGCCAATGCGGTCAATGACGAAATGGGTGTTGGAACGGGCGGTGAGGTAGTCGAAGAGACGATTCCGGTGCGCCTGGTCTCATTCAGCGAGGATCTTGCAGGCGAAAGACGACGCTATCGCCAATCCGTGGGAGACTGGGCGGAGACTTGGGCTGCCATGGAGGCCGGGGGCGTTATCATCAACGAGCCGATGAGCAATCGGTATGGCTTGACCGTCGGCGATGATCTTGAGATGCAGACCGATGCAGGGCGGCAATCCTTCCCCATCGTCGGCGTCGCGGTCGACTTTGACGTCAACGCTGCCGCCTTCCTGCACGATCCGGTCTATCGTTCATCCTGGAATGACGACAAACTGTCGGCAATCGGTCTATTTGTTGAAGAGGGTGTCGATGTGGATGCTCAGGTGGCGGCAATTCGCTCAGCCTTCGCGGGCGAGACGGATCTATTGGTGCGGTCCAACCGGGGCACGCGCGAAAACGCGCTGGAGGTTTTTGATCGTACATTCGCCATCACCATTGCTCTGCAGGTGCTGGCGACGTTGGTGGCGTTCATCGGCATTCTGAGCACGCTGATGAGTCTACAGTTGGAGCGCAGCCGCGAGATCGGAGTGCTGCGCTCGACAGGCATGACCCGCCGTCAACTGTGGCGACTTTCATTGCTGGAAACCGGGTTGATCGGATCGGTCGCAGGTCTGCTTGCCCTGCCGACCGGGCTGATTCTGGCGATCATTCTGATCTACATCATCAACCTGCGCTCATTCGGTTGGACGCTGGAGATGCAACTCGAACTAGGCGAATTCACCCAGGCATTTCTGGTTGCGTTGGTCGCAGCCCTGCTGGCCGGTCTCTATCCGGCATGGCGCATGGGCAGGACCCAACCCGCTGAAGCACTTCGCGCCGAATAAAGAAACTCAGTAGTTCACGAATTGTCATTCCGTTCACGAAGTGGGCGCAAAGCGCCATGACCGGAGGGAAGAGGAATCTCGGGTTCGCCAAGGAGAGATTCCTTCCTTCGGCAGGCTCAGGACAGGCAGTCGCTTCGCTCTGTCGGAATGACAGTTGCGACCAAATCAGTAACTACTGAAACTGTGGTTCTCTGGAGATCTGTTCAGAGAACCACAGTTGTCAATGCTCTAGAACACCTTGACGACTACGTTGCCTTCTTGCCAGAGGCTTTCCAGATCGTAGTGTTCGCGCATTTCAGGCGTAAAGAGATGGACGATCACATCACCGTAGTCCAAGACCACCCATCCGCTGCCCCGCTGATCAACACCCTCCATGCGTAATGGACGGATGTTGACCTCGATCTTGAGCTTCTCCAACATGTCGGACTGGATGGCTGAAGCCTGCCGCTCATTGTCCACTGTGGCAATCACGAAATAATCCGCCAGGGTCGTCTGCTCACGAATGTCGAGCAGCAGAATGTCCGCCGCCTGTTTCTCCTCGACCAAATCAACGATTCGACGCGCTAATGTATTGCTGTCCAGAAAGTACCTCCAGGTGAACTATGGTTGTGTCTGTTTGACGACTGCGAACGACGAGTCGAGCCATCAGAGTTTCGTAGGGTGGATTTCCTTCGCCGCCCTACAGAGAGAGTGTAGCACAATCCGAATCGAGTCTCAAGCAATTGACGCGATCCGCAGCAATCATAAAAATGGCGTGTCGAGCCAGCTTCTTTCGCGGCACTTTGACGACGCTCCTCCAGATTGAGAAAAGACCGCGCAATCACCAAGGTCTGCTAGTACACGACGGCGTAAGTAGATCCATGGACCGTAGGTCACGCTATCAGCGTGACAAGCCTCGCCAATCAGACTGCTCCAAAGGCACCAGGAGTCGTTCGGCTGATAGCCGAACCTACGAACCGTGGGCTCATTTCCGCCGCGCTGTACTAGCGGAAGACGTCCATCTGCTTCGGGCGCTGCATGACTGTCGCCGGCTGATGTTCAACGCCCTCCGGCAATTTGTAGCCGCGCACGATGACCACTGGACGCCCTTCATCGCTCTGTCCCATGAGCAAGCTGGCGGCGGCGGCTAGTTCATCCGCAATAGCCTCTTCGCTGCCGACCAGCTCATACCCGAACAGATCGTGCAATCCACGTTGGTCCCAGATCGGCGGCAGGCCGGCACAGCCGATGCTGATGCCCACGGTGCCGTATCGCCACGCCCGCCCATGGCTGTCGTTGATGACAACTGCCGGCGCAATGCCGGTCCGCTCTGCCAGCCCGCTTCGGATGCGCTCGGCGCTGGCATCCGAGTCCTCGGGCAGAAGCGCCAGGACCTCTTTCCCCTGAACATTGCTCTGATCTGCGCCGCCGTTGGCGCAGATCCAGCCGCTGCTCTGCTCGACGATCAGCAGGCCCGGGCGGCTACGCACGACGCTACGGCTGTCGTCGAGGATGGCCTTGACCAAGCGCGGGTCTTTCCCCGTCAGATCGGCAACCTGTTCCGCCTCCGCATCCGGCGTCACCTGCGCTAACGGTACAATTCGTCCCTCAACTTTGCTGACAATCTTCTGGGCGATCACCACAATGTCACCGGACTGGAGGCGTTCACCCATGGCCGTGAGCTTCTCCACTATCTGTCCAGGGATATCGTCTCCGGGACGAAAGAGGGGAAGATCTTCTACAGCAAAAAGTTTGAATGAAGACACTGTCGTTATCCTTGCGATGACTGGTTCATCATGGTCAGCAACGCTTCGAGCGCGCCGCCGCCAATGGCGAGTGATTTATCGGACACCGTACGGCAGTTTTGCGGCTCAATTCGGGGATCAATATCGCCGATCTTCATGCCGGATGTTACGGGTACGGTAGGGTGAATGATTCCCCGTACGATACCGTTGAAGGGCGCGAAAACGGGCGTCGCGGCACCCTTCGCATCAATGATCTGGCCGATACCATCGCCCTCGCCCACCTTTTCGCCAATCGATGGTGCACCGTGGACATGACCGGCAACGGCTGCACGCAGGACACGCGATCGCTTCACGCCGATTCCGGGCAACTCGCCCGGCTGTCCCGTGTCCGCATGGGCCGAACCCGACCAGATGACGCGGCCCAGGTCATGGCCCCGCATGGTCTCGATCACGGCGTGGCAGTCGACGCCGGCGATAAATCCGGGGCCGAGGCCAATGACGATCGGGGCATCGAATTTCTGCGTACCGAGGTTGCGCTTGGCCATAATGGCGTCGATGAAAACGGCCGGCGCCATCTCGGCCACGAGCGATGCTGACGGGTCGACAACAACCGGGATCTGCCGGTTGGCAAGTGTATGTAGCGCTATCGGGTCCTCTCTGTTGAACGCAGTCACTTCATCCAGTGTCCAGCAGCGAGCGAGAATCGACTCAACGCAGGTTTCTCCACTGAAGACGGCTTCGGCAAAGGAGACCGATCGTCGCACGGCCATCGGCCGAGCGATCTCAGTCATGATGATTGGGAACCCGCAGCGAAAGAGCCGGACGGCGATACCGCTGGCTAGATCGCCTGCGCCTTTGATGACGACAAGGGTGTTGGCAAACATAGATCGAGTCGGCTGTTCCAATCTGTTTGATGTCGAAAATGCAGTTATCCGCGACTTGATACAATGGCTCAGGCAATATTCTAAGCGCGAGATAACAGTATAGCGACTTAGTCGGGATGCCGCCTAAACTCAAATCCGTTCAGATTCAGTTTTGCACACGGGTTCATGGGGAGCGGGCAGACGAGCTGATGCAGTGGCCAGATGTCTGACTTTGTGCAAATAGTCAGACATCCTCGCGCTCGGCTGATCGTTTCTTCTCAATCTGCATCAGGCGGGCATAAATCGATAGCCACGGCCGCGTTCATTCTCAATGACGCCGACCGGCGGTTCAGCCTCTTCCAGTTGCAGCCGCAGCCGGCGTATGGCCTCCTGAACTCGCCGGGGCGAAGCATCGGGGCGTTGCCACACATCGGCCAGCAGTTGTTCGGGCGAGACGATCTTGCCACTGTGACTCTGGAAGTAGCGAAGCAATGCCACCTCTGTCTTGGTCAATTCCTGATAGATCGGCAGGTCTGGCGTGAGCTCTACCGCCGAGATCATCGCATCCTCCACCGGGACAGTGTCGCCGATCTGTTCAGCCAGGAATTCACCGAAGAGCGGTGAATAGAGCGCATACCCATGGCTGCTGAATGCAACTACAGCCTGGTTGATCAGCCAGTTCAACGCGGCAAAATAGTCTCGTTGCACATCGGTAGCCTTGAGTGGACCGACGAGCAGACGCGCCAGCATTGCCTGTACGGCGGCGGCCGCAATGCGCTCAGGCGACGCTTGCAACTTCCGCCATTGGGTTGCGAAGAGCAGACGCCCATGTTCGGCCAACCGTAGCCGAACGAGTTCGCTGTGGGCGGCATCGAACGACTGTTCCGGCGACAGAAATTGTGTGACCTCCGACATGATGTCGCCGATGCGGTCAAGTAGAAACGGGTGCGCGCCGCTCAGTTCAAGAAACAGATCGGTCATGTCGAGAATGCCGGGGTATCGCTCGGCATAGGCGTCGATCCATGCACGGGCGGCATGAATGTCAACCAGCCCCATGAAAATCTGGGTCATTACGTTGAAGAGCGGCGATGCAGCCAGGTCTCTGTCGAGATCGTGGAGCGGCTGCTGTGTGGCAACGACCAGCGCCATCTCCATGGTCAACGGGCGCAGTTCATCGCTCGTGTCCTGCTGGATCAACTGTTGCTCAAAGACCCGGTCAAAATTATCCATCACGAGTACAAGTCGATAGCCCTGTTGGCTCAGCTGTCTGGCGATCTGCCAGATGCGTCGTCCCTTAGACGTTTGCCCGTCCACCGCATTCCAGTCCAGCCCGATTCGCTCTTCTTCGACCCTCTGGCGAAGACATTCGGCCATGTAGCCGAGAAGATCCTGCTGCACCTCGGGCCAGTCACAGTCGATCAGAACAACAATGATGCGGGTCTCATCCTGGAAACGGGGAGAGCGCCAAGCGGCCATCTCCTCGTTCAGCAGTGGCCCCTCTTCGGATGCGAGGTAGTGGAGCAGGCGCGTCTTACCGACATACTTGGCTCCGACGACCGAGAAACTGGCAGGCTGTTGCGCCAACACGCCCTGTACGATTTCGCGCAGCTGTCGCTCTCGTCCAAAGAAGTTGTCTGTCACTGGGGCCATGATCCCCTCCACTGGGCCTTTGGGTAATCGGTCGATATCGGTCTCAAGTAGAAGTCTGCAAGTCGTTACAGAAAGTGCCGGGGACTTCCCGATGCTGAAACCTCAAAATCAGGGTCAACTCACTCGCTTTGTTGCCAAAATCCCCGGCACTTTTTCAGCCGACAGATGCCTATTTAGGCCGATCCGGAGAGACAAATATATGGTACAAGATCATCTCTGCCTGGAATGGCATGAGATTTTGCCAACTCCCATATCGTTACGATTTTGGGAAAGCCTTACTCAAGACTATACAGTGCCAACCATTGCTGAAATAACAGACTGCCAAATCTCCACGAATGGTCATCTGTCTGGAGCAGAATGTCCTGGGCAGTCAGTTTTTGTAGTGTACGCTCCAGCCGCTCGGCGTCGATATCCGGCATCTCGCGGCGTAAGCGCGCCCAGGCAATCGGCTGATCGGGCTGGTCTTCGGCAATACGCGCCATGATCTGGGTGATGGTATGGCCGACGCCGTGGATCAGATCTAGCATGTGCGAAAAGAGGCTTTCGTGGGGCTGCATGAACTCCATTCGCACAGTCTCTACATCTTCGTTGCTGACCTGATGACGGTCAAATCGGGTCATGTGGGTCACGAGCTTGAAGCAGAATGCTTGAATCAGGAAGGGGCTGCCGCCGGTCAGCCGGGCCACACGCTCAATCGTCTCGGGCGAATATTCCAGAAAATTGCGAATCGGCCATTCGATCAGCCGGCGCACGTCATTCTCATCCAACGGTCGCAAAAGCCGCTGCTCACCCAGTTCAAGAAGTTCCCAGATCGGATCGACATCCTCCTGGGCGCGCTGGACGGTCAGCAGATCATAGGTCTTCTGCTGAACGACCGTGACGAAGCTGATGGCCGGCATGGTTGCCAGCATGAAGCCGCGCCATTGGTAGAAAAAGGTGTCATCCAGCGTCCCGCGGCGATAGGCATCGATGGTACGGCTGAATTCATCGATCAGCAGCACCAGCCGCCGGGCGCCGAGGCGCCGCTGCACACTGCGCAAATAGGCCACGAACTGGGCCTGGGGATCGTGGTAGAAGAGGTCACGCAGCGGCGCACCGACATCATCCAGCCGATTGCTGGTGCGGTTGGTGTCCGCCTGCAGTTCACTGAAGATGGCGCCGGCAACCTCGTAGAAGATATCGGCGTCCTCCATACTGCCCAGAAGTTGAAAGTCTATGTAGACGGGCACAAACCCGTGCTCTTCGAGATGATAACGGCGCAGATGGAGCAGGAGCGACGTCTTACCGACTCGCTTCTGACCGCGCAACCAGACGCTGCCCGCCCCGGCCCGCAGCCAATCCATAACTCGGATTAGATCACCTGAGCGGCCAAAGAACATCTCTCGGTCATGGACTGGGAGGCGGCTATAGGGATTGCTGCTGCCGGCCGTATGCATGGCCGCCATCTCAGCCTGCTCTGACGGCGGCAGGCTCAATCGTTGCACCCGATCCACTTTTCGATTGGGCAGAGAGCGCAATGACTTTTCGATGCTGTCGATGATCTCATTGTCTTCAGCTTCAACGGTGAAGCGCAGCTGGGCGATCCCGTGGCGTGCCACCGCCTCGACTTTGTGCAGGGTTGTTCGCGGGGTCCAGGCGTAGATCTGCTGGACGGCATCGCCCAGGAGTCCGTCATCATTGAGAGCGGACATTTCAATCAGCGCCGTGGTCTTGAGCCTCGGCTGGAGCCGCCAACGCAGATCCAAGTATTCGTCACCCGCCTCCAGATGGCGAGCGATCTTCTGACAGTCCTGACGGTGGATCTTGAGTCCGATTAGGACACCTCGACGCTTTTTCTCTCTGCCCACAATGTCGTCACCCGGCTTTGGCCGGCAGCATTGGGCGAGTTGGAGTTGCTGGGGACGAATGCCCAGACTCCTGGGAAGCTTGATCTGCTGGGTGACTTCAGCCTCAAAAAGCGTGTGCAGCATGCGGTCCGCAGACCAACGGCCAGCGGCAATCTCAGCGAACAACTCTTCAACACGCGTCAGCTTGAGGCGCCGCATTGTGATGGCGACAGCCTGATTGACCCGATGGTCCGGAATACTGAACCCATAGTGCTGCTCCAGCACCTTCCGGCGCTCCTCCACAATCTTCTGGCCTTGATAGACGCCCTGATCCTGACGTTTGAGAAAACGTTCGATACTACTGCGCGCCCGGTTGGTGCGTGCGGCATCCAACCAGACCTGGGTCGGGCCAGGCGCAAGCGGGTCATGTTCCAACTCCACCAGATCAAGGTGATGCAGCACGAAGGCCGGTTCGACCGGCACGCCATTGACATAGAAGCGGGAACAACGGTCAGCCAACTCAGAATGGACGTGGTAGGCGAAATCCACCACGGTACAACCGCGGCGGAAACGGAAGAGCTGGCCATGGGGACTAAAGACGTAAAGCGTATCGGGCAGCTCGCCCAACTGCGCGGATATGATGGCCTCCAATCCCTCCTGTGCCTGGTGCCACCAGCCGCCCGCACGCTCGCCAGGTAGACGATTGCGCATGAGGACGGCGGCCAATCCCCAGCGGTTGACCTCGTTCATTTCGTGGGTGGCAATGCGGAAATTGACACGCACTCGTTGTGGGTTCTCCTGCTCGGCCGCTTGAATTGCTTCGATCTCCGAACCGGGAGCAACGCCTTCAATTGCGGTCGGCACCATGATGCCGGTCGAAAGTCCGCGATAGCCGTTCATGCGACCGGCGGCGATGTTGTCGACCACTGCCCCTTCGACGGGAATGAAGAGCTGATGCAACCGATCGAGCACCTCGTAGCATTGCAGTTCGGTCTCTACTGTGATCTCGACTGTGGGAATCTGCCCGATCGATTGAGTACGTATGGCTGTGTGGTAGGCGTCAAAATTGTGTATTTGTGTATTTTCTGTATTGATGTCCGCATATGGCACCCTTGACCGCAAATGCCGGCCAACGGCATCCAGCAATGACCTGGGCGCAACATCTGACTTCTGTGGGGATCGACGATGACTTGCCAGCCACTCCAGCAACTCAGCACGAAGTTGACGCATCCCCAGCATCTCTAGGAAAGGGCCAAGCAACTGAGTTGCTTCATCTGTATAGGTATGGGGGTTCGTCTCGCTCTCTCTCGCCAGCAGGAATCGATGCCAGAGCACCGCAGCGTGCAGGAACCCAAGTCGAGGGTCGCTGTAGGCGGCGCAATAGGCCCGGATCCTCTCCAGGGCCAGGGGATTGCCGTACCAGCCCTCCGGCTTGATGGTCCGATTTCTCAGGAATTCTTCCCTGAGACCTATGCCGCCGGAGACGGAATCCATCATCTCGTTCTGGGTCGCTGCAGGAGCAGATCCGCCACCCTCTCCACTGATTTTTTGCTCAGACAGCCTATCAATTGCACTCAAGCACCGGTAGCTCCGGCAAAGATCGGCGACCTCCGGACCGCACGATTTTTCGATTAGGGCGATTGCCACAGTCCCGTCGCAGACAGATCGGTGGAGCAGCCCTGCAGCCTGTAGTATTTCGTCAGCCTTCCACTGCCCGAGGATTTCTCCGACCGCGTTGCCCATCGCAATCCCCGATAACGGTGACGGCACAGCGTCAATGTCGCCCATATTCCTCGGATTGCCGGCCGCCCTTGCGGACAGGCGATCGGCTTCTTCCATCAATGCCAGAGCCCCCTCCAAAGGGGCCACTTTGTGCCTGTTCACGAATTTACTCCAGCCGCGATAAATTCCCGCTGATTGTTGCATCCTCGAACAATATCCAAACTGTGTGTCAAATTGTGCATTTTAAGTATTGACATTGTGCATTTTGTGTGTTAAATTGTGGATATAGGAGAAACGCAGTACACATATGATACATGACCAAATCGTGTTTCGCAAGCGATCATTCACAATCTGTCCAGACGATCTGATGAGATCATCTGGACACGAACAGCAGCAGGAGGGCTAACCATGTTGCTCAGTATGCGAGATGTTGAAGTCGGTCGGGAGCGCCAGCAGGAGCTTCTGCGCCAGGCTCAACAGCACAGGATGTTGGCAGAGTTCGCCGGCAGCCGCCCGCAGCCGATGGCTAGCCGTGTACTGCATGTTTGCCGCCGAGGATCTCACTGGCTTGGCAGCCGGTTTGTGACCCTGGGCGAAAGCATGCAACGCCGCTACGCAAGCTGACCAGGCTTGAAGATCTCAGCACGGCACACACGGGTGGACTCAGGCAGGGCGAAAGAAGATGAAGCAGGCACGCATCAAACGTGCTTCAGTTAGGAAAGCGAGGTCCTGAATGGTCTATTCAAAAAACGTGCTTCAGAGTAGCGTGCCCGACAAGAAGACACTTCAACAGGGTGCACTCCAGAATCTAGTGATGGAAATCGGACGAGATTGGCAAAGCGAAGCTGAGCGGAACCACAGACAGCGACCGCTCGGCGGTCATTTGAACGGCCTACCGGCAAACGCCGGTCGCCTGCACAATGGACGCCTGCAAAGTGGACAGCGAGGGCAAGGATTTGCGCCGACACGCAAATTTTACCAGTCTCGCCGGAAGTGAAGCATCGAACAGAACAAGACGGGCGAACACCCGTAGCATGAATAACAGCGGAGAATCATCACCAACGAAGAAGGGACCACTTCTCCCCCTGGGAAGTGGTCCCTTCTTCGCTTGACAGCATTATCTCTCCTCGAAAACCTCTTCTATAGGTCTTCCTTCCCAATCTGCATACCTAGCGACATCCATAATCTTTGCCAATGTCGGCGCCGTATCCAGCAGCGAAACCCGGCTCCGGATCTCGTGCCCCGCACGAATCCTCGGACCGGCCACCATCCATGGGATAGTCATATCCTCTGGCGAATCAGTGCCGTGAGAGCGATCATGGCCGCCATGGTCTGACTGGATCAGCACGTGGGCATTGTTCGGCAGCCCGTCGAGTAGCAGGCCGATGGCCCCATCAACATGGTTCAAATGCTCCAGATAGCCTTCGGTCATCCAGCCATGGAGATGGCCAAACTCGTCAACGCTACCCAAATAGACAAAGGCAAAATTAAGTTCCGTGCTCTCAATGGTCCGAAGCGCCTCACCAACGATATCATAGTCGCCGTTTCGCTCCCTGCAATTGTCGGTAAAATGGGAGCAAACCAGGTTGCCGGGCAGACTCAGATTGCGCAGCGGCTCCCAGTTGTAGAAGAACCCGCATCGCTTGCCTGCCGCCTTCGCCATCTCGATCAGGCCGGGCAGGGGACGCGCCATCGGCATCCAGTCGTTGGTGATCACGCCGTGACGGCTGGGCGGCACGCTGTGGAAGATCGACATGTGGCAGGGCAGCGTCACGCTGGGCATGACGGACTGTGCGCGCATTGTGTATGAAGAGCGGCTGCGAAAGGCCTGTAGATTGCTACATCCGCCGGCGTCAATGGCATCGGGCCGCAGCCCGTCGATCATCATCAGAATTGTGCTCATTTTGTGCAGATCCTTTGCGCAGTAGAGATAGGCTTTTCTTGATGGCGTGAAGCCTAGCACTGGTGTTGAGGCAGAGCAAACCGCGTAAGTCCGGGCATGTCCCAAAATGTCCCAAAAAATTCGGGACATATGTCACGTGCCAACAAAGCTGTCATTTGCTATGCTTCTGATACAACACAATGCATCAAATGTGACTCAATGCATCATTTGCGCCCGAACTGTTCGACAACACCATAGGATTGAGAATTTTCTCAAATGGCGAATTATCTGACGACCCGGCAGTTGCAAGAGATCCTTCAGGTCGATCGTACGACCATCTACCGCATGGCCGACAGCGGACGCGTGCCTGCGGTCAAAGTAGGCAATCAGTGGCGTTTCCCACAGGTCGAAGTCGACGCTTGGCTACAATCCCACAATGGCGGAAGCAATGGCAAGAGCGACCAGCCATCGCTTGGCGCCGCGGCCGGCGTACGCAAACTGCTGCCCGTCGAATGTGTCGAACTGATCCAGGATACGTTCGCAGATCTCCTAGGCGTGATGATTCTCATCACCGATCTGAACGGCGGACTGGTCACTCGACCCTCCAACCCTTGCGGGCTCTACTCAGCGGCCGAAACATCGCCGGTCGCCCGCAAGCTCTGTATGCAGCAATGGGCCAATCTGGCTGCAGATCCCAGCCTTCAACCCACGTTCATCGAAAGCCACCTGGGGCTATTCTGTGCACGCGGGCTGATCCGAATCGGCGTCGATCTGAGCGCAATGTTGGTGGTTGGCGGTATCGCGCCTCAGCAATGGCCGCCCGACGAAGCGCGATTGCAGCGCATTGCCACTGACCTGGATCTGCCTCTGGAATTGGTCGAGGCCCACATCGACGAGGTGCATCGGATCGAGCCGGATGAACAGAAACGGGTGCTGGCCTTCGTGCAACGCATGGCCGACATCATTTCGCACATCATCAAGGAACGCAATCAGTTCTATCTGACGCTGCAGAACATCGCCGAACTGACAAAGGTGTAGACGGCATTGCATCTGAGGTTTTTTGCCACAGATCAACACGGATAGAGCACTGATTTTCACAGATGTCCTTCAGGTCTATAAGGCATTCTTTGGCTCAATCTGTGTCTTATCCCCTTTTTATCTGTGTCAATCTGTGGCAAAAAAACAATGGTGTACCAAGTACATAAGAGGTGAAGTTGATGAAGAAGCTGTTGATTTTAGGAGGCGGCACTGCCGGGACCATGGTGGCCGATCGCCTCTCGCATGAATTGGACCGGGAAGAGTGGCAGATCACGGTCGTGGACCAAAATGAAGTCCACTACTATCAACCCGGCTTTCTGTTCATCCCCTTCGGGACCTACAGCAAAGCCGACGTGGTCAAACCCAAGCGGGACTATCTGCCCTACGGAATTGAGATCATCATCTCGGAGATCGAAGCCATAGAGCCGGATCAGAACCGGGTGCGAATCGCCAAGGATGGCCGCTATCTCAACTACGACTATCTTGTCATCGCCACCGGCTCGCGTATCGTGCCGGACGAAACGCCCGGGTTGGCCGAAGACGAGTGGCACAAGACCATATTCGACTTCTACACGCCCGATGGCGCAGTGGCGCTGCACAAGTTCCTGCGCACCTGGGAAGGCGGCAGACTGGTCCTCAATGTGGCCGAAATGCCAATCAAGTGTCCGGTGGCCCCGCTGGAGTTCATGTTCTTGGCCGACTACTTCTTCCACGAACAAGGACTGCGTGACCGTGTCGACTTGACCTTTGTCACACCGCTGCCGCAGGCTTTCACCAAGCCGATTGCGGCCCAGAGGCTGGGTGACATCCTGGAGCAGAAGAACATCAACGTCGTAACCGAGTTCAACATTGAACGCGTGGAGCCGGAAGAAAAGGCCATCTATTCCTTCGACGAGCAGAAGGTCGACTACGATCTGCTGGTCAGCATCCCGGTCAACATGGGATCTGAGGTGATTGACCGCTCCGGCATCGGCGATGACCTGGGCTTTGTGCCGACCGAGAAGCACACGCTCAAGGCCAAGGATTTCGACAATGTCTTTGTGCTAGGGGATGCCACCGATCTGCCCAGTTCCAAGGCCGGCTCGGTCGCTCATTTCCAGGTTGACGTGTTCATCGAGAATTTCCTACGCTATCTGGATGGTCTGGAACTGCGACCCACATTTGACGGTCACGCGAACTGCTACATCGAATCCGGATTCGGCAAGGGCTTCCTCATCGACTTTAACTACGACGTTGAGCCGCTGCCGGGCAAATTCCCGCTGCCGGGCATCGGCCCTTTCTCGTTGCTTCAAGAGTCACGGGTCAACCACTGGGGCAAAATGATGTTCCGCTGGATGTACTGGAATATTCTGCTCAAGGGCAAGGAACTGCCGATTCCGGCCCAGATGAGCATGGCCGGGAAATGGGGCTAGCAGACTATGACCACAATTGCTGATTTTCCGCAACCGTTGGCCGACATCGACAAGCTGGATGAGCTCAACAACAAGCTTGACCGCTTGACCGAGAGCGTGGCCGCTCTGGGAAAACAGGTTGCCTTTCTCGGCGAGAAGGCCTATGAGGATCGACGTCGCCAGCGCGAATGGGACGAACTACGCGAGGACCTGACGCCGGTGATTAACGATGTCTACGCCGTCACCGTCGAGCAGTTGGAAGAGATCCAGGCATACGTCCAGCTTGAGGATGTAGCCAGTCTGGCCAAACGGCTGGCCCGCAACACCCGCACCTTCAACGAGTTGTTGGACCAGGTGGAGAGCGCCAGTGACTTCGTCAAGGATTTTGCGCCGCTGAGCCAGGACATGGTCGAGCAAGCGATCCTGATGCTCAACGACATGGAGCAGAAGGGCTACTTCGGCTTCGTGCGACAGGGTCAGTATGTTATGGATCAGATCGTGACATCATTCACTGAGGATGATGTGCGTCAGCTGGGCGATAACGTGGTGCTGATCCTCAACACGGTCAAGGCCCTCACACAGCCGCAGATGATGGATCTGGTCAACAGCCTGACCAGCGGATTCCAGGAAGTCGAAGGGGAAGCCGACGAACTGCCTACCTCCCTGTTCGGGCTCATGCGTGAGATGCGCGATCCCGAGGTGCGCCGCGGACTGGCCATCACCATGCAGGTATTGAAGAAGATCTCGGCGCAGTACAGCTAATTTCGCGGTTTGCGGTCTGTCATTGTGAACGTGTCAACGAGAGCGATTCACTCTGGAGAACGGTCAGTGAAGAATCCTGTGATACTTGAATTCGTGAACTGCTGGAAATTGCTCACCGACCATATACAAAGATACAACACTTAACAATCTTTCTAGAATTTCGAAAGGAACGACCCAAATGAGCACTGCACTAGACCTGAACGTAAGCTTTGACGCCGAAGGATTCATGACTGACCCCAACGAATGGACCCCTGAGATCGCCGCAATCCTGGCCTCGGAAGAAGGCATCGACGAATTGACCGACCAGCACTGGGTTGTTATCAATTTCGTACGTGACGAATATGCCAAGACCGGCCAGTCGCCCACGCTGCGGGCCATCGGCAAACGATCCGGCGTCAACACCAAGGAACTCTATGCCCTCTATCCCAAGGGGCCGGCCAAGAAGGTCGCACGGATTGCCGGGCTGGGCAAGCCGAAGGGGTGTATCTAGAAAACATGCTGCGCGCTGCGTGACAAAAGGATTGGAGAGGGCATTGAGGCTTCTCTTGAACCCAATTCTCACGCAGCAAGCAGCAGCTACTGCCGAATAATCTGTAACTCTAAGCGATCAAGGGGATCAAACCATGGAAGAAAAAGAACGCAAACTAGCGATTATCTGTTCAAAGGGTTCGTTGGATATGGCCTATCCTGGCCTAGTCTTGGCCAATGCCGCGCGCATGATGGGCATTGAGTGCGACCTATTCTTCACGTTTTGGGGGATGGACATCATCACCAAGACCAAGGTTGACAATTTAAAGGTCGTGCCGGTCGGCAATCCGGCCATGCACATGCCGCAGATGGTCGGCGGCTTTCCCGGCATGACCGATCTGGCCACAAACATGATGAAGAAGGAGATCGACAAGCTGGACATGCCGCCGGTCGGCGAATTTCTGGAGATGATCCACGACTCAGGCGCCGGCGTCTATGCTTGTCAGATGGCCGCCGAAATGATGCATCTTGATCGAGAGATGCTGGTCGACGAGGTCGACGACATCATTGGCGCCATGGAGTTTCTAGAGCGGGCCGAGGGCGCGCAGATCTTGTTTATTTAGGGTGATTGGGGATTAGGGATTCGTGAACGGGGATGGGCCAAAGATGACCATCCCCGTTCACGAATCCCTAATCCCCGTTCTCCATCCGCTCCACGTCTACACACCGAAACCGCTCACAAACCAACGGCATCTCCTCGCTCCGAGTCAACCCCATCTTAGAGCAATATGATTCAAAGAACGCCCAGTGTGCATTGCGCCAGAAGGCCAGTGACCTGTCTCCCTCGCCTTCATCATAGGCAAACTGTGGATCGACCTCATTGAACGGCGTGATGGTGACTTCAGTCGTCTGGATGATACAAATCGGCTTGCCTTCACCATTTAGTACGACGCTGAAGTCGCCAACGGCCGGCATCGGATCGCCCGTTATTTCATACTCCCACAACAGAGAGCAGGTTGCCGTCTTGATGCCCGCGACAACGCGACCGCCCAGGTCATCGGCCATCTCTGGTGTGTCGCCAAAGCCGAAGGCCTCGAAGAGGTGTCGCTCGGCGCAATCGCTTGGCAGGGTTTCACAGTACGCACGCCAGTATCTCTCCACTATCTTGTCCATCTAATCACTTCCAAAACGGTTCGTCGATTTGCCGCTGGATGGCCTTGGCTAGTGTCGATCTTCTGGCACTGGAAGCGCCGTTGAGCAAGATAATCTTGCCGAACATATCAGCGGTCAAGGTGTAATCACTTCCGTCACTGTGACTTGACCCATGCCGTCGTTGTGCAGAACGCTCGCGCCGACATCAGTGATGGTTTCAGTCTCCGTGATTGGAGCTGTAGTCGGCAATGGCGTCCATGTCGGCGTCGGTCCCGCAGAGACGGTTGCGGTCGGCGGCGCAACGGTCGGAACCGCCGTCGGCTCCTGGGTGGGGACTGCTGTCGGCGGTGCAAGGGTCGGCGTAGCCGTTGGAAGCGGCGTCCATGTGGGTTGGGATGTGGGCGCAACTGTGTCGATCACAACCGGCGTAGGGGTATCCACCGGCGGCGGCAACGGTGTCCACGTAGCCGTTGCCACAGGAGGTGACGTCGGCGCTGCGTTTTCGATGAAGACGCGCACCCGTGATTCATATTCTGTGCCGAATGTGTCGCGTACTATCAACCTCAATGTGTGCGGGCCGTCATAGAGCCCGCGCACGTCCCAATTGCCCAGCGTACCGTCGATCACGGGATTGCCGTGCGGGCCGCTGAAGGGGCGGCTGAAGGCGCCCGGATCGTGGCTGATGCCGTACTGCAACTCATAGCTCTCAAGGGATGAGACGTCAGCGCTGCCGATGATGGTCACAATATCGCTCAAGACCTCGCCCTCTACCGGCTGACGAATACCCACGTTGGGTGCAAACTGGAAGGCCTCACTCTCATCTCGCGGCGGCTGAGGAATGCCATGTTCCTCTGCCCACGCCCGATATTCGTCTGGATAGACCTTAAAGACCTTCTCCTCGATAGCGCCGGCGGGCGTGAACTCAGTGGCCAACTTGCCGGTGGTTTTGTCCAGACGGACGCGCTGATAGAGGTCTTTCTCCTGCGGTACTGGCGGTCGGTCGACAGCGAAGAAATGCTGTCTAGTCTCTGGGCAGGCGTCATTGCGAGCTGCCTCCTCACCGTTTCCGTTCCGATCACCTGGTGCTTGAATCGCAGCACCACTATCCGCGCAGACCTCAAACCTCTGAACGCCCGGCGGCGGTGCAAAGTCGATGACCGGCTCATCGGCCAGCGCCGTGGTCATGAACTGGTTCCAGATCGGCCCCGCTCCGCTGATGCCGGAGATGTTCTGCATCGGCGAGTTGTCGGCATTGCCCACCCAAACGCCCGTGACCAATTGGGGCGTGTAGCCGACGGTCAGGTTGTCCCGAAAGTCGTTGGTTGTGCCGGTCTTGACTGCTGCCGGGCGGTCCAAGCGTAGCAATGAATTCGGCCCAAACGACGGCATGCGCGCCTCGTTATCGCTCAAAATGTCGGTAATGAGGAAGGCATCGACGGGGCTGACCACCTGCGCTTCCGGCGCAGAGGGCAGGCACGGGCGATCGCTGCCATGCCGGCAAAGCAGGTTGTCGGCGCTGTCACGGATCTCCAGAATGGTCGCAGGCGGCACGCGTTCGCCGGAGTTGGCCAGCACGGCGTAGGCCCCAGTCAGTTCCATCAGCGGCATCTCGCCGCCGCCAAGGCTCAGGCTCAATCCGTAGTCCGGGCGCGTCAATGTTGTAATGCCCAATCGATTCGCCAAGGCCAAAAAATCGGGCAGCCCTACCTCCTGCAGCGCACGCACAGCCGGAATGTTGTAGCTGCTGCCCAATGCCGTCCTCACGGTGACCAGACCGTGTTCCTGGCCGTCATAGTTGACCGGCACGTAGGGCGGATCGGCCCCATCGGGGAACCCTTCGGTGATGTCGGCGACCAGCGTGCCGGTCGACCAGCGCTGCTCGACCGGCATATCGGCCTGCTCAAAGGCGGCGAGATAGACGAAGGGCTTGATGGAACTGCCCGGCTGGCGAGGAGCCAACGCCATGTTAACCTGCCCATCGATCTCCACGTTGCCGAAGTCAGCACTGCCGACTAGCGCAAGCACCTCGCCTGTCTCTGGACGTATGGCCACCAGCGCACCGTTGGACGCATTGTGATCGGCGAGCAACGCCACTTGATCATGGACGATTCGTTCGGCCGCCTCTTGCAGATCGGGATCGAGGGTCGTCGTGACATTGAGCCCTGTCTGATAGAGCGCTTCCGGGCCAAGGATCGACTCCAATTGCTGCTGGACATAGATCGTGAAGTGGGGCGCTTCCAGGTTGAACTCCAGCGGCGCGTAGTTGAGCGGTTCTTGCCAGGCTTCATCGGCTTCGGCCTGACTGATCATGTCGTTCTCGACCATTAGACCGAGCACCACACTCTGCCGTTCCTTGGCACGATCCGGATGGGAGTAAGGGTCGTAGTAGGCCGGCAGTTGGGGCAGTCCGGCTAGCAAGGCAGCCTCGCCCAAGGTCAGTTCGCTAGCGTCCTTGGTAAAATAGGTCTCCGCGGCAGCGTCGATGCCGTAGGCAAGATTTCCGTAAAACAGCTCGTTGAGATAGGTCTCCAAGATCTGATCCTTGGAATAGCGCCGGCTGACCTCGGTTGAAAGAATGGCCTCGTTGACCTTACGCCGTATCGTTCGCTCCGGCGAGAGCAGCACCATCTTGACCAATTGCTGAGGAATCGTCGAGCCCCCGGAGACGATGTCGCCTTCCTGGACGGCATAGTAGAGGGCACGGGTCAGCGCCACCGGGTCGACGCCCCCATGGCGATAGAAGTTGGCATCCTCGACCGCGATAGTCGCCTGCTGCAGATAGGGCGAGATTCGTTCCAGCGGCATGACGGTACGGCGACCGCTGTTCGGATCGAAGGTCTCAGTGAGCAGGTTGCCTTCCCGGTCGAAGATGCGTGTCGACTGGAACGAGCTGGCTCGGCGCTGCAGGTCGTCGGGTGCGGGCAGGTCCGTGGCGATCAGCGCGTAGCCGATCAGCGCGATGCCAATGCCAAAGACGGCCAGCACGGCAAACGCCAGCGCGCCGCTAAGGGCTCCCCGCCAAATTGAGCGGCCTCGACGATTCGGTTGCGGCTTCGGTGACTTCACCTGCCGCGGGCCAAGCGTGTATTGATCCATAGTATGTCTGTAGACGAGTTCGTAGTGGCATAAGTTTCATCGAAAAGATCAGCCACAGACTAAAGCTGAAGCGTCACCGCACGTAACTCGCCGCGTTCGCTGCCGACAACGCGAAAATCGATCTCGCCATGTTGGGTCTCGACCATCCACCGCCCTGGCCGGTGGATGTGTCCACTGATCACATGGCTGACCTTGGCATGCTTCTCGACCAAATTGCCCAACGTGATATTGCCCAGGTACGGCTGCAAGAGTGTCCAATAGTCGCTCTCGGGATAGTCAGGAATCGCATGCTTGAAGATCGGCATGTGGGTCACCACCAGAATCCGCTCTACGCCGGGGTCAGCGTGCAGGGTCTGGAGTCGGCTCGAGAAGGACTTTGCAAGGTAGCGAGCCATAGCCCGGTCACTCCATGGCCAATCAATGTAGTCGGCGTCGTGGTTGACCAGCGGCTTGAGGCTACGATACTCATGGTGGGCGAGCGACAGATGGGACGCCGCGGAGGAATAGTCGTACCATCCCATGGTGCCGCAGACGCCGATGGTCCCCAGCCGTACAGGCTGTTGCTCCAGCCAGATGAAACCTTCGGCCCGCGTGACGCGCTTCAACTCACGTTCCCAGAGCAATCGACTGTTGTGCTCGCCAACGTAGACATCGTGATTCCCGGCCAGCACCAGTTTGGGACAGGTGAGATCCCTGAAAAGCTGCAAACATCGTCGAAAGAGCCGCAGGGGATGGCCCAGATCGCCGGCAAGGATGAAGCAGTCAGGCTTCTGTTCGGCGACCCGTCGGGCGAAGTCGACATAGAGTTGGCGATTGGCCGCTTCATAGTGAAGATCGGCGGTGACGATGATACGCATGATCGTGTTCGCAAGGGTCGTCGTTTGGTTGGCAGGCATACGTGCGAACTGCCCACGATGGCGAGACATAGAATGCTGAAATTTGATGCGCGCGGACATACGCAACGAGCCGTAAGGCAGGCACTATTGATGTCGTCATCCTTTCAGTATCCGCGCCAACCGACCCATTGTAGACCATGCCCAAACGGCTTTCAAAGAAATTGTGACCCTTTGCGAGCAGAAGGCCGCGCACTGCATGACTATGCAAAACCGGACGGCTTGGCATTCCGCCTCGCTGTGCCGGTCAAGCCAAGCCGATGACAATCAGACCCTCGATTCCCCCGCTCCTAACCTGCAGGCAGAACCGCAACCCCACCGATTCGCAGCTGCCGCCAACAAGCTTCTCAACACCAAACTCCACTGGTAGCACCCACTGTACCATTGAAATACACGCGTTATTCGGCCAATGTGACACATCTGGTCCTTGCCGTGTACGCCCATTCTGCCATGCTGGTGATGTCGAATCAATCACCGAAAGTCGGAACAACACTGCAACGCCAGGAGGGATCATGAATACCGGAGTTCACCGTCGTTTTCTTGTGCTGATCGTTTTCACAATGGCCGCCGTCTTCTTCACAGCATGTGCTTCGCCGGCATCCTATTCAGGGATGGAGGGGTCCGCAGATGCGCCGGCGGCCGAGGCTGTCTGGGTCGAAGAGTCAACTGCAGACGCAGCCGCCCCCGATGAGATGGCTGCGCTGGATGGGCTGCCTGCCCCTGCCGAGAGCCCGCGCAAGATCGTTGGGACCGCCGACATCGACCTCGTCGTGAGCGATACCGACGAGACCGTGACCACCATCACTCAGATGGTTACGAATGCGGGCGGATACGTTGCCGACACCAACTTCTATCGCACATCGTACGGCGAAGAGACGGCCCTTCAGGGCAGTATGACCCTGCGTGTGCCGGCACAGTCGTTGGACGGTTTGGTGAAGCAGTTGGCCGACCACGCCGTCGAAGTGACCTCGCAGAGTCTGACACGCGACGATGTCACTGACCAGTACACCGATCTGGATGCCCGACTGCGCAACCTGCAGGCGACCGAGGAAGAGCTGCTCCAACTGCTGACCGAGATCCGATCCAAACCAGGAGCCAAGGCCGAGGACATTCTGACTGTGCATCGCAACATCATGGAGATCCGCGGACAGATCGAGCAGGTTCAGGGACGCATGGTCATGTTCGACAATCTGGTTGCTCTCTCCACGATTCACCTCTCGTTGCGCCCGGACACAAGCGCTCTGCCCATCGTCGAGGCCAGGTGGCGACCGAGCGCCACAGTCAGCAATGCATTGCGAGCGCTGGTGAGTTCAATGCAGACTCTGGGTGATGCTGCCATCTGGCTGACGATCTATGCGCTGCCGGTCCTCCTGGTTCTGATGCTGCCGGTCGTGATCTTCTTCTGGCTCGTCTACGTCGTGGTTCGCCGTGTCCGACGTCGTTCGTCCCCGCAGCTGGCGTGAGAATTGATGATTGAACATAGAGAAATTCTGACCCTAGAAAAGGAGAAAAACCATGTCTCGTTTCACTAACACCTTGACCTCAAAGTTCGCCGCTGTCGCACTTTCCATGAGCCTGCTCGTAGGCTGCGGCGCTCCAGCCGCTGCACCTGCATCAAGATCAGCCGGCCTCTCATCTCACCGTTCAGTAGATGTCAGCGAGGCTGCGCCAGCGCCACTGACAGGCGGTATGCTTGATGCTTCAGCAGCGGAGAAAGAGACGACTGACGAGAGACGTTGGGAACGTCCGGCGGCTGTAGATGCAGACGAGAGCGAGTGGGGGCGTCCTGCCATCTCGCCCGCTGGTTCCTCGTCCACTTCCGATTCGCCGGCAGAGTCGATGCATGAGTCGTCGGAAACAATGGCCCGCCCACCTGTAGCCCCATCCCGTTCGCGCCAGTACGAGCCGGTCACAGCCGGCGTGGTCGATGACAACGAGCGCTGGCAGGAGTATCTCGACTACCGGCAGCGGCACATGGATGTCTATGCACGTCCCATCGATGTGCGCGAGCGAATCCTGATTGACGTGGCGGATGAGCAATCGATTCCCGTACACGATGCTCGTGTCGAGGTGCTCCAGGGCGACCAACCAATCTTCGTCGGCAGAACCGATGCCTCTGGCCGTCTGCTCTTCCATCCGCTGGCAATCAGTTCAGCTCACACTCAGGCCAATCGTCAGCAGGCCTACCCGTACCGTGTGATCGTCACCAAGGGCCAGTCTGCATCGAACCAGATCATCGAGCGACAGGACGGCAACCGGTGGAGCCTCACACTTGACACGCCGCCGGCCACGGCAGAAACTCAGTTGGACCTGCTCTTCCTGATGGATGCCACCGGTTCCATGGGCGACGAGATCGCCAAGCTCAAGGCCTCCATGGCCGACGTGGCGGATCAGATTGCCAGGCTGCCCGAGCAGCCTGACGTGCGCTACGGTCTGGTTGCCTACCGAGACCTTGGTGATTCGTACGTGGTCCAGCACAGCGATTTCACTGCAGACCTGGGTCGTTTCCAGCGGTCGCTGTCCAAGCTACGTGCCGATGGCGGCGGCGACGAGCCCGAGTCGCTCAACGAGGCGCTCAACACAGCCGTGCACGGCATGAGCTGGCGGTCCGAGGATACCGTACGGATGGTCGTGCTGGTGGCCGATGCTCCGCCTCATCTTGACTACGATTGGCAGCCCTTCAGCTATGAAACCGATGTGGTGGAAGCGGTGCGCCGTGGCATCAAACTCTTCCCGGTGGGGGCAAGCGGCCTGAGCGTGGACGGCGAGTATATCTTCCGCCAACTGGCCCAGTTCACCGGCGGCAAGTTCGTCTTCCTGACCTACGCCGACGGCAGTAACCCGAAGAGCGGCCCAGGCGTGGAAACCGATCACGATGTGGCCAACTACTCGGTTGAGACACTGGATAAGCTGATCGTTCAGTTGGTGCAGGAGGAGTTAGCCCAACTGCCGCAGATTGCGGGTCAGCAGCGGCAGGACCGGGCGATGGCTTCGCAATAGGGCGCCGGTCAGGGGTATCGTTACGTCGACGTCGCCGGGTCGAGCCAACCACAAAAACAGAGGGGGCACGGACAGACATTGTCCGTGCCCCATCTATTTTGGCGAAACTGAACTTGGCAATGGTCCGGCTGGTTCTGGACCAACAGACTGTGTGCGTCATGGAAGCGGACGGGCACGTGTTCGGCAGCGGTGAGCGTCTTGATTCGTTCGTCGTGGTTTATCCGCCGCCAAACACATGCCCCTACAGTTGCCGAATCTACTCGAACACGACCTCGCGGCCGGTTTCAGCTGAGCGCATGATGCCGTCGACGATACGCACGCTGGTCAATGCCTGCGCCGGGGTCATGATCTCGGCGCTCTCGTCGCCGTCCAGATAGCGCACAAAATTTTCCATGAGGTAGGCGTACGAGTTGAGTCCGCCCTGTGACACCGTCGGTTTGATGTCGACCATCTGACCGTTCATTGTCGTATAGAGGCTCAGATCGCTGTTGTCGAGATAGGCGCCACCGTCGGTTCCGTAGAGTTCGGCCGCCGACTCCTCAGGCATGTGCGCGGCCCACGATACCTGGAACTGCATCACTGCACCGTTCTCGAAACGAACAAAGGCCCAGGCCAGATCGTCGACGTCAAAAGAAGCGTTGGGGATCGGCTCGACCGTTTCGTTGCCCCAACCGCCCAGCCCCATGCCACGCGGACCAAACTCGGCGAAGGAAGCGCCGGTTACAGAGATGGGCTTCGGATAGCCCATGAGGTAGAGCGCCCGGTCTAATGCGTGGATACCGATGTCAAAGAGGGCCCCACCGCCGGCCAGCGCATCGTTGGTGAACCAGCCGCCAAAGCCCGGAATGCCGGACCGGCGCTGCCAGATGGCGCGGGCCGCGTAGATATCGCCCAGGAAACCGGCATCCACATGGGCCTTGGCCGCCCGAGTCGTCGGCGCATAGCGGAAGTGGGTGCCGACGTTGAGCACGACGCCCTTGTCAGCAGCTTTGTCGAGCATCTCGACGGCGTCGGCGTAGGTGAGAGCCAGTGGCTTCTCGCAGAGCACATTGGATCCGGCCTCAATGGCGGCCAGCGTCATCGGCTTATGGAAGACGTTGGGCGTCGCCACCACCGTGATGTCCGGCTGCACCTCTGCCAACATCTGCTCGTAGTCGGTGAAGACAGCTTCAATATCGCTCTCGTCGGCGACTTCCTGCGCTCGACCGGCATTGACATCGCAGATCGCCACGGTCTCCGTGTTGTCAATGCGCTGAAAGCCGGGAATATGGGCTCGCTGAACAATGGTTCCCGCGCCGATGAATGCGACGCGCCAGGTTTTGGATGAGTGGGTCATGGTTGGTTCCTTTTGTTGGTGATTGGGGATTGGTGAATGGGGATTAGTGACAGGGGAAAGGGATTAGGTTGAAAGGATCGCCAATCCGTACCCCTACTCCCCGATCACCAGTTCCCATTCCCTAATCATTAAAAAGTATTGCATGCACAAACTTCGGTCCATGAACGCCGAGGGTCAAGTTCATTTCGATGTCGGCGGACTTGCTGGGACCGGTGATCAGTGAGAGATTTGATTTGGCGCGTACAAGATCGTGCAGATTTTGTGCGGCACGCTGCTCGGCCATCCAGTCCTCTACGGTGGGGTAGAGACGGCTAAAGGGAATCAGGGCGATGTGGCGGAAAGGAAGCAGCGATGCGGATCGGCTGGTCGCTGCGCCGGATGTGACCAGCATGGAGCCGGTGGCGGCAAAAGCTGCCTCAACGCCGGTGAGTCCATAGCGAATGTACTTGACGGCGTCACGATCTTCGGTCGAGATCAGCTCATCCGGTGAGACAAACTCCAGATTCATATCGACCATGGTCTCTGCAATGCCCGAAACCGGCAGTGCATCGGCAGACCAGCAGAGGACCTTGCGATCTTGGCCGGTTTCGAAGCGGACGCCTTTCCAGCTGGCCTGCTCTTCCGCCACCCAGCCGATCAGGCGGTTCATCAACGTCAGCCGTGCCTCGCTGGGTGACTCGACAATCTCATAGGTGCCGTGGAGTATCTCCAACTCGGCGCCGAAGCGCTCGGCTAGAGCGTGGTCATCGCCCTCAGCGATGCCGACGGTCATGCGCTCATCCGCCGCCAGCGGCTGGGGGTTGGCAGGCGGGAAACGCAAACCCGGCTGGTTCAGCGTGCTACGCAGTCTGTTGAGGATATCGTCTTTACTTGACATTAGGTCAGTTCTCTTTTGGTGAGCGGTAAGATGTGATTGGGGACTGGCGATTGGTGAGCAGGGATTACGAGCGCATGAAACCGGTTGCCTATTCCCTATTCCCTACTCCCTGATCACTGTTCACCGATCTCTTTTCTCTTCGCCTGCCGTTCTCGCCACTGGGACCGGAAACTCTTCTTTGCCAGCGGCGGAAAATCGCGACTCTTTGTCCAGCCGGCAAAGGGCGGCGGCAGCATTTTTATCTTGCCGCCCACTCAGTCCGGCCAACAGCCCGGTGCCGATGCCGCCCATCTTGCCGGCATTCTCATAGAGGCTGGGGCTCTGCATGACGCGGGCAAAGCCCTGCATCGCCTGCTGATTGAGCCAAGGAGCATCACCATCCCGCACCTGGTCACTGCGCAGATCGAGCAGCAGCCTGGGCAGATCAATGATCACCGGGCACGCATCCCTACACGCTCCGCAGAGCGTACTGGCATGGGGCAACTTCTCGACATTGGTCACATCGTTGTTGAGCATCGGGCTGATGACCGAGCCGATAGGACCGCTGTAGGTGCTGCCGTAGGCGTGGCCACCGATCTCGCGAAAGACCGGGCAGACGTTGAGACAGGCCCCACAGCGCACACACATCAGCGCCTCGCCGTAGCCACGGGCCAACATATCGGAGCGCCCATTGTCGAGCAAAACGACGTGGAACTCCTCGGGGCCCTCCACATCGCCGTCACGTCGAGGACCGCTGGTCATGGAGAGGTAGACGCTGCATTGCTGCCCGGTTGAACTGCGGCAGAGCGCCTGGTATTGAAGAAAGGCGTCCTCCACGGTCGGCACCAGTTTTTCGATGCCCAGCACAGCCACGTAGACCCGCGGCATGGTCGATGTCATACGCCCGTTGCCTTCATTGGTCACGATACAGACCGTGCCGGTTTCGGCGATGGCGAAGTTGCAGCCGCTGATCCCCATGTCGGCGCTGAGAAATTCCTTGCGCAGTTGCTGGCGGGCGGCGTTGCACATGATCTCCGGGTCCAATGTGCGCGGCATATCCAGCTTCTCATGGAAGACGTCGGCGATGTCCTCCAGCCGCTTGTGCAGCACAGGCGCCACGATGTGGCTGGGCGGCTCGTCGACGAGTTGGATGATGTACTCGCCCAGATCAGTTTCGACAACCTTGATGCCGGCGCCCTCCAGCAGCCCGTTGAGATGGATCTCCTCGGTCGTCATGGACTTAGCCTTGACGATCTTCTGTGCCCGGGCATTGCGTGCAATATTGAGCACGATCTGGCCGGCCTCGGCCCCATCGTTGGCCCAATGCACCTGTCCGCCATTGGCGACTACGTTGAGCTCCAGTTCCTCAAGCAGGTCGGGCAAATTGCGGAGTACATACTCCTTCATCTGGCGCGTCTGCGTCCGCAGTCGTGGTCCGTCGATTGCCGACATAGCGTCCACGCGTGCTGCACTGAGACGCCCCACCGAACGGTTGAGGGCCGTCTTGAGGTTCGAGTTGTTGAGCGCGTCGTCGACTCGTTGATTGTAGGGAGCATGGAGGTCAATCGGTGATACAGTCATGTTAGGCCTCCTCCCTTCCGTCCTGCCAGCGCCGAGACGGCGGCTGAGTCGGCTTGGCATCGCCGGCAGCGCTGCTGCGGTTCGGATCTGCACCTTGTCTAGAGACGTCTACCTGATTGTTGAGCACCTCGGCGATATGGATCGCCCGGCAAGAATGGCCCTGGCGACTCAATAGACCGTTGATATGGGTCATGCAACTCACATCACAGAGGGTGACCACATCGGCGCCGCTCTCGATGATGTTATCGACTTTGCGCTCGCCCATGGCCGTGCTGATGGGGGCGTTCTTGATGGCGAAGAGACCGCCGAACCCGCAACACTCGTCATCGCCGGTCATGTCAACCAACTCCGCGCCTTCGACATTAGCCAACAAGGTGCGCGGCGGCTTCGTGACGCCCAACTCGCGCGATAGATGGCAGGATGCGTGATAGGCCAGCTTGCCGTCAAAGCGGGCGTGTACATCGGTCACGCCCAGCACATCGACCAGAAACTCAGTCAATTCGAAGGTTGATCGGGCCAGGTAGTGGGCACGCTCACGATCTGCACTGTTGGTTTCGTCTTCAAAGAGAACGGGATAGAAGTGATTGACCATGGTGGCGCAACTGCCGCTCGGCACAACCACGGCATCGACTCGGCCGCTGCGCACCAGCGGTTCAAAGATGTCGAGATAGCGCTTTGCCAACACCCGTGCCTCATCCCGGAAGCCGGCATTGAAGGCAGGCTGTCCACAACAGGTCTGCTCCTCGGGAAATAGCACTTCGACGCCGTTGCGCTCCAGCAGTTCCACAGTGGACATGCCAACATCGGGATAGAGCATGTCGACCATACAGGTGACGAAAAGGGCCACGCGTCGGGGTGGGCTATCATAGTGACGGTGTTGAATGTTCATGTTGTTTTCCCCATTTTTCGCCACAGATTGACACGGATGGAAGATGGATAGGACGCAGATTTCTAACGATCTTCTTTGGACGCGTAGCCAACATCTGTGAAGAACGCGATACTTATCTGTGTGAATCTGTGGCAGATTTTCATGCTCTCGGCGCCTATATCAAGCTACTATGACACCAGCAGCGCCGGGATCTCCGTCTGTAACGGCAGCGTGGTCACTTCGATGCGGTCGGCGTGCATCAAGCAGTTGATCTCGCTGCGGACGCCGAGTCCTTTGGCCACAGAGCCATCGTCAAAGTTGTACACTGACATGTAGATGCCCGGCTCGATGGTGAACAGAACGCCGGGAATCAGTTGGCGTCGGTCTTCCGTCTCCAGGCTGTCGATGTTGACGCCGCGGAAGTGGACATCGCTGCCCAAGCTGTGGCCGGTCCGGTTTTTGATCGTATGGCCATAGCCCGCATCGATGATAATCTGCCGGCAGACTGCATCCACTTCGTGACCATGAACGGGATCGCCGCGATCAAGCCGCTCTTGGATGAAGCGGACGCCGCGATCGCGACTGGCTGCCACGATCTCAAATATATGGGACACTCTCTCAGGCGTTTTCTCTCCGCAGTAGGCCGCCCAGGAGATGTCCGCGTAACAATCCTGGGGCGAAACTTTCTCGCGCGCCCACAGATCGATGAGCACCACGTCGCCGCGTTGAATCGGATTATGGCGTTCTGCCGACGGCGCATAATGGGGGTTGGATGCATGTTCGTTGACAGCTACGATGGGTGGGTGGTCAGTCTCTAGATTGTGGGCCGTAAAATGGTGGAGAATGACCTGCTGGACATCGTATTCCGTAATCGAGTGGCCAGCCAACAACTGTTCTCGGATGTAGGCAAAAGCGACATCCTTGGCATTGAGGCAGACCGCTGCTGCACGCCGGTGGCTATCGACCTGTTTGGGCGTCAACACAGCATGGGTCAGTTGCACAAGATCGGCGCTACTGACGATCTCGGCCCCGGTCACAGACTCTACCATCTCCTTGGTGCCGGCATCGACCGTGCTGACGTAGGGAATGGCGTTGCGCAGGCTGTATTCCATGGCGATGCGTAGCGGTTGGCCGGACTCGCAACCCACCATCTCGGCCAGTTTGGCCTCAAGTTCTTGCCAACTGATATAGGTCAGGTGTTCATCGTCAATTTCCGGCGCGACATCGATAAAGCTGCTAATTTCGATGACCTGCACCAGGATGCATGGGATCCCCTCCGCCGGAATCCAAAGGAACCAACGGCGGCTACCGCTCTTTTCAAGTCCGGCAAGGTGCAATGCGACCGGATTGTTTCCGCGAAAATCATAGAGGAGCCAACCGTCGAGACGGTTTTCACGCAAATAGGTCTGAATTTCTGAAAGGTTCACGAGGTCGATGATCTTTGCTAAGACTATGCGCCAATGCGATAAAGCCTATCGGAGGAAGATGTCGATTCAACGCAAATAAAACAACGCCAATATGGTTCTGAAAACCTTTTGAAGACTATTATCCCACGACTTTCACCTAGCGTCCAGTAGTGGCCGGAGGCCGCTTGTTGATTTGGCGAAAGGATCAAAATCTGGTACAATCAGAACAAACGTTCTTTCATTTTTTAGCACATTGACATCGTTCGGGCGGGGCAGTAGAATAGTGGTGTGAAGTAGTTTAGCTTTCGGGGTCTCAAAGAGAACTTCCCGTAGTTGGGCTGCTCACCCTATATCTATTCCCTGATCCCCCGAAAGGAGACAGAACATGTATCAGCAGATGACAATTGTAGGCAATTTGGGTCGCGATCCGGAAATGCGCTACACAGCCACCGGTGTGCCGGTAACAAGTTTCAGTGTTGCCGTAAGCCGTTCTTGGACCAACCAGCAGGGCGAACGTCAAGAAAAGACGACTTGGTTCCGGGTTAGTGCATGGGAGAAATTGGCGGAACTGTGTAGTCAATATTTGACCAAGGGTAGGCAGGTGTTGGTCGTCGGCGAAATTGAAGACCCTGAAGTTTGGGTCGATCGCGATGGCAACCATCGAGCATCACTCAACTTGAGGGCATTCAACGTCAGATTTTTGGGTACCCGAGCCGACGCCGAAGGCGGCGGTTTTGGCAGTGCGCAGGCTGCACCGGCAGCGGCCGGTGATGGCCCTGTGGCCAATGATGAAGATATTCCCTTCTAGGCCCGCCTGATCACCCAAAGATATTCGCCATCAAAAAGAGGCCGGACTTTTGGCAAAAGTCCGGCCTCTTTTTGATGGCGAATCTTCGCGGGATGGATTGAATCGGAATCTGATTATGGAGCCGAATGTCCGTTACAGTATAATGAACCCTGCTCTACTCACAGACCCAGCCCGTTCCCGGAAGAAGGGGATTTTGTATGTCGCAAGATGGACTTACTGATATCGTCGAATCGATCCGCAGCGAACTGACCGAGGCCAACGCATTACGTGATGACACCTTGCAGCGTAGTCGCAGCCTCATTCGTCTATGTGCCCACAGCATCCGAGCCATTCACCGCCATGATTGGGACGACGCAGGGGAACTGCTGCAACAGGCGCGTGAAGAAGCCGGTGTCATGGTCGATGCATTGGTAATGCATCCCATGCTCTACCACGCCGGCTACACCCAGGACGCGCTCAAGGAACTCGTCGAGGCCCACCTCGTCTACGCCGTGGTGCATGGCGATGAGTGGCCCACGCCCGAGTCGCTTCAGGTTGCGCCGTCGACCTATCTGCGCGGCATGAGCGAGGCAGGCACGGAAATGCGCCGCTTCGTGCTCGATCTGATCCGACGCGGTCAAGTTGAAGAGGCTGAGCCCTACCTCGACTTCATGGATGAAGTCTACACGCTCTTGATCACGGTCGACTTCCCGGACGCCATCACCCATGGCCTGCGTCGCAACACCGACGTCTTGCGCAGCGTGCTGGAGCGCACCCGCGGCGATCTCACATTGGCCATCCGCCAAGATCAGATGCGTGCGGCGTTGTCGAGCTTCGAAATGCGGCTGGATGCCGGATCTGAGTAAGCGTTCAGAGTAACAACATGGCCAAAGATCGATCGATGGTGCGAGCTAGCGACATTGGCGCATGGACATTCTGTCGGCGCGCATGGTGGCTGGCCAACGTCAAGAAAGTCAGCCCCACCAATACAGCGGCATTGGCCCAGGGCGATGAGAGCCATGCAAAGCATGGAAGGCTGGTGGAGCGCTCTTATCGGTTGCGGCAAGCAGGGTTGGTCTTGGTTCTACTCGGTATTCTATTATTGGCATTGCTACTCTTCTGGCTTGTCGTCATGAAGGCGGGCTAAGAGCAGAGGCAACGTGTGACCTTCGAACAGCAGACGCTCGTCAGCGACGAGTCCCCAGTGAGTCCATCACCTTCACTTGTGCAAAACGCTATCGACGCGCTGCGCAAGGCCGCTGCGATCTTTGTCGAAGAACAGACGATTCTCAAGGAAGAGCGCAACGTTTGGCTCCCCGACAGTTGGCTAATGAGCCGATGCCGCCTGGCTTTGGCGGAAGCGGGCGCAGCCGAAGCGGCGCTCGATGTGGCGCAACTCCTATCCGACCGAGACAGACTGGCAATCCCCGAAACACTCCTTCAGTTGGCGGTGCAAGCGGCCGATCGACCGGAAACCGTTCGCGCCATTGAGCAGACTTTGAGCGCGCGGGATACGCTCCTGCTGAGTGGGGCCCATCTGCCTGATTCCGGCAATGAAGAAGAATGCCTGTTGGCATCCGCGACCCGCGCGGCATTGGGTAATACGTCGGCCGTCTTCAACTATCTTGAACGGCTCGATCAGAAGCGTGGCGCGTGGGATCGGATCATGCTAGATCCGGAACAGCGTGCGCTGTTGGCTCGTTCGCTTGCCGCCGGGGGTCGACACCCCCTCACCTCTTCGATGATCGCCTCAGCATCGCCACGTTATGGAGAATCCGGCGCTCTTCTCCTCCAGGGAATCACAAAAGCGCTCGATCCCGAAAACGACCGCGATCGACTGCTGATCGAGCGATGTGCCGGCACCATGCGCTATGCCTCGTTGACGACGATGCAGGGGCACCGGGTTGCTGTGGCAGTGATGGCAAGGGCAGGGTGGGCCGAGCAGGTGGTGGCCCATCTCACCACAATTGCCAATATTCAGGAGGCACGACGCGAGAGCGGCCTCGCTCTGCGTCGAAACGACCAACAACTGCTGCGCCAGGTCAAACGAACCCAGGCAAATGCAGACATTGACTTCCAGGTCTACACATTGCAGGAAGCCATTCGCGGCATGCCGGTTCGTCGGATCACGCGCGAGGATCGGGCGGAGTTGGCCCGGGCGCTTGCCGTTTCGGGCATGAAGAGCGACGGCTGGACTGCTTCGGGAGCCGCCGCCACACTGGTTGAACTGGGTGCAATCAAGCTGGCCATCGATGTTGTCGATCACATTGCGCCCACCGACCCCACTCGCAGTGAAGGAGCTATCGCGTTGGTGAAGGGCTTGCTCGAAATCGGTGAGGTTTCGCTTGCGGCCGAGCAGACGGAGAAAGCGCTGGCCTGGATTCCCACAATCGAGAGCGAGAACGCCGAACGTGCGACGATCTGGGGCCTGGCTGAACTCTACCTGGAACACCGTCGGCCTCAGGAAGCGCTGGACTTGCTGAGCCGTCGAGTCGAAGAAACCGGCTTCCTCAAAAGAGTTCGCGACCTGTTTCAGCCGACTCTCACTGACGACCAATTGCGCGACAATCGACTGCGCCTGCAAGCCTATCTACAACAGAATCGCAGCAGCGACGAAATCAAGCCTCTTCTGTCGGAACTACAAAAATGGGCGCCCATGCTGCTCGATGGCGATGTTCTGATTGCCTTCTATGTGGACGGATTGCTGGCACCGCTGCTGAAAGCCGGATATTTGGCGGATGCATGGTCACTCTTCCCCGATCTCCTTACAGCACTGAGAACATCCGTGGGCGATCGATATGCCGATCACCTTCGGCGCTTCTCCAAGTTGTTTGCTGCGGAGGCGCCTGTAATCGATGCCGCGGGGCGGGACATCCTGGTCCAGTTTCTCGCTGACGTCTGGAACGCCGATGTGGAGCGCGGAATCTGGCAGACTGTCCACGGAATCGAAGGGACACTGCCGTTGATTCTGGCGCTGTCCGGACCTCAGTCACTGGCAGAGATTGCCCGTACGGCAAAGGAAGAGGGCGGCAGTTGGCTGCCGCCCTCGTAGGTTCATGGAAAATCAGTAGTTCACGATTTGGTGAAAAGCGAGATTCTTCGCTGGCCCTCTGCCAGAGTGAAGTGCTCGAAAATACTCGCTCAGAATGACAAATCGTGAACTACTGAAAATGCGGGGTCAAGCCCAGCCTATTTTCTCGTCACCCACTACTGCTTACGCGGGATGATGATCCAGAGTACCACATAGGGCAGTATCGCCGGCAAGCCGCCCGGCAAGAGCAACAACAGAAACAGCAGCCTGAACCAGATCGGGCTAATGCCGAAGAATTGCCCCAGCCCGCCGCATACACCGGCGATGATACCGTTCTGCCTGCGCAGTTGATTGCGGTTTTCGTGGGTTGTCATTTTCGTTAATCCTCTCAATCTATTTCGATTTCCCCATCATATCCGTCGAATTTTTCGTCTCCCGTCGGACGTGGCGAGGCGTTTCTTCTTTTGATTCGCCATGGACTGTTCAATTAACAATACGCAGATGACGCGCCTAGGTTTCATCATCTTTTCAAACAGCTGCTTAGCGTTCGGCCAGAGGGAAGTATGAATGGAAGATGGGCTGTCTTGTTCGCGTGAATGCGACTTCACCGACCACGCCTGATTCGCTGACGGCCTCCAACCAGTAGGTGACGTGCCCTCGGTCCCGTCCCTGTGAATCCACAAACTGATAGGATGCTGACCTTCCGTCAGTTCCCAACGCTGCAATCGATTCGCCATCGATGCGCTGCGCATCGCCACGGTTCCCACTCTCGCTGCGCCACAACCGATAGGCGGCAACATTCGCCTCCGTATGGCTCACCCAGTGGATCTCAATGGGTTCAGCATCTCCTTCATCGTCTATGTCATTGCTCATGTCGCCGCTATCTGACTTGACAAACGCTTCAAACGTGCAGAGACCGACGTGCGGGCTGAGCGCGTCCGCGCTGAAGATGGCCGCCTCAACCATCAACTCTTGCCAGTTGGTTGGCTCATTGCCGAATCCATTGAGATCGACGCGCCGCAACGCCGCACTGCTATCCGCCGCCGTCACCGGCCAGGGACGGCCATCGTGATAGTCAACCTGGTCAACGACGACATGAGCGCTCAAATCTCCATCGCCCGACAAGATCGGCTTCATCAATGAGAGTGACTGTCCACCGGCGGCCAGACGCACTCCGTAGGGCCCAACCACCTGCGGCTCGCTGTTGGTTGGGCCGGGCGGCCCTTCATCAGCGTCATCGTCACTGCCACTTTCGCCGGACAGACTGCTTTCAGCCGCAGGGAATGATGTTTGGGCGCGCGCCAGGCAGACCTCCGTCGGGCTGCCCGGCACAACCAGCAGCGAGCCGCCCGCCGGTATTTCGATACCTGGGGGAAATTCGTAGAGAATGCCGCTGATGCGCCAAGTCTGCTGCGGATCAAGCGGCTCGTACAGCTTCACCGGCTGGTCACTGTTGTTGGTCAATTCGATATATTCGTCGCCGTTGATCGGATGGGGATGAATCTCGCTGATCACAATCGGACCCACAATCGGCGGCGAATTGGCGCGCCCAAGTGATGGCTGTTGCTGTCGCACAAAATGCTCTCGCCCATCCGTGGTGATCAGGCGGCCCAGTGATACGCCTTGCTCGGAGGCGCTGTAGTCAAAGCCATGACGAAAACCCGTAAGCCTGTTATCATCGGAGGCGGACGACAGGTAGATCTGTCCGCCCAACGCATCAAAGTCCAAAGCCGCAGACTGCATTGAGCCGGGAGACAGCCGTTCCGGTGCGAGGGTGAGAAATCCGTTGGCTGGAACGACTGTGCCGACCGCGACCTGATATGCGTCGGGCTGTGTCAGATCATCACTGAGAAACCAACGACTGATGTCGACGGGTCGATCGCTGGGATTGTAGAGTTCGACTGCATCCCGTTGACCGCTACCTGGGTTGCTCATCAGTTCATTGATGAATATCGGTCGAGGATCAAGGACGCCGGGTGAACCATTGGGCACAGTGCTGAGACGCCACTGATTGGGATCCTGGTCATCGCCGGTCTCATCATCAAGCACCAGCGAGTAGCCGCCGCCGTCCGCCTCCTCGGGCCACGGCGCGTCATCATCATAGGCAAGCGACACGATCGTACGCCCATAGGCATCCACCAGCGTCAGCCGTTCGCCACCGTTGCCCAGGTGTTTGACATACTCGTCAAAGGCAAGCATGTCATGCGTCGCCTCAAATGCACTGCGATCGCTCGCCAGAATCAGACGCTCGCCGGCTTCGAGTCTGCCGCCGACCGGGAATCGGTACTCGATCCCTTCCGTGAAGTGGTAGTTGGAAAGGTCGATCTCTTCAGATCCCGTGTTGGTCAACTCGATGAATTCAAAATCGTTTCCGTCTCGTGGCCCAACCGGGGTCGGATTGTACATGATCTCAGTCAGCGCCAGGCTGGTCTCCGGCGCTGCAACGGGCACACCGGCGACGAATTGAACCGGTGATGACCAATGGCTCCAACGACCGCTGCTATCCTTCATGCGCACACGAACTCGATAGGTGTGTAGCGGCTTCAATGTGCCGCTGGGGATGGACCACGACGCAGACAGATCCGTCAACTCATCGCTTTCTGCGATTGACTCAATTTCAAAGATGCGCGGTTCGGCAGGATTGTAGACTGGCCCTGCCGGATCGGTCACCTCGGCCACGCGCCATTTCATGGCGGCAAACGTATCAACGCCTTGGGGATCCTGAAAACCGGTGGCATGGAACTGGAGCCGATCGGCGGGGAAGCCGGGCGGTCCGCCATAGACTGCAACGGGTGTATAGGGGTGGTGTACATCCGTCAAGATCGTCTGGTCGATCCATTTGCTGCGGTCATTGACCCAGCGTTTCATCAAGGCGACCATACCGGGAAAATCACCTGTTGGACTCGCCGCATAGAACTCCCGCCAGCGCGTGCGGTTGGGATCAATGTAGTCTGTCAGATAGATCGGATTGAAATCCCACATGTGACGGTCGGCCTGGACCATGGTCGCGCCATTGGCCGAGCTGTCGATGAAACCGGCATGTTCATCAAGCATCATCACCATCTGCTCCGGATTGAAAAGCAGATCCCGGAGTTCGCGTACGCGATTTTGGTATTCGATCTGAAAGGCCGGGCGACTTAACACACGATTTCGGAAGGGCTCGTTCCCTACGCCCGGCATATCGACCGACCAGGTCAGATCTAGGTCCCAGGGAAGCACAGACCATTTCTGAGTCGTTGGGTTGTTGAAATAGAAATAGTTCTTGCCTTCATCAACGTCATAGTGATGGATCATCTCAAGAATGGCACGGTAGCTGTAATACTCTTCCAGGTCGAAGTTGGCTCGCCACCACTCATCACTCTGTGTCGAATAAACATAGGTGTTGAGAAAGCCGGCGATGTCGTTTTTACTTGGATCGGCCTGAGCGCCTTGATTGTTCTTCTCGACGAAGTTGATTTCCATCTTGTAGAGGTTGCCGTCAGGCAGGTCATGCTGTTTCAAAAACCGTCCATCCATCTGCTCAATCGCAAGGTAGAGGCCCCAAAAATCACCCTGGAATTGGTTGGCTCCGATCTCATCGCTCTCATCGATAACACGAAGGTGTGCGAAATTTGTCAGCGGCGCTTCTACGCCGGCGAGATTGAACAGTCGAAAACCGCTCGATTCGAACATGCCTTGTTCGCCGCGATGACCGCGGTGCGTCTGCTGGATCACCGCCGACAGGTTGAGCTTGTCCCGCTCTACATCGTAGGGTCGGCCATAGTCATCATGTGCCTGAAAGAGGTGCCCCGCATGGAAGTTGATCTTCCACATATTCTTCCCGGTAGCGTAGCGAGTCTCTCCGCCCCTGGCCCGAAAGGTCACATGGTCATAGACCGTTCCGTCATAAACCAGTGTTCCTCGCCAGAGATAGTCGCTGCCCGGATAACCGATGGCCCGCTCTGACGGCGGCATGAAGAGTGCATCCGCAATGTCCATCTTCTTCGCGATGAAATGGTAGACTGGCATGGATCGCATCTGGTTGAAATCAAAGGTGATCCGGTTATCCGGTCTGCCATTGGCTGAGGACGTCCACGGCGGCATGCCATCGTAGACGAAGTAGGCGAAGTTCGGCTGCGGATCGTCCGCATAGGGGACCATCACGTCTTGCCCCAGATTGTCACGCGCCTGGATGCGATAGCGTACGAGATGCCGATGTTGTTGCAGCGATGACGGCAAGACCGTCTGCCACTGTCCATTCTCAAGCCTATTCATGGCAATCAGCGTCCAATTTGACACGTAGGCAGGGTCATGTTGAGCAACATAAGCGCCCGGTGCTACAATCTGATATAATAGAAAAACAGCAGCAACCCCGTCGGCATCATCGACCCTTGCGGTGATTGTGACATCCATATTCGATGTCGGCTGTTGTGGGCTGTGAAATACACTATCGATGAAGGGTGGCGCATTGTCGTCGAAGACGGGGTTGAGGCGGCCAGGGCTAGGCGGACCAGAGCGCCAGACGCCCGGTTGTGCATTGTCCAGCGAGGGGTGGATCAGTTGTACAGAGTTACCGGGCGAGACACCAACCGTCGGCCACGGGAATCCGAGTTGATATGCAACTTCATCGACGACGATCGCCTTGTCGTTGCGCAGAATAATGCGCTCACCTTCGTTGCTGAGTTTGCCCTGGAACTGTCCGTTAGGCGCTTGGCCGAATTTTGCCCCAAATCAGTCGGCATTCTGGGCAATGACCGTATATCCATTGGGTGCGATGACAGATCCGTTTGGAAACAGATAGCCAACGCCGCCATCCAGCAGCCAGCCGGACAGATCGATCGGCTCACTGCCGGCATTGTGGATCTCGACAAACTCGCTCCACTCAGTTACGGGTTCCGGCTTATAATGCACCTCGTTAATGACAATCTGAGGCAACTCATCCAGGGCAGATGCTTGTCCGCCAAATGGCCAGAGTAACGAGAGTCCAGAGAGTAGCATCACCCAGGTCCACAGTCGGACCGAGTGAATGGAAGCAACGCTCGACATCATCGACAGCGGAAATCGTCTCACAGATCCTATCGATGATTGACGAACCGGGTTCAACTTATGACAATCGTTGTGAACTGAACGATTCAGTGACTGTCGATAAGATTGTGCCCCGGCAACTAAGGGGTTTGAGGCCATCAAACAGGTCCAGCTCTGCTGTCGGTTGTTCTGATAGACAGCCGATGCATTGTTGTGGGAGGCAGGTTCACAAGAATCGGGTAGCATAGAGTATTATTGACAATAATTACTGTCCGAACGGCATGTAGAAAAGGCGATGCAAAGAACACGTTGTCTTTTGCCTAAACTACTGAATTTTGGACAAAATTGCAAGAACTCATAGGTTGGTACATGTTCAGGACAAGTTGCGCCTGAAGCCGCAATTATACCGGTAGCGGACAGGCATCTCATCAGATGAGTGGGCCTGCTGTAGTGAAGATCGTAGCATTAACTATGAAAAAAACAAATCGAAATCAAAGTATGCCGGAGCAGAAAACTCCTGGTGGGGCTGGAGTGATGTCTGCCGTCAGAAGCCGAACCGGCCATAGTCTTTCCGGTCGGATCATCGCCCAGTTGATTCTGGGCCTGACGCTTTCGTTGACTTCAGTATCCAGTGTAACTGCCGAGACGGTTGCTTCGCAAACAGGCGGCTCCCAGACGGCGGCCTCTCAATCACCATCTCTCGTTCCATTTGGCGACGGCATTGCAATTGCTGACAATGCCGTCGCTGCACAATCAGTAGCGGCCGCAGATCTCGATGGCGACGGCGACACCGATGTAATCTCGGCCTCGCCCGGAGACGGCACAATCCGGTGGTATCGAAATATGGGCGGCCAGTTTCCATCTTTGCCTCCATCGACCATCGACTTCCTGGCCGGCGCCAATACCGTCATCGCTACCGACCTCAATCGGGATGGGGCTGTCGACATTGTTGCGTCCGGTGTCGGCGGGGCAGAGGGGGGAGCACGCTTTGTCTGGTATCGAAACAACGGTGAGGCGAATCCAACCTTCAGTCGTACCATAATTGGCGAGGGGCTGGGCGGTCCATCTGCGATTGAAGCCGCTGACCTGGACAGTGACGGAGATCCGGACCTGCTGCTGGCCTTGCGTCAGGCCGATCAAGTAGTCTGGTATGAGAACCTTGGCGGCCTTGCGCCCGGATTTGCCTACCATCTGATTACGGACCAGGCGGACGGTGCGGCGGCAGTGCAGGCCGGCGACCTGGATATGGACGGCGATCTGGATGTGGTGATGGCTGCGGAAAACACCGACACGATCGCATGGTTCAAGAATGAGGGAGGGGCGCCACTTCGTTTTTCACCTCGCGTCATCCGGACATCGGCACAATTGCCCTCGCCTGAACTCATTTTTTCGCGGACACTCGATCTGGCCGATATAAACGACGACGGTAGACTGGATGTCGTTTACGGCTCAAAGGATGGCGGAGAGATCGGATGGTATGAGAACGGGGGGGGTGCTGAGCCGCCATTTCAACTCCATGTTGTAGCGACCGAGTTTCGCAATGTGAGGTTTGTCATTTCCACAGACGTGAATCGGGATGGTGACGTCGACATTGTGGCTGCGAGCGAAAATCGAGTGACGGTGTTCGAAAATAGCAGCGACCCCCTGCCGCAGTTCGGACAACAAGATCTGACGCCGGATGCGTTCGGTGCCCAGGCTCTTTCCGCGGCAGACGTGAATGGCGATGGGCTACTCGATCTGCTCTCGGCTTCCCAAGCTGATCATCGCATCGTTTGGTATCCAAATCTAGCGGTCCATCGCAGCGCATTCTATGCGCCCCAGACCCGCAGCGTTGTGACGAATGGATCCAGGGCGCGTATGGCATCTTCCGGCGACCTGGATCAAGACGGCGATATCGACATTGTCTCGATCTTGGGCACAGAGATTCTCTGGCATCAAAACGACGGCAACCAGCCGCCCGGGTTTCAGAATCGGGTGGTCGACTCCAGACTAGACGGCGGGCGCTGGGTCGACGTTGCAGACATGGACGGCGACGGTGACCTGGATATCATCTCGGCCATCACATCCGACAATCGAATCGCCTGGCATGAGAACAGCGGCGGTGCAACGCCGAGTTTTTCCACCCGTGTGATCAGCAAAAATGCCATTGGCGTACGCGCAGCCTTGGCCGCGGATCTTGACGGTGATGGCGATCAGGACGTCTATTCTGCGTCCCACGGTGACAACAAGATTGCCTGGTACGAGAATCTCGACGGTGTCGCAGGCCAATTTGCGGAACATGTTGTAACACAGAGTACCGTCTATGCGCGCTCTGCCTATGCCGCGGATCTGGATGGCGACGGCGATATGGATCTGATGTCGGCATCACAGAATGATGATAAAGTCAATTGGTATCGCAACAATGGCGGTCCGAAGCCCACGTTTACGCCCTTTACCATCGGATATGCTGACGGCGTTCAGCATATCTATGCAGCCGATATTGATAGCGATGGCGATCTTGACATCCTCACAGCCTCCGAATTCGATAACACCATTGCATACTACGAGAATGATGGCGCAGCGGCTCCTCAGTTTGTCTGGCGACCAGTCGATCAGTCTGCGGCTGCGGTGCATGCTGTCCTGGCCGATGACTTTGATGGCGATGGCGATATGGATCTGGTTGCCGCTATCGAAAAGCTCAATGCATTCAAGTGGTATGAAAACACGGGGCAACAGCCGGCCCAGTTTGTACCACATCTCGTCTACGACAAAGCGCTGGCTGCCCACGGGGTCCATATCGATGACATCGATGGCGATGGCGACAATGATTTAATCGGAGCCTCGCGTGACGACGGGGTCATTGCCTGGTTTGAAAACCGGGGCGGGAACTATGCCGTAGGCGTTGAACAGGCAACATCCGCGGTGAACGCTGCTGGGTGGTTTGGTGAATTGGCACGAATCCTGGTTGCGCATCGGGGGCGGTCAGGCGATGCTGACATCGAACTCAACTCGCTTGAGTTTACGTTTTGGGACGGCGCCAACACCCAGTTGGACGACCAGACGTTTCGCCGCCTGGTGAAATCAGTCCATGTCTATCGAGATACCGGCGATGGTCTCTTTAACCCTAGCGTCGACCAACAATTGGTCTGGCTGGACCAACCGGGCTTGACAGTGAGCGACACCTCGTGGTGCCAATGCCGGTCAACGTCGGAGTGACGCCAATCGCCGTGGGTCAAACGCAGCAATTCTTTGTTGCCATGGAGATGACCGATATCTGTAGTACGCCATCTAACACATTCCAGCTCTCCATGATACTTTCGTCTCGCACCGCACGTGATAGCCGGTTCAAAAGACCTATGCTGGCCGAATCGGTCGCCAGCACTGGAGCCGACAAGGTTACCGGCGGCGATGTCCTTGAAGACTATCTCTTCATCAACGAGTTTATGGCCAGCAACAACAGCACGTATCCTGACCCTGAAGAAGAGACCGAATTCCCCGATTGGATCGAAATCTACAATGCAGCGCCCTTTCCTGTAAACTTGGGCGGCATGTACTTGACCGACGATCTGAGTGAGCCGACCAAATATAGAATACCGGATGGAAGTCCGGAAGAAGTTACAGTGCCGGCGCATGGTTACCTGGTCTTCATTGCCGATGGAGAGGATACGCAGGGCGCGCTTCACACGAACTTCAGGTTGTCCGGCAGCGGTGAAAGCATCGGCCTCTTCGACACGGACCAGGCAGCCAATCAGGTTGTCGATATCATCTCCTTCGACGAGCAGTCGTCAAATGTCGCCTTCGGCCGATTACCGAGCGGTGAAGATACGTGGATGCCGCTAGGGGCGGCGACGCCGGGGGCCGCAAACACGAATGTGGTACTGGACAACCACATCTATCTGCCCATCCTCTCCGTCCCAAGCCCGTCGCGGTCTGATTGCCGATAGATATGTGTCGTGGGCCAATGAGACGTCTCATACAATTGCTTCAAACGGCGCTTCTGCTCTCTCTGGTGCTATACTCTGCATCGGCTCAGGCCCAGTCTGGCGCGGACGAGAGCGAAGAGATCGTCTATATTGACAGCAATGGCTTCATTCGTGTCTTGGATCCGTTCCAGAGCGAAAACAGCCCGGTGGTGCAGTGGCGCAGTCCAGACGGCGGATGGTACGATGCAGCGCTGGGCGATTTCAATGCAGACGGAGATGCAGAAATCGCGGCTGTCGGCGCACTGACAGGTCCCGATGGGACCGAGACAACCCGGCTAGCAATCTTTGATCCGGTGGTAGCCAGCGGCGAGGTCAATCCGGATCAGCGGATCAATGGCATTCCGTGGACTACGCTCTACACGGAAACACTGCCCGGTCCTGCCGAAAACCCCTTTGGCATCGCAGTCGGAAAATTCTCGCCGGACGAAGTGCCGAGTGGGGTAACGGACGGGATTGTGATTGGCACCGTGCTCCCCGATGCCGGAGATGACGAGCTGACGCCATCCCGGGTGACGCTGCTCTCTGCAACGAGCAGCGATGGTCGCAGCTGGGAGATGCGTTTCACCCGAGATTTTCGGAATGAGTGGGACCTGATACGTGCCGGTAATATCAATAACACCGGGCTCGATGAGGTTGTGCTTGTCGACGAAGGATCCTCTGAACTGGCCGCCTATCGCATCGAAAACGGCATGAGCGATGAAGAAGATCGTTTATTCAATAACGGGAGCGAGAGTAAAAAGTGGAATGACGCAATTGTTGCTGCCAGTTGGGAACAGATGAACCAGTTGGTCGGTGCCCGCAATGCGCCGATTCCGTTACCTGCCTTCCTCATCTTTCAGTATCAGAACGCTGATGACGAATGGATCGACCTCTATGCAGAGTCCTTTATTCCACCCCCACTGCGTCTCTTTGCAGCAGACGTAAATGCCAGTGGCGACGACGAAATATTCATTCTGCGCGATGTTCCAGCCGACAATACGGTACAGCCACGCCTCTTCATGCGCCATCTGGGGTTTGATATCGTCAATCCGTTCGAGTCAAATCTTGACCCGGACAACGGCTACAAAGAGGGCGCCGGCGGCGATATCTACGGCGGTGACGGCGGCAAAGACGAAATCGTCGTCATACGCGATAGCTTCATCCGTATCTACACGGAGCCTGAATCGAACCAGAATTATCGTAGTCTTTGGGCGCACAACCAATGACCGCACGGTCGTGGTCGGTGATCTGGACGCAATCGGATTTGTCCCTCAGCCCGCGCTTGGCGCCTCGCCAAATTCGCTGATTGAGACCATCGCCCAGGACGAGGTCCTTGGGCCCCTTCATCATTGAACTGACGGATGTGGCCTCAGATACTGAGATTCCTTTTGCCTATTCGATTCAAGGCAATCCAGCCTGGATCACGGTCGATGCCTCATCCAACCGTACACCGGCCACCTTTCAGGTCTATCTGGACGCCATCAAATTGCTGGAAGGTGAGTACAGGACGGCCATTGAGGTCGAGGCAGAATCTGAGGACATTGTCGATCCCCGAATATCGATCCCCATCGTAGTATCGGTTGAGTCAGCCATGGCTGCCGTGCCCAACGTCGCGGTCTTCATCTATGAATCTTGCGAAGACGATCCCGGGCCCCGTTCTCAAGCGATCCAGGTTTTGGGCCCGACCGGAACGAAAATCACGGCAACTGTCGTCTCGTCACCGTCAGACACGGAGCCGATCGCCTGGGCCATGACCGAGTTGGACAGCGACGAGTTGCCGACGGTCGCGACAGTGACTGTTGATCCGCAGCAGCGGAACGCCGATTTCGAGGAGGCCGTTCTACTCCTGACGGAGCAAAGTATCGGTGGGTCTAAGCAGAGCGTTCCAATCTATCTTATCTGCGCGAATCAACTGCTCTATCTGCCCGCCATCACCAAATGAAGCAGTAGATTTCTGAAGCCAACCATGCGTTCAGTCGGTTCCCGGAACGACCGTAATTACGTGCAAAAAAGCGCCCTGAGCAGCAATCGAAAAGAGAAGTTTGTCCTGGCTATCGCCGTCTTTTTCCTATTCGGTGTGCTGTTCATCCTCCTGCTTGGCATAAACATGCGTCGTGGACTCAACCACGATGAGCATCAATTTGTTGCCAGCTCGACGTTGTTGGCCCGTGACGCCCTTCTTCCTTATGCGGACTTCGCCTATTTTCATGTGCCGCTTCTCAGCCTAGCCTATGCGATCATTTACCAGTTTACTCAGGAATTGCTGCTCAGTGCACGTCTTGTTTCCGTCTTCTTCTCATGGTTGACGTTGGGACTGATCTTCTTTGCTGCCTACCGGCGACGCGTGGCTGGGCAGTTACGCATCCGCCTTCTGTTCGCAACGATGGCCACGCTCTGGCTGATGGCGTTGCCCATATTTACCTACACCAGTGGCCGCACCTGGAACCACGATGTGCCGGTCTTCCTGATGTTGTTGGCCTTTTTTATCCATAGCGACGCACTGGTCGAACGGAGATCGCCCTTCTGGCTTGGCGCCAGCGGGCTTCTGATGGGTCTGGCATCCGTTACGCGTCTCTCTTTCGCCTTGACGGCTCTTCCCTTCATTCTGGTTCTCTGGCTCTATCCGGTCTACGAAGGGCGAACTCGATGGATCGGCATCGGTATGTTTCTACTCGGATACATTGTCGGTGCGATTCCGGCCATCGTGCTTTTTTTCGTCGATCCGGCAGCCTTTCTCTTTGGCAATGTCGAGTACGTACGGCTCAACACCCTCTATTATCAGGAACAGGGTCAGGTTGAGGCGATGACATTGCTCGGGAAGCTTACCTTTTTGGCTGAACTGTTGGTGACCCAACCGGGAAACCTCATTGCGGTCGTCTTGTTAGTCTTCGGCAGCGTGCCACTGTTTGATTCAATCCGCCATCGCATGCCTGGAATACGATCGACGAACCTTGTGCACGACAAGACCAGATCGTTGTTTCGATACGGGTTTGCGGTCCTGTTGCTGCTCTTTTCGCTCGTTGGCGCTTTCGCCGCGACGCCGTCACAGCCACAATACTTCTACGTTCTTTTCCCGCTTGTGGTTCTGAGCAGCGCCTACGCCTTCAACGCTTGGCCCACCCGGCTGCAACCTCGTGGGCTATTGCTGCTGGCCTCTGCAATCCTGGTCACCGCTCTACTTGCGATTCCCACCTATGCACAGGGGTTGGCCGTTGTTTTTACGCCGGACGACTGGTATCCCCGCAAACTACATGCACGTGGCCAGGTAGCTGCTCAGCTTGTGCAACATGGAACCGTATTGAGCCTCTCACCGATCTACCCGCTTGAGGGCAAAGCCCGGATCTATCCGGAATTCGCTAGCGGGCCTTTCGGTTGGCGTGTCGCATCATTGGTAGACGAAGCACAGCGTGAAGAGTTTCATTTGGTTGCGCCTGAAGATCTGGATGAATTTCTGGCCGCAGATCCGCCGCGCGGCATTTTGGTTGGTATGGACAACGATGATTTTTTCGAAGAGGCGCCCTTCGTTGCCTACGCCCGGGAACACGCCTACGTGCCCGTTGACTTAACGGACGAAGGTACGCTGTGGCTTTCTCCGCAGGCGATCTGGCAGGATAATATCTTGCTCGGAGGTTATACGGTATCCGAACAACCGGTGCAGCCTGGCGATACCGCCGATCTGACGTTCTATCTGCAGAATCGTCGACCCATCGATGACAATCTCAATGTTCTTGTTCGCCTGCTCGGCGCGGATGGCAGCGAACTGTTGCGCGACGAAGGATGGCCCTGGGGATCGCCGACCTCCACATGGGATCCTGACGATGTCTGGCCGGATGGACACCAACTGGTCATTCCGGAGAGCGCCCAGCCGGGATACTACGCTATCCAGGTCGGCTTCTACAACCCGGCCGATCTTGAGCCGTATGGCGATCCAGCCGTCATCGGACATTTGGCCGTTGGTGATCACGGTTTCTTCATTGAGGAATCTACACCGATGATGCGCTTCGGTGCCACCATCGCTCTGCTAGGAGCCGAACTACCGGATGAACCGCTGCAGCCGGGAGACCAAGCGCCGGTGCGTCTGGTCTGGCGCGGCGAACAGCGCCTTGATGCCGATTACACGGTCTTCGTCCATCTGCTCGATATGCATGGAAACCTGGTAGCACAGGTCGACACCCCGCCGTTGGGCGGCTTTTTCCCCACGTCAAATTGGACGCCCAGCCTGTCGGTGATCGATACACTGGACCTCCAGATTCCCGCCGACCTTGCGGCAGGCAGCTATCAGGTCAGCCTAGGCATGTATGATTCTGCTGACCAGCAGCGACTCACAGTGACCCCCGGCCCCTCAACAGGCGAGCTATCGGCCAACGCAGACACGGTTCTGATTGGCAGCATCTATATTGAATAGTCCGTCGACCACACGCTCGAACGATAGAGAATCGATGAATACTTCCGACTATCAGCAACGACAATGCCTCATTCGAACCCGTTCCAACATCAGGATCTTCGCAATACTCTTCTGGTATGCGCTCCCATGGTCGCTCCTGTTCGGGCTGACGACGCCGGCCGTCCACGCACAGCCGGTCGCGCTCTCCACAGGCATGGTTTCCGGCGGACTGCCATGGTCAGAGACCGACATCGCCGTCGATGCAGAGGGCGCCCATTCTGTGAAGACGGCCGATCTGGACGGCGACGGCGACCTGGATGTGATCACCGCTTCACGCACAGACGGCAATCTACGCTGGTATCGCAATGACGGGGTTGCCGGTTTTGCTGCCGGCATCATTGACATCATCAACGGCGCCTACATTGCCACGCCGGGCGATGCCGACGCAGACGGCGACATCGATATTTTCGTGGCCTCGGTCAGTGAGGTTCGGCCACAAATTGCCGCATCCCAGTTCGAAGACCCGACGGCAAGTTCCTTGGGCGCCGTTCTCTGGTACGAAAACGATGGACGCCCCACGCCCTCATTTTCACGCCACATCATCTTTGACAATCTGAACTATCCGGTTTCGCTTCACATCGCCGACCTGGACGGCGACGGCGATCTGGATGCCATGTCGGCCTCGCGTGACGATAATCGCATTCTCTGGTATGAAAACAACGGCGACCGCAATGAGCCGGGCTTCCTCCCGCGCACGATCTCAGATAGCGCCTTGGGCGCGGTCTCCGTTCACGCCGCTGATTTTGACGGCGACGGCGATCTTGATGTCGTCTCAGCATCGGAGAACGACGACCAGATCGCCTGGTACGAGAATCAGGGCCAACGCCCGCCTCAGTTCACCAAATACGTCATCCGGTATACGACACTTCCCTTTCCGCTAGAGTTCGACTACGCAAAATCCGTCTTCGGCGCAGATGTTGATGGAGACGGCGATCAGGACATCGTTTTTGGTTCCGAGAATGACAATCAGGTGGGTTGGTACGAGAACGACGGCGGCGCAATGCCGACCTTTACGCCCCGTATTGTCAGTTCAGACGTTGACCACGTGAAGATGGTCGGCGCTAAAGACCTCGATCTAGACGGCGATATCGATCTCCTGTCGGCCTCAACCGGCGATGACACGGTATCCTGGTTCGAGAATGACGGGAATCCCGACCCCGGTTTTGTCCATCACATTGTTTCGGCCAATGCTCTGGGCGCTCGCTTTGTTCACGCCGCCGATCTGGACAGTGACGGCGACGTGGATCTTCTGGCGGCCCGTCGCACGGACAACCGCATCACCTGGTATGCCAACAACACCATCCATCGCAGCGCGATCTTCCCAGAAGAGACCGGAAGCACGCTGGCCGAAAACTCCGGCGTACGCATGGCCCAAGCCGGGGATCTGGACAAGGACGGCGATCTGGATGTCGTCGCGATCGGCCCAACAGCCGTCGACTGGTATGAGAACAGCGGGTCCCTACCGCCGACATTCATCAACCGTCCAGGGAACCTAGCATTCAACGATGGGCGATGGGTCACTGTGGCTGATCTGGATAGCGACGGCGACCAGGATTTCGTCTACGCCACAGGCAACGGTCGAATCGGCTGGCAGGAGAACAACGGCCGGCCAACGTCTGGCTTTGATGATCACGTCATTGTAACAGGGGGCGCGGGCAGCCCTGGTGATATGGAGATGGTGTCGGTGGCCGATATTGATGCCGACGGAGACCTGGATCTCTACGCGGCCGACGGGGATGGAATCGCCTGGTATGAAAACCTATCGACGATCCCGATCCAGTTCCGTGAATGGCGCGTGGCCGATGGGGCAATGGGGGTGCGTTCGGCAGATGCCGCCGATCTCAACGGCGACGGCCGGCTGGATCTGGTTTCCGCTGCCTTTGAGGATGACAGCATTCGTTGGTACGAGAACCTGGGAGGAGAGCCTGCTACGTTCCATGAGCAGTTGGTCGGCGCCGGAATAGACGGCCCCAATCGGGTCCATGCCGCCGACCTGGACGGCGACGGTGATGTTGATCTGGTCGCAGCGGCCGAGCTTGGTGGTTCGATGTTCTGGTACGAGAACATCGGCGGTCTCCCCTTGCGCTTTGCGCCCCGCCAGATAGACGCGGCCGTAGCCCATACGCTGGCTAGCTCAGACTTGGATCATGACGGAGACCAGGACATTGTTGTGGGTTTGGCCGGGGAATCGCCTGCTGCATGGTACGAAAACGACGGACAGTTACCGCCGACGTTCATCAAACGCCTTGCCGGCGACGGCAAGATCCCCGCAAGCAGTATCTCTCTTGCGGATCTGGATGGCGACGCCGATGCGGATCTGCTGTCCGTCAACGCAGACACCGGCCAGCTGAGTTGGCATGAAAATGTCGGCGGCCAAGTTGGGATTGTGGCCAGCCAGGTGCCGCCGACCTGGCTAAAACCAAGAAGCCCCAACCAATTGCTGTCGCTTGACCTAACGCACCGGGGTCGACCCGGCGATTCCAACATCGAAGTGACCTCCCTGACCCTGCAATTCGCCGATACCGATGGGCGCCTGTTGACATCGGCGCAGATACAGGACCGTTTTACCAGTCTGTCGGTCTATCGAGCGCCATGCTGTGGCCGGCATTTCGACACCGCAACCGACCAGTTCCTGGGTACGGTATCGTCTCCGGTTCTGGACAGTGAAGGCCGATTGACAATTGCATTTCCTACGGGCGCGCCCAATCTGCCTCTGGCGTCCGGCGAGCAGGCAACCTACTTCGTAACAGGGCGTTATGTCGATGCCTGCGCCGATGGATCGGTCCCAATACAGATTCAGGTTGTCGTCACTGGGAATTTGGCACGCGATCAAGCGAGCGGTCTGCCCGTATGGGTGGAAGGATTCAGAAGCGCGGGGCTATTGAGACCGGCACGGATCGAGGACAACCCTCGGCTTGTCGTCAACGAAGTATCGCCTGAGGCGCCAATCCGCATCGTGGTTCCCGACGGCATGGACGAGGGAATCGGCTGGTTTGAACTCTTCAATCTTGAGTATGCGGATGTCGATCTGAGCGGCATGTACTTGACGAACGATCTTGAAGATCCAACGCGTTATCGCATTCCCGACGGTGTGCGGATCCCACTGCGTGGCCATCTACTCTTCATCGCCGACGGCAATCCCGCGGCTGGACCAACGCATACGTCATTTCGACTGACAGACAACGACAAAGGCGTGGCTCTTTACGCGACCAATGCCCTCAACCGTTCGTTGATCGATATGCTACCGTTGTCAGAAAATGCGTGGAGCGCCGATCGATCAGGGGCGCCGGCAGATGACGGATCAGGAGCATCCTGGGGTCGCTATCCTGACAGTGCAGACAACCAGCAGGCGCTTGTGCCCACGCCGGGTCAACCCAACCAGATCGAATCCGGACCGATCAGGTTGTTCCTCTCGACGATCCAGAACGGAGAGGGCTGCCCGTCACAATGATCCCGTCACAATGATCTCTGACAAGTTTGCGACTTGGCTGCCGGTCTGATCAAGAAGAGGCTCGACCGTGTTGGCATCATAGATGACAGCGGCAAGGGTGTAGTCGCCGGCAACGCTGTTCGGCGGAACCAGCAGACCGAGCTTGACATTGGGCATCAACGTCACGTCCTGCTGAGCGACCGTCAGTCCGTTCGGATCGATCAAACGCATTGACATCTTGAGTGAACCGTCGGTCTGCCCCTCCACAATCATATCGATGGGCAGCACCTCACCGGGACTGGCGCTATCATAGCCGGTCAAACTGGCAACCTGAACGGCGTCCCACTCGGCCGACACGGGCAACGGCACTGTCTCTCGATTTGGGCGTCCAACTATCGTTAAGTGAAAGTCGCCATCCCCCGACTCGCTGACCACATAGCTGGTCGCCCGTAGCGCATCCAGCATCTCCGAGCTATCGTAGCGCGTTGCCACCAGCAGTGTGCCCGTGGCGTCCTCCAGCAGTGAATGGGCTTGCCCACTCTGCACACTCCCCTCTTCGGCAATGACTACATTCTCAACCGTCAGATCGTGGATCCCGACCCATGTGGCAACGTCGGGATCGGCGAAAAACAACGTGGCCGCCGGGCTCGACTGTGCATTGATGGCATCGGCAATCGCTGCCGTCTCGATCAGCACAACCGGATACTCCAGTGGTTGGCTGGGGCCGGCCGTTCGTTGGTAGAGCACGATGGTATCTCCATTGGGGATCGGATAGCGCTTGACGGGGTGATAGAGTTGATGGAAGAGCGGGTCGCCGCCTTCCACTCGTTCGATCACCTGCTGACCCGGCTCCGCAACCTCTGAATTGTTCCCCTCATTGATCAGCAGCCACCGATTTGCCAGTGCATCGCTCCAACCGCGGCTATCCTCTTCCGTCAGCGCCATGATCGTAAGATTCTTCTCAGCACGCGTTGCCAGATAACGAAAGATGCCCCTATGAACCTCCCAGGTCTCAACCAGGATTCCGAGAGAGTCGGGGGCTCCGTCTTCGCCGGGATCACCGATGGTTTCGAGCACATCAGGTGCGATCCAGTATGCCGGATCGGTGGTCCCGCCGGCGGGCGATACAACGTAGACAGAGTTTGCCCAGAGGGGCTTGCCGGCGGCAAAGGCAGGGCCCAACGGCTGGAAGGTGAAGAGGCTCCACTGCACGATCAACAGGCTCAGCCAGGCCGCGCCCACGGTGCGGGCCACAGGTTTTGAGTATGCGCGCAGACCAATGGCCAGCAAAATACAGAGCTGCGGCAGAACCGGCACCAAGTTGCGCGCGTTGTGCTGCAGGATGATCGACAGCACAATGTAGGCGGAAAGAATGCTCAGCCAGAGCAGGGTCGCGTCACGGTTGATCGTCGAACGCCGCCACCAACTACGCAGCCAGGGAAAGAGGCCGGCGGGAATCATCAGCCAAAAGATCAACGCTCCGAGGTGCTCACGATAGAAAAAGGAGAAGTAGCGCGTGTAGTTGCTCAGGTTCAGCGCCCCAGCCCCTTCAGGTGCGCGCTCTTTGTCGATCAGCAGCAGCTTGACGGGGAAATCGATGTACGGGAAATACCAGAGACTGGCAATGGCAGCCGCCAAGAGCAAACTCGCCCACCAGGTGCTCAGTCGTGTCGATGGAATGATGAGCGCGTAGACACAGGCGGTCGCCATTAGCGCCCAAGCCGGCAGCAGCCAGTTGCCGAGCGGAAATTCCAGAGTCGCCACACGACTGGGCCAGAACCAGAGCAGCGCAACGGCGGCGCCGACCGCCAAGGCAATGGCCAATGCCTTGAGATGGACTGTGGGGCTGCGCAGCCAGGCGATCTGATCGTGCAGCAGTTCGCTCTGCCAGATCACCCAGACCACCGGCAGAAGGAGGTACATGGGCAGCGTCCATTTGACAAGCAGCCCAACCCCCAGACTGACGCCCCAGACCAGCGACCAGGTGCGATTGGTGAAGCGGTCCGTGCGAAAGAGCGCCAGCAGGTTGAAGGCTACGACCGCCGTAAGCAGCATCTCGACGTAGTAGAGACGGGCCATGGCCGCCATCATGGGCAGAAACCCGATCAACGCGGCCGCAAGCAACCCGACAGCCGAACCCGCTACCCGCTTGCCCAAGAAGTAGGTAAGCAAAATAGTCAACGGCAACAGCGCAACATTGAGCATCTGTGCGCCATCCATATCGATGCCGAACAGGTACAAAAACGGCAGGGTGGCGATGTAGATGGCGGGCGTGCGGTAGTCGGGGAAGGTGATAGCCGCAAACCAGTTGGGCAGCGAAAACCCATCTAGGAATTGGGTATATTTGATGCTAGTTTCCAGATAGCTGGTCGCATCATGGCCGACCATCACAATGTTTTCGCCGACCCAGTAGAGACTGCCCAACGTGTTGACAACCAGAAGCAGAATCAAAATTGGCCATGTCCAGCGAGAGTGACGGTCTGCAAGAGATCGGCGGGAAGATTGGCCGGAAGATTCGTCGCCGATAGGAGTAGTCATTCTCGATGCCGATTGAGTCATAGATGTTCCAGTTGGCGTGGGCGGCCAGCACGGCACATCCCTACGTCCTCAACTCATTTTGAGCCCAGTCAATAGATTCCTCATTGAACGCTAGTTGAGGTATATTAATACGCTAAGTGACAGATGCAAAAAAGGAGCGCTCTTCGGCACTGAAAGCCTAGGAATACCATGGACATCAAATCAAGTCGATATGCAACCTTTGCCTGGGTCACCCTGGGCATCAACATCCTGGTGATTATTTGGGGAGCGTTCGTCCGTGCAACCGGATCGGGAGCCGGCTGCGGCAGCAACTGGCCCCTCTGTCACGGAGAAGTTATACCCCAGTCGGCCGGGGTTGAGACAATGATCGAGTTCTCGCATCGCATTAGCAGTGGGGTGGCCCTGATCGCCGTCGTGATTCTCTTTATTTGGGGATGGCGCATCTTCCCACGCGGATACCGCACGCGACGGGCCGCCAATGCCACCATGATTTTCATGATCATCGAAGCGCTGATCGGCGCGGGACTAGTTCTGCTGGAGTACACGGCCAGCAACGTATCGATTGCCCGTGCCTACTGGATGGCCGGCCACCTGATCAACACGTTCCTGCTGCTGGGCGCGCTTACGCTCACGGCCTGGTGGGCCTCGGGTCGACCTTCTATGCGCGTGCGACGTCAAGGGGCCGTCGGTTGGCTCTTGCTCCTATCGATCATTGGCATGATGGTATTGGGCGCCAGTGGAGCCGTGACTGCACTGGGCGACACGCTCGTCCTCACCGCCGGAATCTCGCCCGAAGAATCGCCCATTGTGGCGACCCTCGTTGATCTGCGCATCTATCATCCGATCATCGCCATCATCGTGGGAACATTGGTTGTGGGCGCGGCCTGGTATGCCGCCGGCAAACGCCAGGATTCTACTACCCATCGCTTTGCCCAAATCCTCACCGCGCTCTATGCAGCACAACTCGTTCTTGGCACACTCAATGTTGTCCTCAAGGCGCCAGTCTGGCTACAGCTCGTGCACCTCTTCATGACATCTTCCATCTGGATCGTATTGGTGCTCGTCTGCGCTACAGCGCTTTCAACGGAAGAGACCACTGTAAGCGCCGACGAAAGTGCGGACTCACTGCCGGTCCAACCCGGTGCCGCTGCGTAGGAGCCGTTGCACGAACCATCGGAATCGAATACATACAACTGCCCTACGATTGAGCTACATTCAGTTGCTGAGCGTCGATTTCGGCCCGAATCAGGTCACTTTTCGGACCAAATGCCGACGCCAAATTTGAGCTTAGGAGCACGTTGCGTATAATTATTGTGGTAACGGTGATTCTGGAACCGGCTGAGTCGAGCGATTTCAGGCTACTCTTAAGGTGAAAATGATGACAAAGATCTATGTCAGCAACACACTGCTGGTTCTGGGCGCGGTTCTTCTGGTCGCCGTTGGATTGATGGAAATCACGGGTGGGCAGATCGATCCGCTGGTGCCGGCATTTTCAGCCCTGTTCATCGGCGGCACAGCCGTGATCGATAGAGTGGGTGAAGGCGCGATCGAATAGCCCCTTCTCCCCCCATGCAGTTGAAATCATATTGAGATCAAAAAGGCCACGCAATGATGCGTGGCCTTTTTTCAATTCTACGACGCGGATCTGGATAACGGTGAATCGAAAAATCGTATTCACAAACCCGTATAGACGCAAGGTTTTGCGTCTCTTACAAATCAATCTAAAGGCCCGACGCCGGGTGAATTGCCATTGGCACGCCGCAAATCTGAAGTCAGAGACGAAAGCGTGCCTCGCCATTTTGTCACCGATCGGGTTGTACTCATCACCGGGTCGACTACATTGTCACTGACAAAAGTTGCCGTGCCTCGCAGCGTGCCAATCGTCTCCTGAGTATCTTCCAGGATCGGCTTGACCTCGGTATTCAGCAGTTTGACCATGCGCCACACCTGCCAAATCAGAACGCCGAGCAGGATATTGACGACGAGAGCCTGCATCGCCAATACGATGATGGCCAGATCACGGGCGGTAGCGCTGGCTGTCATTGATGACTCTCCTTGTTCGTTCTACTCGTAAATCGAATGCAATTATCAATCAACGGCCGTTTCAGCCCCGTGCCGGATCAGATAGACAAGCAACAGGCCCACCCATGCACCCAGAGACGCTGCAACGATATGCAGTTCACCAATTTGCGGCAGTGGAATCGGTAGAAACTTCGCCAGCCAGTGGCCGGCCATAAATCCCAGCATGGCCACAAAAAGGTAGAGCAACAGATCACCAATTCCGTGGCCGCCCCAGAGGTGAAACAGACCAGCATAGCCAACGCTCAACAGAAGGCCCAATAGCAGCGCCGGGGGGAAAATGGTGCTCATTTGGCAATGATCCCTCCGCCGAGACAACGGTCACCGTCATAGAATACCACACCTTGTCCCGGCGTCACATCGCGCTGTGCTTCAGCCAATTGCACGTCAACGCGGCTGCTATCGTCCGGGTAGAGCGTGCAATCGACGGCCTGAGCCCGATAGCGAATCTTGCACTGAGCGTGGGTACCCCACGCCACCGGACGAACCGTCCAGTTTACATTTTCAGCGACCAGGGTATCAACCCCCAACTCATCCTGCGAGCCCACAATCAACGTATTTCGTTCGTGATCCAGCTCCAGCACGAACATGGGATTGCGCATCCCGCTGATGCCCAAGCCCTTGCGTTGGCCGATGGTATAACTGGGCAATCCCTGGTGTCGCCCCAGTAGTTCGCCGGTGCGATTGACAATCGGTCCCGGCTGCATGGCCTCTGCAGCCCAATCTTGCAGAAAGCGACGATAGTCATCGTCGGCCACGAAGCAGAGGTCCATGGAATCATGTTTGCTGGCGATGGGCAGGCCCCGGCTGCGGGCAATCTCGCGTATCTCGGGCTTGGTGTAGCCGCCGATGGGGAAGAGCACATCGCCAAGCTCATCCTGCCCCATCACGCTGAGGACGTAGCTCTGATCTTTGCAGGCATCGACCGCTTTGAGCAGGTGTACGACGCCATCTGCATCCCGTTCCAAACGTGCATAGTGGCCGGTGGCCAGGTAGTCGGCGCCAAGACTGCGCGCATAGTTTAGAAGATAGTCAAACCGAATGTGACGATTACAGGCAAGACAGGGATTGGGCGTCCGGCCGCTGCTGTAGCCGTCGATGAAGAAATCGACCACTTTCTCTTTGAACACGTCCTCGACGTTGATCAGATAGAAAGGGATGCCCAGTTCATCGGCCACCCGTCGCGCATCGTTGACGCTTTCCAGACTGCAACACTTGTTGGTCGAGCCTTCGCCTGTTCCAACTTCGGCCCAGAGGCGCATCATTACGCCGACACAATTGTACCCCTGTTCAACCAGCAAAGCGGCGGCCACCGAACTGTCCACCCCGCCGCTCATGGCGATGACCACCGTGGTCTCGCCTGGCGGCTTTGACCCATTCTGAATCTTCATACCATTTTCGTGTTTCTCTGTGCACCTTCGTGGATCATTGTTTCTTTGGAAACGCCTCGTACAGTTGGGCGTGAATACCAAGACAGAAATTCGGCTGCCCTACCTCTGGCAGGAACTGTATCAGGATTTCTGCCGGGATTCACTAGACGCTATCGTCCGGGTCGCTCCCAAAACTCGAAGCAGTATTGTACATCAACATTGAATGACTACTGAATATCGATCGTCCAGTCGAAAACCTGGCTCCTTCCGCTCTCCGTCACTGCGATGACACGCAGAATATGCCTTCCCTTGCTGATCTGCCCGCCGTCCGGCCAGCGACCGTTGTTCTTGGCAAAGTCCCACGCCGGACAAGGCGCATCTCCGCCGAAGGCACAGTAGGCGGCAGCGTCTTCGCGCTTGGCATAGGCCTGCTTCCCATCCGGCCCGATCACACCCATCACCATATAGTCGATGCCGTCGCCGTCATCCCTTCCGCTGGCAAGGTCGGCAGCCGAGACTTGAAAGACAAGATTATCAGACACTGTTCGTGCAGTGCTGCCCTTTTCGGTTTCCGCAAGTTCTGCTCGGACATCAGATTCTTCGCCCAGCGCAGCATATCCAGGTGTGCGCACCTCGAAGTCTTGCTGCCACTCTCCGTAGTCGATGGACGAATCCTCGGGAACCACTGTGAAGAAGGCTGTGTATCCCCGCCCCTCGATAGGTCGGTTCGTGCCCGGCCAGGTCGCTCCATTGCCCAGGCGTACCAGAGCACAATCGGGTTCACCACCGCCGAACAGACAATATCCGGCATCATTTTCGATCTTGGTGTAAACAGTCTCGCCTTCGTCATCGACAACTTCGATTTCGACGCGTTCGATGCCGGAGCCGTCTGCCGAACCTTCATCAAGTATTCTCACAATCATTTGAAGCGAAATCGAGCGGCGAAAGACCGGCGCACCCGAATCGCCATCGAAGGTGGCGAGGTCCGGCTCGGTAACGATAATCCCTTCCATGCCGTCACCAGAGCCGCCGCCGGGCAGAATGATCAGCGCAGGCGGTGTCGGCGCAGCTTCATCTGGTTCAAGTTCAAATGGGATGACAACCAGTGCCGGCGCGGTCGGCGTGGCGTCTGCAGCCGGCGGTTCGATTGGTTCGACTCCCTGAGGCGGATTGGGCCCCGTGGGCTCTGCTGGCGTGGACTCTGGCGTGGGCGTTGGCTCTACAGCCTCACTGGTCGTTGACGCTTCTGCCGTAGCAGCCTCAACTGCCAAGCCAGTGACCGTCGCTTCGACCGCCTGAGCAATGGCAACCTCCGCCTCGCTCGTAGCACGCTCAGCGGTCTGAGTCGCTGCAATGCCGGTGGCGATTGCGCTTTGCACCTCATCCTCATCGGTTGAGTTGGTACTGCGTCTGCCGCCGCATGCGGCCAGCAGCGACAGGATCAGCAGTACGATGACTATGATCGGTGCAGGGTGTCGGTGTCTCATCGATTACTCCTTGCCTAGCGGATCTCCACCGTCAACTCAATGGTCTTCTGCCGACCATCGTCAGCATTGACCCTGGCCACTAGCCGGTGAAAGCCCGGCTGCAATGACTCGCCGCTGGGCCACTTGTTGCCGGATGCATTGAAATCCCAGATGTCGCAGTCCGGCTCGCCGCCGCTGAATGCGCAGTAGGCGACATTGTTTTCGGTGCGCTGATAGACAGTGCGCCCGTCCGGCCCAACAATGCTCATATCGATGTTTTCGATACCGTCACCGTCACGACTTCCACGGTTGGGATCGTACGCTTCCACCTGAAAGACAACGCGGTCCGAAATGGAAGTTGATGTGGAGCCCGGACCGGTCTGAGCGACACGGGCCACGATGTCAGCCGGTCCCGCTGCTGGTCCGCCGTCCGGCAGGTCAGGATTACTGATGACAAACGGCACACGCCAGTTGGCGGAAGGGCTGTTTTCGCCGTCACGCACGACGCTGAAGTTGACTTCATAGTTGCCATTTTCGATAGGCGTGTCGGTGTCGGGCCAGCGGGCATCGCGCCCGATGCGGACAACGTCACAGTTTGGCTCTCCGCCGCCAAATGAACAGTATCCCGGCGTACGCTCCGTGCGGCTATAAACCTGACGCTCACTGCCGTTTTCCGGCTGATAGCGAACACTGATCTCAACCCGATCCACGCCGTCGCCATCAAAGGAACTCCCTCGCTCCTTCACAAGCAGGCGGAAGTAGATTCGATCGCGGAAGGTCGGCTGGCCTGAACTCAAGCTGAATGTGCCGGCACCCGCCACGACATCCCCCTCAAACGGCCCCGGATCGCCGCCCCCGGGCAGGATCACAAGTGCAGGTGGCGTGGGTGTTGGCGATGCCGCCACTGTTGGTGTAGCGGTCGGTGTGGCTGTCGACGTCGGCGTAGGGGTAGGTGTTGGCGTCGGCGGAATAACACCCGGCGGCAGTTCCGAGATCTCAAATGTACAGTCCACATACTGTGGACCAGAACTCACCCATCCTCTTCGCCCGCTCGATGTCACTTCGACCTCGATCCAGGTGCCCCCCGCGTTGCGTGCCAATGGAATCAACTCTCCATCACGCGGGATCCCGCCGATGGGCGGTTCGTAAACCACGCCTGGTCCGCTGCGCAGATTGAGTCTATTCACCTGTACGATACAGACTTCCGGCTCTGGTGTCGGCGTGCGAGTCGGTGTTCGCGTGGCGGTTGGACGGGCGGTTGGTCGTGCCGAGGGGCGCGGCGTCGGGGTGCGTGTAGCTGTCGCTGTCGGCTCAAGAGTCGATTTGGCTGTAGCGGAGTTTTTGTCCTGCGCATGTTCAACCGCCAGCGTCAGGAGATATTCTCCAACATCGTTGCGTGTCGCACCGCCTGCGACGATCACGTATGTCCCGTTCTCTTCTAATTCAAACGCCTCAATCAGTGCATTGGATCTGCGCCCGCCGTCGTCATCCTCGGCGATCGGTCGACGGTCGGACGGTCCGTAGAGTTCGAGGTAGGCATCGAATTCATCGCTCTCCAAATCGATATCGACGATGTCTCCTTTGCAACCGCGGTATGCCCATTCGTCACCAAAGCGTGTGCGAATGGTGCCGCTGACCACCTCGTTCGGCAGCAGCCAGCCGTCTGCCGTTTTCGCAGATTCGTCTGTTGCGGAATCGTCGTAGGAGAGCGCCAGCGTGTATTCTCCTGCATCGGAGCGTCTTTCCCCGGCAGCGATCACTGTATACTCACCGCTCTCTTCTAATTCGATCTCCTGGAGCATTGCAGTGTCGCCATCCGCCTCAGACTCGGCCAGGCTACGGCGGCCGGTCGGCGGGAACAGCTCAAGGTAGGCGCTGAATTCGTCGCTCTGCATGGTTAGCGTCACGATGTCCCCTGCACACGCCGAGAAGATCCACTCTTCGCCAAAACGGTCGACGACTTCACCGCGAACCGGCTCGCCGCCGGACAAGACGTTCGACTCTTCAGCCGCTACCGGTTGAGCTGCCACGGACCGGGCTAGCACTAGAGTAAGCGACAGGGTGAACAAAACTGAGCAGACCGAAAGCGCTACCAGGGAAAATCTAGAGAAGCGATTCCAAGAATAATGCGGAGAAAACTCCGGAATGTGCCTTGGTTGCGTCAAATTCATGATTATCCTCCTCGTACCATCCTGCAGCCGGCTTCAGCCGTTGCTGCGGACCACACGTCAATGAGCCACTATTTCAGCAGTTGCAACTGCTCGTCCAAAGTCGCCTGGGCCTGCTCGCGATAGGGTTTGCAGCCGCATGCCAGGATGAATTTTTGAAAGAGCTGATCCGCGACAATCTCGTCGCCCTCGGTGGCGATGCAGGCATCAAAGTGTGCGCCTGCTTGCTCGAAGGCCTCAATCGCTGCTGAGCGCTCGTTTGCAGCGACTTCGGCATCGCCTGCATTTTCAGCATCTACGGCTGCGCTCACGTTCAAATGGCCTTCAAGAATATGCGCGGCCCCGTTGCCGAGATGGGTCCATGCGACATAGCGTGGCTGCCCGGCTTCCTCAAACGGTTCGACAACGGCGTCAAAGTCCTCTTGAGCAGCGGACACAGATTGTTGCGCCGTGGTCATGTCGCCGGCAAAGATGGCCGCTTGCCCGCGCAGATTGCGGCCGATTGCCCGTGTCATCTGCGCCATCTGTTTGAGCGGCGGCGTCAGCGTATCCGGGGCCTGTGCTACAGCCTGATCCAAATATGCTAGTCCGGTCTCGATATCGGTGATGGCGTCCTCCTGCGTCGGCGAACTGTACTCATAGCCGGAGTCCGGGATACAGTCGGCGATCTCCGGCGGTAGTTCTCGATCACGGACAAAAAAGAGCTGGGCCTTGTCAATGTAGACAGCGCCCAACGTGCTCAACGCATTGACATAGTCCGGGTTGAGATCCAGTGCATTCTCCAGCGCCGTGACGGCCACATCGTGGCGTCGGGCCAACAAGGCGCTACGCCCCATGAAGTAATAGAGAACGGCCTTGCCATCCTCGTCCTTCCAGTCGGTCAGTTCGGCCGCTGCTCGTTGGAATGTAGCCAATGCCTGCTCGTGATTGTTGGCCGATCCTTGTGTCAGTCCGAGGGTCAGGTAAAAGATGGCACTGGTACGATCGGCCAGTGGTGTTGTCGCCTGTTTCTTGGCAAGCGTCGGATCGATGGCGTAGAGACTGTACATGGCCGGCACGGCGCGGCCGAGTCGATGGTTGCCCACACTGGCATCAGGCTCGCTGCTGATTGTCGGCGACCTGTAATAGAACTCAAGCACAAGCCCTTCCGGGTCTTCCTCATCCGTCAGATGGCCATAGATGACTATGTCGGCATCAATGCGTCTGGCCAGTCTGTCTGCGGCTTCGCTTCGCTCCTCCGGCGTACTGCCATTGATTACCCCAAACTGTACGTTTTTCTCCTCGTGCGTCTGGTTGTCATGCCAGATGGATACATTGCCATCAAAGAGACCTTCGTCCTCGATCTGGGTGTACTCCTCGCCCAACTGGTCAAAGACCAATTCACTCAGAACCTCACCGAAGTCAGAGGGAACAATGCTGCCGTCGGGTTTCATCAGACCGAAATTGGCGATGGCAATGCTGTTGGTGCCGCTCATCTTCGACGGGTTCCAAATTGGCTCGACGTTTGGGTAGATCAAGTAGCCGACTACGACCAGCACGGCCAACATGATCACGAGTAAATAGGGCGTGATGTTATGGCCGCCCACGTTGATCTGGAAGATGTTCTTGCCGACGGCGACATTCTCGGATCCATCTTCAACATTCGCGATGATGACATCTCGCCAGCGCCCGCCGCGCAGATTCGCCCACTGGCGACGTAGCCAGGACTGTCCATCGTTTTTGTTATTTTCGGGTGGCTGGGGAGCCTGTTGATCGGTCATGTATCCCGGATTCGGAAAGCGCCATCGCATCGACTGGATGGCGAAAAGCACGCGCCCGATGGCGCTTTTCAGTTTTAGCAGCTGGCTCCAGCCGTTGCTGGAAGCCAAATGTCAACGGAATCTACTGCTGGGTAAAGGTAGAGTTTGTCATTTCGAGCGAAGTGAGAAATCTCGCGCACGCCTGGCCGAGATTCCTCTTCCCTTCGCTCATCGGAATGACAATACCTGGTCTAACACCCAGCTACCCGAAACGCTCTCGCAGCCAATTGACCGTCTCCTGGCCGGCTTTGCCCAGGACGCGCCCGACGGCAGGCGCGGCAAAGAGTGTGGCCAGCGCCTCAGCGATATCAGGCAAGTTGTCGATCAGGAAATCTCCGGCCTGCATAATGACGCTACCACTGGGCGTTTCATCATCGCCGGTCTTGGTCAGTTCCGTTTCCAACATCTGAATCGGGAACTGGGCAGCCTGCAGCTGAGAAGCAGCCAGCGACCGTCTGAAGGCAGCCAACTGCTCTTGAATGACAGTCTTGTCATCCGGCCTCGGCTCACCGACGGTTTCGTAGACCGTCTGCTGGATGTTCTTGCCGACAGCTACGTTGCGGGCGCCGGCCCCAATATTGGCGATGATCACATCGCCGCCGATGTCGAAATCCGCCGGCCCTGCCGCCAACTGGTCCCACCAGCGTTTCGGGGCTCTCTCTTCTTGGCTCATCGTGTCGTTTCTCTCATCTTGGTCTTTCAGCAGAAAGACTGTCCCTGGATCCGTATGCCCCAGCAGAATTGGCTTGTGCGCCTCATTCAGCGCGGCCAGGTCGATCTGATTGCAGCCCAAGTCAAAGGCCGTCTTTACCGAGCGCCCATACCCCAAGGCCCGATAGAATGCTGTTGCAAACTCGATGGAAGCTTTGTCTGTGATGGCATCCGTCATGCCGACAACGCAGTCGATCTTGGTGGCAATGGCCTTGGCCTGATCCGACGAATAACAGGCATTGAGCACAACGCAGCGAATGTCGCCTCGCAAGTGACCAAACAGATCGCTGAGCGCCTTCGTCGGTACGACGACACCATGGCCTTGTGCATCCTGCAAGACGATCTCGCTTGCGGCACTGCCATGGCCGCTGAAGTGCACGATATCAGGTTGATGGCGCAAGAGCAGTTCCTGCAGGTCGCCAATACGAACAGCCCACTGAGAGCGCAGATCGAATTGGTCGCGGAAATCGGCCTGGCGTAGAGAGATGTCGATGGCGCGCATCTCTTCATCCAAACGTAGGGGATCGGTATCCAGTGGATTGGCAGCCAGGAAAAGGAGCTTTGTCATGGTTGTGGCCCTGTCACAAATCGACGCGTGTCAGCAATGATTCACCCGACATGGCATCAGACCGGTTAGCCGGCAGCTTGGTCTGCGCTCCCGGGTGCGAATCTTCCAGCAGATGCATCATACCATGGCCGGCAAGTGCCGACCGGAGGCGGAGTCCCATTTTAGCGGTATGCGGGGGTGGGGGTCAAGCGCGTTTTGAGGCAGGCCGGTCCTGTCGTAGAGCGGGTATCCTTGCCCGCCCTACGATGCAAAGTGTCGTTGCAGTCGACTGGCAACACCATATTCAGAACTGTTCTATGGCGGGCAGCACACGTTCACCGAGGAGTCGCAGGCCTTCGGCCGTGCTCAGCCCGTGCGGGGTGCCGAACTCGACTCGTTCTGCGCCGCCTTCGAAGAGGTGATTGACCTGTTCAGCAACGTCATCCGGCGTGCCGGCCAGGGCGAAGCGAGCAAGCAGTTCGTCCGAAATGAGCGCACCGGCGCCCTCAAAGTCGTATCGGTCGGCCGCAGTCTGAATCTTTGCCTTCAGCTCAGGCTCGATGGAGACGGTCGGATCGAGAGTGGCGACGATGGGGAGGTAGAGCGCCACCTCTCGACGAGCCAAGCGCCGCGCCACCGTGCCGTCCTCGTCGACCACGGTGACCGCTCCGATGGCCAGACCGATCTTGTCACCGTTGACTCCAGCCTCGACCGCCGCCTTGGAAACCATGCTCCGGAAGTGGGGCAGAACGTCGGGATTGGCGCTGCCGCCGATCTTGATCTCGTCGATCTGATCGATACAGGCCCGGATCGTCTTGGCGCCCCAGCTTCCCAGCAGAAAGGGGATGTCCGGCCGCAGGATGGACCAGCGCAGTGAGTCGCCGCCGGCCAGTGGGAAAATCTCCCCGTCGAGCGGCTCGGTTGATTGATGCAGCAGATGGCGAACACATGCCATCGACTCGCGCAGCGCGGTGACGGGACGCTGAGGCTCCACGCCGACAAAGTCAAGCCAGCCGCCCCGGGCCAGCCCCAGATAGGCGCGTCCATTGGATGCCTCATCAATCAACGCAATGTTGCCTGCAATGTTAATCGGGTGGCTGGTGAACGGGTTGACGGCAGCCACGCCGACACTGATTAGCTGTGTGGCCCGTGCCATCTCCAGGAGCGGCAGCCAGGCCGGCTGGTAGAGCATATCGTTGTAGACCGTCACGCCATCGTAGCCGTAGGCCTCGACCTGCGCGGCCAGCGGACCGTAGCGGCTGAGGGGTTTATCGGTTTGGAAAGCGATGGTTTTGGTTTTCATGGGTAGGTGATCTGGGATTTGGGATTGGTGATTAGGTAGTTTGATGAATGAACGAAGAGCAAGGATCGGATAACTCAATCGCTTCTTGTCGGACTTGGAGTTTCACTGACCGATCTTTGCTCTTCGCTCTTTGCTCTTCGTTGTCCGAAGCCGACGCCAAGATACCCCTTGACCGTCGCTTCGTCGGCGTGGATCTCGTCAGCCGTGCCCTGAAAGGCGACCTGGCCTTCGCGCAGGATATAGGCATAGTCGCACCAACGCAACACGCTGCCGCGCGTTTTGCTCGACAACGAGCAGGGTGATGCCGCTGCGACTCAGCGTCTGAAGCGTCTTGAACACTTCAGTGACGAAGAGGGGCGAAAGCCCCGCGCTCGGCTCATCGAGCAGCATGAGCTTGGGACGGGCCAGCCAGCCCATGGCAATGGCCAGCATCTGGCGCTCGCCGCCGCTGAGCTGGCCTGCGCGCTGACGCCGGCGGCTGTTCAGAATCGGAAAAAGTTCAAACGCTTCGCTCAGCGCGATCTCGGCCTCTTGCTTCTCCAGCTTGCGCACCGGCAGCAGCAGATTGTCGCTGACCGTCATAGACGTGAAGATGTTTTCACGCTGCGGTACATAGGCAAGACCACGCCGGCCAACCATATCCGTGGCAACCCCGATCAGTGACTCGTCCTCAAAGCGGATATCGCCTGCAAAGATATTGGTGAATCCGTAGATGCTTTTGAGCAGCGTCGACTTGCCACTGCCATTGGGCCCCAGAATCGCCACAAATTGGGATTCGCCGACGGACAGTGTGACTTCGTTGAGGATGGTGAGTTTACCGTAGCCGGCGCTAAGATGATCGATAGACAGCATTGCCGAATGGTCCGTTCATTGTAGGTCTACGGGAAAAGCCATTGTCGATTCTCGATTGCCAATGGTGAATTGCCAATGACGAGCCTCGTACGCGTGTCCGAAATTCAACGACAATTGAACGTTGATCACTCGACGATTGACAATGATTCATTCTCCAAAATACACTTCGCGAACTTGCTCATTTTCCGCGATTTCATCCGGTGTGCCGTGGGCAAGCACCTTTCCCATATGCATGACATAGATACTGTCGACGAAATCGAAGAGAATCTCCAGGCGATGTTCGACGATCAGAAACGTGAGGCCTAATGAGGCACGAAGTTCCTCAATGCGTTCGAAGATCTCATAGGCCAAATTGGGCGCAACACCGGCCGTCGGCTCATCCAGCAGCAGCAGTTTGGGATCGCCCATCATGCTGCGTGATAGCTCCAGGAGCTTCATCTGACCGCCTGACAGATCTGAGGCCAGATTACCGTAGTGACCATGCAATTGCGTCTGGGCCATGATTGCGGCGGCCTCCTGTGCATTTTCATTCTCCTGTTGCCGCCAGAGCCAATGCCACGGGGCCTCGTTCGGCCGTTCACCGGTCTGATTCTTGACCGGCAGCAGCATGTTGTCCAGCACCGACATGCGAAAAAAGAGTGACGGATCCTGGAAGCTACGCGCGACACCACGCTGAAAGACCTGGTCGGCAGGGATATCGGTAATATCCTGATCGTCCAGGAGGATGCGTCCGGCTGACGGCTGTAGGCTCCCCGCTATCAGATTAAGTAGGGTCGATTTGCCACTGCCGTTGGGTCCGATGAGACCGATGATCTGGCCGCGCGGTATCGTCAGCGACACGTCATTGACGGCCAGAAGGCTTTCGAAGGATTTGGAGACGTTGGTTAGGGTTAGCATAGGCGGATGGTCTACTGCGTAATGCGTACTGCGTAAGGTTTCGGTGAGAATCAATTGGCGGAATCGAATTCGGTTTGGTTGACGGGCTGCGTGCCGCGTGAGATCTCGTCGAACGAACTCCACACGTGATTGGTATCGCCTCGATCAGATTGCAATCATTCGCCGGCATGGGATTCTCAGCGTCCCCTCACGCAGCAAGCGGCACGCGGCAGACCCCTTACGTAATTACGCACTACGCCCTACCCATCACTCCATCCCCTCACTCGCCCTCGTCGTATGCAACGGTTCCGGCAGCAAGCCCTGCGGTCGATAGCGCAACATCAGCAGCAGGATGAAGCCGAAGATGATGTAGCGGACATAGTTGAATTCGAACTGTGAACCGAGCATGTTCATCTGGATAGCACTGATGGCGGTCACGCGGTCCAGGACCGTGATGATCAACGCCCCCAACAACGCGCCCTTGTTGTTGCCAAGGCCGCCCAGCACGATCATCACCCAGATGTCCAGAGTGAGCGCCATAACGTAGTCGTTGGCGCTGGCGAAACCGAGGTTGACCACGAAGAAGACGCCCGCGATGGCGGCAATGGCGGAGCCGATGACCATGACCTGGGCGCGTGTGCGTTTGACCGACTTGCCAAGGTTGGTGGCGACTACATCGTTCTCGCGTACTGATTTCATCATGCGACCATAGGGCGAGCGCACCAGCCGTTCCGAGTATAGATAGATCGCGCCGGTGAAACAGAGCACCAACGCGGCAAAGAGCATGGACGACAGGCGCGGGTTGCGCAGAAAGGTGAACGGCTGTGATATCCCCGATAGCCCGTTGTGGCCACAAATCACCGGCTCATAGCTTCGCATGAAGATGCGCAGAATCTCGCTGGCCACAAGCAGCACCAAGGCCAAATACCACTCCTCCTTGAGGCGCAGCGCCGGATAGGAGGCCAGAAAGCCCACCAGCCCGCCGATGACCGCGGCAATGACCAACGTGATGGCAAAGTTTGCGAAGCCGATGGCCGGCATCGTGCGCATGATCTCGCCACGCAGTTGCAGCGCCTGACCCAGTCCGGAACCGCAAGGATAGATGAACCCCTGACCGGCCAGGCGCGGCAGCAAGCGCGTGTAGGTGACGCCTGCGGTGTAGGCGCCGACCGAGACAAAGAGAGCCTGGCCGAAGTTGGGAATCCCGGTCAGCCCGTATTCAAGATTGAGGCTCAACGCAATCATCGCAGAGATGCCAAAGAAGGTCAGCAGGGCGATGATGGTGGCCGTCAAATCAATGTGCATGGCGTGTTGGGGATCGGGGACAGGTGATTGGGAACTGGGAGCAAAATCAGAATCTCACCCAATCCCCAATCCCCGATCACCAATCCCTTTCCTATAACTCCGTCGTCGGTTCCTGCTTGAACACCCCCAGATTGCCGACAAAATCAGTGAAGCCTTGGGGACGGAAGAGCAGAACAAGAATGATGATGATAAATGGAATCGCCGGCTTGAAGCTGAAATCAATGCCCAAATAATGATTGAGTAATTGCATCAGCGTGTTTTCCGAAAAGGCGACGATATACGCACCCACAATGGTGCCGATGAAGCTGGTCATGCCGCCAAGAATGGTGGCCGCAAAGACCGACAGGATGGCCAGCCAGCCCAACATAGGATTGACGAATGTATACATCCCCCACATGGCCCCGCCCACACCGGCCAGCCCGCCAGCAAAGATCCAGGTCAAATTCTTGACGCGCTCAATCGGAATGCCGGTGATGGCGGCCAGATCAGCATTGTCAGCAAGGGCACGCATTTCTCGGCCTAGTTCTGTGTAGTTGAGAATCAAGCTGAGGAGGACAACCAAACCGATGCTGGTCGGCACGACCCACAGAAAGAGATTCGTCACCGTCAGCCAGTCATTCTGAAACAGAACCGTCGTGGGTATCTGAATACGCTTGTCGAAGAGATCGAATCGGTCGACCAACAGAAAAACGATGTAGCGGAGGATCAAGCCGACGGCAAATGAGGCCAGGATCATCGTGTACATGGACGGATTGACTTTGGCCAGGGGTTTGTAGACGATGCGATGACAGGCCAGTGCCGTCAGCGCTGAGGCCAGAAAGGCCGTGCCCAGCACCAGTAACGGGTTGCTCGATAGACCCATCGACATCACTAGCGCAGCGAACGCACCGACTGTGATCAGTTCGGCATGGGCAAAGTTGGGCAATTTAATTACGGCCATCGTCAGCGTAAGGCCGAGGGCCATTAGAGCATAGAGACTGCCAACTTGCACCGTGCGAATCAGCGAGTCGATCAGGAGCGCTGCGGTCAAGAGTACCTGCTAGCTTTCATGTGGCATAGAGAGGGACGGGAACCGGGGTCGACAGTGGCCTGCACCGTCCTGGATGACTTGTCCCTCTGTTGAGAGCTCGATTATATCGGGCTTTGGCAGCGAGGACAAATGGAGTGAAAACAGAGGCAGCAAAAAGCGCCGCATGGTTGCATCACAAGTGGATCGTCTGTGATGCAACCATGCGGCGCTCAGGTTCGAATCCAGCATGCGCTCGGTTCTATTCGCCGCAGCTTAACCCTGAAATTGCCTGATCCAGCGCCACCTGGACCTGCTGAACGGCAGTCTGGATCTCCGCTGCCGAGTCGCCGAGCGGTTGATCATCCGGCAACCCTTCGATAGTGGCCGCGAGGCCATCGTACGCAGTCAACATTTCCTCGATCGCGACCGAGTTGAGCGCCTGGTTGGCGGTTCTCAGTAGAGAGACCACGCCGTCGACTTCTTCCTTGATCTGCTTCACATCCCCAACGGTGACGTCTTCAGAGACAGCAGCGAACTGATCAACGGCTGTGTTCAAATTCGTGAGCGGTTCGCAGGCTCTTGCCTGTACTGCACCCATGCCGGGCACGTTCTGGCTGCAGCCGGCCAACAAAATCACAAAAACCAAGGAGACCAGAAACGGCAGCCCTTTACGCTTGTTCATTCATTTATCCCTTTCCATTTTTCGATTCAGCTCGGCTCTAGACCAAGCTTGGTACGCTTGCCAAGGTACTCGCTGATCTCTCGTTTTGAGAGAATGCCGATGATCGGTTCGCTGTTGAGCAAAGGCATTGAGACGCCCTGGTCGCGCATGACCGGTACCTGATGGATCTCACGTCGTTCCATTGTTTCCAGCGCTTCCAGAAGCGAAGCCTCAGATGGCAATATTACCAGCCGCTCCGGCGCTGTCATAATCTGCTCAACCGTGATGCTAGGCCATCGCTCCCGATCAACACGTGCGACGTCGGTCAGCGTGATGATGCCGGCGACACGATCCTCTTCCTCTACGAGAAAATATCCCTCGCCATGCGTCAGCACATGGTCCGAAACCAGTCGGTCGATTGTCAGGCCGCGTGGGACTCTGGCATAGCCGGGCCGAAGCACTTGCTCTACTCGTACGCCTTCGAGCGTGTCGTGTACACGATTCTGTTTCATTGCGGATGAGGCTGCGCTGAAGAGAAACCAGCCAATGAAGAGCAGCCAGACTCCGCTGGAGACATCACCGCCAAAGAGAGAAAACGCACCGAGCCCCATAAAGCCCGTCGCGACTATCTTGCCGCCGACTGAGGCATAGTGGGTGGCACGTACCTGGCTACCACTCCAGGCCCAGACCGCTGCACGAAGCACGCGCCCGCCATCGAGTGGAAAGCCGGGGATCAGGTTGAATATCGCCAGTATCAGGTTGATGCGAGCCAGATAGAGGGCCGGTATCGCCAAATATCCCGTCAGATCACGACTCAGCAGCCAGGTAGCGTAGAAGCCGACCGCCAGCGCCATGCTTACCATCGGACCGGCAATGGCGATGCGGAACTCTTCCTGCGGATTGCGGGTGTCCTCGGACAGTTCAGCCACGCCGCCAAAAATGAAGAGCGTGATGCGCCGCACCGGCAGCTTGTGACGCAACGCCGCAAAGGCGTGGCCCAATTCGTGTAACAAGACCGAACCAAAGAGCAGCAAAGTTGTTACTGCCCCCATAATCCAGTAGGTGAGGAGAGGCGCTTCAGGAAACATTGCTGGAAAGAGACTGGAGGCCAGCGAACTACTCATCAGGGTAAAAACAAGAAACCAGCTCCAGTGGAGACCGATGGGGATGCCCCAAATTGTACCGAGTTGAATATTAGCCTTCATCGCGCTTCCTTTCAAGAATAGTCAAGGAACAGGGTGTATTTCACGCTGGGGGCAGGATCTCACGTGCCGGGGACGGTCCAGGAGATGCCGGCATGACCCAATTGTACTGGACCGTCCCCGGCACGTTGTCTCCCCGAACCTGAAATGCACCCCAAGGAACAGTGATCGAGTCAGCATTTGATCGGTAGGGAACGAGCCGGAGACTCGCCCTTCGACCTTCCGGAGAAGCTAGTGGTTATTCTGCCTGAAGGCAGGTCAGCTCACCGGAAGGAGCGATCAGCGATAAATCTGCTCCCCGGTCCCTAGCGTGCTGTAACCAGAGACTGTGACGGGTTAGGCGATCCGGCCATGGCATGCAAGGCCGCCACCCGCTTTTCCGTCTGCGGATGGGTGCGGAAGAGTGCGCCAAGACCCCCCAACATCGGATTGACGATGTAGAGATGCGAAGCGGCCGGGCTGACATCGGCTGGACGGCGGCTGACGCCGGCCTCCAGCTTCTCCAGTGCGCCAGCCAGCGGCATCGGATCGCCCAGGATGGCGGCGCCTGCCGCATCAGCGCTATATTCCCGGGAACGAGAGATGGCCATCTGGATCAGAAGCGCACCGATGGGCGCAAGGATCAGAGCCATCAGACCGCCGACCATGTCACCCAGTCCGCCCTCTTCCTCGCCGTCGCCGTCGCCGCCGAAGCCGCCCAAGATCAGGCCCCACATGACGATGTCGGCCAACATGGCCACAGCACCGGCTGCAGTGGCGGCCACACTGGCAATCAATGTATCGCGATGTTTGATGTGGGCCATCTCATGGGCAATAACGCCTGCCAACTCATCGGTCTCCAATGTAGCCATCAGCCCGGTCGTCACAGCCACTGCCCCTTTTTCAGGTGAACGGCCGGTGGCGAAGGCATTGGGCATGTCGCTCTCGATGACGTAGACACGCGGTTTGGGCAGACCGGCTCGTGCAGCAAGGACGTCCACGATTCGATGCAGCTCAGGCTGGTCGCCCGCAGAGACCTCGCGTGCGCCGTTCATACGCAGCGCCAGCTTGTCCGAAAACCACCACGCACCCAGGTTCATGGCCCCTGCGAACAGCAGCGCCAACATCACGCCGGTGCGTCCACCAACCGATGCGCCGATAAAGAGGAAGAGCCCTGTCAGTGCACCCAAGAAAAGCACGGTCTTCACATTGTTCTGAAACTGTCTCATGGTACTGCCTCCTTGCTACAAGCTCTCGTACACGATGGCGTTGATACCGCGGCGGGAAATTGTCATTCGATCACTTGAACAAAGCGTAGGTCGATTTCCAGCCGAATCACCTGGCGATTCTGTTCTAGAAACAAAAATGGCCGACGCAAATATTCCTTCGAAAGGAACATCTGTGCCGGCCTACTGCTCAACCCATCTATTTGTGCGCAATCGATGACGAACTGTCGAGTTGCGATAAATCGATGCTTTGACGAGTCTGCCTACCTAATTGAACGACATACTAGCATTCTGCACACAAATTGTCAATAGAAAATCCATTAAATTTTCGTTAGAATTCGCCAATGTCATCGGCGCCGGAGCCTACTTTGAGCCATGTCGGACGTGGGTTCAGACCAAAACGAAAGAGAATGCAATCATTGTCGCAATCCACGACCACGCGCATGAACGTGACACTGTAGGGCAGAATATGTTCCACATGGCGTTTCAGTTCAGAATACATCTGTTCCGCCAGTGCCTCGATATAGTGTTGAAAGAAGGCGCGCCCCTCACTTCGTCGCATCAGATGTTGCTCAGCGGCTGCCAGGCTATGCTCCACGCGCACGGTCAGCACATCCTTTGCGAGCATGGCTACTGTATCGGTGCCTGTTCGTCGCAACGATACGGCCAGTTCCTCGCGACAGCGCATGGCCACCGCATCCAACTGCCCTTGTGTGACACGGACCTGGCCATCATCAGCTGATCCATTGCCACGTTGTTCGGTCATGATTTTCCTCCTCTCAAGACAAGTCAGACAAGGATTCGGGGGAACAGGCACAGTCCCGTCACCGACGACCTATCGCTTGATTGGCTGAATCGTTGCCGACGTTCATCGGATCCGTCTGCGCCTGCGGATGGGTCATGACAAGTTCGTCAGCCGTGTCAGCGTCCTGCAGGGTCGTCTGGGCGAACGGCACGCCGCTGCGATAGGCAGCTCGTCCGAGCATATGGGCGGCCACCGGCGCGGTCACCATCATGAAAATGATTACGGCCAGCGCCCGGCTGCTCGTCCCTAGCTCGCCGGAGTGGAGTGCAACCCCTAGCAGGAGCGCGGCAATACCCAGCGTCGCTCCCTTGGACGTGACCGAAGTTCGCAGGTAGAGATCGGGCATGCGCAGCAAACCAATTGCTGCAATCCACATGAGCACGACACCCAGGATCAGCAGCGCCAGTACACCGTAGTCGATCAGGTTCGGCATCATGAGTTGAGCCTCCGATTTCTTTGTTCAATGTAGTAGGCGAATCCGATGGTCCCGAGAAAACTGAGTAGGGCCACAACCACAGCCACATCCAGGTAGACAGGCTGATCGGTGGCGATGGCGTAGACGCCAAGAATGCCGACCACGACGATTGTGGCAAAGTCGAACGCGATCACTCGATCCAACAGATGAGGTCCCTTCGCCAGACGAATGGTGCTCAGGAAGAAGGCGCCGACAAGCAGTGGCAACACAACAGTGTAGACAACTGTCTCAACCATCATTAGCCCATGACCTCCTTGACTCTGTTGCCCAAATTCTGACTCATTTGACGGCGAAAATCCTCGATGGCCGCCTGGGTTCTACCGACATGCATGGCGTGAACGTAGAGCACACGCTGCGCCTCGTCGGGCTGGACTTCATCGGGCTGCGTTTCGTCCGACTGCGTTTCACGGCGTTCGACAACGTCCAGACTCAACGTGCCCGGCGTCAACGTGATGAAGTTGGCCAACAGCGTCACCTCGGCGTTAGAGTATCCATCCAGCGGCACAGCGACGACGGCAGGCGTGATCTGCGGTCTTGGACGCATCACGTCGATGGCGACGCGTACGTTGGCCAGGATCAATTCCCAGATAAAGTAGAGGCCAAAGGAGATGACTTGGATCCCTTTCAAACCATAGGCAGGCATCTCTCTGCTTCTGGGCTCGAACGGCGAAACACGCTGTACGAGCCAGATCATGGCGGCCGAGGCCAAGAGACCGACCAGGAAGTTCAGGATCGTGAACTCACCGGTGAGCGCCAGCCAAGCCAGTGCCAGTAGAAAATTGAGTAACACCATGGATCTTCTCCTTTAATTCCCGGCAACGACAGCTGATGCAATGTCCGACGCTGCACCCGCCACGGCCTCGATGTAGGCCGACGGATCGAGCAACTGGTCGGCGGCATTCTGACTAATCTGCAAGAAGGGCTCGACCACAATGCCCATGGCCACCGCCAGCACGGCCAGCACCGTAATCGGGGCCAACAATGACCAGGCAGCGCCCCGCGATAGCGGTCGGCCCTGTTCCGGGCTGTGCGCTTCGTCAGCCGCTTCCTTCCAGAACGCCTCGTTCCAGATCTTGGTCATTGAATAGAGCGTGAGCATGCTGACCACCAACGAGACGGCCACGATGATCCATGCCTCGGCCGAGAGTCCGGCTTGTACCAGGAGCAGTTTGGCCCAGAAACCGGAGAATGGGGGCAGACCGGCCAACGCCAATGCCGAAATCAGGAAGAGCGCGGACAGAGCCGGCCAGGCGCTGTAGAGGCCGCCCAACTTCTTGAGTTTCTCCGTGCCCTGCACCCGTCCGACCACTCCACCGATCAGGAAGAGGTTGGTCTTGACGATGATGTTGTGGGCGATGAAGAAGATTGCCCCGGCCAGCGCCAACGGCGTGAAAAGGGCCAACCCCATAATCATGTAGCCGATCTGGCTAACAATGTGGAACGAGAGAATCCGCCGGATCTCGTTCTGTGCAGCCGCGCCCAGCACGCCGACGACCATGGTAAAGCCCGCAACCCAGAGCAGGAGTATCTGCATGTTGCCCATCTCCTGCATGAAGAGCAGAGTGAAGAGGCGGATGAGCACATAGACGCCAACCTTGGTCAGCAGGCCGGCAAAGAGCGCCGATATGACCAACGGAGTCGTCGGGTAGGAGGCAGGCAGCCAGAAAAAGAGCGGAAAGACAGCTGATTTGATGCCGAGCGCGACGAGAAAGAGCACCGCCAGCGTTGCGATCAGGCCCGGCTCGACAACGCCCGCGTCAAACCGTAGGGCCAGGTCAGCCATGTTGAGCGTGCCGGTCACACCGTAGAGGATACCAACCGCGGCCAGGAAGAGCGATGAGGCGAAAAGATTCATCGCTACATATTTGTAGGCGCCCTCGATCTGATCACGTCCACCGTCCAGGGTCAGCAACACAAAGGACGAGATGAGCATGACCTCGAACCAGACAAAGAGGTTGAAGATGTCGCCGGTGAGCACTGCGCCTGCCAACGAGAGCAACAGAATCTGTACCAACGGGTGGTAACCGGCCCGGCGCCGTTGATCGTCAAGGGCTGCCAGCCCATAGATGGCAATGCACAGGCCGATCAGGCCGATCAGAACCAGCATGATGGCGCTGAACAGATCGGCCACCAGTGTGATGCCGAAAGGCGCAGGCCAGTTCCCGATCTGCACAGCCTGGATGCCGTCACGGCTGACAACAGCCAGGAGCAACAACCCTGCGCCGAAGAGCAAGGTTGTGCCTACAACATCCAACCAGCGCTGAATCGATATGCGTTGCCAGACGAACAGCATCGATATCGCTGTGATCAGTGGAATCAGGAGCGGAAGTACCAGAAGAAGTTCCATGAATGTCAAGCCTCCAACTGATCGGTGTGGCGCATCTCATCCAGATCGCCGCTGCCTTCAGTCTGGTAGACCCGTTTGACCAACACCAGCGTGAAAGCCTGTACACCGAAGCTGATGACGATGGCCGTTAGGATCAACGCCTGGGGCAATGGATCGGCGTAGAGACCGGTCAATTGTTGGGCGCCCTCAGCGATCAGCGGCGGCGCGCCGGGAATCGGCCTGCCCGCCGTAAAGATCAAGAGGTGGGTGGCGTGGCCCAGCAGGACCAGACCGATAATGAACTTAGCGATGCTGCGTCGCAACATCATGTAGATGGCGCCGGTGTAGAGCGCACCCACGGTCAATGCCAGAATGGTTTCCATAGGAACAACTCCTTGGCTATGCGCCGTTCTCAGACTTGGATGGCTCCGTTACGTCCGGCGTCTCCATCAGTGTAAAGAGGATCTTGAGCGTCACACCCACAACGACGAGGAAGACGCCCACATCAAAGAGCAGGGGCGTGCCCAGCTTGCCGACCACCGGGACCGGCCAACTGAGCCACAGCCCGGTCAGCAACGGATCGCCGGCAAAAAAGGCGAGCAGACCGGCGCCCACGGCAAGAGTCAGACCGACAGCCATCAGCGTACGCAGGTCCACGCGCACTAGGCGTCTCGCCTCGGCCACGCCGGCGGACAACGCATAGAGTGCGATGGCCGAGGCCGCCACCAGCCCGCCGACGAAGCCCCCGCCGGGTTCATTGTGACCACGCAGGAGCAGGAAAAGCGCCAACAGAAGCAACAACGGCAGCAGGTAGCGTGTCGATGTCTGCAAAATCACCGAGCGGTCGACCTGCTCGTCGATGCTGCTGAGACTGCCATCTTTCACAGCCTGGCGGTCAGCAAGCAGAGGACGCACCAGTGCATGCACGCCCAACGCGGCGGCTGTCAGCACCACGATCTCGCCCAATGTGTCCAGTGCCCGAAAGTCGACCAGAATCACGTTGACTACATTGCGCCCATTGGCTCCAGTCCAACTCTCCTCAGCAAAGTAGGTGCTCACATGCATCGGGTGAGGCGCCTGCACTGCGGTCAAGGCCAGCAGCGTCATAGCCGCACCGGCCAAGAGCGCTGCCACCAGATCGCGCATCCGTCCGCGACGGCTGGTCAACTGTTGGAAGCGGGGCAGACGATAGAGCACGAAGACAAAGAGGAGCACCGTCAAGGTCTCCACCGCAAACTGGGTCATGGCCAGGTCGGGTGCACTGAAGAGCGCAAAGAGGAGCGTCATTCCCAGCCCCACCACACCCAGTGCAACCACAGCCACCAGCCGGGAAGCGACGGTCGCGGCCGCGACCGTCGCCGCCACCATCAGGACGACGATGGCGATTTCGTAGAAGGCCACGCCCGAAAGCAGTTCGTCGAGGGGTGCGATGGTCGGCAGGCCGGCCTGAGTGAGCAGTGTCAGACCGACAAGGCCCGTCATCACCAAGACGATAGTCAGGAGATAGCCGCGCAGGTAGCCGTGCTGGATCAGCCGTGTTTGCCAGACGGCAAAGCGGGGCAGACCGGCCAACAAGCCGGCATAGCCCCGCTCCGGTCCGAGGCGTTGGCCGACATCCAGCGGCGCCGTGAGCGCCAGCAACCAACGCTGACTGAACCAGACCAGCAGGGCCAGGCCAATGGTGGCAGCGCTGAGCGCCAGCATTGGATTGAGACCATGCCAGAGCGAAAGCTTGACCGTGACCGGCGTACCAGCCACGCTACTCACCGCCGGCCCGATCAGGGATGTCCCGATCGTGCCTATCATCAGGCCGAAAAGCAAGCCTGCCGCGCCCAGCACCGCCGGCCCGAGCAGCAGGCGCACACCTGCCTCCCGGGGTCGAGCCAACTCCTCAGGACGGCGTCCAAAGAAGGGGCGAATCACCACCAGACCAGCGGCGACGACCGTCAGGACGTTGGCCAGCAGTGCCAGGCCAGTCAAGATTGCGTTCAGGGAAGGCGAGTAGAGCGTCGCTTCGTAGAAGAGTTCCTTGCTGACGAAACCGATCAGCGGCGGCAGACCACTCATGGAGAGACCTGCCAAGACGGCCGCGACGGCTGTCACCGGCATTGCACGCCCGAGCCCGCCCAGCCGGTGGATGTCGCGCATCCCAGTCTGGTGGTCGACCGCGCCGGCCACCATGAAGAGCGCTCCCTTGTAGAGCGCATGGGCCAGCAGAAAGGTCATGGCCGCCTTGAATGCCACGGGTGTTCCGATGCCCAGCAGAAAAGTGAGCATGCCCAGCGCGCTGACGGTCGTGTAGGCCAAGATGCGTTTCAAGTCGGTCTGTCGCCAGGCCACAAACGCGCCCATCACCATGGTGACTCCACCGAACGCGGTCAGCAAACCGGCCCAGAGCGTGGTGCCGCCCAGCACAGGCGTCATCAACGCCACCAGGAAGACGCCGGCCTTGACCATGGTGGCCGAATGCAAATACGCGCTCACGGGCGCGGGCGCGGCCATGGCATTGGGCAGCCAGAAATGGAAAGGGAACTGGGCCGATTTGGTGAAGGCGCCGACCAACACCAGTAAGACAATTGGCACGTAGAGCGAATTCGCCTGAATCTCTTGGCTACGGGCTGTCAGCACACCGATTTCCAAGCTGCCCCCTGCTTGCCCCAGCAGCAATATGCCGACCAGCAGGGCCAGTCCGCCACCGCCGGTCACCAGCAGCGCCTGCAACGCGGCAGCTCTCGAATCGGCATAGGCGTGTTTGTAGCCGATGAGCAGATAGGAGGTGATGCTGGTCAGTTCCCAGAAGATGAAGAGCATCAGCAGGTTACGCGAAAAGACCACGCCCAGCATGGAACCCATGAAGAGCATCAGATAGGCGTAGAAGCGATTCAGTTCTCGGTCGCCGGCCAGGTAGCCGCCAGCATAGACAAAAACCAGCGCGCCGATGCCGCTGATCAGCAGACCAAAGAGCAGGCTCAACCCATCGATTCCATAGGAGAACGAGATCCCCAACGACGGCGCCCATGTCCATTGACCTTGGATAATTTGCCCTGCGGCAATGGCAGGCTGCAGGCTCAGCAACCAGCCAAAGATGGCGAGCGGGATCAGTGCAAGCAACCAGCCCGTGAGACCTGAACGGTCCATGTGTACCGGCTCGGTCGCCGGTGAATTTTTCTTCACGCGTGCCATGATGTCTCTGTCCTATGCTTGGTTCAGCATCTTCTTTGTCAACAAAAAAGCCGACATGACCCGAATACGGGACAAATGTCGGCTTACGCTGCAACCTGTCTTCTCCATGTGCGTCACTGATCACGCACATGAGACTACACTTTGCCTAGTCTGCCTATCTCTTTGATTTGCTATAGAATACCTGATTCTCAGAATTTGTCAAGAAGTTGCACAAGAAAAAACAGATTCTGGATCAACGTTTGTTCTTGGTAGACGGGAATTTCTTGTCAAGGTCCGTATCAACCACCAGGATGATCATGCGCTCGCCGGTCTTGGTACTCATGTCCGTATGAAGACTGACCACCTGAGTCCCCACAACGGTGCGAACAATCTCTTCAAGCACGGGGCGTGAACTCTCAAAGAGTTGTCTACGCATCTCTTTGACCAGATCACGTCCGTCGCTTTCAGTTGCCAGCTTCTGTTCCGCCGGGGTCATCAATCCCTTGAGACGGACCAGGATCATGTCACCCAGAAAAAAGGTGCGCGCGTCCAAGGGCCCTCGCCCCAAGTATTCCTTCTCAAACTGGATGATTGCTTTGGAAAAGTTGGCTTCTGCCATGCCGCGTGTCATGGTTCCATATTTTATCACTGAGCTGCCCAGTAGACCAGATGAAGGGGACCGGAATTCAGCGTAGGTTACGTGAAAGAGCAACATCCCACGGCACGGGCGCTTCCTGTGAAATAGCGCTCTTGCACCCCTTCACTACCTATTGTATAGTCTCACCGAACCACAATTTCGCCGAGGCATCCTGCCACCGGAACATCAGCGTCACAAGGAGAGCAAACTGTGAAAAGAAGACACCTGTTCGTGCTATTAATCGTGCTCATGCTGGCTTTTGCTGCATGCGTACCCGTTGAGGCGCCGGAAGATAGCTCCGCATCCCAGGAATATGTGTTGGGCATCGCCTTGCCGTTCACTGGGCCTCTGGGCTCATTCGGAACCGATTTCGGCAAGGGTGTTGAACTCGCCGTCGCCCAGATGAATGAGGAGTTGGCCGCCGCCGGCTCAAACGTCCAGTTCAGCGTGGCCAGCGCCGACACCGAAGGCACGCCTGACGGCGCTGCCAAGGCCGTGCAGACCATCCACCAGACCAGCGGCGCCAACGTGGTCGTCGGCCCACTGAGCACGGGCGAAGTGTTGGGGGCCAAACAGTACGCCGACGACAATCAGATCGTGATCGTCGCCCCAGCCTCCAGCGCGCCGTCCGGGGCCATTCCCGATGACTATATCTTCCGTGTCATGTACCCGCCCGACACCTTTGCAGCCAATGCCTTCCAGCAGATTGCACTCAACAAGGGTTATGAGAACATCGCCATCCTGCAGGTCGATGATCCCTTCGGCAACGGCATGGTGGACGCCTTCACCGAAGGCTTCCAGGCCAACGGCGGCGGCGAGGTGGCCGTGGTCACCTTCGCACCCGATCCGGCTGACCTCTCAGGCGAGGTATCCAAACTGAGCGCCGAAGTGACTCGTTTGAGCGAGGCCGGCAACACCGCCGTCTTCATCGTCGGCTTCCTGGGCGACGGGCAGAAGGCATTGCAGCTGGCCGTCACCGACCCGGCTCTGGGCTCGGTTGAATGGCTCGGGGTTGAAAATTTGGCCAGCGCAGAAATCCTTGAGGATCCGGCCCATGCCCAGTTCCTGAAGGACGCCGACTTCACGTCGGTCTCGTTTGCCGAGCGACAGACGCCCAACACCCAGCCCTTCATCGATGCCTTTGTCGCCGCCAACGAAACCGAACCCGGCCCATTCACCAACTACGCCTATGACGCGGCCAATGTGGCCATGCTCTCCATGCTGGCCGCCGACAACAGCGGTTCGGGCGTTCAGTCGATCCTGCCCTTTATCGCCAACCACTACATCGGCACCGCTGTCCAGACGTATCTGGACGAAAACGGCGACCAGGCTGTGGTTAACTACGGCATCTACGCAATCAACGAGGATGGAACCGATTTCGTGCAGATCGGTTCCTACGACGGCTCCACCAACGAAGTGGTAATGGATGAATAGCTGATCGTTTGAAAAAGCATATTGCCGCAGACACGGTCTTGACCGTGTCTGCGGCAATATCCTCCAACAGCCCGTCATTCTGAGTGGGTTTGCATCGACAGTTCGGGCTTTCTGACAGACCAGCGAAGAATCTGGACGGCAATACCCAGACCCTTCTTTGGTCTCTTGAGGGGCTCGATCTGCCCACGTTTACCCAATCAGGGTGACATAGCAACCCCTGCGGCGACTCAACCTCCACACGGTAGCCTCGAAATCAGTCAGCCCCATTCATGTGCACATCCATCTGGGGATAGGGAATGGAGATGCCCTTCTCGTCGAACGCCAGCTTGATCTTCTCGATGACATCCGATCGCACCGCCCAGTAATCCTCTGACTTGACCCAAGGCCGAACGTTGAAGTTCACACTGCTGTCAGCCAGCTCACTCACGGAGATCTCCGCTTCCGGTTCTTCCAGGATGCGATCATCGGCTGCGATGATGCTCTCCATGACATCACGCGCTTGTCGCATATCATCGTCGTAGCCGATGCCAAAGACCATGTCGATGCGCCGCGTCTCGCGCGCCGAATAGTTGGTGATGTTACCTTCGTAGATGGCCCCGTTAGGAATGATGACTGAGCGATTATCGACGGTCCGCATCAGGGTTGTGAAAAGCGTGATCTCCTCGACGATCCCAGATGTTCCACCTGCTTCAACGTAGTGTCCAACATTGAAGGGGCGGAAGATCACCAACAGTACACCTGAGGCGAAGTTCTTCAACGAGTCTTGCAAGGCAACGCCGATGGCGAGAGCCGCCGCTCCCATCAGAGCGACCAGCGATGTTGTGTTGACGCCCAACCTGTTCAGCGAGAATATCAGCACGAAAAGCATGAGTGTCCAGTAGAGAATCGACGCTGCGAAGTTGACAAGCAGTGGGTCGACGTTGCGCTCGGTCAGCCGCTTCTTGGTGAAGTTAACGATCCAACGGCTGAGAAGCGCTCCGACGCCAAAGACGACAAGGGCGATCACAAGGCGCATCAAGAATGCGGTGATTACAGAGAGATCGAACATGAGGTACCTCCATGGCTGTGTGGATGAATGTGAATGTGCCAAGTTTACTCCATGGTGGTTTAGGAATCCAGGAAGGAAAAACCGGCATCTGCAGATTCGAGTCTGATATAGGTTCCAGCAAACGGAGATCTGGTGTAAAATCTCCCCAGGCTCTGGACTGGTTGCTCCCATGGTATGACCACAGGAAGATGAAAATGGCTGGTATAGAAGGCGATGTCTGGCGAGTCTAGTATGAGTGGTCCAATGATCAGATTTGATCACTAACATGACGAAACCAAAGTCAGACGAATTCCAACTCTACGATCTGGAAGTGGTGGTCGAGGCCATCGAGGGCAACTGCACGTGCACTATGGCCGTCGGCGACTCGTTCGCCATGCGCGGCGGCAAGATCTCCATGCCCGAAGGCGCCGACTTCTGTCTCTACGCGCTCCAGGCCGTGATCCCGCTGCTGCCGGCCAAGCAACGCCTCAATCACCCGTCCGACTGGATGGAGACCGACAGCCGTGCCGTTTGTCCCGATCCGGCCTGCCGCCTGATCATGCGCATCGACCGCGTGGATACGCGGACGTTGAAGCATGATGATGTGAGTCCGATTGCGTGGGATGATGGGGAAGAAGAGCAATGATCGATTGTCAATGGTCAATTGACAATAGTTGACCCGTCCTGTATATGGTTCACATCTATCATGATAAATGGCAGGGGGACGTCATGTAAAAAGGGGGTGTGCTGACATGTCAGCACACCCCCTTTTTGATCCGCGATAATCCGCCAAATCCGCGTCATCCGCGGTCCATCTTGCTTACACAAGCATGATGTGGCCCAGGCCGGCAGCCTCACGAAGCTCCTCTGCACGGCTGATATCTTCCCAGGGCAGCGCAATGTCGTCACGGCCGAAGTGGCCATAGGCGGCCGTCTGCCGGTAGATGGGCCGGCGCAGGTCCAGGTCATGGATGATGGCGCCGGGACGTAGGTCAAAGTAACGATCCACCAGTTGGGCGATCTGCTCGTCGTCGATCTTGCCGGTGCCGAACGTCTCGACGTTGACGCTCAACGGGTGGGCGACGCCGATGGCGTAGGCGATCTGAAGCTCGCAGCGGTCGGCGATGCCGGCGGCCACGATGTTCTTGGCCACCCAGCGCGCGGCGTAGGCTGCACTGCGGTCGACCTTGGTGCAATCCTTGCCGCTGAAAGCGCCGCCGCCGTGACGACCCATGCCGCCGTAGGTGTCGACGATGATCTTGCGGCCGGTCAGGCCGGCATCGCCCATGGGACCGCCGACCACGAAACGGCCGGTCGGGTTGGTGTAGATGAGCATCTCGTCATCGACCAGGTGCGCCGGCAGCACCGGCTCAATCACATGTTCGATCAGACCGGCCCGGATCTCTTCCTGGCTCACGTCGGGCGCATGCTGGGTGCTGAGCAGCACGGTGTGGATGCGCTTGGGTTTACCGTAGGCATACTCGACCGTGACCTGGCTCTTGGAGTCCGGGCGCAGCCACGAAAGCGTACCGTCCTTGCGCACTTCGGCCATGCGCCGCACCAGCTTGTGAGCATAGTAGATGGGCATGGGCATCAGCGTCGGCGTCTCGTTACAGGCGTACCCGAACATCATGCCCTGGTCGCCGGCGCCGACCGATTCGATCTCGGCCTCATTGGGGGCGCCGCTTTTGGCCTCCATGGACTTGTCTACGCCCATGGCAATGTCCGGGCTCTGGGAGGCCACAGCGATCTGCACGCCACAGGTGTTGCCGTCGAAGCCCATTTCACTGGCATTGAAGCCGATATCATTGACGACCTCGCGTACCAGCTTGTCAAAGTCGACATAAGCTGTCGTGGTGATCTCACCCAACAACAGTACGAAACCGGTCTTGATCGCTACCTCACAGGCCACACGCGCGTTGGGGTCCTGCTCAAAGATCGCATCCACGACCGCATCGCTGATCTGATCGCACATCTTGTCCGGATGGCCCTCCGAAACCGACTCGCTGGTAAACAGCAAGCTTGGCGACGTCATGAAGGTTGACATGTTTGTTCTCCTGGGAAAAAGTTCGTTCGTATCCGCTGTCGATTTTGAAAAGTGAGGCGTACTGCGTAATGCGTACTACGTAATTTGCCGCAGAGAATCAATCAGCGCGGATCGGAGCAGCAGACTTCAAGAACGCTCCCAATTCCCGCAAACGTCGTCTCCGGAGACCATACGCATTACGCAGTACGTATTACCCTAATGCCCCGTCCCCACAGACCACTCATTCAAGTACGCATCTTGCTCTGCGGTCAACACGTCGATGTCGACGCCCATGGCCTTGAGCTTGAGGGCGGCGATCTCACGGTCGATGACTTCCGGCACGTTGTAGACGTCGCCGACCAGTTCGCTGCCCTGCTTGAGCATGTACTCAGCAGCCAGCGCCTGGTTGGCGAAGCTCATGTCCATGACTGCGCTGGGATGGCCTTCGGCCGCGGCCAGGTTGACCAGACGTCCCTCGCCGGCCACGTAGATGCGGCGGCCGTCCTCCAGCGTGTACTCGTCCAGGAACTCGCGCACGCGCGTGATCTTGGTCGACATCTCCTTGAGCGCGACCAGATTGAGCTCCACGTCGAAGTGGCCGCTGTTGGCGATGATGGCGCCGTCGCGCATGACTTCGAAGTCATGGCCATCGACCACGTGGATGTCGCCGGTGGCGCTACAGAAGATGTGACCGATCTTGGAAGCCTCGATCATGGGCATGACGCGGAAGCCATCCATGACTGCCTCCAGGGCCCGCAGCGGATCGACCTCGGTGACGATGACGTTGGAGCCCATGCCCTTGGCGCGCATGGCAATGCCCTTGCTGCACCAGCCGTAGCCGCCGACGACGAAGTTCTTGCCGGCCAGCAGGACGTTGGTGGCCCGGATGATGCCGTCGATGGTGCTCTGGCCGGTGCCGTAGCGATTGTCGAAGAAGTGCTTGGTCATGGCGTCGTTGACGGCCATAACCGGGAACTTGAGCTGGCCCTGAGCCGCCATGGCCCGCAGGCGAATCACGCCGGTGGTGGTCTCTTCGGTGCCGCCGATGACGTTGTCGAGCAGGTCGCTGCGCTGGGTGTGCAGCATGGCGACCAGGTCCATGCCGTCATCCATGGTGATGTGGGGTTTGATGTCGAGCACGGCGGCCATGTGTGAGTGATATTGTTCGTTGGTCTCGCCCTTGATGGCATAGACCGGCATCTCATAGTGAGAAACCAGCGCAGCCGCCACGTCATCCTGGGTGCTCAGCGGGTTGGAGGCGCAGAGTGCAACCTCGGCGCCGCCCGCGATCAGGATGCGCATCAGGTTGGCCGTCTCGGAGGTGACATGCATGGCCGCGCCCAGGCGGATGCCTTTGAAGGTCTGCTCTTCCTTGAAGCGCTTTTCCAGCAGGTCAAGCACCGGCATCTCGCGTGCCGCCCACTCCATGCGGAAGCGACCCTGGTCGGCCAGGTTGATGTCTGCGATGTCGTAAGAATTTTCTTTCAGTACAGTTGCCATTTTGGTTTGATACTCCTTGTGAGAACGAAAGCGCAATTTTGTTGCGGTTGAAAGCGGTTCTTGCTGCGTGCGACTTGCTGCGTGCGACTTGCTGCGTGCGACTTGCTGCGTGCGACTTGCTGCGTGAAGGATAATGCGTAATTCGTAATGCGTAAGGGCGGTTGTCGTGGATGACGCCTCCCCACTGACCCTTCACAATTATCAATTCACCACTAACCATTGCCGGTGCAAGCGCATTGACAATTGAGCGTTGACTATTGACAATCGATCATTCCTTTTTCCCAATCCCCTCCACATACGATCCATGTACTTCAAAGCCAGACTTCTCATACAGGCGTTTCGCACCGGTATTGCGTTGATCGACATTCAACACAATGTTATCGACGTCACCTTCTCTTAGCGCCGACACAATGCCCTGCAGCACCGCAGCGGCGTAGCCTTTGCCCCGTTGGTCGGGTCGGGTGTACATGTTGCCGATGGCGCCGATGCCCTGCGTCCAGTCGACGATGTGGGTGCCACCCGCAGAGACCAACTCACCGTCGCCATTTTCCACGCCGAAGAAGACGCCATTGTCCAACTGGTAGGCCTCGAAGGCGTCCGGCGCAAACGATCCGCCATGAGCGTAGAGCCGATTTAGCTGCTCGACATCGACCCGGGTCATGGACCGCAAACCCGGCGCCGCCGGCTGGTCGAGATTGACGTCGACCGGAAGGAACATGCGCCACATCGGTCGCCGATCACTGCTGAAGTCGTAGAGCGAGGCGATGTAGTCAACATGTCCATCCGGAATCGTGAGATAGACGGTTTTCGGCAGGTCGATCTGGGCAACGGCTTCGACCATGTGTGCCACGGAACCGACGGTGAACAGCGTCGGAATCTCGAGCCCTGTGAAGATGAGCGCTACTGCGGCCTCATCATCGTATTCACTCACATGCCATCGACAGTACGGTTTGAAGGCGGGCTGCAAGTCGGCCAAGGCATAGGCGCACCAGATCGGATCGGCCGAAAGGATGCGGCGGATGCGCTCATGACTAGGCTGTTCCACTGTCCAGCGCCTCCGCCAGGTCCATGATCTTAGCCACAGATCGCCAGTTGCGGGCCGTCACCGGGACGCCCAGCGCCTTTTCCACCTTGGCCGCCAGCTTGGATCGACCGATGCCGTCCGGCGCGTGCAGGTAGAAGACTGTGCCTTCCAGGCAGAAGCGTTCGCTCTCACCTTGGATCGCCGCAAGCGACTCCAGGTCTGGAGCCGGCGGTGGGAAAGCCAGGAAGAATAGATGTAGCGTCTTGGGATCGGCCTCGGCTTCCGGATACGGATTCGATGCCATCGCTCCGGCCATATCCGCCGGGCTAAGCAATAGCACTTGCGGTGCAAAACCGTGTCGTTCGTGGATTTCGCCGCCAATCTCCTCGACGAGGCGCTCTCCATCCACGGCATCATCGGCATGGAAGACTGCATTGCCGCTCTGGATGTAGGTGCTGACATCGGTCAGACCGAGTTCCTCGAGCACGGCCACCAGCTCGCGCATCGGTAGTTTGTTGCGACCGCCGACGTTGATGCCGCGGAAGAGTGCGATGATGGTCTGCACTCAGCTATTCTCCGGCCCCGATCAGATCATTCTGACGTAGCTGCACCAACGTGGGTTCAGCGCCGAAGTACTCGGCATAGCGCACGGCAAATTCCTCCGGGGTGAAGTAGTGGGTAGTCGTCCCGATATTTTCCAGCGCATAGGTGCTGCACAGCGCGCCAACACGTCCGGCAACAGCCCAGTCCAGCCCTGCCTGCCAGGCGGCAAAGAACCCACCACGGAACGCATCGCCGGCCCCAGTCGGGTCGTCAATGCTGTCAAGCGGTGCGATGGGGATCTGATATTCCTGGCCGCCGGTGTAGATGATGCTGCCCTTCTTGCCGTAGGTGACGACAAGCGTCTCGACCAGAGATCGGATCTCTTCCATGCTCCAACCGGTCTTGTTCAAGATCACCGCAATCTCATATTCATTGCATAACAGGAACTTGGCCCCCGGCACACTGGCCTTGAGATCGTCTTCACCCAGGCGGGCAAGTTGCTGGCTGGGATCGTAGGCGAAGGGTATACCCAGATCCTTGCACTCCTTGGCGTAGTTGACCATCGCCTCGGGATCATTGGGGCTGATCAGCACAAGCGCTGCATCCTGCAGATTACGCGAGGCCAGCGTGTAGTCACGCGCGTGGGCCATGGCGCCCGTATAGAAATTGGCGATCTGATTCTGATCGAGATCGGTGCTCACGAAAAAGGTGGCGGTCAGATCCTCCGGGATCTCGATAATCTGGTCTGTCGGCAGGCCTTGCTCTTCCAACCAGCGCCGATAGTCGCCAAAATCATGGCCCACCGTGGCGACGATGGTCGGATTCCCGCCCAGCAGCTTGTTGGTGTAGGCCACATTGGCTGCGACGCCGCCACGTTCACGGCGCATGGAGTCAGCCAGGAAGCTGACGCTCAGGTTATCAAGCTGATCCGGCAGGATGTGATCTCGGAAACGGCCGGGGTAGCTCATGAGGTAGTCATAGGCCACGGAACCGGTAATAATGAAACTCATTCGAATCTATCTCCTCTTGCTCTGCTCTGGAAACCCACGATTGTGCAATAGATGTTATGTCTGATCAAGGTTCATCCAACGGGTTAGGCCAGCCGGCGGTTCGTGGGCAATCAGCTGATCCAGCAACTCAGCCGGGTCAGATGCCACGACAATCAGGTCACGATGCCGTGGGCGGACGAAGCCATGCTCAACCGCCTGGTCGATCCAGGTCACAATTGGATCGAAATATCCATTCACATTCAACAGACCGATCGATTTGGTCTGAATGCCAAGCTGCACCCAGGTGATCACCTCAAAGAGCTCGTCCAGCGTGCCAAAGCCGCCGGGCATGGCGATGAAAGCGTCCGACTCTTCGGCCATGATCGCCTTGCGTTCATGCATTGTGTCGACGACATGCAGATCGCCGACGGACTCGCCAGAGAGTTCCTTGGGCGCCAGCGCCGCCGGAATCACACCCAACACACGCCCGCCCGCACGGTCGGCAGCCTGAGCCACGGCCCCCATGAGCCCGCCGCTGCCTCCGCCATAGACCAGTCCGATCCGGCGGCGAGCCAACTCTGTTCCCAATGCGTCGGCCATGGCCAGATAGATCGGCTCGACCCCAGGGCTGGAACCGCAGAAGACGTTGATGTTGTCCGGCTTGCTTGCCATGTACCTCTTCCAGATCTTTCCGATAGCCGTGAAAAGCAGCTACCGTGCTTCAGAACGAGTGTCAACCGTTGTACAGCGACATTCATGTCGCTGTACAAAACCCCGCTGCTAGCTCTCAGGTCCGACTTGCAGTCGGACGAGCGACTTGGCGAGGCACTCAGATCGACGACTGAAGTCGTCACTACGGTACGCCACTCCACCCTTCCAACTGCCGCTGCTCTGCATTTGCGACTGCACTCGCCAAACTCTCGGCAAAAGGAGGCTGACAGACGCCCTCCTCGGTCACAATGGCAGTGAGGTAGCGGTAGGGCGTGATATCGAAGGCCGGATTGTAGACCGGCACGCCGTTGGGCGCAATCGGCTTGGTCCCGATCTCAACGACCTCTTCACGACCCCGCTCCTCAATCGGAATCAGGTCGCCGTTTTCCAGCGACAGGTCAATTGTGCTGGTCGGCGCCGCGCAGTATACGGGGATGTCGTTCTCGGCTGCGACCACGGCCAGCTTGTAGGTGCCGATCTTGTTGGCCACATCCCCATTGGCAGCGACACGATCGGCGCCGAAAATGACAGCATCGACCTGGCCGGTGCGCATCAGATGACCGGCAGCATTGTCTGCGATCAGGTGCATGGGCACATCCGCTCGCATCAACTCCCAGGCGGTCAAGCGCGAGCCCTGCAGGCGCGGCCGGGTCTCGTCCACCCAGACGTGGATCTGCTTGCCCTGCTCTTTGCAGGCATAGACGATGCCCAAAGCCGTGCCAAAGTCGACGGTCGCCAACGAGCCGGTGTTGCAGTGATGCAGAAGGTTGGCTCCATCGGCAATCAGGGCCGCGCCGTTAAAGCCAATGCGCCGGTTGATCTCGACATCCTCGTCAGCTAGGGCATTGGCCTCGGCCAATACGGCGCTACGAATGTCATCAATATTGGGCAACACTGTCACTTGCGCTCGACTCAACAGTCGATGCGTGGCCCAGCTCAGATTGACCGCTGTGGGTCGGGCAGCATCAAGTTGCGCTTTGGCAGCATCCAGGTCGATGAGCAGGCTATCCAGATCCGGCGCTGGACTCGCGTAGGCCGCCAGGGCCATGCCATAGGCCGCCGCGGCGCCGATAGCCGGCGCTCCACGCACCACCATCTCGCGGATGGCGGTGGCAACGCCCTCGACCGTATCGAACCCGACAACCACGAACTCGTCTGGGAGTCGTCGCTGGTCGACCATCTTAACTTGGTTGTCTTCCCAGAAGACTGAGTGCATCGTACATGCCTCAAACTTTCATGCCTCAAACTTTGACCCTAACTGTGTCCTCAGCGGGACAAAAAGAAACGCCGTCCGGATACTCCGGAACGGCGGTAATTCACAGCGGTGCATTGCTCAGCATACAGACTGTCGACAGTCTGTTTGAGATTGCACCCGGCCTGGATAGCCGCCGGTTGTTCGGTCATTGCAAAGTCTGTGTGCGGATTCGCCTGGTCGAAATGATCGATCACTCGAACAGTCCATCACAGAACTCAGCAACCGGAAACCGGGACTCCAGCGGGTTGCCAGGGGATCATCGGGTCGGTCCCTCCCCCCAAGCTCAAAAAAGAGCAGCAAGCAAATTCATCAATTCCATTACAAAAATCGAGCATAGCATAGGCGCAAATGCTGTGTCAAAATCTACATCCGGCTTGTTTGAAGACTTGTGGGCCGATTGTCAAGAGGTGTCTTTCAACTCAGCGACAGAGAATTGACATTGAGGGAGACAGACTGAAGAGACTGCGAGGTTATTTCTTTTCTGGGGAGGAGGGCTTCTTCACAGTGGTCACCGTTCGGAGCTTCTGCAACTTTTTCAACCTTTTAGAGCCTCTCTTGGCCTTCGCTTTCCGGGCTGAAGCCTTGTCGGCCTGGGCCTTCTTGGCAGGCGTCTCCTCGGCGGGGGTCTTTTCAGGCGGTTTCATCTGCCCGGATTTATTGCCGGATGGAGAATCCGGGTCCGAGGATGGCGCCGGCGGATGCGTTCCTTGAACCGCCTCTTCGACGTTGCAACTGACCGCCTTCTTTGATTTTGAGACTTTTGGCTGTTGGGATACGACGCGGCTTGTCGTATTTTCCGATGCGGGCATGGCAGAGAACTCAACCTGATCGGCAACGCCGGCAAAGGATTTTTCGGCAGTGGAGGATGCAGGATCCGCATCGGTCGATTCTGTTTCGACTGTAGACGACTTCTTCACAGACGTCTCGGCGTCAACAGCAGGCGAAGTGGCTGTCCTGGTCGCTTTGCGCGATGAGGCATTCTTCCCAGGCGATTCCGCCCTGAACGCCTGCCTTGCTTCAGGCTCGGCATCGCTTGTCGAAGGATGGGTCTTGGCCAATGCCTCGCCGGAGATTGTCTTGCCGGGCGTTGCTTTCACGGACGTAGCTTCAGATGACGCAGAAGCCTTTGGCGTCTTTGAAGTAGCCTTGGTCTGTGCGGCCGGGGCGGTGCTATCCTTGGCGGATGTCTTGCCGGACGAAAACCTCTTCGGTATCGCTTTTTTCGGCGGTTCTGTTTCCGGCGTCGGCTTGGGGGGGGCAGACGTGGCTGACTCGGAACCGGATGCCTTCTCGGGTGCAGCCTCAGCTTTGGCAGCCGACGTGGCAGTAGCCTGGGCTGGGCCCTTGCCGGGAGTAGACGCCTTCGTCTTCGTTCGTTTTTTCGAATCCGTCTTGACTGGGGCGGTTTTGGCTGGGGTGATCTTGACCGGCGTTGAAGAGGTTGTCGGCTTGGGCGCAGACTTAGCCTCTGCCGTCTCAGCACCCTTTTGCTGGGCAGACGCCTTACCGGAGGCAGGCGTTTCCGCGATCGCCGCATTGCCAGACGCTGCTTTATCAGACGTCGAAACGGCGGTCGATGTCGCTTTTGACCCAGACTTGGATTCGGCCACCGCTTTTGAGGAGGCCTCTGTCTGAGACAAGTTCTTGGCTGACGTCTGCTCGGCCGTATCCTTCTCAGCAGCCGCATTGTCGGGAGTATTGTTTTCGGTCGCCCTCCCAGGCGACAGGCCATGTGCAGGCTTGTCTTTGTCGCCTCCCAAATTGCGCTTCGACGAACCATCCTTTCCCGACTTTGAGGTTCGTTGTCGGCTGGCTCCTGCTCGCGCCGCGTCAGCTGCGGGCAACCCCAGGTCGAGCGTCGCCTGCTGGGGCGGCTTCTTGGCCGATTCCCCGGCCGAGGACGGTTGGCTCAACGGTTTGTCGGCCTCAGCCTTGGTCTTTGTCGCAGCCCTGGTCTGGGTCTTGGCCGCCGGCCGACTTTGGACGGCTTTTGAAGTATGAACACCCTTGGCGGATTTTGCCTTGGTTGTCTGCACTGCCGGATAGTTTCCGCCGCCACCGTCATTGCCTGACGGGTCATCTGACGGCATTTCGACCACATGGATCGCCCACGGTCTATCACCCAGCCCCACCGCCATGACCTGCTTGCCCTGCACGCCACGACCCATCTGCGGCACTTCAGACAGGTTGAGCACACTGACCTTGTCCTTGGCCGTGACCACGGTGAGCAAGGTATCTGGAGCAGCGATCTCGCCCGCGGTGAGCACCCGGGCCGTGGTCACGTCACCCGTGCGGTTGGTCGGTTTGTGGGTGACAATGCCACCGCCGTTGCGGCCCTGTGTGCTGTAATCGCTGAGCGCCGATCGTTTGGCAAAACCGGTCTCGGTGATGGTCATCAACTCGCCATCGGCATCAACGACGCCGGCGGCAACAATGCGTTCGCCCTTTTTGAGCTTCATGCCGCCCACGCCGGCAGCAGCCAGCCCCATGCTACGCACGTCCGTCTCCTGGAAGCGGATAGACTTACCGCTGCTCGAAACCAGGATTACCTCTTGATCGCCGCTGGTCCTAAAGCAATAGCCCAGGCGATCCTTGGTATCGACATTGATCACCTGGGGGTCCATGGGCGCCGCGGCCAGAAAGTCTTCCAGGGTCACCCGCTTGACCACGCCCAGTTCGGTAGCGAAGAAGAGAAAGCCGTCAATCTCCTCGCCCTCAAGGCGGGGCAGCGCAAGGGCCGATGTAATCGAATCACGGCGCGAGAATTCGGAAAACTCGCTGAGATGTTTGCCCTTGTCCAGCGGAATTTCATGGATGCCGATGCGGGTACTGCGACCATCCTGGCTGAAGACATATAGTTGATCCAGCGTGTTGGCGTTGAGCAGCGCCACCTGGCTGCTCTTGGCCACCTGTTTGGCGACCGAATCGGTCACAGTGATGACGTCAGAACGTTTCAGGTCACCGTTGGCTGCCATGGAGACCCAAACATCTTGTTCGGGCAGCAGGTCAGTCGTGGTCAGCGTGCCCTTGGTGCTATCGACGATCTGGGTACGTCGGGCGTCGCCGTATTTCTCTTTGATGGCCAGTAGATCCGATCGGATCAGGTCCAGCACCTTTTCGGGATGGGCCAATAGGTCTTCAAGATAGGAGATCTGTTTGAGCAACTCGTCATATTCGTTTTGAAGCTTCTTGCGTTCCAGCGCTGCCAGCCGACGTAGTTGCATATCCAGAATAGCCTGGGCCTGGATCTGGGTGAACTTGAACTCCTTCATCAAGTTGGTGCGCGCCGTGTCCACACGCTGGCTGCGGCGGATCGTGGCGATCACCTCATCCAGAATGTCCAGGGCCTTGAGCAGACCTTCAAGGATGTGGGCACGCTGGCGGGCACGTTCCAGATCATACTCAGAGCGGCGACGAATGATCTCCTCGCGATGCTGGATGAAGAGATGCAACATGCGTTTGAGGCTAAGCATACGCGGCTGGCCGTCGACCAAGGCCAGCATCTGCATGCCGAAGGTCTGTTGCAGCGGCGTGTACTTGAAAAGATCGGCCAGGATGTCCTTGGGATCGACGTTGCGTGTCAGTTCGATAACAATACGCATGCCGGTGCGGTCGCTCTCGTCGCGTAGGTCGGTGATGCCCTCGATCTTGCCATCACGCACCAACCTGGCGATGCGCTCGATGAGCGCCGTCTTGTTGGTCTGGTAGGGCAGTTCGGTGATGACAATACGCTTGCGGTTGCGGCTCATCTCCTCAAAGTGGGCCTTGGCCTGCAGGATTAGCCGTCCTCTGCCGACCGAATAGCCCTGGGAAACCACATCGTGCTCATCCTGCCCCTTATCCTGGCGGAAACGGTAGAGAATGCCGCCGGTCGGGAAATCGGGCCCCTTGATGTAGCGTAGCAGATCCTCGACCGTCACATCATCGAGGTTGTGGTAATTGTCGATCATGTAGGCCAAGCCATCGACGATTTCGCCCAGGTTGTGGGGCGGGATGTTGGTGGCCATGCCGACGGCAATGCCGCTGGAGCCGTTGATCAGCAGATTAGGCAGCGCCGCGGGCAGGATGTCGGGCTCACGCAGCGAATTGTCGAAGTTGTCATGCCACTCGACCGTGTCCTTCTCCAGATCGTCAAGGATCAGGCTGCTAATCTCGGCCAGGCGCGCCTCAGTGTAACGCATGGCCGCGGCGTTGTCGCCGTCGATGCTACCGAAGTTGCCCTGGCCATCGACCAGGGGATAGCGCAGGCTGAAGTCCTGGGCCATGCGCACCATGGCATCGTAGACTGCAGTGTCGCCATGGGGATGGTACTTACCCAGCACTTCACCGACGATACGGGCGCTCTTCTTGTGGGGCCCAGTGTGCACCAGGTTCAGATCGTGGGACATGGCGTAAAGGATGCGCCGGTGGACCGGTTTGAGTCCATCACGCACGTCGGGCAAGGCGCGAGCCACGATGACGCTCATAGCGTAATCGAGGTAGGCATCCTGCATGGTGCTGGTGATGTCGATGGGACGGACGGTGCCGAACTGGCCGTTAGTTGTACTCATCTATGTCTCTCGAAGGTAAGGAGTCGGTATTGTTGATAACGTGTCTGTTTTTCTTGCCACAGATTTACACAGATAAACAAGGATGGGACACAGATTATCGTAGGGATTTTCAAGATATCTGAAAAGCATCTGTGAAAATCATTTCTTTATCTGTGTGAATCTGTGGCAAATTCTTGTTGGCTTTGAAGCCGAATCATCCGGGTGCAAACAGGTTGGCCTCTATCCGGGAACGATTCTTCTGATAGGCGATCGATTCTCTCTGCCAGTGGACCAAGTGGCCATCATGCTTGAGTCTGATCGCTGCTGGTTGGCCGAGAACCTGGATCATCTGCTCTTCGTCGCTCATCAAATCTAACACTGCCGCAATCATTTCGAAGAGTTTCGCATCAGCGGGAATGCCGTATGTCTCGCAAAATAGGCGGCAGCGACGGCTGCTGTTTCTGACATCAGCCTCTGCAAATTCCACCTGGTCATCGCTGTTGAACGAAAGCGGGACCATCCAGTAGAGTGCGTAGGCGATATCCTTCAGGCGAGGGCCAGGACCGGCCAAGTCATAATCGATGACGGCGTAGGGCATGCCGGCGCCATAGACGAAATTATAGGGTGCAAAATCATTGTGGCAGATGACCTCATGCCGTTCGGGATCGGGATACACGTAAAGCCAGACGTCAGAATCCTGTCGTTCAAAATCGACAGTGGCGTCATGATATTGGCGAAGCATCTGAGCCGCAGCGATCAGCGGTTCGTCACGCTGCCAATTCTCAACCGGTATCCCGGTCTCACCCGCCAGAAAGGTCAGAATCTCACGATCCCTATCATCAACACCGAGGAAATGTGGACTGCCTGTGAACCCTCTTGTTTCCAAGTGCAGCAGAAGACGATGGATCGTCGGGCTTGCCGAGCTTTGCGTGCGCCGCACAGTGTCGCCAACACGCACGACGCCGGTGTTGACATTGCCGCCTGCTAGGGCTATTTCTTGGTCTAGCAAATCAGGTTCAATGATTTCGGTGTTCCGCTTTCTGAATCAACGGTTCGACGGCTAGGTCCTCATCTATCAATGGCCAATGAATGCCGTATCCAGTCGGCGAGATATCAATAGATGCTCGCTGCTCGGCTGTAGCCGTCGACAGTCGAATCGAGCATTCAGACCATCGGATTCGATAACACTCCTGATCGACTGTAAGATACAGAAAGTCAGGGTCGTCTGTATCGACTACAACTTGGCGCAATCCACTAGTTATCGCGTCCATGAATCCTCCAATACTCCTCAAGAAGGTATTCCGGATTTTCGAAAATGATTCTACGAATCTGTCGCTGAGCCGCGGGTGTCAAATTGTAGGCATATTCTTGGCGGATATCAAACTCGCCTGCAATTAGCCAATACTTGCACTCCATGTCGCCCTTGCGTGCATGAATATGTGGCGGTTCAACACGTTCGTTTGTGTAGAAGAATAGACGCCAGCCATTCTTAACCAAAATCGTTGGCATGATTTCCCAACATCATCGGGGGTTTGTGTTGAGATCAATGTCAAAATATGGAAACTACACCTTCAACCGCGCCTCAATATCAACCTGACGCAGCTCAACCAACTGATCGCGCAGGACAGCAGCTCGCTCGAACTCCATGGCCTGAGCCGCCTCTCTCATCTCCTTCTCGATCTGCTTGATCAGCCGTGCCCGTTCATCCTTGGGCAGCGATGCCGGGTCCAACATCGGCGCTTCTCTGCCGTCTTCCAGTTCCATGTAATCCGGCGAGACCTCGGCCAGAATGCGCACGCGGTCGGTAAGGTCGCGGATGCTCTTGATGATGCTCTGCGGCTCAATGTCGTGCTCGATGTTATAGCGCTCTTGGATCTCTCGACGGCGATTGGTCTCGCCGATGGCTGCTTCCATGGCGTCGGTGATCTTATCGGCATACATGATCGCCTTGCCTTCCAGATGGCGGGCGGCACGACCGATGTTCTGGATCAACGCGCTCTCGCTGCGCAGGAATCCCTGCTTGTCGGCATCCAGGATCGCAACCAACGACACCTCAGGCAGATCCAATCCCTCGCGCAGCAGGTTGATGCCGACCACCACATCGAAGACGCCCATACGCAGGTCACGCAGGATCTCGACGCGCTCAATCGTGTGGATATCGCTGTGCAGATATTGCACCTTGATGTTCAGTTCGGCCAGATACTCGGTGAGATCCTCAGACATGCGCTTGGTCAGCGTCGTCACCAGGGCACGCTGCCCCTTGGCCACACGGATCTTGATCTCCTTGAGCAGGTCGTCGATCTGGCCTTCGGTCGGGCGTACCTCCACCACCGGATCGGTCAAGCCAGTCGGGCGGATGACCTGCTCGACCACCTGCTCAGTGCGCTCGCTTTCGTAGGGACCCGGCGTGGCGCTGACGTAGATGACCTGATTCAGGTGGTCCTCGAACTCATCAAAACGCAACGGACGGTTGTCCATAGCACTGGGCAGGCGGAAGCCGTAGTCGACCAACACTTCTTTCCGTTTGCGGTCACCATTGTACATGCCGCGCACCTGGGGCACAGACATATGGCTCTCGTCGATAAAGAGCAGCCAGTCAGCCGGGAAGTAGTCGAGCAGCGTCCACGGCGTGCTGCCCGGCGGACGCTGGGCCAGGGGCCGGCTGTAGTTCTCGACGCCGTTGCAGTAGCCGACCTCGCGCAACATCTCCATGTCGTAATTGGTGCGCTGCTCGAGGCGTTGAGCCTCCAGCAGCTTGTCCTCGGCGCGGAAGAGTGCAACCTGCTCCTGCATCTCCTTCTCGATCTCCTCGATGGCCGCCTCCAGCCGATCCTTGGAGGTGACGAAATGTTTGGCCGGATAGATTTCGATCTCCTGATGGTCAGCCAGGATCTCGCCGGTTAACGTGTCGATTTCGCTGATGCGCTCGATCTCATCGCCCCACATGCTGATGCGGTAAGCGAACTCCTTGTCGGCCGGCTGCACTTCGAGCACATCGCCGCGCACGCGAAACTTGCCGCGTTCCAAGACCAGGTCATTGCGATCGTAGTAGATCTCAACCAGATGGCGCAACATCTGATTGCGCCGCACCATCTCACCGACACGCATGTTGAGCACGGCCTGCCCGTAGTCCTCCGGGCTGCCCAGGCCGTAGATGCAGGAGACCGAGGCCACGATGACTACATCCTTGCGGCTGAAGAGCGCACTGGTGGCCGCCAGCCGTAGCCGGTCAATCTCTTCGTTGATCTGGGCCTCTTTCTCGATATACGTATCCGAGCGGGCGATGTAGGCTTCGGGCTGATAGTAGTCGTAGTAGCTGACGAAGTACTCGACCGCGTTGTTGGGCAGAAACTGGCGCATCTCGCTGTAGAGCTGCGCGGCCAGCGTCTTGTTGTGGGCCAGAATCAGCGCCGGCTTCTGCACCGCCTCGATCACCTTGGCCATGGTGAAGGTCTTGCCGGAACCGGTCACGCCCAGCAGTACCTGGTCGCGCATGTTGGAGCGGATGCCGTCCGACAACTGCTGGATGGCCACGGGCTGATCGCCGGTCGGCTGGAATTCACTGACAACCTGAAAGGGTGGCATATCTTATCCTCGTCCAGTTCAGTCTGGATACCACGCTGTCGGGGGTGTCATTATCGCCAGAAAAAGATGAACCGATGTTGTTGCTCGAAAGCCGATAGAACATCGGTTCTTATCTGCCCTAGTATACATTGGGATCGGTGATTTGTCT